>JBCCVZ010000011.1:0-287198 GCA_039194425.1 Acidobacteriota bacterium | reverse complement strand
TGGATCCAGTCGGGGTCGGCGCAATCCGAGGGCCGTCAAACGGAAGATGAGTGGCTTCCCGACCAAGCACCGCTGTCCCCAAGGCCCCGGCCGCTGCGAACCTCGAATCATCATCTTGAAACCTAAATGAACAGTATTGGGCCTAGGGGCGATGGGTGCTCGAGCCCGGCGACGCGTTGCCGGCAGGTCGGCTCGCGGTGCTCGTGCGATCGGCGAGCGCTACGATCTCGACGTGGCTCTGCTGCCGATCGGCGCCTAGGAGCCGGGGTGGTTCATGGAGCCTGCGCACAGGACTCCCGAGCAGGCCGGAGAAAGCTTCGAGCTCCTCGGGCGCGGGTCATGGTGCCGATGCGCTGGGGACGTTCCTCGACCGCGTCTCCCCGACGGAGGGCCCGCGTCCGCTATGATCGGGCCGACCGTGTGTGATTCACAGCCCACTTGAGATCGACCATGCGACGACTTTGCGCAGCCGTCGCCGTCGCCTACAGTCTCGTCGCCTACCCCCTGCTGGCCGAAGCCTGGGATCCCTTCCCTCGCCTCGAGGCCGGTCAGCGCGTGGCGATCAAGCAGACGATCGACGGCCCGACCTACGATTCGCTCCGGCGCTGCCTCGACCCGTTCCCGTCTTCCGTCGGCGCGTCGTACTGGGCCGTCGTGGTCGAAGTGACCTCGCCGCGGGGCGTGCGCAGCGCGTCGGACGGCAACGCCGTGCCGTATGCCGACGCGCTCGCCGACTCCTGGGACGATCGCCTCGGCGACGACCATGTGCTGATGGTCGTGTCGACGCTCAACCGCGGCGTCGCGATCCACGTCGGCGAAACCTGGGCGCGGCGCGGCATGGAGAGCGCAAGGATTCAGCGCGTGATCGACGCGTCGCGCTTCGGCTCCCTGGCGCGCGAAGGCGACATCGGCCGTGGCCTGTGCGCACTCGCCGAATCGTTCGACCGCGAGCTCGAACGGCTGGCTCCCGCCGAATCCTCGGTTCCGAGCTTCCCTTCCGCATCGACGCCGCAAGAGCCGGTCCGCGGCGTCCCGCGCACGAGCTCGTCGGGCGGCGGCTGCGGTCTGCCCATTCTCGGCCTCGGTCTGCTGCTCGTGCTCCTGCCGGCGCTCGCCTGGCGCCGGCGGCGCGGCGAGCGCAAGACGGCGGCCGACGAGGTCGAGCGCTGGCGCCAGCTGCTGGCGCGGGCCGCTGAGAGGCTGCTCGATCTCGAGCGCCGGCATCCGCTCTTCTTCGCCACCGGCGACCTACGCTGGAGCGGCGAGAGCGCCGGGCTCGATCGCGCCACGGCCCACGCGGTGAACCGTCTTTACCTGCTCTACAGCGCCGCCTACGCGCAGCACGATCGCGCCGCGCGCGCGCTCGACGGGGCCGGTACCTGGAGTCTCGCCGCCACGCGCGAGGCCTGGCGCCTGCTGCACGACGAGACGATCGACATCGACGCCGAGGCGCCGCTGGCCGACGACGCGGCGGCGCGCACCGTGCCGCTGGCGCTCGAGGCCGGAATCACGCTGCCGGCGTCGGCGCTGCCGAGCGCCCTGGAAGAAGCCTTCGCCGACGCGGCGACGCAGCTGGCGAAGGCCGAGCAGGCCGAGCAGGCGCGGCACGAGGCGACCGCACAGGCCGACCGCGCGGCGGCGGCGGCGCTCGAGGCGATCGAGGCACGCGCCGCGCTCGAGCTCCCGTCCGGTCATCTTTCGGCGCTGCTCGAGCCCCTGCTCGAGCGCCGCGAGCAAGTCGTCGCACGCCCCGGCGACCCGGTCGGTCTCGCCGCCGAGCTCGAGCAGGTCGCCGAGGAGCTCGACGCGTTGGCCGAGCGCGCGCGGCGCGGCAACCACACGATCGAGACCCTCCGGGGCGAGCTGGTGCCGAGCCTCACGACCTCGGGCGCCCGCGTCGACGAGCTGCGGGCCGCCGGCCACGCGCTCCGGGAGCCCGGCTTCGCGCCGTTGCTGCGGCTCGAGCGCGCGCGTCGCCAGGCGGACCAGGTCATCGCCCTGCTCGTCGCCGGCGACGAGTCCGAGGCTCACGAGCTGTTCACCGCGCTGGCGGACGATCTCGCTCAGCTCACGGAGCAGATCGAAGCCAGCGCCGCCGCGCGCCAGGAGGTTCCCGACGCGGTCGCTGCGCTCGGCGACGCCACCGCGGCGCTCGCCGAACGGCTGCCGCGGGCACGCACCGAGCTCGACGCCTTGCACCGCGAGCACCACCCCGATGCCTTCGCGCGCGAGGCCGACAACCTGGTCGAGCTCGACACCCTGCTCCAGGAAATCGACTCGTGGCGCGAGCACATCATCGCCGACCACCGCGAAGACCGCATGCTCTCGGCGCTCGAAGACCTCGAGACGCTGCGCCGGCTGGTTTCGGACGGCGAGACCCTGCTCGACGAGATCGACACCGCCGCGGCCTCGCTCGACGAGGCTCGCCAACGCGTGCGCTCGCGCCTCGCCACCACGACTTCGACTCTCGAGCAGGCCGAGCGCCTCGGTGCCCGGCCGGGCGTGGCGGCGTCGACGCGCGCGGCGCTCTCCGACGCCACGGCGACACTGCGCCGGGTCGCCTCGGAGGCCGGCGGCGAGCAGCCGCACTGGCCGCGACTCGAGGCGCAAGCCGCCGCAGCCCACGCCAGCCTGGACGACGCGAGCTCCGCCGCCGAGCACGAAGCCGCCGCCTTCGAGCAGGCGCGCACCCTGCTCGCCGACCAGCGTCGCCGGCTCGACGCGCTCGAGCGCCAGATCGCGCGCGAGACCCGCGACCGGCCGCCGGTCGCCGAGGCGACCGCCGAAGCGCGCGCGCGGCTCGACGAGCTGGCCCGCGCTCTCGAACCGGCGCGTGCCGGCAGCTCCGACGGCGATGCGGCGGGCGACGACTTGCTCGAGTCGGTGCAGGCCCTGGCGCAGACCGTGCGCTGGGCCGAGGAGGGCTTCCAGCGCGAGATGGAGGCGGTGCGCCTGGCCGAGACCGAGCGCGCCGCGGCGGCACGGACGATCGAGCGGGCGGCGCGACGCGATTTCGGCTTCGGCATCCGCCCCGACTCGTCGGCCGCGAGCCTGCTGTTCCAGCGCGCCGACGATGCGCGGAGAGCCCTGCGCTGGGACGAAGTGGCGTCCCTGTCTCGCCGCGCGCGAGAGATGATGGAGGACGAGATGCGCCAGCGGCGTGCGGAGGCCCAGCGCATCGCCAACGAGCGGCATCGCCGCCTGCTGGCGGCGCGCGCCGCCGAGCAGGCCGCACGGTCGGCCCGGCGGGCGCGGACGACGTCGAGCCTCGGCTGGAGCGGTCGCGGCGGTGCCGGGTCGAGCTTCGGACGCCGCAGTCGGCGCGGCGCCAGCGGCGGTTCGAGCTTCGGCGGCGGCGGTGCGAGTGGCGGGAGCCGTTGGTGACCTCGGCGAGCGAACGAAGCTCACCGAGTTCGACAGCGGAGCGCACTCTCGGCACGGCCGCCATCGCGCTCCTCGTGTTTCTCGTCGCTCTGGCTCTGCGCCTGGCGTTCTGGCAGGCGACTCCCGACGCCGGCTGGGCCGACTCGGTCTACTACCGCGGCGACGCACAGATGTGGATGCGCTACGCCGCCGCTCCTTCGCCCGATGGCCCCTTCCCCTTCGGCCTGCCGCTGCGTCCGCCGGGAACGGCGATGCTACTCGCCGCGCTCGGCGGCAGTGTCGTCGTCGCCAAGCTGATCTGGTGCTTGCTCGGATCGGCGGCCAGCGCGCTGCTCTTTCTCGCCGCGCGCCCCTGCGGGCTGGTACCGGCCCTCACGGTCGGCGTCGGCAGCGCCGCGGCGACGCAGCTGATGATTCTCTCGACGTCGCTGAACAGCGAGGCACCCTACCTCTTCCTGGTGTCCGTGCAGCTGGCGCTGTGGCAGCCTCTGCGGGCCCGGGGGGCGGCGCCACTGCTGGTCGGCTGGGGCTCCGCCCACGCCCTGGCCTGCCTTCTGCGCGCCGAGCATTTGCTCTTCACGGTGCTCGCCACCGGCGCGCTGCTCGCCGTCTGGCTGCGCCACGACCGGCTGAGCACCGCGCTGCGCGGCGCCGTGATCGTCGGTTCGTTCGTCCTCGTGCTGCTGCCGTGGCAGCTCGACGCCTGGGCCCATTGTCGCGGCTTCAACGACGACGAACCGCTGCTGCCACCGGTGGTCGATCGAAGCTATCGCGATCTCGAGCGGGCCCTGCATTTCATGGAGTGGTCGACCGGTGCACGCTCGGAGGTCGCGCAGCTGCCGGCCTTCTGTCGTCGGCCGATGGCCCTGTTCGTCGCCGCGACGGTCGCCATCCGGGGTGGTCAGCGCGTCGAGGCCGAAGACTTCGAGCTGCTCGAGCAGGCCTTCGGCTACCGCCCGGAGCACGTATCGTCGCATCCCTTCGTCGCGCTCTACGGCGGGCTGAACTTCTTCCTGGCCAACCATCCCGAGGCCGACGGTGGGTTTTCCCGCCGACCGCTCGAGAAGCCGCCGCCGATGGCCGGTGGCACCGAGCGCTATCCCGCCGCCCTGGTCCAGGGCTTGCCACCCGACGATCTGGCGCTCACCTATCCGCCCCACCTGGAGGCCCTGAACCGCGGCTACCTGCTCGGCCTCGAGGCGATCGCCGACGACCCGCTGCGCTTCGTCCGGTTGGTGGTTAGCAAGCTGACGCACGCTTGGGCCGGCGCAGCGCCGACGCTCGGCGGCTGGGCCCTGCCCCTCGGAGACGATGGACTGCGCCGACGGGTCGACATGGTGGTCGCCACCGGCGTCGACGCAACCCTCTGGCGCATCGCCTGGCTCGGCCTGGCGCTCGCCGGCCTCCGTCTCGCCTGGCGGCTGCCGGCAGCGATTCCATGGCTGCTCTTTCTCGGTGCGCGCATCGTGATCGTCGCGATGTTCTACGGCTATGCGCGCCACGGTGCGGTCGCTCTGCCGGTGGTTCTGCTGCTCGCAGGCCTCTGGATGCAGCGCGCTGCCAGCCGCTGGCCCGAGCGGCGCGTGCTGGCGATCGCCGGCCTCGCAACCCTGACGCTGCTCGGCGCCGAAGCTCTGCGCTCGGCCTCGAGTCCGAGGATCCTCGTCGACGGCACACCGGTGGACCAACTCACCCTGCCACTCCGCGACGCACCCGAGGATCGTCGGCTGCGCATCGAATCGTTCTGATCGATTCGTTCTGCAAGTGAATCGATTGGTTCTGAAAGTGAACGGGGCACCCGGAGGTCGCCGATCACCTCTGGCTCGACACGCAGCGTGTCAGATTCTTCTGATTGACCCCGTCACGAAGGCCAGCTAGCATGAAATGGTCCCGCCGTCCAATCTTCTGAGAGGCCGCGAGACGCTCGACTCGACGAGCGGGCGGGGCCTAGTTCGCAGTCCGGCCGATCATCAAGGCGCACCTATGCCTCTCTCATTCCGCCTTCTTGTTGTCAGTCTCGCCTTGGGTCTCACACTACCGTTGGCTGGCCTGTTGCGCACCGAGGACGATCCCGACCTCGCCGCCGGCTCGTTCCGTGAGTTCGTCGATACCCGCCTTCAGCCAACACGTGACGCCGCTGATTTCAGCCTCACGATGGGCGAGCTGCCGGCAACGAGAGCAGCTGCCTGGCGCGCGTTCCGTGACGCGCAGCGAGACCGGGGGCCCTGGGCCGCACGCATCGACCGTCGCAGCGGCCTGATCGAGATCGCCGAGGGCGCCGGCCTGCCTTGGCTGCCCGGCGCCGGAAACGATCTTCGGATCGAAGAGCTCGACCGCTCGCTCACCGTCGAGACAATCGCCGACGGCACAGTGCGCCCGACGCTGCAGGCACTCGAAGCCCTGAGCCACCAATTTTCTGCCGACATCGCGCCGCTGCTGGGCGTCGACGGACGCGACCTGCGCCTCGACCGGAGCGTTTCCGGCTCCTACTCTGATTTCCTGCACGTCGTTGAGTTCGACGTTTTCACCGCCAGCGGTCTCCCGATTCGAGGCGCGCGCGTCTTTTTCCGGGTGAATCACGGCAACCTCGTGCAATTCGGCGCCGAGCGCATGCCGCCCCCCGGTCTCGAGCCGCCGGCCGCTGTGCTCGGGGCCGCCGAGGCGCGCCAAGCCGTCGCTGCCTATGTCGAGGGCTTCGACGCCTCCCGCGACGCCTTTCTCGGGCGCCCGCAGCTTTTCGTTCAGCTGCTCGACACGGGCGATGCCTTCCGCCGCGTCGGCGAAGGATACACGCTCCTGCCCGTGTGGCAGCTGAGGTTTCAGCGCCAGGGCGAGCATCCTACCTGGCAGGTGCTTCTCGACGCGACGAACGGCGAGGTTCTCGAGCTCCGCGACGTCAATCGTTATCCGCAGATCACCGGCGGCTACTGGCCGGTGTCGTGGCGCGTCGACGGCGTGCAACAGGCTCAGGTGACCACGGGTTGGCCCTACACCTCCGTCACACCCACCGGCGGCACGACCAACACCTCCGGAGTCTACGTCTGGGACGGCAGCGGCCAGACCGCGCGCCATGAAGGGCCGTTCGTCGTGATCAACGACAACTGCCCGGGGGCCCCGGGCAGCCAAAGCACCGACGCCTTCGGCGCCATCGACTTCGGTAGCTACGGACCGGGCGGTCCCGGAGACTGCACGAC
This sequence comes from Acidobacteriota bacterium, assembly GCA_039194425.1. Lineage (GTDB taxonomy): Bacteria > Acidobacteriota > Thermoanaerobaculia > Multivoradales > J023 > JAUIJL01. The sequence goes on along the minus strand of JBCCVZ010000011.1, from coordinate 280,620 downwards.
GGCACTGGGGATCGCCGACAACACGCCGTCGGCGCGGCAGCAGTTCTGGCATCTGAACAAGATCATGGAGAAAGGGCGCGCCTACCTGCCGAGCAATCTTTGGCTGCAGCAGCAGCTGCAAGCCAACGTCAACATCAACAACAACTGCAACGCCTTCTGGAACGGCGCGACGGTCAATTTCTACACCTCCGGGGGTGGCTGCAACAACACGGGCGAGGATGCGGGTGTCTCGATGCACGAGTGGGGACACGGCATGGACTCGAACGACGGCAACGGCGCGTCCGTGGAAAACGGCACGGGCGAAACCTACGGCGACTTCACGGCAGCGCTGCAGACTCTCGACTCGTGCATCGGTCAGGGCTTCCTCGCCGGCAACTGCGGGGGCTACGGCAATCCGTGCACGCAGTGCGACGGCGTGCGCGATATCGACTGGGGGCAGCACTCCAACAACGCCCCGATGACCGTCGCCAGCTTCACCCAGACCACCTGCCCGAGCGATGTGGGTGGTGGCTACGTCGGTCCGTGCGGCTTCGGCGCGCCGCAGCCGGACGACAAGGAAGGGCACTGCGAGTCCTACGTTTCCTCGGGCGCGCTCTGGGACTTCGCGGCCTACGATCTCCAGACCGGCTGCTCCGGCCGCTCCGCCTCGTTTCCCGACTGGAACTGCCCGGGAGCCGGCGGTCCCTACACGACGGCGGGTGCCTGGTCGGTCGCCGACCGGCTGTGGTACCTGTCGCGCTCGAGCGCCGACCAGGCATTCACCTGCAACCGGGTGAACCCGACCTGGACCTCCGACGGCTGCAACGCCGGGTCGAACTGGAAAACGATGCGCTTCGTCGACGACGACGACGGCAACCTGGCCAACGGCACGCCTCACTCGTGCCAGCTCGCCGCCGCCTTCGCCCGCCACGGCATCGCCTGTCCCAGCGATCCTGCCTGGAATGTCTGCTTCCGCGGCTGCAGCCAGCCGACCGCACCGACCCTCGATCCGCCGGTGGCCGGCAACAACTTGGTGCGCCTCGGCTGGTCCCCCGATCCAGCCGGCGACTCGATCGATGTCTATCGCAACGAAATCGGCTGCAACGCCGGCTTCACCAAGGTCGCCGACGATCTCTCCGGTACGACCTGGGACGATCTCGAGGTCGGCAACGGCGCGACCTACTACTACCAGATCGTGCGTCATCCGCCGGGCAACGAAAGCTGCGCCTCACCGCCCTCGACCTGTCTGTCGGCGTCACCGACCGCGTCGCCGAGCGCCAAGTACCTGCGCGGCTCGGTGACTCTCACCTCCGTCCCGACCGACGGTGACGGCGACGGCATTGTCGACAATTGCGATACCGGGCGCTTACAGATCACCGTCTACAACGACGGCGACACCACCCTCACCGACACGCGCTTCACGGTGACCAGCCCCGATCCGGCGATCAGCATCACCAGCCCGATGCCGGTGATCGCAGCCGCCAGTCTGGCGGTCAATGCGCAAGCCAGCGCAAGCTTCGACTTCGCGGTCGACGGAGCCACCTGCCAGGCATTGGCGGACTTCGACGTCGCGGTCACCGCCGACGAGATGGCCCTCCAGACCACCGACAGCTTCCGCTACGGGCCGCTCGAGCAAGATGTCGCCCCGGCCGCCGCGCGCACCGACGACTTCGAGACCGACGCAGACGGCTGGACCTTCGAAGGCGGCTTCGCGCGCAGCACCGCCAGCGCCGACTCCGGAACCTGGTCGGTCGCTTCCTCGAGCGGTGTCGACGAGGCCTGCGACCGCGCCGTCTCACCGCCGTTCCGCGTCATCGGCAGCTCGCAGGTGACGCTCGCGGTGCGCTACGACATCGAGGCCTTTTCGGGCGGCTCGTGGTGGGACCGCGCCAACGTCCACGCCGTCGACCAGGGCGACGGCAGCCGCACGCTGCTGATTCCCACCGGCGAGACCTACGACACCATCGGCGGCACGATCAGCGGCGGCTTGTGCAGAATCTCGGGCGACGACGGTTGGGCCGGCTCCGACCTCAGCTGGGGCGACGCGGTCTTCGACCTCTCGGTGCTGACGCCCGGGCGCGACTACGTGCTGGAAGTGCTCTACGCCACCGATGCCGTCGTCTCGGGCACGGGATTCTCGTTCGACAACGTCCGTTGGCTCGACATCCAGAGCCTGAGCTGCGACGTGGGCGGGGATCTCTGCGTCCCGTGCACCCCACCGGGAGCGCCGACCGGACTCACCGCCGACGCCTCGACACTCGGCCGGATCGACCTCTCGTGGACCGCGGTGGCGCCCGCGCCGACGTCGTATCGCATCTACCGGGCGACCGTCTCTGGCGGCCCCTACACCCAAGTCGGTTCGGTCGGCGGTGGCGTCACCAGTTTCAGCGACACCACGGTGGTCGACGGCACGACCTACTTCTATGTCGTCCGCGCCTTCGATCTCTGCGAGTCGACCGACTCGAACGAGGCATCGGCGACCGCGCTCGCCGACTGCGCCGTGCCCCCGACCTTCGCCGGGCTGCAGTCGGTGACTCCGTTTGGCGCCGCCGGCAACTGCGGCCTTCGCCTCGAATGGAACGCCGGCAGCAACCAGTGCGGTAGCGCACCGGTGGTCTACAACGTCTACCGCTCGACCACCCCGGGATTCACCCCGGGTCCGGCGACACTGCTCGACTCGTGTGTCACCGGTACCAGCTACGACGACGGAGCGTTGACACCAGGCAGCAGCTACTTCTATGTCGTGCGCGCCGAAGACACGGCTCCCGGCGGCGGCGGAGTCTGCCGCGATGGCAACGAGGAGTCGAACACCACCGAGCTCTCCGGCACCGCCTCGGGCGGCACCGTGGTGCTGCTGACCGAGACCTTCGACGCGCTGGCCGCCGGCCAGCTGCCGATCGGCTGGCAGTCGGGAACCTTCTCGGGCGCCAATGCCTGGCGCGGCGCCCGCGCCTGTCCGGGCCAAAGCCCTCCCAACATCCTGCGGTACGGCGGCACCGGCTGCACCGCCAACTACCCGAACAACTCGGACGCACTGGCCTTGACGCCGGCGGTCGCGGTGCCCGCGGGCTCGAGCGGCGTCGAGGTCGAGTTCTACCACCGCTGGGAGTTCGAGGCCGGATTCGACGGCGGGCTGCTCTACGCCTCGAGCGCCACCGAGTTTCCCACCTTCTACTACATCCCCGCGGCCTATCTTTCCGGCACCGGCTACAACGACATCGCCGGCGGCCTCGATGTCTTTGCGAACGAGAAATCGCCCGGCTACGACGCCGGAACGATGCAGGTCACCACGGTCGACCTGGCGCAGTTCTGTACCGACACCGTAGGCTTCGCCGCCGAGTGTGCCGGCGAGCAGATGTACTTCGCCTGGAACGGCCGCACCGACATCTCCGTCCGGCGCGACGGCTGGCATGTCGACGACGTCACGATTCGCGTCCCCGGCACCGCCTGCACACCGCCGCCCGCCGCCGTCGACGTGCTCACCGCCACCGCCGGCGACTCCAGCGTCACCGTCGAGTGGCTCAATCCCACCGGAGGCAGCTACGCCAACACGATGATCCGCTGGTCCACGACGGCACCGCCGGCCACGCCCGGCGACGGGACACTGCTGGTGACTCAGAACGACGGCGCCGGAGCCCACGGCTCGGCGGTCCACTCGGTGCTGACCAACGGAACAACGTACTACTACTCCGCGTTCATCGACGACGGCAGCGCGACGTTCTCGTCGCCACGCACCACGGTGTCGGCCCGTCCCTTCAGCACCGCGGGTCCCACCGCCTGGGCCTACTCCACCGGTGCGTCGGCGCTGGCACCGCCCGGCGTCGGCTCGATCTACGCGGTGTCGAACGACCGGGTCCTGCACTCGATGGACACCGGCGGTGGTGCCGGCGTTTGGCCCGCGTCGTGGACGCCGCGGCGTCTCAACGGCTCGGCGCAGGGCCGGCCGCCGGTGGTGCCGCTCACCGTCGGCGGTGCGACCCGCGTGATCTTCCTCGGCGCCCACGACGGACGCGTCTACGCGGTGGATGCCGACAGCGGCGCCGAGCTGTGGTCGACGCCGATCACCGGCGGCCTAGTGCAAGCCGCCCCGGCGGTGGTCCTCGCCGCGTTCGGCGGGGCGGCCGACCTCGTGCTCGTCGGCACTCGCGACGCCGGTGCCGACAACGCCCTGGTCGCCCTGGATTCCGTCACCGGCGTCGAGCAATGGCGCTTCGACAACGGCGGCGCCGGCTCGGGAATCGGACCAATCTCCGGCACCGCCGCGCTTGACTACGCGGCCTCGCGGGTCTACTTCACCAGCCGCGCTCGCGCCGGCGGCAGCGCCGGCACCGTGTGGTGTCTCGACTTCACCGGCGGCGGCGCCACCCTCGCCTGGTCGGCCCCGGTGGGCGACGTCGACGGCGCAGCGACCGTCGCCGGCGGGCGCGTCTACGTCGGCACGGTCTCGGGAGAGGTCGTGGCGCTCGATGCCCTGACCGGCGCCGAGGCCTGGCGCTTCGACGCGGCCGACGGGCCGATCAAGAGCTATCTGTGGCCGCGCGGTGCAAGCAGCCTGGTGTTCAGCACGACGAACACCGTCTGGTCGTTGCGTGACGACGGCGGCAGCTCGACCACGCAGTGGTCGCTCGCCACCATCGCCGCACCGTCGCCCCCCGTGGCATTGGCTCTTGGGGGTACGCCGTACGTTTGGGTCGGCTCGAGCGACGGCCGGCTTCACCAGCTGACCCTCGCCGGCGACGGCTCGTTGGATTCGAGCACCTCGCTGCCGCTTGGCGTCGGCACCGCTGCCGTCGGACCGCCCGCAGTCGACCCACGCATCGACACGGCCTTCGCCGGCACCGAGGACGGTCGCATCCACTCGATCGCTCTGCCCCTGCCCTGACCCGTGCGAGACTCCACCATGATCACGCCGACCCCTCATCGATCCAGTGCACGCCGAGCCATGATTCGGTGCGCTGCCTCGCTTGCGCTTCTCATTCCGATCGTCGCGCACGGCGCGGTGAGCTCGACCACCGCGAACGCCGGCGGCGAGGTCAAGGCCGGTCCGAGCCCACCGAAGCCACCAGTTGACGACATCATCGACCTCGAGCGCCCGGCGACGCGCTGCGTCGCCGTCCAGGCACTGCCGACGAGCGGTCTCTTCCGCGACGACTTCGAGAGCGGTGACCTCAGCGCTTGGGGAACTGCGGTGCGCCGCATCTCGGTACGCCACACGGTCGATCTCCAGCTGGCGGTCGAGCTCGCCGCCGACTTCGCCGGTGACTCCGTGCTACACCTCGACCTCACGACCCCGCGAGGGCATCACTATCAAACGCTCACCGCGGCCATGACCACTGCGCAACCGCCGACCGGAGCCGCCGCCACCGACGGCGTGGCCCTGCGCCGTGTCGACGGCTTCCCTCGCCCGCTCCAGGTCTCTCGCGCCGAGCGCTCCGGACTCGGCAGTCGCGTGCTTCTGAGGCTCCCCGTCGCCGGCACTCCGATCGTCTCGAGCGGTCTCTACGGTGAATGGCGAGTGACCCCGCGCCTCGACGACGAGAGCGCGGCCTGCGGTCCCTCCGGGCGCTTCCTCATCGTTCCCTGAACGGTCGTTCCCTGAGCCTAGAACGCCATGCAATCCACACGGCCCGAGACCATGTTTCGACGAGCCCCCCATACCGCCTGGCGCCAGGTCGACGACGAGACCATCCTCGTCGACCTGGCGGGCCATCGCATGCTCGGTCTCGACGCCGTAGGCGGCGCGCTCTGGCATCACCTCGACGCACCACGGACTCTCGACGCACTGATCGAGCACGTCGTCGAGAGCACCGCCAAGGGTGCTCCTAAGGATGCCGTCGCAGGCCATGGAATCCCGGGCCGAGAATCCGTCGGGCGATTCCTCGAGCAACTCGTCGCACTCGGCGTGCTCGAGATCGAGGGTCGCGACCCGAGCTCCGAATCGGTCGAACCAACGCCCCGATCAGGCTCCCCGGAACCCGATGGCGCCGGACCGCGCATCCTGTGGCAAGAGGAGATCGCCCAGGTCGCCGCCAGCTGTGCCTTTCTCCCGGGCCAAAACGCTCTGTGCAACTCCGCACCGTTCAGCTGACGTGGACGACGGGCTGACCCTCGATTTCGGCGGCCTCGCCGTACAGGTGGAGTCGAGCGACAAAGCCTGGCGGCAGCTGGCGGCGGAACGCTGGCGCGGGTTCTCGATGGGCACGGAACGCGGCTGGACGCGGAAGAGACCTTCGCTCCGCGTGGTCTACCGCGTCGTCGACCGGCGGACACCCTCGCCTCGGGCACTCGAGGCGGCACGGCGCGCGCCCCTCCGCACCGATCCCGCGGCACCCACCGAGATCGTCGGCGTCGGCTTTCGCGGGCGCTTCGAGCCGCGCCCGGGGGTCGATCTCGAAGTCGAAGGGATCCGCGCCCTGGCGCCGCTGGATCGACTGCTGCAGCTGCTCTGGACCCGCCACCGCCGCGGCCTGATCCTGCACGGCGCGGCGCTGGTCGAGCCCGGAGGTGCGCGCGACCACGGAGATCGCCGCGGCTGGCTTTGCACCGGCCCCTCGGGCGTCGGCAAAAGCACTCTCGCCGGCCTGTTTCCCCACCACGCGCTGTGCGACGAGCTGACCGCGGTCCGCGTCGAGCAAGGCGACGTGCCGCGGATCGACTCCCTCCCCTTCTGGCGCGGCCGTCCGGGAAGCGCCCCGCTCGCCGGCATCCACCTGCTGCGCCACGGAGCGAGCCATCGCCGACATCGGCTATCCCCACGCCAGGCGCTCGCAGCCTTGCGCACCGAGGTCAGCTGGCCGGTCCCCGACCGCGACGCCGTCGAGCGCGCGCTCGATGCGCTGACCCGGCTGGTCCGTGCGGTCCCGGTGTGGCGGCTCGAGTTCCGGCCCGATCGCGACGTCTGGCACGAGCTGACGCGGGAGGCCGCATGAGCCGCTTGCCGATTGTCGATGACCGGCGGCTCGCCTCGGATCCAGAGGCCTCGCGTCTGGAACCCCGGGGATTCGACACCCTGCTGGCCGAGGCCGGTCGACGCTCCATTCCACTCGATGTCTCGATCGAGCTGACGCACCACTGCAACTTTCGCTGCGTCCACTGCTACATCCCCGACTTCCTGGCGCCCGATCTGCTGAGCACAGACCGGGTTCTCGAGCTGCTCGACGAGCTGCACGCGATGGGGACGCTCTTTCTCACCTTGACCGGCGGTGAGCTCTTCTTGCGCCGCGACTGGGCGATGATCGCCCGCCGAGCCCGCGCGCTGGGCTTCGCACTGCGTCTCTTCTCGAACGGTGTTTTGGTCGACGACGAGGTCGCCGACATCGCGCGCGAGCTGTGGGCAACGGTCGAGATCAGCCTGTACTCGATGGACGAAGAGATCTTCGAGACGATCACCCAACGTGCCGGGTCCTACGCCAAGACTTTGGACGGCATCGAACGGCTGCGCGCGCGCAACGTCCCGCTTCTGCTCAAGACGCCGATGATGCGCCACAACGCCGCCTGCGTCCGCTCGGTGCGCACCTTCGCACAGTCGATCGGCGCGCAGTTCCAGGCGTCTCCGACGATTGTCGCCAAAAAGGACGGCGATCGAACGCCGATCGACCTGCGGATCACGCGCACCGAGCTCGCAGAGCACCTGGCCGCCACCTTCGGCGGCGGCGGGCCGGCGACCGGATGCCACGTCGACGCCGCGGCTGTGGATCCACGCATCGACGGACCGCAGTGCGCCGCCGCCAGCCGCTACTGCAACATCACGGCATCGGGCGACGTGATGGCCTGCAATATCCTGCCCGGGTCCGGCGGCAACCTGCGGGAGCAATCGTTCCGCGACATCTGGCAGAACTCTCCCTGGCTGCGGCAAGTGCGCTCGATCAGGCGCCGCGATCTGCACACCTGCCGCGACTGCGAGCACGTGTCGTACTGCGGCCGATGCCATGCCCAGGCGCTAGTCGAAGACGGCGACCTGTATGGCCCCTCGCGCTTCGCCCAGATGCAGGCCGAGATCCTGAGCGAGCTCGACCGATCGCGCGAGCCCGAAGAGGCAGACGCGGCGACTGTAGGCCGACGCTCCCCGAGCGCTCCGTGAACACGTCGCGCCTCGGCGAGCGACTCCATCAGCTGGCCTTCTGCCTACTCGCCCTGCCGGCGATCGCGCGCGCCTGCTGGCGGCTCGCTCGCCTCGATCGATTCCCATCTCCAGACCGATCGCCCCCCAACACCGCCAACGCGAGCCACGAGGGTCACGCCGGATCGATCGACAGCTCCGTCGGCGCGCGTCGGCGCCTCGACGAGCTCGCCGACGCGCTGCGCCGGGTCCGGCCGCCGCTCCGTCCGCGCTCGCTGCGCAACCCGCTGTGGCTCGCCGCCTGTGTCGGCCGTCTCGAGCCGGTGCTCCCGCCGTATCGCTACGGCGCCTGCCTCAAGAGCTCACTCCTGCTGCTCGACCTGTGGTCGCGCTGCGGGCTCGAGCCGGTGCTCCATCTCGGGATGCGGCGGGCCGACGGCGAGCCACGATTTCATGCTTGGCTCGAGGTCGATGGCGGCCCGTCGACTCCGAGACGCGGTCACACTGTGCTCTGGTCGGGGTAGCTGAGCCGCATCGAGAGGAAGCCACTCTTGGTGGGAGTCTCCTTTTGCTCCGTCTGCGGTCTCACGCTTGACAAAAGAGACTCTACCGGTCCAGTATTCAGAGTCAACTAAAGAGACGCCGTCTCAATAAGAATGCGTCGACTCCCCGCAGATCATCTGCGGTTTTCTCTCGCCGCCTTGTTGAGAATCGATCTCGATAAGGCGACGCCCCCGAACGAATCAAGCATCTCCGCCCTCCGGCATGGGAGCCCATTCATGCGCCACTCCGTGTTTCACTCCTCGACCACCGCCGGTAGCCTGGGTCGCCTGGCCGCCATCCTCTTCCTGCTGATGGCTCCGCTGAGCCTGGCTAACCCCCTGGTCGCCAGTGATCTACCTGGCGACGACGAGGATGCCAACGTCGAGCCTGCACAAACCTTCCTCGAGGAAGTCACCGTCACCGCGACTCGTAGCGAGCGAGCACTCGCCGACACGCCGGGGCAAGTCGACGTCGTCGGCCAGCAAGAAATCGAGGAGCGTGGCTACACCGGTCTCGACGACCTCGTTCGGTACGTCCCGGGCGTCGATGTCGAGGGTGACCCGACACGCCTCGGCACGAGCGGATTCACGATCCGCGGGATCGGTGGCAACCGAGTCCTGACCACGATCGACGGCGTGCCGAGCGCCGAGCAGTTCGACTTCGGTCCCTTCAGCATCTTCCAGTTCGCCCTCGACATCGACACTCTCGAGTCGGTCGAAATCGTGCGGAGCGCCGGTTCGGCCCTCTACGGCAGCGACGCCCTGGGCGGTGTCGTCTCGCTCACGACGCGCTCCCCGCGCAGCTACCTCGGCGCCGAACGCAGCTATCTCGGCCTGCGCGGAGGATTCGACGGCCGCAACGACGAGGCGTCACTGTCCGCGACCGGTGCTCTCGGTGGAGACAAGGTCCAGGCGTCCTTGCTCTACACTCGCCGCGACGGCTCGGAGGCCGACAACCAGGGAACGATCGACACCCAAGACTTCACCCGGACGGCGCCGAATCCGATCGATCGCCAGCAGGACAACGCGCTGCTGCAGGTTTCGTTCACCCCCAGCGACTCGAGCTCTTGGCTCGGCGCCGTCGAATTCTTCGAAACCGAGGCCGAAACTGAGGTCTTCAGTTCGATCAACCCGGGTTCACCGTTCGCCTCGGCCGTGCGCGACGCCGATGGCCTCGACACGCAAGAACGGACCCGCGTCAGCCTCGAGTACACGGGCACGTCGACCCTCGCGCTCGCCGACTCGGTCCTGTTTCGCGTCTTCAACCAAGCGACCGACACCGAGCAGGTTACGACCGAGATCCGCGAGCCATCGCAGGGCCTGGCATTTCGCGACGGACTGCTGACCTTCGAGCAAGACACCTTCGGGGCCCGTGGCGAGCTGCGCAAAGCACTCGGAAGCAGCACTCTGCTCACCTACGGAGTATCCTGGCTCCAGGACGAGTTCGACCAGCTGCGGGATCGCACCGAGACCATCATCGCCACCGGCGCGCCGGTACCGACCAGCCTCGCCTTCCCGACCAAGTACTTTCCGCAGAGCGACGTCGAAGAGCTCGGGGCCTTCGTGCAGGCGGAGATCGAGCTCTTCGACGGCAAGCTGAGCCTGGTCCCCGGCGTCCGGTTCGACAGCTACGACCTCGACGCCGACCAGCAGGACGCGATCTTCCTCGCCGGAAATCCGGGCACGCCCGAACCCGTCGATTTCAGCGAAGACAAGGTCTCGCCGAAGCTCGGAGCCGTCCTGTCGCTCACCGACACGGTCTCTGTCTTCGCGCAGTATGCACGAGGATTCCGTGCGCCGCCGATGAGTGACGTCAACAACGGCTTCACCAACCAGGGCGGCGGCTACCGGACTCTGCCGAACCCCGATCTTCAGCCGGAGACCAGCGACAACGTCGAGCTCGGCCTGCGCGTGGTCACCCGTCGCGCCAGCTTCAGCATCGCGGGCTTCGACAACCAGTACGAGGACTTCATCGACACGGTCTTCCTCGGCTTCAACCCGGCGGTCTTCCTGATCGAGTTCCAGCCGCAGAATGTCAGCGAAGTGTCGATCCGCGGAGTCGAGATCGGCGGCGAAGCGCGCTTCGGCCGCGGCTTCAAGTTCCGCGGCGCGTTCACCTACACCGAAGGCGACAACGACATCACCGACGAGCCGCTCGCCTCGATCGCTCCGCCGCAGCTGGTCCTCGGCCTGCAGTACGCGGCCGAAGGGGGCCGCTGGGGCGCCGAGCTGATCGGTACCGCGAACGACTCGCGCAGCGCGAGCGACCTGCCCAGCGACTCGACGCTCTTCCAGATTCCGAGCTCGGAGGTCTTCGACCTGGTCGCCTGGCTGAACTTCACCGAGCAGCTGAGCCTCCAGGTCTCGGCGTGGAACCTCACCGACGAGACGTTCTGGCGCTGGGCCTATGGACGCGGCCTCACAGAAGGTTCGGCGACGCTCGATCGATTCACCGATCCCGGACGCAGCGTCGGCGCTCAGCTGCGCTACACCTTCTGACGCACCAGCCTCTGATGAACCTCTTCGAGACTTCAGCCATGCAACGAAATCTAGTGCATTCGCCCGCTCGCATCGTCCTCGCTTCGCTCTTCGCCTTCGGGCTGCCGCTGGTCGCGGCAGCGTCGACCCCGGTCGAGCTGCCGCCCCTCGACGACGGACTCGCCAGCTTCGGCGGCGCCGTCGCCGGCGACTCCCTCTACGTGTACGGTGGCCACATCGGAGGCACGCACAAGCACTCCAAGGCAAATCTGTCGCATCGCTTTCAGCGACTCGATCTGGCGAACCCAACTGCATGGCAGGACCTCGGGGAGGACATCCGAGGCCTCCAGGGGCTGGCGCTGGTGGCGCACGACGGCCGGGTCTGCCGCATCGGCGGCCTCGATGCCCGCAATCCGACGCTCGAGCAAGAGGCGGACCTGATCTCGGTCGACGAGGTGACCTGCTACGACCCGTCGAAGAAGGCCTGGATTGAGCTTCCGCCGCTTCCCGCCCCGCGCTCCTCCCATGATGCGGCGGTGATGGGAGATCGCATCTTCGTCGCCGGCGGCTGGCAGCTGCGCGGAGCCGGGGAGGAGGCCGTCTGGCACGACGACCTGCTGGTGCTCGACCTCGCGGCGGAGCAGCCTAGCTGGCGCTCCATCCCTCAGCCGTTTCAGCGACGGGCGCTCACCGTCGCGACTGCCGACGGCAAGGTCTTCGTCTGCGGCGGCCTCGGCCCCGACGGAACGAGCCTGCGCGTCGATGTCTACGACCCGGAAGCCGAGGTGTGGAGCGTAGGCCCCGAGCTGAAGATCGCGGTCGGCCCAATGCACGGTTTCGGCGTGTCGGCGTTCGGTGTCGACGACAAGGTGATGCTTTCGGGTGGCGATGGAGTGATCTTCGAGCTGGCACCCGGCGCCGACGATTGGGTCAAGGTCGGCAAGCTTGAAACCGCCCGATTCTTCCACCGGTTGCTGCCCCACCAGGACCGACTGCTCTTCGTCGCCGGTGCGGGCGCAGGTGGCCACCTCGGAAGCACCGAGGTCGTCGAGAGAGCCGCGCTCGGACCGGCTCCCCCCAAGGTCCAAACGGTCGGGTTTCCGTGGCGCTGGCCGGGCTACCGCGGGGCCAACGGCAACGGCTACGCCCCCTCGGAGCGCCTGCCGACCCGCTGGTCGCTCGAGGACGGAGTCGAATGGACCGTCGCGCTCCCTGGCTACGGCCAATCGGCACCGGTGGTGTGGGACAACCAAGTCTTCGTGACGTCCGTCGAGGGCGACGAGAAAGAAACGTCGATCGTCTCCGCTCTCGATGCCGAGACCGGCGAGGTCCGGTGGCGTCGTCGGTTCGACGGTAGCCAGCGGATCCCCAACACCGAGATGTACTCTCGCGCAGCGCCGACACCGGTCGTCGATGACAACCAACTCTACGTCTTCTTCGAGACCGGCGACGTAATCGTGCTCGATCACTCCGGGGAGACGCTGTGGCGACGGACGTTGACCAGCGAGTTCGGCGAGTTCCAGGGCAACCACGGGGTCGCGAGCTCACCGGTCCTTGCCGGCGACTCGCTGATTGTCCAGGTGACCCATGAAGGACCGTCGTACTTCCTGGCACTCGATCGCGCCGACGGCTCGGTCCGCTGGAAGGCCGATCGAGAGCCGGGTGTCGCGTGGACGACCCCTCTCGTCGTGCTGGGTGACGACGGCTACGAGATCGTGTCGAGCGCGGCTGGCCGCGTCGAGGCTCTCGACGCGGCCACGGGAGAGTCCCTGTGGTCGATCGACGGCATCGAGAAGAACAATGTCCCGTCACCGACGCTGGCCGACGATCTCCTGGTCGTCGCCAGCTCTGATCCGTCGCACAACCAGGCTCTGCGACGCGCGGAGGGCGGCGGAGTCGAGGTCGTCTGGCGAGCCGAGGGCATCGCCTCCGGATTCGGCTCTCCGATTCGATTCGACGACACGGTGTTGATCACCAACCGCAAGGGCGTCGTCGCGGCTCTCGATCTCGAGACCGGCGAAGTGCGCTGGCGCCACCGCCTGCCGGAGTCAGTCTGGGCGACACCGGTGGTGGCCGGCGATCGAGCGTACTTCTTCACCAAGAAGGGCGAGACGGTCGTGCTGCGAGTCGGCGAGACGGAGCCGGAGATTCTGGCGACCAACAGCCTACCCACCGAGCAGACCGTGTACGGCGTCGCCGCTGTCGAAGATGCGTTCCTCGTGCGCAGTGGCGACGAGCTGGTGCGCATCGGGTCTCCGGAAACTCAGGCCGTGGATTCCGAAGTGACCGAGGCATCGGCGGTCGCTCGTCTCGACGAGTGATGCAGCTGCATACCCCTTGACGACCGACCCGGAAGGATCATCACGCGATGTGTCACAAGGCGGCCCGCGGCTGCGCTCTCCACCTCTCCGGACGCCAGCTGAGGCACGCCGGCGGCACGATCGTCCAGTGCGACACCTGCGGCACGATCGGAGTCGAGCTGGGCACCAGCTATCTGGTGCTGTCGGAGAGGGGCTTCTTCATCTTCGCTGACTGGCTCGCCTCGACTTCGTGGGAAACCGCGAACATCGAGCGCGGGAGACTGCGAGTGCGGTTGAAGGACGACACCCTGATCATGCTCTCGCTGTCGCGTGACGACCTTCAACGATTGAAGAGTCTCGTCGAGGAAGGGATGCGCCGGGTGGTGAGGACTGGCAGTCTGGCCAGCTCGGGGGGAACTCAGAGTCGACCGTCCCTGACTGCGACGGAGGGGACGGTTCACTGACGCCTCGGGACCCCACGGCCTTCTCTGGTCGCGCCCGCGTCGCGATCTCGATTCGCCTTCGAGAGTTTTCATCCTCATTTGGGCTCACGCGCCCTGCCAGCCTTGGAGACATTTGTGAAGCGCATCGTCCGTGTGGCAGTCCTCGTGGTCGGAGTCTCGACGCTCTTCGCCTCGAGCAGCACCGCGGCGGATGCTGGCGGCGCGATCGACTCTTCATCCGACAAGACGAACCGATCGTCGGCCCATGGAGTGGCGAGCGACAGCAGCACGGCGGACGCCGCCGATCCGGCCGGCAGTGCCGCGACGGATTCCACGTTCGCGGACGAGATCACCGTGACCGGCCAACAGCAGGTCCGCGGATTGCAGGACACTCCAGAGAGCGTCGCCGTCACCAGCGGCTCCGCGCTGGAGCAACGTTCGACGGTCGATCTCTATCAGCTCGTCGAGGTCACACCCAACGTCAACGCGTCGTTCGGCTTCAAGGGTTTCTCGGTCCGGGGAATCGACCAGCGTGGATTCGGCGGCGGCGGCGGACAGCTGGTGACCGTGATCGTCGATGGCGCCACGCTCAACAACCAAGCCACTTTTTTCGGCCCGTACAGCGCCTGGGACCTCGAACAAGTCGAGATCTTCCGTGGCCCGCAGTCGACACAGCAGGGGCGAAACGCTCTGGCTGGCGCCATCGTCATCCGGAGTGCCGATCCCACCTATGAACGCGACGTCAAGGGCAGACTTTCGATCGGTACGCTCGGCAGTTCGCAGGCCTCGGTCGCCGTCAACCTGCCGCTGATCGAGAACAAGGTGGCGCTGCGGTTCTCAGTCGACAACCGCGAGTTCGACGGCTGGGTCGAGAACCCCACGCGCGGCGAAGACGACTACGATTTTCGCGAGGCTCTGACGGCACGGGGCAAACTGCGCTTCGACTTGACAGAACGGTTCAGCGGGCTGCTGTCGTTCTCGTACACCGACAGCACAGGCGGCGAGGATGTGATTCAGCAGGACCTCTTCCCTGATCGCCGCTTCAACTTCTCTGACGAGCCCGCGGAAGAAGGCTCTGTGCACGAGATCGTTCATCTCGAGCTGAGCTATCTGCTGAACGATCGATGGTCGATCCAGTCGTCGACCAACATGTACGACCACGACTACATTCGCACCGAAGACGGCGACATGACGGCGCTCACGGGCAACCGGCTGCAGGTCGACCAGAACGATCAGTCGTTCACCCAGCAGCTGCGCTTTCTCTACGGCGATTCGCGAGGCCGTAGCGCCGTGCTGGGGGTCTACTACGCCGATCTCGAAGACCTCCGCGACTCCCGCGCGACCTTGCCCGGGGAGATCCTCGGCCTTCCCCCGGGCTTCATCATCACCGGCTTGCTCGACCTCAAGGTCTTCACCGAAAACCTGGCGCTCTTCGGCGAGATCGATCTCCCTCTCGGCGAGCGCTTCACAGTCACTGCTGGCGCTCGCTTCGACAACGAGGAGAAGCGCGACGCGAGCAACCAGATGATCCTCATCGACCCGCCGCTTTTCGAGCTACCAACCGAGCCACCCCAAGATCTCGAGTCGGAATACGACGCGTTCCTGCCAAAGCTTGGACTCAGCTACGAAGTGTCCGAGTCGACCACCGCCAGCTTCACCTTCCAAGAAGGCTACCGCGCTGGCGGTCGGTCGCAGTCGTTGATCAGCTTGACCGTGAGCGATTTCGAGCCCGAGCGCACCGCGAACTACGAGCTCGCCTGGCGCACGTTCCTTCCCGATCGCGGTCTGCGCGTAAATGCCAACGCCTTCTACATCGATTGGGACGACCAGCAGGTCAGTGTACGGACAGATCTCGACTCCGAGTTCGACACGATCACGGTGAATGCCGGTTCGTCGCGGCTCTACGGCCTCGAGGCGCAGGTCGACTACCGGGTGTCTGAAGCCCTGGACGTGTTCGGCTCACTCGGCTGGGTCGAGACTGAGTTCACCGACTTCACCGACGGCGACGAAGACTTCACCGGCAACGAGTTTCCCTTCGCGCCCAACCTGTCGGGAACTCTCGGCATGAACTGGCGCCCGGCAGATCTCTGGCTCCTCAGCGCCAGCGTCAACTATCAGGACAGCTACTTTTCCGAGCAGGACAACGACCCTCGATTCAAAGCGGACGAGCGAACCCTGGTCAACCTGAGGCTCAGCTATGACTGGGATCAGGTCACACTGGCTGCATTTGCTCGCAACCTGTTCGACGAAGACTACTTGATCCAGGCCTTTCCCAATGGCGCGCGTTCTGGGGAACCGCAAATCCTCGGCCTCGAGATCTCTTTCGGCTTGTGATTCGGCCACTCCCTCTGCAACAACCCAAGACAACACCGCGAGGATCGAGATATGTGCCAGGCGACGATAGACGGAAAGACGGGCATCCAGGCGCGCCGCCACTTCGAGTGCTGTGGTGGAAGAATCGAGCAGTGCCTGTGCTGTGGAACCATCGGCGTCGAGTTCGGAACCACCTTCCTGGTGTTCTCGGAGCAGGAGTTCTTCCGCTTCGCACGCTGGTTCAAGACGCTGCGATGGGAGGACCAGGAGGTCGAGCGCGACAAGGTGCGAATCGGTCTCGAAGAAGAGGGGCCGATGATGATCTCGCTTGCACGCCGAGAGCTGAGCAGCGTCTCGACGCTGTTCGCCGAAGGCATGGAGTGGGTGGCGAACAGTGGCATGCTCACCGAGCCGGAGCGCCCCTCTGCGCCGCCGGCGGCGCTCTCGACTGCATTCGTTCACTGAGGGCTCCCGCAGAAGGCCGTGCACATCGGCCTTCTCGACCTTCGTCAGGACTCGGGTCCTCGCATCGGTCCTGAACTACGCCCCTCCGCGGCGGCGAGGCGGCGATTGAACGAAAAAGGCGTCGGAAGATGCCATACTGAGACTCATGAGCGGCACAGACTCGTCCACGCTCGATCGGGCCAACGAGAGGACTGGGCGCGAGGCTCGGTCTTGCGACGTGGCGGTCATCGGCGGCGGAATCGCGGGCCTGACCGCCGCCTTTCGCCTCCGATCGGCCGGACTCTCAGTCCGTCTCTTCGAAGCGAGTGAGCGCCTCGGGGGACCGCTGATCAGCCGAAAGACGAGCGGCCACCTCTTCGAGCTCGGTCCCAACACTGTTCCCTCGACCGCACCGACGCTCGGCCGACTGATCGACGACCTCGGTCTGCGGGGCGAGGTCTCCCTGAGCCGACCGGTGGCAGGGCGTCGCTTGATCTGGCGCCATGGTCGCCTGCACGCGCTACCCGAGAAGCCGCCTCAGCTGCTTCGGTGTTCCGCAATCAGTCCCGGTGCCCGACTGCGCCTGCTCGCCGAACCGCTGATTCCGAGACGTCGCGACGACGGAGCGGAAACGCTCCTCGAGTTCGGTCTCCGTCGCTTGGGCCGCGGGGCCACCGCGGGCCTCCTCGATCCGTTCATCACCGGCGTGTTCGCCGGGCGCCTTGATCGCCTGGGCGTCGACGCCGTGCCGCGCCTGCGCGCATGGGAGCGCGAGCACGGCAGTCTGTTTCGAGCCCTGTTGGCTCTGAAACGCAAAACCGCGGCCGATCGAGCCCCCGATCGGGCTTCCCATCGAGGGCCCGCTCCGCTCGTTTCGTTTCCCGATGGACTCGAGAGGCTGCCTCGTCGACTCGCCGATCGCTTGGGTGACACGGCCGCGACTGGCTGTCCGGTCATCGCGATCGAGCGAGTCGGCCGATCGTTTCGCGTCGTGGTTCGGAACGGGACCACGGACAGGGTTCATGCAGCGAACGCGGTCGTCGCCGCGACCCCTGCCCATGCCACGGCGCACCTTCTGGAGCACCAGCTCGAGGCCGACGACTCGGCCTTCCTGGCGTCGATCGACCACCCGTTCGTCGCCACGGTCGGACTCGGCTATCGCCGGTCCGACATCGGACACCCTCTCGACGCGTTCGGCCTGCTGGTCGCCAGCGACAGCCGACTCGAGCCGTCGGCAGATGTCCTCGGCATCCTCTTCCCCAGCAGCATCTTTGCAGACCGCGCGCCACCAGGGAGGGTGACACTCACCGTGATGATCGGCGGAGCTCGCGATCCCGGTGCCTCGTCGGCGGACGACGACGCTCTGGTGCGCCGGGCACGCACCGCCGTGGAGCGAATCCTCGACGCACGGGGCCGGCCCTCGTTCGTCGAGCTGGCCCGTTGGCCGCGAGCCATCCCTCAGTATGCACCCGGGCACAATGACCGAGCTCTTGCTTTGCGGGAGCGCCTCGCCGACGGGCTGGCGGTGGCCGGGAACTACCTCGATGGAGTTGGAGTCGAGGGTGCCATCGTGTCCGCGGAAACCGCGGCCTCAGCCATTCTGGCGAATCGACAGGAGACCGGAGCATGAGCGAGACAGGGTCGCGTGGAAACCAAGTCGCAGAGTTCTTGATGGACCTCCAAGACCGCATCTGCGAAGGCCTCGAGAAACGAGACGGCGGTACCTTCCGTCAGGATCGCTTCGAAGGGGCCGGACGTCTATCCAGACCGCGAGTTCTCGAGGGCGACTCGATCGAGCGGGCCGGCGTGAATTTCACGCGCACGGTTGGCGCCGCTCTGCCAGCCGCCGCCACCGAGATGCGTCCCGAGCTTGCCGGCGGGCGCTTCGAAGCAGCGTCGATCTCGCTGATCGTGCACCCACACAATCCGTATGCCCCGACCAGCCACGCCAACTGGCGCTACTTCGAGGCGTCGCCGCCGTCTGGTGGCGACGTCGCCTGGTGGTTCGGCGGCGGCTTCGATCTGACGCCCTACTACGGATTCGAAGAGGATGCACGACACTGGCATCGAGTGGCACGTGACGCCTGCGACCCGTTTGGCGCCGAGCTCTATCCACGATTCAAGACGTGGTGCGACGAGTACTTCTTCCTCCCCCACCGCGGCGAGCCGCGAGGCGTCGGTGGTCTCTTCTTCGACGATTTCTCGGAGGGAGGCTTCGACCATTGCTTCGCGCTGGTCCGCTCCATGGGGAACGCCTACCTCGACGCCTACCTGCCGATCTTGGATCGGCGCCTCGCGACGCCCTGGACGACCAAAGAACGCGAGTTTCAGCTCTATCGGCGCGGTCGGTACGTCGAATTCAACCTTCTCTACGACCGTGGGACGCTCTTCGGCTTGCAGGCCAAAGGCCGCACTGAGTCGATCCTCGTCTCGATGCCGCCGAGGGTGCGCTGGACCTATGACTACCGGCCCGCCCCAGGATCACCAGAAGAGCGACTGCTCACCGACTTTCTGCGCCCTCGCGACTGGCTGAACGCGACCGGCGGCGGAGAGAGCTGACTCCCACGCAACGGCCCTCGCGGTTCGAGCTGTGGTCCGCGCCGCGACGGCCTCACCGCGTCTCGTTCGAAACGCGGTGAGACACGATGGCGGCGCCAGGATGACTAGAACCGCCCTCTGAGGGACAGACGAGCATTGAATGGCGCTCCCACCGTCGCCTGGTGCGTGCTGTGTGCATTCGGGAAGTAGAGCTCGTCGGTCAGGTTCTCGATGTTCAGCTGGACGCGCAAGGTGTCGGACACGTCGTAGAATGCCGCCGCATCGAACCGTGTGTAGCTGGGCAGGACCGCGCTGTTGCTGTTGTTGATGAAGCTCTCGTCTTGGTACGTCAGCCCGAGCCCCAGGGAGAACAGCTCCGTGACCTGATAGCTGTTCCAGACCGAGAACATGTTCTCGGGCAGCTCTCGCGGCCGGCGAATTCCATCCGCTTGCTCACCATCCAGGTAGCTGTAGCCGGCCGAGATGAACCACCGATCCGTCAGCTGCCCCAAGAGCTGAATCTCGATTCCGTCGACCGTGGTCTCGATCACGTCGAATGTCGCGGCATCCGAGTCGGAGACGACCGGCGACTCTTGCTCGATCTCGAAGACCGCAGCTGTCAGGCTCAGGCGCCGGTCGATGTCCCATTTCACGCCTGCCTCGAGATTGACGAAGGTGTTCGGGTCGAGGCGATTGTTGTCACCGTTGATGTTCGCGTACTGCTCGCCACTGCGCGGCAAGAAGGACTCGCTGTAGCTGGCGTAGAGCGAGACTGTCTCCTTCGGCTTGAACACAAGGCCGAGACGGGGCGAGATCTCTTCATCCGTCCGGGTTCGTGTCTCGTTCGCCGGAACGTTGAAGACATCGATGTCGAAACTGTCGAAGCGAGCACCGAGGGTCACATCGAATCGATCCGAGAGCTCGATCTCGTCTTGAATGTAGGCCGAGAACACTTCCACGCCCACCCGCGTGTCGTCGTTGAGGTCGGTCGTGAAACTGTTTCTCGTGGTCCGGCCATCGGCCAACGTACCGACACCGTTGATCAAGTCAATGGGTCGAGTCGCCAGGAACCTTGCTCGGTCAGTGCTCGTTCCATCGGCGGCGGAGGTATCGAAGAACGAGTTGAACCGATCCTGATCCGACGAGGTGTCGATGTACTCGGTGCCGAAGATCAGCGTGTGGCGCACGTCGCCCACCTCGAGTTCCTTGATCAAGTCGCCCGAAAGAATCGTGTTCTGGCGCTGAGTCGCATCGACATAGCCATCGAGCTCGACAATGTTGGTCGCTTCGTCGAAGCCGCTGGCGTAGAAGTTCTGGTAGAGCTTGTCGTAGTCGCCGTAGAACGCGCTGAAGTTGCCCTTGAGTGTCGACGAAAAGACGTGCTCCAAACGCGCGCGAATCAAGTGTGCCTCGAGCTCGGTCGTATTGAGCTCGCGGTCACCGAAGACCACGTCCTCCAACGCCTCGACGGGGCGTCCGTCGGACCCCGTCGGGATTCCACGGTCGACGAAACGCTCGTGATCCGCATACTCGTACGACAGGTCGAGCGTCGTCTCCGGCGCGAGCTGGATCTTGAACGTCGGGTTGAAGCCGATCCGGTCCCCGTCGTAGAAATCGCGGTGATTCTCGAGGCCTTCGTACATGGCGTTGATCCGGAAAGCCCAGGTGTCATTGCCTCCGAAGTTGCTGTCGATCTGGACACCGAGCTCACCGAATGAATCGAAGGCTGCCTGGTAGGTCGAGAAACTCTCGCCAAGCAGCCCCTTCTTGGTGACGCGATTCAAGATTCCGCCCGTGCCTCCGCGCCCAAAGAGAAGCGCATTCGGGCCACGGAGAATCTCCACCTGCTCCAGGTTGTAAAGCGGACGGTAGTACTGCACGTCGTCGCGCACACCATCGATGAAGAAGTCGGCCGTGGAGCGCACACCACGGAAGACGATCGCGTCGCGATGGCCTTCTCCCTGTGACGTGTTCACGCCAGGTGTGTAGCTGATGATCTCGCCAATGCTCGTGAAGCCCTGCTCGGCGAGCTGGTCGGCGGTGGTGATGGACAGGCTTTGCGGTACATCGATGATGGGCGTTGGAGTCCTGAGGGCGTTGACCCGATCAGCGTATAGGTACCTCTCGACGACGACGATCTCGTCCTCGATCACCTCTTCCGCGACAGGAGTCTCATCAGCGACCGAACCGCTGGACTGATCTGTGGGTTTGTCGGCTACCTCTTCGGGCGCCTGAGCGACGCTTGCCGACACAACGACCGTCATCGAAAGCAGAACGGCGAGAACCAGGTGAACAACGGAGCGTGGCATTCTATTGACTTCCTACTCGAGTGGGGAATTGTTGGATTGGCTCGGCCTTGGAATCGTCCGGTGGCCCGGGCTCTCCAGAGGCTGAAGCGGTGGCGCTTGACGGGCGAGGCTCCGCGCACACCGCTTATTGAGACTCTGTCTCAGAAGCTTACTGCATGATTCTGGATGCATTCAGTCCTCTTTGTCAAATCAGATTTCGCCTCGCTCGACTCTCGACGATGTGCCTGGCGACGAATCCTTCCCACCGATCCAACGGAACGCGCTCTGCGCCTTCTTGACAAACAGGACAAGCCATGTCCAGAATCTTCTTGCTTAACGAGACATAGTCTCAATAACGAACCGCCCCGCCTCTCCCGCGGCACAGTGACCCAAGCCGCCCGCCTTTCTCCCCCAACTCGGCGACGAGGAACCCCATGCACCCAATTCGCCATCTCCCCCTCCTCCTCTTGATTCTCTGCAGTTCTCCGGGACTCGACATGCGAGCCGACCCGCAGACTTCTGAAGACTCTGCCGCTGGCACGCCGTCAGCTGAGGAGACGAGGGACGAAGCAGCATCCGAGCTCGATCCGGAGGACGCGGTCTACGACAAGATCGTCGTCACCGGCGGCTTGATTCAGGACACTCTCCAAGACACGCCGGAAAGCGTCGCGGTATGGAACGCAGACACCATCACAGATGCCGGCGCCCGTGAGCTACAAGATATCTTCAACCAGACGGCCAACGCCTACCCGATCGCCAACGGCGAGGGCTTCGGCATCCGCGGAATCAACCACACCAGCGTCGGTACCGGCGGCATCGGCGAGCTGGGCAGCTACTACGTCGACGGCGTGGCGCTGACCGGACTCGCGAAGCGGGTCGGCCCGAACCAGCTCTGGGACGTCGATCAGGTCGAGATCTTGCGCGGTCCCCAGACCACCAATGTCGGACGCAACGCCCTCGCCGGTGCCATCCTGCTCACCACCAAAGACCCGGTCCTGGAGAGTCACGAGAACCGATGGCGGCTCGGCCTCGCCGAAGACGCGACGTGGGAGGCCGCAGGCATGGTCAACGTTCCCGCGGGAGAGAGCTCGGCGCTCCGGTTCACGGCCGAAACATGGAACAACGACGGCTTCGTGACCAATCCGACCCTTGGCCGCGACGATTTCGACGCTCGGGAAAACCTGACCTTGCGAGCGAAGTACCTCTACCAGGGCCGCTCGAAGAGCAACTTCTCGCTGGTGTTCACGGCCCAGTACGGCGAGACGCGACGCGGCGACGACGTCGTCGACCTTGCCTTCGGCGCCGACCGGATCAACGCGTCCAACATCGACAGTTTCGTCGAGAACGACACTCTCGTGCTCTCCGCCGACATGCGCTGGGACCTCAACGATCGCTGGGGCGTGCGCTCGATCACCTCGGTGCTGGACTCCGACTACCTGCAAACAGGTGACAACGACCGTGGCCCCGGAGGCGACAACGCGTCCTCTACACGCGACTCGGTCGACGAAAACTGGGCCCAGGACGTGCGCTTCGAGTACAGCGGTGATCGCAGTCGCGGCGTTCTCGGGCTCTACTACACCGAGGTCGACATCACCGGCAGCACTCTGGGTTTGGTCAACGTGACGTCCAGAGAGCTCGGAGTCCCGGAACCCTTGCTCTTCCTTTACCCCGAGACGGTCGGCCTCACTCTCGATACGCCCTTCGATATCGTGACGACGAACTTCGCCGCGTTCGGCCACTGGGACTGGGAGATCAACGATCGCTGGCGGGCTTTCGCCGGCCTGCGCTGGGACCTCGAAGAGCTCGACAGCTTCGAATCGGTGACCACGATCCCAACGGCCGAATCGCTGGCCCAGCTCCCAGATCCCGCGTTCTTGCCACCACCGCTCGCCGGTGCCGTCGCGGCGGTGAACGCCGCGCTGCTCGCCCAGGCCGGAACCTCGGTGAACGACACAGAGACCGACTACGACGCGCTGCTGCCCGAGGCCGGCTTCAGCTACAAGGTGAACGACAATGTCACGGCGTCTCTGTTCTACAAGCGCGGCTACCGCGCAGGCGGCGCGACGGTCACACTCGTGGGCCGATTCAACGAGTACGACCCGGAGACCCTCGATCTGGCGGAGTTCTCGGTGCGCTCCTTCGTCCCGGACCGGCGTCTGACCTTGAACGCGAATGTCTACGCCGGCCGCTGGACGGATCAGCAGGTGAGTATCCAGGTCAGCCCGAACACCTTCGACACCTTGACGGTGAACGCCGGAGAGTCGGAGATTTACGGCTTGGAGCTCGACTTCGCCTACAGGCCTCTGGCGCCGTGGGAGGTCTACGGCTCGCTCGGATTCGCCAGCACTGAGTTCGTCGACTTCCAGACCGTCGAGCAGGGCGACCTGACAGGCAACCGCTTTGCACTGGCACCCGAATGGACCGCGGCGCTCGGTGTCAACTATCGATTCGGCGACGGATTCTTCGTCCACGGAGACGTTTCGTACCAGTCGGAGGCCTTCGGACAGGTGCAGAACGACCCCGAGTTCACTGCCAATTCGCGCACTCTCTTGAACTTGCGCGGTGGCTACGAGACCGCCCGCTACTCGGTCATCGCTTTCCTCCAAAACGCCACCGACGAGCTCTACCGTGTCAGCTCATTCGAGGGCGGACCCAGCGGCCGCTCGGGAGTGTACGGCAATCCGCGGCAGGCCGGTCTCCAGATCATCCTCCGCTTCTGAACCGATTGACTCTCGACGAGCTCCAGCGCCTCCGCACCATCCCAAGCTCGATGCTCCACTCAACCGCCGCAGTCCGCCCGATCCGGGAACGACGCGGCCTGAAACAAGGTGAAACTGATGAGATTCAGCAAGTTCCTCATGGTCTTCTTCGTGACGGCGATTCTCGGCGCCTGCAGCTCTCCGGAGCCCCCAACAGAAAGCGTTGATGAGTCGTCGGCCCTTGAGACAGGGGCTGAAACACCGCCTGCCGACGACGAGACTGCCGGAGACGAGATGACTCCAGGCGAACGCGCCAACGCCGAGTTCCAGGACAAGCTCGCGGGCGCCGAGCTGCTCGCCGCATTGAAGGCGGGTGGCCACGTCATCTACTTTCGCCACGCACAGACCGAGAAGGATTACGCGGACCAAGCGGATCCGACGATGAGCCTGGATGACTGCGAGAGCCAGCGCAAGCTGAGCGAAGCCGGCATTCAAGACGCCAAGGACATCGGCGCCGCATTCACCACCCAGGGGATTCCGGTCGGCAAAGTCATCGCCAGCGAATACTGCCGTGCATGGCAGACCGCCGAGCTCGCCTTCGGACGGTACGACGAGAAGAACCCCCTGCTGAACTTCTTGCCGTTCGAGGAGTACACCGAGGCCCAGGTGGAGGAAATGAAGGCGAACGTCACCCCGCTGCTCACCGCGACACCGGAGTCCGGCACCAACACGGTCATCGTCGGACATGACGATCTCTTCGAGGCAGCCACCGGAATCTACCCGGAACCACAAGGCATCGCCTACGTTCTGACGCCGGACGGCGAAGGTGGCTTCGAGCTGGTCGCGAACCAGCTGCCAGCCGAGTGGGCCGACCTCTGACCCGCAGCGCCGAAAAGGGCCGGTGGCTCGACGCCCCATCGGCCTTCGATCGAGCAATTCCCTAGCCTGGACTCATCATCGAGGGCCCTTGATGGCCCGGAGGTCGTTTCATGCTCCGCTCCAAGACCCGCCTCTCCTCCTACCGAGCAGCCGTACTCCTCTTTGCATGCTGGCTCCTCCCTCTGGGCGCCATGGCCCAGGACGAACAGCCGACGTCCGAGGAGCCTGAGGAGCGTCCGCTCGAGACCGTGGACGAGGAAATCATCGTCCAAGCGTCGCGCACCCAGCTGCCGGCAAGCGCGACGCCGGCAACCGTCATCCTGATCGACGCGGAGGCCGTGGAGGCGAGCTCGGTGATCGCCGACGAGCTCACCAGCGTGCTTTCTCGCAAAGTACCGGGCTTCTCCCCCGGCATTCAAAAGCTGACCGGCCGCAGCGAAACGCTCCGCGGCCGCAATCCCCTGTACTTGATCGACGGCGTGAACCAGCACAACGCATTGCGCGACGGCGGCCGCGACGGTCACACGATCGACACGGCGTTCGTCGAACGCATCGAGGTCATCAACGGCTCGAATGCGATCCAGGGCGTCGGCGCAACGGGCGGTGTGGTCAATATTCTGACCCGTGAACCCGAGCTCGGCTCTGGCTGGAAGACCTCCGTCGACCTGCGGGTGACCGGCTCGACAGAGCTGGATTCCGACTCGCTGGGATACAAGGTGTCGGGGACGACCGGCGGTGGCGGTGAGCGATTGGGCCTCCTGATCGGCGCCTCGCTGCATGAGCGCGGTCTGTTCTTCGACGCCGACGGCGACCCAGTCGGCCTCTACCCGACCCAGGGCGACATCATGGACTCCCAGACCGTCGGGCTCTTCGCCAAGGCGCAGGTCGTGATCAGCGACGAGGCCGTGCTCAGCTTCCTGGCCAACGACTTCGATCTCGAGCGCAACGGCGACTTCTTCGCCGTTGCTGGCGACCGCTCGCTCGGTATCCCCACCGGGACCACCGAAGGGGATCCGTCGGCGCTCGTCGGCAATCCAGCGCGCAACGAAAACACGACCCTCTCCTTGACCCTCAACCACAGTGATCTGGCGGGCGGAACCCTCACCGCCCAAGTCTTCGACCAGGAGTTCAAAGGCCTGTTCGAAGGCGGTACGTTTGGCGGCTTCTTCCGGCTGACGCCCGACGGCCCGCCCTTCCTCGACCAGTCGGCGGTGGTCTCCGACAAGACCGGCCTCAAGCTCTCCTACAACCGCAGGCTGTCGCAGGACAGGCTCCTGCTCACCGCCGGCTTTGACCTGTTCCGCGACGAGTCTGCCCAGATCCTCGATCGCAGCGGGCGGGAGTGGGTGCCGGAAACGCTCTTCGAAACCCTCTCACCATTCGTGCAACTCAACGTCGACCTCGGCGACCGAGTGTCCCTCTCCGGCGGCGCCCGCCACGAAGACGCCAGCCTGGAGGTGGACGACTATACGACCATCGCCGCAGCCAATTCGACCTTCGTCAGCGGCGGCGAGCCAACCTTCGACGACACGCTCTTCAACGTCGGCCTGATTGTGCGACCCGCCCAGGACTGGACCTTCTACGGCGCCTACAACGAGAGCTTCACGATGCCGGACGTCGGCCGCGTGCTGCGCGCGGTCAACATTCCCGGCCTCGACGTCGACTCACTCATCACGCTCACGCCGGTGATCACCGACAATGTGGAGCTCGGGATCGAGTACTCGGGTCGACGCCTCTCCGCGCGCGCCTCGGCCTTCGAATCGACGGCCGAGAACGGCGCCCTGCTGGCCGCCAACCCGCAGGGCATCTTCGACGTCATCCGGCAGCGCACCGAGATCGAGGGGGTCGAGCTCTCCCTCGAGCTCTTGCTCAACGAGCGCTTTTCGATCGCGGCGAATTACGCCTTCACCGACGGCGAATTCGACTCGGACGGCGACGACAGCGTCGACACCGATCTGGACGGCCTGAACATCGGCCCGGACCGTCTCAACGTGTCTCTCGACGGCCGCTTCACCGACCGCCTGGGCGGCTACGTCCAGCTCTCGCACTTCTTCGACCGGGATTTCGACGGTCCGGCCGCCCGCCCGGGCCGCGATTTCGACGGCTATACGCTGGTCGATGTCAGTCTCTCGCTCGACATCCCCGTCGGCCAGCTGCGGTTCGGCCTCGAGAACTTGCTGAACGAGGACTATTTCACCTACTTCGCCCAGACAGAGCCCAACGCACGAGCGGATACCTTCTTCAAGGGCAACGGCAGGACCTTCGGTCTCAGCTGGCGAGTCGACCTTTAGCCACCACGGTCCGGGGGGCGGCGCCGCTCCGCGTCACGCCGCGGTTCGCCGCCCTGGCCCGACGACCCCGCCACTTGCGCAGCCAGATGATGAGACCCGTCCCGACCAGGCCGCAAATGATCAAGCCCGTCAGGAAGATCAGAATGCGGCCCGGCCAGCCCAAGAGCTTGCCGGAGTGGAGGGGGAACTGCAGAGCGACGAAGAGGTCGCCGGCACTACCGACCGCCCGGTGGCGGTCGCCGACGACCGCACCGTCCTCCATGTCGATATAGACATAGCGCTGGCCATAGTCGGCCAGGTCGCGCGGATCGAAGAGGCGCGCCCAGTAGAGGCCGGCGGACGGCACGATCGAGAGGCTGTCGACCTGGAAGCCGCCAGTGGCCTGGCGGGCCGCGGCGAGTGCCTGGTCGATCGTCACCGCCGGCTCGAAGATCGGATCCTCGAGCTTTGGCGCGGTTTGGTGGGTCCCCTTGGTGAGCGGCGAGAGAGAATTCACCGCCGCCAGAAACTGAGAGCTGAAGTTGAAGTAGACGCCCGACACCGCGAGCACCAGCGTCACCGGGGCCAGCCACAACCCGGAGGCGCGGTGCCAACCGTAGGCCAGGGCTGCTCCCCGGGCGGAACGCTTGACCACGAAGCCACGCCACCAGCCCCGCAGGTTGGGGAACGACAGCCACATCGCCGGCAAGTGGTCGACGATCCACAGCAGAGCGACGATGCCCAGCAGCACAGAACCGAACGTGCCGAGGTGGAGGCTCAGGTGCAGCTCGTAGATCCACGACGCGAGGTGCAGGCGATCGAGCTTGAAGTCGCCGAAGACGCGGGACGCCAGCACCTCCCCGCTGTAGGGATCGACGATGGCGTGCAACCCAGCGGGAACCGGTTGGGCGGCGTCGGCTCGCGTCGCCAGGTAGGCGATCAGCGGCTCGTGGGGTGCGTTCGGCAGGTCGACAAAGCGCGCATAGCTCCCCGCATGGCTCGCCTCGGCAGCCCGCACCAGCTCGTCGAAAGGCAGCCGGTCGCCGATCGCGGGCCGATCGAAGAGGCTTCGGTTGAGGAAGTGGTCGATCTCTTCGTGGAAGACGAGAATCGAACCGGTCGCCGCCAGCAAGAAGAGCCAGATCCCGGCGAGCAGCCCGAACCAGCGATGCCAGAAGAGCATGATGCCCCGCAGTCTCGCCTTGGTCGGAACCTTCACAGCAGTCGAGTCTTCATGTTCGTTCTTGGTCCTGATCTCATCGACGTCACAGGGTTCTGGGGAGCACCTCGAAGACGAGGAATTGCGTGACCCCGTCGAAGTTGTCGTCGGAGACGATCACCAGCGACCGATTGCCGGTCCCGAGAGTCGGGCCGAAGGTGAGGCCCTCGAGATTGTGGAGCTCGACGCCAAAGCTGGCGAAGTCGACGACCAGCGTCTTCTCACCGGCGACATAGTCGGCGCCGGCGAGCGAGTCGAAGCCCGAGACGTCGGTGGCGTCGGCGACGTCGAACCGGTAGAGACGTGCACCGTGACCGACACCTTCCGAGAACGAACGCTCTAGAGCCAGGAAGGAGTGTTCGTCCAGAGCCAGCAGCTCCACCAGGCCATTGAGGCTGAATCCCTCGGCGGGCTCGTCGATCGGATCGTTCCAGTAGACGTACTCGGCGGCCGGCTCGCCGCTCGCGAGGTCGAGATAGAGCACGCGACTCGGGCTACCGGCCAGCGTCGAGGCCATGGGGCCGTCATGGCGCAGGGCACCCTCGGCGGCTGTGACCGCCCAGCGGCCGTCCGGCGTCAGGGTGAGGCTCTCGAAGACGAGATTATGCCGGCTGCCGGTGGCCTCGTTCGGTGTCGGATCGAAGCGGCCGGGAATCGTCAGGTCCCGGACGTAGGCACCCGCAGGGGTCGTTTCGCGCACGAACGGATCGATCAGGCTGCGTTCAAAGCCCTCGCTGGTCCACAACAGGTTTCCGGACGGTAAGCGGCGAATCGACTCCGGATCGGCCTCACCCTCGGGAAATGGCGTGCCGTCTGGCCGCAGGAGGGTCGTGACGGAGGTGAACGTGAAGCCTTCGAAGCTCTCCGCGTCGAACTCCAACTCCACGGTGTAGAAGCGGGCAGCGCCGCGCCCCGGAGTCGACGGATCGTCGCTGATCACCTCGTAGGTCCCACTCGACGGATCATAGTCGAGGCCCGAGAGGCCTCCCGGCACCGTGCCCTCGAAGCGAATGGTCTGGTCGTCGAAGGCCTGTTGGCCGATGAGGCGCAGGTGCATGTCGGCGCCCTCCAACCCGTCGAGCGGGAGGAGCACGGCGACCAGACCAAGCCATGCCGAGTGGGTGCATCGCATAGCCCGCTCAGCCTACTCGCGCGCCCTAGACTCGACAACGACCCTGCGTGAAGGGAGACCATCGCCGGCGTGCGTCTGGTCGATTCGATGCATTGGCGAAGACTCGACCTGATCACCGGGAGACCTCGAGGGAACAGCTTCAGCAACCAGCGAGGCAGAGTCGGCGTCGAATCGCACGGCCAGCTCGTTCCTCAGCTGCCGGGCCCATCGAGCGATCCTCTCCTCAGTCGAGTCGCACTGGCTGTGCTCGTCGAGCGCAAGGCCGAAGAAGGACGCGCCGTCCGCCGTCACGCCACGCGACTCGAAAAAGTCGTACCCCGCGGTCGGCCAGCAGCCGATCAGCGTCGCGCCCTGGGTCTCCAGCTGCCGCCACATGATGCCCAGGGCATCCTGGAAGTTGTAGGGATACCCGTCCGCGTCGCCGCAGCCGAAGAGGGCCACGGTCTTGCCTCGGAGGTCGAGCTCGGAGAGGGCCGAGAAGCAGTACTCCCAGTCGTCTTGGAGCTCGCCGACGTGCCAGGTCGGCACCCCGAGGATCAGCACATCGAAGTGGGTCAGCTCGTCGACCGAGGTGTCGGCGATGTCGAGGCAGACTTCGACTCGGTCGTCGAGGTGCTGGTGGAGCGCTCGAGCTGCGTCTTCGGTGTAGCCTGTGCTGCTGCCCCAAATGATCGCGATCGATGGACGACGAGTGGTCTCGTTCAGCATATCGCCCTCAGCGCGAGTAGAACTCGACGACCTTGGCGACATCGCAGATCACAGGAACCTCGTCGCGCTGAGGCGAACGTTCGAGCCGGGCGACCATCGCGTCCTTGTCGACCGTCAAGTAGTCAGGCGGGGTCATGCTGGTGGACAACGCATCCCGGAAACAGAGCAACTTGCGACTCTTGGGACGAATGGTCACTTCGTCACCAGGCTGCAAGGCGTAGCCCGGTCGGTCGACTTTGCGGCCGTTGACCTGCATGTGACCGTGGTTCACATACTGCCGCGCGGCATAGATCGTCCGCGCGAGGCCGGCGCGCAGCACAACTGCATCGAGCCGCGTCTCGAGCAGGGAAACGAGAACATCTCCTGTATTGCCCGTCGCCCGGACCGCACGACGGTAGTACGTCCGCATCTGGCGCTCGTGCACGTTGTACTGGCAGCGAAGACGTTGCTTTTCGAGCAGCTGCGCCTTGTAGCCTTCAATTCGCCTTCGACGCCGCGGGTTGGCACCATGCTGGCCGGGCGGATAGCCCCGCGTCTCCATGATTCGGGCAGCCTTGGGCGTCAGAGCGATACCCAAGGCCCTCGACAAGCGTACCTTCGGACCGGTGTAGTTCACGGTGTCTCCTGGCTCGTGTCTCGCCGTCCGCGCGAGTTCCTGAAGTACACTCAAGGAACCTCACCGCTACGGCGGTAGGTTATTGCTGGCGGCGGATCGGCTGAAGCGTCGACTCTCCGATCCGCCGCTTTCTCGTCTGCATCAGCGAGATGGTTCTATGTCTTGCCGAGAAGCTATTGAGACGCCGTCTCAACTGCGACAGCTGAATTCTGGACTTGCTCTGTCCTCTTTGTCAACTGTTGCGTCACCTTCCCTCGCGATTCTTCCACGCAGACCCAGCCCTTCGCGCGCCGTGACATCGCTGTGACAATCGGACGCTCGCCAAATGCTAGAACTCTCCGTATGGAGCGTTTGGGGATCATCGGCGCCGCCTGGCGGCGAATCACGACGCAGGGTCTGCGCAGGTTCCAGATTCCAGAAACTCGGCTCGACGAGGAGTTGCCGCGACTCAAGGCGGCCCTCGGAGTCGACGAGTTGGTCTACTTGTCGACCTGCAATCGAGTGGAAATTCTGTTCTCACGAGCGTTGCGGCCCGGCCAACCGACGCTGCTCGAACTCCGACGCCGCGCATTCACCTATCTCACCGGCGATGAACCACCACCAGGCGAAGCAGCCCGCTGCCTCAAAGTGTGGGCCGGCGAGGGCGCTCTCGAGCATCTCCTCCTCGTGGCGAGCGGTCTTGACTCGGCACAGCTCGGGGAACGAGAGATCCGCGGCCAGCTGCGACAGGCACATCGGCAGGCCGACCATCTTGGTGTCAGCGGGCCTTTGCTGGACTGGACGGTCGAACGCGCGTTGCAGCTCGCGCGCCACGTCGAACGAGAGACCGAGCTCGCGACGGGCCGTGTGTCTCTCGCCGGGATCGGCTTCGATGCCGTGGACCGTCATCTCGCCGAACGTCCAGGAGCAGTCGCCGTCGTCGGTGTGTCGGCGATGACAGAGCGCTGCGGCATCTGGCTCCGCAGTCAAAAAGTCCCATGCTTGGTCGTGAATCGGGGCGAGGAGAGGGGACGCGCACTTGCGAACCGACTCCAGGCACCGTTTGCGCGACTCGACCAGTTCCGCCGGCGCCCGTGGGCCTGCGCCTTCGGGCTGCCGAGCCGCATGGCGGCCGTGGTCACGGCGACGGGCTCGAGCGAGCCGGTATTCGGGCGCGGCGAGCTGAAGCGCTTGACTCGGGCCGCCGGCGCGCCGCCGCTGCTGGTCGATTTTGGGGTGCCGAGCGACGTCGACGCCCGAGCCGCGCGCAAGCTCGGAGCCTGCCATCTCGACATGGAATCGATCAACCGCAGTGCCGAAGCCTCTCGCTCACGTCGGCGAGACGAGTTGGCGGCCGCTCGGTCGCTGGTCGACAGTGCGTTGATCGAGATTCGAAACGAGGCCTCGAAACGCGCCTTGACGCCCGTCTTCACCCAGCTCACAGATCGATATCGACAAACGGCCGAGGAGAGCGCAGCGCGCCTCGTCCGGCGCGAGTTACGTCACCTCTCGGAGGACGAGAGGCGTGCGGTCGAGCGGTTCGCCGTCGGCCTCGCCAAGCGCTTCGCGCATCTGCCGGTGGTTGGCCTCCGAGCCCTCGCCGCAGAACATGGTCTCGACGCCGCCGACACCTTCCTCGCCGCGTCGGACGGCGAATCGGCATGGGGGCTTCGCGGCGAGGGACCAGAGGACGGAGGGGATCGTTGAAGCTCCGTCTCGGCAGCCGCACCTCCCGGCTCGCGGTGCGGCAGTCGCAGCAGGTGGCTCAGCGACTCGAGGACGCCGGATCGACGGTCGAGATCGTCGAGATCTCGACTCGCGGCGACGAGAAGCGAGATCTCGCGTTCGCCCAGATCGGCGCACCCGGTGTCTTCGTTCGCGAGCTCGAACGTGCACTGGAGGCCGGCGTCGTCGATTTGGTGGTCCACTCGTACAAGGACCTCCCGAGCATCTCGCCCGACGGACTCGAGGTCGCGGCAGTGCCGCCACGCGTCGACGCGGCCGACTGCCTGCTCGTGCTGCCGGAGGCCATCGACCCACAACGTGGTGCCGACGAGCTGCTACCGTTGCGGGTCGGCGCGGTCGTCGGAACGGCCTCGGCGCGGCGTCGAGCTCTCTTGCACGACCTACGTGCTGACCTGCAGATCGCCCACCTGCGCGGCAACGTCCCGACCCGGATCGAGAAGCTACGCCGCCGGGACTACCACGCTGTCGTTCTGGCTGCTGCAGGCCTCGAGCGACTCGGAGAATCGGCCGAGGGCCTTCTCGTGCGCCGCCTCGACCCTGCGGTCTTTGTTCCGGCCCCGTCGCAGGGAGCTCTCGCGGTTCAGGTTCGAGCTCCAAGCAACGACCGCGACCGCTCGATCCGACAACGCGTCGCGGCACTCGAGGACGCCGCCACGCGGCGGGTCATCGAAGCCGAAAGGCATCTGCAGGCGCTGGTCGAAGGCGGCTGCCAGACCGCGTTCGGCGCATGGTGTCGGATCCGTTCGGACCACTCCCTGATCCTCCATGCTGCCTTCGAGGGGCCCGAGGGGCTGCGGCGGACCACCGGATCCGGCGACCGCCCCCACGATCTGGCAGCGTCTCTATTGCCCAAGCTACGCCCTCACCTTGGAGCGCCATCGAATGCCTGACCTGAGATCACCGAACGGCACGCGACTGGACATCGCTCTCAAGTGCCGGCCGTGCGTCGTGCTGACGCGCGACAAGGAAGGCTGCCGACGGTGGGCCCAGCGAATCCGCCACCTGGGGGGTGACCCGATCGCCTTGCCGTGCCTCGAGGTACGGACCGAGACGAGCCCTGAGGTGGCGAGCCGGCTGACCGCGGCGCTTCAACGAGCAGGATGGCTCGCGCTGACCTCGGCGCGCGGGGTCGACGCCGTCGCCGATCTCCTGGGCTCCGCGTCACTCCCTTCGACTGTGCGGGTCGCCGCCGTTGGCCCGGCGACCGCCGCCCGCTGCGGCGAGCGTTTCGGGCGCGTCGACCTGGTGTCCGAGCTCGGCACCGGCCGAGACCTGGCGAAGAGGCTGTGGCAAGCGACGAAAGAAGTCAGTGAGTCCCCGGTCCCTCGAGAAATCGTCTATGCGACCGCGGATCGTGGCCGCCGAGAACTGGAACAGCTGCTCGAGGCGCGAGGTCTCGTCGTGCAGCGGTTGAACGTCTATCGCACGATCCCGGCGCCCCGGGCAGAGAGCCGCGAGTCGCTCGCCGCCGCTCTCAACCGACAGAGCCGCCCGGGCGGTCGACCCGCCGAGCAACCAGTCGATGCGGTCACCCTCGCCAGCCCGTCCGCATACGAAGGCTTGTGCAACCAAGTCGAGCTTCCGCCGGACCTCCCGCTCGTGACCATCGGCTCGACGACGTCGGCTGCGGTCCGATCAGCCGGAGGCACGGTCGCCGCCGAGGCGCGGAAGCCGACCCTCGAGGCACTCTACGCCGCCGTCCTGTTCGCCGCACGCCTTCAGCCATTCTGCATGACGATTCTGAATCCACCTCGCTGACGACACTATGGCTCGACGTCTCGATTCCATCGCCCCACGCCCGATTCATCGCCCGCGTCGATTGCGGACAAGCCACGTCCTGCGTGAGCTGGTGGCCGAAACCTATGTTCCTGCGTCGTCTTTGGTGCAGCCTCATTTCGTACTGCCCCAGCCCCAGGATCGGCAGGCCATCGAGTCGATGCCCGGCATCGAACGCCTGGGCGAAGAGCACCTGCTGCGCCGCGTCGAAGCAGACCTAGAGCTCGGCCTGCGCTCGATTCTTCTCTTCGGCCTGCCCGAGCCAGCGAAGAAAGACCCGAGAGGAACCGCGGCCGCGGCGCCGGACGGTGCCGTGCAAAAGGCTATACGGCGCCTTCGCGCGGCTTTCGGGCACGACCTGGTGTTGATCACCGACGTCTGCCTGTGTGGCTTCACCGACCACGGCCATTGCGGCGTCCTCGACAGAGCGGGGGAGGTCGACAACGACGCCTCGCTGGCTCCACTCGCCGCAACGGCGGTGAGTCACGCGGCCGCCGGTGCCGACGTCGTGGCACCGTCCGACATGATGGATGGCCGCGTTGCTGTGCTACGGACTGCGCTCGACCAGGCCGGCTTCACCTCGACGGGCATCCTCTCTTACGCGGTCAAGTACGCTTCCGCCTACTACGGGCCGTTTCGCGACGCCGCCGACTCGGCCCCCGGCCGAGGGGATCGTCGCGGCTACCAGATGGATCCGCGCAACGTCCGAGAGGCGATCCGCGAAGCGGACCTCGACCATGACGAAGGCGCAGACCTCCTGATGGTGAAGCCCGCCCTTCCCTACCTCGACGTGCTCTGGCGCGTCGCCGAGCGCAGCAGGCTTCCGGTGGCGGCATATAACGTCTCCGGTGAGTATTCAGCGGTCAAAGCCGCCGTCGCACGCGGATGGCTCGACGAGGCTGCCGTCGTGCGCGAGAATCTGCATGCACTCCGTCGGGCCGGCGCCGACGTGATCATCACGTACCATGGCCGCGAAGCACTCGCCGGCGACTGGCTCTGACCACTCGGGCCTCCGCCGCCGTAGCCTACAGCTCGAGGAGAACGCCATGCAGACTCCATCGTCAACACAGAGCCCGGGACCGCTATCCGAACGCTGGTTCCAGCGCGCCCTCCAGGTCCTTCCCGGCGGCGTCAACTCTCCCGTGCGCGCGTTCCGCAGTGTGGGCGGAACTCCAGTCGTCGTCGAGCGGGCGCAAGGTGCCGAGATCGTCTCGGTCGATGGCCGTCAGTATCTCGATTTCGTCGGCTCGTGGGGGCCTCTGATCCTAGGTCACGCACATCCGGAGATCGTTTCCGCGGTGACGCGGGCAGCGGCTCGCGGCACGACGTACGGAGCACCCTGCCCGGGTGAAGTGGAATTGGCCGAACGAGTCACGGCGGCGTATCCGGGCCTCGAGCAGATCCGCTGTACGTCGTCTGGGACCGAGGCCGTGATGAGCGCAACCCGGCTGGCCCGTGGTGTCACCGGACGAGACCTGATCATCAAGTTCACCGGCTGCTACCACGGTCATGCCGACCATCTGCTGGTCGCTGCCGGCTCGGGTCTTGCGACCTTCGGTCACCCGTCGTCTGACGGTGTGCCCGCAGCGATGGTCCGACACACTCGCGTCCTGCCCCTCGACGACGAAGCAGCCGTCGAAGAGCTCTTCCGCGAGGAAGGAGATCGGATCGCCGCCGTCCTCATCGAGCCGCTACCAGCCAACAACGGCCTCCTCGAACAGCGTCCGGACTACCTGCGAGCGCTGCGCCGAATCACACGCGAGCACGGCGCCTTGCTGATCTTCGACGAAGTGATTAGCGGCTTTCGAATTGCGCGAGGCGGCGCTGCCGAGCGCTACGGTGTCGAGCCGGACCTCGTCACCTTCGGCAAGGTCGTCGGTGGTGGCCTGCCGATGGGCGCCTATGGCGGCCGACGAAGCCTGATGGACCACCTGGCTCCTTCCGGTGGCGTCTACCAGGCCGGCACGCTGTCCGGCAATCCGCTAGCGATGGCCGCGGGCACTGCGGCTCTCGACGTGCTCGAACGCGACGGCGGCTGGCAGCGGCTCGAGACGCTCGGCCAGCAGCTCGAGGCTCTTCTCGAGCCGGTGCTTGCCGACGCACCGGTTCCGATCCGGCTGGTGCGCGTCGGCTCGATCTTCTGGATGCATTTCACGGACGAGCGGTCGCACGTCGAACCGCCGCGCACCGCCGCCTCTCTCGACGCCCAGCGAGCCGCCACCTACGGCCGGCTCTTTCACCAGCTGCTCGATCGCGGAATCGCCCTCGCTCCGTCGATGTACGAAGTCGGGTTTCTCTCGCTGGCTCACCGCGTTGAGCACCTCGAGCGCCTGGCCGACGCTCTGAGCGCGTCGTTCGAGGCGTGGAACGACGAGTCGGAGCCTGCGGCGCCTCGGGCGTCCGCCTCCGTCGGCTAGTCGGAGCCCGTTTGCTGTGGACACGGTGAACGAGAGCAACGTGCGGAGGGCGCAGATCGTCTTCCTGGTGATCCTTTTGGTATCGGCCGGGCAGGTCATCTGGTGGTTGATCGACCAGTCTCTCTACGCGCAGGCGGTCCACGACCGTTGGGAAGACCTCTACGAGGCGGACGTCGTCGCGGCAGTCGCGCTGCTCGATCGCGGAGTCCGCGCCGACTCGATCCAGACGCTCTTCCCGCATCTCGAGGTCACCCTCGACGAGGTCAGGGTCTCGCACGCCGCGCTGGCGACGCTCGAGACCGAGCGTCGTTCTCATGTCAATCAGTACGCCTGGGAGGGCATCTTCTTCCTCTGCGTCATCGTTCTGGGGATGGTCGTTATCGTGCGCGCCGTCCGACGCGACGCTCAGTTGCGCCGCTGGCAGACGAATTTCCTCGCCGCCGTATCCCACGAGCTCAAGAGCCCGATCGCCAGCCTGCAGCTGGCGGCCGAGACGCTCGAGATGCGCGACGACGACCCCAATCACCGCAAGCGCCTGCTCGGCCGTATGCTTTCCGACGTCGAGCGCCTCGCCAACACCGTGGCGCGGGTGATCGATACCGAGCGACTCGATCAGCGGCACGTACAGCGTGAGCGTCGGCGCCTCGATCTGGCGCAGCTCGTCGACACGGCCGTCGGTGAGCAAGAGCTGAAGGTGCGAGAACGCGGCGTGGACTTTCAGGTCGACGTGCCGCATCGGCTGGTCATCGAAGCTGATCCGGTGGGCGTTCGGACGGTGCTGCGCAACCTTCTCGACAACGCACTCAAGTACCTGCGAGAAGAGGGTGGTCGTGTGTCCGTGCGGGCCTACCAGACCGACGATTGTGTCCGCCTCGAGATCGCCGACGACGGCATCGGGTTTCCCGCCGACGAGGCGAAGAATCTGTTCCGAAAGTTCTACCGCGTCGGCGACGAGCTTCGCCGTAGGCGCCCGGGCTCGGGCCTCGGTCTCTACCTGACGCAACGCTTCGTCGAGCTCGACGGCGGGCGCATCTCGGCACGGAGCGACGGACCTGGCCTCGGCGCAGTCTTCACCGTCGTCTGGCCAACGGCGGCAGCCATATGACATCACGCATCCTGGTCGTCGAAGACGAAGAACACCTGGCTGCTGGGATCGCCGAGAACCTGGAGGCTGAGGGCTTTGAAGCCGAGACGATCGGCGACGGTGCGATCGGCCTCGCGAGGCTCCTCGACACCAGCTACGACCTGGTGATTCTCGACGTGATGCTGCCGAACCTCGACGGCATCGAAGTCTGTCGACGCGCACGCGACCGCGGTGTCGAGACACCGATTCTCTTCCTCACGGCCCGCGGTGAAGCCAACGACCGGATCCGGGGCCTCGAGGTCGGCGGCGACGATTATCTACCCAAGCCGTTTCACCTGCGTGAGCTGCTGCTGCGTGTCCGGGCCATCCTGCGACGCGGGCGGCCCCCTCGAGCGACTCTTCAATTCGGCGACAATCGCGTCGATTTCCGCACCTTCACCGCCGAAGCGTGGGACGGGCGAAGCCACGAGCTGACGCTGAAAGAGGCGATGATCCTGCGCTGCCTCGGCCGTCGCCCGGCGGAGGTGGTGACGCGCGAAGAGATCCTCGACGAAGTGTGGGGCACCGAGGCCTTCCCGTCAACGCGAACCATCGACAACTTCATTGTGCGCCTGCGACGGCGCTTCGAGCCGGATCCCGAAGAGCCGGTCCATTTCCATACGATTCGCGGCGTCGGGTATCGACTGACCCTCGACGCGAGGAGAGAAAGCGATCATGCCACTTGAACCGATGCGCCGACAGACCACAGACGACGCTGACGCGGCGCCCCTCTTGGTTCGAGCGCTGCGCTGCGAACCCGTCGAGCGCCGCCCCCTGTGGGTGATGCGCCAGGCCGGTCGGTACCTGCCCGAGTATCTCGAGCTCAAGGCAGAGCATGGCTTCCTCGGCCTCGCCAACGACCCAGAGCTCGCCGCGCAGGTGACCTTGCTGCCGTTCCAGCGCTTCGCCTTCGACGCGGCGATCGTTTTCGCCGACATCATGAGCCCGATCGCCTCGCTCGGAGTCGACATTCGCTTTGCCCCGGGCCCGGTGATCGACGACCCGATCCGCTCCCGAGCGGACATCGACCGTCTCGTCGCGCCCGATGCGGCGGAGATCGCGCCCGAGGTGGTCGAGGCATTGTCCATCGTGCGCCGCCGTCTCGATCCCGAAATCGCGACGATCGGCTTCGCCGGCGCACCGTTGACACTGTCGGCGTACCTGGTCCAAGGACACGGCAAGACCGATTTTCCTCTCCCTCGCGCCTTCGCCGCGGCCGACCCGGCAGGATTCTCACGGCTCTTGGGGCGTCTGGCCGAAGTCGTTGCCGGCTACCTGCGTCGCCAGATCGAAGTCGGCGGTGCTCAGGCCGTACAGATTTTCGAATCGTGGGCGGGATTGCTTTCGGCCCGCGACTGGAGACACCTCGTCCTTCCCCACCTAAGAGACCTCCTCGACGAAGTCGGACGCTCGGGGGCTCCACGCATCCTCTTTCTCAATCATGCGGGACCTGTGCTCGACGCCGCGGTCGAAGCCTTTCAGGCCGATGAGCTGAGCTTCGAAGCCCTGGCGGTCGACTGGCGTCACGACCTCGGAGCGTTGCGCCAACGTCTTGGACCCGAAACCGCGGTCCAGGGCAACCTGGACCCCGCGATCCTCTTCGCGGGCCCCGAAACCGTACGCTCCGCCACGCGGGATTTGCTCGAGCGCGTGCCGCGCCGCGGCCACGTGGTCAACCTGGGGCACGGCATCCAGCCGAAGACGCCCCACGATGCCGTGTCGGCGTTGCTCGAGACTGTGCACGCGTAAGCGACTCTGGGAGGTTGACGCCGTTGCCCAAGAACCTCTTCACCGTCGAACCGAACTACGATCACGGCGAGATCTCCGCAGTCGGTGTTCTGGTCGTCAACCTCGGTACACCCGAATCGCCCACAGCCAAGGGCCTCCGGCCCTACCTCAAGCAGTTCCTGAGCGATCCGCGCGTGGTCGAGGAATCGCGCCCCCTCTGGTGGTTGATTCTGAACGCCATCGTGCTGACCGTCCGTCCCAAGCGTTCGGCAGAAGCGTACGCTCGCATCTGGACAGACGAGGGCTCGCCGCTGCTGGTGACCTCGCGACGTCTCACCGAGGCCATCGGCGAACGCCTGAGCGAGCGCTTCGACAGCCCCATCCACTGCCGTCTGGCGATGAGCTACGGCGAGCCGTCGATCCCTCGCATGATGGACGAGCTGAAGGAATTGGGCTGTCGCCGTCTCTTGCTGCTACCCCTCTACCCCCACTACTCGTCCTCCACGGTCGGCTCGGTTTTCGACGCGGTGGTCAAAGAGCTTCTCACCTGGCGCTGGGTGCCCGAGCTCCGCACCATCCACCAGTACCACGACGAGCCTGCCTATATCGAGGCGCTGGCTCGGCGCGTGCGGCGCCTCTGGGACGACGACGGCGAGCCCGACGTCTTGGTGACGTCGTACCACGGCATTCCGCGTCGCTACTTCCTCAACGGTGATCCCTACCACTGCCAGTGCCAGAAAACGACACGCCTGCTCCGCGAGCTGATGGGGTTGCCCGACGAGCGCGTGGTCGTGACCTTCCAGAGTCTGTTCGGCAAGGAAGTGTGGCTCCAGCCCTACACGGAGGACACGCTGCACGCGATGCCCGGCGGAGGGGTCGGACACGTCGACGTCATGTGTCCGGGGTTCGCGGTCGACTGCCTCGAAACCCTCGACGAGATCGACATCGAGTATCGTGAAGTGTTCGAGGAGGCGGGAGGCACGACCTTTCGCTACGTCCCCTGTCTCAACGACGACGAGGACCATGCCAATCTGCTGGCCGATGTCGCCTCTCGTCACCTCGCCGGCTGGGCCGCGCCATCCGGAACCTACGACGCCGAACAGGCCGCTGCAGAGGCCGAGGCCACCCGCGAGCGCGCCACGGCTCTCGCCGCCTGCCCGGTGCTCGCCGACGCCGGCTACGGCGCCGCCTAGACTGGCCTCATCGTCGGCGAACGCGCCTGCCGACCACCTCGAGTCTTCGCGCAGGCGCGCTCTCAGGGCAATCCAACAGAGCCGAAGCGACCGTATTCCCCAGTCGACACCGATCCCGCGACCGACCCCCAACCGTCTGGACGAGACCCTTTCTGTTCTGGAGGACAAATGACCAAGCAGCTGGACCAAATCACCGACCACCTCTGTACCAGCCCGCCCGCGTCGTACGACGATCTGAGCGCGCTGTTCCTGAACTGCACGCTCAGCCGCACGCCGGTCCTGTCCCATACCGAGGGACTGATCGAAGTGTCGCAGCGCATTTTCGAAGCCAATGGTGTGACGACGGAGTGTCTTCGCCCGGTCGACTACGAGATCCCCGCCGGACTCGGCCAAAATATGGCGGAGACCCCGGAATGGGAGCGCGACGACTGGCCCCAGCTTCAGGCCAAGGTCGACGCCTGCGACATCTTGATCATCGGGACCTCGGTCTGGCTCGGCGAGAAGTCTTCGGTTTGCAGCCGAGTGTTGGAGCGGATGTACGGCTACACGCACTCGTTCAACGAGAAAGGTCAATACCGCGACTACGGCAAAGTCGGCGCAGCGCTGATCACGGGCAACGAAGACGGCGTCAAGCACTGCGCGATGAATATTCTCTTCTCGCTCTCCCACATCGGCTACACCGTGCCGCCGCAGGCGGATGCCGGCTGGATGGGAGAAGCCGGTCCCGGACCGTCGTATCGCGACCCGGGATCCGGAGGGCCCGAGAATGATTTCACCAATCGCAACACGACGTTCCTGACCTGGAACTGCATGCATCTCGCCAGGATGCTCAAGGATCAAGGCGGAATCCCAGCCCACGGCAATCAGCCCGATGTCTGGGACGCCGGCTGCCACACGGATTTTCACAGCCCCGAGCACAAGCGCTGAGTCCCGCCGTACGCTCCAGCCCGGACCCAACCACGGGATCACGGGCCGAAGCGCGACGATCGGCTTCCGGCTGCTGCGAAACGACCGGCCAGATCGAAACGCGGCAGCCACGTTCGGCTCAGCGCCAGCCGCAGCGATCCATGAGTTTGAGCGCCTCGATGTTGCGGGCGGCGAACTCGGATGCGTTGAGGCTGTCCTCCTGGAACTCTCCGAATTGGACCAACTCGGGTACCGGAGCGACGGTCGGGACGACGGGATATTCCTTGTTGCCACCGGCGAACACGTTCTGCGCCTCGTCTCCGGTGAGGTACTCGAGAAGTCGCACGGCGTTGTCGGGATTCGGCGCACCTCGGACGACACCTGCGCCCGAAATGTTCACGTGCGTTCCGCGATCGCCCTGGTTGGGAAAGACGACGCCGATCTTCGCTGCGGCCTCCTGGTCCTCGGGCTTGTCCTCGGCACTGATCATCTGAGCCAGGTAGTATGTGTTCACGATGGCGATGTCGCCTTCGCCGGCCGCGATGGCCCGGATTTGGTCGCGGTCACCGCCCTGCGGCGTGCGCGCCATGTTTTCGACCAGGCCGCGGCACCAGGCTTCGGTCGCCTCGTCGCCCGCGGCGGCGAGAATCGAGCCGACCAGGCTCTGATTGTAGATGTTGGAGGAGCTACGGATGAGCACGCGACCGTTCCACTGCGGCTGCGCCAGCTCCTCGTACGTCGCGGGCAATTCCTGATCGGACACGCGGTCTTTGGCGTAGACGATGACACGAGCCCTCTTGGTGAGGCCGAACCACAGCCCCTCGGGATGGCGAAGACTCGCCGGCACGCGCTGGTCGAGCACC
This sequence comes from Acidobacteriota bacterium, assembly GCA_039194425.1. GTDB lineage: Bacteria > Acidobacteriota > Thermoanaerobaculia > Multivoradales > J023 > JAUIJL01. The sequence continues at coordinate 237,982 of JBCCVZ010000011.1, read as the reverse complement.
TGCGAGCTGGTCGGCTGGAAGATCCCTTCCTTCTCGGCCTGATTCAAGCGTCCTGCATCGACTGTGATGAAGAGATCCGCAGGACTCTGCTCGTCCTCACGCCGCAATCGCTCGAGCAGCGCCGCCGAGTCTCCTTCGATCACATTCACCTCGATCCCGGTATCGGCCGCGAAACGATCGTAGAGCGTTTGGTCGGCGTCGTAGTGACGAGCCGAGTACACGTTCACCTCTTGAGACGCCGCAGTCGGTGCCTCGGTTCCCGTCGACTCGGCAGAGTCGCTCGGAGGTTCTGGAGAGGCACAGCCCAGGGCGACGAGCAGCGCCAGGCAGATCAGACAGAGTGGGTGCGGGATGCGTGGACACGAGCGGTTCGAGCGCATGGTTCGACCTTTCTTCGGCGGGATGGTGGAGGGGGCGGGGTGTTCTCGACTCAGGACGACGACTCTCTCGTGACGAAGCGAGCAGGGCTCGCCACGCCGACCGATCCAATCCGACCGCGAGGACCGAGCATGGCCGCCGCTGCGGACAGGAGGCCGAGGGCCAAAAAGACCAAGTCGACCTGCCGCGCTGCGGGCGTGAGGTGCTCGGAGAGCCAGAGATCCCCGACGCCGACGGCGACCAGGATCGCACCGGTGACGAGAGCTCCTGCGCGCACGAACCCTACCCCGTCTGTGACGACGAACGCTCCGACGAGTACCAGGCCCCAGCAGATCCAGAACGACGGCTCGATCACTGTCGGTACGAACCGGCCGGCGGCAATCGCGACCGCCGACGCCAGCACCAGTCCCAGCGAACCACCGAGATGGAGGCGACCGAGCCAAAAGTAGCGATCCCTGCGCTCGAGCGCACGGGAGCGGCGCCGCTGCAGCCAGATCACGGTCCCGGTGACGATGCCGAGCGACAGCACCAGACCCGAAACAAAGTAGAGCATCTTCAGGCCGAGACCGCCGAACAGTGCATAGTGGACCGGCTGCATGGCTCCGAAGAGTCGCGATCCGGCACCTCGCTCGGTAAACGTGCTGACATAGACCGTGCGTCCGTCGACGAGACTGACGCGGTGCGTCTCGCCGGTCGTAAGCTGGCGATAGGGCGCCCGCTCCAAGTTGAAGGACACCTCTGCCGTCTCGTCTCCCCAATGACTGATGAACAGGCTCGTGATCTCGAATCCCGGCCGGATCGCCTGCACCTCCTCGAGCAGCGGGACGATCGGAAGCATGTCGACCGTCACGCCAGTTTCCTCGAAGTGCGGGCCGGAGAACGCCTCCGTTGCTTTCTCGACATCGCCGCCAAAGGCACTCAAGACCATCACCGGTGCGAAGAGTCCGAGCAGGCCGATGACCGCCCCGGTGAACGCCATGACCGATCCGAAGGTCAAGCACCAAACACCGACTTGCTTGTGCACGTCGCTGGCGGTCAGGCGCAGGTTGGGACGCCAGCGCAGCAGGAAGAGATCTTTGATCATGCGCGGATGTGCCATCGCACCGGAGATCAACGACATCATCAAGAAAATGCCGAGCAGCCCCACAAGATAGCGACCGTAGGGTCGCGGCAAATGCAGGTCGGTGTGGAGGTGCGTCAGGAACTCGAACGCTGTGCTCCCCTCGTTCTCAGCCACCTCCCCGGTGTACGGATCGACGAAGATTTTTTCGACTCGACCGTCTTGGAATGAGCGCGCCTGCAGCCTGCTCTGCCCTTCAGTCGGCAGCATCACGAAGAGATCGTGCTCCTCGCCCAGTCGGCTCCGTGCCCGCTCCAGGAGCAGCTCGAGGTCCATCCTCTCGGCACCGTCCTGTGCCCAGCGGGCCTCAGGCCTCTCCCAAGCGATCAGGTCGCGCTCGAACAGCGCCAGCGTGCCGCTGTAGACGCAGATGAAGAGAACGAGGCCGCCGAGCACACCGAGCCAGGAATGAATGTCGTAGGAACGCTGCACGGCATCGCGGCGTAGCCTGAACGGTCCGAGTCGCTTCATGATGGTGTCCGATCGTTCGTCGAGCAGCGATTAGAGGAGCAAGCCGGCGGCGCTGGCGGCGAGCAGCAAGACTGCCGGGAGCAAACCACGGAGCCAGGCCCGGCGAGCGGTCGGCGCGAAGAGAATCCAGAGGGTGGCGACCGGCCAAATCCCGGCGAGCGTGAGGCCGCCGAGAAACGCTTCGTCGAGCCCGTCGTGGCCCGGCACGAAAATGGTGATCGCGAGTCCGATCGCGAAGGCGGTCAATGTGCCGCCGAGAGCGGCGGCGAGAGTCTGGCCCCTAGAGAATCCAGACGTCTTGGCCCGCGCCTTGGGTGTCGAGACAGGCTGCGTCGTGTCGGATGTCACGGTGTCGTCCCCCGCTGCCTGATCGGCATGATCGTTGACCGGAGGCTCAAAGCGCCCACGTGACCACCGCCGATGCCAGAAAGATCCCGCCGATCCACACCGACGCGCGGGGGCTGAGGCTCAGCCCGATCACCGCACCGAGAGCCGCGAGAGCGAGCCACAAAACGAACCATGCGAGGCCGACCTCGAGTCCATGGCGAAGACTGAACGCCACCAGCGCCAGGCCGAGGCAGAGCCAGCCCAGAATCTGGAGGGCACGCCGCTGGAGCTCGCGCCCCTCTCCACGCGGCCAGTGGCGACGATCGACGCGGCCGAGAAGGAAAAGGGCCCCGAACAGCAGACATACGATGGCGACAGCGTCTGACACGGCGGACTCCGGCATCAGAAGCGTAGAACCAGCTGGACGCCGGCCTGTCGCGGCGCTCCGACCTTGCCGAGGATTCGGCCGTCGATGTTGCGAAACGCCGTCACTGCATAGGTCTCGTCACTCACGTTTTCAATGTAGCCGAGGATCGAGTACCGAGCGGTCTCGAAGCCTCCCCGCAGATTGAGGAGCGTCCGCTCCTCGATCACCAGCTCTGGATCATTCTCGACCGAGGCGAACGCGTCGTCCTGGAACCCGATGTCGCCATGTACGAACCAACCATCGCCGAAGCGATAGTTGGCCCCGATGGCTGCAGTCCATTCCGGCGCGATTCCGAATCGGTTGCCCGAGAGATCCCCCTGTGTGGCGCTCTCGAATTCAGTGAACTCTGTCTGTGCGTACCCCAGTGAGCCGTAGACCTCCCAGCTCGCCAACGGCCGGTATGCAAAATCGACTTCGAAGCCGTAGATCTCTGCCTCACCGGCATTCTCGGTCAAGAAGTCGAACGCGTTGGCGCTCTGCTGGACGTTGACCTGTTGGTCGGTCCACGACCCGAAGTACAGATTCGCGTTGAGTGTCGCCCGATCGTCGGCCCCGCCGACCGAGCGCAGCGAGAACTCCACCAAATCGAGGGTTTCTGGATCGTACTCGTTGAGCCGACCGGTCAAACTGACTTCGGCACCGCCCGCTCGATAGCCACGTTTGTAGAAGAGACTCGCGTTCACCGCATCGCTCCAGGCGTAGCTGAAGCCGAACTCGGGTAGGAAGGCGTCGTAGTCCGTGTCGGTCACTGCTGTCGTCGTTCCCAGCTGGGACAGGAGGACGGCGTTCACCGCGTCGATCGCTCCAGCGATCGGCGGCGGCAGCAGCGAGGTGTCGGGAAGCTCGGATTCCAGAGTCGTCCCCGTCGTCTGATTCGACGTCTGCTCTTCGAGGTCCCAGCGAACACCACCGAAGACGGACCAGCGATCACCGAGATCCCAATCCCAGTGAGTGAACGCGGCGAAGTTCGTCGTCTCGATCGCGAATGGGCTGTCTAGGGAGATGAAGATCGCTTCGGGGTAGAACGGCAGCAACCCGGACGGGATGCCCAGATCGAGAGGGCTCAGACCCACATCGGCGAACGTCTCGCCATCACTGTCGACTTCTGTGTAGTAGACCCCCGTGGCGCCACGCACGCGGCCCGCTGCGTATTCGAGGCGCAGATCCTGTGCCCAGTTGCTGTCGGTCGACGTGCGTCCGCGCGACGCGTTGCCATTCGCCGGCCCCTGGTCGTCGTCGTCGAATCGATCGTAGTCGGCGTCGAGAAACGAGGTGATCGAGCGCATGCTCCAACGTTCGTTGAGCCGCCACGAAGCGTCGGCGGACAACACAATCGATTCGTTCTCTTCAAAATCATCGAGGTTCGAGAAGTTCAGGCGTTCGTCCGCCCGCATCAAATCGACCGTGTCGTTGCCGCGAAGAGTCTCGCCGTACTGCGCCGAGACGACCAGGCTGAAGCCCGAAGCGGAGCCCGGCTGATACAGGTACTTGCCGCGAACCGTCAGGTTCTCCCGAGCGTCAAAGTCGTCCTCGTCGCGCGTCGGATTGGTGATGAAGCCATCGGTATTCCACGATTCGGCAGTGAAGCGGAACGCCGAGTGGTCGTCGACCGCGACATTGACCATGCCGGCGAGGTCCCACGTGGTTTCGTCGGCCAGGCCCAAACGCCACCTACTCTCGTTCTGAAACACCGGATTCTTGGTCTGCAGCAAGACCGCTCCCGCCAGGGCGTTGCGTCCAACATTCGTCGTCTGGGGCCCGCGCAGAATCTCGACCTGGTCCACATCCCAGAGCTGCATCGGACCGAAGCGCTTGGCGAAGCCGGTCAGCGCGACGCCATCGACGTAGTAGCTGCCCAACTCGCCGGCGCCGCCGGTTCCGACACTGTTGTGGTTGATGCCGCGGATGCCGAATCCTTCGCCATTGGAGATCTGATAGGCGTTGGCGGTCTGGTTGAAGATGTCCTGCAGCTCGCCCATTCCGGCATCGGTGAGGTTGTCGGACCGCCAGACCGCGACGCTCTCCGGCGTCTCCTGCAGCGAGTCCTCGATCAGACCACCGGTGACGACGATCTCCTCGAAGACTTCGACCTCTTCGGGACGATCCGAAGACTCGATCTCTTGCTCCTCGGTGTCCGCCAACCGCGAGCCGTCCGGCGGCTCAGAATTGCCAAGCTGCGCACCCATCGGTACGGCGACGATCAAATGCGCGGTGACAAGAATGCTCATGCTGAGAGAGGGTGGTCGCATGGCGAGTCGGGACTCCCGGTGGTCGAAGAATGCGGCGAGCGCTTTATTGAGACAGAATCTCAATAGGAATGCGTAGATTCTGGACCCCGGGTGTCCTCGTTGTCAAGGGTCATCGAGGAGCACTTGGCTCATGCTACTGGGCCATGTAGAATTCTCGGGATCAACTCTGGAGACTCCTCATGGCTCGACCCCTTGCCGCGTCTTGTGGCAACCAGACCTTCTGCCGCCTCCTCGGCTTCGCTGTCGCCCTCGCCGGGGCCGCGATTGCCTTCGGTGCACCGCCCGCGGCTCGGGCCCTGGGGTTCGAGCTAGTGGAAGTCGCCGACGGCCTCGACGACGTCGTCGCCGTGACCAGCGCCGGTGACGAGCGCCTGTTTCTGGTGTCGAAGGAGGGACGCGTCTGGATTCTCGACAACGGCGCGATCCAAGGCCAGCCCTTCCTCGACATCCGCGACCGGGTGCTCTACACCGGCGAGCCGGAGAGCGAGCAGGGCCTGCTCAGTGTCGCCTTCCACCCCGACTACGCGGTCAATGGCTTCCTCTACGTCGGCTACGTCGCGCGCGACGGCGACGCCGTTCTCGCACGCTTTAGCGAATCCGGCCCGAATCCCGACCAGGCCTCGAGCGGCAGTGAGCGGGTTCTTCTGCGCTTCACCCAACCCGGCCCGAACCACAACATCAACCACCTCGCCTTCGGCCCGGATGGAATGCTCTACGCAGCCAGCGGCGACGGCGGCTACCAGCCCGAGCCGCGCTGCACGCCACAGGAGGGCGACAACTTCCTGGGCAAGATTCTGCGTCTCGACGTCGACCAACGCGTCGACACGCCGCCCTACTACGCGGTGCCGGCCGACAATCCGTTCGTCGGCCCGGGCGACCCGCTCGACGAGATCTGGGCGCTCGGCTTGCGCAATCCATGGCGCTTCTCGTTCGACCGCCAGACCGGCGACCTGCACATCGCCGATGTCGGCCACAGGCTCCGCGAAGAGGTGAACTTCCTCCCCGCCGGCAGCCCCGGCGGACAGAACTGGGGCTTCAAAATGATGGAGGGCTTCACCTGCCGCGGCAGCGCGCAGAACTGCACGCAACCGATTCCGGGCTGCAACGATCCCGCCTACACACCGCCGGTCATCGACTACGGGCACGACGCGACCCATTGCGCGATCATCGGCGGCTTCGTCTACCGCGGTAACGCGATCCCACAGCTTCGGGGCGCCTACCTTCACGGCGACTACTGCGGCGCCACCGGCCTGCTGCGACGCAGCGGCTCGGCGTGGACACGCGAAGAGCTCACCACCCGTCTCCCCAGGCTGTTGGCCTTCGGTGAGGACGCGAACGGAGAGCCGTGGGCGCTCGCGCAGGGTGTGCTCTACCGCATCGTCGACCTGGTCGAAGAGAGCACGGTCTCCTTCGCCGCCCCCGGCTTCGTCGCAACCGAAGACGCAGGCTCGGCGACCGTCACCCTGCGCCGCGAACGGGCCGACGGCGACGCGGGCGGCAGCGGCTTCGACGGCGCGGTCGCGGCAACGGTCTCGACCGTGCGGGCCTCGGGTCCGGACGCGGGCGTCGCCACCGCCGGAGCCGACTACGTCGCGGTGGTCACGCGCGTCGAGTGGGCCGACGGCGACGGCGCCGACAAGACTGTCGAGATCCCGCTGCTCGACGACCTGTTGCTCGAAGGGTCCGAGGTCGTCGACCTGGCGCTCGACGACGTGACGGGTCCGGCGGTTGCCGGCCTCGCCACCTCACAGCTGCGTATCGTCGACGACGAGGCCGTCACCGGGCCGTGTGTCGAGGACGAGGAAACGCTGTGCCTGCGCGACGGCCGCTTCGCCCTCTCGGCGACCTGGCGCGACTTCGAGGGCAACACCGGCAACGGCCGCGTCGTGCCCAACGGCACTGCCGAAACCGGCCTGTTCTGGTTCTTCGGGCCGCTCAACTGGGAGCTGATGGTCAAGGTGCTCGACGGCTGCGACCTCGGCGGTCACTACTGGGTGTTCTCGGCGGCGACCACCAACGTCGAGTACAGCCTCACGGTCCTCGACACCGAGACCGGGGTGGTGCGGCGCTACGACAACCCCCTCGGAGTCGCCGCCGCGGCGATCACCGACACGGCGGCCTTCGCCACCTGCCCGTAGCGGCGACGACCGGGCCGGCGGGCCGCTCCGGAGACCCGCCGGCGTCGACCGAGAACGCTGAGACCGACGTTCGAAGAACGTCCGACCGGACGTCCGCGGGCACCCGTCGTCGCACGAACGATCGGTGAGTCGGGGCTCGAGGGGCCTTTCGAGCTGGCGCGCGCCTTGCGAAGAGGCATCGCATACCCCTTCGCCCGCCGCTCGACGCGGCGGATCGAGCACTTCGTTCCCCTCCGGAGCCCCTATGCCCAATCCATTTGTGCCTCGCCCAATGGCCGCCGTCCTCTCGATCGGCCTTTCGTTCGGTCTCGCCCTGCTTGTAGCCTCTCCCCTCGCCGCCGCTCCCTGTGCCGGCAGCGAGCTCCTGGGCAGCGTCTTCCACGACTTCGACGCCGACGGCGCGCGCAGCACCGGCAACGCCGAGACCGGCGTGCCCGGCGCCATCGTCACCGCCTTCTCCGACGACGGAACGTCGGCCTTTTGTGAAACTCTCGCCGACGGATCGTTCGGCCTCGACGCGCCGAGCGGTGGCTACCCGGTGCGGGTCGAGGTGACGCTACCTCCGGGCGGCATCTACGATGCGCTCGAGCCGGGAGCCGCCGGGCCGACGACCGTTGTGTTCGCCACGGCCCCGACCAGCGGGCTCGACATCGGCCTCAACGTCCCGGTGGACTACTGCCAGGCCAACCCGGATGTCCTCACCACCTGCTTTCTCCACGGCGATCCGTTGACGCCCGGCTCGTCCGCGGCCGACGGCGACGTGGTCGTCTCCGTCGACTACGACCGCACGCTGCCGAGCGCCGACCACATCGCCTTCGGTAGTGAGGTCGGCGCGGTCTGGGGCGTCGCCTACCAGCGGTCGAGCGAGAGCGCGTTCGTCGCCGCCGTGCTCCGCCGCCACGCCGGCTTCGGTCCTCTCGGCATCGGCGGCATCTACCGCATCGACTACTCCGGCGGCGCGCCGGTGGTGAGCCCGTTTCTCGACGTCAACACCCTCGGCATCGCCATCGGCGCCGATCCTCGCGGCGTTCCGGGAGAAGATCCGCCGGGCAACGGTCCGACCGGCAACGAGCCTGGTCTCGACAATCTCGCCTACGAGCAGATCGGCAAGGTCGGACTCGGTGACATCGACATCGAAGAAGAGACCGGTCGCTTGTGGGCGATGAGCCTCGGCGACGCGACGCTCTACGCCATGGATCTCGGGGCCGGTGGCAGTGTGCCGAGCGCGGCGACCGCGTTCCCGCTGCCCGCCGTCGCCTGCACTGACGGTGTGTTCCGGCCGTGGGCGGTGAAGCCCTACCGCGGCCGCATCTATGTCGGCGGCGTGTGCTCGAACGAGCTGATCTCGCCCTACCCGACGCCGAGCGGCTTCATCGACTTCCCAAACCTCACCGCCTCGGTCTTGTCGATGGATCCGGCCGACGGCGTCTTCTCCTTCGAGCTGACGGTGCCGTTGAACTACCGCAAGGGTTGCTCGGGCGGCTCGCTGGGCTGCCAGTGGTATCCCTGGACCGACCTGTCGACGGCTTCCTTGGTGCCGGCGGGCGTCGTGGCCTTTCCGTCGCCGATTCTCTCCGACCTCGAGTTCGCCGACGACGGTGACCTGATCCTCGGCTTCACCGACCGGAGCGGCCTGCAGTACGGCGTGGCCGCCCCGGCACCGAATACGACGCCGACCGACACCTCGATCCCGACCGTCTTCGCCGGCGGCGACATGCTGCGCGCCGACTTCGATCCGGTGACCACCACCTTCACTCTCGAGTCGAACGGCTCGGCCGGCGCCGATGTCGGCGCCGGCGTCGGCAACAACCAGGGTCCCGGCGGCGGCGAGTACTACTCGGCGACCACCGCCGGATTCCACTTCGAGCTCTCCCTCGGCGGCTACGGCGTGCTGCGCGGCTCGAACCACTTCGTCGGCGCGTCGATGGACCCGGCGACCATCAACTCCGGTGGCCTGCTGTGGATGAACGAGAAGGGGGCGACCCCCGGCACGCGGTTCGCCGGTTACACCCTCTACGCCGGCACGACGCCACCGACCTTCAACAAGGGCGTCGGCATCGGCGACGTCGAAGTGCTCTGCGAGCCGGCACCGATCGAGATCGGCAACCGCGTCTGGTGCGACGCCCCGGTCGCGGGTCAGCTCGGCAACGGCGTGCAGAACGCCGGTACCCCCGACCTGCCGCTCGGCGGCGTCACCGTCGACCTGTCGTGCAACGGCGGAGCGCTCGTCGCCTCGACGGTCACCGCCGGCGACGGCACCTACGTCTTCGGCCCGGGAAACGTCGCCGGCGGCATTCCGCCCGGCGCATCGTGCACAGTCTCGATCGACACTGCGCAGCCGGCTCTCGGGGACTGTGTCCTGCCGGCGCCGGCCAATGCCGGCGGCGCCGACCCCGGCGGTGACCTGCGCGACAGCGACGGCACCGACCCGGACCTGGACGGAATCGTCACCGTCGACGTCACCATCGGCGGTCCGGGAGCCAACGACCATTCGATCGACTTCGGGTTCGCCGTCGCCGCGACCATCGGCTCGGTCGGCGACACCGTGTGGTGCGATGGGCTCGAAGGCTTCAACGACGGAGTCTTCAGCGCCGGCGAAGGCATCTCCGGCGTCACCGTGGAGCTCTTCGACGATGTCGGCTGCAACGGCACTGCCGACGGCGCTGCCGTCGCCACGACCAGCACGAGCGGTGACGGCCAGTACCTGTTCGAGACGTTGTTGGTCGGACCGTCGGGCAGCCCGGTCTGCTACGTCGTGCGCGTCGACGGCTCCGATCCGGATCTCGCCGGCTGCACCCTGCCGATCACGCCGACCGAAGACTCGGCGGCTCTCGACATCGCGACGATGCAGGACCTGACCCTCGACTTCGGCTTCGTCGAGCCATGTGCCGATCCCGACGGCGACCGTGCATGCAACGAATCCTGCGTCGCCGACCGCGACGGTGACGGCGACCCGGACTGCTCGGACGTTGACCCGCAGGGCTTCCTCTACTGCGAGGAAACCGGTGAGATCCTGAGCGGCGGCCTGGTCGAGATCGTCGGCCCCGGAGCGGTCACTGTGCTGCAGGACGGCTCGAGCGGTCGCTACGCGTTCCTCACCGACGGCACGCCCGGCGTCTATGCTCTCCTCGTCACCCCTCCGGACGGTATCGAGGCGAGCACCACCTGTACCGATCTCGGTGTCTTCGATCCGACCGGCGAGGCCAATCCGCTGGTGCTCGGTGCCGGCGAGATTCTCGACACCGGACAGATGTCGAGCGCCGACTGCACCGACAACCCGTTCTTCCTCGCCTTCGACCTGGAGGCGGGTGATCCGGTGATCCTCAACAACAACATCCCGTTCCAAACCTGCCGCGTGCCGGTGATCGAAGTGCCGACGATGTCCGACTACGGGCTCGGCCTGCTCGCGCTGCTGCTCGCCGCGGCCGGCGCGACGGCGCTAAGACGTCGCTGATGTGACTCAGGAGCCGGGCGGGGCGGTCTACGCCTCGCCCCAGCCGCCGCCGCCCGGCGTTTCGACGATCAGTCGATCGCCGGCGGCGGCGTCGACCTGGGCGGCACCGTCGAGCACCTCGACCGTGCCGTCGGCACGCTCCAGCCACTGGCGGCCGACGGCGCCCGGGCCGCCGCCCGCGGCGCCGTACGGCTCTTCGACGCGGTGCTGCGCCAGCAGTGAGATGCACACCGGGCGCAGAAAGGTGAGCGTGCGCACCACACCGTCGCCGCCGCGGTGGCGACCGGCTCCGCCCGAGCCATGGCGCACGGCGAAGCGCTCGAGACGCACCGGAAAGCGTAGCTCGAGCACCTCCGGATCGGTGATCCGTGTGTTGGTCATGTGCGTGTGCACGGCCGACGCACCGGCAGCGTCCGCGGTAGCGCCCGCGCCGCCGCAGATCGTCTCGTAGTAGCCGAAGCGGTCGTCTCCGAAGAGCAGATTGTTCATCGTCCCCTGGCTGCAGGCGGCGAGACCGAGCGCACGCAGCAGGGTGTCGACCAGGCGCTGGCTGGTCTCGACGTTGCCGCCGACCACCGCCGGAGCCCGCGTCGGATCGTCGCCAAACGATGGATCGAGCAGGCAGCCGGGCGGAATCTCGAGCGTCACGCGCTCGAGCAGGCCTTCGTTGAGCGGCAGGTCGGCGTCCTCCGGTTGGTCACCGAGGGTGCCGACGAGCAGACGGACGACGTAGAGCACTGCGCTGCGCACGATCGCCGGTGTCGCGTTCAGGTTGCCCGCATGCACCCGCGCCGTGCCGGCGAAGTCGAAGCGTGCCCGGCCATTGTCGATCGTCACGGCGACGCGCAGGGGCGTGCCGTCGTCGAGCCGCTCTTCGGCGATGCGCGGCTCCGGGCCGAGGCGCGCCCCGAGACGCCGCAGCGCCTGCTCCGCTTTCGCCGCCGCCCGGCGACGCAGAGCGTCGAGCGCGGCGAGCGTGCGTTCGCGGCCCTCGCGCGCCGCCAGCTCTGCGAGCAGCTTCGCACCCCGCCGCACGGCAGCGAGCTGCGCGTCGAGATCGGCCAGGTTCTCTTCGGGCGCCCGCGACGGGTACGGCGGCGCCGTGAGCAGCGTGCGCAGCGCGTCGCGCCGCGACACGCCGTCCCGAAGCCAATAGGTCGGCGGTAGGACGACCCCTTCTTCGGCCAGGCAGCGCGCCGACGGCGGCATCGAGCCCGGGCGCAGGCCGCCGATCTCGGCATGGTGCGCGCGGTTCGCGACGTGCCCGAGCAGCACGCCGTCGCGGTCGTGGACCGGCGCCAGCACCGTGACGTCCGGGAGATGTGAGCCACCGTGACCCGGATGGTTGGTCACCACCACGTCTCCAGGGTCGAGCGGAAGGCGATCCCGGACGCGACGGACGCAGAGACCCAGGGCGCCGAGGTGCACCGGAATGTGCGGTGCATTGACCACCAGGCGTCCCGCCGCGTCGAGCACGGCGCACGAGAAGTCGAGCCGGTCGCGGACATTGGTCGAGAGGGCCGTACGCTGCAGCAGCTCGCCCATCTCGTCGGCGATGGCGGCGAAGCGCCGGGTGAAGAGCTCGAGCTCCACCGCCGGCGGTCGTCGCCTCGTCTCTAGACTCTTCGGCTGAGCACCGGGGGATTCGGTAGACATGGGGGTAAGATACCGTCCTTCGACTTGACGGACGGCGCGGCGAGCGTCGCATCGATTGTGTGGCGCTGCTGCGAGGGAAAGGCGTGCAACTCAGCTGCCGACACTGCAGACACCGCATTGAGATTCCGCCCGCGGTTCTAGACGTACCCAATCCGCGGGTGATCTGTCCGGCGTGCGGCGCTCGCTACAAGCTCAAGCCGAAGGGAACCTCTGGCGCCCGCAAAACCCTGCGCACCGACACCCACCTCACCGGGGTGCGCACGACGTCGCCACCGCCGCCGACCGCGGAGCGCCCGTCGACTCTGCCACCTCCGCCCCCGGCGACGAACGCTCCCTCGAGCACTCCACCGCCGACCCCGACTGCGGCACGAACCTCGACATCACCGCCGCCGCCGCCACTGCGCGCGGGGTCGGACGACGTCACCGTGTCGACACCCGCGTCGGTCCTCGGCAGCGGCGGTGGGAGTGGTAGCGGAAGTGGCGGGTCACCCCAAGGCCCGCCCGTCTTCGACTCCGGAGATCTCATCGCCGATCGCTGGCAGGTCCGCTGTTTCCTGGCGCGCGGCGGCATGGGCGAGGTCTACGAAGTCGAAGATCGCGAGCTCGGCCAGATCGTAGCGCTCAAAACGGTGACCGCGCGGCTCGGCATGCAGCAGCAGGCGATCGATCGCTTCAAGCGCGAGATCGCCCTCGCCCGCCTGGTTACGCATCCCAACGTCTGCCGCATTTTCGACCTCGGCCAGCATGTCGGTGCGAGCGGCCAGGACACGATCTTCCTCACCATGGAGCTGCTGCGCGGCGAGACCCTGGCCGATCATCTAGCGCTGCGCGGGCGCCTGCCGGTGGACGAGGCTCGAGTGTTGGCGCTGCAGATCGCGTCGGCGCTCGACGCAGCGCACGGCGCCGGCATCGTTCATCGCGACCTCAAGACCGAAAACATCTTCTTGGTGCCGGCGGAGGACTCCACGGGCGCCGTTCGCGCCGTCGTCACCGACTTCGGGGTCGCCCGCGGCAGCTCAGAGTCCGACTCGCTGGCGGCGCGCGTCACCGGCCCGGCGATCGTCGGCACCCCGGCCTACATGGCACCCGAGCAGGTCGAAGGCGGCGCCATCGGCCCGTCCGCCGATCTCTACGCCTTTGGCGTCGTGCTGTTCGAGATGGTCACCGGTCGCTTGCCGTTCGAAGGGCGTTCGCCGTTGTCGACGGCGGTCAAGCGACTGCAAGAAGATCCGCCGTCGCCGCAGGTCCACGCGCCCGACCTGCCGCAGCGCTGGGAGCAGACGATTCTGCGCTGCCTCGAGCGTGCGCCGCAGGCGCGCTTCCCCAGCGCCGGCGAGGTCGCCGCGGCCCTCACCGAGCCGGTCGCGGCACCGTCGACCGTCGTGCCGTCGCCGACCTCGATGCCGACAGGGACGCCGACCGCGACGCCGACCGCGACCGACGGGACCCCTGCCCAAGTTCCGTCCGGATCGACGCCGGCGCCGTCCCCGGCCGCACCGCCCCAGTCCGCCGCGAGCCTGCCCAGCTCCGCGGCGCCCACACCAACCTCAACCGTCACACCCGCCGCGCTCGAATCGACCGCGGCAGCCGGGACGCCCACCGACGACAGCGCGCCGCCGGCACGGAGCCGGCTGCGCTGGCTGGTCGCTCTGCTGCTGGTGGTCGGCGCGCTCTCGGCCGGGCTGGCACTGCTGACACCCGACGACGAGCTGGCGCCGGGCCGCGTGCAGCCACGACGGTCGGTCGCGGTGCTCGGCTTCGAGAACCTCGGCGACGGCGACGACAAGGCCTGGCTGTCGACCGCCGTCTCCGAGATGCTGGCCACCGAGCTGGCGCGCGAGGGCGCACTGCGCGCGGTGAGCAACGATCGGGTCGAGACCGCACGCCGTCAGCTCGGCCTCACCGACGGCGCCAGCCCGAGCGAGGCGCAGCTCGCCGAGCTGCACGGCATGCTCGGCTGCGACTACGTCGTCAACGGCTCATACATCGCGCTCCCAGGCGGCGGCGACGACGAAAGCCTGCGTCTCGACCTGCGCCTGCGCGACGCCGCCGTCGGCTCGCTGGTCGCCTCGTTGTCCGAAACTGGCACGACCGGCGAGCTCTTCGCGATGGTCGATCGCCTCGGTAGCGGCCTGTTCGAGAGTCTCGGCATCGATGCCGCGCAAGGCGACGACCCCTTCTCCGGGCTGCCGCGAGACCCCCAGGCGGCGAGTCTCTATGCCCAGGCGCTCGACGCGCTGCGCGATGGTGACCCGGAGACTGCACGGCGCCTGCTCGACGAGGCGCTGCGCATCGAACCGGACAACCCCCTGCTGCACTCGGCGCAGTCGGCCACCTGGACCGCGCTCGGCTACGGCGGACGGGCGGCCGAGGCGGCGCGCCAGGCGTTTGAACGCTCGTCGCGCCTGCCGCGCGAGGACCGACTCGCGATCGAGGGCCGATTCCGCGAGGCGCAAGGCGAGTGGCTGCAGGCGACCGAGGTCTACACCGAGCTGTGGACCACGTTCCCAGACGAGCTCGACTACGGCCTCCGCCTGGTCAACGCGCAGACCGCCGCGGCGCAGCCGGCCGACGCGCTCGCCACCGTCGAACGTCTGCGCCAGCTGCCGCCGCCGCTCGGCGACGACCCACGCATCGATCTCTCGGCCGCCGAAGCCGCGGCCGCGCTCGGCCGCGCCGACCTGCAGCTCGAGGCGGCGAGTCGGGCGGCGCAGGCCGCCGCCGCGCGCGGTGTCGCAGCGCAGCAGGCGCGCGCCGAGCTGCTGGCCGCGCAGGCTCAGCGCCGGCGCGGTGAGCTCGAGGCGGCGAGCCTGCGCGCGCGCACCGCGCTCGAGCTCTACGAGACGAGCCGGCTCGAGCAGGGCGTCGCCGGCGCCGTCACCGCGCTAGCCAACCTCGACTTCGACCAGGGACGCCTCGACGCCGCCGACGCCGGCTACCGGCGCGCCGAGGACATCCATCGCCGTCTCGGTGATCGCGGTGGCATTGCCGCGTCGCTGAACAACCGCGCTGTTCTCGCCAAGCGCCGCGGTGCGCTCGATCGAGCCCAGGATCTCTACGAGCAGGCCGAGGCCGAGTACCGCGAGGTCGGCGATCGCCGGGGCCTGTTGACGACGGCCAACAACCGCGCCGTCGTGCTGGTCGATCGCGATCGGCTCGACGAAGCTCTCGACGCGTTCGAAAGCGCGCGCACCGGCTGGCAGGAGCTCGGCGGCGGCCTGGGCCTGGCCTACAGCCTGAACAACACCGCCGAGGTGCAGCGTCTCCAGGGCAACCTCAACGCCGCGCAGGCGGGCCACGAGCAGGCTTTGGCGCTGCGCCGCGAGGCCGGCGCCACCAGCGAGGTCGCGGCCTCGCTCGGCGCCCTGGCGCGCGTGCGCTGGCTGCGCGGCGACCTCGAGGGCGCCGAAGCTCTGCTCGCCGAGGCCGACGGCTTGGTCGCCCAGGTCGACGAGCCCGCGCTGCGCGCGCAGATCACCGAGCGTCGCGCCGACCTCGCCGCCGAGCGCGGGGCGCTCGAGCGCGCCACCACGCTCTACGCCGAAGCGCTCGCCTCACGCCAACGGCTGGGCGAAGAGGCGCGCACCGTCGACAGCCTACTTGGCCTCACCCGCGCGGCGTTGGAGCAAGCGCGCGCCCAGGCGACGGAGGACGCGGAGCCGGCCCCCAACTCGGGCGACGGCAGCCCGCCCGACAGCAACATCGACACCGCCGCCGAGCATGCCCGCGCGGCGCTCGAGGTGGCGCGCACCGCCGGCCTGCCGTCCGCCGCGGCCGAGGCCGGCGGCCTGCTCGCGCTCTGCTACCACGCCCGCGGCGACGCCGAGCGCGCCCGCGCCATGCTCGACCAGGCCGCAGACCTCGGCAGCCCGCGTCCCCGCGTCGCCTGGGAGCTGCGCCTCGCCCGCATCCTGGTCGACACTCCGGCCGACGCCGCCGAGCGCCTCGAAACCCTTGCGGCCGAAGCGCGCACCGCCGGCGACGAAGCGATGGCACGCACGATCGAGCGCGTCAGCGCTCGCTTCGAAGGCTAGCCTCGAACTGGCGGCTCACGGCCCTGACCGCGAGACGGGCAGCGATTGCGACGACGACCAGCCGCCCAGGTTCCCGGACTCGAAGCCGTCGACGAAGAGCAGCGACGCTGGGCGCCAGATCGCCAGCCGATCGCCGCCGCCTGCACCGAAACCGGTCACGACTTCGCCCCGTTCGTTCATCATGCACCGACTCGGGCAATCGACACCCCCGTCGTCCGCGCCACCGGGCCGAATTCCCGTCACGGTACCGACCCCCGGAACACTCTCCCCCTCGCGCAGCACTTCCATCAGAACACCGTCTTCAGCGTAGAAGAGCACCTCGACGCTGCTCGGGCCCCCATCGTCGATAAACGCGTAGAAGGCCACGGCGCCCGCTCCGTTGATCGCCCGCGACCCATCGATGGCGGTGATCACACCGCCCCCGGGGACCTCTTGGTTGAGCCGCGCCACCTGGCGAACGCCGCCCGGCCCGGCGACGAAGAGCCCTTCGCTCGCGCCGCCGGTCGCTCCTGAGACCCGCGCCGAGAAGAGCACTTCGCCGCGGCTGCTCACCGACCAGCCGTCGTTGCCGAGGGCGAGAAACGAGCCGTTGCCATCGGGCACCAAGTCTCCCTTGCGCACCAGCTCGATCGTGCCCGACGGTCGACCAAGATAGAGGGCGACATTGTCGGTCGCACCGCCGCTGGTGCCCTCGAGGACGGCGGCGAAGGCGACCTCTCCGTGCCCGTTGATCGCGAGCGCGCCCGACACGGGCGCAACCAGGTTGAAGAACGACGCATAGGTGCCGTCGCCACCGGGTGCCGGATCGTCGAGGCGTGCCACCTTCTGCAGGGTTCCGCTCGGCAGAGCGCGGAAGATGCCGGACAAGAACTCACCGGAATCGAGCCGGACTGCGTCGTGAAAGGCATAGTGACCGCCTGGGCCGAGGCGCTGCGCGGGCGGCAAGACCGTGCCGCCGGCGAGAATGCCGTCGCCCGACGGATTGCGATCACCCTCGGTGACGACGCGCACTAGGCCTCCCGCCGTGCCGTCGGCGCGCCAGGTGGCCGGAAGCTCGTCGACCGCGCTGACGTCGAAGAATCCGATGCTGCCGCCGTCGGTCACGCCGTGATCGATCAGAGTGAATCCCAAGGCGTCGCCCGGAGCGTCCGGGATCGCCTGCCCGGACCGAGCGGCGATGGCGAGCGGCTGGTCGCGTCCGACGAAGAGCGCCGGTGCGTCGCTGAAGCCCCCGAGAGTGCCCTCGAGAACATTGATGAAGGCGAGGGCGCCGTTGCGAGTCACGCGCGGCGTCTCGAGCCGATTGAAGTTGCCGTTGCCGTCGGGCGACGGATCGCCCTCGGCGACGATCATCTCGAGCGCGTCGACCGGGCCGACGCGGAAGAGAGCGTTCTTGACGTAGAAGCCGTTGTCGCGGATCGTCGCCGGGACGACCGCATTGCCCGACGCGTCGATCACCGCGCGCTCGAACGAGGACAGCTCGCCCGATCCGTCGGGAGCCGCAGTACCCGCGCTCAGAATCACAGTGAGAGTCCCCGCAATGGCCCTCTCGCTCACACCCCAGAAGCCGGCGACGATCAGTCCGCCGACGGCGCACCTCACCAACAGACGACGACTCTTGCAGCCACTCCTCACGGGAACGCTCCTTTCAACGACTCGGTCGTTCTCGACACGTCGCGGGGATCGGTCCCACGGGCCTCCGCCTCCCCGCCCGGCGGCCGACACGATCGGCCGCACGATGCATCGCGCAATCAAGCGCTCGAGAGTCCCACGCGGCTTGAGGATGGTGCGGCGCTCAGCTCGTCGCCTGAAAATGCATGCAGTCGGGGCGGCGGGGCCAGGTCCCGCCCCAAGTCCAGCCCTCCGCCTCGAAGAGATCAACCACCGCCCTCGGCATCATTCCAGCCGACTCGTCGTAGGGCACGCCGAGCGGGTTGCGCTCGGGGTCGAGATCGATGGCGGCGCCCCAGGCGTGCGTGCTGAGGCGATTGCCGTTCCGCACCGGCCGATAGTTGTAGCAGCCGCCATAGAGATGCATGCGATTCTGCTGCACCGCCTCGAGGCTGCCGTAGTGCTCCAGGATGCCGGCGAGGATGCGCTCCAGGCTCTCGGCGACGCGACGATGGCAGGTGACGCGCGTCGCGTGCGCCGAGAGGTCCCAGGAGAGCGTCAAGCGGTACGGCGCCTTGAAGGTGACGAGGTTGTCTCGTCGCCAACGCGCCGTCGGCGTGCCGTCAAAGCCGAGGCTGTGACGGCCATAGAAGGTGTCGAGCGCTTCCCGCGTGTCCTTTGGCCACATGCTCCCTCCTCCCGAGCAGCCACCCCACGCAGCCGAGACCTGCTCGACGGCAGCGACGCGGCAGCGACGCGGAACGATCAGCTCGGCGTGGATTTCAGTTCGGCTGCCCTCCGGACGCGTCGCCACCGGCGACCGCACCGTCGAGGTGCACGTCCATCTGCGGATACGGAATCGAGATTCCCTCGGCGTCGAAGGCCTTTTTCACCGCCTCAGTGGTGTCGAAGAGCACCGCCCAATAGTCGTCCGTCCCGACCCACGGGCGAACGACGAAGTTGACCGACGAATCGGCCAGCTCGGAAACCGCGATGGTCGGCGCCGGATCGTCGAGGATCCGCTCGTCGGCGTCGAGAATGCCCTGCATCACCTCGCGGGCGCGATCGATGTCGTCCTCGTACCCGATGCCGAACACCATGTCGACCCGGCGGGTCGGCTTGCGCGAGTAGTTGGTGATCACCGAGCCGTAGATCTGGCTGTTCGGCACGATCACCAGCTTGTTGTCGCCGGTGCGCAGCTGGGTCTGGAAGATCTGGATCTCCTCGACCACACCCGACACTCCGGCGACCTCGACGAACTCACCGACCTTGATCGGCCGAAAGAAGACCAGCAGGCTGCCCGCGGAGAAGTTCTGCAGCGATCCCTGCAGCGCGAGGCCGATGGCGAGGCCGGCGGCACCGATCAGGGCGACCAAAGAGGTGGTGTCGACTCCAAGCTCGTTGAGCGCCGCGACAATCACCACGAGCAGCAGCAGAGCCTTGAGGATCGACGTGATGAAGTCGATGAGCATCTCATCGAGCTTGCTGCGTTCGAGCAACTTGCTGATCAGGCGGACGACCAAGCCGGCGACGAAACGACCGATGACGAAAATCAGGATCGCCTGCACGAGCGCGATCGAATACGGCACGAGGTACTCTTGCGTCAGCTGCTGCAGATCGACAGTCTCGAGCACGATGTTCTCTCCCTTGGAGTCAATAGTGCGCAGAGCTTATCCCACCGATCCACTGCTCCTCCTGGAGTCTCCATGACCGGCCTGTACCGCCATTTCCTCGCGAGCTTGCTCTCCTTCGCTGCTCTAACGAGCGCGGCCGCCGCCGACCGCCTCGAGGTTCCGGGGACGTTCTCGTCCATTCAAGACGCGCTCGACGCTGCACAGCCGGGTGATGTGGTCGAAGTCGCCGACGGCCGGTACTTCGAGAAGCTGGTGGTCCCGCGGAGCGGCCTGCCGGGCGCACCGATCGTCCTGCGCGCCGCCGACGGCGCAATGCCCATCCTCGACGGCACCGGTGTGCCCGGCCAGTTCATGATCCTGCTCCAGGACGTGAGTCACATCCGGGTGATCGGACTCGAGCTGGTGAACAATCTCGGCCTCACCGACGGCTCGGGAGTGCGCATTCTCGGTGCTGGCACCGACCTCGAGCTACGCGACCTGACGATCCACGCGATGCGCGGCGACAATGCGATGGGCATCACCGTCTACGCCACCCGCGCGACGCCGGTACGCGACGTGCGCATCCTCGACAACACGATCTTCGACTGCGACGCCGCACCGAGCGAAGCGCTGACGCTCAACGGCAATGTCGACGGCTTCCTGATCGAGGGCAACACGGTGCGCGACATCAACAACATCGGGATCGACATGATCGGCGGCGAGACCTCGATCCAGCCCGACCCGGCACTCGTCGCACGCAACGGAGTCGTGCGCGGCAACACCGTGCTGCGCGCGAACTCGATCTACGGCGGCGGCTACGCCGGCGGCATCTACGTCGACGGCGGCCGCGACATCGTGATCGAGAACAATCGCGTCGAGGGGAGTGACCTCGGCCTCGAGGTCGGTGCAGAGAACGCCGGCCTGGTCGCTTCAGGGATCATCGTGCGCAACAACGTGCTGGTACGCAACGAGCGCGCCGGCCTGGTCTTCGGCGGCTATGCAGCGAGTGTCGGCCGGGCAAACGACAACGTCTTTCGCGGCAACACGCTGCTCGAGAACAACACCGTCGGCGTCGACGGCCAGGGCCGGTACTTCGTCGGAGGCGGCATCGCGGAGATCTGGATGCAATACGGAGCGCGCAACGTGGTGCGCAACAACCTGGTCGTCGCCGGCCCCGAGAACATCGTCGTCGGCTCGTTCGACACGGGCAGTAGCATCGACGTCGACTTCGACCACAATCTCTACTGGAGCGACGATGTCGCCGGCGCCGTCTTCAGCCTGAACGGCGTCGGCTGGGAGGGCTTCGGCGCCTGGCGCGCGGCCACCGGCCTCGACGCCTCGAGCCTGGTGGCGGACCCACTGCTGATCGATCGCGCAGGTGGCGACGCGCACATTCAGCGCGCCTCGCCCGCGGTCGATGCCGGCGATCCGAGCTTTGTCCCGGCACCGCTCGAGCGCGATCTCGACGGGCGGGCACGTCTCGAGGGCGGCACGGTCGACATCGGCGCCGACGAGATCGAGCTCGAGGGCCTGCTCTTCGCCGACGGCTTCGAGACCGGAGACCTCACCTCCTGGTCGTCGGAGCCGTGATCAGCGATCCATCAGCCCCTCGCGCCAGGCGTAGATCGCCGCCTGCGTCCGGTCGTCGACCCGAAGCTTGGCGAGGATGTTGCTGACGTGGGATTTCACTGTGCGTTCGGTGATTCCCAGCTCCGCCGCGATGTGACGGTTGGACGCACCGACGGCGACCGCGCGCAGCACCTGCGCTTCGCGCTCGGTGAGCTCGTCGTGCGCCGGCGACGGCGAAGCCTGCCGCACGGCGTCGAGCACGCTGGCGGCAACGCGCGGGCTGAGCGTCGGCCGGCCCGCGTGAGCGTGGCGAATGGCGGTGATCAGCTCGTCGGGCGAGGTGCCCTTGAGCAGATAGGCCACCGCGCCGGCGCGGGTCAGAGGCACCACCTGCTGGTCGCCCTCGTGCGAGGTGAGAATCACGATCTGGCTCCGCGGGCTCGAGCTCTTGATCTGGCGGACGGTCTCCACGGGGTCCTCGCCAGGCATCAGGAGATCGAGCAAGACGACGTCCGGCGCATGCCGCTCCACTGCGGGGATCACCTCGGTGCCGGAGGCGGCAGCCGCCAGCAGCCGGATGTCGTCCGTGGTCTCGATGAAGGCGATCAGGCCACGGCGCACCACTTCGTGATCGTCGGCAAGCACCAAAGTAATCTCTCGAGCGCCTGTCGATGTCGTCGGGTTAACCAAGGTCCGGCTCCAGCATCCAGGCGACGCGCACCGTGATGCCGCAGCCGGGGGTGGACTCGATGCTCGACGCGCCGCAGGAGAGCTCGTCGGCCCACTCTCGAGCGCAGGCCGATGCCGCGAGCGCCGCCCGCGGCATCGAAGCCGCGGCCGTCGTTGAAGGCCGAGCTCGAGGCGCTCTGGCGCGAGCGGGTCGGACCCGTCGAGGGCGTCGAGTCGCTGGTCTTCACCTCGACCTTCGTCGACTTCGGCGCCGACGTCCAGTACGAGCTCTCGCACGAGGACCCGACGACTCTGCTGGCGGCCGTCGACGACCTGGAGACGCGCCTGGCGGCACTTCCGGGCGTCGTCGACATCGTGAACAGCCTCGCCCTCGGCAAGCGCGAGCTGCTCGCTTCCGCCCCGTCATGCTGACCACCCTCGGCCTGCTGCCACTGCTGCTCGAGACCAGTCCGCAGGCCCAGTTCTTGATCCCGATGGCCGTCAGCCTCGGCTTCGGCATCTTGGTCTCGGGAGCTCTGGTGCTCGTCGTCACCCCCGCCGCGACCCTGGTCGTCGAAGACCTCGAGCGGCTCGGCCAGCGCACCGGGTGAGAGACGTACGCGCCTCAGGTTGCGCTGTCGGTCTTTGCCGCCGGCAGACCGTCGATCAGCTTGCGCAGGCGCATCTCGTTGAAGCCGCAGACGACCGTGCCGGCAATGTCGGTCACCGGCACGCCACAGCTCGGGCTCTTGCGCGTCTTGTCCGAGTACGCCTTCGGATCTTTCTCGATGTCGTGCTCGACATAGTCGACCTCGAGCTCGTCGAGCAACGTACGCGCCTTGCGGCAGTAGCCGCACCACGTGGTCGTGTAGAGAATCACCTGCGGCTCGGCCGCGACGTCGGAGTCAGAGCCCTCCGCGGCAGTGCCGACATCGGCGTTGGTGATCGTCATCACCGGCTCCCGCGCCTCCTTCTTGCTCTTGCGCTCGATCGGCGAGGCGACCCGCGCCTTGCTGGTCGCCGGACGCTGGGCCTCCTCGGTGGCGGCACGGCTGGCCTCGAGATCGACTTCGTCGAGCGGCAGCGAGGCGTAGCGCCCCTGGGCATCGGTGAACGTCACCTTGTTCTCGTCCACCGAGTACGAGCCCGATGTCGTGATCTTCGAGCCGTCCCAAAGCACCAGAACATCGGCCGACGCGGCGACGGTGAGCGCGGCCAAAGCCACAGTGAGCGAGACGATGACGAGACGGCGGTCCAGGGTGCGGAGCATGGCGTATCCTCGGGGTGTGAGCGCGGATCAGGCGGCGCGACGCGCGGTGGCAACATGACGCATTGCTTCGATCCTAGCGGATCGGCCGCGCGAAGGGATCGGCCCGCGACGACTTTTACCGAACCGAGAACATCGACTCCGATGCCTGCCCCCAAGAGTGACCACGGCGATCTGCGCGAAGCGTGTGTGCGCGAGGCGATGGAGCTCATCGCCGCGGACGGCATCGAAGGGCTGAGCCTGCGCCAGGTGTCGCGGCGTCTGGGAGTGTCGCACCAGGCGCCCTACAAGCACTTCGCGAGCCGCGACCACCTGCTGGCGGAGATCGTGCGCCGTGCCTTCGAGGCCTTCGCCACGGCGCTCGAGGAGCGACCGCGCCGCGAGGATCCAGAGCAAGACCTCGCCGAGCTCGGCCGGGCCTATTTCCGGCATGCCCGCGACCATGCGCTGCATTATCAGCTGATGTTCGGCACCGCGTTGCCCGACGCCGAGGAGCATCCCGACATGACGCAGGCGGCGCGGCGCGCCTATGCCGTGCTCCACGAGGCGATCCGAGCCCTCCCCGGAAGGGCCTCGGACGAGCCGACGGCTATCGCCCACGACTCGCTCTTCGTTTGGGCGGCGATCCACGGCCTGGCGACGATCCTGCAGTCGTGCGCCGTCGACCGCCTCGGCCTGCCCGAGCCCTTCGTCGCCCAGGCGCCCGAGCATCTCCTCGTGCGCCTCGGCACGGCGCTCGGTTGCGGCGAGCACGGGCAGAAGCCGAGCGACGAATGATTCGGCATGCGGCTCCGTAGACGCAGCAGCCTCGACCTGACCTCGGGCCGGGGTGCTGCATCGCCCGCACGGAGCCCCTCATGCGACCCCACGCCACCGCACTCCGTTCCCCGACCCGAGGAACGACGACCTTCGCAATCCTCGGCCTGCTCATGGCCGTCGTCCTGGCGGCCGTCGGTCCGCTCGCCGCCGCGCCCGCGCCGATCATCCTCCAGCTCCAGGCCGACGGCCAGATCTTCACGCCCCGACCAGGACCCGACCGGGTCTTGAACCAGGCCGAGTTCGGTGCCTTCCTCGAGCGCGAGTCGGCCCCGATCGCCCTCGTCGTGCGTCGCCCCGAGCACCTCGTCTATCTGGAGTCTCTCCGCACGCACCAGGTGCCGGAGGCCGGCCGCTGGCTCGAGACACCGGACGGCGTAAGGGTCTTTCAGCCGATCCGCATCATCCTGCCGCACAACGAGCACGGCGCCACAGTGGTCGACTGGCACCGACTCAACCTCGTCTTCTACAGCGCAGACCGACGGCTGGGACTCAGCCTGATGCGCGGCGTCCGGATCAGCACGGTAGAGGCGCGCGAGGCCTGGGTCCCGCTGCGCCGCTTCGAGGCCGTCGCCCGCGAGATTGTGCCAGCGACCAGCGACGAGCCCATCTTCGTCGTCATCGACGAGAACGCTGACCCGCGCGTCGAGAACGAGATCTTCGGCGCGCTCACCGCCGCCGGAGCACGCGACATCCACTGCGCCCACGTCCCGACGCGCCCGCGACCGAGCGCGGCCCCGTTCATCCGCGTCGAGCTCGAGCGGTGAATCGCGGGATGTCTCCGGCGCCCCCTCAGTTCGACGGGTGCTCGGTCGCCGCGGAGGTCGACGAAGCCTGGTGGCTCGTCATGTCGCCCATGACGGCGGTCATGACCCGCACGCGTCCCCAGCGCGGCAGCGTCGCGAGGGCATAGCCGAGCAGCTTCGACAGCCAGCCAGGGCGCACGGTGGTGCGGCGGCCGAGGGCGTCGAGGGTCTGGCGGGCGACGGTGGCGGCGTCGACGGTGCGGCTCATGCGCATGTCGGCCCGGTCGGCGAAACCGCTGCGGGTCGGGCCCGGCGCCGAGGCGACCACGGCGACACCGTGCGGCGCCATCTCGACGCGCAGGCCCTCGGCCAGGGTCTGGATGTAGGACTTGGTCGCCGCGTAGTTGGCCGCGCGCGGCACGCCCTGGAAGGCGACGATCGAGCTCAGCAGCACCAGGCCGCCACGACCACGCTCGACGAAGCGCCGTCCAAAGGCATGGCAAAGCGCGACCACCGCCCGACAATTCACGTCGACCATCGCCAGCTCGCTCCCGAGGTCGCCATCGACCAGTGGACCCGACGTACCGAAGCCGGCGCTGGCGACAAGCAGGCCGACATCGAGCGCCGCGGTCTCCTCCACCACGCGCTCGATGCCGGCAGTGTCCGCCAGGTCGGCGACGACGACGCGCGCCCCGACGCCATGCTCGTCGGCCAGCTCGCTGGCCAACGCCTCCAGCCGCTCTCGCCGACGCGCCACCAGCACCAGGTCGAGCCCGCGCGCCGCGAGATCGCGTGCGCACTCGCGGCCGATGCCGTCGGAGGCGCCGGTGACGACGGCCCAAGGGCCGTAGCGGCTGCGCCACGAGCCGTCGTCCAGAGCTGCGGGTCGTGCGGGGTGCCGGGTCGGTGTGGAGTCGGTCATGGTCGGTCATCCTCCATCGGGTTGGTTGACGGCGTCAACCTTATCGTTCGCAGTTGACACCGTCAACCTCAGATCCATCAAGGAGCTGGCGCGGCTCCCGCTCGAGTCATGCCGACGATGTGTCTTCGTCTGGCGAGTCCGTTTGGAAGCATCTACTGGCCGGAGGGCAACGAAGACTCACGATGTATCGTGACAATGCTGTTGTGTGCTCCTTGACGATCCGAGGTAGGCGATGAGACGGAACTGAGAGCAGTCCACCCCAGTCTCGGGCGTCACGACGCCATCTCGCAGACAGTCTCTTTCTCGAGTAGGGCCGCATCATCAACCGCAACGCGTTTCTGACGGCCGGTCTGAGCGTCTCGTTCCCGGGTCCGGGCATCGAGAGCACGGTCGCCGTCGACACCCCAGATTGGATCGGAGGGTTCGTCCATGTCGTGGTCAACTGCTAAGACACTCGCCCGGGCTGCCGGCGCTGTATGCCTTGCCATGCTCCTCGCTGGTGCCACCTCGGCGTCGACACCAAACGGGCAGCTCACCGCCACCGAATCAGATCCGGGCATGCTCGGGTGGATGGAAGGCTTCCCGCCACCCGCCGACAAGCTGGTCATGCAGCCCGACTCCGATTTCTTCAGCTTCCCCAAGCTGCGATGGACCGTCTGCCACTTCCGCGAGCTCCTGCCAACCGAGCAGGTGAGCCGCGGTCTCGGCGCGCCGAAACCTCTACCCGTCGCGCTCGACGAGGCCGCCATCGACGCGCTCACATTCACGCCCATGGGGGGACGCGAGCCGATGAGCTTCGAGCAAGCTCTCGAGGCAAACTACACCGACGGGATGCTCATCCTGCACCGCGGGCGGATCGTCTACGAGCGCTACTTCGGCTGCCTTGACGAAGCGGGGAAGCACGGCGCAATGTCGATGACCAAGTCACTCACCGGCCTCCTGGCCGAGATCCTGATCGCCGAGGGGCGTCTCGACGATCGTGCGAAGGTGTCGTCGATCGTCCCCGAGCTGGCCGGAAGCGCGTTCGGCAACGCGACGGTGCGACAGGTGATGGACATGACCACCGGGCTCGCCTACAGCGAGGACTACTCCGATCCCGACGCAGACATCTGGATCTACTCGGCTGCCGCCAGCCCACTGCCAAAGGCTAAGAACTACGACGGGCCGAACGGCTACTTCGAGTACCTGCAGACCGTGCGCCCCGAAGGCGAACACGGCGAGGCGTTCGGCTACAAAACGATCAATACGGATGCGCTCGGTTGGATCATTTCGCGAGTCAGTGGCCAAGAAGTCACCGAGCTGCTCAGCGACCGGATCTGGAGCCGGATGGGCGCCGAGCTGGACGCCTACATGACGGTCGACGCCAAGGGCACGCCGTTCGCCGGCGGCGGTCTCAGCGCTGGCCTGCGCGACCTGGGCCGCGTCGGACAGCTGATGCTCGGAGCCGGCGAGCTCCACGGCGAGCGACTCTTTCCGGCCAAAGTGGTCGAAAGGATCCGCGCCGGCGGCAGCCCGGAAGCCTTTGCCAAGGCGGGTTACACGACGCTCGAGGGCGGCAGCTACCGCAGCATGTGGTGGCTGCTGCACAACGAGCACGGCGCCTTCGCCGCGCGCGGCGTGCACGGTCAGACGATCTACGTCGACCCCACTGCCGAGATGGTCCTGGTGCGTTTCGCTTCCTTTCCGACGGCGAAGAACGCGGCCATCGATCCCACCTCCTTGCCGGCCTACCAGGCGGTTGCGGAGTATCTCTTGTCGAAGGAGTGAACCGTGCTGCGTGCTCTGGCAACGACCTGGCTGACCCTCTGCTTGGTGGCGGCCGCAGCCGCCCAGGCCTCGACGCTGGTTCCAGACGCCAGCCGAGTGACGAGCGAGGACATCGAGGCTGCGCTCGAGAAAGCCGCGGTCGATCAGGATCTGGACGAGGAGACCCGTGGCGAGCTCGTCGACCGCTTGCGGGACGCCCGGGCCCACCTGCGCAGCCGGCAGTCGGCGGATGCGGCGGCCGCGGCCCATGCAGCGTCAGTGCTCAGCGCTCCCAGAGAGACACAGCGTCTCCGCTCGAAGCTCGAGAACGCCACCGCATCCGCACCGACGGCCGAGTCCCTCGGTTTCGACCAACAAACGCCCCTCTCGATCCTGGAGGGTATGCTGACCAGCGCGCTCGTCGAGCTGGCGGCGGTGGAAGCCAGGCTCATCTCCCTGGATACGGAACGCGCAGCGGAAGCCGACCGACCCGCCGCAATCCGCGAGCGGCTCGCAGAGCTGCGTATCATTCAGGACACGCCGGTCTCGGAGGAGACGCCGACCCGCGAGACTCGGGCCCTCGCCGACGCGCGCCGGCTGGCGGAGCAACTCGAGCAAGAAGCCCGTGCTGCCGAAATCCTGAGCCTCGAGCAAGAGCTCCTGAGCCACGGCGTGCGCTCGAACCTGATCGAGGCGAGGCGCGACGACGCGGCGCGGGAGATCACCCAGGTACGCCTCCGGGTCGACGGACTGCAGTCCGCCGTCAACGCCAGGCGACAGCGCATGGCGGATCAGGCACGCGAGCAGGCAGTGCTCGCTGAGCTGGCGGCAGCGGATGAGCATTCGGCCGTCCGAAGCCTGGCGGAAGAAAACGCCCGGCTGACGAGAGAGCTGCCGACGATCGCAACCGAGATCCAGCGCATCACGAGTCAGCTCGCCGAGACCGAGGGACAGGCGCAGGGGATCGAGCAAAGCCTAAACAGCGCGCTGACGCGACTGGAGATCGGTGGCGTCAACCAATTGCTCGGCCGACTGCTGGTCGAGCAACAGCGAAGCCTGCCGCGGGTTTCGCTCCTGCGCGCCGAGCGACGCGAACGGCGCAGCACGCTGTCCGACGCGAGCCTGGCCCAGATGCAGAGCGAAGAGCAGCGTCGCGAGTTGACTCCCGTCAGCGTCGCGGTCGAGCGCGTCATGGCCCGGGTCACCGACATCTCCGACCCCGAGGAGTTGCAGTCGATCCGCAACAAAGTCGAGCTCCTGCTACAGGATCGGCGCAACCTTTTGCAGCAACTGTCGAGCTCCTACGCCAGCCAGGCCAGCGCACTCATCGAGTTGGACCTTGCGCAGAACAGGCTGCTGGACGCGGTGGCGGCCTATGAGCGCTTCCTGGATCGCAATTTGCTGTGGATTCCGACCGCGACGATGTTCGGAGTCGAGCAGGTTCGGCGTCTTTCGCCCGCCGCGGCCTGGATGATCGAGCCGTCGTCGTGGACTACAGCAGCCAACTCCCTGAGCCGAGCGCTGCGTCGAAGTCTGGTCGGTTCGCTCAGCGCGCTCTTGGCGCTCGGTCTGGCCCTGGTCTTCCGCCGCAGCGTGATCGGCGCGGCGGCGGCGGGCGCCGCCGAACCGGCATCCGGGGATGGCAACAGCCAAGAGTCTGAATCGCGCGAGACGCTCCGCCGTCTCCTTGGCGCTTTGGCGCTGGCTGCGCTTCGCGTCTCGCCGCTCCCCTTCTTGATGGCTGTCTTGGCCTGGGTACTGCAACGAAGCCCTGAAGTGGACGACTTCACGGCCTCCGTGGCGTCGGCCGCCGCCGCGACTGCGCCTTTTCTCTTCGGCACCCTCTGGCTGCGAACACTGGCGGCCAGAGCTGGTGTCCTGCGAGTTCATTTCGGCTGGCAGGTTCAGCACCTGAATCTGCTGCGCCGGCAAGCCAACCGGCTGACCGCGCTCGGCGTACCTCTCGCCCTGGTCAGCGCTCTCGCCTACAGCGCGCCGATCACTGCCCACGGTGAGAGCTTGGGCCGCCTGTCGTTCGTTCTCTTCATGCTGGTCGTGAGCGGCGTGGCCCACGCGCTCATGAGCCCCACCAGAGGCCTCGCGGTGCCGCCGGACGGTGACCACCGAGCCAACCCGTTGCTCGCCATCGGCCATGCCGCGGCGGTCGGCGCTCCGCTGCTCTTGGCACTGGCCTCGTTCCTCGGCTACAGCTATACGGCCCTGACGCTCGCGGGCCACCTCATCGACACCTACTGGCTGGGATTCGTCTTCTTTCTCAGTCGCCTCGTGGCTCGGCGCTGGTTGTCCCTGGTGGGCCGCCGCTTGACGACACGCGAGGTCGAGGCTGAGCCGGAGCCCACTGTCGCTGGAGATCCCCAGCCGTCGGTCTCCGGCCTCGAGGGCGAGATCGTCGTGCCGCCATCCAGGCCACCGGATCCGGACACGGTCGACCGGCAGAGCAAACGCCTGCTCGACGCCGGGCTCGCATTCATCGCGCTACTCATCACCTGGGCCATCTGGTCGGACGTCCTGCCCGCGCTGGGCGTACTCGACCGAACGGAGCTTTGGTCCCAGACAGTGATCGTCGACGGCGAGGAAGCGATTGTCCCTGTGACCCTCGCCGACCTGCTCCTCGCTCTCTTGATCGCCGGCGTGACCATGGTCGCCGCGAGGAACCTACCCGGTCTCCTGGAACTCCTCATCCTGCGAAGGAGGGATCTGCAGGCAGGCAGTCGCTACGCGATCAACACCTTGCTGCGCTACGTGATCGTCTTGATCGGCACGGTCGCCACCTTCAGCGTCATCGGCTGGAATTGGTCGCAGATTCAGTGGCTGGCGGCGGCGATCAGTGTCGGCCTCGGTTTCGGGCTGCAGGAAATCGTGGCGAATTTCGTCTCGGGCCTGGTCCTCCACGTCGAACGACCTGTACGCGTCGGCGACACCGTGACGGTAGGCCAGATCACGGGCACGATCTCGCGAATTCGCTTTCGAGCGACGACGATCACCGATTGGGATCGACGAGAGATCATCGTACCCAATAAATCCCTGATTACGGATCAGGTGATCAACTGGACGCTGACCGACCCGATCACCCGCATCGTGATTCCCGTCGGAATCGGCTATGGATCCGATGTCGAGCAGGCTCGGGACGTCATGGCCCGAACTCTCCGCCAGCTGCCGGAGGTGCTCGACGAGCCGTCGCCCCAGGTCTTCTTTGTCGGCTTCGGCGAGAGCTCTCTCGATTTCAAGCTGCACGTCTACGCGCGCCAGCTCGCCGACCGGTTGCCATTGATCCACTCCGTTCACGAGGAGATCCTGAGAGCCCTGCGGGAGAAAGGCATCGAAATCCCATTCCCGCAGCGCGACGTGCACATGAAGTGATCGAGCTCGGACTGCGCACCTGGTTGTGGTGACTCTGCGTGGATTCGCGCGCGACCGAGCGGCCAATGCAGATGGATCTGATCAGCAGCGAGCCTTCGAGACGCTGCTCGACATGATTGACTCGCGCGCATGATCGGCGTGGCGGCCACGCGCCAGATCGTCGGGTCGCGCTGAGAATTGGAGGATTCGGCAAGAATTCTGAAGTTTCGGAATACCTCGCCAGGGCCTTGAACCTCCATGCTTCCGTCACGATCAGCGCGGCATTCGGCTCGCCGCCTGGCGAGAGATCCATCCAACTGTAGGAGAACACCATGACGAGGACCTGGTTGGTGACCGGCGCGGCGCGCGGCATTGGTCGAGAGATCGCGCTCGCCGCACTGCGAAACGGCATGAGGGTCGTCGCGACCGCGCGTGATCCCCGAAAACTGAGTGAAGCGTTTCCCGAGGCAGGAGACTCCCTTCTCGCAGTGAAGCTCGATGTGACTCGCCCTGAGCAAGCGGAGGCGGCCGTCGCCCTGGCCCGAGAGCAATTCGGTGGCGTGGATATCTTGGTCAACAATGCCGGCTTCGGGCAGCTTGGGCACCTCGAGACAGTAGACCACCCGTCGATCGTGCGCCAGTTCGATACCAACGTGTACGGATTGATCCATGTGACCCGGGCTGTGCTGCCGATCATGCGGCAGCAGCGGCGAGGCCACATCTTCAACCTTTCGTCGATCGGAGGGACCCTGGGATTCGACGGTGCGGCCATCTATTGCGCCACGAAGTTCGCTGTGGAAGGCCTGTCGGAGTCCCTCGCGCTGGAGCTCGAACGGTTCGGTATCGGTGTGACGATCGTCGAGCCTGGCTTTTTTCGAACCGACTTCCTCGACAGCTCGTCGGTGCGCTACGGAGAGAAGATGATTCCCGAGTACTCCGACGCGGCGGCGCAGCAGCGAGCGCAATACGACGCCTATAGCCATTCACAGCCGGGCGATCCGGCGAAGCTGGGTGAGCTGATCGTGGAGGTCGCCAACTCACCATCCCCACCCTTGCGATTGGTCGCCGGCAGCGATGCGCTGGAGATGTCACGATCGCTCTTGGACAAGCGTCAAACCGAGCTGGAGAGTTGGGCCGATCGGGCAGTTTCTACAGACTATCTCGGCAAGTGATCGAGCGGCGTGGCGGGATCCAGCGATGGGTCACGAGGCCGGCGCCTCGAAATAGCCCGCCGTGTGAAGAGTGTCGATCAGTGTTCCCTCACGCGGCTCCCACCCCGTCGCTTCGCGGGTCCATTCGCTGGAAGCGGGTCCGTCGAGCGCCGCGAACATCGCCAGCCATCCAAAATGCTCTCCGGCTCGTTCTGCTGGAAGGCTCTCGGTGGGCACGCCCAACCCCTGACCGATGGTCTCGGCAATCGTACGGAAGGAGATGCCGGTTTCGGCCACCCCGTGGTAGCGCACGCCGAGTCGAGGCTGTTCGACGGCATCACAGAAGAGCCGCGCCGCGTCGTCGCGGTGAACTGCAGGCCAGCGGTTCGCGCCCTCGCCGATATAGGCCGAAAACCCGCGCTCCCTCGCCAGAGCGATCAACGCGGGAACGAACGCCGTATCGCCAGCGCCGTGAACGGTCGGTGGAAGGCGGACGACGGCTGCCCGGACGCCTCTGTCGGCAAAGGGCAGGAAAGCCTCCGAAGCGCTGCGCGGGACCTGCTCTACGGCGCGATCCTCTTCGGTAGAGACTCTGTCGGTAGCGGTCACGGTGGTCGCCGAGGTCGCGATGAGGGCCTTGTGCGTGCCCTCGAGCGCGCTGGCTATCGCATCGAGCAGACGGCCGTCGGCCTCACAGTTCTCCACATACCGCGAGAAGTCGTGGTTGAAGGCCGTATGGATGACTGCGTCGACGTGGCTCAATGCGGAAATGACGCTGTCGGGATCGGCGATATCGCCTGGTTGGACCTTGAAGCCCGCTGTCCGTAGCGCGTCCGCCGAGCGATCACTTCGCGCCAACCCGACGACATCATGACCGCGAAGGCGCAGCTCCTGGGCGATCGCCGAACCGATAAAGCCTGTGGTGCCTGTGACAAAGACTTGCATGGAGATCCTCCGACTGTTGTTGGAGGAGTCAGCTTGATCCATAATCGAATCCTGATAAAGCCGAGAAGTTATACCGGTATCACCACTACCTGGACCGAACGACCATGGGCGAGGAAAGCCGTCTCAGCGCCTTCTTGAAAAATCGCCGGCAGCGGCTCGATCCAGCGGCTTTCGGATACTCAGGACGGCGTCGCACCCCTGGTCTGCGGCGGGAGGAAGTCGCTCAAAGGGCGAACATCAGCACGACTTGGTACACCTGGCTCGAACAGGGCCGCGGCGGCCCGCCGTCGCCACGTGTTCTCGAGAGTCTGGCCGATGCGCTGATGCTCACCGACGCCGAGCGCGAGCACCTCTTCTTGATCGGTATCGGGCGGCCACCCAAGGCCCGACCTGCTTCGCCGGGCGGGATTTCACAGCGGCTTCAGAGGTTCCTCGACGCGCTGACCTCCATTCCGGCGATCATCACGACTCCCCAATGGGACGTGGTCGCCTGGAACGAGGCGGCTCGTGTCGCACTGACCGACTACGCTGCGCTCTCACCACCCGAACGCAATGTACTGCGGAGAATGTTCCTGGACCCTGAGACGCGTGCCGCCCAGGACGATTGGGAAAGCGTCGCCCGCTTCTTGGTGGCGACCTTCCGCGCCGAGACTGCTCGCGCAGGGGAGGATGTCCGCGCCGCGGAGTTGTTCGCAGAGCTCTCCGGGAAGAGTGCCGAGTTCGCCGAGATGTGGGCTGAGAAGGACGTGCGGTCGACGGGAGAAGGGATCAAGAAGATCCGACATCCTGAAGCAGGGCCCATTGCATTCGAATTCTCTTCCTTCGCTGTCGATGGCCGTCCCGACCTCAAGCTGCTGACGTACAGCCCGGCCGGGAAGGGCGACCTAGACTCCATGCGACAACTGTTGAGCCGTCGAAACCGGCCCCCGTCTGTGAGCGAGCTTGCGGTCGAGCAGGAGTCTCCGAGGTCGACCGTCGGCAGCTGAACGCTCCTGGTCTCCAACGCGACTACGCGAAGAGAGTCGGCCTGGCCGACCAACTTCAGCAGCTCAGCTGGTGTCCGGTATTGCTGACTACGACTGGATACCGCTCCAGCTCGACAGGTCCCCGCTCTCGAATCCGTCGGCGAACACGCCGGCCGCCGGCGACCCGCCGAGAAAGCCGATCGGAGCGCCGGCGCCGGGAGTGTAGAAGCGGCCGACGTTGGGCAAAACGGTCCCGAGGTCCGACGGGGCGACACCGAGCCAGAGCGCCAGCTCGGCGAAGTATTCGTCGCACGAAGTGGTCGGGATCAACCTCCCCCGGCCGGTGTCGAGATCGTTGTCGGCGTAGAGCTGGGGATACGTGCCGTAGAGGTCGCCGCCGGCCACCGGGCCGCCCATCACTAGCTGATGACCACCCCAGGCATGGTCCGAGCCCTGGCCGTTGGAGGTCAGGGTGCGGCCAAAGTCCGAGGCGGTGAAAGTGACGACGTCGTTGAGCAGGCCGAGCTCGACCAGGGCGGCGTGGAACTCGCTCAGCGCCTTGCTGACCACGGGCAGCATCGCCGCCTGCGCGTTCAGCACCTCGTCATGGTGATCCCAACCGCCGAAGAGGATGAAGAAGGTCTGGCGGCGCACACCGAGCGCCTGACGGGCGGCGATCGTGCGCGCCACCATGCGGAAGCTCTGCGACACTTCGTTCGGCGAGAACACCGTGGTCAGCGGCGGCACCGCCCCGACGGCGCCCGAGAAGAGCTGATGCGCGTCGATCGCCCGCCGCGCCGACGTGGCGAACGTGTCGATGAACAGATTCTGGTACTGCTGGTCGAGCAGGCTGTTGATCGCCGTCGTGCGCAGCTGATTGAACGGATCGACGCCGCCGTAGCCTTCGATGCCGACGCTGCCGGTGCCCGAGGGACGGATCGCGTACGGAACCACCTGCGTCCCGGCTTGAAAGACGTTGCTGCCCGAGAGTGAGATGTTCATCGACACGGTGTCGTCGCTGTTGGCGGCGCGCAGCAGGTCCGCCATGCGGCCCGACCAGCCGAGACTGGTGCGCTGGTCGGGGATGCTCGTCTGCCAGTGCATGATCTGGTCGGCGTGGGAGTAGAGGCCGAGCGGCAGTCTGGCGCTGCCGGAGACGATGTCAGCTTTGGTGGTGGGCTCCACCAACGAGCCGACGTTGGCGACGAACGCCAGATCGCCGCCGTCGAAGAGCTGCTTCACCTCGGGCATGCCCGGATGGAGACCGTACTCGCGGCCGTCGCGGGTCGCCGGCACGAGCGGCAGCAGCGAGCTCTGCGGCAGCGCGAGGTCGGCGCGGATCGCCGCGTACTCGGCGTACTCGGCCGCACCGCGCGGCACCAGCATGTTGAACGAGTCGTTGCCGCCGGCGAGGAAGAGGCACACGAGCGCCTTGTAGTCGTCGCCCGGGAGCCCTGTGACCGGCTCGATGACGCGTGCACTGCTGAAGGAAGGCGGAGCAGCGGCGAGAGCGTTGGCGGAACGCAGGCCGAGCAGGGTCGAGAAGAGCGAGGTCGCGCCCACGGCGGTGCAGCTCGCCTGGCCGAGGAAGCGTCGTCTCGAGACGTCGGAGCGGAGAAATCTGTCCATCGGGAGTCCTCGATCGGTCGATTCGTGGAAAAGGCTCAGCGCTGCACCGAGTACTCGGGAGACACCAGGATCAAGTAGAGCGCCATCACGACCTGGTCGTACGGTTCGCCGGCGAGCGGCAGGATCGCGTCGAGCACGATCTGCCGCGTGCCGGCGGAGAGCGTGCCGTAGGTGAGGAGCAGATCGAGACGATCGATCAGCTGCGTCGGTCCGGCGATCGCCGCGTCGACCTCGCCGTCCAAGTCGAGCCAGACCGACTCGTCTCGGTCGAAGATGTACTCCTCTTCGATCACCGCTCGATCGATCAGATTGACCGTCGCGATGGCGGTGTAGGCGTGGACGATCTCCATCTCGGGCGCCACCAGGCCAGCAGCAGTCAGCGGCCCCGCCGGCTGATGCTCGGGCGAGAAAAAGTTGAACACGCTCGGCGCGAAGAACGGGTACTGCGCCAGCGCCACGGAGTCGTTGTCGGGGCCCTCGACGGTGTCGGTGCCGCCGAAATGGCGATACTGCCCGGAGTCACTCGTGGCGTGGAACGTGCGCCCGAGTTGCACCCACCGCACGAACGGTTCGCGCACCTTGCCGAACATCGGATCGTCGATCTTCGCGGCATCGCGCGCCTCCGGGTCGAGCAGAATCGCCTTGAGCACCGCCTTCATGTCACCTCGGACACCGGCGCCGTTGTCGTCGAACGCGGCGGCGACGCGTTCGACATAGGCCGGGCTCGGGTTCGACGTGACCAAGAAGCGGATCAGGTGCCGGCCCATGAATGGACCGACATTGGGGTGCGCGGCGAGATGGTCGATCGCCATCTCGATGTCCTGCATGCCAGTCTGCCCCGCGGGCACGACGAAGCCGTCGAGCAATGTCTTCGGCCCCGGCTCGTGCTCCGACTCGACCATCACCATCGGCAGATGCCAGGTGTAGTACTCCTCGCCGAAGATGATCGGATCACCCGGCTCCTCAGGGGCCATGGTGAGCCCGGTGAAGATCTTCGCCATCTCGGTGATCTCGGCGTTGCCGTAGGTCGGGATCGGCTCGCCGTTCGCGTCGAGGACGCGGGTACCGTCCGAGCTCAACTGATAGAGCCCGATCGAGAAGAGCTGCATCACCTCGCGGGCGAAGTTTTCGTCCGGGAAGCGATTCACCGACGGATCGCTGCGCCGATTGTTGAGATGGCTGAGGTAGTGCCCCATCGTGGCGTGGAGTGAGACCTCGAGCAGGAGGTCGCGGTAGGAACCGAACGCACCGCGCGCCAGGATGTCGTGGAAGGCGGCGATGGCGCTCGGCGTATCGAAGAGGAGATCGACGCGGCGCGAGATCACGAAGATCTGCGACAGGGCAAATGCGACCCGCTGACGGAGGACGTCGGGCGCGGTCAGCGCGCGCTGCCACCAGATCCAGTCGAAGGTGGCTACCTCACCCTCGCCGTCCGGCAGAGTGTCTTCCAGCGCGAAGACCTCGTCGAGCATCGGCGCGTAGGGCAAGCTCATCTGCTGCTCGAGCCAGCCCTCGAACCCTTGATCGACAACGCCGTCGATCATCGCCAGATCGCCACCGAAGCTACACTGCGCCAGGAAGCGCGAGGCGTCGTGGCGCGGTGTCAGTGCCTTGGCGCCGAGGATACGCTCGGCGACCGGCGCGCTCGGCGCCGCCCCCGCGAGCCCGAGCCCGGCGACGCCGGCGCCGCTCCACTGCAAGAATGCGCGCCGATCGATGCGCGGCGTGCTCGAAGCCGATGAATGGTGTCGGGTCAAAGCTCGTCCTCCCAGGCGTCTCGGTGGGTCGACTGACGGAAGCGTCGTGTTGCTCGCCAAGCTACCGAGCGCGGCATGACCGAGCGATGGAGGCAAGATGAACGATTGTTCACTTCGCGCGTGGCACCGGACGCCCTAGAATCGACCCCATGCGGATCTTCTTGATCGAGGACGACGAGGCGGTCGCGCGCCATGTCGGCGCCGGCCTGCGTGAGGCGGGTCACGCGGTCGACGTCTGCGGCGAGGGCCGCGAGGCTTTGCTGCGCGCCGCGACCGAGCCCTACGATCTGCTGATCGTCGACCGCGGGCTTCCGGGCCTCGAGGGCCTCGCGCTGGTGAAGACTCTGCGCGGCGCCGGCAACGCCACGCCGGTGCTCTTCCTCTCCGCACTCGGCGACGTCGACCGCCGGGTCGAGGGACTGCAGGCCGGCGGCGACGACTACCTGCCCAAACCCTTCGCCTTTAGCGAGCTGCTGGCACGCGTCGAGGCGCTGCATCGCCGACGGACGCAAGACGCACCGGTGACAGAGCTGCGGGTCGCCGACCTGGTCTTCGATCTCTTGCGCCGCGAGGTAACGCGCGCCGGACAGCGCCTCGAACTCTTGCCGCGCGAGCTCGCGCTGCTCGAGTACCTGATGCGCCATGCCGGCCAGGTGGTGACGCGCACGATGCTGCTCGAGAAGGTTTGGGACTACCACTTCGATCCGCAAACCAACGTCATCGACGTCCACGTCAGCCGCCTGCGGCGCAAGATCGACCGCGACTTCGACCCGCCGCTGATCCACACCGTACGCGGCGTCGGCTACTCGCTGCGGGCACCCTGATGCGTCGCGAGGTTCTCGCGAGCTCGACGTTTCGTCGTGCCCTCGGCGTTTGCCTCGTGGTCTGGATCCCCCTGGCGCTGGCGCTGGCGCTCTGGCGCGTCCATCCGCCGCTCGCCGACTCGTTCGACGAACGCACCGACAACGCCGCCGAGCGCCTCGAGATCATCATCGAGGAGCTCGACGAGTTTCGCGGCGAGCACGCGGAAGAGCTCGCCGCCGAAGCGGCGGAGCGTGCGCGTGCGGCGCGCGGTGGCACGTTGACCGAGGAGGAGCGAAGCGATATCTGGGACCGAGCGTACGATCAGGCGAGCCCCGAGGAATGGACTGGCCGCCACTTGCTCTGGCTGCTCGACGAACAGCCCTGGCTGCGCGACTGGCTGAATGAAGAGGAGATCTGCTGGCTGCTTTTCGACCAGGTCGGTGCCTGGCTCGACGGCAACCTCGTGCCCGAGCTATTCGTGCCACGGCAGGAGGATCTCGTGGCCGACCCGAAGGTCTCCAGGACCATGCGAACCACGGTCCAAGAGGTCGACGACGCATGGTTTGCAGCGCCCTTGGACTTCTTCGTGATGGACGGTGTCTGGACCGAGGGCGGCGCTCGTGACGTGCGGCTGTCCAGCCCCGTGTCGTCCGGCCTCGGCGAGCCCCTGCAGTGTCTGATGCACCAGCTGCACTTCGCCGACGGCGCCCGACTGCGCCTCGGCGTCCACAACGAGCCGCAGGACCTGGACGCTTCGCTCCTCATCGCACCGGCAGCGGCGCTGCTCTCACTGCTTCTTGCAGGTGCCGGCAGTTATCGACTCGCGCGCCGCACGATCGAGTTCGTCGAAGACCTTCGGCGCGCTCGGAGCCACCTGGAATCCGACGCATTGCCGCGCCTGCGACGGCCTGGAGACGACGGTGATTTCGACCGTGCAACCCGTGAGATCAACGCCATTCTCGAACGTCTCGACGGCGCACTCTCGAGCCTCGGCCACGTCACCGACAACATCGCCCACGACCTGCGCACCCCGCTGACCCGCCTGCAGGGCCAGCTCGAGATGCTGCGCCGCAGCGACCGGCCTACCGACACCATGCTCACCGCGGTCCAGGACGAGGCGGATCAGCTGCTCGCCACCTTCAACGCCCTCTTGCGCATCGCCCAGGTCGAGAGCGGCAGCCGACGCCGCGGATTTCGGCGCTTCGACATGGCGCGGGTCGTCGCCGATGTTGCCGAGCTCTACGCTCCCGCCTTCGCCGACGACGGCACGGAGCTCGACCTGAGCCTTCCCGAGGGCCCGGTCGAGCTCGACGGCGACGCGGATCTCTGGATGCAGGCGCTGTCGAACCTGCTCGACAACGCACTGAAGCACACGCCGTCTGGCGGGCGCGTGCGGCTCGAGCTCC
Source organism: Acidobacteriota bacterium (assembly GCA_039194425.1). GTDB lineage: Bacteria > Acidobacteriota > Thermoanaerobaculia > Multivoradales > J023 > JAUIJL01. The sequence goes on along the minus strand of JBCCVZ010000011.1, from coordinate 198,752 downwards.
ATGCCGATCGCCTCCAACTGCGCGATAGCGGGCCCGGAATCCCTGAGACCGAGCACCACCGCGTGTTCGAGCGCTTCTACCGCGGCTCGGCGCGCGGCCGCCAGGCTCCACGCGGTGCCGGCCTCGGCCTGAGCCTGGTCGCAGCCATCTGCGAGCTTCACGGCGCGGCGATCGAGCTCGAGAATGACGACGGTCTGGTCGTGCGGATCCGCTTCGCCTGAGCGCGAGCCGTTCCACGACGAGCAGCGGGGAGCCGGCGTGCGCCGGCTCCCCGCCTTCCTAACCGACGGTCGAGGCTCTGGCTCGCGCCCGGCTCGATCTGCATCACCAGGCTGCGCTTGCGCACCGCGCCGTCGAGCGCCCCGCCGACGGCGAGCACCTGCAGGTCGAGCGGATTCTCGGCGTCGGGGTTGATCAGGCGCAAAGTCGGCTGGTCCAGGCCGGAGAGGCTGAAGATCGCGTGGAAGAGCGGCTCTTCGGGCTCGACTTCCATGAACGGCAGCGGCGGCGGCGCCGTGCTGTCCATCGGCTCTTCGTCTTGCGCCATCGACGGCGCGACCGTGAGACCGAGAGCGAGTGTGAGAAGTACGAACAGGTGAAGGACGCCTGAGGGCGCCATGGAGCGTTGAATGTGCATGATGCGACTCCTGAGCCGAGTGTTGTCGGCAGACTGTTGTCGAAGGCGCCGGACCGCTTCCGGCGCGTCGACTCGACTCTGGGCCACCGAGTCCGCGGGACACCATGAGACCCGCGTGAGCACATCCGATCGCTCCACTCACGCGACCTGAGCGAAGGTGAGCGAAGCGCAGCGAAAGGCTTGACTTGCTAGACTTTTCCCATGTCGATCTACACTCCCGTCTTCAGGGCTCTCGAGCATGCTCGAGCGCGATACGTCGTGGTGGGTGGCGTCGCGGTCGATGCTGATGGTAGACCTCTTCGTCGAGAACCCGATTCCGTTCGAGGATGCCTGGGCGCGATCCGAAACGCTCGACCTCGATGGCACCGAGATCAGGTATGCAAACCTCGAGCACCTGATGACGATGAAGCGGGCCGCCGGCCGAAGCAAAGACCTCGATGACGTCGAAAAGCTGGCGAGGATTCAACGGACGGATCGAAGCTGATGGCAGACAAACTAGGCCGAGAGACGTCGAACGCCGACGACCTGTGGGACGGCTCGTGGCAGGCGGCCGAGGATCGGGTGCTCGAGAATGCGCTGCGCGCGACGCCGGCGCAGCGCCTCGCCTGGCTCGAGGACGCGATCCACCTCGCGTATCAGTCAGGGGCGCTACCGCGTGCCGAAGACTCGGACTCGTCGCCCGTCTCTCCTCCGGAGAAGTCGACGCGGAAGAAGACCGAGTAGAGCACTGGCACGACGCCGAGCGTGAGCGCGGTGGCGAAGAGCAGGCCGAAGATGATCGAGATCGCCATCGGCTGCCACATCGCGCCGCCGCCCCACCACAGCGGCAGCATGCCTCCGACCGTGGTGCAGGTCGTCAGCAGAATCGGCCGCAGCCGGCGCTGGGCCGATTCGAGGATCGCCCGCCGCGGACTCAGGCCGTTGCTCTCGATCTCGAGCCGGATGCGGTCGAGCAAGACGATGGCGTTGTTGATCACGATGCCGGCGAGGGAAATGATGCCGAGCAGCGTCATGAAGCCGAAATAGGAGCGCGCCAAGAGCAGGCCGGCGACGACGCCGATCAGACCGAGCGGGATCGTGATCAGGATGATCGCCGGCCGGCGCAGCGAGTTGAACTGGCCGACCAGCAGCAAGAGGATGATCATGCCGGCGATCGGCAGCTTGGCGGCGATCGAGGCGTTGGCCTCGGCCGAGCTCTCTTCCGTGCCGCCGAGCTCCCACGACGCGCCCGTCGGCCAGCTCGCCTCCTCCTCCGCCAGCCACTCGCGCAGCACGGCGTTGACCTCGGCCGCCGTCGTGTCGCCAGCGACGCCGGCCTCGACGGTGACCGTCCGCACGCGGTCGCGGCGCCGGATCTGCGCCGGCTGCCACGCCACCGAGACGTCGGCCACCTGCTCGAGCGGCACCGAGGCGCCGGTCGACTGGGCGTAGACGTTGACCGTCTCGATCTTGCCCAGGTCGTTGCGCTCGGCGGCCACCGAGCGCAGAGTCACCGGGATCAGCGCGTCGTCCTCGCGGAACTCGGTCGTGTCGATGCCATCGAAAAATGCCTGGAGCGAGATTGCGACGTCCTGGTTGGTGACGCCCGCGCGGCGCGCGCGCGCCTCGTCGATGTCGACGATCAGCTTCTTGGAGCGCGGCCCCCAGTTGTCGTCGATCAGCTTGGTGCCCGGGATCGCGGCCAGCTGCACCTTGGTCTCCTCGACCAGGTCGAAGAGCGTCTCGGTGTCGCGAGCCGCCAGCCGGACCGCCACCGGCGGCCATGCGGGCGGCCCGTTCTCGAGCGGACGGATCGTCGTTTTGGCGTCGGGGAACGAGCGCACCGCGAAGTCCTCGAGCCGCGGAATCAGCGCGTCGACCTCGGCGCGTGAGGTGGCGTTGACGATCAGGATCGCAAACTCAGGGCTGGCCAAGCCGGGGTTGTAGGTGAGCTTGAATTTTGGCCCGCCGTTGCCGATGAAGCTCACCCAGTCGACGACACCCTCCGACCGCTCGCCGTCGCCGATCCACGCCGTGTCGCGGATGTGCTCTTCGAGCCTCTCGACGACGCTCTCGGTGCGCGCGATCGGCGTACCGACCGGCAGCTGCAGCTCGACGGTGAAGATCGGCGCGTCGTTGGCCGGGAAGAAGATCTGTGGCACACGGCCGAGGCCGACGAGGGCGACGACGAAGACCGCGGCGACGCCGGCGAGGAAGAGCGCCCGGTGACGCAAGGCGAACAGCAGCGTGCCGCGGTAGCGCCGGTAGAACGGCGTGTCGAAGCTGTCGTCACCGTCGGACGAGGCGCGGTCGACGCGCAGGAACCGCGCGCAGAGCAGCGGGATCATCGTCAGCGAAAGCAGCCACGAACCGAGCAGCGTGATCGTCACCACCTTGAACAACGGCGCCGTGTACTCGCCCGTCGCCGACTCAGCGAGGTAGATCGGCAAGAACGCCGCTGCGGTGGTGAGTGACGAGGTGAGCAGCGGGATGCGCAGCTCGGCTGCCGAGTCGACCGCCGCCGCGACCGGCGATTTGCCTTCGCGCATCGACACCAGGATCGATTCCGACATGACGATCGCGTTGTCGACCAGCATGCCGAGCGCGATGATCAGCGAGGCGATCGACATCTGGTCGAGGCCGATGTCGAAGATCGACATCATGAACAGCGTGACCAGCATCGCCATCGGGATCAGCGACGACACCACCAGGCCCGTGCGCAGACCCAGGCTGAGCAACATCACCAACGTGACGATGGCGATCGCCTGCAACAGATTGGCGACGAAGCCGTCCACCAGCTCGCTCACGATGTCGGGCGCGAACTGCGCGAACTCGAAGTCGACGCCGATCGGGTACTCTGCGAGCATCGCGTCGATGCGCGGACGCACCTGCTCGCCGAGCGAAACAATGTTGCCGCCCTCGCGCATCGAGATCGCCAGCGCCAGACACGGCCCGCGCGGACAGCGCACCAGCGCCCGCGGCGGATCGACCGAGCCGCGGCTGACCGAGGCCAGGTCCTCGAGCGCCACCAGGTCGCCCGAGCCGGGAATCTGGATCACCGTTCGGCGCAGCGCCTCGACGGTCTCGAAGTTGCCGGTCGGCTCGAGCGTGATGCGCTCGTCGCCGGTTTCCACCGAACCGCCGGGCATCACGATGTTGCGCGTCTCGAGGATCTGCTGCAGCTGGATCGGCGACATCCCGTAGCTGGCCAGGGTCGCGTTGTTGTACTCGACGAAGATGCGCTCGTCCTGCGCGCCGAAGACTTCGACCTTGGCGACGTCGGCGAGCAGCAGCAGCTCGTCGCGCACCTCCTGCGCCACGTCGTCGAGCTCGCGGTAGCTGAAGCCGTCGGCGGTGAGAGTCAAGATGATGCCGAAGACGTCGCCGAACTCGTCGTTCACCGTCGGCCCGATCAGGCCGTCGGGCAGCTCGTCGCGCACGCGGTCGACCTTGCGCCGAAGATCGTCCCAGATCGGCCGCATCTCTGTGTACTCTTCGCGCACGTCGACCCAGATCAGCGACACGCCGGTCTTCGAGCGGCTGCGCACCGCGTCGAGCTCGGGAATCTCCTGGATCGCCTTCTCGAGCTTGTCGGTGACCAGCTTCTCCACCCGCTCCGGGCTGGCTCCGGGGAACGTCGTCTGCACCACCGCGGTGCGCACGATGAAGCCCGGATCCTCACTCTGCGGCAGGCCGAGGAACGACGACACGCCGGCGGCGAAAAGCACCAGCAGCGCGACATAGGTGACGCGGTCTTTCTCGATCGCCAGCCGGGTCAGGCTCATCCTCGTCTCCTCGCTCAGCCGTCGAGCAGGCGCACGCGCTGCCCGTCCTGCAGGCGACGGACGCCGGCGGTGGCGATCAGGTCCCCGTCGTCGAGGCCGGCGAGCACTTCGAGACCGTCGGCGGCGAGCTCACCGACCTCGACCGCACGCCGGCGCGCCACCGCGAAGCGCTCGGTCTCCTCGGCCGCGCCCGTGGCCGCTTCGATCTCCAGAGCGAAGACGAAGCGACCGGCGCGATCCTCGCCGACGGCGACCGGAGGCACGACGATGCGCTCTGTGACCGGCGCGTCCACGCCCTGGGCCTCGTCGGCGGCGCCGATGTGCAGCGTCACCGTTGCCGCCATGCCCGAGCGGATGGCCGCGTCGTCGTCTTCGAGCCGTACGGTCACCGGGAACGCCGCGGAGTTGCCGGTGCGCGCCACGCCGACCTCGGTCACGACTGCGGCGAAGTCAGTCCCGGGCAGAGCGTCGAACGCGACCTCCGCGGCATCCCCCTGGCGCAGCCGCGCGATCAGCTGCTCGGGGACGGCGACCTCGACCTCCGGCCGGCTGCCCGACACCAGCAGCGCCACCGCCTGCCCCGGAGACACGTTCTCGTTGACCTCGACGCGGACGGCCGCGATCTGACCGTCGAGCGGCGCCGTCAACCGCGTGTCGGCGAGTTGCCGACGAGCCCGCGCGACCCGCTGGCGCGCCGCCTCGACCTGGGCGCTGCTCGACTCGGCCTGGGCACGCGTCGCGTCGAGGTCGCTCTTGGCGGCGTTCTGATTCTCGTAGAGACCGCGCACGCGCTCGTAGTCGGCGTCGGCCTTGCGCGCCGCCGCCTGCGCCTGCGCCAGGCTCGCCTCGGATTCCTGCAGCTGGAGCCGCTGATCGGTGTCGTCGAGCCGCGCGATCCGCTGCGTGCGCGCGACGCGGTCGCCGACCGCCACCGTCAGCTCTTCGACGGTGCCACCGATGCGAAAGCTGAGCGCGCTCTCGACGCCTGCCTTGGCGACGCCGGCGAGGCGACGCTCCCGGTCGGAGCCGGCGGACATCACCTCGACCCAGCGCACCGGGCGGACGATCCGCTCGTCGCTGGAGGTGTCGTCGCCGCAGCCAACGAGCAGGCCGAGCGAGCCGGCGAGCAGCGCGCCGGCGGCGCAGGCCAGAAGAGCACGGGGGCGAAGCGAGCGACTCGTCATGGCTCCTCCCGAGGAGTCGTGTCGTGGGGCGGGTCCGACCACCAAACGCGGGGCGGCGTCGGATCGACTCCGGCCGCGGCGAAATGCACGGCGAGGCGTTCGAGCCACGCGGCGTCGTCGGCCCGCTGGTCGAAGAACTCGAAGCGCGAGACCGCGCGCTGGTGCTCCATCAGGTCGATGAAGAACTGGTAGCGCGCGTCGGCGGCGCCCAGGTCTGCCTGGAGCGCCGTGTTCTGGGCGTCGAGGAGGTCGAGGATGTCGACCGTCCCCTCACGATACGCGGCGGTGACCACGTCGAGAGCGCGCGCCGCCGCCACCGACGCCTCACGCGCCAGCCGGATGCCCGACGCCGACGCGCGCGTGCCGTGCAGCGTGGCGCGGATCCTCTGCTCGAGGCGCTCGGCGAGCGCACCACGCTCGCTGCGCAATCCCTCGAGCTCCTCTTCCGCCTGCACCAGCGCGGCGACGCGCTCGCCGCCGGTGAAGAGTGAGAAGCGGCCGGCGAGAGCAACGCTCCACGAGGTGTCGTCGGGCCCGCCGGGCACGCCGTCGCTGCCTTCGCCGGCGCGCGCGAGCACCTCGTCGAGCGACGCCTGCAGCGCCAGTGTGGGTCGGCGCAACGCGCGACGCGCGCTCTCGACCGCGCGCTGCTGCGCGGCGATCGAGTCGTCGGCGGCGCGCAGCTCGGGCGCCCGCGCGAGGCCCTCAGCGACCTGGAATGCAGTGAACACGCGGAAGTGACGCGGCGAGCCGGTGTAGCTCGAGATCTCTGCGTGGGTGGCCAGGAACTCCTGGTCGTCGAGCGTCAGGTCGCGGAGGTCGTAGCCATCGTCGAGCGGCCGGTGCAGCAGCCGATTGAGCGCCTCCATCGCCTGCAGCCGCTGCTCTTGCGCAGTGATCAGGTCACGACGCGCCTGCGCCAGCGACGCCTGCCAGCGGTAGACCTCGCCGGGACCCGCGCTGCCAACGTCTTGACGGATCTGCGCCAGCTCGAGGTTGGAGCGCGTCACGCGGACATCTTCGCGCCGGATGCGCTCGAAGGTCTCGGCCCTCAACACGTCGAGGTAGCGAAGAGCGGCGTCGCGCACGATGTCGAGGCGCAAGGTGTCGAACGACGCTTCGCGCGCGCGCTGTAGCGCCTGCTGAATCGCGACGTTGGCGCTCGCCGGCTCGGCGTAGACCAGCTGTTCGAGCGTGAGCGCCGCGGTTGCGCTGCGCTCCGACTGGCCGGCGAGCGGATTGGCGCGGTCGTCGTCGATCATCACCCCGCTCAGCGACGCATCGAGCTGCGGTCGCAGGGCGGCGCGCGCCCGCTCGATCTCTTGAGCGCCGGCGGTCACCTCGCGCTGGCCGGCACGCAGATCGAGATTGGCGTCGATCGCCTCGGCCACCGCGAGCTCGAGTGACAGTCGGCGGTCGTAGTCGGGCTCCTCGTTCACCAGGTCGGCCTCGGCCAGCACCTCCCACGGCGGCAGTGTGTCGATGCGGCGCGCCACCTCCATGTTGATCGTCAGCCGCCGGCGGTCGGAGATCGTCACCGACAGCTCCTCCGCCGACTCGCCGAGCAGGATCCGCTGCACGTTGAGCGCGACGCGGCGCGCCAGGCGCTGGTAGAAGGTGATGTCGCGCTGCGCGGCGAACGCTCCGTCCTCGAGCTCGGGAACGCCGAAGAACGAGAAGCTGGGCAGGCCGCGGGCCGCCAGCCCATCGTAGAACTGCTGTCGCTCGGCGCGCTCGAGATGCAGCAGCGGTGCGACGAAGGCGACCTCGGCGTCGGTCGGGATCGCGTCGAGCGCGGCGTCGACCGAGTCGCCGACGAGCGTCAGCGAGGCGTCGATGCCTTGCGCCGCAAAGGCTTCCGCGACCGACTCGCCGAGCGCCGGCGCGGCGTCGAGGAACCAACGGTTGAACACCAGAGTCGCTCGCTCGAAGGGCACGATGCGCCTCATCTCGGCGACATCGCTGGCGACGCTGTCGGGCAGCGAGAGGTAGTTCAAGTTCACCACGCCGCTACCCCCTCCGGGGGCACGGGGAAGGCCTTGGAGATCCGCGTCGACGATGATTGCGGCGATCACCGGCTTGGGCAGCTCGCCGCGGCAGCAGAACGCTTGCGAAACGATCGGCCCGACTGCGATCACGAGATCGATCGACTCGTCGTCGAGCACGCGATCGATCACCGCCTCGACCGAGGGCACCGTCCAGGCGCCGGCGAGCAGTGGTGGACCGGTCGGCGGTCCGAAGGCGACATCGAACTCACCCTCGGTGAGCACCCGGATCTCGTCGCGAAGCGACGTCACGAGGTCGTCGGTCATCGCCGACGGACCATCGACCACCAACGCGATCCGCACAGTGCCTGGAGCGGAGTCCGCGTGCACGACCGAACCGGCGCAGCAGAGCGCCAGCACCATCGCGACACCGACGAATACCGCACCGAACGGCCGGCCCTCGATCCTGTTCATGATGGCGCGAAGGGTATCACGCCGCCGAAGCGGCACGCGCCGACGAAGTGGCAGCGTTCGCACCATTCGCCTGGGGCCGGTACGCGCCGAACCTCCAGAGACATTGCGTTAGAATGAGTCGAACCCGACCCCCACGGAGGATCCCACCATGCCGAAGACTCTTTTTCTCCGCGTCGCTCCACTCGCCATGCTTCTGGCGCTCGCCGTCTCGCTCTCGGGCGTCGGCCTCGGCGACTTCGGACCCACCGAGCCACTTGCCAGCACGGTACCGACCGTCTCGGCGGAGCTCTTCGCGACACCGTTCGGTTCGAGCGGGCTGATCTCGCTCTGCCCCCAAATCGAGGGCGGCTGTACGTTCAGCGACATCGCCTGCTCCGGCTACAACTGCTGCTGCATCTACTCCTGCCCCGACGGCACGGCGTTCCCCGCCAACTGCTGGCTCACCGGCGGCCCGGGTCCCGTCTGAGGGCCAGGATGACGAGGTCGGCGCCGCGCGGCGCCGGCCCTCCTTCGCCGGAGCGGCGATCGAGGCTCACGATCAGAGCTGTGCGTTGTTTGCGAGAATGAAATTGTCCGGCAAATGCAGCGCGGCGATGTTGCCGACGTCGGTGAAATAGACGTTCAACTGGTTGCCGGTCGTGTTGGTGAACGCGTTCACCTTCTGGATGTTGCGGACGCCGACGTTCTCGTTCTCGATGTAGACGCGAATCAGCAGGTGCTCGGCGTCGATCAGGCCGACGACACCGTTGTCGCCCGGCGTGGCGTTGACCCAATTCTGGCCGACTCCGTTGGCGCGCCACTCCATCTGCAGGCGGTAGGCGGACACCGAGTTCATCGCGTTCACCGTCGGAAAGCCGAGCTCGCGGCACACGGTGGCGCGCGGATTGAACCGGTTGCGCAGGTTCAACGCGGTGCCGATGTAGTACGGCCGGTTGGTGTCGTTGTTGTAGATCACATAGAGCCGCGACGACTGCGGAAATCCCGGATTCCAGCTCACGAGCCCGTTGTTGTACGCCAGGCCGTGGGTGACGTTTTCGAAGTTGTAGCGAATCCGGTGCGGCATCGAGGTCTCCTCGAGAGTCGTCGGTCCAGGGGGAGAGAAAGGGCCGCGAGCATATCCCGCACCGGATGGTTGGCAGACGCTCGACCGACGACGAAGCGCGCGCTCAGACCGCGCGCTTTGTCGTCCCTCAAAGGGTGTTGCGCGACGCGATCTGGAAGTTGTTCGGCACGTGCCCCGCATTTCCCGCGCCGATATTGTTGACGAAGACAGCTCTGAGGGTCTTTCGAGAGGCGTTGATGAATGGAGTGTTGGCCAACGTGATGTTGCGGAGGTTTCGATTCTCCCGACTGACGAACGTTCGGATCAGCAAGTGCTCGGCGTCGAACGGACCAACCATTCCATTGTCGCCCGGAGTTTTGTTCTGGTAGTCCTGCTTGCCGTCAGCCTTGAGGGACATCTGGACACGAATCGCCGTGACACCGTTCATCGAGTTGGCCGCCGCGAAGCCGAGCTCGCGACAGGCTGCCGCCCGAGGATCGAATCGTTCCTTGAGATCCTTGGTCGTGCCGATGTAGTACCTCCGGGCCGTCGCGCTGTTGTGAATCACGTAGAGTCGGGACAGCCGCGGAAAGGCCGGGGACCATGTCACCAGCCCGTCGTTATAGGACAGTGTGTGGACGGCTTCAAACTTGAATCGAAGGTAGTGAGCCATTGGGGGGGTCTCCTGCTGGGTTGTTGGTTCACCGAGCGACGCCAGTGTCGACATCGCGTCTAGGACAACTTCGCTCAGACTCTTTCAACCGACGACGTCATCGCACAAGTCGAAAAGCTGACGAACACCAAGCGGTCGCGAAGCGACGGCCGATCGGGTGCGGCGGCTGTGCTGACGGCGACCGTGCCGACAGCGACCGGGCCGGCGGCTACGACACGCTGTAGCCGAGAGAGCCCGCGGCGGACTCGACGGCAGGTCGCAGCGCAGGATCGGTGAGCGGCCGGTCGAGCACCGGCACAGCGGGGAACGCATCGGCGCCACGCTCGACCAGGCACCAGGCGACGCCGCCGGCCATCTTCGAGCGGTAGCGCAGCCCGTCGAGCCGCGGATACGCCTCGTAGAGCGCACGCGCCCATCGGCGCGTCGACTCGCGCGCCGGCGTCGTGTGGATCCGCTGATCGCAGCCGACGCGCGTCGTCCACGGGCTCCACAAGTCGAGCACCTGCAGTGGACGGGCCGGAAAGAACGCCGCCGCACGGGGAGCGCCATGTTCGAGGTCGCAATGGCGCGCGACCTGGAAGACCTCGGCCAGCGCGGTGCGCAGGTCGGGCGCACAGTAGTAAACGCCGCGCTCCTGCCGCCGTGGAGCATCGACCGACCCGAGGTGATGGTCGAACCGCGACGGCAAGGGCCCGACGAAGCGAACGCCGTCCCAGGTCGTCGGATGGCGCCCGGCGGAACGGTAGACGCGCCAGATCAGGCGATCCCCGTCGAGTGTCGCGATCGGCGGCGTGAGCGCTTCGAGACGCGCCGAATCGGGTCGCGGGAGAAAGCTCATGGTCCGCCGATCGACGTCGATGCGCGAGCTCGACTCAGAGCATCCGCGCCTGCGCCACGACCGGCGCCGGATCGCGCCCCTCGAGCAACCAGCGACGAGGGGAGAGAAGCCGCTCGCCGTCAACCAGGTCTTGCCATGCCGACGTGAACCACCGGGAGACGGCGACCGGGCTCACGTCCGGGTCGAGCGCTTCCATCACCCGGTCGAGCCGCGGGATCGATGCACCGGCCTCGAACTGCCAGCGCGGCAGACGCCACGCTCCTTCGTGCTTGAAGCCATAGAGGGTGCCAGCACCGAGCCGCTGACGGACGCGGGAGCCGTTGACGCCGAGGCGGTCGGCCGCCTCGAGCGCGGTGTCGCTGGCGGCGACGATCTCGGGCAGAGTCGACGGCAGAGACGACGGGTGATCGCCCGCGGCAACGGGCGGAGGGGCGCTCAGGAGCTCCCACGCCGGAACGCCCGGCACGGCGTCTTCCAGCACGGCATCTTCCGGCACGGCGTCCGACGAAAGGTCCCCGGGCGCGCGGCCACGCGCCGCCTCCCGGCGCCACACGGCGTCGTAGGCCGCCACCGGCTCGGCGATCTCGACGACGCGCGGAGCGTCGCCGCGACCTACCGTGTCGGGGCGCATCGGGGCTTCGCCTCCAAAGCCGATGCGCTCGAGGCGTCGATCGATGGCACGGTCGATCCACGCGAGGAACTCGTCGAAGTCCATCGCGACCGCGGCCTCCGGCGAGGCCACGGATTCCGTCGAGGCCGCGGATTCCGTCGAGGCCGCGGATTCCGTCGAGGCCGCGGATTCCGTCGAGGCCGCGGATTCCGTCGAGGCCGGATCATCGATGAATTGGACCTGAACTTTCATATCGGCAAGGTATCGCGTTAGTCTCTGTTAGTCAAGCGCGCGCCCAACACGTCGACACCTGTCTCCGACAGCGTCGACCGTCGACCCCTCGACCGCGGTCGGTCGTCGTCGCGAGGTCGCTCGAGCGCAGGTGGGGCGAGAAGGCGCCCCGAAGCCATTCGCGCCGATCGTCGGTTAGACGATTCTCGTCGTGCAGCCAGCGCAGTGCAGTCGCTTGAGACTCGTCGACCGGGCGCCGTCGGCCGCAAGGCCCCCTGCGGTGGCTGGACGCCGGGAGCGTCCAGCTGATGGCCGACCCGGCCTAGCCGGCGGCCGCTGACGGCGCGTCGCGACCGCACGACAGGCGCCCGAGGCAGAGCGACGGTCTTCGTCCGGCGCATACGAAGGCGCCGACCGATGCGCGGCGTCTGAAGGCTCAATACCTAGTTTGTGCCGGGATACTGAAATTGTTCGGCACGTGCTGCGCGTTGCCCCCGCCGATGTTGTTCACGAAGACCACGTTGAGTGTCCTCGGGGTGGGGTTGGTGAACCTACTCACGGCCTTGTGCATGTTGCGTATGGCTTGATTCTTTTGCGAGACGAAGGTTCGAATCAGCAAGTGCTCGGCGTCGAAGGGGCCGACCATGCCATTGTCGCCCGGAGTCTTGTTCTGGTAGTTCCGGTTGCCGTGGACCATCATCGACATTTGGACGCGGATCGCCGTGACTCCGTTCATCGAGTTCGCGGACGCGAAGCCGAGCTCGCGACAGACGTCCGCCCGAGGATCGAAGCGTCCCTTGAGGTTCTTGGTCGTGCCGATGTAGTACGGCCGGTTCGTCGCCGTGTTGTGAATGATGTAAAGACGTGACGACTGCTGGAAGGCCGGAGACCATTTCACGTACCCGTTGTTGTAGTTCAGCGAGTTGGTGCCTTCGTAGGTGAAGCGAAGCGAGTGCGCCATGATTCAGCTCCTGCTTGGGAAGGGTTGATTGAATAGAACCCAGCGAGCTCGAGGGCGGCCGAACAGCCGACGATCTCGCGGAAGATTCTGTCGACCTCGGCATGTTGAACCGTGCCGATCTCGGATTCAATCCGAATCGGCACCCACCTGGGTCGACTGCCACCCGCTCCACGCGACCTGACACCTGAGAAGGTGGCGTCTTCGCGAGACCAGTCTCGCACCATCGAGCGGGCAACCAACGGAAGGAGCCGTCTGATGTCATCCGCCTCGGCGACGACATGCTGGATTCCGTCGATCGACTGCGCGGTCGATCGACGCCAAGAGCTCGTCGCGCTACTCGCTGTTCGTCAAGCGCGTTCGCACCGTCGCACCGCTTGTCCACGACAGCGTCGACCCGTCGACCGCGGCAGGTTGGTCGTCGCCGCCGGGGTCGCTCGAGCGCAGGTGGCGCGAGAACGCGCCGCGAAGCCATCGGTGGCGCTCGTCGAGCAGGCGATTCTCATCGCGCAGCCAGCGCAGCTGACGCCGCTTGCTCACTTCACGCAAAGCCTTCAGCCGTGTCCGCTCGAGGTCGTCGAAATCGATCGGCTTGAGCAAGAAATCGAAGGCGCCGAGATTCATCGCCTTGCGAATGTTCGACAGGTCGCCGTAGGCCGAGACAACGATCGTGAGCACCGACAGCGAGCGCCGGCGCAGTTCCCCGAGCAGGGCCAGGCCGTCCATTCCCGGCATTCGCAGATCGGTGATCAACAAATGGATCTGTGGATCTGCCTGCAGAGCTTCGAGCGCCTGCTCGCCGTCGCGCGCAAACAGCAGCTCGAGCTCACCGGCTTCGATCATCGCGCGATAGCGCAGCTCGAGCAGACGCTCCACATCGGGCTCGTCGTCGACGAAGAGCACCTTCGCGGCCCTCGGGGCGTCGCCGCGCAGACGATGTAGCTCCAGAATCAACTCTTCGGCGCTCTGCAGCCGGTCGGCAGGGTCTTTCTCGAGCAGGCGGTCGACGACCTGGGAGAGAGCCACCGGCACCTCCGGCACGAGCCCGGTGAGCGGTTCCTGCTGGTGCGAGCAAATCCGCTGCAGAGTCGTCCACAGCTTGCCGCTGCGGTAGAAGGGCGGTTCCCCGGACAGAGACTCGTACAGCAAGGTGCCGAGCGCGAACAGGTCGGTGCGAGGGTCGACCGACGTGTCGAGCACCTGCTCCGGCGACATCGCACGGGGAGTGCCGACCAGCCCGCTGGGCTGAGGCGGCACGACCCCGTCGTCGAGAGGTTCGACCAGATCGGCGACACCGAAATCGAGGATCTTGGCGCGTCCCTCGGGCGTCAGCATGACGTTGTCCGGCTTGAGATCGCGGTGCACGATGCCCTGCAGGTGCGCCGCAGCGAGCCCCTCGGCGAGGTCGAGCCCCAGCGCCACGACGGTGTCGACGGCCAGCGCACCTTGATCCATCCGCCGCGACAGCGGCTCCCCTTCGACGTACTCCATGACGATCCAATCGGCGTCCTCACCCTCGAGGATGTCGTACACCTGGGCCACGTTCTGGTGCGTGATCCGCGCCGCGACACGGGCCTCGAACAGAAAGTGGACGCGGCGCCTGGTGTTGCGCTCGAGGTCGGAGCGAATGCGCTTCAATGCGACCGTGCGTCCGAGGCGCTCGTGAACGCCGCGGAACACCGTGCCCATTCCTCCGGACCCGATCCTGTCGGTGACTCGATACGACCCGACTCGGAAGTTCGTACGATCTCGTTCCATCACCAGCTCGATGAGCAGAATTCCATGAGCAGAAGTCCTCGATTCGACCGCGTCGACGGTGCGCTGACGGACCTGCGCCAGCGGATAATCCTTGCCAAAGAAAGCCTTGGCATGCAGAGAGGAAGACGTTAGTGTGGGGTCACTATTCTCCAAGATCGCTAAAAATGCAAGATCCCGAGAACGGCGATCGCCTCCAGTTCGTCGACGTCTCGAGATCTCGAGCTGTGTCGTGCCATGGAGGGAACCGACAATGCCGACACCGAGGCTGGCCGGCCTTCAGCTGGGCGAGCGCATCCACCGAGGGCGCCGCTCGGTGGTGTACCGCGCACGCTCCGACGACGGTCGCGACCGGATCGTCAAGCTTCTCGGCGGTGAGCGACCGCCACCGGAAGACATCGCCTGGTTCCGCCGGGAGTATGCGATGTTGCGTCATCTGGACTCGGTCGACGGAGTCGTCGACGCGATCGCGCTGCACCACCAGGAGGGGCGCTGGCTGCTGGTTCAAGAAGATCTCGGCGCCACCTCTCTCGATCGGCTGTGGTCCCACCGCCCGGCGCCGACCCATGTGGCCCTGAACCTGGCGATCGGGCTGGCCGAGATCTTGGCCGCGGTCCACGGTCGTGGGGTGATCCACAAGGACCTCAACCCTTCGAACATCGTCTACGAACGGTCCTCGAGGCGCCTGCAGATCATCGACTTCGGAATCGCGTCGCGGCTCCTGCGCGAGCGTCCCGACGCACTCGAGCCGTCGCATCTCGAGGGAACCCTACAGTCGATCGCTCCCGAGCAAACCGGTCGCACCGGCTGGTCGGTGGACGAGCGCGCGGACCTCTACGCCTTCGGCGTGACGCTGTACCAACTGCTCACCGGACGCCCGCCCTTCGACTCGGCCGACCCGCTCGATCTCCTCCACGGCCACCTGGCGCGTCGCCCCGTACCGCCCGACGAGCTGGAGCCCGACCTCGACCCGCGCCTCGCGGCGATCGTCTTGCGTCTGCTGGCCAAGAATCCCGACGACCGCTACCAGTCGGCGCACGGCCTGCGCCACGATCTGCTGGCGTGCACGACGCCGCCCACAGAGCGCACCCACTTCGTGCCGGGCGCCCACGACGTGCCGATGCGGCTACGGATGCCGCAACGCCTGTTCGGCAGAGAACGCGAGCTCGAACAACTGCTCCGTGCCTTCGACGTCGCGGCCGAGGGCGGCCGCTCCTTGGCCCTGGTCGCCGGCTATGCGGGGATCGGCAAATCGTCCCTGGTCAGCGAGCTGCGCCAGCCGGTGATCGCCCAAGGCGGGCTGTTCGCGCGCGGCAAGTTCAGCCACCTCGGTCGACACCTGCCGTACGCACCGTGGATCACTGCATTTCGCGGCCTGCTCGACCAGGTTCTCGCGTTCGGCACCGACCGTCTCGAGACCTTTCGGCAGGGTCTCCTGAGCACTCTGGGCGGCACGGCCGGTGCCTTGATCGACGTCGTCCCCGAGCTCGAGGTGCTGCTCGGCGAGGTACCCGCGGCGGCCGAGCTCGGACCGGTCGCTACTCGCAACCGCTTTCACCTGGCGGTGCAGCGCTTCGTCGCTGCCCTCACGGCCGGCGGCCGGCCCGTGGTGCTCTTTCTCGACGACGTCCAGTGGGCCGACATCTCCTCGCTGGAGCTGCTCGAGTCGCTGCTCGGCGATCGCGCCTCGGGGCATCTCATGGTCGTGGCGGCGTACCGACTGCCCGCGATCGACGACGACGAAGACGACCAGCCGCTCCGTCGTCTCCTCGACCGTTCATCGGCGAGCGCTCCCGGACTCCAGGTCGAGCACCTGGCGCTGCGGGCCCTGAACGCCGACGACACGGCGCGCCTGCTCGCCGAAGCCTTGGCGTCGCGACCCGAGCGAACGCGCGATCTCGCCACTGTTGTGTGCGCGAAGAGCGGCGGCAATCCGTTGTTCCTCGGCCGTCTGCTCGAGCAGCTGACACGCGACGGACTGTTGCGGCTGGACGCCGAGAACGGGCACTGGAGCTGGGACGTCGAGCAGATCGCCGCCTGCGAGCTCACCGACCACGTCGCCACGCTGCTTGCCGACACCGTGCACTCTCTCGCCGCGGAGACCCGCGAGATCCTCGAACTGGCAGCCTGCTGCGGCGACGTCTTCGATCTTCGCACGCTGGCGATCATTGCCGAGAAACCACCACACGTGGTGGCGCGGCACCTCGACCCGGCACTCGAGCACGAGTTGGTGGTCCCCTTGGATCGGCGCTACAAGCTGGCCGACCTCGAGGTCGACGGTCTCGATCTCGGACTGGTCGCGTATCGCTTCGCGCACGACCGGGTACGCCAAGCCGCCTACACCTCGATCGAACCGTCCACCCGCCGGCGCGTGCACTGGCGCATTGGCCGCCTGCTGCACGACCGAACACCGGCCGCACGCTACGACGAGCGCTTGTTCGACATGGTCGACCAGCTCGGCCTCGGCCTCCACCACGGTCTCGAGCACGCGTCGGCCAGCGAACGCGAGCAGGCCGCGTCGCTCCACCTGCGCGCCGGACGTCGGGCACGCACGGCGGCGGCTCACCAGGCGGCGTTCGTGTATCTGCGCCGCGGCGTCGTGCTCTTGGCCGCGGGCCCACACGACGCCGACCGCTGGCCGTGCCCCGAGTCGATGGCCGGCGCCTGGCGCCGGCGACCCGAGCTGTGTCTCGATCTCCTCACCACCACCGCCGAGGCGGCACTCATCGCCGGAGAGGCCGACGATCTCGATCGATTGTTGGCAATGGTGCGAGAGCACATCACGTCCGATCTGCTCGAGGCGCGCCTCACCAGCATCGAGATTCAGTCCCTGGTCGCCCGCGGAGCGCTCGACGAGGCGCTCGATGTCGGTCTCGCGACGCTTCAGACGCTAGGCCTCGCGATGCCTCGCGAGCCCAGCCGCGAGCACATCCGTCGAGCGACCGACGAGCTCGACGCGGTACTCGAAACCTGCGATCTCGACGCACTGGCCAGGGCGCCGGCCATGCGCGACCCCCGAGCGCTGGCGGCTCTCGACGTCGGCGCCAACCTGCACGAGGCAGCGCTGCAGAAGGACGCCGACGACTTGCGTGATCTGTTGACGGTCCGTCTCGCTCAGCTTTGCCTGACTCACGGTCCGGCCGCCTACGCGCCGCGCTGCATCGGAGCCGCCGGCCTGCGCTTCTGCGCGCGCGGCGACCTCACGACCGCCCGGTCCCTCGCCCGCCTGGCGCTCGAGATCGGCGAGCGTTTCGAGAGCACTGACCTTCCACGCGCGCTTCTCTTCAACTTGATGTACCGCTTCCCTCGCCGCGAGCCTCTCGACCGCTGCTTCTCGCGCTGGCCGGACCTCTACGAGCTGGCTCTGCAGTCCGGAGACTTGTCGATCGGCCATCACACCTCGTTTCTGTGGCACTTCTGGCTTCTAGCCTTCCGCGGTGACCTTCGCCAGCTGACGCACCGGCTCGAGACCGTGATGCAAGGACCGCAATCCGGCGGTCGACAGGGGTTCCTGCACCGCCTCGTCCACGAGGTCGTCGTTGCGCTGCAGGACAACACCACGCGCGGTGGGATTCAAACCGCCTTAGACGCCCTTGAAACCCAAGCCGACCCCGTGACTCTCCATCGGCCGACGCACGCGGTATTCGACTGGATCCAGCTGATGACTCGCGTCCTCTTTGCCGCCGACGATCGCGCCTTCACCCACCGCTGCGCGGCCCTGACGAACTCGGTCGCTCGCGGCGTCGTCGTCGAGGCTGTGCCTGCGTTCTACGGCTGTCTCTCCCTGCTGCGGGGATTGCCTCTCGGCCACCCCGTGCGCACCGAGGACGCGCGGCAAATCGAGGCCTGGCTGAAGGTTCTCCACGAGTGGGCGGCGATCCAGCCGTCCTTCCGCCACAAGCTCGCGCTGATCGCTGCCGAGCAGGCCCGAATCGCCGGTCGCTCCGATCGAGCGCGTGACCTCTACGACGAAGCGATCGTGCTCGCCCGAGAGCACGGCATCGTGCACGAGGAAGCCCTCGCCCACGAGCTCGCAGCCGCGTTCCACCGCGCCGCAGGACGTCCGCACTTGGCACACAACTACCTGCGCGACGCGTGCAGGGCGTACGCTTCGTGGGGCGCCCACGCCAAAGTGAGGCAGCTCGAGGATCGCTTCCCCCACGAGCTGGCGCAGCCCGACGCTTCGTCACGCCTCGGGGTCGGCTCGAGCACCGGCAACGAGGCCAGCGACGCGCTCGATCTGCACGCGGTGCTCGCCGCGTCGCGCGCTCTCTCAGGAGAGCTCGATCTCGACAAGCTACTGGTCCGACTGCTGACCACCGCGCTGAGCGCATCCGGCGCGCAGCGCGTGGTCCTGCTGCGCGAGCACGAGGCTCACGACGGACTGGTCGTCGAAGCAGAGGCCGAGGCACGCGACGGCGATCTGCCGCCGATCGTGCACGCTGACACACCGGTCCCGCTGGCGCGCTACGACCGCCTGCTCGCCTCCGTCGTCTACCGGGTGGCGCGCACCGGGGAGCGACAAGTCATCGCCGACGCGCAGCACGAGCGCTTCGCCTCCGAGCCGCACCATGCCCGAGGTCGTCCGCGGGCGGTGTTGTGTATGCCGCTCGTCCACCAGGGCCGTCGGGCGGCGATCCTCTACCTCGAGAACTCGCTCGTCCCGGGCGCCTTTCACCATGAACGAGTCGAGCTCCTCGAGGTGTTGGCGGGTGAGATGGCGATCACGCTCGACAACGCCCACCTGGTCCGCACGCTCGAAGCCGCCAACCGCGAGCTCGACCAGCGAGTCCGCGAGCGCACGCGGGATCTCGCCGCACGCAACCGCGAGCTGAACGACACCGTCGAGCGCCTGCAGGAGACGCGCGAGCAGCTGGTCCATCGCGAAAAGATGGCCGCACTCGGACGCATGGCCGCCGGCGTCGCGCACGAGATCCGCAATCCGCTCAACTTCGTCACCAACTTCGCGCGGCTCGGCGCCGAGCTCGCCGCAGGCTGTTCCTCCATCGGCGACGGCGACGGCGACGGAGACGGCGGCAAGGTCACCGACGTGCTCGCCGAGCTGCACGACATCACCACGCGCATCGAATCCCACGGACGCCGCGCCGCGCGCATCGTCGACGGCATGCTGCTACAGGTCCGGGCGCCCGAGAGCGAGCGCATGCAGACCGACGTCAATCGCCTGGTTGCACAAGCGGTCGAGCTGATGCGACACAGCCTGCGGGCCGGCGAGCGCGAGATGCCGGCCGCGATCGACGAACGCTACGACGAGGCGACCGGCTCGATCGACGCCTTTCCACACGAGCTGCTGCGGGTCGTGGTGAACCTGCTCGAGAACGCCGTCGACTCCACTCGCGAGCTGCGGCGTCGCGGCGAGGTCGAACGCTTGCCGTCCATCACCGTGCACACCGAGGGACACGCCGATCGCGTGGTCGTGCGGGTTCGTGACACCGGCCTCGGGTTGGCCGCCGAGCAGGTCGACCGGTTGTTCGAACCGTTCTTCACCACCAAACCCCCCGGCCAGGGCACCGGACTCGGCCTCGCGATGAGCTACGAGACCGTGCAAAAGCACGGCGGAACGATCGTCGCCGACGGCCGCGAAGGCGAGTTCGCCGAGCTCACGATCGAGCTGCCACGCACCGCCTGAACAGCCCACCGAACGGCGACGCACGGTCGCAAATCTCGATATACTTGGAGGATGCTGCCGAAAGGAGCAGACCGCGAAGCCGTCCTCCCCGTTCTCGACGAGGTCGGCGGCCTGCGTCCCGGCGCGGCGCGCCAAGTGCATCGACGCACCGGCGTGCCGGCGGCCGACGTCTACGGCGTCGCGACTTTCTACAGCCTGCTCCGCGAGCCCGACGCCGGGGTCCGCGTCTGCCAAGGCCTTTCGTGCCAGCTGCACGGCTGCCAGGGCTTGAAGGCCGATCTCGACGCCGCCGGCACCGCGTCGACCTGGGCCGCCTGCCTCGGCCGCTGCGACGTCGCCCCGGCGTCGTGGGATCCGGCCGCCGACGAGCCGCCGATCACGACGACCCTGAGCGCCGACGATCCGGAGCTGCCGCTCAATCTCGCCGGCGCCGACGACCCGTCGTACGCGGCGCTCGCGCGCGTCGCCGAGAAGGGTGCCGCCTGGCTGCTCGACGAGCTCGAGACCTCGGGCCTCTCGGGCCGCGGCGGCGCCGGCTTTCCGGCCCACATCAAGTGGCGCGGGGTGCGCCAGCAGGCTGAGACCGAGCGCTACATTGTGCTCAACGCCGACGAGGGCGAGCCCGGCACCTTCAAGGATCGCGAGGTCATGCTGCGTCGGCCGCACCTCGTGCTCGAGGGCCTGGCGATCGCCGCCCGGGTGCTCGAGGCCGGCGACATCTATCTCTACACCCGCGGCGAGTTCCGCCGCGCCGTGCACTCGATGGAGCATGCGCTGGCCGACGCGCGCGGCGCGCTCGACGACCTCCTCGCCGGAGTCCGTTGGCACTTCGTCGAGGGACACGGCGCGTACATTTGCGGTGAGGAGACCGCGCTCCTCGAGTCGCTCGAGGGCAAGCGCGGCATGCCGCGGATGAAGCCGCCGTTCCCCGTCACCGAAGGCTTCCGCGGCAAGCCGACACTGGTACAGAACGTCGAGACCATCGCCAACCTACCCGCCATCGTTCACCGCGGCGGCGCCTGGTGGCGCGACCTCGGCGCCACTCAGCCCGGCACCAAGCTCTATTGCCTGTCGGGCCACATCGCCGTCCCGGGTGTCTACGAGGCGGCGATGGGTACGACGATGGCGGAGCTGCTCGAGCGGGCCGGCGGCGCCACGGGCACGCTGAAGGCGTTCTCGCCCGGAGGCGCCTCGAGCGGCTTTCTGCCGGCCTCGAAGGTCGGCGTGGCGATGGACTTCAAGTCTCTGCAGCAGGAAGGCAGCATGCTCGGCTCGGCCGGCGTCGTCGCGCTCGACGAGTCGGTCGACATGGTCGAGGCCGCCCTCTCCCAGGCCGTCTTCTTCGAGGACGAGAGCTGTGGCCAATGCGCGCCCTGCCGCATCGGTACCCAGATCGTGCGCCAGACCCTCGAGCGCTACCTCGAGAGCCGCGACCCAGCGGTTCTCGCGCCGCTGCACGAGGTCTCCTGGGGCATGGAGCAGGCGTCCATCTGTGGCCTCGGCCAAGCGGCGAGCTGGCCGCTGACCTCTGCGATGCGATACTTCCCCCACGAGTTCGGACTGAGCGACTCGGCCTGAGAAGGCACCGCCGAAAGGCCACCGAGTCGCGCGACAAACGAGGCACGCGATGTCGACCAAGACCCCCTCCCCCGACGCCCAGCGCTTCGTCGTGATCGACGGCAACGAGCTCTCCTTCGAGGACGGCGAGACGATCCTGCAGGTCGCCGCACGCGCCGAGATCGAGATTCCGACCCTGTGCTGGGATCCGCGCCTCGAGCCGGCCGGCGCCTGCCGCATGTGCCTGGTCGAGGTCGAGGGCTCCCGCCTGATGCAGCCCGCCTGCTCGTACCAGGCGACGCCGGGCATGGTGGTGCGCACGCGGACCGAGCAGGTCGAACGCAATCGACGCTTCATCGTTTCGCTCCACCTCGCCGACACGCCGCAAGATCGCGCCGTCGCTGAGGACAATGAGCCGTCGAAGGTGTGGGCGCATGCCGATCGCTACGGCACCGCCGGAACTTGGCCGGCGGTCGAGCAGGAGCGCGCGGCGCGGCCGCTCGACGACAATCGCTTCATCCAGTACCGCGCCGAGCACTGCATTCTCTGCTCGCTGTGCACGCGCTACTGCGACCAGGTCGAGGCGGTGTCGGCGATCAGCCTCGCGGGCCGCGGCCCGTCGACCACCATCTCGACCGCCGACCGCGTCGCGCTCACCGACTCGACCTGCGAGCTGTGCGGCGGCTGCGTCGACGTCTGCCCCACCGGCGCGATGTCCGACAAGCGGGCCCTCGAGTGGGGCATGCCCGAATCGCAGCTCGAGAAAGTTCCGACGACCTGCAACTTCTGCGGCGTCGGCTGCCAGATCGAGCTCAACGTCGACCGCGCGGCGAATCGCATCGTCAAGGCCACCGCGCCGCCACCGGGCACGACCGTCAACGACGGCAACACCTGCGTGAAAGGCCGCTTCGCCAACGACTTCGTGCACCACGAGGACCGGCTGACCACGCCGCTGGTGCGCGGCGAGGACGGCGGCCTGCACCCGGCGAGCTGGGACGAGGCGCTCGACCGTGTCGTCGAGGGTCTGCGCGGCGTCGCCGACACCCACGGCGTGGACTCCCTTGCATTCATCAGCTCCAGCCGCTGCACCGTGGAAGAAAACTACCTGGTGCAGAAGATGGCGCGGGCGGCGTTCCGAACACACAACGTCCATCAATGCGCAGCCACTTGACACGCCCCCACGGTCGCCGGTCTGGTGACCACGTACGGCGCGGGCGCGATGACGAACTCCATCCCGGAGATTCGTGAGGCCGACTTTCTCTTCGTCACCGGTTCGAACACCACCGAGGCGCATCCGATCATCGCCATGGAGATGAAGCGCGCGGTGCGTCGTGGCGCCAAGCTCGCCGTGGCCGACCCGCGCGCCATCTGGCTCACCGACATCGCCGACTGGCATCTACAACTCAAGCCGGGCAGCGACGTTTGGCTGCTCAACGCCATGGCGCACGTGATCGTCACCGAGGGGCTCGAGAACCGCGACTGGATCGAGCAGAACACCGAGGGCTTCGAGGCGGTACGCGACACGGTCCTGCGTTACACGCCGGAGAAGGCCGAGGCGATGACCGGCGTGCCCGCCGACACCATCCGCGAGGTCGCCCGCGCCTACGCGACGACGCCGAAGGCCGGCATCTATTACACGCTCGGCATCACCGAGCACACGACCGGCACCGACAACGTCTACGCCCTCTCCAACCTGGTGCTGATGACCGGCCATCTCGGCGTGCGCTCGGCCGGGCTCAATCCGCTGCGCGGCCAGAACAATGTGCAGGGCGCCAACGACGCCGGCGCGACACCCGTCTTCTACCCCGGCTACCAGTCGGTCACCGACCCCGCCGTGCGCGAGAAGTACGCCGCCGCCTGGGGCGTGCCGCAGAACGAGACCCCGGGCCTCAACCTGAACCAGATGATGAAGGTGATGGGCTCGCAGATCCGCGGCATGTTTCTGATGGGCGAGGACATCGTCGTCTCCGAGCCGAACGTGTGCAAGGTCGAAGAGGGGATGAACGAGCTCGACTTCGTGGTCGTCCAAGACATCTTCCTCAACGAGAGCTGCCGCTGGGCCGACGTCGTCCTGCCCGCCGCCTGCTTCGCCGAGAAAGATGGGGTCTTCACCAACTCCGACCGCCGCGTGCAGCGCGTGCGCCAGGCCGTCGAGCCGCCCGGCGAGGCCCGCGCCGACTGGCAGATCTTGTGCGAGATCATGCGCCGCGCCGGCCTCGAGCAGCCCGACTACCGCGATCCGGGCGAGATCTACGACGAGATGGCGGCACTGGCGCCCAAGTTCGCCGGCATCAACTACCGGCGCCTCGAGTCCGAGGGCGGTCTGCAATGGCCGGTGACGACGCCCGACGCGCCGTCGACCGAGTACTTGCACAAGGGCGGCGTGCTGCGCGGCAAGGGCCTGTTCCAGGCGGTGGAGTACTCGCCGCCGTTCGAGCAGGAAGACCCCGAGTATCCGCTGATCCTGTCGACCGGCCGCACGCTCTACCACTACAACGCGGCGACCCAGACGCGGCGCTCGGACGGCCTGACGCAGAAGCAGCCCGAAGCCTTCGTCGAGGTTCATCCGCGCAACGCCCGGCGACTCGGCCTCGACGACGGCCAGCTGGTCGACGTCGTCACCCGGCGTGGCCGGGTGCGCTGCCGCGCAATGTTCAGCCGCCAGGTGCGCCGCAACGCGATCTGGATGCCGTTCCACTTCCCCGAGGCGCGCACCAACTACCTGACCACCGACGCCGGCGACAAGGTCACCGGCACCGGCGAGTACAAGGTCTGCGCAGCACGCCTCGAGCCGGTCGTCGACTCGGCGCCCGAGCACGTTTTTCGCGGCGCCTTCGCGGCAGTCGAGACCGAGTAGCGCCACGCTGATCAGCTCGGCTCAGCGCCGGCCGACGACGACGAAGCCGGCCCAGAATCGCGGATGTGCCAGCGCGACCTCGCGCCGCCGAAAGACCGACGCCGTCTCCTGCCACTCAGTGAAGAGCTCGACTCGCGCCCGCCGCAGCGCCTCGGCCGGTTCGAGGCCGGCGGCGAGCGCACGGTAGAACGCAGCCATCAACGCGGCGGTGGCGCCATCGTCGACGTCCCAGGACGAGACGACCACGGCTCCGGCGCCGGCCGCGAGGAAGGCTCGGCCGAGCCCTAGCGGCCCCTCGACGCGCGACAGCGGGCCGCGCCCCGAGCGGCAAGCGGACAGGACGACCAGGTCAGCGTCGAGGTCGAGAGCCAGCACCTCGGCGACGGTGAGCAGGCCATCCTCACCGTCCCCGGCGGCGAGCACGATGCCCGACGAGGCGGGCCAGGCGTCGTCGATCAAGCCATGGGCTGCGAGGTGGAGGATGCGGTGGCGCGGTGCCGCCCGCCGAAAGCGCGCCTCGGTGGCCTCATCCCCGACCCAGGCCCGGGCGCCAGGAAACGCGGCGGACAGGGCTTCGACCTCGTCCCGACTCTGGCTCAGCACGCGGCGGCCGACCGCTGCGTGCTGAGCCGACGCGGCGGGCGCCAGGGCCAGCGGCCCGTCGGTGGCATCCTCAAAGGCCCCACGATCCCGGCGCGCGCTGTCCCGACGCCCAAGCTCGAGATCCAGCAGCGAGCCGGCCGACGGCGCGTAGCGAAGCGCCCGCTCGAGGCCGAGGAATCGGCAGCGCGCATACGCGGCGTGAAGCCGGTCGGACTCCACCGCGGACGCGTCGTCGCAGCCCGCCACCAGGGCCTCGAACGGCAGCTCGTGAAGGCGCTCGTCGAGCACCAGAGTCCAGCGCTCGGCGTCGTGAGCGGCGGGCGGCAACGCCTCGACCAGCCAGCGGTGGAGATCTCGGCCAACCTCGAGGTGCTCGCCATCGCGCCCGGCCAGAGCCTGTCCGAGGGCATGCTCGGCGTCGCGCAGGCTCTCGAGGTAGCGATCGAGCGCAGCATGGAGACGCGCGCGGGGGATCGGCAGCAGGGTCAGGTGAACCGCGTCGCGGCGCAGGGTCCAGACCACGGTTCGCTCGTCGGACACCCAGTAGGAGACCAGGGCCTCGTCCGGCGCGAGCCCATCACGCACTGCGGCGCTGTCGACCGGCTCGAGGCGGGAGACCCTGGCGCCGGCAGCGCGCGGCTCGGCGGCATCGGGCGTTCGACGCATCGCGGCGCGAACCGAATCGAGGCGCAGGCGCAATTCCTCGATCCGGCGAGCGGCGTCATCGCTCGTCGAGTCGAGGTCACTCTCGAGCGCGAGGCGTTCGGCACCCAACGCGGCGGCCAGACGCTCTTGCTCTCGCTGCAGCTGCGACTCACCGAGCCCGCCGTGGCGGCGAGCTGCGAGCATCGAGCGCAGCGACCGAGCTCGAAAGCGTTCCGCGACCTCGAATGCCTCGGCCACTCGCCCGGTGTCGACCAGCAGGAGAATCAGGCGATCGTAGGCCGCGACCTGCTGCTCGAGCGCGCTCGCCGCCTCCTCTGGCGTCACCGGCGCCTCTTGGTGCACCGCCTCGAAGCCGGCGATGGCGCGGCGCAGGTCCGCTTCGGCCGTCGCCGCATCGCCACGGCGTCGCTCGAGCTCGGCGCGGTTGCAGTACACGTTCTGGAGCAGTTCCTGGTCGCCGTGTTCCCAGGCCAGCTCGAGCACCTGGTCGTAGAGTGTGTCGGCCTCGGCCAACAGCACCTCGTCGGAACCTGCCGCCAGGTGCTGGAGACCGTACGCGACATTGCGCAGCGCCTCGGCGCGCCGATGCTCGGCGCCGAGCGCAGCGAACGCCGTGGCGGCCTGCCGACCGAAGCGCACGGCGGCCTCGTGGTCGCCGGCGCCCGCGGCGAAGACGCTTCGGCGATAGGCGACCTGCGCCGCGCCCGCCGCGTCGCCGGCGCGGCGGTAGAGCCGCGCCGCATGCTCGAGATGCACCTCGATCGCCCCAGGGTCGTTGCGCCAGCCAGCAACGCCGGCGAGCTGCAGGTGGGTCACCGCCGCCGGCCGCGCCGCGTGCAGATGCTCGAAACGAGCCAGCGCGCGCTCGAAGAGCACGGCACCACGCTCGACCGCACCCGAGCGCGCCAGGACAATGCCCTGCTCGAGCCACGCTCGGCCTTCGCCGAGCCGATCGCCCGCCGCCGCGGCGGTCGCTTCGGCCTGCTCGAACGCGTCAAGGGCCGGTCCAAGATCCTGCTGCCGCGCCAGCGCGCGGCCGTGCTCGAGCCAGCTCCCGGCGCTGGCCTCCTGGCTCGGCGGCCGAGCGATCGGCGCGGGCTCCGCCCGGCTCACCGACGGCGGCAGCAGGCCGGGCACCAGCCCGAGCGCCAATCCGAGACCGAGCAGGGAACCGAGCCGACGAAGGCATCCTGCTCGGCGACGGCTCGCGGGCCGACCCGCGCGGCTCATGGCGACGAGGTCTCGCGGGCGGCTGAGTCGACCGAGTCGGTCGCCCCGCCGCCGTCCGCCATGCGCCGCGCGACCCGCAGCGAGCGCGCGAAGCGCTCGACTCCGTCGCTCGGCGCCGCCGTCTCGAGCACGGCGAGCGCCTCGCCGTGAACACCGTGCGTGGCCAACACCACCGCGCGCGCCAGCTTCGAGGACCCGGCAGCGCGCAGAGCATCGTCGAGCGCGGCGAGCTCGTCGGCGCTCGCGACCCGGAACGGCACGAACTCCGAGGTGCTCCACGCGCCGTCGCGGCGCAGGCCGACGCGCCAGGCGTAGACGCCTCCAGGCTCGAGCGGCAACGCGTCGTCCGGATAGGCGGCGCTCGCGCCCTGCGCCTGCGACAGTGACACGACGAGCTCCTCGCCCGCGTCGACGACGAGCACCTCGACCTCCTCGATCGACGGATCGACCGCCTGCCCGAGACTCCAGCCGAACGTCGGTCGGCGCGTCCGAATCGTCTCCCAGCGCGGCGTCCGCGCCACCGGCCGCCCCCTGGCGGCGGGCGCTGATGCGCGCTCGATGGCCCCCCGGTCGCCGACGAATCCATCGAATCGAATCGGCTCCGGCCAGCCACCGGCGAGCGCCCGCCGCACCGAAGCGGCGAGCTCCGGAGGGAGCTCCGGCTGGATCTCCAGAGGCGCAGCCGGCTCGACCGGCGTATGGTCTGCGGCCCGCTCCTGCACCCGGTCGTCGCCCCCAGGCGTACCCGGCCCGGGCACCAGTCGCGCGACGCCGACCACCAGCAGCGCGACGGTCGCCGCGACCAGCAGCGGACGGGCGAGCAGCCCGAACCAGCCCCCGGCCGTCGGAAGGTCGGCACCGCGAGGCGCCAAGTCATCGGCCGCACCGACGGCGACGACCGCCAGCTCGCGGCACGAGGCGCAGTCGGCGAGGTGGTCTTCGAGGCGACGGCGCGCGGCGCCGTGCAGCCTGCCGGCGAGATAGCGCGCTAGCTCCACGTCGTCGACGTGCTCGGCGTCTCCATCGACCGAGCGCTCGTGCAGAGCGTCGCGCAGCAGCTCGTCCAGGCCGTCGCGGTCAGTGCTCATCGGCGAGCTCCCGCCGGACCAACGCCCCTTGATCTCGCGGCTGGTCCTCGAGCGGCGAGTCGTCGAAGAGCTCTGGACGCAGGCGTCGGAGCCGCTTGCGTAGGCGCTTTCGGGCGTCGTGGAGGGCCTTGCGCGCGGTCCCTGGCTCGAGGCCGAGCAGACGCGCGATCTCTCGCGGCTCGCGTTCGTCGTCGTAGCGCAACGTGAGCAACAGCCGATCGCGCGCCGAGAGACCGTCGAGCGCCGCCACCACGGCCTGCCGGCGCTCGCCGTGTTCGGCATGCTGCAGCGGATCGGGCGTCGACGCCGGAGTCGCCTCCACCGCCACGGCCTCGCGACGCGGCGTTCTTCGCTGACGCAGGCACAGGCGGCTGACGATCACTGCCACGTAGGTGGTGAGCTTGCCTTCGCCACGCCAGGCACGCAGTGCCCGGAAGTCGTCGCTCCACAGGCGCACCACCACGTCCTGCCAGACGTCTGCGGCAGCGTGGGCATCGAGCCCGAAGCGTCCGCGGGCCAGGCCGACGGCGAGCGGGCGAAGGCGCCTCGCCAGCTCCTCGGCAGCGCCCGGGTCGCCGCCGAGGACCGCGCGGATCAGGGCTCGATCGTTCTCGCGTTGCACGCTCGCCTCTCGTCGGCCGGCGGACCGGCCCTCGGAACGGTTTCGTGGTCGTGTCGGCGCCAGTGTATCCGTGGGTCCTCCACTGTGTTTTCGCCAGAGTGGTTTCGCCATCGCGAGGTAACGCTGCGCTCGCCGGTCGCTCTCCTTGGCATACCTCACGACCGAACGACCGCTCCAGAGACCGGCGGTCGTCCCGGCGCGAACACCGCGGACCCACCATGGAGACCATCGTGACCCCCAAGACGCCCAGCATCCAGAACCTCTTCTGCCTTCTTCTGCTTGTTCTCGGCGCGGCCACGGCCGCCCCGCGGAGTCTCGCCGCCGACCTCGAGCCCGGCACCTCATCGCAGGGCGGCGCCGCTCTCGCGCTCGCCTCTGGCGACTTCGACGCCGACGGTCGCCAAGACCTCGTCGTCGCCCGCGCGTCGGACGACGGCGGGCTCCTCGAGCTCTACCTCGGAACGCCCAGGACAGCGCGTGCCGCCGACGCCTTCGCTGGCTTCGCCTCCCCGCACAGAACTCTCGCTCTGCCCTTCGCCGCCGACCTTTTGGTCGGCGGTGATCTCGATGCCGACGGCCACGCGGACCTCGTCGCCGCCGCGCGCGGACGAGACGTCCTGGTCGTCGCCCGCGGCGACGGACGCGGCGGCTTCGAAGCGCCAAGTTCGCGCGCTCTCGGCGGTCCGGTGACAGCACTCGCCGGCGGTGAGATCAATCGGCGCGACGGCTTGATCGACCTCGTCGTTGCGATCGACGGCGACGGCGACGGCCCGAGACTTCTCGTCCTTCAAGACCCGCACGGCGCGCTCGGCGGCCCCGCTGAGCACATCATCCTCCCCTCCCCCGCTCTCGCGCTGGCCTTTACAGGGCGTTCCGCCGGTGGGCTCGGCAACGGCGACCCCTGGCGCGACCTGCTGATCGAAACTGCCGACGGCGACTACCTGCTGGCCGGACGCGATCGCCGTCAGACGAGCCCTGCGGCGCTCCGACAGGCGGTTCCGCCGCCGCGCCTGACGCGACGTCCAGGCTCGCTCGCCGCTGCGGACCTTCGCAGGGCCGACGCACGCGAGCTCCGGCTTCACCTCGACCACGACGCCGTCGCCGATCCGATCCGGCTGGTCGACGGCTTTCCTCGACCGGTGATCGAAGCGGGCGCGACGCTCGGCGCACTCTTCACCGTTGGCTCGGCGGCCGACGACGGCGATCTCGATCTCGGCGACGGCGCCTGCGCCACGATCGCCGGCGTGTGCACGCTCCGCGCCGCGATCGATCAGGCGAACGCTCTCCCAGGTCCCGACGCCGTGACCTTCGCGCTCGGCGGCGCGGCGATCTTGCCGTCAACACCGCTGATCGTCGCCGAGGCCTTGACCCTCGACGGCACCGGGACGCCGCCGGTGGAGATCGACGGCAGCCTGCTCGTCGGCGGCCCGATCCTCGAGCTCGCGCCGGGCTCGGACGGCTCGACGGTGCGCGCACTGACGCTGCACAGCGGGCCCGACGCCGGCCTCCAGATCCGCGACTCGGACGGCCACCTCATCGAGCGCAACCACATCGGCGCCGACGTCTCCGGTTCGGTCGACCTTGGCAACGCCGGCCCCGGCGTGCGGGTCATCGGTCTGTCGACCGGCAGCACGATCGGCGGCACGACGCCCGCGGCGCGCAACATCGTCTCGGGCAACGGCGGCTCCGGCATCGAGCTCTCGTTCGACGCCAGCGGCAACACCGTGGCGGGAAACTTCATCGGCCTCGCAGCCGACGGACTCTCCGCGCTCGGCAACGACGACGCCGGTGTTCTCACTCACCTGGCCAACGTCATCGGCGGAACGGCCCCCGGCTCCGGCAATGTGATCTCGCACAACGCCGGTCCGGGCGTCGAAGTCGCCGACGACGACAATCTCGTGCAAGGCAACCTCATCGGCCTCGACGTCACCGGCTCGATCGCCGCCGGCAATGGTGACGCCGGCGTCTTCTTCTTCACTCCGGGCAGCATCGCCAGCCTGGTCGGCGGAACGACACCCGCGGCGCGCAACGTGATCTCGGCCAACGCGACGAGCGGCATCGAGGTGCGGATCGGTCGCGACACTCTGATCCAGGGCAATCGCATCGGCACCGACGCCGCGGGCCTGGCAGACCTCGGCAACGGCGCGACCGGCGTCCTGATCTCGACCGGCATCGAGACGACGATCGGCGGCGTCACCGCCGGCGCCGGCAATCTGATTTCCGGCAACACTCTCGATGGCGTCCATCTCTCGACGCCCGATCACAAGGTGCTCGGCAACTGGGTCGGCGTCGACGCCACCGGCAAGGCCGCGCTCGGCAACTCGGGCGTCGGCATCTCGGCCGGCAGCGCCCGGTCGATCGTCGGCGGCAGCGAGGCGGGCGCCGGCAACCTGGTGGGAGCCAGCGGAAGCCACGGGATCCTGATCGGCACCGATAGCCTCGTCCAGGGCAACACGGTCGGCACCGACACCACAGGAACCGTCGACCTCGGCAACGGCGGCGCCGGCGTCTTCATCGCCGGGGTCCGTATTCTGGTCGGCGGTAGCGATCCGGGCGCCGGCAATCTGATCGTCCACAGCGCCGGCGACGGGGTTGCGGTCGATCTCTTCAACTCGCTGAACACGATCTCGTCGAATCGGATCTACGCCAACGACGGCCTGGCGATCGACCTCGAGGACGACGGAGTCGGCACCAACGACCCGGGCGACGGCGACGTCGGCAGCAACGGCCTGCAGAACTTCCCGGTATTGACCACTGCCGACGGCGACGCCGGCAGCGTCTCCGGAACGCTCGACAGCAGCTCCGACGCCACATTCACCATCGAGCTGTTCACCGACACCGCGTGCGACGCCTCAGGCCACGGTGAGGCTGGCCGCTTCCTCGGCTCGACTACGGCAACCACCGACGGCACTGGCATCGCCAGCTTCAGCGTCTCGGCGCTCGACTTCGATCCCACGGATCAGATCACCGCCACCGCCACCTCGGCCATGGGAGACACGTCGGAGCTCTCGGCCTGCCTCACCGCCACCGGCACCAGCCTGGTGTTCAAGGACGGCTTCGAGTCCGGCGACGCGACCGCCTGGAGCAGCACCTCGCTCTGAGCAGACGGCGGGCGCCACCCTCGAGCTCTGATCGATGCGGGCTGCCAGGCTGTCGAGGACATCATCCAAGGTATCTCGGCTGGTGAAGCAGACGCTCCATCGTTCGACGCTCCACGAGAGGGTCCGCACCTCTCGGCTGCAGCGTTCGGGGCGCTCGATCGAGCCGCGAAACTCATAGGCGAGCGCTGCAACCATCGGCTGAATCCCATCGTCCGCGGTTGGCTCTGCGAGGAGCAGCGATTGACTCCCGCCCTGCACGACGAGCTGGTCGCGGTCGACGGTCATGCCCTGCTCGATCTGGGTGCACAGCTGCTTGCGCAGCTGCTTCGGGTGGATACGGCCGTGATCGAGCACGCCGATGGTTTCGGCCATCGCTTCGAGCAACAAGCAGAACGAGGCATCGATCGTGCCCCGGCCGACGGCCGCTCTCCACTCGATGGAGCTGTGGTCGACCGGGACGATCTGCTCGTCGATCAAGAGCTGCCGAGATCCGATCAACGCCCGGAGACTTCGGCTCACCTCAGGTTCCCGTGGAGCCTTCCAGTAGCAAGCCGGAGCATCGGACGCGCCGCACAGGTGAAGCTCGAGACCTGTGCCCCCCGACCGACCGAGCCGACCCTCGATCGACTCTCTCAGGCGATCCGCGGTGCTCCCCGAGTAGAGCTCGACCTGCCGCAAGGCGTCGTGGAATCCGGTGATGTCGACGTCGAGATCCGCCGGCGCAGCCCACGGTCCCGAGACCCGGATCGGCGGCGCCGGCGGCGTCCAGTCGGGACGCTTCATCACATCGCTCCGATGCACATACACGGGATCCAGACACTCGAACGGACTGAGATTCACCAAGGGGTCGAAGCTCCTCGCAACGCCCGGCAGCGTCTCGGGCTGCAGCGTTTCGAGCTCGTCCAGGCGATTGGGGAGATCCTCTCGCGCCAGAAACTCAGCCAGCTCCTCGATCGAGTCGAAGTTGTCGACCAGGGAGAGGGGCAACTCCACCGCAAGAAGCCGCTCCAAACCACGGTTGATTTCTGCCGCGGCCAGAGAGTCGACGCCGAAGCTGTCGAACGGCACCTCGGTCGAGATCTCGTGAGGTTCGATCGCCACGAGACGCGCGATCTCGGTGCGAAGCCAGCCTTCGATCTCCGGTCGGCTCGGTTGCGTCCGCTGAGCGACATGTCCTTGGCTCATGCTGAAGTTCCCTCTCGAAGGATTGAAGAGTGCGCGAGGTCGATCAGAGTCCCGGCGCGATAGGCCTGCCGGCAGGCCGAGCGGCGCACCTTGCCGTTGGCGGTCCGTGGAATCGTCGTCGGGCGCACGAGTAGCACCTCGTCCACCCTCAGTCCGTGCTCGGCGGTGATCGCCTGTCGGATTTGCGCCCGCAGAGCATCGGCACCGCGGTTCCAGCCTCGTCGGCCGAGCTCCTGAGCGACGACCAGGCGAGGCGAACCGCCGTCGCCGGCATCGAAAACCGTGGTCGCCCCACGACTGAAGGTGGGATGCGACTCTTGAACGCTCGTCTCGAGATCCTGGCAGTAGTAGTTGCGACCACGAATGATCAAAAGGTCGTCCTGCCGGCCCAAGAGATAGAGCTCTCCGTCGAGGATGAACCCTTGATCGCCGGTCGCCAGGTAGGGGCCCGAACCGTCGGCGAGGCACGCGCCAAAGGTCTGACGACTCTTTTCGACCGACCGCCAGTAGCTCGACGGCAACGAGTCGCCGGACTGGAACCAGATCTCACCCACCTCACCGTCGCCGAGACGGCGCCTGGTCGTGGGATCGACGATCCAAAGCTCGGTCGTGGGTGGTGCCTGGCCACAGCTGACCAACTCGACGGCTGCCTCGGCCTCCACGGTCCCTTCGATGCCGGCCTTCACACTCGGCAGAGCACGCCCCCGCGCGAGCTCGCTGCGCGAAAACGAGCGGATCACCGGCGCTCGATTCAAACGGCAGCCGGTGATCATCAGCGTCGCTTCGGCCATCCCATAGCAGGGGAAGAAAGCCTCGGGGCGAAAACCGCAGCGACCAAATGCGGCGGTGAACTCCCTCACAGTTCGCGGCTTGACCATTTCGCTGCCGTTGAACGCGACCCTCCAGGAGCTCAGATCGAGACCTTGCCGCTCCTCGGGGCTGATCCTCTCGATGCACAGCCGATAGAAGAAATCGGGGCCACCGCTGGTGGTCGCGCGAAACTCGGTGATCGCCTGGAGCCAACGCAGCGGTCGCTGCATCATGGCGAAGGGCGACAACAAGGCGACCGGGAACCCGACGAAGAGCGGCTGAAGAATCCCTCCGACCAGTCCCATGTCGTGGTACGGCGGCAAACAGATGACCCCCCGACTGGCTTCAGTGTGCCCGAACGCATCGCGGATCATCGCGGAATGACTCATGATGTTCCGATGCCGAAGCACCACCGCCTTCAATCCTCGGGTCGAGCCAGACGTGTATTGGAGGAAGGCCGGATCGTCCGGCGAGATCTCAGGTCGCTGCCAGATCGCCGAGGCCGAACAATCGATCGAATCCGTCGCGATGAGGATCAACTGCCCAGGGTCGAAGTCATCGCGCCCCTGCAGCCGTCTGAGACTCGAAGACTCCCCCAGAATCACCTGCGCTCCCGAGTCGGATAGAACACGCCGCAACCGCTTCAGCGACGCGCGCGGTCGCGGCGGATAGGTCGGTACCGCGACCACGTTCGCCAGCAAGCATGCGAAGGAAGCGACCACGAACTCGAGGCCGGCCGAGTAGACGAGGAGCGCGCGCGAGCCCGCGCGAGTCAGATCCTGGAGGATGGCGGCGAGCGCGGTAGAGCGCTGGAAGAGCTCGCCATAGGTGAGCTGGCTGACTGACCCACGGCTGCGATCCGGCAGGCCCAGATAGAGAAGCTCGTCTGCCCGATCTTGGGCTCGGCGCTCGAGAATGTCGAGCAGCGTCGCGTCATCTTTTCGATCCATCGGAGAAGGCCTCGTACTCTTTTCGATCGAGCCGACGACTGCGCTTCGCAGACCGTCGGCTCCCGTCGTCACCAATCAGGTGTGGCTGAGAACCCATTGGTAGACGTGGTTGAAGACGTCCTCGCTCGTGAAGACCATGCTCCACTTCTCCACCGTCACCTCGGTGGAGTGGGTCTCATGTTTCTTATCCTTGTAATCGGAGATGGTGCCGGAGTAGTTGTAAATGATTCCGGCGATCGCCTTCGCGTCCCCGTTGGGATTGGTGGCTTCTGAAGCCAGGAACGTCTGCTGGTCGGTTTTCTCGACGTGATACGAATCGGTGACCTCGGTCGAGAGCCCTTTCACGTGACTCGCGATCTGCTTGCTCAACTGTGGCAAGTCCACATGACCAGTCTCGAGGTCGCCGGCGATCTCTGCCACCATGTCGAAGATGGTCTGGATGGCGACGTTGGTGGTCGTGGTCCGCCGCTTCGTCCTCAACTCGTGGGCCACCGGGAACACGTAGTTCTCTGTGATCAGTTGGTGGTGAGCCAGTATCAGGCTCATGTAGTCCTGCCAGGGCGGATTGCCCTCGATCGTCCAATGCCATTCGGGAACCTCCGAGCCCCCGCTGGCCTGACGCATCGAGAGGCCATTGGTCGGGGCCACCTGACTCAGATTCCTGACTCCCTGGGCAATTGCCGCCGCATTGTTCTCAGAGCACGTGAGACCAGCGTTGGCCAAACCCTGGCTCACAGCAGCGTTGTCGACGACGAGACTCCGAGGCGAGGTGAAGCCCTGAAACGGGAATCCCGTCGGCTGCGGCCCCCAGCCTTTGCTTTCAGGTCCGTGGACGGCCTCGACGCCGTGGCGAATCGCGTCAGGGCCATAAATGTGAATCGGATCGACGAATTGGTAGGGCATTCGGGCGACTCCCAAAGAGGTTGGATTCGAAGACGATCAGCCTTCTCGAACGGCGACGGACGCAGAGCGCCTCTTCGCTTCAGAAGGCGATCTCTCTCAACACACGGATCTATATAGGCAATAAGCCTGCCACTTCGGGCTAGCCCGAAGTGAGCGAACCTCAAGGGTTCGGGACCGTATTCCCGAGGCATTCAAGGCAGACGCGTCGAATTCGTACGTCCGCGAACGTCCAGGTGGACGTCCGGCATCGATCCGGCGGCGCCACGACCTGGAGCAGCCAGCAGGGGGCCGTCGACTCGTCGAGTCAGCGACCGCCGGAGGTCAACTCTTCACCGAGCGCGAGGATCGCGTCGACGAAGAGATCGATGTCTGCGCGGCGGCTCCGGTGGTTGGTGATCGCGACGCGCAGCGCGAAGCGACCGGCCCGGCGCGTGCTCGACCCGACGGCGATGCCGCGCTCCTGCAGCTGGAGCAGGATCTCGCGGTTGAGCGCCTCGAGCGACGCCTCGTCGGGCGGCGTCGCCGGGTCTCCCCCACGATGGCGGAAGCAAACCACGTTGAGCGGCGCCGGCGCCAACAGCTCGAGACACGGATCAGCCTCGATGCGCGCCACCAGGTGCTGCGCCTGCATCACGTTGTTCTCGATCACCCGCCCGATGCGTTCGACGCCGTGCACCTCGAGCGCCATCCACGCCTTGAGCGCCCGGAAGCCGCGACTGAGCTGGATGCCGAGCTCGGCGAGGTACAACGGCTCGGGCTGGACGCCGCGTCCGGGTGACTCGAGGTAGGCCGCCTCGGTGGCGAAGGTGGCGCGCTGTTCACCCCTTTCGCGCACCAAGACACAGCCGATCTCGTACGGCAGATAGCCCCACTTGTGCAGATCGAAGGCCACCGAGTCGCTGCGCTCGAGTCCGCGCAGCCCCGGCCGCAGCGACGGCACCAGCACCGCCAGCGCGCCGAAGGCTCCGTCGACGTGCAGCCAGAGATCCTCCTCGCGACACAGGTCGGCGAGCGCCTCGAGGTCGTCGATCGAGCCGGTGTCGACGGTCCCTGCGTTGCCGACGACGCAGAGTGGACGGTGGCCGGCGCGCCGATCGGAGAGGATCGCCGCACGCAGCGCCGCCAGATCGATCCGGCCGTCGGCGTCGGCAGCGATGCGGCGCACCGCGTCGCGGCCGAGGCCGAGAACGTCGCAGCACTTCTCCACCCAGGAATGCGTTTCGACCGAGCCGTAGACGCGCAGCGGCGGCCCGCCGGCGAGACCCCGTGAGCGCACGTCGAATCCGGCGCCGTGGTGGCGCGCGACCGCGACGCCGACCAGGTTCGCCATCGTGCCGCCGCTGACCAACAAGCCACTGGCATCGTCGGGATAGCCCATCACCTCGGCCAGCCAGCGCACGACCTGCGCTTCGACCACCGTCGCGCTCTGGTCGTAGCCGGCGACATGCGGATTCATCGCCGCCGCCAGCATGTCGGCGAGCATTCCGTCAGCGGTGCCGGTGCCGATCACCCAGCCCCAGAAGCGGCGGTGAGCGTTGCCCGTCGGGTACGGCAGAATCGATCGCTCCACGCGGCCGAGCACCTCGTCGAGATCACCGGGTCGGCGCGGCAGCGGCCCCTCGATGTCGGCACGGGCGGCTGTGGGCAGCGGGCGCCACGAACGCTCGCCCGAGCTCCGCATGTGCGCCAGGGCGGCGTCGAGCGCGCGATGGGCCGAGGCGGCGAAAGCGTCCCAGTCGTCGGGATCGAGGCCGGGCGTCTCGAGATCCGAATCCGGCGGTGATGGCGTCGGCTCGTGCATTCTGCTCCTCTACCGGCACTCTACGGTCGCCCAGGCGCGGCCGTCTTGCACGCATCGAGCACGCTGGAACGCGACAAGCGCGCGGTCCGATGGCGGGCGCCTGCTACCATCGCACCGCATGGGTTCGCCACGCTACGCCCCCGTTCCGGTCTGCGACACCGAGCTGCTCAGGGAGCTGCGCTGCGGTTCGGTACGCCTCACCGAGTCGCGGCACCGGGCGGCCTCGACCATCGCGTGCCACGCTCACCGTCGCGCAACGTTGACCATGCTGGTCCAAGGCTCGTTCGAAGAGTCCTACGCCGCCCGCCGCGACATCGTGTGCGTCGCCCCAGCGGTCCACGTGCGCCCCGCTGGTGAGCCGCATCGCGACCGCATGGGGACGGCGGGAGCCGTCAACCTGGTGCTCGAGCTCGATGACCATCGCCTCGAGCAGGTTCGACGCCACAGCGGCCTGTTCGACGACGTCCGTGCTCTGTGCGACGTCGAGCTGCTCGCGGTCGCCCGCAGGCTGCACCGAGAGATGGTGATCGACGACGAGGCGACCGCGCTGGCGGTCGAAGGCCTGGCGATGGAGATGCTCGCCCGCGCCATGCGCGCAGCGTCGCGCGGGCTGGATCGCCCCTCGCCCTGGCTCGATCGCGTGCGGGACCGGCTGCACGACTGCTTTCTCGACCACCGCCCGAGCCTCGATGAGCTTGCCGAGGTCGCCGGCGTCCATCCCGTGCACCTGGCGCGTGCGTTTCGCCATGTGCACGGCGTGAGCCCAGGGGAATACCTGCGCCGCCTGCGCGTCGACTGGGCGGCCGACGAGCTGCGGACGACGACGCGGCCGATCGCGGAGATCGCGGCCGACGCCGGCTTCGCCGACCAGAGCCACCTCACGCGGGTGTTCAAGGCGAGCCGTGGCGTGCCGCCGGGGGCCTGGCGACGCGGCCTCCACCGGTCGCGTCACTAGGCGAAGCCCACGGATCGATTCGAACCTTCGACCGGCCGACGGGGTCGAACCAGGCATGCGCTCGAAGCACGGCAACCCTTCTTGAGGTCCACCGTACTTCGATCAACACAGCCCGCCCGTCCCACGAACCGAGTCTAGGACTACCATGATCGACCTGCGCCTCGCTCTCCGCTCGCTCGTCCGCGCGCCCGCGGTGACCGCCATCGCCGTCCTCTCGCTCGCTCTCGGGCTGGGCGCCAACGCCGCCATCTTTTCGCTCTTCGAGCAGATGCTGCTGCGGCCGCTGCCTGTCGCCGAGCCCGATCGACTGATCAATCTCCTGGCTCCCGGTCCCAAGCCGGGGATGCAGTCGACGACGGTGAGTGGCGACATCGACACGGTCCTCAGCCACCCGATGTTCCGCGATCTCGAGGCGTCGGCGGCGGTCGGAGGCGAGGGCCCGCTCGTCGGCCTCGCGGGCCATCGCCGCTTCGGTGCGAACCTCGCCTACCGCGGGAGCACGGCGAGCGCCACGGGGCTCTTCGTCTCGGGCGGGTACTTCTCGCTTCTCGGCCTGCAGCCGGCCGCCGGCAGGCTTATCACGCCCGACGACGACCTCGCTCCAGGCGACGGACCCGTCGTCGTGCTCAGCCACGCCGCCTGGCGCGACGACTTCGGCGCCGACGAGGGAGTGCTCGGAGAGCGCCTGCTGGTGAACGGTCAGCCGTTGACCATCGTCGGCGTGGCACCGCGCGGCTTCCAGGGAACGACCCTCGGGAGCGAGCCAGAAGTCTTCGTACCGCTCCGGATGTATCCCACTCTCGTCCGCGCGTGGGACGACCCTCTCGACGAGCGCATCGCCTACTGGCTCTACACCTTCGGACGCCTGGCACCGGGCGCCGATCTCGAGCAGGCGCAGGCGGCGCTGAACGCCGTCTACCGGCCGATCATCCGCGACATCGAGCTCCCGGCCCAGGAGGGACTGAGCGAGAGTGGCCTGCAGCGCTTCGCCGAGAAGGAGCTGGCGCTCGAGCCCGGCGCGCGCGGCCAAAGCGTGCTCCACTCCGACGTCGAAACTCCGCTCTCGATGCTCCTCGCGGTCACCGCCCTGGTGATGCTGATCGCCGCCGCGAACCTGGCCAACCTCCTTCTGGTGCGCGCCAGCGACCGCGCCACCGAGATGGCGATCCGGCTGTCGATCGGCGCCAAGCGCCTGCAGATCGCGGCCCAGCTGGTCGTCGAGTCGATGCTACTCGCCGTCGCCGGCTGCATCGCGGGCGTGGTCGTCGCCTGGGGTACCCTGCGCATGGTCGGACGCATCTTGCCGACGTCCAGCGGGCTCGAGATCGCCTTCGAGACGAGTCCGACCCTCTGGGGTCTGCTGGCCGGACTGGTCGGCCTGGTCGGCCTGGTCGGCCTGGTGCCGGCGCTGCACGGTCTGCGCGGCGGCCTGGTGGGTGCGCTGCGCGGCGTCGCCGGGCAGACCTCGGGCTCGCGCAGCGCGCTTCGCCTGCGTGCCGCGATGGTGACTCTACAGATCGCTCTGTCGGTCGCTCTCCTCGCCTCGGCCGGTCTCTTCATCCGCAGCCTGCACAACATCAGCCGCGTCGATCTCGGCCTGGCGGTCGAGCATCTCGCGACCTTCGGCGTTTCGCCCGAGCAGAACGGCCTCGAGCCCGAGCAGTCGAGCGCGCTGTTCCGGCGCCTCGAAACCGAGCTGGCGACGATTCCGGGCGTCGAGGGCGTGGTCGCGTCCCGCGTGCCGATGGTCGCCAACAGCAATTGGGGCAACAACGTCGTCGTCGAGGGCTACCCGCGCGATCCGGACGTCGACAGCCATTCGAACTTCAACCAGGTCGGCCCAGGGTTCTTCGACATCATGGGCATGACTCTGCTCGCCGGCCGCGACTTCACCGCGAGCGACGATCTCGAGGCGCCGAAGGTCGCCGTCGTCAACGAGACCTTCGCACGCAAGTTCGGCCTCGGTCGCGACGCCGTCGGCCGACGCATGGGCCGGGGCGGCGGCAACGCCGCCGAGCTCGATCTCGAGATCGTCGGTCTGGTCGCCGACTCCGCCTACAGCGAAGTGAAGGACGAGGTGCCGCCGCTCTTCTTCTTGCCCTATCGCCAGGAAGAAGGGATCGGCAGTCTTTATTTCTACGTCCGCTCGGGCCTCACACCGGAGGCACTCCTCGACCCGATCCGGGCCACTGTCGCCCGCGTCGCGCCCGATCTGCCGGTCGAAGATCTGCGCACGATGGAGATCCAGGTCGCCGAGAACGTCTACCTCGACCGGCTGCTCGGCCTGCTGTCGACCGCCTTCGCGATCGTCGCGACACTGCTCGCGATCATCGGGCTCTATGGTGTTCTCGCCTACTCGGTGCTCCAGCGTCGGCGCGAGATCGGCCTGCGCATGGCTCTCGGCGCCGATGCAGCGCGCGTGCGCGGGCTAGTGCTCGGCCAGGTCACCCGACTGCTCGTCGTCGGCGCCGGAATCGGCCTGCTCGGTGCTCTGGCGCTGGGACGCCTCGCCGAATCGCTCCTCTTCGGACTCGCCGGCCAGGACCCGGTGACCCTCGGTGCCGCGCTGGCGGTGCTCACCACGGTGGCCCTCGCCGCCGGTCTGCTGCCTGCCCGCCGGGCGTCACGAATCGACCCGATGCGTGCTTTGCGCGACGAGTAGCGTCTCCAAGGTCGGTAAGGCGGGCGGCGCGTTGACCGTGGGAAAGTGATCGTAAAGAATTACACGATTTCTTTACCCCCCTTCGTCCCGCGGCGAGGCGCCGCTCGAACACCCGGCCGTCCGGGGTCGACCCGAGGAGATGTGGTCATGCGTGATTTGATGTTGAAGGCACTCTGGACCTCCATCGCCGGCCTGCTGTGCATCGCTGGCGCCGCCGGCGCCCAAGCACCGGCCGAGGCGGAGCCTGCGGCGACGGAGACCGCCGCGGAAGACGCCGGCGGGACCTTTGCCGACGAGGTGACAGTCACCGCGCGAAAGCGCGAAGAGAATCTGCAAGACGTTCCGTTCTCGGTGGTTGCCCCGACCGCCGAGGTGCTGCAAGACCGCGGCGCCACGACGCTCGAGGACGTCTCGGCCAACGTCGCCGGGTTCAGCGTGCAGAACCTCGGCCCGGGTCAGAGCCAGGTCGCCATTCGCGGCGTCTCCGCGGGCCAGGTAGTACGCGACCAGCCGGGCGTCAAGGAGCAGGTCGGCGTCTATCTCGATGAGTCGGTGATCTCGCTCTCACTCTTCACGCCGGACATCGAGCTCTTCGACATGAGCCGCGTCGAGGTGCTGCGCGGACCGCAGGGCACCCTGTTTGGATCCGGCTCGCTCTCCGGCACCGTGCGCTACATCACCAACCAGCCCGAGATCGGCGTCCGCGAGTCGAACGCCGAGCTGTCGATCGCCAGCATCGACGACGGCGACGTCGTCGGTGACGCCAAGGTCGCCGGCAACCTGGCGCTCGGCGACAGTGCGGCGCTGCGCATCACCGCATACTACTCGAGCCTCGGTGGCTTCATCGATGCCGTGCAGCCGAATCTCAGCGTCAACGAGGACGTCAACAGCGGCGACCGCACCGGCATCCGCCTGGCCCTGCGCTTCGAGCCGAACGACCGGTTCACGATCACGCCGCGCTTGATCTACCAGGAAACCAACACCGATGGCTGGAATCGCGTCGACGCCTACAACATCCTGGCCAACCCCTTCACCACCACGCGCCCAGCGGTTTCGCTCGGCGAGCTGCAGCAGTTCACCCAGATCGAGGAGCCGTTCAGCGACGAGTTCCTGCTCGCCGATCTGACGCTGAGCTACGAGTTCGACAACGACGTCACGCTGACCTCGATCACTTCGTTCATCGACCGCGACGTGCTCGTCGTGCGCGACGCCACCGCGCTCACCGGCAGCATCACCGGCGGCTCGATCGGCCTGCCCGAGAGCGCCTACACGATCGACGGCCCGCTCGACGACGCCACCACCGCCGAGTCGCTGACCCAGGAGCTGCGCGTTTCCGGCGGCA
This sequence comes from Acidobacteriota bacterium, assembly GCA_039194425.1. Taxonomy (GTDB): domain Bacteria; phylum Acidobacteriota; class Thermoanaerobaculia; order Multivoradales; family J023; genus JAUIJL01. The sequence goes on along the minus strand of JBCCVZ010000011.1, from coordinate 156,622 downwards.
CCGACAGCACCGATTGGGTGGTCGGCCTGTTCTACAGCGAGACCGAGCGCGACTACGCCCAGAGCCTGCTGGTCGAGGGCTTCGAGGCAGAGACCGGCATTTCGACGGCGGGTCTGCGCGCGCCGCGCGACGTGCTCTTCTTCTCCGACCTCGCCTACGAGCTGGAGCAGCTCGCTCTCTTCGGCGAGGTGACGCACTCGTTCAACGACCGCTTCGACCTCACCGCCGGCCTGCGCTTCTACGACTTCGAGGAAGACCGCACGCAAATCTTCGACGGCATCTTCGGCAACGACAACACCGGTACGTCACTGGTCTCGAACCCCGGCTCGACCTCGGCCGACGGCTTCGCGCCGCGCCTGATCGCCAGCTACGAGCTGAACGACGACGTCCTGCTCAACGCGCAGGTGTCGAAGGGCTTCCGCCTCGGCGGCATCAACGACCCGCTGAACGTGCCGCTGTGCACGCCGCAAGATCTCGTGACCTTCGGCGGCAACGACACCTGGGATGACGAGGAGCTGTGGAACTACGAGGTCGGCGTCAAGGCCGACACGATGGGCGGGCTCGGCACGGTCAACGTCGCCGCCTTCTTCATGGATATCAGCGACCTGCAGGCGACGGTGACCGCCGGCTCGTGCTCGTCGCGCGTGGTCTTCAATGTGCCGGAGGCGCGCAGCACCGGCATCGAGCTCGAGTGGGCGGCGCAGCCAAACCCGTTCTTCGACTTCGCGATCTCGGCCAGCTACGTCGACTCGGAGCTGCGCTCGTCGCTGACGTCCACCGACGCCAACGGCAACACCTCGATCGTCTCCGGTATCGAGGAAGGCAACCGCCTGCCGACGGTTCCGGAGTTCCAGGCGGCGGCCGCGGCCAACTACCGCTGGGAGATGAAGAAAGGCCGCGTCGGCTATGTCTCCGGCGTCTACCAACACGTCGGCTCACGCTTCACCCAGATCGGCGACCAGGCCGCCGGCTTCGGAACCGTCAATCTGCTGGCACTTCCCAACACCATCGGCGGCCCGCTCACCGCGACCACCTTCACCTTCGATCCCGAGCTGCCGGCGTACGACATCCTCAACCTGCGCGCCGGCATTCTGAAGGGCAAGTGGGACATCTCGCTGTGGGTGAAGAACGCCACCGACGAGCTCGCCCTCCTCGGCCTCGACCAGGAGCGCGGCACGCTCGCTCGCGTCAGCTATCTGGTGAACCAGCCGCGGACCTTCGGCCTCACCGCCCGCGTCGACTTCTGACGCCGCCCAGCGCGCCGGCGAGCGGCCACCTGAGCCGCGCGGACCGTCTCCGGACGGACCCGCGCGGCTCGTTTTCGTTCGTTGAAGCTCGCTCCACCGGATAGGACCCAGGGGTTCCAATCCCCTGGCCTGGCGCACAGGAATCGCTTGCTGCTACTCTCCCTCCCGTCCTGACGCCGTCGACCGCAGGCGACTCCTGTGTCTCTGGTTCCCCGAGGTTCGCTCCGGCGAGACTCTGCTGCCAGCGGCACCAAGTACTACTCCAAGACGGAGGGACAACGGTTGGTCCCTGGCTATCGCATCGAGTTTCTCCAGAAAGCACTGGGGCATCGCTATGAGTTTCGCGCGTTTCTCGGTCGCGGAGCGTTCGCCACGGTCCTCTTGGTGCGAAACCAGAAGCTCGGTCGCCTCGAAGCGCTGAAGGTTCTCCAGGAATCCTACGACGGCGATCACGAGTTCGCCCGGCGATTCGTCGACGAGGCACGCCTGGTCGCGTCTCTCGACCATCCGAACATCGTCAAGGTCTACGACTACGGCGACGTCGATGGGGTTCTGTGGTACTCGATGCAGTACATCGCAGGGCCGAGCCTCGGGGCCGAGCTCAGGTCACACAGCCCTCGAACCCATCGAGAAACGGTTTCGCTGGCCGTCCCGCTTCTCGATGCGCTGGACTACAGCCATCGGATCGGCATCGTGCATCGAGACGTCAAGCCGGGGAACATCATGATCTCGGCGCGGGGCCGCCCCTACTTGATGGACTTCGGAATCGCGAAGGTCAAGGACAGCGGCTTCAAGACCATGACGGGGAAGGTTCTCGGCACACCTGCCTTCATCGCTCCGGAGCAAGCAGCCGGCGAATTGGTGGACGGTCGAAGCGATGTCTACTCGCTGGGTGTCTGTCTCTACCAGCTCTTGACCACGAGGCTTCCGTTCCAGGCGTCTGATCCGATTCAGACGCTGGTGCGTCGACTTCGAGAGGATCCCGAACCGCTGTCTCAGTGGATGCCGAATCTCGACCCACGCCTCGAGGCCATCGTCTTGAAGTCGCTGGCACGGAGCAAAGAGGCCCGCTTTCAGAGCGCGGGCGAGATGCGCGATCGACTCCTCGAGACCTTTCCTCAAGACATCGACAATGAGGCGATCCGGATCACGGCGAAGGTTCAGGCTCCGGCCCCGCTGAAGGATTCGGATGTGCCGACAGAAATCGTCGGCCAGAGCCCCGCCGCCCAGAGCCCCGTCGCCCAGAGCCCCGTGGCCCCCGCGCCCAGCGTTTCGAAGCGCACAGGCCTCGTGATGATCGGCAGCGTGATCACTCTGATCGTAGGGGCACTCCTCCTGCTGCGCTCGGACTTCCTGCAACCGGCTGCACCCCCTGCCGACGGACTGCAAGCCGCCGTCGAAGCGGATTTGCCGGATCCGGCGACGGACGAGTCGACGTCAGCTGAGCCACTTCCGGACGACACCGCATCGGACGACACCGCATTGGAAGACGCCGCATCGGACGACACCGCGCCGGACGACACCGCATCGGACGACACCGAGTCGGTCCGTCGAGCCACCACCGAGCCGGAAGCCACCGAGACCTCTCCGAGCCCACCACGCTCGACCGAGGCGGCGCCCGCCCGACGTCCAACCGGTGCAGACACGCCGCCGCCTGCCGAGACTGCAGCAGAATCACCCCGCCGGGCAGTTGTTCCGCCAGCGATTCTCGACGCTCCGACGATCGAGCTCGACGGGACGACGGCCCGAGCCTGCGCCTCGAGCGAGGTGATTCTGACCGTTTCGGTCGACGCAGCCGGCCAGCCGACGTCGAGTCGAGCTCTGGTCTCCGCCGACGAATCCTGCGCAGCCGCCGCCCGCAAGCACTTGGAGAGCTACCGCTTCGAGCCCGGGCGCGACTTCGAGGACCGTCCAGTTCCCTCCAGTCTCACACTGAGCATCCGATTCCCCTGAGACCCCTGACGATGAGAACTCCACGATGACAACTCCAAGACCTCACCGGACCCGAAGTCCCCTCGCGTTCCTCCTCCTCACACTCGCCCTCAGCATCGGCTGCGCGTCGACCCCGAAAGCACCGACACTCCAGGCTCTGGTGATCAGCGAGCCCGAAGGGCAGAAGATCCTGCTCGACGGCGAGCCCGTCGGTGTCTCACCCCTCGAGCTCGGCTTGGTCGGTCTCGACGAAGCCGCGGCGTTGACGCTCGAACGCCGCGCCGAAGAGCAGATCATCGAACGACGCATTCGAATCCTGAGCCCCACGGACGTGCGGGTCCACCTCACCGTCCGCGACGAGCCGTCGGACATGGCTCGGGCTTTGGGCCTCGAGAACATCCTGGTCTTCGACTATGGTGCGCGCGCGAGTTTCGAAGTCGACAGCTACGAGATTTCGCCCGGCGTCGAGCCCTTGTTGAACAACCAGGCTCAGGTTCTGCAAACACGCTTCGCCGACCTCGACCTCTTCGTTTGCGGGCATACCGACTCGAGCGGGTCTGGAGATCACAACCAGGTCCTCTCCCTGCGGCGTGCACAGGCCGTGGCGCGAGTGCTCGAGACCAATGGGTTGGCGTCGACTCGTCTCAAGGTTCAGGGCTTCGCCGCCGAGTATCCCTTGGCGCCCAACGAGACCGAAGACGGTCGAGCGTTGAACCGACGGACCGAGATCGTCATCGGTTTGGACTGACGAGTGCACCGCATTGGAGATTCGATGAGCGAGCAGTTTCAACAAGACTTCTGGAACGACGAGGGTGGGTCACGCTGGGTGCGGTCGGCCGACCGCCTCGACGCGTTGATGGCGCCATTCACCGACGCGCTGTTGGAGCATGCGGCACTTGCTGAAGGCGAGCGCGTGGTCGATGTCGGCTGCGGCGCCGGAGACTCGACGCGGGCCGCGGCACGACGGATCGGCCCGGGTCGCTCCACCGGAGTCGACATTTCGGCGCCCTTGCTCGCCTTGGCGCGGCGCAAGTCCGAGCTCGCAGGGCTCGAGATCGATTTCGTCGAGGCCGACGCCGCCGGCTGGACCCCGAGCGCGCCCGTGGACCGAGTGATCTCTCGCTTCGGCGTGATGTTCTTCGCGCAGCCGGCCGAGGCGTTCGCCAACCTGCGGTCTTGGCTGGCGTCCGAGGGTCGCCTGATCGCCTTGGCCTGGCGCAGCGCCGAGGAGAATCACTGGATGTCGAAGCCGGTCGAGCTCCTCACGACACCGGACGAGCGCCCTGAGACCGGACCGGGCATCCCCGGCCCGCATTCCTTGGGTGACGCCGACCACACGCGCTCCATGCTGAGCGCTGCGGGCTTCACCTCGATCGAGCTCGAACCGTTCGAGCGGACGATGCGGCTCGAGGGCTCGGTCGACGAGGTCGCCGACTTCTACCTCGACTGGGGACCGACCGCTCGCTATCTCGACGCCGCACCCGCCGACGAGGTCGATGCTCGGGCCGAGGCGGTGCGCGAGCTCGTCGCGGCGCGGCACGACGGGGACGGTCTCGATCTCATCGGCCGCATCTGGATCGTCCGCGCCCGCTGAACCAGGATCGACTGGGCCCAGCGTCAGCTGAAGCGGAGATCGAGCTCGCCGTTCTTGGCGCCGACGGTGACCGTACCCCCGTCGTCGAGACGACCGAAGAGCAGCTCGTCGGTCAGCGGTGTCTTGATCTCCTGCTCGACGACGCGGGCCAGCGGGCGCGCGCCGAACGCCGGGTCGTAGCCCTTCTCCGCCAGCAGCTTGCGCGCTGCCGGCGTGAGCACGAGCTTCACCTTGCGGGCGCGCAGCTGCGTGCGCAGCTCGGTGAAGAACTTCTCGACGATCTGCTCCATCACCTCGGGGCTCAGCGGCACGAACTGCAGCCGGGCATCGAGGCGGTTGCGGAACTCGGGGCTGAACAGGCGCTCGAAGGCTTCGTCGCCGCGCGACGCGGAAACGTCCGACGTGTCGCCGAAACCGACGGCGCGGCCGGCCATTTCGCGCGCACCGACGTTCGACGACATCAAGATAATGACGTTGCGGAAGTCGGCCAGCTTGCCGTTGGTATCGGTGAGCGTGCCGTGGTCCATCACCTGGAGCAGAATGTTGAAGACGTCGGGATGCGCCTTTTCGATCTCGTCGAGTAGCACGACCGAGTGCGGGTTCTTGGTCACCGCCTCGGTGAGCAGACCGCCGCGGTCGTAGCCGACGTAGCCCGGCGGCGCACCGACCAGGCGCGACACCGAGTGCTTCTCCATGTACTCCGACATGTCGAAACGCAGCAGCTCGACGCCCATGATCTCGGCCAGCTGCTTGGCGACCTCGGTCTTGCCGACACCGGTCGGGCCGGTGAGCAAGAAGGCGCCCATCGGCTTCTGCGGATCGCGCAGTCCGGCGCGCGCGACCTTGATCGCCGACACCAGCCGATCGATCGCGGCGTCCTGGCCGAAGACGACCCGCTTGAGCTCTGATTCGAGCATCTGCAGGCGCTCACGATCGCCGCCCTTGACCCGGCGCTCGGGAATCTGCGCCATCGTCGCCAGCACCTTCTCCAGCTCGCCGACGTTCACCATCTTGCGGCCCTGCAGCGCCACCGCGGCTCCGGCCTCGTCGAGCAGGTCGATGGCTTTGTCGGGCAGGCGCCGGTCGCGCAGGTAGCGGCCGGCGAGCTCGGCCGCCGCCTGGATCGCCGGCTTCGTGTAGCGCACGTCGTGGTGGTCTTGGTAGCGATCGCGCAGGCCGAGGAAGATCTTCACCGTCTCCTCGACCGACGGCTCCACGACCTCGACCTTTTGGAAGCGTCGCGACAGGGCGGCGTCGCGCTGGAAGCTTTGGCGGTATTCGTCCCAAGTGGTGGCGCCGATGAAGCGGATGTGTCCTTCCTGCAGAGCTGGCTTGAGCAGGTTCGACGCGTCCATGCTGCCGCGCCCCGCGCTGCCGGCACCAACGATGGTGTGGATCTCGTCGATGAAGAGGATCGGATCTTCCTGCTCTTCGAGCGCGGCGAGCACCGCCTTGAGGCGGTTCTCGAAATCGCCGCGATAGCGCGTGCCGGCGAGCAGCGCTCCCATGTCGAGCCGGAAGACCTGGGTATCGTGGAACCGCTCGGGCACGCGCTCTTCGGCGATGCGCAGCGCTAGCCCCTCGACCAGCGCCGTCTTGCCGACCCCCGGGTCGCCGACGTAGATCGGATTGTTCTTGCGCCGCCGCTGCAGGATGTGCAGGGTGCGCAGCACTTCCTTGTCGCGTCCGATCAACGGGTCGATCTTGCCGACTCGGGCCAGCTCGGTAAGGTTCTGCGTGAACGCCTCGAGAGCGTCGCCGCCGAGCTCCTCGTTCCCTTCGTCGTCGAAGTCGTCGCCCTCGGGGACGACGCGTCCCGGACTGGCCTGCGCCTTCGAGACACCGTGCGAGAGATACGACACGACGTCGAGCCGCGACACACCCTCTTCTTCGAGCAGGTAGACCGCGTGTGAATCGGTCTCGTAGAACATCGCCACCAAGAGATCGGTGCCGTCGAGCTCTGGTTTGCCCGTGCCCTCGACGTGTGCCTGGGCACGCGCCAGCACTCGCTGCAGGGCAATCGACAGACGGGGATCGACCTGGACTCCGTCGAGCCGCTCGAGCTCGTCTTGCAGGTAGCTCTGCAGGCCGCGCTTGAGAGCCTCGACGTCGGCACCCGCATGCTGCAGCGCCTGGGCCGTCTTGCGGTCGAGTGTCAGCGCGTAGAGCAGGTGCTCGAGGCCCGCGTATTCGTGGTGGAGACGGCTCGCCTCGGTGATCGCGACCGAGAACGAGATCTGGAGGTCTTCTGAGATCTTCACTCGCGCTCCATGGTGAGCAAGAGAGGCATGCCCGCGGCGCGCGCCTCGGAGGTCACTTCGTGGACCTTGGTTTCGGCCACCTCGCGCGGATAGATGCCGGCGACGCCGACGCCTTTGAAATGAACCTCGAGCATGATCTGGGTCGCTTCGGCGATAGCCTTGCGAAAGTGTCGAATCAGGATATCGACGACGAACTCTTGCGTCGTGTAGTCGTCGTTGTGTAGCAGCACCTTCCACAGGCGCGGCTTCTTGGTCTTTTTCTTCGGCTCGACGGCGAGACCGTCGTGGTGCTCGTCCTCGGGACGGTATTGACTCATCACGCGGGAGTATATCGCCGTCCGGGCCCCGCTTCAGACGCCGCGCTTCGTCACGAACCTCCGGTCGCTGGTTCGGCTCGAGCCCCCAGCACCAGTTCCCGCAGGCCGTTGCGCAGCTGAAACACACGCTCCGGCACGAGCGGCGCCAGGGCCTGCTCGACCTCACGCGTGGTGAGCTGCGGCGCCTCGACCCGCGCCGGGCCGAGCACGTACTCGACCTCTTCGTCGCCGAGGATCTTGAAGTGGATCGGCGTCGGCGGCACCGGCGTCGTCTGCGACGCGATGACGAAGACCCGGCCGCCCTCCGCACAGAGCGCGGCCAGGCGCTGCCCGAAGGCACGACGCTCGCCGCGCGGCAGGTAGTGGAAGACGTCCCAGGCCAGAATCGCGTCGAACTGTCCGTCCGCGGGTGCCGGCAGCGACACCTCGTCGGCGCTGGCGAAGCGGAACAGCTCCGCGCGTTGACCGACCGGCTCTCCGCTCGAGTGGAAGATGTCTTGGACGACGATGTCGTGCGCCAGGGCGCCGAGGAACTCGAAGCTCTCGGACGACGAACCGCCGAGATCGAGGACGGCGGGCTGGTCGCTGCGGCGCAGCGCGCCGCACACCGAGGCGAGGCCGGGCGAATGCCAGACGCCGGAGTCGAGAACTCCCGGCGCGCGCTCGCGGCGGGACGGTTTACGCGAGAACCAAGCCATCGCGTCAGGTCCGCAGGTACGACGCGCCGTTGACGTCGACGATCGCGCCGGTGGCGAACTCGGCACCGTCGGCAGCCATGGCGAGCACCCAGTAGGCGACATCGCCGACCGTGGCGACCCGGCCGAGCGGGCTCTGGCTCTTCACCGCCTCGGCCATCGCGCCAGTGAGGTACGGACGCGCCATCGCGGTTTCGACGAAGCCCGGAGCCACCGCGTAGACGAAGATTCTGTGCGGCGCGAGCGCCGCCGCCAGGCTCTGCGTCAATGCGTTGACACCCGCCTTGCTGGCGCCGTAGGCCGGGCAGTCGGGCTCGCCGCGGAAGGCGCCACGCGAGCTGATGTTGACGATTCGACCGCCGCCGGCGTCGATCATGTGGCGCGCCGCATGCCAGCAGGCATGCGCCGGTCCGAGCAGGTTGATGCCCAGGGTGCGATCCCAGGCCTCACGCCAGGCGTCGAACGACGTCTCGGCCAGCGGATGACGCTCGAAGATGCCGGCGTTGTTGACCAGGATGTCGAGCCGTCCCGACTCGTCGACCACCCGGCCGACCATCGCCGCGACCGCCTCCGGATCGCGCAAGTCGGCGCCCACGACCCGAGGATCGCGCGCGCGGGACGCCTCGAGCTCGGCGCGCAACGCCTCGGCCGCGTCGCGCCCCGCCCCGTAGTGGATCCACACGCGGGCGCTCTCGGCGGCGAAGCGGCGGCAGATCTCGGCGCCGATGCCGCCGGAGCCGCCGGTGACCAACACCGTGCGGCCGGCGAAGCGCTCGGCGCTCAAGCACCACCTCCGGCGGCGAGGCGCTTGGCGAAGTGCTTCACCATCGCCACCATGCCCATCAGCCCCATGCTCTTGCCCATCGACAGCTCGCGGCCGAAGATCTCGTAGACGAGGTCCTGCGGCACGGCCGCGACCTGCACCGGGTCGACGCCCGACAGCGACTCGTCGAGAATCACCGCCATCGCCATCGCCGAGATGCCCTGCGGGTTCTCGACCGCGAAGTAGAACTTCGGCGTGCCGTCGTCCTGGCGCCGCGCCCAGACGTACGCCTCGGACTCGCATGCCGGCACTTTGTGTTCGTCGGCATAGGGCGCTTCGGCGATCTCCGACGGCACGCCGCGGAAGCGATCGGCGATGCCGATCAGGAGGTCGATGCGCTCGGCGCGGTCGACCAGCGTGAGCAGGTCGACGATCTCGGCAAGCTTCTCCGGGAGCCGCGTCGTCGTGCTCATGCCGGTCATTTCTCGATCGGCACGCCGACCAAGTTGCCCCACTCGGTCCAGCTGCCGTCGTAGTTGCGTACCTGGTCGTAGCCGAGCAGACGGCTGAGCACGAACCAGGTGTGGCTCGAGCGCTCGCCGATGCGGCAGTAGACGATGACGTCGTCGCCGGGGCTGAGCCCGGCCTCCTGCTCGTAGATCGAGCGCAAGTCGTCGGCAGTCTTGAAGGTCCCGCTCTCCGGGTCGACGGCACGCGCCCAAGGAATGTTGGCCGCGCCGGGAATGTGGCCGCCGCGGAGCGCGCCTTCGTTCGGGTAGTCGGGCATGTGCAGACGCTCGCCGCTGAACTCCTCGGGGCTGCGCACATCGATCAACGACCCCTCGGTGTCGAGATGCGCCAGCACCTGGTCGCGGAAGGCGCGGATCGTCACGTCGTCGCGCGCCGGCGCGGCATAGTCGGTCGCGTCGTAGCTCGGCACGTCGCGCACCAGAGAGCGTCCTTCCTGCTGCCACTTGAGGCGCCCGCCGTCCATCACCTTGGCGTTCGTGTGGCCGAAGAGATGGAACACCCAGTAGGCGTAGCAGGCCCACCAGTTGTTGCGGTCGCCATAGAAAACCACCGTGGTGTCGGCGGTGAGTCCGAGGCGGCGCGCCAGCGCCTCGAATCCCTCGCGCCCGAGGTAGTCGCGGCGCAGCGGGTCGTTCAGATCGCGCGTCCAGTCGACCTCGACTGCGCCCGGGATGTGGCCGGCCGGGTAGACCAAGGGATCTTCGTTCGACTCGACCAGGCGAATCGACGGGTCGTCGAGCCGCTCGGCCACCCACTCGGTCGACACCAGGCTGTCGGGTTGCGCGTAGCCGCGGTCGGCGATCGGTCGTGTATCGGACATCGGATGCTCTCCGTCGTGTCACTCAGGGGTGTCGCGGCCGTCAGCCAGGCCGCCTGGTTGCGGGGCGCACTCTCCCCGAGGCGCCGCAGATCTTCCATTCTGTCACGATGTCTCTTGGTCTCGCGGTCGGTCGACGACCCTTTGATCACGCCCTGCCGCAAGTTCACCCCGCGACCCTCGCCGTCCACGCCTGGGCACCGTATACTCTCGGTGCATGAGACAGTCACTCGGCACTCTCCTCGCGGCGCTTTTGTGCGTCTCACCCCTGGTCGCAGCCGAAGGAACCGCCGCGCCGACCGAAACCGCTCTCCGTCCGGCCGGTCATGCGCTGCGCACGCTCGACAACCACGAGTTCCCAGTGCCGCCCGCGCTGCGCCACAATGTGGCGTTCTGGACCATCGTCTACACACGCTACGAGAGTGACACGGTGCTCGTCCACGACGATCGCCACCTTCAGGTGATCTATGCCGCGCTCGACTTCTCGCAGCTCGAAGAGAGCGGTGTCTCCGAGCGACGCAAGCGGACGATCCGGCGCGATCAGATCCGCAAGACCAAGGCCAAATACTCCGAGATCCTCGACGCTCTCGCGGCCGGCACTCGCTCGGCCTGGCCGCAGGACCAGGAGCGCGTCGCGGCACTCTTCGACAGCGTCGACGGCGGCGCGTCCAAGTACCGCAACGCGAAGAACCGCCTGCGGACGCAGACCTGCCTCGCCGATCGCTTCGCCGACGGCATTCGCCGCTCCGGTCTCTACATGCCGTCGATCGAGCGGATTTTCCGAGCCTACGACCTGCCGCTCGAGCTCACGCGCCTGCCGTTCGTCGAATCGCTCTTTCACGAAGGCGCGCGCTCGAAGGCGGCCGCCGGCGGCATCTGGCAGTTCATGCCGTCGACCGCGCGCACCTACATGAGCATCCGGGCCGAGGCCGACGAACGCTTCGATCCTCTGCGCGCCACCGACGCCGCGGCGCAGCTCTTGCGCGACAACCATGCCGCCCTCGGCACCTGGCCGCTGGCGATCACCGCCTACAACCACGGCCGGGGCGGCATGAAGCGCGCGGTGCGCCAGGTCGGGACGCGCGATATCGGCACGATCTCGCAGCGCTATCGCTCGCGTACGTTCGGCTTTGCGTCGCGCAACTTCTACAGCGAGTTCATCGCCGCTGCCGAGGTCTATCTGAACCGCGACCACTACTTCCCGGGCGTCGAGCCCTCCGGTCCGCTGACCTACGAAGAGTTCGTCCCTGAAGACTACGTCTCGGTGCCGGCGCTCGCCGAGGCCGCGCAGATCGATCTCGACGCGATCCGGCTGCTCAACCTCGGCCTGTCGTCGGAGATCTGGCGGGCTGGCCTCTACCTGCCCGAGGGCTACTTGCTGCGCGTGCCGCGCGGTACGCTGGACGCCGTCCAGACGGCCTACGCCGACCTCGACGATCGCTCCTCGCGCCAGGTCGGCATGAACTACCGCGTGCGGCCCGGCGACACCTTGGGCCGCATCGCGCGCCGCTACGGCACCTCGGTCCGGGCGCTACAGAACGCCAACGGGCTCCGCAGCGCAAACCGCATCCGCGTCGGCCAGAGCCTCCGCATTCCGGGAGGCGGCGGCGGCACGCCGAGCGTGCGGCGGACATCGAGCAGCGGTCCGGCCGTGTACGTGGTGCAGCGCGGCGACACCCTGTCGCGCGTCGCGCAGCGATTCGGCACCTCGGTGGCGGCGATTCAGCGCGCCAACGGCCTGCGCAACGCCGACGCGCTGCGGGTCGGCCAGGAGCTGCAGATCCCCGGCGCCGCCTCGACCACGCACACCGTGCGCACCGGAGAGACGCTGGGATCGATCGCGCGCCGCTACGGCACGTCGGTGGCGGCGATTCAGCGCGCCAACCGGATCACCAGCCACATCATCCGGCCGTCGCAGGTCTTGATCATCCCGTCGCCCTGAGCGCGACGCCTCGGCCGGTCGTCGCGAGCTCGTCGCGGCGCGTGGCGGCCAATAGGAACAAAGGAAGGCTGCTCAGCGCGGCGAACGGCGCAGCTCGGCGGCGAGAGGGCGCGCCAGCAGCTCTTCGGCCAGCTTCGACATGCGCCGACGCGGCAGGAACACCGGTCCTCCGCCGAAGGCGTCCTGGTCGCCCTCGCGCTCGCGCCGCGTGTCTTGGTTCGACTTGGTGCAATCGATCATCGAGAGTCTCCGCGGTTCTCGACGGCGCGTCCGCGCCGACCCGATCAGTCTGCCGCGACGACCTGCGCACGATCTGGCGACATGGGGAAAGACCGAGGCGAATCGTGGCGATCGTGTGGCAACGCGCGGCGGCGGGCATCTGCTAGCCTGCCTGACCAGGAGGTTCCCATGGCAGTAGACATCACCGGCCGCTACGCCGGCGGCCTCGGCGTCGAGATGATCCACGGTCCGTCCGGTTCGACTCTGCGCACCGCCGCACCAGTCGACAACCAGGGCGACGGGAGCTCGTTCTCCCCCACCGACCTCACCGCCGCCGCCCTCGGTGCCTGCATGCTGACCCTAATCGGCATCGTCGGCGAACGCGACGGCCTCGACCTCACCGGCCTGTCGTTCCGCATCGAGAAGCACATGCGCTCCAATCCCCGGCGCGTCGACCGCCTGCCGATCACCATCACCATGCCCGCCGGGCTGACGCCGAACCAACGCAAAAAGCTCGAGCGCGCCGCGCTCACCTGCCCGGTGCACAAGTCGCTGCACCCGGAGATCGACAAGGACACCACCTTCCACTACCCCGACTGACCTACCGATGAGCCCCGAACGACTCGCCGAACCGCCGGATCGAAGCGGCGCCGCCTCGGCCGGAGCCGCCGCGATCCGGGCTGTCGAGATCGCCGGCCGGGCGGGTTTCTACGGACTGCTCGCCGGCCTGCGCTGGCTGCGCGCCGGCGGCCGGCGACCGACGGCGATCGCGGGCGAGACCCTGACCGACTGCTGCGAGTCGCTGGGCGCCACGTTCATCAAAATGGGGCAGATTCTGAGCGCGCGCTCGGACCTCTTCCCCAACGAGTTGATCCGCCCGCTGCGCCGGCTCCAGGACGACGTGGCGGCGCTGCAGGCGAAGCGTCTCGACCGCGTCGTCGAACAGGTCTTCGACCGGCCGCCGGACGAGATCTTCGAGCAGCTCGATCCCGAGCCGCTGGCGAGCGCCAGCATCGCCCAGGTGCACCGCGGAGTGCTGCGCCAGTCGGTCGACGGGATCCGCGAGGTCGCCGTGAAGCTCCGGCGTCCCGGCGTCGCGCGCCAGATCCGTACCGATCTCCGGCTGCTGGCGTTCGGGGCGAGACTGCTGGAATCGCTGCCGCCGCTGCGCAACCTGCCGCTGCGCGCCGCGGTCGCCGAAGTGGCGGCGGCCCTCGAACAGCAGCTCGACTTCGTCCAGGAAGGAGATAACAACGCGCGCTTTCGGCAGAATCTCAGCGCGGCCGAACGGGTCCGTCTCCCGCGCGTCGTGGCGCGCTGGTCGAACCGCCAAGTGCTGGTGATGGAGCTGATTCGGCCGCTCGAGCGTCTAGACCAGAGCTCGCTCGATCGTGCCCAGCTCGAGCTTGGCACTCTGACCGGCTTGCGCAGCCTGTTTCGCATGATCTTCATGGACGGCTTCATCCATGCGGATCTGCATCCGGGCAACGTGTTTTTCCAGGACGACGGCTCGGTCGTGATGCTCGACACCGGCCTGGTCGCCCGTCTCGGCGGCGACGACCTGCTCGACTTCAAGAGCTTCTTCTTCGGCATGGTGGCCAACGACGGCCGACGCTGTGCACGCGTCATTGAGCGCACCGCGGTCGATCGCGGCGCAGGCTTCGAGAGCCGAGCATTCCGAGAGCAGATGGTCGCGCTGATCGCCCACCACTCGCGGCTGGTCACCGAGGACTTCGACGTCGCGGTCTTCGTCGCAGCGCTCTTCGACCTGCAGCGGCGCCATCAGCTGCGCGGCAGCACCGCCTTCACCATGGCGATCCTGTCGCTCGCGGTGTACGAGGGCATCGTCAAGCAGACACACCCGACGCTGGACTTCCAGCGCCAGGCGCTCGCATTCTTCGTCAAGCACCGCCTGAACCTCGACCCGGCGCTGGATCGAAGCTCGGGGCGGTGACGGCGGATCAGGGCTGCTTGGTCCAGCGACCGTCGGCCTCGGCCCACGAGTAGCGGGCTTCGCCCCCGCGCTCTTGCACCTCGACGGACACCACTTCGAGCGCATCCGCGCTGGCGCCGCGCAGCACGACGTCGACCATGTATTTGTCGCCCTTGGCGTCGATGAACTCGCCGCTGGCGAAGTAGGTCTCGTCGTCGATCAGGCCCCAATGCGTGTCGTGCATCGAAACCAGCTTGAGCGCGAGAGACTCGTCCGTCACCTCGTCGTAGACCCAGAACTTGCCGTGCTTGGCCGTTTGCGTCTCGATGTGGGTGCGGACCGCGTCCGCGCCTTCTTCGGCGTTCAGTCCGGCGAAGGCGGGAGCGGCAGCGATAACGACGAGAAGTACGAGAATCGAAGCAGTGGCACAGCGCCTCATGACGGATCCTTTCGTGGGTCGGGTTCAGGTGGGTCGGGTTCAAGATCGGGGGCTGGCGACTCGGTCGACTCGTCGGGCAGGTGCTCGACGACGTGGATCGTGCCCTTCATCCCCATGCGATGGTGAAAACGGCAGCGGAACTCGTAGTCCCGGAGCTCCGAGAAGGTGATCTCGACCTCTTCCGGCTCTTCGGGGAAGACGATCCGCTCGATCTCGAGATCGGGAATCGCAAACATGTGAGGCACGTCCCCGGGCCGGATCTCGAAGCGCACCGGACGCTCGACCTGGACGTAGATCTCGTCCGGGCGCAGGTCCATGCCGTCGGTCTCGATCAGAACCCGCTGGCGCTCCGCCTTGTCGTCTGCGGCAGCCGCCGACGCGGCGAGCGCGACGACCAGGGCGACGCCGCAGACGAGGGCGACGCAGTAGACCAGGAGGGCTCTCTTCAGGTCGTCCATCGTCAGAAGTCCAGCAGGTATGTGAGCTTGGCGAGAATCTGGTCGTCACGCGTCTCGAGGTCGCCCAGGCTCGGCGCGATCCAGTTGTGGTTGTAGACCAGGAAGAGGTCGGCTCCCGGCCGGTATTGCCAGCGCAAACGGGCATTGAGTGACGCCAGCTCCGCCAGATCGTTCCACTGGATGAAGGTGTCGATCGTGAACGTCGGCCGCAACGCGACGCTGATCCGTTGCCGGATGACGCTGACATCGAATCGACCGTCCGGCAGGCGGACATCGCTGTAGGTCCACACTGTCTCGGTGCCGAGGAAGCGACTCGGGCGCGTCACGAGGCGGAGCTGGTGGTCGTAGCGGTCACCGTCGTAGAACTCGCCCGTCCGGAGGTAGCCGTCGATCGCGACCTTGCGTCCGGGGCTCGTCTGGAAAAACGTGCCGATGGCCGGGAACGTGTAATCGGCCGCCGGAATCACGAGCCCCGGAATGATTTCGAAGGGTCGCTCCAGCTCCTCGAAGTTCCAATCGACGAAGAGTGACCAGTAGTCGCCGGTCTGCCACTTGACGCCGAAGAGGGTCGCCGACGACGTCACGCTGAGCAGGTCGCCGTCGAGATCTGTCACGACTTCGCCGACGACCTGGAAATCGAGGTTGCGCACGCCGCGCCAGCCGGGCCGCGGCAGCAGTTGGAGGTTCGGCAGGTACTGGCGCACACCGCGGCGCAGCAGGAACCCGAGCTCCGGGTCGAACTCGTCGTCGACCTCCACGACGCTCAAGCTGCCGAGCCAGTGGGAGTCGCTCCAGGTGCCGCCGACGCCCCAGGCGTCCCCTGCGTCGCCGGCTCCAGAGGTCTCGCTGCGGCTGAGGAATCCGTAGAGGTTGAGGCGCCGCACGGGGTTGAAATTGACGTCGATGCCGTAGGTGCGGTTGGCGCCACGCCCGGCGGGGTCACGCTCCGTGACCATCGCGCCGACCCGGGATCGGCTGCCGAAGTTGCGCGTCAGCCGCAGGACGCCACTCCGATCGCGCGCGACGACTCCGAGCGCCGGGTCGTCCAGACCCTCGGTCTCGACGTGCAGCGCGCCGACGCTCCATTCACCGCGTCGCCCGGTGAACCGCGCGCCCCACTCGATGGGAATCTCGACGCCGCCGCGGCCGATGCCGATCCGCCGAGAGTGGAAGACCTTGAGCAGCGGCGGCCCGATGAGCGACGAGCCGAAGCCGAAATCGAAGATGCCGGCGTTCTCGAGGAAAAACTCGCGCTTCTCCGGGAAGAAGAGTGAGAACCGCGTCAGGTTGACTCGAAGCTCGTCGACCTCGGTCTCGGCGAAGTCGGTGTTGTACGTCAAGTTGACGCTGGCGTTGCGACCGAGCCCCCAGCGGCCGTCGAGCCCCCAATCGCCGTCATCCTGCGAGCTCGAGCCCGCCGAGCTCTCCGACTCGCCGACGGCGAACGGCTTGAGGTGGAGATCGAGACCCGGCGCCGGCGGCTCGAGCCCCGCCAGGTGACCGGCGAGTGAGATACGCGCGATGCCGGCGTCCAGGGGGATCGGCGCCCAATACGTTTCTTCGTTCTTCGTCCGCTGCAGGCGGCGAACGTTCAGACCCCAGGTCTCGGCCTTGGCGTCGAACAGGATCGTCGCGAAAGGAATCGCGATCTCGACCGACCACCCCGAGGCGTCGCGCCGCGTACCCACCCACCACACACCGTCCCACGACAGGTTGACGTCGCGTCCCTCGTCGGTGATCAGCAGATCACGCTGCGCCCCGTTCGCATTGACCTGGAACGAGTAGGCGTTGCGATGGTCATGGAAGGTGTCGAGCAGGAGGATGATCGAATCGTCGCCGCTGAGCACGCTGTCGCGCCGCATCTCCTGCGCCACGATCTGCTCGGGACGCGAGTCGAAGCAGCGGATCGCGACATAGAGAATTGTCTCCGAGAAGGCGACCTGCACGCTGGTGTCTTCACTCGCCGGGGCTCCCACGTTCGGCTCACGCTGCACGAAGCCGAAGCCCCGCGGCGCCTCGGACCAGGTCACCTCGTCGAGGGTGCCGTCGACCACGATCTCGTCCGCCAGAGGCACGGCGCGAAGACTCGGTGGCTCCACCGCGGTGGCCGGTGCAGCGGCGGCGAGCCGCGCAAGCACCAGCACGACGAAGGCCACGACGCCGAGCGTCGGCGAAGCGGCGCGCCAGCGCGGAAACGGCCGAAATCCTCGGCGCGGACAATGACATCGGAGAGATGATTGATTATACTTCTGCTCTGGGCTCCTGTCCCACCGTCGATAGCTGCCAAGTTCCTTGAGCTTTTTTGACCCCTGGCGATCGACGGCCAAGCTGCCGTCGATGCCCCAATGACATCGAGGCGCAGGCTCGTGAACGCACCGGACATCCCCTCCCAACGCCGGATTCTCACGACACTTGCTCTGGTGGCTCTGCTGATCGTCGCCGGAGCCCAGAGCCACGGAGAGCTTTTGCCGACCTCGTGGCAGGTCGAGCTCGAGATGGCGGCGCAGCAGGCCGCATTCGCGACCCTGATCAGTGATCGCGACCTGACTGATCCGCCCGCGGGCGTCGATCCCGCGCGGTGGCAACGCATGTTCTCCACCGGCGCGCCGTCCCACGAGCGGATCGAGCTCGGCCGCAGACTCTTCTTCGAGCCGAAGCTGTCCCGCGACCACACCGTGTCTTGCGCCAGTTGTCACGACGTGCGACGCGCCTTCGCCGACGGCGAGAAATTGGCGCGCGGCATCGAGGGCCGCGTCGCCCGGCGCAACACGCCGACGGTGATCAACACCGGTCTCTTGAAGCCACTGTTCTGGGACGGCCGCGCCGAAACGCTCGAGCAGCAGGCCGAGCTGCCGCTGCTCGCCCCGTCCGAGATGGACATGCCGGACCTGGTGACCGCCTATGTCCAGCTGCTCGAGATCGAGAGCTACCGTGTGGCGTTCATCCGCGCGTTCGGGCGCGTCGAACCGCGCGACCTGCTGGTCGCCCTGGCCGATTTCCAGCGCAGCCTGGTGTTTCTCGACTCGCCCTTCGATCGCTACCTCGAGGGCGACGAAGGCGCTCTGACCGCGGACGAGATCGCCGGCTGGGAGCTCTTCCGCGGCCGCGCGCTGTGCAGCACGTGCCACTTGCTGGGGGCCGACAACAACCTGGCCACCGACCAGCAGTTCCACAACGTCGGCATCGCCGCCGAGTATGCGCCCTTCGACGAGCTCAGCCGAACGGCTCATCGGCGCCTCGCGCGGACCGCGACGCTGGCCGAGCTCGACGGCATCGTGCTCGAGACACCGCTCTCCCTGCTCGGCCGCTTCCTGGTCACCCGCGATCCCGCGGATCTGGGCGCCTTCAGAACACCGTCCCTGCGCAACGTTTCGCTCACGGCTCCCTACATGCACGATGGATCGATCGACACCCTCTGGGAGGCCGTCCGCTTCTACATCGACGGCGGCAATCCCAATCCGTACCTGAGCGAGACCCTCCTGCCCGTCGATCTCAGCGACCGAGAGATCGATCAGCTGGTGGCCTTTCTGTTCACGCTGACCGATGTTCATTGGCAGAAAGAAAACCGCCGCGAGTTCGAGCGCCAACGGCGCATCTGGTCTCGCGACGGGTTCTGAAGACGTTCGCCAGTCATCGAAGGGACAGGATCAGGCCGCGCTCGTCTCTGCGTCCGAGCGCCACCTGCAGGGATGCGTGTAAGCATCCGGAACCTCGAGGGCATACTTGAGGAAAGTCAGCGCCTCGCCCCACCCGGTGGCGACCATCAGGGCAGCGGCGAGGCTCTTCTCGTCTCCGGCGTCGAAGCCGGTCTCGGTCAAATCGACCCGGGTACCACGGCCGTACGGCTTGAGCTCGATGCGCACCGTGGTCGGCCGATCGGGATGTCCCGGCGACCAGTGGAACGAGAAGACTTCACCCGGGACCGCTTCGAGAACCGGACCACCGTCCTCGGCCTCGATGGCGTCGAGGCCGAAGTTCCGCCAGCGGAAGGTGATCGAGCCCCCGGGGCGAGCGTCGACCTCCGCACCGGTGGTGAACCAGGAATCGAGTCCCTCGCCGGTGGCGAGCAGTCGATAGACGTCTGCGGGAGGCGCCTCGATGTAGGTCGAGTGCTCTACGGTCGGTTGCATGGCTGACTCTCCTCTAGGTCCGGTCGCCTCAGGCGACCAGGCGGATGCTCTCGAGCGTGTCGAACGCACGGCCCAGCGGCTGCGTCGCCGCTCGCGGAGCGGCCTCGCAGTCGTCGACATTGATCCGCTCCAGCACCTTGCCGTCGGTGTTCATGTGCAGCAGCGTCCGGCTGACCGACTCCGCGACCCAGAATCCCTCCTCGGGATCCGGGGCCATCTGGGCGCTGAAGAACGCCAGATCCGGCTGGATCAGAGTCTTGTGCTTGGTCTTGCCGTCGATCCGGATCACCTCGCTCTTGAGCTGGTCCGGCCAGTCGCTGATCGATCCGACCAGCGTGCCGTCGGCGAGACGGATGGCACCGATCAAAGCGCCGGTCGTCCGATTGACGTTGAACAGCACCTCTTTCGTGCCGGTGTTGACGTTGACCCGCACGACCTGGCCGCCGAGCTCCGAACCGCCCGGCATGCGCGCGTTGCCGACCAGCACGTGGTCGGGGCCGTCCGCGCTCAGACCCGCGGGCTCCATCAGGCCGTCCCGGAACACGCTGACCTCGCCGTCCTTGGTGAGGTCGAACTCCAGGATCATGCCGCGATGGGCGAAGCCGATGAAGTCGTTGACGAGCAGGCGCTTGCCGTCGCTCGTCAAGACCATTCCGGTGGTGTCGATGAACTCCTGATGGTGCGGCCAGCCCTTGTCGTTGACCGACGAGAACGAGCGCAGAACCTTGCCGCTTCGAGGATCGAGCTCGACGATCAGCGCCAGGCCCTTGACGCCAACATAGTCGAGTGTCGGGCCTCGAAGACCGCTCATCGACAGGTACACCGTCTTGCGGTCGGGGGTCGCGATGGCGTCCCAGACGTGGGACCGGCCCCAGGTATCGACATCGATGAACGGCAGGATCTTGCGATCCCGCACGAGGTAGACGCGCGCGTTGTACTGGTCCGTCAGCAAGAAGTCACCGGTACGCAGGGTGCGTGGAGTCACGTCGAGAGCCAGCGGCTCGCGGCTGACCGGAGACAGACGGCCGTCGTCGGCGCAGGCGGCGTCGGCGCTCGCCGCCGCGGAGCCCGGGGTCACCATCGTGGCGACGGCACCACCGGCGGCGAGGGTGATGATTGAACGGACGACACTGCGCCTGCTCAATGTGGAGATTGCGGCAGGGGACTTGTTTTCATTGCTCATAGGATCCACCTAGTCCAGGACGTTTGATCTCTTTTGGGACGACTCACTGCAGGAACGGGTCTTGGACGGCCGCGCCGTCGCAGTGCAGATCGTGCTCGCCGTCGACCGTGCCGTGGCACGGGATCGTGTTGATGTCGAGCGCGCCGGTTCCGGTGTGGTCCGAGATCTTGCCGCGGAAGGTGCCGAACAACACCGCGTTGGTCATCGGACCGGCCACGGGATGCGTCGGATTCGACAGCTGAACCGCACCAGGCGGCACGAAGTTCGTCTCCAGCACGGTGTCGAGGTTGACCGACGCCCAGCCGGAGTAGCGACCGCGCACGGTCGTCACCCAGCCTTGATCGCGCATCCGGTCGGCGCGGGCGCCCTCACCGATGCAGGCTCTCGGGTCGATCGGATTGTCGATCGACGTGCCGGCGACGCGCGCCAGCGGAACCGCGACCGGAATCGACTTGCCGACCTCGACGGTGCCGCTGGGGTAGAACGGCCGCGTCTGGACCGACTCGTAGTGGTGCTCGAAGAGCTTGTTGGGCTCGAGCTCGTACGAAATGCCCTTGAACAGGAACACCTCGTAGTGGGTGCTGCCGTCGGGGTGCAAATCGTCGAGCGCCTTCTCGATCACCAGCGTCGAATCGAAGGTCGCCCGGTTGGTGCAGGCCATGACGCGGCCCAGGATCTGCTCGAACCAGAGCGGCGACAGGGTGACCTTGATCCGGCCCAGCTGCGGCACCGTGATCAGCGTCTGGCCGGCGATCAGCAGCGGCAGAGTCTGGTCGAACGTGCGGTCTTCGTGCACCTCGGCTCGGCGGCCGAGGCTCCAGTTCTGCACCTCGCCGGTGAGCTCTTCAACGAGCAGACGCGACCATTCGGCGACTTCCGGATCGTCGTCCGAGAAGTAGCCCGAGAGACGGGTGACCGTCTCGGCGTTGGCCGTTTTCTGCAGCAGCCACAGAGCATGCGCGCGGCAAGCGCGGTCCTGCTCTTCAGCCATGAACCGATCGACGACATCATGCGCCGCGGCGCCTTGGCGGTCGACGAGCTCCCAGAGGGCCCGCTCACGCAGCAGCGGCGTCGCGTCGCTGAAGCTCGCTTCTTCGAGCGCTTTGAGGGAGCGATTGTCGAAGCGCGCCGCATCCGGTGCGGCGATCGGCCGTCCGAAGTCGAGGTACTCGGCCGGGTCTGTGAATGCGAGGCGGCGATTCGATGCGGTGTAGATCCGATCGTGGCGGATCTCGATCGCTGAGGTCGCCTGGTCGAGGGTGATGGTCTTGCTCATGACGCTCAGGGCTCCTTTCTCGCCGTGAGCGAATCAAGCGGAGACGAGCGTCGCCCACGGCCTCAGTTGCGAGGGCGTCCCCGAAGGCAACGCCCCCCTTTGGCTTCGTCGCGACCCGACCTCCAAGTGTCGAACACCTGCGTCAGTCCAATCGTCGAAGCCTCTTTTTCGACCTGTACAGGGCCAGACAGATTCATTCTAAAACAGACATGAGGACGACTTTTCTCGAAAATTGCTCAAGGAGAGCCTTTCGACGCGCCTCAAGAGGCGGACAAAACGCTCACGAGCACGATCGAGACACGTCGATCGGGCGACTCAGCTCTTGGCGGCGCCCCAGGTGGCGCCGAGGCCGAGATCGACGACCAGCGGCGCCCGCAGAGTCGCGACACCTTCCATCGCCTCTTTCACCGACTGCGCCAACGCCTCGGCCACACCGCTCGGAGCTTCGAGCACCAGCTCGTCGTGGACGGTGAGCAGCAGGCGCGCCGACGGCTCCTCGGCGCGGATGGTGCTCTCGACGGCGAGCATCGCGTCTTTCAGCAGATCCGCCGCGGTGCCCTGGATCGGCGCGTTGATCGCCATGCGCTTCGAGTTCTCGCGCAGATTCCAGTTGCGGCTCCGGATGTCGGGAATCTGCCGCACACGGCCATAGAGGGTCGTCACTCGGCCGGTCTCGAACGCCTCGTCGAGCGTCTCTTCCGTGTAGCGCTGCACGCCCGGATAGCGCTCCATATAGGTATCGATGAAGCGCTTGGCGTCGCCGCGCCCGATGCCCAGTCGGGTCGCGAGTCCGAAAGCGGTCATGCCGTAGACGATGCCGAAGTTGATCATCTTGGCAACGCGCCGCTGCTCGGGCACGACCAGCTGCGACGAGATGCCGAAGACCGCGGCGGCGGTGGCGGCATGAATGTCTTCACCGCGCCGGAAGGCCTCGATCATGGTCTCTTCTTCGGCGATGTGAGCAAGGATGCGGAGCTCGATCTGGCTGTAGTCGGCGACGATCAGCGAGTAGCCCTCGGGGGCGCGAAACGCGTCCCGGAGGCGCTGCCCGAGCTCGGTACGCACGGGGATGTTCTGCAGGTTCGGATCGGACGACGACAGCCTGCCGGTCGCCGCCACTGCCTGATTGAAGCGCGTGTGGATCCGCCCGCCGTCGTCGACCAGCTGCGGCAGGGCGTCGACATAGGTCGACTTGAGCTTCGCCAGCTCGCGCCAGCGCAGCAGCTGCTCGGGCAGGTCGAAGCCGCGGGCCGCGAGGTTCTCGAGCGTCTCGGCGTCCGTCGAATAGCTCTTCGACTTGCGGGTCTTGCGCACCACGGGGTAGCCGAGCTTCTCGAACATGATCTCGCCGAGCTGCTTCGGCGAGTTGAGGTTGAAGGTCTCGCCGGCGATCTCGTAGATGGCGCGCTCGAGCGCCGCCAGCTCGCTCGCGAGCTCGTCCGACATCACCGCCAGGAAATCCGTATCGAGTAGGATTCCCGCTTCTTCCATCGTCGCCAGCAGTGACACCAGCGGCTCCTCGAAGCGCTCGTAGACGGCGCGCAGACTCCCGTCGTCGCCACCCTCCTCGGCGGACTGTCCTCCGGAAGACGGTGCGTCGAGATCCTCCTCCATGCGCCCGACCATGCGCAGGGGAAGCACCGCGCGCTCTGCGGCGTGGATCGCGAGCGACGACGCGCCCGGCATCGGCAGTCCTTCCTTGGTGAAGCCGGCATCCTTGGCGCTCGACGGCGTACGGTGGAGGCGATCCATGACCACCGCCTCGAAGTCGTGGCTGCGCAGCGCCGAGCGCGTGACGTAGGACAGCAACATCGTGTCGACCAGGCGGCAGCCGACGTCGCAACGCGGACCGAGGAGGCGCAGCGCCTCTTTCAGATCGTGGCCCACGAGGCGCACATCGGCGCGCGCGACGAGAGCGCGTAGCTGCTCGAGCGCGGCGGTGCGCAACACCGCGTCGCGAAAGTCGGCGAAGATCGTATGCTCGCCCTCGCCCTCGCCCTCCTCGTCGCCGTTGTCCGCCGTCGGCCGCGCGAAGACCAGACCGAGCGCCTCGCTGCCCGGCGTGCCGACCCCGAGCACCGCGACACCGAGGTCCCCCCCGTCGTTCAGCGTCGGCGCGAGCGCGGCCGCCAGCTCGTCGGCCGACTGCACGCACTCGGCCGGCGCCAGCTCGGGCGCACGACCCCCGTGCGTCTCCTCGAGCTCGCGCGCGATCTGCTGGAAGTCGAGGCGCCAGCAGAGCTCGAGCAGCTGGTCCAGATCTGGTTCGTCGACGGTGAGCGTCGCGGGCTCGAATGCGATGTCGAGGTCGGTGTGGATGGTGACCAATTCCTTCGACAGCAGCGCGTCGTCGCGGTGAGTCTGCAGCCCCTCACGGTAGCTCTTGCGTTTCACCGAGTCGGCGGCGTCGAGCAGGGCATCGAGCGAACCATGCTGCTCGAGCAGCTTCACGGCGCCCTTGGCCCCGATTCCGGGGACCCCGGGGACGTTGTCCGACGAGTCACCCATCAGCGCCAACACATCGACCACTTGCGCCGGCGGCACGCCGAAGTCTTCCTCGACACCCTTGGCGTCGTAAAGCTTGTCGCGTCCGGTATGGAGGACGAACACATGCTCGTCGACGAGCTGAAACAGGTCCTTGTCCGGGCTCACCAGAATCACGTCGTAGCCGGCCGCGGTGGCCTTCTTGGCCAGGGTACCGAGCACATCGTCGGCCTCGTAACGCTCCATCTCGAGCAGCGGAATCCGGTACGCCTCGACGATCTCGCGGATCCAGGCGATCTGCGGCCGAAGGTCTTCGGGCATCGGCTTGCGATGCGCCTTGTAGTCCTCGTAGCGCTCCTTGCGCACCGTGGCGGAGGAGACGTCCATCGCGATGCCGAGATGCTCCGGCGCCTCGTCGCGCAGCAGCTTGCGCAGCATTTGCAGAAAGCCGAAGGCGGCGTTGGTCGGCTCACCGCGCGAGTTGGAGAGGTTTCGGATCGCGTAGTAGGCGCGAAAAATGTTCGAGTAGCCGTCGACGAGATACAGGCGCGGCCGAGGTGAGGAGTCGGTCTGCGAGGAATTGGTCTGCGAGGAATCGGTCTGCGGGGAATCGGTACTCATGGCCGGACGATGGTACACCGCCGATGGACTGCCTGCCCTTCGTCGGCCACCTGCCGCAGCCCTGACGCGCAGCGCGAGAAGCCAGTCACTCCAGAACAACTGCTGCTCGGTCCTTCCGAGCTGGAGCGGCCGACCTTAGGCGTCAGAGAACGACGGCCAGGATCGCCGGATAGGTCGCGGCGAAGGCGAAAAGAAACGTGTTGAGCCCCATCAACACCGCGTTCACCAGGTGAAAGGCCAGCGCCGCGATCAGCATGCCCACGGCAAGCTCGGCGGGCAGGACGAAGACCACGGGAAAGGCGATCTCGAACACGAAAACGCCCCAGCAGGCGAGCTGAGCCAATCGCGGCCGTTCGGCGAAAAACGCATGGGCACCGGCGTGCCCGTAGATCTCGGTGCCCAGGATTCCGATCAGCGCGCCACCGCTCCGCCAGCGCTCCGATCCGAGCTTGGCGAGCCCCGCCACCAGGTAGCTCAACGCGGCCTGGCCGGCGATGAACCAGACGCACAGCCTACGGCCGAGCGACTCCGGTCCGGCAAGGGACCCGAGCCATAGAGCCACTACCAGCAGCAAGAACATCTGGTGAGCTCCATCGAGCCCATAGCGGGAGCGGAGACTGAGCAGCACGAGCGCGACCGCCAGAGCGCCGCTTGCTCCGAGAAAGAGCGGGTGGTCGATCGGCACGACGATCAAGGCCAGCGCGGCGAGGCCACGAACGAGGATCAGAACCGTGAAGGTCGCATCGCGCTCGACGACGTCGAGAAGTGCTCCGGTCGGTCCCGCGGCCGACCAGGTGTTTTGCAGGCGGGAGATGTCCCAGCTGAGCAATCCGTCGTGTCGAAAGACGGCGCGCGACGACCAGGTTTCCAACGCCGAGAGCAAGAGCCCGGCGCCGGTGAGGATCGACACCATGTCCAGCGGATCCATGAGCTCCATCGGCAGCACCTGGTCCGTCACACCGCGTGAAGATCCGAGACGAAGAGGACCTCACCCGCACCGCCACCCCGCTCCAGGCGCACCACGGTGAACTGCCAGGCCACGACATCGCGCGGGCGAGGCAGGGCGGCGAGGTGATTGGCGATCAGCAGGTAGGGGATCGACAGCTTCACTGCGTCCAGCTGGTCTCTGGACCTCTCGATCTCGCGCAGCAAGAGCACGGTGATGTCGAAGAGTGCTTTGCGACGGTACTTGCCGGGATTCCACAGCCAGGCGCAGCGACCGCGCGGCCCACCGGTTGTGTGCCAAGCACACCACGGCTCGATGCGTCCGTCCTGGATCTGGTGCCGATACAGCAACTGAAAGTCGTGCTCACCCGGCGTCGGCGCGAAGAAGTTCCACTGCGGCACCAGGCGAGAAAGCACTTCGGACCGAAAAACCAGGGCTCGGCCCCGCGTGGTGGCGTTGAGAATCGTCGCCAGAAACCAGGGGCCGAGCACCAAAGCCACGAAGGCATCGATCCAGGTCGGACCGTCAAACACCTCGCTCGAGCCTGGACAGCACCTCGCGCCGCGCCTGCACGAGCTGGCGCGCCGACGCCAGCGGCCCGAGCTGCTGGGCAGTCTCGCGGGACAGCGTGATCTCGGTGTACTCGCTGGACCCTTGCACGGGGAGGCAACACCAGCCCGCGGTGGTGAGCACGACGACCACCACGACCACGCACAGCGCGGGGCAGAGGACCGCCGAGCCGACATTCAGCTCCAGGAGATCGTCGGGCACCTGGCCCAAGACGTCGCGCTCGAGGTCGCTCAACGCCGGCGGACGCATCACCACCAAATACTCGAGCTCGGTTTCGAGGTGAGGATCACGGCGGTAGTCGATGATTCGGAAGTCGCTCTCGTCGAGCCGCCCTCCGTTGTACGGGAAGAGCACCGTGGCGAACTCGAGACCGTTGATCAAGCCCAAGTTGGGAGCCAGAGTCTTGCCCCGATAGCGGAAGTCGAAATAGCTCGGCGAAGCGATCATCTGGTCGACCGCCTCCGGCACCGAAACGCTCTGCGCCTGTTCGAGAACTCGACTGATCTCTTGCCCGGCCTCCTGGATTGCCGCCACATTGGCTGACCCATACGCAGCACGCAGTTGACGAAGCAGCGGCGAGCCCTTGACGGCGAAGAAGAGCGAGATCATCCCCGGAAGGGGCCGCACTCCATCCGCCGAGTCACCCTCGAGGTCCAGCGTGATGACTTCGGGCTTGATCGCATGCGGTAGGCGGCTGTGCTGGTCGTCGGTCAGCCGTCGAACCTCTTCGTACCACCCCGAAGAATTCATTTGTTCCAGTACCTTGAGTCGACGCGCGCGCAGCTCTGACCGGTCAGGCGAGTTCGTTGCCATCACAAATCCTCCAGTTGTTCTGTCACGTAGTGCTTCAAACTTAGCACATCGTGTCGTCATGACTGGCCTGGAGAGAATGTCGATTTGACTGAACTATCGCTCGACTCGCACACAGACCGCAGCAACGATTCAACCATGCGTCGCTTCGCTACCTGCGTATATTTCTCAGATATACTAACCTGACGAGGTGAATGTGGAGCACAGCACAGGATTCGACTGGGACAAAGGGAACTCGGAGAAAAACTGGACTCTGCACCGCGTCTCTCGCGCCGAGTGCGAGGAGGTTTTCTTCAATCGACCATGCGTCGTCCACCAGGATTCGATGCACTCGATGACGGAAGATCGATACTACGCCTTAGGCCGGACCGATGTCGGGCGTGGACTCTTTGTCGCCTTCACTCTTCGAGGCGAGCTCATTCGAGTGATCTCAGCGCGAGACATGACAAAGTCAGAGCAACGGAGGTTTCGACGTGCCGAGTCAAAAGAAGCAGATCCCGAGATTCGAGTCTGAGGACGCTGAGCGTGAGTTTTGGTCGAAGGCGGACTCGACCGACTACATTGACTGGAGTCAGGCTCAGCGCGTCGTCCTACCCAACCTGAAGCCATCGACCAAAGCTATTTCGCTTCGTCTCCCCGAGACGTTGCTAGACCAACTGAAGCTCCTGGCGCACAAGCGCGATGTTCCGTATCAGTCACTCCTCAAGATCTTTCTTGCGGAACGAGTCCAGCGCGAGTTGAAACAAACGAGCTGAATCGTCCGTGAGATGAGCGCGCCCCTGATGCGGGCCGAGCTCGATGAACGGTCACACTCCGACCGGCTCGGGCTCCGGCGCCGTCGCCACCAGGGCCGCGAACATGCCCGGGGTGTAGGCGGTGATGTAGCCGGTGAAAGCAGAGGCGGCGACGGTGAGCGGTGAGGCAAGGTAGAGGCGACCGGGGCCGGAGCGGCCCTTGTAGTTGCGGTTGATCGCACTGACGGTGACCTCGTTCTCGGTCTCCGAAACGCCCGGGCCACAGCCGATGCAGGCGCCACAGCCGGGCTCGATGAGCTCGACGCCGGCGCGCTCGAAGGCGTCGACCAGGCCGTGGCGATGGGCATGGTCCTTCACAGTCTCCGAGCCGAACTGGATCAGGAAGCGCACGCCGTCGTGGACCCGCAGGCCGGCGTCGACCGCATCGCGCGCCACGCGGTGGTAGAACTCGAGGTCATCGACCTTGCCGGCGGTGCACGAGCCGCCGTAGGCGATGTCGATCTCGACTCGGCCGATGTCGTCGATCCAGGCCCCGTTGGTCGGATCGGACGGGATGCCGCGGTCCGGATCGCCCGGATGCGCGACCATCGGCCGCATCGCCGCCAGGTCGAGGGTGTGGATGCCACCCGCGTAGTGGGCTCCGTCGTCGGGCGCCGCGATGCGGGCGCGCAGCGTCCCGGCGTCGACATCCTCGCGATGCTCGACCAGCCACTCGATCGTGCGCTCGTCGGCTTCGACGACGGCGCCGCGGGCCGAGCACTCGGTCGCCATGTTGGCGAGCGTTCCGCGCTCGTCCATCGACAGCGAGGCGAGGCCCGGTCCCCCGAACTCCATGACGCGATTGAGCGTCTGCTGCGTGCGCGCGTACTCGAGCAGGATGTGGAGCATCACATCCTTCGCCGTCACTTCCGGCGGCAGCGAACCGACGAGCTCGAAGCGAATCGCCTCGGGCACCTCGACGAAGGTGAAACCGTTGTAGATCAGGTTGGCGTACTCGGTCGAGCCGACGCCCCAGGCGAGGGCGTTGTTGCAGCCGCCCATGCACGTGTGGCTGTCGGTGGCCTGGATGAAATCGCCCGGCGACACCATCTGCTCACGCGCCACCTCGTGGCAGATGCCGGGCGACACTCCGTCGTGGGTGAGGTAGTCGCCGACCTGGGCATGGCTTTGAAACTCGCGCTGCAGGCGGCGCATGGTCTCGATGTTGCCGAGGAAGCGGGCGAAGCGCGGCACCTCGTCGGCGTAGACGAGGTGATCTTCGAAGGCGGCGAAGCGGCCGGGATTCTGGATCGTGTAGCCCTCGCCGTACTCCTGCTGCAAGAAGTAGTGCACCTGCGCCGAGGTGAAATCGTGCGAGTAACCGCCGTCGACCTCGACCAGCACGGCGTCGCCGGGCTGCACGAAGGGCGGCACATCGCCGACCAGGTGGCGGGCGAGGATCGTCTCGGTCATGTTCATTGGCCGCGACTCGGTGCCGTGCGACGGCACGCTCTCAGTGCCCGCCGCCAGCGCCTTGGCGAACGGGAACAGACCGCCACGCCGAACGATCCGCCGCGTGATCGGGTCGTGGCCGTCGAGGAACTCCTCGATCGCGACTCCCTCCCCCGCCTGCAGCCGCCGGAGCATCTCGTGATCGCCCATCAACACGCCCTGGTTGATGTTGTTGCGGGCATGAATCGGCGCGAACGACGCCGCGACCGCGAGCCGAATTCCCGACCACTTCTCCGCTTGCACCGCGGTTTCGCGCGACGAGCCGGTGCCCTTGCGATAGCCGGACACGATGATCTCGAAGCCACCGTGCTTCAACGCGTCGGTCGGGATCAGGCGCTCTCCGTCGACGATCAGGCCGGCGTAGGCGTCGCGCGCGATGTCTTCGGGGCGATGACGGAAGCACACCCACGCCGGGGTCATGACATCGGTGTTGATGTCGTCGAGCAGATCGTCGATCGACAGGTCGTCCATGCGCAGATCGAGCGAGCCGTCGATCTGACGGCGGATCAGCTCCGGGTCCTTGGTGAGGAAGAGAATGCGCTGGCCGGGGGTCAGCCGGAAGACGGCGGGCGGCTCGGCGTTGGGGCTCTCGGCAGAGTTCTCGAGCGACATCGAATCTCTCAGGGGGTCGTCAGAGGGTCCACGAATGAGTCTATCAGCGGCCACGGGCTCCTCGGCCGTTCGCCCGAGAGCCGCGGGTGGCAGGATTTGACGCTCGCCGGTCCGCCAGTGACAATATCTGCCCATGGCGATTCCTCGATCTATGGGTTGCGCGGCCTGTTCATGCAGGGCTCAGGGCTCGCCGGCTCCACAGCCTACTGGCGCGAAAAGTGCATCACCCTGAGGCCGTCCCGTGCGTCATCGGCTCGCCTGCACCCTGCGGCTGCCCTTCCTATTCGACGATCGCGGCCGTTCCCCCACGACGGTCGTCGAGGAGAACCTCATGACACGTCACCGCGCGCTCTCGTCCGCCGCGCTCGGCATCCTCACGCTCTCGCTCACCGCATGGCCGGTCGGCGCCCAGCTCGGCCCGCCGGTCACGCCGGGCTTCCCGAATGTGCAGCAAACCGCCGGCACCATCCTCAGCGGACTCAACGCACCGCAGCAGGGACGCACCGCGATCATCGCTTACCACAACGGCATCCTCTACACGCTCCCCGAGCTGCCATCGAGCCAGCCGGGCTCCGACTTCGAGGTGCGCACCTGGGACCTCTCCGATCCGACGGCGCCGGTGGAGACCGCTCAGCTCGGACAGTCGCCGATGCCGGTCAACGCGCACGGCTACTTCAAGAGCGGCGACTATCTCGTCGTCGGCTCCAACTGGCCGCCCGAGGCGCCGTGGAGCTTCCGCGTGCAGAGCCCGGGAGTGAACGACCGCGTCGAGTTTCCGGGCCTGATGTGCGCCGGCACCCGCGGCTGTCTCTACGCACCGTGGTTCGTCGGACCGACGTACTGGAGCTACGGCGACGTCGAGGGCGACGCTGAGCTCTACCGCGACTGGCAGCTCCTCGCCTCGTGGGACCACCTGGGCGAGACCGGCGTCATTGGCCACCCGTTCATCGTCGGCGATCTCTTGATCTTCGCGTCGGACCAGAGCCGGACCGGCGTCGCCACCTACGACATCAGCGACCCGACGAATCCCGTGCTGCTCGACGTGCTGACCACCGGCGGCGCCGGCGGCTACTGGCCCGAGCTGTGGGGCGGCGACGGCAAGCTCTACGTCGTCTTTCCGTACCGCACCGGCGGCAACGGCATCCGCGTGGTCGACGCCACCGATCCCACCGACCTGCGCTTCATCGCCGACACGCCATTGCCGGGCGACGCCGCCATGTACGTCCAGTTCCAGGACGAGTACGCGTTCACTGGCAGCCACAAGGTCGACATGCGCACCGTCCAGTCAGTGCTCGACCTCGACGGCGCCAACACCACGCGCCCGAATGACGGCGGCGTCGGCGTCGACACCAGCCAGTTCGCGCTGCCAATCGGCAATCTGCTGGTCACCGGCGGCATTGGGCCCCACCAGGGCATGGCGATCTGGGCGCACCAGAGCGCGCCCGACACCCGCGGCCCGTCGGTCGGCTTCCACGTGCCGCAGGCGGGGCGCACCGGCTACTCGGTCGACGCGCCGATCAGCCTGCTGATCCACGAAACGCTCGAGACACCGACGATCGTCAACGGCCTCACCTTCATCGTCCGCCCGCTCGGCGGCGCGCCGATCGCCGGCGAGCTGATCTTCTCGTTCGGCGACATCCTCACCTTCACTCCCGACGCGCCGCTCCAGCCCGACACCACCTACGAGGTCGTGCTGCCGGCCGGCGGCATCACGGACGCCGCCGGCAACGGCATGGTCGGCTATTCCTTCACCTTCTCCACCGGCTCGACCGTGGGCGGCAACCGTGCCCCCGAGATCTCCGCCCTCACAACATCCGCGTATCCGGCGACGCCGGGGCAGTCCGTGGCACTCACCGCCAGCGCCAGCGATCCGGACAGCGATCCGATCGAGTACCGCTTCGACTTCGGCGACGGCTCGGCGTCGACCGCCTGGTCGGCGTCGGCCTCGGCGGCGCATGCCTACGCCGCGCCGGGCCACTACGAGGCGACAGTGCAAGCGCGCGACACCGCGGGCTCGCTGGCGACCCGGCGTGTCACCGTGACCGCACTGGTGCCGCCGAGCGGACCCCGTCCGACGGCGAGCGGCCCGATCGCCTGCGACGATGCGAGCCGCCGCGTGTGGACGGTCAACCCCGACGCCGACACGGTGTCGGCGGTGCACGCCGACACGCTTGTCCAGGACTTCGAAGTCGTGGCCTGCGACGATCCCCGCGCGCTGGCGCTCGACGCGGCCGGCGACGTCTGGGTCGCCTGTCACGACGACGACCGTGTAGTCGTGCTCGACGGCTCGAGCGGCGCCGAGCTGGGGTCGATCGCGACCGGTGCCGGCAGCGCGCCGGTCGGCGTCGCGGCGGCGCCGGACGGCCAGTCGCTCTACGTCAGCCTGCAGGGGGCGGGCCGCCTGGCGAGGCTCGACCGCGCCAGCCGCCAGATCAACGGCGACGTCGACCTCGGACCGACGCCGCGCGCGGTCGCCGTTACGCCCGATGGCGCGTCGGTCCTGGTCACGCGCTTCCTCTCGCCCCGCGACCACGCCGAGGTATGGCAGGTCGACGCCGCGTCGATGGCTCTCACCCGCACGATCAAGCTGCGCAAGTTCGGCGGCGAAGAGAATCGCGACGGTACGGCGTCGGGCAAAGGCGTCGCCAACTATCTCGTCGGCCTGGTGATCGCACCCGACGGCGAGAGCGCCTGGGTGGCGTCGAACAAACCCAACACCGAGCGCGGCTTGCTGATCGCCGACGACCTCGACCAGGACAACACGGTGCGCAACATCGTGTCGCGTCTCGACCTCGGCACTGGCACCCTCGATCGCGCCATCGACCTCGACAACAGTGACTCGGCGAGCGCCGTCGCCTACTCGCCGCTCGGTGACTATCTCTTCGTCACCTTGCAGGGCAACAACGAGGTGATGGTGCTGGATGCACTGGCGCTCGACGACGCTTCGGGGCTGGGCTCGCTGGTGACTCGCCTGGGCACCGGCCTGGCGCCGCAGGGCGTCTGCGTCGACGGTTCGTCCGAGCGCGTCTTCGTGCAGGCCTTCATGGACCGCGAGGTCACCACACTCGACGCCGGGCCACTGCTGCGCCAAGGCACGATCTCGCTCGCGCGCACCGATGTCGGCGTGGTCGCCACCGAGCCGCTCGCGCCCCAAGTGCTCGCCGGCAAGCAGATCTTCTACAACGCCGGCGACCCGCGGATGAGCGGCGAGGGCTACATGAGCTGCGCCACCTGCCATCTCGACGGCGGCCACGACGGCCGTACGTGGGATTTCACCGGCCGCGGCGAAGGCCTGCGCAACACGACGTCGCTGCGCGGACGCGGCGGCATGGCGCACGGCAACGTCCACTGGACGGCCAACTTCGACGAGATCCAGGACTTCGAGAACGACATCCGGGGCGCCTTCGGCGGCAGCGGCTTCCTCGACGACGGCGACTTCGCCGCCACCTCGAACCCCCTCGGCCCGGCCAAGGCTGGCCTCGACCCGGACCTCGACGCTCTCGCCGCCTACGTCGCCTCGCTCGATGACGCGACCCTGCCGCGGAGCCCGTTCCGCAATGGCGCCTCCATGACAGCGCAGGCTCTCGCCGGCGCGGCGGTCTTCGAGGCCGAGGGCTGCGCCACCTGCCACGCCGGAGCCCGGACCACCGACAGCACGGTCGGCACGGCGACGCTGCACGACGTCGGTACCATCCGCAGCACCTCGGGCGGACGTCTCGGTGGACCGCTGCCCGGCTTCGACACGCCGACCCTGCTGGGGCTGTGGAACACCGCGCCGTACTTC
Source organism: Acidobacteriota bacterium (assembly GCA_039194425.1). Classification (GTDB taxonomy): domain Bacteria; phylum Acidobacteriota; class Thermoanaerobaculia; order Multivoradales; family J023; genus JAUIJL01. The sequence goes on along the minus strand of JBCCVZ010000011.1, from coordinate 122,812 downwards.
CACGACGGCTCGGCACCAAGGCTCGAAGACGTCTTCGTCGTCGCCGGCGGCACGCTACTGCCCGCCGAGGACGGCGCGCTCTCGGGCGGCGCCAGCGTGGTCGACCAGTGGGTCCACCTGAACAACGACGACACGGTGCGCGGCCGCGCCTACGTCAATCTCGACGGCCCCGCCTCCGCGGTGACGTTCGCGGGCGTCGATGGCGGTGCCGGTGGCCTCGGCGCGGTCGAGGTCCGCTACAGCACGTCGCCGTGGTCGTCGTCGACGCTCGAGGTGTCGACCAACGGCGGAGCGCCGATCGTCGTCGCGCTGCAGAACGCCGACAACGAGCCGTCGTGGCGCCACACCAACTGGCTCGTGGCCCGCGTCGAAGACCTGCCGCTGAACCCGGGCACGAGCAACACCGTGCGCGTCGCCACCGGGTCGAACGGCAACGTCAGCGTCGACGACATCCTGGTCACCAGTCCCGACGACCGCACCGCCGCGCAGCCCCACCGCCGCGTGCTCGCGCTCTCGGGCGAGGACCGCGACAACCTGCTCGCCTTCCTGCGTCAGCTCGACGGCCGCCCGGCCACCGACCCGGCGTCGGTACTGTTCATGGATGGCTTCGAAACCGGCGACCTCTCCGCCTGGGACTGAAGGCCTTCAGCTCTCCGATGTCTGCAAATGGTCGTGGAGCCACAGGCGGGCGAATCGCCAGTCGCGCGTGGCGGTGGCTCGCGACTGGCCGAGCAGGGCCGCCGCCTCGGCCTCGGACAAGCCGACGAAGAAACGCAGCTCGACCAGGCGGGCGATCCGCGGATGTCGCTGTTCCAAAGCCTTGAGCGCGTCGTGCACCGCGACCAGAAACGACGGCTCTTCGGCGCGACCCAGAAAGTCCTGGTTCAGCCGGACCCGTTCGCCCGGCGCGATGCGCTTGGCTGCGAGCTGCTCCCGGGCATGGTCGATGAGGATTCGGCGCATGGTGCGTGCCGCGACCGCGTAGAAATGGCGCCGATCCCTGGCATCGAGGTCGGCGACGCGCGACAGGCGGAGGTACGACTCGTGAACCAACGCAGTGGTCTGGAGGGTGTGGTCTCGGCGCTCCCGCGCCAGGTAGCCTGAGGCGACCGACTTGAGCTCGCGATAAACGAGCGGGAAGAGGTCGTCGGCGGCACCCGTGTCGCCTTCCTTCCAGCGCGCCAGGATCTCGGTCACATCACTTGCTGTCTGGGAGTTCATCGCGCGGGAGTGCTCGAGACCGGTTCTTGGCCGACGTGCAGGAACGATTTACAGTCGGGACCATCGATCCCAAACCGTCGCCTGCAGCAAGCGTAGCATCGCCGAGGAGCTCCCCCATGGTCGAGCGCCTGGACTCACTGTTCGACGAGACCCTGCGTCGTGCCGTCGACGCGCCGGACGACCGGCTGGATGCAATCCTGGAGGCATGCGGTGATCTCGAGATCCGCGAACGCGTGCGCCGCCTGGTCCTTGCCGAACCGAGCCTCGACAGCTTTCTCGAGCCCCAGTTCGGCCCCCGGCGCGCTCTCTCGGCGTCCCTGACGACCTGGCGTTCGCCAACACTCCCTCTAAGACAGAGGTTGACCCGGGTCGCCTGGGCGACAACTCTTGCTCTCTCCGCGATCTCGGCCTTCGTGTGCCTGCGACTGCTCGCGCAGCGTGAGCCCCTCGACTCGATCGGCCTCGAGCTCTTCGCCACGGGAGCGCTGGTGACCCTGAGTCTCGCGCTGGCGCTGGCCACACGGTCACCCGCTCTCACCGATCGTGCGCTCCTCACGACGGGATCGGCGTATCTTCTCGTCGCCACGCTCTCGACTGCGGTCTTTCACGCAGCCCATGAAATCCGGATCTTCGGCCGCATCGCGCCTTTCGGCCCACACTTCGTGTGGATCGCCTTCTTCCCGCTCGTCCTGCCGCTGTCGACGCGCCGCACGGCGTTGCTCGGTTTTTCCGCGGCGTGCGCCGCGACCGCCGGGTTGTCGGCGACCTCGGCTCACCTCCTGGGGTCGGCTCACCTGACCTTGGAGCACGCCGCGGCACCCTTGGCCGGAATGCTGCTGGCGACGCTGATCGCGCACTCGTTCGATCGGCTGCGGTCCCAAATCGACGACTTGCGGAATCTCGGGAGCTATCGCCTCGTCGACAAGATCGGCGAAGGCGGGATGGGCGAGGTGTGGCGGGCCGAGCACCACCTGCTGGCCCGGCCGGCGGCGATCAAGCTGGTGCGTACCGAGCTTCTCGGAGATGGGCCGGGGCAGCGCCACGCGGCGGTCGAACGCTTCACGCGGGAGGCGCGCACCACCGCGTCGCTGACCTCGCTGCACACCGTGGAGCTCTACGACTTCGGAATCAGCGACGACGGGATCGCCTATCTGGCGATGGAGCTGCTCGACGGGATCGACCTCAGTGAGTTGGTGCACCGCGGTGGACCGCAGCCGGCGGGACGCGTCGTGTCGGTGCTGCGCCAGGCCTGCGACTCGCTCGGCGAAGCGCATGCCAGAGGGCTGGTCCATCGCGACATCAAGCCGGCCAATCTGATGCTGTGCCGCCGGGGACGACAGGTCGACGTCTTGAAAGTCCTCGACTTCGGCATCGTCGCGTTGGCGCCCGAGACCGCCGACGGCGAGCTGACCCGGCCCGGCACCCTGCTCGGCACGCCGTCGTTCCTGGCGCCGGAGGCCCACGGAGGCGGCGCCCCGGATCCGCGCTCCGACCTCTATGCACTCGGCTGCGTCGCCTATGGTCTCCTCACTGGTCGTCGCGTCTTCGAGCACACGAATCGCGCCCAGATCATCGCCTCTCACCTGCGGGATCGGCCGAAGCCCCCGTCGCAGCACGGCGTCACGGTGCCGGGCGATCTCGAGGCCGTCGTGCTCAGCTGCCTGGAGAAGGATCCTGCCGCACGCCCGCAGAGCGCCGACGCCTTGCTCGAGACTCTCGACGGCTGTCGCAATCCGCGCGACTGGTCCGACCAGCGCGCCCGCGCATGGTGGGACAGCGAAATACCTGGAAGTCTTCGAGATTCGCGTGACGCATCGGGGCGTTCGACTCCGCGTGTGGGTTGAGAGCTCGGAGGACGAGCCTTCGAGCACGAACCCACACCGCAGAGGAGACTCCGATGAGCAACTACCTGACGATCGTCGACCAAACCCAAGGCATCGAGGACCTCGAGAACGCGATCAATCGGCGCTTGGAAGACCACCCGTCGTACTCGATGACCGAGTCGGTCACCCTGGGGTACTCGAGCAACAGCAACTACTTCTGTGGCCTCTTCTCCACCGGCTCGGCGTCGGACTCGCTCCTGCGCGCGAAGATCTTCGCGGCCGACTCGATCAGCAAGCTGGAAGACGAAGTCGAGGAGTTCTTGACCGGCGAGAGCAATCTCGAAATCGTCGACTCGAGCATTACCTACGGCAACGGGAGAAACCGGCTGATCCTTTTCTACCGCTTCTCCGATCCGGCAGACAATGCAGTCCGCTGCTTCTCTAGCGGCAACGCCACCGAGACCCGCGTCTTTATCGAGGGCGAGGCTTCGTTCCCGGGACGCACGCTGCGCTCACTCGCCTACGCAGCAGGCAACTCGAAAAACCGTGTCTGCCTCCTGTTCGAGCTGAGCACGAGCTGAGTACGCCTCTCGGCGGAGGCCCACGACGTCGCGCCGTAGGTGCCCCTCGGGTGCCTCCGGATGCGGCGTCGTGGCAGTCGACCCGCAATCTTCACGACCAGAAGTCGTCGACTCCTAGCAGCTCTTGTTGGCCCGCCATCCAGGCAGCGAAGCCATCGCGCGTGTGCACCGTGAGGAATCCGCGCATGCGGTGGTGGCCGATGCCGCAGAGCTGGGCACAGGCGATCTCGTAGCCGAAGTCGTCGCGGCCGAGACGGGCGCGCATCGCCTCGGTGGTCACGGTGGGCGTGAAGCGCACCGGAAACGTGAAGCCCGGGATGGCGTCCTGCTGCACGCGCAGCTCGGCAAGATGAAATCCGTGGACGACATCGCGGCTGGTGAGGTGGACGACGGTCGGGCGGTCGACCACCAGGTGCAGTTGGTTGGTGGTGACGACATCGTCGGCCGCGCCCGGCGCCGAGCGCTCGAGACCGAGCGGGTTGGTCGCCGGGTCGACGCGCGCCGGGTCGCTCGGACCGAAGACGCCGTCGGGTCCGGGATAGTGGACCAGCCAGGCGTACTGGCGGGCGACGACCCGCACGGTGAAGGCGTCGTCGTCGAGAGGTCGACGTGCGTCGAGCAGCTCGCCGACGAGCGGCACCGAGAGGCCGAGAAGGAGGGCCGCCTCAGCCACCACAACGGCGACTTCGGCCGCCAGCGGCAGGCGGGCACCGGGCGCCGGCACCGCGTCCGCTCGACGCGAACGCCGGCCGAAACGCCACAGGGCGACCCCGAGGACTACGCCCCAGACCGCAAAGAGGCCGATCGCGAGCAGATGGACCCAGCCCAGCGTCGCGTCCACCACCGAGGCATGACTCGACGCCGCCTCGGGCAAACCGAGCAGACGACGCGCCAGCTCGCTCAATGCCCCTGCTCCAGAATCCACGCCGCGGCACGGTCGCGCCGCCCCGGGGCCGCCCGGCGCCGGCCACGGCGGACCGCGCACCATGCGACGAGCCCACCCACGGCGAGCACCGCGTAGGCCCAGCCGCCGAGGACGATCGCTGCATCGACCGCGCCCTGAGCTGCCGGCTCGTCCGTGTCACCGAAGCAGACGCTGCAGGCACGCACCAAGTCGGGCATCCCCAGCCAGAGCCCGGCCATCAGAATCGGCGAAATGCGTCCCATCCATCGATTGTGGCACGGATCGATGCGTGACGAGTTTTTTACCTCTCTCTGCATTGACAGTCATTTCATGCGGATTTATGGTCCTTTACAGTTGAAATGAATACTCCGTTCGTCCATATCGCAAGTGCACACCTGCGTGCATTGTCGGGGCCTCGACTCCTCTTCCGTCCCCCCTCCATCGTCCCGCCGTAGGAGTCTCCATGAGATCAGCCACCCGTCCTCTCGTCTCTTGGCTCGTCATCTTGCTCGCCGTACCGCTCGCGCTGTACGGCGCCTCCGAGGTGAGCGTGAAATCGCTCGCCGGGCCGCCGTCTGAGTTCGACACGCACCGGCTGCCGAGCGCCGATGAGCTCGTCGTCTCGACCAACCTGCTCACGATCGACCGCAACGCCGACACGGTCAACGCGGCCGGCGTGGTCTACACCAACTTCTCCGCCACTCAGGGCCAGGGCTTCAGCTTGGTGCAGGTGACCACCGCATATCCCGCGTTTGGGCCGGCGACCTTCACCGCCCCGAACGGCACACGCTACGAGTACAACGGCTCGACCCTACGCTGCAACTCCGGACCTTGTGGCAGCTCGCAGGCCCACGTTCTGACTGAGTCGTTCAGCAACAGCTCCGGCGGTGTGATGGTCCTCTCGGTGTCGGGCGGCGAGGTCACCGGCGGCAGCTGGCAGCTCGCCGAGCAAGGTCCGATCGCGCTCCCCGCCCAGGGCATCGACGCCGCGCGCGTCAAGTCGATCCAGCTCGATTCCGCCATCGCCTTCGACGACAACGTGGTCAACGTCACGGTCGAGCCCGACCCGTGCCTGCTCTCCTCCGGCGACGCCAAGCGTGAGCTCTGCCCGGTACTGCCCGACGACCAGCTGCCGCTGACGCTGGTGGAAGGCGTCGCACCGGTGCTCTCGCTTTCGATCAGCGCCCCGGAGCTCTCCGGCCGCGACGCGATGCGTGGCATCGAGCTCACCGCGCTGCGTGTGACCGTCACGGAACGCCAGAGCGAGCGCATTGTCCACAAGCGTGAGTACAGCCTCGGCGAGCTGGCCGGCCTGGCACAGAGCGACGCTGGCGCCAGCCTGATCGAGCTACCGCGTCTCGGCATCGGCGGCCACGGCGTACGCCTCGACATCGAGGGCATCGTCGAGGGCGTCGGGCCGATCGAGCGCACGGCCTACTACTACCTGCCGATCCTGCCACGCAGTCATCGCCTGACCGGCGCCGTCGACGCCCGGCTGCTCGACACCGAGCGGGTCGAAGTCGGCCTCGGTGTCGATCTGCTGCGCGCGCAGGCGGACGGCCAGGACACGCATCTCTTCGCCTACGCCGAGCTGTGGAGCGCGACCACCGGTCGCCCGATCGCCTGGATCGGCGGCATGACCCAGCCCGAGCTCGACGCCGACGGCGCGTACCGCCTGCCGCTCGAGCTCGATGGACGCTGGCTGGCGCTCGCTGGCGAGAAGGGCGGAGACTACGAGCTGCGCAAAGTACGCATCCACGACCCGCACACCATGGTGCCGATCGACCAGGCGGCGGAGCTGCCTCTTCGCCTCGACTCCCTGCCGCGCGCCGCGTTCACCAAGGTCGATCCGTCGATCCTCGACACCGACCGCTCGCTGCGCGTGGGTCGCGGAGATCGCACCATCCGCTTGCCCGACCCCGGCCCGCTGCCGCCCAAGACCAACCTCGACTCGGGCATCTTCCTGGTCCACGGTTGGTGCAGTGGCCCGGCCTGGTGGACCGGATTCTTCAACCCCGCCGGCCTTGTCGGAGGCACCGACGTCTTCGAAGACTTCAACCAGAGCCGGTCCCACGACAACTTCGCGCGCCGCATCCGCGACCAGGGCGCGGCCTGCTTCGACGACTTCTTCACCGTCGTCGCACACAGCCAGGGCGGCGCCGCGTCGGTGCACCTCTACGCCAACTACAACAGCCTGCTCGACAACGGCAACGCGCCGCGCCGCATCCAGACGATGGGAACGCCGTACCGCGGCAGCACGCTGATGGACCTCTACCTCGCCGGCGGACCGCTCGGCTGGCTGATCGCCGAGATCTTCGGATTCTGCGGTCCGCAGATCAACCTCGGCACGGTCGGCGCCGCGCTGTGGAGCCTCGGCATCCCGAACTGGGCGCGCGACGACGTCTACTACTACCGCACGCAGCATCGACGCCCGGGCAACTTCTGGGAGCGCCTGCAGTTCTGGCGCTGGCGCTGTAACGCCGCCTCGTTCATCATCCCCGGTCCCGACGACGGAGTCGTCTCAACCTCACAGGGCCTGTTCAACAACGCCAACAACATGGGCGTCACCAGCTCGGAATGCCACACCGGCGGCATGAACCACCCCGATCAGCGCGACAATGCGGCGCGCAACGCGATCATGAACACCGAAGGGCGTCCGGATCCGCCGCCGCCGCTGACCGCCGTGTGCCAGGTGCAAGCAACCTGGATCCCGTGCTGCGATCAAAACGGCAACGGCTACTACTCCTACACCGTGAATGCCGGCAACAGCATCCCAGGCGGCTCGCCGATCACCAACTACCGCTGGCGCAACGGCGGTTCGTGGGGTCCTTGGACCACGAGCTCGACCTACGGACCGCTTCTGCCCGGTCTCCCGGGCCAAGCGAGCAACTACGTGATCAACGTCGAGGTACGTGACTCGAGCGGCGCCACCGACGGCGCCACGTGCTTCGTGCCGTAACGATCGAGCACCTGTTCGTGTGAACCAGCACCGAGGGCGATCGGCCCTCGGTGCGTTCGTTCTTGCCCGAGTGCCCCCACCTTCGCGTCAGGCTGCTCTGGCCCGATCGTCAAGTGAATCCGTCAAACGACTCCAGGGAAGACGAAGCCGAAGACAGCGTAGAGAGCGGCGAGGAGCAGAGTCGGCGGCGCGAGAGCCGGGCGGCGCAGGGCCGCCCAGGATCCGAGAGCCGCATGCACGACCAGGAAACCCGCGAGAATCTGGACCAGGGCGAGGCGATTGGGGATCGACGATGCGATCGTCATCAGCGGCGCGGTGACGACGGCGACCCATGCGATCATCGCGCAGAATCCGAGCAGGGCACCGAGCGCTGGACGACGCGTCGTGCTGGCGAGTCCGGCTACGAGCAGGAGCGCGGTCGCCGACCACAGCAGCCAGGGCGAGAGACCCAAGCCCTCGAGCGCCGGCCACGTCGCATCGGCGGCGCGGAGCAGAACCGCCGAGGCGGCGAGGGCGCCGAAGGCCATCGCCGACGCGGCGAGAGCCAGCGCGGTGGCGAGGCCCGGCGTCGACCAGCCGGTGGTCGGATGGTCGGTGTCTTGCGCCGCCTCGATCTGCTCCCACGACGGTCCCTCGGCCTGCGGCGTCCCCTGGGGCGCGAAGTCTTCCGCCGCGTCGCCTTCCGGCGTGTCGGGCATCGAGCCGTATTGGTCGGGGCCGCGCACGACACGCGGCGGGCGGTCGCCAGGCTCGAGCCACTCGAGTGTCGTCGCGCGCCACGGATTGGCTCGCGCCGACGCCCCACCGCCGCGCGCCGCGCGCAGGTCACGCATCAGCGCGACGAGGAGCGGTAGCTGCGCCAGCGCCAGCAGAAAGGCCGCCCAGCTCACCGGCCGATGCAGCGCCGACGCGTCGGCGACACCGGCATAGGCCGCGCCACCGTCCCACAGACGTCGATGCAGGCCGGCGAGTCCCTGAACCAGCATCGGCCCGAACGTGAGCAGCATCGTCGGAGTCGACAGCCAGAAATGCAGTCTGCCGAGAGGCTCGTCGAGGCGGCGCCCGGTGAGCCACGGCCACCAGTGATAGAGGCCAGCGAAGAGCGCGAAGAGAGTGCCCGGAGCGACGACGAGATGAAAGTGGCCGACGACGTACCAAGTGTCGTGGAGATGAACGTCCGACGCCGCCAGGCCGAGCGGCAAGCCCGAGAGCCCACCGAGCCCGAAGAGCGGCAGGAATCCGACGGCGAAGAGGGTCGAGGGGCGCCAATGCAGGGCGCCGCCCCAGAGCGTGAGGACCAGCGAAGTGACGACGACCACCGTCGGTATCGAGATGATCAGGGTCGTCGCCTGAAAGAAGGTCGACAGTGCGGCGCCCATGCCGGTGAGGAACATGTGGTGCGCCCACACCAGGAACGAGAGCCCACCCACCGCCACGACCGACGCGACCGCGGCGCGGCGGCCCCAAAGCGGCCGGCGCGCCCCCGACGTCAGCACCTCGGCGACGATGCCGAGCGCCGGCAGCACCAGCACGTAGACCTCGGGATGGGCGAGGAACCAGAACAGGTGCTGCCAGAGCACCGGACTGCCGCCGCCGCGCTCCAGCCCGTCGAGCGCCGCCGCGACCGCCCCCGCCTCCCCCGCCGCCAGACCGTGCGGCAAGAAGAACGCGGTACCCCCGATGCGGTCGAGCAGCTGAAAGACGGCCGCGACAAGGAAGGGCGGAAAGGCGAGTAGCAGCAGGAACGCCGCCACGAGCTGTGTCCAGACGAAGAACGGCAGACGGGCGAAGGTCATGCCCGGCGCGCGCCGCTGGACGATGGTGACGATCCAGACGATGGCGCCGGCGATCGCCGACAGGCCGAGCGCGAGCATTCCGACCAGCCACCAGGTTTGCCCCGCCGGCTCGAGGTCAGCGAGCGGCGGATACGACGTCCAGCCGCTGCGCGCCGCGCCCTGTGGCAGCGCGAAGCTGCCCAGCATCACGCCGCCGGCGGCGAGGAATAGCGCGACCGACGCGGTGTGCAGGCGCGGTAGGGCCATGGCGCGCGCGCCGAGCATCGGCGGAACGAGCAGACCGCCGAAGCCGCCGACCGCCAGCGGCACAACCCCGAGGAAGACCATGATCGTGCCGTGCATCGCCACCAGCTGCAGGTAGAGCTCGGGCATGACGACGCCCTGCGGTGCACGCTCGCCGAGCACCGCCTCGAGTAAGGTGCCGACGACCGGCGGCGCCTGGCTCGGCCAGCCGAGCTGCCAGCGGGCGAGCAGAATCAGCGCGAAGCCGACGCCAAGGAAGAACACCGCGGCGGCACCCTGCACGAGAGCCAGGCGACGGTGATCGACGAAGCGATCGAATCGGGCGGGGATCAGGGAGCCTCGGACGGCGCGTTGAACGGCCCCGCGTCGACTCCGGACAGCGCGCCACGGAAGCCGATGTAGGGCGCTCGGTCACGCGCCGGAAGGCGCCAGCGCAGGGCGGCGCGCAGGTCCTCGATCTCGAGCACGTAGGCGCCGCCGCGCAGCACGCGACGCACGTCGCCCGCGGTCCCGTCGTCTTGCCCTTCCTCGCCCCCTTCGTCGCAGAGGGGCTCGATGCACGCCGGGTCGCGCGTCGGCGAGCGGGCGTAGAAGCGCGGATCGTAGACGTCGAGCACCCACTCGTAGACGTTGCCGGCGAGATTCAGCACGCCGTAGGGCGAGGCGCCGGCGGCGCAGCAGGTGACCGGCGCCGTCGACTCCTGCGCGATCGGCGTCTCTTTCCACACCGCGTGCACGTCGGGCTCGGGCAGCCCGTCGCCCCAAGGAAAGCGTCGACCGTCGGTGCCGCGTGCCGCCTTCTCCCATTCGGCCTCGGTGGGCAGCCGCTTGCCGACCGTGTCGAGATACTCGCGCGCGGCCTGCCAGGTGACATCGAGCACTGGATGATCGTCGACGATGCCCCAGTCCGGCGCCGCCGGCCGCACGCGACGATCACCGATGCGGTCGCTCCACGGCATGCCGGAGCGCTTCCACTGCTCCCAGCTCGTCTCGTGCACGTCGAGGTAGAAACCCGAAAGCCACACGCTGTGCCGGGGCCTTTCATCGCGCTGGATCTCGAACCCATCGCCGTCGGCCACGGCTTCGATCCCCTCGTCCGCGCTACCCATCACGAATGCGCCGGCGGGTACGTACACCATCTCCGAGCCGTCGCGCGACCAGAGGTAGCGGCCTTCGATCTCGGACTTGCGCAAGCCCTCGGGCATCCGCTCCCCGTGCCAGCCGAGACGCTCGTCGGCCCGCGCGGTTCCGGACGAGGCGACGATCGCCAGCAGGAGAACGAACGGCAGCAGCCGGCACGCGGTCATTGCGACCTGGAGACGCTGAAGTCGGCAGTGGCGGCGCCGTCGGCCGGCACCTCGACCTGCTGCTCGCGGGTACCGAGCTTCTCGTGCCAGGCGCGCAGCGTATAGCTGCCGGCGGGCAGGCCATCGATCGCAAATCTGCCGTCGGTTCCCGTAACCGCGAAGTAAGGATGCTCCATCACCGCCACGAAAGCGCGCATCCACGGATGGACGTCGCAGCTCACCGGCACGTACAGCTCGGGCTCGGCGAACGTCGTCTGCTTCTCCTTCAGGAACGGCGGCATGGCGATGTTCTGCACGGGGTTCCGCGCCGGCTTGAGGTGCACGTTGTGGAAGATGCCATCGGTGTTCTTGAACACCAGCGGCTGGCCGGAGCGCACGCCGACGACCCGCGGCTCATAGAGGCAACCGACCTGGTCGACGATCACCGGCTCGGCGGGCGGCGCGGGCGCCGACGACAGCAGCTCCGCCGATGCGACGACCTGGACGAAGACATTCGCCATCGTCGGAGCGCCGGAACCGCCGTCGCCGAGCACCAGAGTGCGCGCGGCCACCGGAGCGTCGTGCTTGGCGACGCACTGCGGGTCCGCATCCATCGGCACCGAGGGCAGGCGAGGCGGCGAGTCGGTGAAACGGACCGTGCCGATGATCTCACCGGCCGCGGCCGGCAGGGCGACGAGCAGACTCAGGACGACGACGAGGATACGGGCGGGCATGGGCTCTCCGTGGTTGTGACTCTCGAAGACTACCCCGAACGCGTCGCCCGGTCCCCCCTGCGCTCAGGGCGCGATCGTCAGCTCCCGCGAGGCGCCGACCGGCGACTGCACGCAGAGCGTGTCGCCCGCCGCCAGCCCGGGAGCCGCATGGCGGAACACGAAGCGACCGTCGCTACCCACCGGCGCTGCGCCGAGCTGCGTGCCGTCGCACACCCCGTCGGTCGCGCCGCCCTCGTGCACCGACACGTACGACACCGTGCCGCCGGTGAAGTCGGCCTCGACCTCGCCGCGCAGGCGCAGGCTGCCGCGCCGCATCATCGCGTCGAGACGCACGACTTCGTCGGTTTCCACCGTCTGACCGAAGCCGCCGAAGACCGGATGCGGCGAGAAGATCGAGTTGTCGTGGAAGAGGTCGTCGAACTGGTAGAAGACCTGGCCCGACGCACGCGGCAGCTCCACCGTCGCGGTGCGCATGCCGCCCGCCGGTACCGGCGCACCGTGGGCGTAGGTGAGATCCGCCCAGTAGCCCTTCGACGGATCGTCGGGATCGACGTAGAGCGTGCCGTTGTACGGATTGATCCACAGGAACGGGCGCCAGGCGCCGGTCGGCGGAATGATGTCGCCCGCGCCCGCCTGACCCTGCGCCGGATTGCGCAAGAACGGCGGGAACCGCAGCTCGGTCTTCGGCACGGTCGGATCGTTCGGCGCCGGCCAGTTCAGAGTGCCGTTCGGGTTGTAGGGCCCGAAATCGGTGGTGCAGAAGCCCGGATACGGGTCGTTCGGGCACATCTGCGTCTCACCGTAGCCCTCGGTGAACTGCCCGATCACCAGGCCAGCCTCGCCATCGAGGTCGCGCAGCGGATACGGCGCCGGGTGGTCGTGGTCGGTGATCACGAAGGGCGGCGGGCTGAAGCGGAAGTCGCCGCCGCGCGCTTCCTTGGAGTACTGGTAGCCCCAATGGCTGCCGCCGAGGCCACCGGTGTAGGGCGCCAGACCGACGCGGTCGCGGCCGCGCGAGAAGACACCCTGCTGCTGGATCACGTCGTAGTGCGGCCGGAAGCCCCAGCCGGCCCGCCACTGCATCTCCGCCACTTTGGGCGCGCCGTAGCTGGGCTTGAAGTTCATGATCTCGAACGACGTCTCGCCGCCACCGCAGCAGTTCAAGATGTCGTCGTGGAGGCGCGGACCGAAGTCGACGTTGCGGAAGTAGTGCGAGTGCGCGTCGAGGTTGATCAGCTTGACGCGGAACTCGTCTCCCTGTTGCCAGACGCGGATCTCGCTGGTGAACGGTCCCTCACCGTACATCTCGTTGTTGAGGAAGACCGAGACCATCTGGTAGTCGCCGTACTCGCCGGGCTGCAGCCCCTCCTGCGCCAGCGCGTCCCAGGCCTCGGGCGGCAATTGATTCTGGTTCTTCACCAGGTCCGACCAGTCGATCCAGGTGCCGCGCGGGCCCTCGTCCGGCAGCGTCAGCCAGCGGTAGATCACCTCCGGCGTCGCTCCGGCGAGCGCCGCCTCGGCGACGCGGTACATCTTCTTCTCGGGGGCCGCCTCACCGATGGTGTCCAGGGTCAGCTCGACGCGGTTACGGTAGAGATAGCTCAGGCTCTGCGGATCGAGCTCGATCTCTCCGGTGCGTGCGTTGCGGATCTCGTACAGCGGCTGCATGAACTGGATGCGCGGCGGATGCTCCCGCCAGCCCCAGGTATAGACACCGCGGATCTGGCGCACCGGCGGGTAGTCGATCGTGACGTCGACCACTTCGCCGGGCTCGAAGGCGAGCCACACCGAGTCGAAGCCCTTGAATGGGAACTGCACCGTGTTGAGCGCCCGACGCTTGTCGAGCATCACGAGCGTCGGCGAGAAGTCTTCCTGCACCAACGAGTAGATGCGGTAGTTCACGCGCAGCGTGTCGTCGTCGTGGTGGCCGTACGGGAAGAGCACGAAGAAGGTGTCGGAATCGATCTGCCCGTCGTAGTAGAGCATCGCGATGTCGACTTCCCAGATCCGGCGCTCTTCGCCGTCGTACGGGCTGACGAAAGTCTCGCCCGAGTCGCGAGCGATCTTGGTCTTGTACTCGCCGGGCACATGCTGCGGCGTGATCGCGCCGCGGTTGTAGTTGAGCATCGAGAAGCCGTCGTAAACGCGGCCTTCGGTCGTGCCCTGCAGAATGTTCATCAGGTCGCCGGCCGCCGCCTGAAGGCCTGCCGCGTCACCGGCGTCGGAGGCGCCGACCATCGCCTGCAGCGCGGTCCGCATGTCGTCGTTCGGGCTGGCGACGTGGTCGATGTCGTGACCGAGCAGACTGGTGGCGCCGAGGGCGCTCGACCAGACCGCTTGACCGTGGATCGTCGATTGCTCGACGCCGTCGACACTTTGGTCGGTGTTGGGGATTCGGATCTCGGTGCCGGAGAGCGCCGAGAGAACGGGCTCGATGACGCCACCGTCGTTGTAGATCCGTCCAGACTGCGGCAGCTCGGCGAGCGCCGGCGCCACCCCGAGACAGAGACAGAGGGCGAGCAGCGCGACGGCAACGACGCAGGGAACAGCGCTGTGTTTCGCGATTCTTGGGTCCATGGTGCGGTCTCCAGGAGTCGGCTGAGAGTATGCAGAGCTCATCGGGTGCTCGAGGCGTCGACGACGGTGGCGATCTTGCTGCCGACGCCGCCGCCAGGTGAGGCGACGCAGACTTCGTCGGGTGCCGCGTCGAGATTGGCGCGGAACCAGAACGCGCCACTGCCCGGATCGACGCCGGTGGTTCCGAGCAGCGAGCCGCTACAGCCACTCGCCGTCGGCGTGCCGGCATAGATCTCGACGCTGGGCGCGAAATCGCCGGCCGGGCGCAGCGACGTGGCGCCGCGCACCGACACGTAGTGACCATCGCCACGCGGTTCGGTGTCGACGAATCGCACGTCGACCCGGTCGTCGGCGCCCGAGGTGCCGTCGTCGGTGACGCGCAGGATGTGCCAGAGGCCGGCCTCGAGGAAGGGCTGCCGGCGATCGAGGAAGAGGTAGTCACCGGGGGCCGCGATGTCGCCGCCGGCACCTCCGACGAACGGCAGATCGAGGGTCATGCCCGGCGCCAGCACGTCGTTGAAGACCTGCTCGGAGCCGGCCAGGCCGGGCTCGAGCCACCAGCGGTGTCCCTCGAGCGTCGGCACGTGAACCTGGTCGCCCCAGGCATGGCCGACGCGGTAGACCAGCGGCGTACCCGCCGGCACGGTGACGACGTGGCGCGGATCGCCCCACAGCGTCGACTTGAAGACCCCGGTCGGGTCGGTGCCCATGCCGCGCAGAGCCAGCGGCTCGGCGGCGTATGACAGACCCGTCCGGCCCTCGACGGCCTTCGGATACGGCATCGCGCTCTGGCCCATGCGGCGATCCTGATCGCTGAAGAGCGCCACCATCTCGCGGAAAGTGCCCTCCGGCGTCACGATGTCGGCCTGTACGCCGAGCCCGCCCTGCGGCAGCGGCTCACCTCGACCAGGCCGCAGGTAGGTCGAGCCCTCGGGCTCGATCACCACGCCGGCGAAGGCGCCGCGAGCGATCGACTCCGGCTCGGCGAGGTTGACGCCGAGCACGAGGCCAAGCTCGCGGTCGGCGTAGTACCGGTACATCCGGCCGCTGCCCGCCGGAATCGTCGAGTCGTGGTTGAGGCCGATCGCGGCGCCGTACGAGCGCTGCGGATCGAACACCACTTCGCCGAGGCTGATCGAGGCGCGGCGGTCGCGCACGTTGCGCACGTTGAGCTCGAGACAGTCGCCGGCGTTGGCACGCAGCACCAGGGGCGCACGGCGCTCGCCGCTCGGCTGCCCCTTGGCGTGGTACACGACGCCCGTCGGATCGCCCGGCTCGAGCTCGTTGTAGACGATCGACGCGTCGTCGATCACGATCGAGTACTCGCGCACCGTGGCCTGCGCCGGGCAGACGTCGCCCGGCCCTTCGTCGAGCGACGGCGGCGCCTCGCCGGTCATCGCCAGGCGCGGATGTCCCGCGCCCTGTGCCGGGTGCTGCCGATCGGGCAGCGGCTGGAGATCGCCCTGCGCCGTGTCGTGGACGCGCAGAATGCCCCAGCCTCCAGACTCGAAGTCGCGTCCGAGCGTCGAGTAGTACAGGTAGTCGCCAGCCTGACCACCTCGCCCGCCGGCACCGCCCTCGAGCGACACGTCGAAGCGCTCGGAGATGCCGATGAACGTAGCGTCGCGGGTGTCGCTGGCGGCGCTGTAGCGCTCCTTCTGGAAGCGATGCCCGGTGACGCGCACGCCGCCGACCCGTTCGACCACGCCCATGCCGCGAATCACCAGCGGATCACCGACATAAGCGCGCACCAACGGCGTCAGCGGATCGCCGTGGCGCACCGACGAGAAGAGCCAGGCCGGATCGTCGTCCTCGCGCAGGCGCCACGGCTCGGCCCGCAGGTTGATCGTGCCGCCACCGCGGAAGAAGCGTCCCTCGGTCGGGTTGTTGTCGTGCAGGTAGAGCACGAACTCGCGGAACGAGCCTTCGACACCCGCGGCCACCGGATTGGCCCCGGCACGGGGATCGACGTGAATGTCGGCGAGAGCGCCGGCACGGATCTCTTCACCCGTGCTCGGATCGAAGTAGCGCGAGCCCGCCGGCTCCACGATGTGCGTGCCGAAGAGGCCGTGGTCCCAGTCCTTGAACTCGACGTGGGTGTGGAAGAACACCGTGCCGAAGTCGACGTCCGAGTACCAGCGGTAGCGTACGAACTCGACCCCCACCGCCTCGCCGGACTGGTGGTCCTTGTCGAGCGGCCGATCGAGAGTGATCGAGGTGTCGTCGAGGTCGACGATCTTGCGGATCTCGGTGCACGGCTCGGGCTGCCCGTCGGCGTCGACACCGCAGGTGCCCTCACCGAGACCGACGCCGAGCCAGATTCCCGTGCGCAGGCGCTCGGTGTGGTTCACCGCCAGCACGCTCGTACCGCGCGGTGCGGCCACCGTCAGCTGGCGATCCTCCGACTCGATCGGCCGGACCGACTGCTCGTACGACATGCCGGTGATCACGCCGTCCGACGCCTGCGGATCGAACTGCACGAAGTGGCTGTGAATGTTGGTCTTGGAGAAGTCTTTGTTGATCGGCCCGTCGGGGATCTTGTTGGTGAACACCAGCTCGACACAGTCGCCGACGTTCGACCGGATGGTCAGCGGCTCGGCTGCTTTCTCTCCCGATCGGATCGCCTGCTCCTCTTCGTTGAGCACGAAGATCTGTCCGTCGGGGTCGACCTTGTCGCGCGTGATCTGCAGCGGCAGGGCGATCGAGCTCACCGGATAGAACCGGTTGACCGCGTTGCCGACATCGACCGACGGGTCGACACCATTGCGCGCGCACAGACCGTCGACGCGGCTCTCCTGCATGTCTTCGCCCAGCCACGGCGCACCGCTATGGCGCGCGGTGAAGGGCGGACGCTGACCTTTCTGCGGCCGGAAGAGCGGCCAGACGTAGCGGCCGTTCTTCGGATTGAACAGCACCTCGGGCCGCTCACCCGGCGTCGGCGACACCCAGCCGGCAAACGCCTCGTCGGACTCGGGCTCGCCCCAGATGCGCAGGTCGGAGCCTTCGCCGGTGCTGATCCAGTCCCAGACCGTGGCGTCGAACTTGTCGAGGCGCTTGCCCTGCGGCGGCAGCTGGCGCGCGATCCACGCGAAGACGCCGATTTGACGCGACGAGTCGACCACGTCGGCGTCGGCGACGATCGTCCGTCCGCCGTCCACCGTCAGGCCGAGCAAGCCGCCGGCCGACACCGGCGCTTCCGGCGGCGAGGGCGGGCTCAGCGGGTTGGCAGGGTTCTGGAAGAGCTCCGGAATCTCCGCCAACGGACGACCGTAGAGGTTAGTCTCGGCCGTCTGCTCGGTGCCGAAGACGCGCCAGAAGGACCACATGCCCGAGATGTAGTGGTGGCCGATGTGGCAGTGGAAGAGGAAGTCGCCCACCGACTGCTGGCAGCCGCCGGCACCACACTCGTGCTCGAGGTTGTAGCTGGTGCCCGGGCCGATCGACTGCGAGTCGAGATGCACCGACGTGAGATTCGGGTCGGGCACCTTGGTCAGACCCTTCCAGAAGTCGTTGGCCGGGTCGGCGTCCGGATTGCGCCGCCAGCGATCGCCGCCACCGTGCAAGTGGTGGACGTGGAAGACCTCGCTGCCGCCATGCATCAGGCGCGTCTTGACACCCTCGCCGACGTAGGAGCGCGGCACCGGCGTCGCGGGGTCGCCGAACGGATACGACGCGTAGCCGAGCGACTTACCGGTCTTTTCGACCTCGAGGCGCCGGCGGAAGGGCTCGCTGCGATAGTTGATCGCGCGCGCCGCCGGGCGGTAGACGCCTGCAATGTCGTCGACCAGCGGCAGCTTCTTGTCCTCGCGGTCCCGAATGTCGGTGAACGCCTCGTCGCCGATCTCGTGGTAGAGCAGCACGAACTCGCGGAAGCTCTTGCCGTCCGGACGAACATCGAGGTTCGGGTCGACGATGATCGCCTCCCACGGCGCCTCGTCCGCCGCCAGTGGCTCGCCGGTCTCGACGTTGAGGTGGGACGAGCCCCTCGGCTCCACCACGATGGCGCCGAAGAGGCCCATGTTCTGGCGTTGGCGGCCGGCGCCGTGGTCGTGCACGTAGTAGCCGCGCTCGGCCTGCGGGTCGAGAGGAATCGGAATCTCGTAGGTCAGCGTCTCGCCACGCGCGGCGAAGGTGTCGGGATTGAAGCCGACGGCGCTGGAGGCGTTCTCGACGCGGTGCGGCAGGCCGAGAATGTGCATCGACGCCGGCGGGCCGTCGTCCAGGCGGTTGGTGAAGTGGACGCGCAGGCACTCGCCGAGGTTGGCGCGCAAGACCAGCGGTGCGATCGGGTCGTCGCGTAGGCCGAAGGAGACGCGCTCGACGTCGAGCGACTCGGGCTCCATGCGGTCGGCCTCGAGCGCCGCCTCGAAGGCGCGAATCCTCGGGATCGCCGGATCGAGGGCATACATGTACCCACCGGACACGTGATCGCCCCAGCGGTTGAGTGTGATCGTGACGTCGATCGCCGACACCGCCACCTCGCGCACCGGTCCACCATCGCGGCAGGCGTCGTAGACCGCGCCGACGTCCTGATTGGCCCAGGCCGGCGGCGCGCCGCCCTGCTGCGTCGCCAGCCCGGTGCAGAAGAGCACCAGCGCCGCGACGCCGAGCCCGGCGAGGCGCGCCGGGCGTAGCCAGACGCCGCCGAGTCGCCGCACACGGCGACGGACCGCCTCAGACCCGGCGGCGAGCAGCTGATGTCGGCGACGACGCGGCCCGAAGAGGACGAACAGGGTCCACAGCGGCAGGAGGACGGCCAGCTGCTGCAGCGTCGCCTCGACCGCTAGTCGGGTCCGCAGCAGCGCCGCGCCGGCCCAGGCCCCGTCGCCCACCAGGTTGGGATCGCGAACCGCCGCGAACGAGCAGAGCTGCGTCGACTCGCGCACCGTCAGGTCCGAGGTCACCACCGAACGCTGCACCTCGGCCAGGTAGAGGCCGGTCTCGGCGCCGAAGCGCTCGTGCACACCGTCGCGAGCGAAGGAAAGCGGCAAGCTGAGGGCCAAGAAGACAAGGCAGACCGCGCCGACCGCGGTCAGCGCGCCCGCCAGATCCGGTGAACGGTCCGACGCGCCGTCGGACGGAACGAAGCGTCGCACCAGCCGGCGACCGACCGAGACCGCGACACCGAGCACCACCAGAGTCGCGGCAAAGTCGAGCGCGGCGTGCGCCAGGAGACCGACCGCGCTCCACGCCATATCGGGGTTGTAGAGGGCCGTCAGCGCGTACTGCCAGCCGACCACGACGGCAGCCACCGCGGTGATCGCCAGCCACTGGACGTGGCTGGACACGGCATGCGCCTCGTCATCGATCCCCTGAACAGAGGTTGCGTACGATCGACGCGTCTCTCGGCGACTAGATTCGGGGCTGCTCATCGATCGTCTCCTCCGGGCGCGGTGGCGCCGCTGCAATCGGGATCACTCAGGGGGTCACAAGCTCTCGGTCTGATCCATCAGGTAGACCAGCAGATGCGCCACGTCTTCAAGGGTCATCAGGCTCGCGTACTCGGGCATCGCCGTCGGCTCGGTGCACGGCGCGTTCTTGCACTCCGGCGCGATGAAGGCATTGGGGTCGAGAATCGACTCGTAGAGATACTGCGCAGCGCTTTGACCGTCGACCCGGTCGACGGCGCGCGCGGCGACGGCGGCGAGATGCGGACCGACGTTGTTCGTACCCGCCAGCGCCGGATCACCGTGGCAGGCGGCACAGCCGTACTTGCCCATGAACAGGGTCTCGCCACGCTCTACGTCGCCGAGCGGCAACACCAGGCGCGCGTCGGGCGGCATCGCCAGCTCCCCGCCCCGCGGCCGCAGGTGGTAGTGCTCCGCCGGCTCCGGCACCGGCAGGTAGACGACCTCACCGTCGCGGCGCCAGGCGACGCGCAGGCGGCCGTGCGGCTGCTCGGTGTCGAAGTCGAAATGCACCGCCGTGTTAAGACTCTGCCCTGGCTCGATGCGCGCATAGCCCAGCTGGGCGCCGCTCGGCGGCACCGCCTCGCCGATCTCGGGCTCGAGCCAGAACTCGGAGCCGTCGTAGCGGCGCGGACCGTCGGCCTGGTTGTGGAACGCGAGCTGCAGCGTGACGCGCTGCATGCCCCACTCCGGCATGCCCGGCATCATCGTCGACGGCTTGGAGAAGTTCTCCCCGTGGTCCATCTGGTCGAGAATCCAGCGCGCCTGCTCGAGATGCAGCTCGAGGCCATCGATCGCGCCACGCCGCACGGGAATCTTGGTCGCCGAGTGGAAGACCAGCAGCCAGCCGCCGACAGCGAGCACGGCGAGCATGGCGAAGAGCAAGACACCGAGGCGTGCGCGCTGCGCCGACGACTCCGGCGGGCGCCGCGCGGGCCCGGCCATCACCCGTCCCCCATGCGCTCGATCGCGGCATAAACCGGCTCGGCGATCTCGCGCCCGTCGGGCGTGAGCAGGTGAAGAGTGATCGCGACCCTCGAGGCCACTTCGCGCGGCGGCAGGTCGGGCTCGATCAGCATGCCGTGAGCACCGCCCGGAGCCAGCGACAGACGTCCGCTCGCTGGCACCTCGAAGCCGTCGGGGCGTGGCTCCATGCGCACGACCCCGTCCTCCTCCACCGTCGCATGGGTCTCGACGCGCCCCGCCGGCGCCTCGATCGAAACCAGGCGGGTGCCCGGCTCGGCCTCGAGCTCGAGGTAGAGCGCCGCAATGCCCGGCGTGGCGACGATTCGCACAGCGTCGGCTCGAGGCGCCGAGGTCTCGCCGCACGCGACGAGGACCAGCAAAGCGACGCAGGCAAGTGCCACTCGGACGTGTAGGTGCTTCGCCATCTCAGCTCGCGATCAGCGTCTCGATGTCGGGCAAGAGCGCCTGCGCGTCGGCGTTCGGCGGGTGGGTCACACGGAGCGTTCCCTCGCGGTCGAGCAAGAAGAAGGTACCGGTGTGGTCGACGTAGTAGTAGCTGTCGGTACCGGGGCCGTCCTTGGGCTGGCCGTACTGCACCGTCAGCCCCCAGCGTTCCTGCAGCGCGCCGAGCTCCTCGGCCGGCACATGAATGCCGTAGAACTGGTCACCGAAGTTCGGTACGTAGTGACTCAGGCGCTCGACGGAGTCACGGTGCGGGTCGACCGAGACGAAGACTACCTCCAGCTCGCCGGCGCTCGCTCCGAGCTCGCGTTCCACCTGCTGCATCTTGGCGAGTGCCAATGGGCAGATGTCGGGGCACAAGGTGTAGCCGAAGAACACGACGGTGGCCTTGCCCCGCGTCTCGTCGAGGCTGAAGCTCTCCCCGTCCCAATTGGTGCCTTCGAGGATCGGCGCCGGTCGCGGCTCCGCCGGCTCGCCGACCCAAGTCGGGCCGTTCGAACAGGCGGCCAGCATCGCCGTCCCGAGCACGGCGCACCATGCCGCGGGCCAGCGACCCGGCCGCCCCCCACTGCCACGTCGATCGAGCATCGATCGCTCAGGGACAGGTGGCGAACGCGCCGGTGTCGGTCACCGCCGGCGCCGCGACGCCCAGGTCGTTGGTGTAGACACGCTCGACTCCAGCCTGGGTATCGGTCACGCGCAGGGTGTAGCCGACGTTGGTGGTGGCGGCCGAGAAGACCCAGTAGTGCCCGGTCACCGGACAGCCGTCGAGCACCTTGACCAGCAGCTCCCAATTGTCGGGGCCGAAAAACCACAGCAGCGCCGAGTCCTCAGACGCGGTCACCAGGCGCCCCGGCCCTCTGCCGCCCTCGAAGTCGAGCCATTCGACTTCGACCTGGAAGCGACCGTCACGCAGCAACACGACCGGAGTCTCGTCGGCGGCCACCGAGCCGTCGTTGGGCGCCAGATCGGTCGCCTCGTCGAGCGTGCCGATGATCGCCGCCACGTTCACCGCGCCGTCGTCACCGAGCAG
The DNA here is from genome assembly GCA_039194425.1 of Acidobacteriota bacterium. Lineage (GTDB taxonomy): Bacteria > Acidobacteriota > Thermoanaerobaculia > Multivoradales > J023 > JAUIJL01. Next base: position 100,819 of record JBCCVZ010000011.1, on the reverse strand, counting down.
CGCGAGCGGCACGTTGACCTCGAGGGTCGAGCCCGCGAAGGTCACCGGCACCCGCCCGAGCACCGACTCATTGATGTCGTCGACCAGCTCGATCGTGGCTCCGGCGATGCCGGCCTCATAGCTGAAGAGGTCTAGATAGGCCTCGTTGCCCATGCCGGTGTCGCCCAGAGCCGACGGGCCAGAGGCGGGACGCAGAAAGTCGGTCCACGGCAGGTCGCCCGTCGTACCGTCCTGGTCGACGTCGAGATCGATGAATCCGTCGAGCGCGTCGTCGCCGCTGCCGGGAAGGCTTGGCGGGCTCGCGAAGTCGAGCGTGATCACCAACTCGTCGCCGACGACCGCGGCCTCGAGGCCGAGAAGGTCGATCTGCGTGGGCCCGACGCCGAAGGTGTCGTCTTGCGGATCGACGACTCCGGCCTTGACGACCAAAGCGTCCGCCACCGCCGGCAGCTCGGCGCGCGCCGGACGCTCACCGCGCGACCACTCCGCCGAGGCGGCGGGGTTCGCCAGCACAAGACCGGCCGCGATCAGCCCGACAGCAGCGAACCGCGCCGCGCCAGGTCGAATCATCCCGAGGGGTTGAATCCAAAATCGATGCACCAGCGTATCTCCTACTTGCTGGGATTTTGTCTGCCCGAAACTGGTCGAAGGTCGAAGTGTACCGCAACCGCGGTCGCGACGCATCGGCGACAGAGTTTCTGCCGAGCGAAGGCGTCACAAGACCTGCCTCCGGTCGACCACTCGGCCTCCCTCTCGGCAAAACGTCGAGGGCGTGAATCGGTCTCACGATCGCGGTATGCTCTGCCTTTCCTTCGAATTCTCTGGAGAGGACGGCTCGCGCACGGCTCGTTCGCGCGACGAGCCAGGGGCATGGCGAGGCGACGAGCCAGGAATCCGTACATCGCAGGGCGCGCGTTGCGCGGCGGCCGGGGCTTCTTCGGCCGCGAGGAGATTCTGCGCGCGGTGCGCGAGGAGCTGTCGGAACCCGAGCGCGGCTCGATCGTGCTCTTCGGCCAGCGACGAATCGGCAAAACATCGATCCTGCTACGGCTAGTCGACGACCTCGCGGCCGAGGGGCATCTGCCGATCTACCTCGATTTGATGGATCTCGCCGAGCGTCCACTGGGCGAGGTCCTTCACGCGCTCGCCGCACAGGCGGCCGTGGCGCTCGACAAGGACGAGCCCGACGCCGCCGCTCTAGGCCTCGCTGACGATCACGCGGGCGAGCATTTCCTGCAGACGACGCTGCCTTGGCTCTACGCGACCGCCGGCTCGCGTCGTCCGGTGTTCGTCTTCGACGAGTTCGACGACCTCGACCGGGCGCGCGAGGACCGGCTCGGCGGCGACGCCGCGGCGCGTTCGTTCTTCCCCTATTTGCGTCGGCTGATGGAGACGCAGCCTCAGCTCGGCTTCGTCTTCGCCATCGGTCGCAAGGCGGGCGATCTCTCGATCGACGTCAAGGCTCTGTTCAAGGCCACGCGCTCGAAGCGGGTCAGCGTGCTGCAGCGCGCGGCGGCCGAAGAGCTGATTCGCGCTGCCGAGCGCAACGGCACGCTCGCGTTCGACGACGCCGCCATCGACCGGATTCTCCAGCTCACGTCCGGCCACCCGTACATGACGCAGCTCTACTGCCAGCGGTTGTGGCATTCCCGGCGGCGATCGAGGGAGGGTGAGCAGTCAGCGGCTCCTCGCGTCGAGGCCGAGCATGTCGACGCCGTGCTCGACGACGTGCTCGAGGCCGGCCAGAACGTGTTCGATTGGATCTGGGAAGGCCTGCCGGCGGCCGAGCGGGTGATTCTCTCGGTACTCGCCGAGTCGACCCCGGACGGCGACGCGCTCGATCGCGACGCACTCGAAGAGGTGCTGCAAGAGAGCGGTGTCCGCATGCTCTCGCACGAGCTCGAGGTCGCCCCCGACAAACTCGTCGAATGGGATCTGCTACGCGCGTCGGACAACGGATACAGCGTGCTCGTCGAGCTGCTGCGCCTCTGGGTCGCGCGCCGCAAGCCGATCGCCACGGTGCGCGACGAGCTCGATCGCATCGTGCCACTCGCCGACGCCGCTTACCAGACTGGCGAGCTCTACTTCGTCCAGCGCGATCTCGACCGCGCGGTCGACCTGCTGCAGCAGGCCCTGCGCTCGAATCCCAACCACGTCAAGGCGCGTCGCCGCCTCGTCGACATCCACATCGAGCGCGGCGCGCTTGCCGAGGCTCTCACCGAGCTCGAGCACATCAGCCGCCTCGATCCACCCAAGGCGCGCATTCCGATGGTGCACGTCTTGTCGCTGCAGGCCGAGGAGCACGAGCGCGACGAGAACGAGGACGCCGCCCTCGAGGTCTATACGCGCATCCTCGAGATCTCGCCCCGAGAGCCCGCCGCGCTCGAGCGCCGAGCACAGATCCTGACCGCGCGCGGCGACGCCATCCTGCAGGGTGACCTCTCCGCCCTCGAGACGGAGGACGAGATCGAGGCCCACATCAGTCGTGCTCGTCGGCTCTTCGAAGACGCGGGGAACTCCGTCCGCCTCGAGGCACTCGAGGCGAGGAAGCACCGGCTCTTGCGTCGAGTTCGACTGCAGCGTGCCGCGGCGCTCGAGGCCGACGACGAGTGGGCGGAAGCCGTCGCCTTCTACACCTTGCTCGCCGACCACTACCCCGACGACGAAGAGATCAAAGGTCGCATCGGCCGCGCTCGCGAGTCCCGAGATCTCCAGCTGCTCTACACCCAGGCCCGTGGGCTCGCCGACGAGAGCCGGCTCGACGACGCGATCCGCGCCTTCGCCGACCTCGTCCACCGCGCCCCGGCGTACAGCGACGCAGCACGACGCCTGGCGGCCGCGGTCGAACGACGCAAGGCCCAGACACGAGCGAGCGAAACGGACTCTCGACGGACATCGCGGGCGCCTCGGCCCGGCAAGTCGACATCGTCAGCGAAGCAGCTTCCCCGCCTGCAAGCGATCCCTGCCTCGCGAACCCTCGTGAAGCCCAAGAGGCATGAATCGGCGATCTTCTGGATCGGCGCCCTGATCTTCCTTGAACTGGTGATCTTCGCGCTGCTCGACCCATCTCCCTCTGCGACACAAATCAGCAGCAGCCTGCGCACCGCGGGTGCTGAGACCGTGACTCCCGAACAGCATGCGGTACGCGAGATCGTCCCGCTCGGCACAGACGGTGTCTTTGTCCTGACCAGTGACAGGCTGCAGCGTTGGTCGCGGCAAGCGACCGGGTGGCTCAACCAGTACGAATCTCCGAACGAGGTCAGCGGATTCGCTATCGATCCGACCGGAAACAGGCTGCTGGTCCAGAACCCGGACGGCTCTCTCGCATTGCTCCGGCTCGATGGCCTGACACCCAGCTCAACGAACATCGGCTTTCTCGCGGCATCGGCAAGGGGGTCGGACGGTGCGGCGGGAGTCAAGAGCCCGGCGACGCTTTCCCTGGCGGAATCGCTCGCGGCCGTTGGTTCCGCAGACACACTCACACTCTGGCGACCAACCGAACCCGACGAGGACAGCGCACAAGACGACGGAATCACCCGCTTGGTGCGGCCGGACACAGAGTTCCTGCAAGTCCTGCTTTCCCCGAGCGGGCGATTCCTTTCGGTGATCATCGCCTCCGAGGCTGGCCCTTTTCTGGCCGACGTCTACTTGGTCAACGATCTAGAGGGACGCACTACGTTTCCGCGTCCGCTCCACAGGATCTCCTCGCTCCATACGATCCGAGACACCGCCTTCGATCCCAGGGAACGCTCGTGGACAGCGATTGGTGACCGGCTCTCTCCGTCTCTCTACTCCTTGCTGAGGTTCGCACCACCGAGGAGCGACGCGGCTCCTGCTCCTCCGAACACCTCCGCTCCGCGAAACCTCGCGTGTCCGGGCGGCCGCGCAGTCAGTTTCGACCCCGCCGGCACGCAGCTGGCCATCGTCCTGGCGGGCGACGGACTCGCCCTGTGCGACCTCGACTCTGGCAAGGAGAGCTCACGCCTATTCGACCGGATCACCCTTGGCCAGGCCTTCCTCCGCCCGGATGGCTCGCTCTACGCCGATGTCGACGAGGAGATCGACCAGGTCGTGCGGATCACTCTCTCCGACGCGCGCTCGATCTGGCCGCCCTTCGGACTCCCGCTCTTCGGAGTGATCCTGGTCATGGTCGCAATTGGCGGACTGAGTCTCTTCTTTCTCGTGCCCATAGTACGAACCGAGCTTCAGATCGATCGGTTGCGAGTCCAGCTGAGCGCACTGGACGCCGAGCAGGTGACCCCCGAGTCGTGGTTCGTGCGCGCTGCGCTCACGACTCGTCTCCGCCAACACATCGTCGTTCACAAAGGCACGACGCTTTGGAGCGTGCTTCAGACCAAGGACTCCAAGTGGGTGATCAAGCGCCTCGGATCTCCCGGGGGCAGGGAGTTGGAGGTGCGCGCGATCGGTCTCGATCCGGCAAAGGACACTCTGACGGTCCTCAGCTCACCGAACCGCGCGTCGCGCGTTCTACGGTTGCCGAACTTCGAGCAGCAGAGCAAGATCCGTCTAGGGCAAGAGAGCTCGACACCGCATGAAGACGAAATCCTCTGCGCCACTGCCGAGAACCTGCTGCTCCTCGCTCTGAGCGATGACTCGTCGCCGGAATCGCACTGGTTGGTTTCCGTGCACGATGGCGAATCATCCAACCTCCACAAAGTCAACGCACACTCGTTGACCTCCCTGGCCAGCGACAGAGCCGGCAAGTACGTGGCGCTCTCCTACCAGCAGCACGACAAGACGCACTTGATCCTGCTCCTGCATCTCGCAGCTGATCGACGGACGGCCACAACCTTGGGAACCATCGAATCGGCCTCACCCGTCAAGGCGTTGGCCATCGATCCCGAGGGCCGCTTTCTAGCCACCGCTTTCGGTTCAGGTTCGCTCTACATCTACGAGTATCCGGACCTCGAAGGCCGCGAGGTGAAGGGGCTGAAGTTCGTCACCAGCTGTGTCGTGAGCCGCGATTCGATCGTCGTCGGTACGGTTCTCAATGGCGTTCATATGCTCCATCCCAAGACTCTCAAGACGCGCAAAGTCATCCTGCCAGGAAGGTCCGTCGAGGTGCTCGACCTCAGCGACGACGGACGTTGGCTCCTGGTGAGGCCCTGGCTGCTCTCCGCCGTGTTTCGGATTGACCTGCAACCTCTCTTGCCCAAGCTGCCGCCATGAGACGCATCAAGAATCCCTTCCTCGTCGGCCGCCCGGTACCGCCCGAGCGCTTCATCGGGCGGAGTGACCAGCTCGACACTGTGCTGGGCCGGCTCGACAACTCGGACAGCTCTCTGCTGGTGGGCGCGCCACAGATCGGCAAGTCGTCGTTCAAGCGACTGCTGGTCGAGTCGCAGACGGCGGCGCCCCATCTCGAGCCGTCGGAGCACTGGATCTTCGTCGACCTCGACTGCCACCTTCTGCCCTCGACACACGAGATCAGCGACGTCTGGCGCACGGTGCTGCAGCGAGTCATCCCGCGGCTACCGGCGGGTACGCTGCGCGCGCGCTTCGAGCGCTACGACACCGGTCACTTTCAGCCCTACGTGCTCAACGACCTCTTCACTCGCCTCGGACGCGGCGGTCGGCAGGTCGTGCTTGTGCTCGACGAGTTCGACTCCCTGCTCCACCTGCCCAAGCTGGCGACGCGCGACCTCTTCGGCCCGCTGCGCACGATCGCCAACAACACCGAGGGACTCGCGGTGGTCGCCGCGAGCCGCGTACCGCTGAGCGAGCTGAATGCACGGACGAGCGCGATCAACGGTGGCTCGCCGTTCTTCAACAACCACACCGACGTGCACCTGCCCGCGCTGTCGCTCGATGAGGTCGATCTGCTCCTCGACCGCGGGCTCGACGGCACCCGCGTTTCCTTCGACCTCGCCGACCGCCTCTTCGTCGAGCGCGCTGCCGGCCGCCACCCGTACCTCGTCCAGGCGGCCGCGCACGCGCTGTTCGCGGTCGCGGCGCGCGGTATCGGCGGTCCCGAGCGCTACACCACCGCCGAGGAGGCTTTGCGCGGCAGCATCGCCTCCCACTTCGCCGACCTGTGGCGCCTGCTGCCGGCCGAGCAGCAGCTGGTCGCCACCGTGCTGGCGCTGGCCGAGGTGCGCGGACAGGCGCAAGGACGTGACTTCGACACCCATGACATCGCCGACCTCGATCGCTTCCGCCCCGAGCTCGACGCGCTCACTGCGCGCGGCCTGGTCGAGCTGCACGAAGCGACGCCCCGCTGGCGCTGGGACCCGGGCAGCCATGCGATCTGGTGCGGCGAGCGCTGGCGCATCGCTGCTGACGCCTTCGGCGACTGGATCCTGCGCACCGTGATCGCGCAGAGCCGCGACCGCGTCGACTTCGACGCCTGGCTGCGATCGCGCGAGCACGACGGACTGCTCACCGGCGAGGAAAAGGAGCAGCTACGGCGCCTGCGCGACGCGGTGCCAACCGGTGTCGCCGAAGGCCTCGGCGGCCTCGTGCGCGGCGCGGTCGCCGGGCTGCTCGGCAAGCCGACCGGCTGAGCACCTCGATTCTGGTTCAGGGACGAGGGCCAGCTCAGGAGACGTAGCCAGCGCCGAGAGCATGCGCCTTGAGGTCGGCCAGCGACACGACCTCGAGCGCACGCTCGTGGCACGCCTCGAGCACCACCGGCGGCGCGACGCCGGCGTCCAGGGCTTCGACCCAGCGCGCCGCGCAGACGCACCAGCGATCACCGGGCTGCAGGCCCTGGAAGCCGAAGGCCGGCACTGGCGTCGACAGGTCATTGCCGGCGGCGCGGCTGAACGCCAGATACTCCGCCGTCATCTCCGCGCAGACGGTGTGCGAGCCCGTGTCGTGCGGCCCGGTGTCGCACAAGCCGTTGCGGTAGAAGCCGGTCAGCGGATCGCTGCAGCAGCCGGCCAGCGTCCCGCCGAGCACATTCCGACGCGGCGCGGCATCGCTCGGTGGATCAGAGTTTGGGTCGAACGGTCCATCCGGTCTCTTCGCGTCGTCAGCCATGGCCGAAGAGTACCAGCTCGAACGTGCGATACTCCGAACAGCAGTCCAATTGTCTCGTCCATTGGTCGTAGCCGGCCGGCCGCGATCCTCTCGTGCTGTGAAGGAGAGTTCATGTTCGACCGTGTCGATCTGCGTCTTACCACCACGCGTCGCCGCTGCACTCTGCTCGTGAGCCTCGCCGCGTCTCTCCCGCTGGCCGCATCGAGCGCGCTCGGGGCGCCGACGACCCTACTCGACGACTTCCGCTCGTACCAACGAGTGCCGGCGGGCGCCGAGGCCGTCGGCTGGGCGGCGGGCGAAGCGATCCTCGGCGGTGAGCGAGAGCTCACCGTCACTGCCGGCAGCACCCACATCGTCTGGGACGGCCCCGACGCCACCGCCGAGCTCGATGCCAGCGGTCTCGGCGGCGTCGATCTGCGCGGCGGGCTGACCCTCGAGGTCGACCGACCCGGCCCGGCGATCGTGCGCATCCAGGCCTGGAGCGACGAAGCGCGCGCCTCGGTGCTCACGCTCCCCCTGGCCGACGACCAGCGTGCACTCTCCTTCGATCTCGCCGACGCGACACCGCACGTCGGCGCGGGCGTCGATCTCGCCGCCGTCGGTGCGCTCATCGTCACCATCGACCGTCCCCTGCGCCCGCTAGCGCTGCGTCTCGACCGGCCGGCGCCGACGCCGGCCACTTTTCAGCGCGGACCGACGCCGATCTCGATCAACGTCCTCGCGCTCGACGGTGACGTCGCCCCGGGCGCCGGCGGCGGCACCATCATCACCCTGAACCCGCCGTTCACCGACGGCTTCGGCCGCGCCGGTTTCGTCGGCGCGGTCGACGCCGGCGGCTCGACCGTGAACTTCGTGTGGTTCGACGATCAGGTCGTGTGGCGCAACACCGATGCCATCGGCATGACGCTCACCGGCGGCGAGTCGGTGATGGGGATCGCCGACGACGGCTCGTTCAACTACAGCCCGTCGACTGACGGCGACGACAGCGTGTGGACGGACAGCGGCCTGCTCGCGGTCGAGAACACGCCCGCGCCCGACCAGCCGGCGCCCACCGCCAGCACCTTCCACAGCCGTCCGCAGATGGACGACGACGGCACCGCCTACTGGGTCGCCGGGCTCAATCCCAGTGGCGGCACAAGCACCGAAGCGCGCGCATTCTACGAGGCGGACGATGGCCTGACGGCGAACATCACAACCGTGTTCCAGTCGGGCGACATGATCGATGGCTTCACGCTGTCGAGCGGCTCGAGCGGCGTCGACTTCGACTACGACATGTCGAGCGACGGGGACCACCGGATCCACGCGCTCGACATGGCCACCGGCTCGACCGCCGACGACCTCTTCATCTACGTCGACGGATCGCTGGTCGCGCAGGAGAGCACCCCCAACGGCAGCGGCGACAACTGGGACAACTTCGACCAGATGTCGATCAACGCCTTCGGTGACCACCTGTGGTCGGGCGACACCGACGGCCCGACCGCGACCGACGAGTACATTGCGTACAACGGCACCATCGTGGTGCGCGAAGGCGATGTGATCGACGGCGTCACGCTCGCCAGTACGGCATCGGTGCGTGCGGTGTCGATCAACGACCGAAGCGAGGCGATCCACGCTTGGAACGTCTCCGGCGGCGTCGAGCACATCTTCTTCGCCAGCGACGCCTCGGATCTGCCGGGCAGCTCGACGCGCATCCTGTCGACGGGCGACTCCGTCGACGTCGACGGCGACTCGATCGGCGACGCCACGGTCACCGACCTCAACACCTTCGGCCCGTCGATCGAGTTCTCGATCGACGGACGCGTGCTGCTCGAGGTCGACCTCGACTTCGGTGGCGGCGGCGGCGACCAAGAGGCGGTGATCGCGCTCGCGGTCCCGCGCGGCGACGTGCTGGTGATCAACGAGGTCAACTACGACGACGGCGCGTCCGACACGCTCGAGTTCGTTGAGATCTTCAACGCCGGCACCAACACGATCGACCTCGATCCGTACACCCTCGAGGCCGTCGACGGCGCGGGTAGCGCCTACTCCACCATCGACCTCCCGGCGGTGATGCTCGCGCCGGGCGACTTCTACGTCGTCTGCGGCGACGCCGCGGCCGTGTTCAACTGCGATCTCGACACGCCGCCGGCCACAGACTGGCTGCAGGACGCCGGCCCGGCAGCCGTCGCCCTGGCGCTCGGCGGCGGCGTCGTCGACACGGTGAGCTACGAGGGCGACGCCGCCGCCCCCTACACCGAAGACGTCGGCGCCGCGGGCGACGACGGCAGCGTCGCCAACGCCGGCCTGTCGCGTCTCGGCGACGGCATCGACAGCAACCAAAACGACCGCGACTTCGGCCTGCGCTGCGGCTCCCCCGGTGCAGCCAACCTCGACACCGACAGCGGCTGCGCACCGATTCCGGTCGAGCTGACGCGCTTCACCGTCGACTGAGGCGCCGCCTCAGAAGTAGCGCTTGAGGGTGAGCTGGAGGTAGTCGTCGGCCTCGAAGGCCGCGAGAGGATCGAGGGGCTCGGCGCCGGAGAAGGTGCCGAGGCGGAGCTCGAGCTCGAAGCGGTCGCCGAGGCGGCGGCTGCCTTCGACGGTGACGAAGACGGCTCCGCTGTCGAGATCGACGATGGCGCCAGCGAGGAGCTCGCTCGACTGCACGTCGTTGAGCGCCAGGCGAGCAGCGACGAAGAGATCGTCGGCGAAGGGTGTGGTGGCCCGGTCGCCGCGCTCGTCCCACAGGTATTCGGCGAGCAGCCCGAGGTCGGCGCCTCGGCCGGCGAGGTCGAAGAGGGTGTACTCGAAGCCGGCCGCCAGCGCCGTATGGTCGCCGAATCCGGGCACCGCAGAGTCTTCCGTGGTGCTCCAGCGGCCGATCGCTTCGAGCTTCAGCAGCCAGGCGTCGAGCGTCGCCTGGACGTCGAGACCGACCTGGTCGATCTGCAGGTAGAGCGGCACGAGCGTCGGCGTGCCGCCACCGTCTTCGACCACGAGCAACGGCTCGCGCGACGTGCCGCGAAAGTACGACACGCCGAGATCGACCGCGCCGACCACTCGCGAGTAGCGGACGGCGACGTCGACGTGAGATTCCTCCGCCGACGACTCGTAGCGTGCGGCGTCGGTGTCGACCGGCAGCCGTGGGCGCAGACGGCCATCGGTCCCGGCGAAGGTGCGCTCCCGGAACACCGGCAGCACGAAGAGCTGGAGACGGCCCCAGGGTCGCGTGAGGCCGAGCCGGATCATCGGCTGACCGAGCTTGTCTTCGCCGTCGGGATCCTCGACCGCGTCAGTCTGATTGACGATGTCGACCAGGTGGACCGACTCGGTGACGCCCCAGAACACCTTGCGCAGACCGATGTCGAGCTCCCAGCCGTCGCCGACGCGCTGCCAGTAGAGCTCGCGCAAGTCGAGGCGGCTGCGCTCGTCGTCGGCCGAGTCGAGGCGCAGGAAGGGGCGGGCGATCAGCGCGTCGCCGTTGTCGAGCTCGCGGTAGAGCTCGGGCTCGAGCACTACCGAGGCCGTCACGTCGTCGTCCTGGCCGTCGAACACGCCCGACGACGCGAAGCCACGCAGCTCGAAGCCTGCGAATCCCGACCACTCCCAGCGCGCACCGTCGCCGTCGCCCGCCGCAGCCGCCCCGGGCGCCGCGGCGAGCCAGGCGAGCGCGACGCACGCGGCCACGACAAGGCTAGGAACGACGAAGACGGGCACGACGGCGCGCATCGCGTCAGCGTGCCCGCGCCAGGCTGGCGCGATCGAAATCGCCATCAGTGTAGCCATTGCCGAAGGTGTACTCGCTCCACAGCAGCTCGGTCGACTTGCCGGTCTGGTGGTTCACCATGGACATGCGCAGCGGACGCCAGAAGCGATCGAGGTAGAGCGCGAAGTCACTCTGCTCGAGAGTCTTCAGCAAGTCGCCCTTGCGGTCGTAGTAGACGACCTTGAGCGTGCGCAGCTCAGCCTGGTCGATCCAGACCTCCTGGCGCGTGTAGCCCGACTTCGGATGCACGGGAACCCGCTCGAGCACCCATGTCGGCTCCCCGTCGAGCGCTTCTTCGCGCAGCAGACGGTGGCTGTACTCCTCCACCTCCTGCGACGAGATGTCCTCGTAGGCGAACTCGCTGCCCATGAACGGACCGCTCTTGTTCGACGACGAGATGCGCTTCACTCGTTCGAGCGCCGGCAGGTAGAGCCACTGATCGTCGTCGCCGTCGACATGGCTGAAGGTGAGGAAGGCGGTGCCCTTGACGTCGCGCGGATGGTCGAAGATCACCAGCGACTTGTCGCCGTCGCCTGCCTGCTCGAGCGTGCGATTGCGCAGCTCGCGGGTCGACTCGCCGCCGTGAGCGTTGCGCAAGATCATGGTCAGTGTCGCCCGCGAGTCGCCGAAGCCGGTGTCCCGGTGGTCGGCGGCCTCGGCGATCGCCAGACCCTGGGCTGCGGCGTCGAGACCCGAGAGCGAGGCCGGCTCGAAGGCCGCCGCCGGCGAGGCGAGCAGAGCGACGAGGAGAAGGGATGAGGTCAACGAAACGGTGGGAGACATGATCAGCTCCTGAGACGGAAGAGTGAATGTGGACTGCGGTGCGGCATCAGCCGGCGGTCGCCGGCGACGTCTCGAGACCGGCCGCGGCACGCGTCGGGCGCCGATCGACCGTCGCCAGGAGCGCCGGCAGAAGAGTGAAATCGACGAAGAGGGCGAGGGCGATCGTGATCGCGGTCAACCGCCCCATGCCGGCGTTGAGGTCGAAGCTCGACAGCGAGAGCACCAGGAAGCCGGCGACGAGCACCAACGAGGTGGTCCACAGCGCCGAGCCGACGGAGCGGAAGGCGAAGCGCACGGCGCCGTCGGCATCAAGGCCGTGCTCGCGCCGTCCGCGCTGGTACTTGGAGAGGAAATGCACCGTGTCGTCGACGACGATGCCGAGGGTCATCGCCATCACCATCGACAGGCCGATGTTGATCTGCGCGACCGTCAGCCCCCAGATGCCGAACGCCAGGATGGCGGGCGCCAGGTTGGGCACCAGGCTGAGCAAGCCGTAGCGCCAGCTGCGCAGCGCGACGACCAACAAGGCCGAGATCAGGAGCAGGGCCAGCACGGTGCCGACGAGCATGCTCTCGATGTTGCGCTGCGCGAGATGCGCGAACATCATCGCGGGTCCCGCGGCATGGGTGAACATCGACGGCGGCGCGTTCTCGCGCAGCCAGTCTTCGCCCCGCTCGGCCAGCGCGATGATCTCCTTCGACGAGAGGTCGCCGAAGGTCACGGTGAATCGCGTCGCCGACTTGTCGACGTCGATCTGGTCGGTCAGGTCGAGGCCGTAGGGCAGCGAGAGCTCGTAGAGCAGCAGATACTGCGCCGCCAGCTCGCGGCTCTGTGGCAGACGGTACCAAGCCGGATCGTCACCGTGCATGCTGCGGTTGACGCGGCGCATGGTGTCGGCGAGGGTGCGGACGTGGAGCACGCCGGGCTGGACCCGCCACCAGGCGGCGAACCGATCGAGCGTCTCGAGGTACTCGGGGTCGGACACTCCCCCGCTCGAGGCGGCGCCGAGCGAGAACTCGGCCTGGTAGATGCCGGTCATCTCCTCGATCACGAAGTCGGTATCGGCGCGAAACGGGACCGACGGCGCGAAGTACTCGACGAAGGTCTCGTTCAGCTCGTTGCGCGGCACCGACAGGGCCAGCGCCACGACCAGCAGCGACATCCCGACCAGGAGCGAGCGACGGCGGGCCAGAACCCAAACCGCGACTCGGTCCCAGGTCTCGTCGGCGTTGCGCCCACGCTGGCTGCGTCGCGCGCGCGCCGGCAGCAGCGACATCAGTGCCGGCAAGAAGCTCACCGAGAGCCCGAAGGCGACCATGACGCCGAACGCCGTGATGTTGCCGAGATCGTGGAACGGCGGCGCGTCGCTGAAGTTCATCGACAGAAAGCCGATGGCGGTCGAGGCCGACGTGAGGAAGATCGGCCAGAGGTTGACGCGCAGCGACTCGACGAGCGCCTCGCGCCGAGCGTCACCGAGCGCCAGACGCCCAAGATAACCCTTCAGCAAGTGCACGCTGTCGGCCACGGCCAGCGTCAGGATCAGCGTCGGCGCGATCGCGGACGGCGGCGTCAACTCGAGGCGCATCCAGCCCGCGGCACCCATTGCGGCGATCGTCGACAGGGCGATCACCGCCAGCGTTGCGAGGGTCGCGGAGAGCGAGCGAAAGAGCACGACAAGGAAGATGACGATGATCGCGTACATCAACGGAATGAGCGTCGACATATCCTGCTTGGACGCCTCGGTGAACGCGTTGTTGAGCATCGCGAAGCCGGTCATGCGGACGCGGTGGCCGGGATGCTCGGCCTCGATGCGGGCGGACAGCTCGCGCGCCGCAGCGACCGCGCGCTCGGTCTCGTCGACCGAATCTCCGGGCATCTGCAGCGTCACATTGACGCCGGTGACTCGACCGCCCGGCCCGAGCAAACGGCCGGCGAGCAAAGGCTCGGCGAGCGCCACCTCGCGCGCGGCCGCCAGCGCGCCGCCGTCGAGAGCGGCAGCGTCGACGACCAGATCCTCGACGATCAGATCGTCACCGTCGGCGCGCGTGTGCTGAAAATTGGTCACCGAGTCGACCCGGCGTGCGAACGGAATCTGCCAGGCCGCCTCGGTCAGCTCTTCGATTGCGCTCAGAGTGCCTGCCGTAAAGACGTCGCCGTCGGGCGGCTCGACCGTGAAGAGGATGTTGTCGTCTTTGGTGTACACGGCCTGCAGCTCTTCGAAGGCCTGGAGCTGCGGATTGTCAGGGCCGAAGAAGAAGCGGTAGTCGTCGTTGAACCCGAGGCGCGGAGCGCCGGCCCCGAGCGCCGCGATCAGGATCAGAGTGCCGACGATCACTGGCCAGCGCAGGCGCAGCAGTCTCTCGGCATAGCGCTCGATGCCACCGGGTGAGGGTTTCGGAATCTCGCTCATCGTCTCTCCAGGTCGAGTGCGTTGGGTGCTTCTGACTCTTCGATCCAAAAATCTGCAAGCGGGGGTCTCGCTGTCGAAGTTGCCGAGTCCGTGAGTTCGTTGAATTTTTGACTTTACGATCCAAAATTCGAGAGGTTTCAGAGCCGAGCACGGCCGGATGCCCATCAGGCTGCAGGCCGCGCCTTCACCGTCAGCATGGCATCGAGCGCTCCGAGAACATCATCGACTTCGTCGGCCGAGAGGCCCATGCGACTGCGGGCCGACATGCCGTTGGCGGCGTCGACGATCAGCCGGGCGAGCGCTCGCGGCGACGCCAGGTCCGTCAGCTCGCCGGCCGTGCGCGCCCGTTCGAGCAACTCCGCGAGCAAGTCTTCCAGGCGTCGCATCGTGTTCTCGACGATGCGCGCGGCGGCCTCGTCGACCGCGCCGACCTCGGTCGACGAGTTGACCATCATGCAACCGCAAGTGCCGTCGAGAGCCTCCTCACGCCACTCGGCAAAGAAGACACGCAGGTTCTCGAGTGGTGTCCCCTCCGCCTCGAAAGTCTCGCGCGCTTGCACCAACCGGCGCTCCGCATAGCGCCGCAGCGCCTCGAGGTAGAGCGAGTGCTTGTCGCCGAACGTGTCGTAGAGGCTCTGCCGTCCGATTCCCATCGCGCGCGTGAGGTCGCCGATGGCTGCGGCGCCATAGCCCTTGTCCCAGAACACGTCGAGCGCTCGGTCGAGCGCCTCGTCTCGGTCGAATTCTCTCGGGCGTCCGCGCATGGCCGGATGCTAGAACGCTCGTTCCAAAAATACAAGCCCCTGGCGTGGTCATCGAGCGAGAACCTTTCGCGCGCCTCGTGCGTAGACGCTGTTGCAATTTCAACATCTTCTTCTGACCCCTCGACCAAGCGCACCAGGAGACCTCCCATGCCTCGCACACGGAACCATCGCCCACAACAGCGTCTCGACCGACTCACTCTCTCGGCGCTGGTCGGCGGGCTCTTCGTCGCCCTCGCCCTGCCGGTCGCCGCGCAGCAGACCGTCCAAGGGCTGCCGCGGGTGAGTCCGCATGCCGCCGTCACGCAGACCGTCGGAATCGCCGAGCTGACCGTCGACTATCACCGCCCCGGCGTCAATGACCGCGACGTTTGGGGCGTCCTGGTGCCGTGGGACCAGGTGTGGCGCGCCGGCGCCAACGAGAACACCACCTTCGCCACCAGCCACGACGTCACCGTCGCGGGCAAAGCGCTGCCCGCGGGCGTCTATGGTCTGCACCTGATCCCGCGCCAGGACGCGGCGTGGACGGTGATCTTCAGTCACGATCACCAGGCCTGGGGCAGCTTCGCGTACGACGAGACGCGCGACGCTCTGCGCGTCGACGTCGCGGCTCAGGGTGCCCCGTTCGAAGAGCGCCTGGCGTACCGCTTCGACGAGCCGACCACCACGTCGGCCACGCTGGTGCTGCACTGGGCCGACATGGCCCTGCCGATCGCGATCGAGGCCGACACGGTGACCCACGCGCTGGCGCACATCGAGCAGCAGCTCACCGGCCTGCCGCAGTTCTTCTGGCAGGGCTGGAACTCAGCCGCCAATTACTGTGTCCAATCAGGCACCGACGACCCGCGCTGCCTCGAGTGGGCCGAGCGCTCGATCTCGAACACGCGCCAGTTCCAGAACCTGATGACCAAGGCGGCGCTGCTGCGCCAGCAGGGCGATGAAGCCACCGCGGCAGCGCTCGAGAAGGAAGCGATTCCGATGGGCACCGAAGCCCAGATCAACGCCCTCGGCTACCAGCACCTTTACCAGCGTCAGGATGTCGAGGCGGCCCTCGCCCTCTTCCGTAAGAACGTCGACGAGCATCCCGACTCGTGGAACGTCCACGACAGCCTGGGCGAGGCGCTGGCCGCGCAGGGCGACACGAATGCCGCGATCAAGAGCTACGAGAAGGCTTTGTCGATGGCGCCCGAGAACCAGCACGGACGCATCGAAGGCCTGCTCCAGGGTCTGCGCGGCGACGCCTGAGGGACGACCGTCGTCCGCACGGCGCACGCTCAGTCGTACGCCGCGTCGGTCGGTCAGGGCTCGGCGACCTCGGCGCTCGGGATCACCAGAGCGTCGAGGCCATCGAGGCTGTCGTTGAGGCGACTCAAGTCGACATCCTTCTCGACTCCGTCGACCGCCGCGTTGCCCCGCCACTGCCAGAGCTGCCAGGTCGGCCAGGCGCTCGGCACCTGCGGCGCGTCGACCCCGTACTCGGCGAGCCACAGGAACGAGCGGGCGATGTCGGCGGCGGCGGAATGCGATTCCAGGTGGATGCGCCAGAACTTGGGCCCGGTGTAGACGATCGGCCGCGCGCCGAGCTCGGCTTCGACGAGATCGAGAAAGCGCAGCAGATCCGTCGGCCAGTCCGGCCGCGTGCCGTGACCGACCACCTCGACGTCGACCGCCGGCAGCAGGTCGCCGGGACCATGCGCGACCGTGTCGAGAAAGAAGCGCGCCTGCTCCTCCGGATCGTCCTCAGTGACGTAGAAGTGGTACGCGCCGCGGCGTAGACCGGAGCTCTCCAGGGCGCTCCAGTGCTGCGCGAAGAGCGGGTCGAGGGAGTCGACCCCCTCGGTCGCCTTCACATAGGCGAACTCGTAGCCGGCTGCCGCGACTCGCTCCCAGTCGACGGCGCCGCTGAAATGCGAGACGTCGACACCGTCGATGCCTCGCGGCTCAGATGCGTTCGCCTGCGCTTCCGCCGCGGCGGTGACGACCGGAAGGCTCCCAAGGAGCAGGCTGGATACGACCCAAGCGAAGCGCATTCCTCGAGGCTATCGCACCTCCTGGCGACGTCCGCGCAGCAAGCGGCCGAACCCCGCCTTGAGCAACAGAGCTCCTCCGGCGGCGGTGCCGAAGAGACTCGTCGGCACCCCGGCGAGCGTGCCGAGCACGCAGGCGTAGGTGAGACTGCGCTCACGCGTCTGACCGCCGAGGTTGCGCTGCACCAGGTAGGTCACAAGCGTGGTGAGGCCGAAGGCCGCCATCGACGAGACGACGAGTCCCAGCCCGGCGGTCGGGATGGCGACGGAGGCTCCGGCGCCGAACATCACATTGTCGATCAGCACGGTGATTCCCAAGCTGTAGGGATGGATTCGCCGCCCGTCGGTCCTCGGCGATTCGATCGGGTGCGCGGCATCGGTCTCGGCCACGGTCTCAGATTCGGTCTCTACGACGGTCTCGGTCTCGGTGTGCAGCGTGCGTTCCATGCTCGGTCAAGACACCAGAAGCCAACGCTTGTTGCACAACGATCGCGCCGAACAAGCCCGAGTCCGCGGTGTCTATGCGGCCAGACGACTGGAGGACTTGCGATGCCCCTGCCCGACTCCCGGCCCGCGGACCCACCGCGGCACCGGATTACCGGCCTCGAAGACATGACTCTCCGCCTGCGTGCCATGGACGCGCGGCGACTCGGCGTCGAGATCGTCGAGGGTCCGCAGACCGCCAAGCTCGAAGCGCTGCCACCCCTGGCGGTCCCGCAGGTCACACCGCACGGTGCCAGCCCGACGCTGCGGCCGGCCCGCGCGCTCGCGATCGGCGACGAGTCCGGCGACAGCTCGCTCGATCCCTGGCTCGACCCTTCCTGGTCGCCACGGGCACTCGGAGAGGTGCTCTTCTCCTGGCTCTTCGCCGGCGCGGCGCGAGACGCGCTGAGCGCCGCGCGCAGCGCAGTGCATGCCGCCGGGGATCGCGGGCTGCGCCTGCGCCTGTTGATCGATGCCCGCGAGCGCGCACTGAGGCCGCTCCTCGCGCTGCCCTGGGAGCTGCTCTTCGACGCACGGCAGCGCAACTATCTCGCGCTGGATACCGTCCACCCGGTCGTCCGCTCGCTCGGCCTGCCGACCGCGCTGCGACCTCGCGCCCTCGACGGCCCGCTGCGGGTCGCCGTAGCCATCGCCGAGCCGACGGATCTTTCCCCGCTCAACGCCAAGGGCGAGCTCACCGCTCTGCGCGCGCTCGAAGCCGAGTCCTCCGGCAGCATACAGCTCGAGGTCCTGCCCACCGCCACGCTGGAGGCGCTCCGCAATCTCTTGCAGCGACGTCGGGTCGACAGTCTGCATTTCATCGGCCATGGCCACCACGACCCGAGCACCGGCGCTTCGCGTCTCGTCTTCGTCGGCGCCGGAGGCAGAGCCCACTCGATTCCCGCCACGCTACTCAGCCAGCACCTCCGGTCGCCCGATCCACCGCGCCTGGTGGTGCTCAACGCCTGCCACGGCGCCCGTGCCTCGCAGCGCGCGGAGCACGACCCCTTCGACTCGGTCGCGGCAGCACTGGCGCTCGCCGACGTGCCGGCGGTCGTCGCGATGCAGTGGGAGATCAGCAACGAGGCAGCGATCACGCTCAGTCGGATGCTCTACCCGGCGCTCGCCGACGGTGTGGCGCTCGAGTCGGCGCTGACCGAAGCGCGCCTCGCGATCGCTCGCCTGCACGGCCTCGACGGGTCGGCGCGCGACTGGGCCGCTCCAGCACTCTACCTGCATGCTGCGAACGGCAGGCTCTTCGACCGAGGCGCCTCCGCGGCCGATGGCGCGGACATCGGAGAGGGGCATGAGGACGAAAGCGCCCGATCCGAGACCTCGATCGGTGACTTTCGGGTCGACAACGTGCAGCGCGGCGTCGTCGTCGGCCACGGCTCGTCGGTCGATGGATCATTCGACTTCGGTGGGGGCGGCTCTTGAGCGTCGGCAACTTCGAGGTCCACCACGTCGAGGGCATCGTCGTCGGCCACGGCTCGACCGTCTCCTTCGCCGCCGATCTCGAGCCGAGCGAGCGTCTGTCGAAAGAGGCGGCGCACTTCGTCGAGCTCGGGAGGCAGCGGCTCAACTCCGGCCGTTTCAGAGAAGCGATCGGGGCCTTCGCTCGCGCCATCGACACGGGACCCGTCGACGCCGAGGTCTACTACTATCGCGCCTTCGCCAAGCTCGCGAGCGGTGATCCGAGGCGGCTCGGCGCGCGCCGAGCCGCGAGCATCGAAGACGATCTGGCGCATGCCACCCGATCCGGCGCCCGCGGCCACCATCTCGCCCTCTTGCTGTACCTCCGTCTCGCCCACCACCGGCGACTGGGCATCGCGGCGCCGCCTCCGTCGCCGGCAGATCTCCTCGCCGGCGTCCAGAGACAGGGACTCTGCGAGGGCAAGCGACGAGAGCTCGAGCTCTTTCCCATGCTGCGCGATCTGTTGGCCCGGGCTCTGGGCCCCAGCCGCCCGGCGACCGGCCGCAAGGCGAGCCCATCATGCAGATGACCCTAAAGCCGGCCGATCGCGGCCGGATCGCGCTCTACTTCCTGCGCTTTGTCTGGATGAAGCCGGCGATCCTCTTCGCGGTCCTCTTGCTGATCGCGGTCCAGGTGGCGCAGGAGAACGGCTCCTACGCTCTGCTCGTCTTGGTCCCAGTCGTTGGTCTTGGGGGGTTTCTGGCCGCACAGGTCGCCTTGTGGTCGCGCTTCGACGATGAAGTCTACGACCGCACCCTGGCCGTGGTCCAGCGCCAGATCGAAGGCAAGGCCCGCGATCGACTCGACCTCCGTGCAGGCTCGGGAACCTCGAAGGTCATGACCCTGATCGGCTTCTCCGAGCACTTCGCCGCCCACGGCATGCGCTGGCTTCGGCCGGTGCGAGCCGGTCGCGACCGTCGATATCGCTTCCTGATCAATCAATTCACGGTCGTGATGCTGTCGAGCGATCGCTTCACTCTCTTCCGCTGCCACTACGATCCACTGCGACAGCGGACCTGGGGCCTGTCGACGATCGAGCTCGGCTACGAGCAGATCACCAGCATCCAACTCTTCGAGGACTTCGAGACCGCGGACGGTGAGGGCGTCCAGCACTACACGTACAAGGGACGCGAGTTCCTGCCGACCCAGGTGCTCGCGCTCTCGGTTGCGGGCAGTCCGCCGATTCGACTGGCCGCGCGCGCCCGGCCAGCCGCCGAGCGCAAACGCGACGGCTCGGCGCTCGACGAAACCGTGATGGCGATCCGCAACGAGCTCCGCGACCGCATCGCGCTTCCCGCCGCCAACGACTGGTGAGCCTGAGGTGAGCCCTACTCGGGCTCGAGCAGAGCGGCGCGGGCGGCGCGGCGGGAGGCGTCGAGGTCGGTGGTCGCCGAGATCGGTGGGACGAGGACGGTGATCAGGCCGGTCTTGAGATCGTAGAGCCAGCCATGGAGCTCGAGCGACAGGCCGCGACGCCATGCGTTGCGGATCGTCTCGGAGTGCGCGAGCGTATGGATCTGCTCGACGACATTGAGCCGGCAGGCGACGCCCAGGCGCTCGCTCGGGTCGAGATCTTCGAGCCATCGGCCGTCGACAGCGAGCCGCCAGCGGAGGGTGGAGATCCAGCGGCCGACCGACTCCGGCGCGTCGCCGGACAGGGCGGCCTGGACGCCGCCGCAGCTCTCGTGCCCACAGACCACGACGTTGCCGACACCGAGGACGTCGACCGCATACTCGAGCGCCGAGGCCACCGCGGGATCCGCCGGATCGGCGAGATTGGCGATGTTACGCAAGACGAAGAGCTGCGAAGCATCGGCATCGACCATCTGCGGCACCGGCACCCGACTGTCACAGCACCCGATCCAGAACACCTCAGGTGCCTGGCGCTCGGCCCAGCGCGAGAAGTGCTCGGCGTCGCGTGAACGCAGGCTCTCCGACCACGATCGATTACCGCGCAGAAGATGTTCGAGTCCGCTCATTCCAGCAAGCTATCCGGCGCAGCGTCCGCGGTCAATCGACGCGGCTCTAAACACCTTGCCCTCGCGTCGGGTCTACGCCGACGACGAGCCCCGACTCCCGGATGCCCGTCGACCCCGGAGGACCGATCCGATGTCGACTCTCGAGAGCCCATCGCTGCGCGCCCAGCGGAACCCACCACAGAACGCCGAACAGAGCCCTCAGCGGAGCCTACTCTTGTCGTCGAGCTCCTCGAGAGCATGCGACGGAGTCGCCGATCGAGCAAATTCGTCCAGCACGGAGTCGGAGCTCGTCCTCTCCTTCTCTCACGACGCGTCGGCGCGCATCGTCGCCTCGCTCGACTCACGCTCTCTTGACGCCGAGACGACCACGGCGACGACTCCGCGCGTCGTGCAATTCGATCTCGCGCTGCTGGCGCGAGCGCTCGACTGGCTGCATCACGGCTGGCGACGGAACGCGCCACCGGGAACCGTCGGCGTCCATCTCCACGACCCCACCCTCGAGATCGGGCGCCATCTCTTTTCGATCCTTCGGGGCGACCGTGCGGACCTGCAGGACTTTCTCGCCACGCCACCTGCCCGCCGTCTCCGCCTGTGTGTCGACGCCGGACGTCCCGCGCTGCGCTGGCTGCTCACCCTTCCGTGGGAGCTGCTCTTCGACGACACGACCTGCTCGTTCCGCGGCCTCGACGGCTCCCTCTCGCTGGTGCGTTCGTTCGCGAGCTCCGACGCCGGCCCCCCGTCGCACCACGCTCTCGCCACCGGGCTTCGACCCACCGACGAGCCGCTGCGCCTGCTCCTCGCGATCGCGTCACCGTCCGGCCAGCCGACTCTCGACCCAAGCCCCACCCTCGCCGCCCTGCGCGACCACGCTCTCGGTCGATCTCTGCAGGTCGACGTTCTCCACCATGCGACCGCGTCGAGCCTACGCTCGATGGTGCGCCAGCGGCAGCCGCAGGCACTGCACCTCATGGCTCACGCGGGGCACGACTCCTTCGGCGCCGCCAGCGCGCTCGTCCTCGAGAGCGGGCAAGGAAGCCCCGAGGCCGCCGACGCCGCCCGGCTCGAGTCGCTCTGGCCGCGCTCGCTGCGCCTCGTGACCGTCGACTCACAGAGCCACGACGCCGACCCCGACCCGAGCGCCGCCCTCGGCGCGGCCCTGGCGCTCAGCGACCGACCGCTCGTCGTCGCCCTCCAGCACCGCATGGCGGCACCGGCCACGACCGCGTTCGTGCGTTCGTTCTACGGAGCGCTCGCCGACCGCGAACCGGTCGAGATCGCGCTCCAGGCCGCCCGCCGCAGTGTCGCATCGGCCCACAGCGCCGGCGTGACCGACTGGGCCGCGCCAGCACTCTATGCGCGCGCCTGAGGGATCGGGGCTCGCGGCCCCTCAGGCCTCGATCGGCGGGTTGTGGCGCAGGATCTCGCGCAAGATCGCGATGTTGTGGCGATGGCCGGTGAGGCGCGCCGTCACCTTGCCGCGCACCGGGTAGCCGAGCAGGTAGAGGTCGCCGACGATGTCGAGGATCTTGTGGCGCACGAACTCGTCCGGGAAGCGCAGATCGGTGTTGATCACGTTGTCTTCACCGACCAGGATGAAGTTGTCGAGCCGGCCACCGGAGCCGAGCCCGAGCTCGTTCATCATCTGCACATCGCGCATGAAGCCGAAGGTTCGGGCTGGCGCGATCTGAGCGCGGAACGACTCGAAGCTGTCGAGCTCGAACTCGAAGAACTGCTCGCCGATCGGCGGCGGATAGCGCAGCAGGTAGGAGATGTGGAAGCCGTCGTAGGGCTCGATCGTCAAGCTCTCGTCACCCTCACCAACCTTGTAGACGCGGTCGATCACCAGCTCTTTGCGCGCCACCCGCTGGCTCTCGGTCTCCGCCTGGTCGACCACCTTGCAGAACTCGAGCGCCGAGCCGTCGAGAATCGGCACCTCGCCGTGTACCTTGATCAGCAGGTTGGTCACCCCGCGCGCATGCAAGGCCGACAGCAGGTGCTCGACGGTCCGAATCGATTCGTCGTCCTTCGACAGTGAGGTGGCGTGGTCGGTGTCGGCGACGGCGTCGACGTGCGCCGGCACCAAAGTCTCGGACGGCAAGGTCAAGAAATGGATGCCACTGTCGGCCGGCAGCGGCTGCAGCACCATGCCGGTGCGCGTGCCCGAGTGGAGGCCCAGGCCGTACACCACGGTACTGCTCTTGAGCGTCCGCTGGTGCTTGCGCCCGGTCTGCACCAAGGGCAGCAGCGGCGGCCGACGCACCCGCGCTTCGACCTCGAGCCGGCGCAGCACGGCGGTATCGGTCGCGCTCGGGCGCCCGGCTTCCGCCGCCTCGCGCACCTCGAGCGCGCTCTCCACCGCCTCGACCAGCCGAGTGTAGGCAATCGGCTTCTCGAGATAGTCGATCGCCCCCATCTTGATCGCACGCACCGCGGTGCCCACCGTGCCGTGGCCGGAGATCATCACCACCGGCGCCGTCGGATCGAGATCACGCAGCTCGTGCAGCACCTCGAGGCCGTCGCGATCGGGTAGCCAGATGTCGCAGAAGACGACGTCGGGCCGCCGCGCGCGGAAGAGCTCGAGACCCTCGATGCCGTTCTTCGCCGACAGTGTCTCGTAGCCTTCGTCTTCCAGGACGTCGACGACGCTGCGCAGCACGCTCGGCTCGTCGTCGATGATCAACACGGTCGAGCTCATCGATCTGCTTTCTGCCTTGGTGGGTGTCGAGGTGTCCTCGGGGCTTCCGTCGCGGCCTCGGGCGAGGCATCATATCTCACCGACCGCCGGCATCGACCGCCGGCATCGACCGTCGGTACCGACCGTCGTCACCGACCGGGAGCCCATCGTGCGTGTCAGCCGAGAAGAATTCGAAGCCCTCGTCGAGCGCGCGCTCGATCAGCTTCCGCCGGAGTTCGCGGAGCTGCTCGACAACATCGTCGTCGTGGTCGAGGACGAGCCCGAACCCGAGCTGCTGGCGGAGATGGGTATGGACGCCGATGAGGAACTGCTCGGCCTCTACCGCGGCGTTCCCCAGACCGAGCGTGAGACCGGCTATTTCTCGCTCCCGGACCAGGTGTCGATCTACCGCGGACCGCTGCTGCGCATCTGCCGCGATCGCCGCGAGCTGATCCGCGAGGTGCGAGACACCGTGGTGCACGAGCTCGGGCATTACTTCGGGCTGTCGGACGAAGAAATGCCCTACTGATTGCCCCGATCCGTCGGAGGCGCTACTCTTGAGTGGTCTTCACCATGACCCAAGCGCCCTCGCCGATTCCGACCCGCTCCGTCGTGCTCGACGATCTCGATGTCGTCGTGCGACCGATGACCACCGCCGACCGCGACGCCGTTCTCGCCTTCGCGCGGTCGCTGCCCGAAGACGACCTGCTCTTCCTGCAGACCGACATCACGCGGGACGACGTCGTCGACGGCTGGGTGCGCGACGTCGAGAGCGGGCGGACCGTCACGCTGCTCGCCGAGCTGGCCGCGCGACCCGGCGAGAGAACAGAGCAGCTCATCGCCTACGTCAGCCTGGAGCACAGCAAGAGTCTGTGGACGCGTCACCTGGGAGAGATCTTGCTGCTGGTCGCGTCGGCCGGGCGTGGCCGCGGGCTCGGCAGTCACCTTGCGGAGCAGATCATCGAGGTCGCGAAGCTCTACGACCTGCAGAAGCTCGTCGTCCAGATGACGAGCACCCTGAAACCGGCCCAGAGCCTGTTCCATCGCCTCGGCTTCATCCACGAGGCGCTGCTCGACGACTGGGTGATCGACCGAGGCGGGCGCACCCAAGACCTCCTCGTCATGTCGCGTGAGGTCCACGCCGAGCTCGACGACCTGCACGACACGCTCGATAGCGCGCCACCGAGCTGAGCCTTCGGGCGACGGATCGGACGCGGCGCGCTACGGCGACGAGAGTCGACGTGAGGCCCGGGCCCTCCGCGCCGCAACGCGGCAGGCCAGCCCGCTCTGCCGCGCTGCGGCAAGAACGGCACACCGTCTGCCGATTTTGCATCTCGGGGCAACTTCGGCACGTGGCTGCGTCACCAACGACGGCGCTCTGATCGTCCGCACGACGTGTCCAATCGCGTGGACAGGCTGGCCGTGCCAGTGGCCGAAAAAACAGAACATGCGTTCGATTCTTACCCCGATCCTCCCCGTTCAGCCTCCCCTTCACGGGGAGATCGGCAGCGCCATCACCTCGCTCAGCGTCGAGGATAGAGCCTGGCACGGCCCTTGCTTAAAGAAGGGGCAACACGACGAAAATCCATCGTCGGGCTTCGGACCCCGAAGCCGCTTCGCCTTCCTACACATGACGACGTTCCAAACCGTCGTCCTTTCCAATACTCCTTCCTGATCAACCCTCCCACACTCGACTCACCTTTCAAGGCCACCCCGAAGTCAGGGGGTGGCCCTTCCTCGTTTGGGGCCCTTGAAGACGTCTGTCTCGACGAAATCGTTCGAGAGGAGTTTTTGGACGTCGGGGAAATTCTCCCTGTCTCGCGACCCTGCGTGGGAACCTGATCGACTCTTCGTGCCTCTCACCGAGAGAACGCCTTCATCTCTCGACCCGAGGAGCCGATCCCATGCAATTCAACCGATTCAAAGACGACGATCTGTCGCAATACTCCTATGCTGTCGGCTGTCCCGGGGCCGGCAGCGTCGCGATCGTCGATCCACGGCGCGACATCGATGTCTATCTCGACTTCGCACACCGCGAAGGCTTGTCCATCGAGCACGTCTTCGAAACGCATATTCATGCAGACTTCGCCTCGGGCGCACGCGAGCTGGCGGCGCGCACCGGCGCCACTCTGCACGTCTCGGCCTACGACGCCGGCGAGACCTTCGAGGTCGGCCACCCACACCAGGATCTGCAGCACGGTGACCGCGTGACGCTCGGCGCGGTGCGCATCGAGGCCGTGCACACACCGGGGCATACGCCAGAGCACCTCTCCTTCCTGGTCTATGACGAGGCGCGTTCGGCCGACGTCCCGATGCTCTTCCTCACCGGCGATTTTCTCTTCGTCGGCTCCCTCGGCCGTCCCGATCTGCTCGGCGACGATGCCAAACGGGCACTGGCGCGCCAGCTCTACACGAGTGTCCACAACGTGCTCGGCGTGCTGCCCGACGGGCTCGAGATCCACCCCGGCCACGGCGCCGGCTCAATGTGCGGCGCCGGCATGAGCGGTCGCCCGACATCGACCCTGGGCTACGAGCGCCGCACCAACCCGTACCTCGACCCCGCGCTGTCCGAAGGCGAGTTCGTCGACAGAATCCTCGGCAGCGTGCCGCCGTTCCCGCCCTACTATCGCCGCATGAAGCGGCTGAACTCCGAGGGCCCGAACCTGCTCTACGACGCCGAGACACTCGACCTGGCGCCCGGCCGCCTGGCGGTCGATGCCGACCGGGCGCGCGCTCTCGCCGAAGACGGCGAGCACGTCGTGATCGACGTGCGCGAGATGCTCGCCTTCGGCGGCGGCCACATTCCGGGCGCCTTCGGAATCGGCGCCGGCAAAAACCTCTCGACCTGGGCGTCGTGGGTGGTGCCCTACGACCGTCCGATCCTGCTGGTGCTCGATCACCCGAACCAGCTCGGCGACTCGGTGCGCCGCCTGGTGCGCGTCGGTCTCGACCAGATCGTCGGCCACCTCGACGGCGGAATGCGCTCGTGGCGCGAGCGCGGTCTGCCGCTCGCTCACGTGCTCCAGGTCGAGCCACCCGAGCTCGCCCACCGGCTCGACGGCGGCGGCGAGATCACTGTGCTCGACGTGCGGACCGCCGACGAGTACGCGTCAGGCCACATCGACGGCGCACGCCTCGAGATGGCCGGATTCCTCCCCGAGCGCGTCGAGACGCTGCGCCACGAGATCTCCGGAGATCGCCCGATCGCCATCGTCTGCGGCAGCGGCTATCGCTCCACGGTCGCCGCCGGCGTCCTCCGACGCGCCGGCTTCGACGAGGTCTGGAACATGCCCGGCGGCATGAACGCCTGGCGGTCCCACGATCTGCCGGTCGTCACCGGCTGATCAGGGACCGGCTGATCAGGGGTAGATCTTGTAGAGCATCCGCGGGTACGGGATCGTCTCGCGCAGGTGGCTGACGCCGGTCATCCAGGAGATGAAGCGCTCGATCCCCATGCCGAAGCCGCTGTGCGGGAAGCTGCCGTACTTGCGAACGTCGAGATACCACTGGAAGGCCTCGACCGGAAGCTCGTGCTCGTGGATGCGCTGCAGCAACAGATCATGGTCGTGGATTCGCTGGCTGCCGCCGATGATTTCGCCCTTGCCCTCGGGTGCGATCAGGTCGACCGCCAGCGCGAGATCCGGGTTGTCCGGGTCGGGCTGCATGTAGAAGGCCTTGATCGCCGTCGGATAGTGGGTGATGAAGAGCGGCTTGTCGAAGAGGTTGGCAAGCTTGGTCTCGTCTTCACCGCCGAAGTCATCGCCCCACGAGAT
This sequence comes from Acidobacteriota bacterium, assembly GCA_039194425.1. Taxonomy (GTDB): domain Bacteria; phylum Acidobacteriota; class Thermoanaerobaculia; order Multivoradales; family J023; genus JAUIJL01. The sequence continues at coordinate 73,708 of JBCCVZ010000011.1, read as the reverse complement.
CTCGGCGCCCGCCGCCTGAAGCTTCTCCACCGCCTCGGTGTAGGTGATCCGCGGGAAGCCCGGCGTGATCTTCTCGAGCGTCGCCGGATCGCGTTCGAGCACCTTGAGCTGCTCCGTGCAGCGCTCGAGCACGCGGCCGACGAGCGAGCAGACGAAGTCTTCGGCCAGCTGCACCAAGCCGTCGAGCTCGAGGAAGGCGACCTCGGGCTCGACCATCCAGAACTCCATCAGGTGTCGCCGTGTCTTCGACTTCTCGGCACGAAACGTCGGTCCCATGCAGTAGACCTTGCCGAGCGCGGCGGCGGCCGGCTCGAGGTAGAGCTGGCCCGACTGCGAGAGGTAGGCGGGATCGCCGAAGTAGTCGGTCTGGAACAGCGTCGACGTGCCCTCACAGGCGTTCGGCGTGAGGATCGGGGAATCGATCAGGACGAACTCGCGCTCATAGAAGAAGTCGCGGATCGCCTGGCACACCTCGCTGCGCACTTCGAGAACGGCTCGCTGCTTGCTCGAGCGCAGCCAGAGATGCCGGTGCTCCATCAGGAAGGCGGTGCCGTGCTCCTTCGGCGTGATCGGGTACTCCTCGGTCAGCTGCTCGATCACCAGGTCGGAGCCCTGGACCTCGACGCCACCGGGAGCGCGCTCATCGACCCGCGGCACGCCATCGATGCGCACGGTCGATTCCTGGGTCACGTCGAGCACCGCCTGCCACGCGTCGGGCGACACGTCGTTGCGCGACACCACCACCTGCACGATGCCGCTGCCGTCGCGCACCTGCAGAAAGGCGATCTTGCCGCTGCGTCGCTTGGCCGCCAGCCAGCCGCGCAAGGTGACGGTCTCGCCCTCGTGCTCTTTCAGGTGACGAATGCTGGCGGGACGGGCGACGGCTGGGGGGGTTTCGGCGGTGCTCACGATCTGGCTCCGGGCTCTACAGATTGACGGATGACGTGTGCAGGGATTCTGCACCAGGACGCGCCGCCAGAACGGCGGGGGCGGATTGTAGCAGGGCCGAGACCCGCCCGCCGCTTCGTGTCGTCTGGGCCCTCCCCGACAGGTCAGCCGACCTCGCCGAGGTGTCGAATTGTCAGGCTGCGGCCGGCGGCGTTGGCGAGCCCGTGGAGGGTGTCTTCAATCGAGCGCGCAAACGGGCGCGAGAACGGGTAGCCCATGTCGCGCGTGTCGGGGTACCGCTCGACGGCGCCGCAAAAGCTCATCGAGCCGCAGTGATGGCTCTGCGGTACGCGGTCGATCGTGGCGTCGGTGACGAAAACGACCAGCCGGCAGGCGAGGCCTTCGGCCGTGCCGCGGGGCACGAGGAGCGTCCACGGCCAGCCGCAGTCGCAATACGCGGGATCGTTCTCGTCGCCGCCGCCGGGGGTTGGCGGCTGCGTCGGGTCGACGTCCGCCGGCTTCTTCACGACCGACGACAAGACGTCGGGCCGGAACACGATGTTCGGCCCCGGCTCCAGAGTCACCAGCACCTTGTCCAACTCGATCCACTCGCGACGTTCGGCACGGCGGGCGGCGTCGAGTGTCGCGGCGTCGGAAAGTGCCGCCGGCGGTGGGGGTTCCTGCGCCAGGAAGATGCGCAGCGTAACGTCGACCGGGGCGTCGGTCGGGTTGCGCACGCGAACGAAGAGACTGAACGGCTCGTGGGTCAGGTAGGAGATCGTCAACAGCTCGCCGCTGGTCGTCTCGAGCGGGCGCTGACGGATCTCGGTGTGGAGCTCCGACACGGTCGGAACAACGGTGCCGTCGACCGAGAAAGGGCTCGCCGCCGGATCGTCGTCGATCGGCGCGACGTCGAACGCGTCGCCGCCGAAGGCTTCCGCGGCGAGACGGGCACCGCCCCCAGCATTCCCGTCCAGGTCGTGGTCGGCGAAGAATCCCTCGGTGTCGTGGCCCGGCAGGTCGGCCGTACGGCACAGGATCAGGTCGGGGCTCTGCCAGAGCGTGGCGCCGTCCGCGGCGGCGACCTCGTCGAGGCTGTTGCGGACCTCGACCGGCGGCGCGTCGGCAGCGAAGTCGTAGGGTGCCTGCGTCTCTTGCCAGGCGAAGCCGAGATCGTCGATGAAGCGATGCCAGCGCCAGAACACGGGGTCGCGAATCGCCGTGTTGGTCGACTGCATCACGCCGCCGGTCGGGATTCCCTGCGCGTTCGGCTCGGAGAGCTGGGCGATGCGGCCGTGGCCGATGTTGTGGATGCCGGGATAGGCGCCGGGCTCGATCTCCGGACGCAGGCGTTCGGCCGCCGCCTCGATGTTGTCGCCGACGTTGTCGCGGTCGATCGGCACGTCACCGTCTGCGCCCCGCCAGTGCCCCGCTGCGAGCGCATCCTCCACCGCGCTCTTCATAGCACCGAGGTCCTGGCGCACGATGGGCGAGAACGAGCGACCGGCGAGGCGAGTCTCGAAACCGAAGCGCTCGCGAATCAGCGGGCCGGGGTCGTAGCCCTCGGGGATGGCGACGTCGAAGTCGTCGAGCGGCACGACCGGGTCGAGCCCGACTGCGCGGCGCTCGGCGTCGTAGCGCGCCAGCATCTGCTGGTGCATGTAGAGAAAGAGCTCGCCGTGTCGGTCGTTGAGGCGGAACAGCGTGCCGTAGGCAGCCGGCGACAGGCGGCCGAGAAAGAAGCGCCAGGCTCGCCCATGGATCACCGCGTTGGCGCGCTCGATGAACGCGTTGGCGACCTCGCCCGCGCCGAGGCCGTCGAGCGCAGTGGCCCAGGCGGTGCTCGGCCCCTGGAGCAGGTCGTCGAGCCCGACAAGAATCTCCACCAGGCCGGCGCGCCGCGCCGGCGCCAGCGCCGAGGCGGCCCAGGCGAGCCAGTCGCGCGGCAACAGCCCTGAGGTCGGGTACACCTCGTGCCAGTGCTCGTGATGCTCGTTGGCCAGCGGATCCTCGCGCCACGAGTCGAGGCGCCGCTCCTCGCCCGTCGAGCCTCCCTGCTCGCCGGCGCCGAAGCCGACCTGTCCCGCGCTCGATGGCGCGAAGCGCTCGGGGTTGGCGAACGCCGTGCGCGGCTTGATCAGTCGCCGACCGAGCCGATCGTGAGTAACGAAAAGGGAGAGCGCATGGTGAACGAGCTCGGGATCGGTCGCGGCGGCGGCCTCCGCAGCCTCGTCGAGAGCTGCCGCCAGCCCGTCTTCGACCACGTCGGCGCCGGCGGCGAGCACCGACAGACCGAGCGCCATTTCCGACGCGCTCTGCGCGTGCGCGGGGTCGAAGACGCTGAAGCGCGCGCCGCTGTCGTCGGCGGCGCCGAAGCCGACCGCATCGGGAGCGGGCGCCAGGCGCGAGGCCTCGCCCGCGGTGTCCGCGGCGACCGCCCGACGATCGACGAGCAGGCGGGTGAAGATCTCCTGGGAACGGTCGCGCAGCGATCCGAGGTCGGCCATCGGGAACTCCTCTCGAAGGATAGAAAAATCCAGGTGCGATCGGCTCGAAAGACAGGAAATTCTCCCAAGTATACTCGACGCGACTCCGAACGAAAAAGGTTTCCCTCAAGCCACGAGGTCTCTCCATGCGCGTGCGCCTCCCCGTCCTGGTCCAGGATCCGTCGACCGCCGCAGCGTCCGGGCTCGAGCTCTTCGAGCATGTGACGGTCGAGGCCGAGCGCTTCCTCGACGGCCCGGCGACCGAGCGCGTCGTCATCGAGCCCTGGCTCGGCGAGGACGGCGAGCCGGTACCGCCCGTACCCTACCGACCTCCAATTCCAAGACCGGGCAGGCGGCGGGCCCCGAAAGGCTCTTACCGAGTCGGCTCACTCGCCGATCCGACCGCAGACGATGTCCACCGCGTCAGCGTGCTCGGCACCGTGCTGCACACCGTGGCGCTCTTCGAAGAACCCGACGTGCTCGGACGCCGCGTTCTCTGGCCCTTCGACGGGCCCCTGCGCGTCGTACCGCGCGCCGGATGGGGCGACAATGCCCGCTATGCGCGCGAGCATCGCGGCATCCGGTTCCAACACTTCCGCTCGCGCCACCCGCAGGCACCGACGCCGGCGCCGGTGATCTACACTAGTCTGTCGCACGACGTGATTGCGCACGAGACCACTCACGCGGTGCTCGACGCTGTCGCTCCCGACCTCTACCATGCAGTCTCGCCCCAGTCGATCGCGCTGCACGAGGCGATCGCCGACCTCGCCGCCTTCCTGCTCGCGACGCGTTCGCGCACTCTGCGCAGCGCGACTCTGCGCGCCACCGAGGGCTCGATCCGCGATGCCCGAGCCTTTTCGTGGATCGCCGAGGAATTCGGTCGCGCGCGCGACGCCGAAGGCCGCGCCAGCTCGTTGCGCTCGCTCGCCAACGACAAGACGCTCGATCCGGACGACGCCAGCGTCGACGCGCAGGGGCGCCCGAACAGTCTGGCCGCGATCGCCCATCGCCCCGCCGACGCGCACACCGTGTCGCTCGTGCTCTCGGGCGCTCTCTACGGCATGATGCTCGCCGGCTACGAGGCGACCCTGAGAGCCGAGATGGAACGCACCGGACGCACTTCGCTGAGCGCCTCGGGGCGGGCGCTGTTCATCGCCGGCGAGCGCATCAAACGCATCGCGCTGCGCGGGCTCGACTATCTGCCGCCAGGTGAGATTCTCTTCGTCGACTTCGCCCGCGCTCTCCTCGCCGCCGACACCCTCGCCCACCCACTCGACGACGCAGAGCGCGAGAGCTTCATCGCCGAGCTGGTGCGCCGCCGTGTCGTCGTCGACCGCGACGAGCTGGCGCTCGAGCTGGCGACCGGCGACGACGAGGCGGTGCCAGGCTTCGTGGTCGACGACATCGACGCGCTTCGCGACGAGGACGACGATGCGCGGGCCTTCGTCGAGGCCCATCGCGAGCGCCTCGGCGCGCCGCCCGACGCGACCCTCGAGGTCCGCCCACGCCTCGAGGTCAACAAGACCTACTGGCCGGGCCCCGAGCCGACGACTCGGCGCGAGCTGCTGGTGAAGGTCGCCTGGAGAACACGCGAGCACAATGACGACCTACCCGGTGTGGCGGCCTGGCGGGAGATCGTCGCCGGCGCCACGCTCGTGGTCGACCCGGAGCGCGCGGCGGTGCGCGCCGTGCTCGTCTCACGGGCCGGCGGCGGTGGAGCCATCGCACCGCCGGACGTCGACACCGGCGCCGCGGCGCGCAGCGAGGCCCTGCGGCACCTCGCCGCCGCCGGTCGTCTGGTCGAGGTGCCAGCGGACGGCCTCGCCGCCGCCTCGCCCAGCGACGTCGTCTACGAGCACGTCGTCGGCACGAACGGCGACACCCTCCGTGTGCTCGGCGCCGCCCGCCTGCTGCATGCAGCTCCTGAGGGAGAGGCGGTCGATCGGACAGCCATCAGCTCTTAGATCGGAATCTCGACAATTTTCTGCGCACCAGGCAGGTTTCTGGCGCGCTCATAGGTGTACCGCATCAAATCTCATGCGATTGTGGCAATTCGACTCTTGGAGGCTCACCCGATGTCCACAACACCGTTGTCTGGACCCCTGTCTAGACCGCCGATGCCCAGAACACTGATGCCCAAGACACCAATGCCCAAGACACCGATGTCGGTTCTCGCAGCCATCGGGCTGCTCACCAGTGCAATCCCACTGTTCGCCGGCCCGGTCCCATTCCAATCTCCGACGACGATCATCCACCAGGCTGGCGCGCGCGGTGGCGTCGCCGCCGATATCGATCGCGACGACGATCTCGACTGGGTGTCCGCCGCCGCGGCCGGCGGCATCACCTGGTACGACAACGACCGCCTGGGCACCTGGACGGCCCAGACCATCGACGCGTCGTTCGCCGGCCACGCGCTCGCCGTCGCCGACATCGATCGCGACGCCTGGCCCGACCTGGTCGCAGTATCCGACTCGGGCGACGGGCTGGTGTGGTTCGAGAATCCGGGCGCTACCGGCAGCTGGACGGAGAACCCGATCTCAGCCACCGGTGGCTCTTGGGTCACGGTCGCGGACCTCGACCGCGACGGCGACATCGACGTAATCGCCGGTGCCCCCGCGACCTGGTACGAGAACACCGGCGGTGCCTGGACCGCCCGTGCCCTGCCGGCGTCGGTGGCGAGCGTCGCCGGCGTCGCCGCCGACATCGACCGCGACGGCTGGCTCGACCTGGTGACCGGCGGTGGAGACGGCGCCACGTCGGTGGTCTTCTGGCGGTCGAGCGCCTCGGCGCCGCCGAGCTACACCAAGAACGTGGTGACCGGCTCGCTCGGCGAGGCCGCGGCGGTCGATGTCGGCGACATCGACCGCGACGGCACGCTCGATGTCGCCGTCGCCGACGCCACCGGCGACACGATCGCCTGGTACGAGCTGGTCGGCCCAACCGACGCCGACTGGGCCGCGCGCACCATCGACGCCGCGATCAACGGCGCCTCCTCAGTACAGCTGACCGACCTCGACTTCGACGGCGACCTCGACGTGCTCGGCGCCGCGCGCGATGGCCAGAGCGTCGCGTGGTGGGAGAACGAGGGCGGCACCTGGACCCGGAACGAGCTCACCACGGGCGCGGCCGGTCTCGGACGAGCCCGCGCCTTCGACGCCGACAAAGACGGCGACTTCGACGTGCTCTTCGAGGAGTCGGCCGTCGGAGCTCGGCTGCAGGCGAACATCTCGCTGCACAGGAGTCTCGAGCCCTTCTGGAATCCGATCGAGATCGACGTGCCCCAGATGCCGAGAGAGCTGCATGCCGGCGACTTCGACCGAGACGGCGACCTGGACCTCGTCATGAGCAACCAGGACCGGACCAACTACTATTGGATCGAGAACGACGGCACACCGGACGACGGGGGATGGACCCAGCACTTGATCGACCACTCTGTGGCGCCGGATTCTGCAGTCCTCAGCGCCCTCCTCGATGTCGACCGCGACGGCGACCTCGATCTGCTGGCCCCCAATCGATGGATCGAGAACGACGGCACGCCGACCGACGGCGGGTGGGTCGCTCGAACGATCGACTCGACGGGCGTCGCTTTTTCGACGCCGATCGACGTCGACCGCGATGGTGACCCCGACCTACTCGGTGCAGTCCTCGGCGAGCTCGTCCTCTTTGTCAACGACGGGACACCGGCTGATGGCGCCTGGCAACGCATCGTCGTGCAGACTTTTCCGACCAGCGCGGGAATCCCCGGATTCGCGGTGCACGATGTCGATCGCGACGGCGACCCGGACATCACGCTCGCCGCATCGACCAGGACCTGGCTCGAGAATGACGGGAGCCCTCTCTCCGGTCCATGGGCCAGCCATCCACTGCCCGAGTCCTCGAACGTCACGCTCTGTGATTTCGATGCCGACGGTGACCTTGACAGCTTCGGACGGAGCGATCCGCAGGATGCTCTGACCGCCGGTTGGTTCGAAAACGAAGGGAGTTTCCCTTGGGCCTTCCGGTCGATCCCCAACCGCCTCGGGGGGTCTCTCATCGCGTGCCTGGATTTCGATCGCGATGGTGATCGCGACATCGCACAGATCGCGATCGATCCTCTCGCCCTCGACTTGCCGGCGACCTACGTGCTGGCCAATCCGGGCGGAGACGCGACGGGTCCCTGGGAGCAGAGCGTTCCCGGCATTCCGGGCGAATCCTTCATCGCCGAGGATGTCGGCGACTTCAATGGCGACGGGCAGGTCGAATTCGTGTGGGGCAATCTGCAGCAGATTGTCTGGGATCCGACCCGCGCCGGACACCACCAGGTCGCGCCGCGTGCCGAGGTCGACGACGGGGTGCTGGTCGGCGGCTGGACCGACGTGCCGCTCTGGCGCCTGGATGCCGAGCACCGTGGACGAGCAGAGGATGCGGCGATCCTGCTCGAGAGCCTGTCGATCGGAGTCATTGGGCTCGACGACTCCGGTCTCGACTCACGCTTCGATGCGATCGAGCTGTGGATCGGCGACGCGGACAATGCCTTCGAGCCGGGAAGCGATGAGACCGTGCTGGTCTCGGTCGCGCCGCCGTTCAGCCTCGCCAGTGGCCTGCTCGAGATTCCGCTTCCCGCGGCCAACCCGGGGGCACGGCTCGAGGTCGGCACACCGTTCCGCTACTGGCTCACCGTGGACGTGCGCGCGGACGCCGCAACCACCAATCCCGACACCTTCGAGCTCACCTTCCAGTCGTCGACGAGCCGGGGAGTCATGGACGGCTTCGGCATTGCCCTGGACGCAATCGCCTATCCCGAGGACGAGCTCGACCCGCTGTCGATCAATCTCGCGCCGACGCTCGACAGCCCGATCGACGACCAGACGGCGACCGTCGGCACGCCGTTCCTGCTCGATGTGGCGGCAAGCTTCACCGAGCCCCAAGGAGAACAGCTGGTCTTTTCCGCGACCGGCCTGCCAAGCTCGCTCGGTCTGTCGCCCGACGGCTTGCTCTCCGGCCTGCCGTCCTCACTCGACGCACGCATCCTGGGACCCGACGACGTCCAGGTGACGGCGACGGATCCGCTGGGCGCCACAGCCAGCGCGAGTTTCCAGCTGACGGTGGTCGACGATCCGAGTGTGGTCCTCGTCGATGGCTTCGAGTCCGGCGACCTCGCCGGCTGGTCCTCGTCGACCCCCTAGGCCCTCATCCGACGCACATCACCGCGCCGGCACGACGCCGACGATGCGCAGCGGCCCGCCGCTGCCGGCGCGGATCTTCATCGGCAGCGCGATGACCAGCGCGCCGGTCGGCGGCATGCGGTCGAGGTGAGCAACGTTCTCGAACGCCGGGATGTCGGCCTCGAAGAGGATCTGGTGGCTGCGGAAGTGCGTCGACTGGCCGAAATCGATGCTCGGCGTGTCGAGGCCGATGGCGTGGATCGTCCGCTCCTCCACCAGCCAGCGCGCGGCGTCGGGATGGAGGCCCGGGAAATGCAGCTTCGCCACCGCCTCGGCGCCGCGCTCGTCGGTGCCCATGTAGCGCGTGCGATCGGGCCAGAAGCGAGAGAAGCCGGTGTCGATCAGCACGATCGAACCGTCGGCGATGCGTCCGTGCGCCGCCTCGTGGCGCGTCAGATCCTCGACGCTCACCTGGTGGTCGGCATTGGCCGCCGCGGCCGCGCGTACGTCGACGACGACCGCCGGTCCGATCAGGCGCTCGAGCGGGATTTCGTCCGCGGTCTGCTTGCCGGCCGCGAAGTGGATCGGCGCGTCGAGGTGCGTTCCGCCATGCTCGGCCGAGCAGAAGGAGTTCGCGGCGTAGTAGTAGCCCTTCTCGGTCACGCCGTCGAACCCCTTCTGAAAGACGAAGCCATCCTCCGTGGGCCAGTAGATCGTGTCCTCGTCGTAGCTGTGCGTCAGATCCACGAAGGTCGCGCCGAGAAACGCCGCGAACGGTGAGCTCGTCTCTCCGACCGTCGCCGTCGACGTCTCCTCTGCGACCGCCGGCACCACGAGCAGAACCAGGCCCCACGCGACTCCGACCATCCACGGCCAGGTTCTCGTTCGATTCTTACGCGTCATCTCGCTCTCCTTCCGTCCAAGACTCTGGCCACAGTCAACAGTGAGCACGGTCGATCGAACCTCGCGCCTCAAGCCACCAAGACTATCGCGGGCTGGTCCCCAGAGCAGGGTTCTCGAGCGCCGCGGCGGCGGCGCTTTTCTCCGCGTCTTTCTTGCTACGGCCCGTGGCGAGGCCAATCACACGGTCGTCGAGACGACACTCGACGGTGAAGGTCTTCGCGTGGTCGGGTCCTTCCGCGGTCACCAAGACGTAGCTGGGCAGGCCGCGGCCCTGGCTCTGGGTCAGCTCCTGCAGGCGCGTCTTGGCGTCGAGAGCGCGCGCCGAGCGCCGCGCCTCGGCGGCTTCGAGGAATCGCTCGACCGGGCCGCGGGCCGCCTCGAGGCCACCGTCGAGGTAGAGCGCGCCGAAGAGCGCCTCGACGACATCCGCGAGGATCGACGCCTTGTCGCGCCCACCGGAGCGCTCCTCGCCGACCCCGAGGCGCAGAACCGCGCCGAGGTCGAGCGAGCGCGCGAAGTCGGCCAGTGCGGGGGCGCTCACCAGATAGCTCTTGTGTTTCGCCAGGCGCCCTTCCGGCTCGTCGGGGTGGCGCCGGAAGAGCCACTCGCCGGTGAGCAGGCCGAGCACGGCATCACCCAAGAACTCGAGCCGCTCGTAGTCGTCAGAGCGTCCTCGCTCGTTGGTCCACGACGAGTGCGTGAGCGCACGCCGCGGCAGGTCGGGATCGGCGAAGGCGTGATCGAGCGCTTGCTCGAGGCGGCACAAAGCGACAGGCTCGAGCGCGTCACCGTCCGTCGCAGCGTGGGTCGGAGTCTCGGTCATCATCCACGCCGTCCGAACTTGCGCTCGAGCTCGCCGTCGCCGAGGAAGAGCACCGTCGGCCGGCCGTGTGGGCAGGCGTAGGGTTGCTCGGCGTCGAAGAGCTCCGAGACGAGTGCCTCCATCTCCTCGACGCGTAGCGGCCGATGGATCTTGATCGCCGCCTTGCACGACATGTCGGCCGCCAGCTCTTCGAGCAGGCGGCGCCGCACGCCCTCGACCTCGGCGGCGGTTTCGGACTCCGCCGACGCGTCGTCGCCGACCTCGACCGCATCGCCCGACGCGAGTCCCAGGAGCAGGGCTTCGGCGCGCTCGATGTCGAGCAATTCGGGCTTGGCGACCAATGCCAGCGACGAGCCCGACATCGGCCGCACGACGAAACCGCAGCGCTCGAGCGGCTCGACCAGCTCGGAAAGACGCATCGCCTCGGCCGGCGCCATCTCGAGCAGTAGCGGCTGCAGCAGGTTTTGGCTTGCTGGCGTCCGCGCCGCCATCGCACGCCGCAGACGCTCGTAGAGCAGGCGCTCGTGTGCGGCATGCTGATCGACCAGATAGAGGCCATCGTGCCCCTCGAGCAGGATCAGCGAGCCCTTGTATTGACCGAGCAAGCGGAACGGCGGCAACGAACCGCCACGACCGCCGAGAGGCGAGCTCGACGGTCGAATCGGTGCGAAGGTCGGACGCGCGATCCCCGGCGGCGGCGGACCGACGACGCGCGGGCGCCATCCGCCGCCGTCACTGGACGGCGGCAGAGCGCCGCCCGCCGTGGAGCCCGTGGGCACTCCACGTCCATCCTGCTCGTCCTGCCGCGCGTCGAGCGCCTGCCGATCGTGCCAGGCGGCGTCGTAGTGCGCCGCCGGCTCGCGGATCTCGTCCGCGGCGGGCAGCGTGCGGTCGTAGCGACCACCCATCCCTTCCCAGGCCGTCGGCACGTGAGGCAGCGAGCGCGGCGTCGACAGCGGCGCGTCGCCGGCGCCGCGGTGGGCGTCGAGCGCGGCACGTAGGGCGTCCTCCACGCGGTCGATCACCGACGCGTCGCGGAATCGCACCTCGGCCTTTTGCGGATGGACGTTGACATCGACCAGATCGGGTCGTAGCTCGACGAAGAGGAAGAGCGCCGGCACCGCTTCGTCTTTCCAGGCGTCGCGCACCGCGCGATAGAAGCGCGCCATCAACGCTCGATCTTTGATCAGTCGCCGGTTGACGTAGGTGAAGACGCGGCGTCCCGACGTCGTGCCGCGGTCACCGACGAAGCCGGTGATCGCTTCCTCCTCGCCGGTGAAGTCGGCGGGGATCTCCAGCAGACGCTCCGACAGCTCGCGGCCGAAGACCTGGGCGATCCGCTCGCGCAGCGCGTCGGGAGCGAGCGCGTCGTCTCGCGCCGACGGCGGCGCCTCGAGCAGAGTACGTCCCGCGTGCTGCACCTCGAAGCGCACATCGGCGCGCGCCAGCGCGTAGCCCTGCACCACCTCGACGCAGCGGCGCAGCTCGGTCGCCGGACGCTTGAGGAACTTGCGCCGCGCTGGCACGTTGTAGAACAACGACGCGACCTCGAGGCGTGTACCGCGCGGATGCGCCACCGGTTCGACGCCGACCATGCGCCCGCCCTCGATGCGCACGCGATGGCCATCGCCAGGCGTCTCGGCGGTACGCAGCTCGACGCGCGCCACCGCGGCGACGGTGGCCAGCGCCTCGCCGCGGAAGCCGAGCGTGGCGACCTGCTCGAGGTCGTCGAAGACAGCGATCTTGCTCGTCGCATGGCGATCGAAGGCGAGCAGGGCGTCGTCCTCGCTCATGCCGACGCCATCGTCGGCGACGACGATGCGCCGCTTGCCGCCGGCCTCGAGCTCGATCGAGACGTCACGCGCCTCGGCGTCGAGAGCGTTCTCGACCAGCTCCTTGACCACCGACGCCGGCCGCTCGATCACCTCGCCGGCGGCGATCTGGCTGATCAGACGATCGTCGAGCAGGTGAATCCTGGCCATCAGCTCGCCTTGCCAATCACATCGGATGTGCCACGGTCGCCGTCGACATGCAGATCCTTGAGGCGGCCGACGCGCCAGAAGAGGCGCCGGCAGCGCTGCAGCAGGGCGACACGATTGCGCCGCAGGGCGTCGTCCTCAGCCATCACCAAGACATCGGCAAAGAAGCGGTCGAGCGGCGCGACGAGCTCGAGCATCGCGTCGAGTGACTCGCTGTACCGCGTCGGGGCCTGCGCCGCGGCGCTGCGCGCGGCGGCCGCGTCGAGAGCGGCGAGCAGCTCGTGCTCGGCGTCGTTCTCGAAGCGCGACGGCTCGATCTCTCCCGGTTCGTCGGCTCCCTCGAGAATGCCGGACATGCGCTTCGCGGCGAGGATCAGCGAGCGAAACCCGTCGCTCGCACGCGCGGCGCGCAGCGCCTCGGCACGCGCCACCAGGTCGGGCAGGTCGGCGGTACCCACCGCCTTCGCCGCCTCGATCTCATCGAAGGCGAAGCCGCGCTGGCCGAGCAACCGACCGAGCCGCTCGTCGAGGAAGCTCTGCAGGTCGTGCAACACGGCCTCTGCCGGGCGCTCGAGGCTTTCTCCATAGCCGAGCACCGCGCGGGCCGCAAGCAGGTCGAGGTCGAGATCGAGGCCGCCCTCGATGACGATGCGCAGAAGGCCCCGCGCCATGCTCCGCAGGCGTTCGGTCTCGGTCGGCCCGGCGAGCCCGAAGGCACCGACCAGGCTCTCCAGGCGATCGGCGACTTCGACCACGCGACCGACGCGGCCGCGCGGAATCGGGTCGTCGAGAGCGCGCGGCAGGTGGTGGTCGTAGATCGCTTGCCACACCGCTTCGACATAGCCCTCGTGACGCGCGTAGAGGCCGCCGACGATGCCTTTGAGCGTCGGCAGCTCGGCGACCATTGAGGTCGTGCGGTCGGCCTCGAGCAGCGCCGCGGCCTCGAGCGCCGGCTCGAGGACGTCGCGCCAGCCGAGCTCGGAGCAGGCGAGCTCGATCAGCGAACGCAGGCGACGCGCCTGGTCGGCCCAGGTGCCGAACCGATCGGGGGCCGGCAGCTGCTCGAGGTGGCGGGCGCGCTCGGCGAGCGCCAGGCGCCGATCGCTCTCGACCAAGAACCGAAGGTCGGCGAGATGGCCGGCGACCGCACGCTCGAGGCCACGCACGACGGAGCTCGGCGGCGCCTGCGGCCGATCGACCACGATCAGCACCACCGGCACGAGATCGCCCGCCGCATCGCGCACGGTGACCCCGTCGAGGCGCTCGGCGAGCATCGCCGTCAGCAGCTCGGCAGGGAGCTCGAGCGCCGCGGGGTCGAATGCGGCGGTGACGACACGCGGCGTCTCGCAGCCGCCCGTGATCCGGTCGAGCAGAGCCGGCGAGACCGAGGCGGCGGCCGTGGGCGAGGCGGTCTCCTCGGCAGCGGACGCGAGGTCCGACGCTTCGGCGCCTGTCGCCGCCGCTGCCGCGGCGGCGAGCGACGCCCGCACGGTGTCACGCCGCGCGCTCCACGACACCTCGACCCCGGCCGCGTGAAGTGCTTGTCGGTAGCTCTCCCAGCCGTCGACCTCGAGCGCCTCGGGCGCGTGCACGGCGTGGGCGACGGTGGCGTCGCCGGCTTCGACTCCGTCGACCCGCAGCGGCAGGATCTCGCCGTCGAGCAGCGAAACGACACCTTCCACCGGCAGCAGCCAGCCGTCCGCTCCGAAACCGCCGGCGACGCCCCGCGCCCCGTCGGCGAGCAGGCGCGGTACCATCTCGGTCAACGCCTCGGCGACCGGGCGTCCTCGACGACGGCGCCGAACCGCGGCGACCTCGCCACGCTCCGTGCTCTGGCGCACAACCTCGTCGACCGGCACCTCGAGGCGCTCGGCGAAGCCACGCAGCGCCTCGCTCGGCGCCCCGTCGTCGCCCCAGGCCTCGGCCGCCGGTGGACCGAGCTCCGGCACGTCGCGATCGGGCTCGGCGCCGGGCAGATCGCGGAAAGCGAGCACAACGCGGCGCGGCGTGGCGCCGGTGAGCATCTCGGCCGGCACGATGCCGCGGCTCATCAGCTCTTCGAAAAAGCGGCGACCGACGTGCTCGAGCAGCCGACGCACGCGACGCGCCGGTAGCTCATGGCAGCGGACTTCGAGCAAGTAGTCAGGCATCGTCCGCCGCCTTCCGTCGCCGCCGACCGCGGCTGCCGCTCGGTTTCTTCCGTTTTCGCCTGGACGGCGGGTCGGCGGGAGCATCCTCAGTGACGGCTTCCTCGACCGGACGCCGATCGACCACCGGATCGTCGGCGGGAGCGGGCTCGTCGATCGGGAGCTCTTCGGCGAGAGGGTCTTCGGCGGCAGGGTCCTCCGGCTCTTCGGCGACCGGTTCTTCGGCGACTGGCACCTCGTCGACCGGCACCTCGGCGACCGGGTCACGGGGGACGGCACCGCCCGCACCGGCAGGAGCGACGCCCGCACGCCGGTCCATCGACTCGGCGACGGCGACCACCAGGCGTCGGATGGTGGCGAGGCGTTCCGCGCGCTCCCGCGGCGTGAGCGCTCCGCGGCGTTCGAGCACATCGAGGTGCACCAGGCCCTCGATCGCCCGTTCATAGGCCGGGCGCAGCAGGCCGGCATCGAGGCAGCGGGCAGCCTCCGCGGCGAGACCGTCGAGAGTCTGCCGCAGCCAGTCGATCGAGGCGACTTCGCCGACGTAGCGACCGAACTCCTCCTCGGCACGGCGTCGCAGCCGCAAGTAGCTCGGCGCCGCGACGCCCTGGCTCCAGCGTAGGCGGTAGACATCGTCGACATCGGCCACCGGCAGCACCAGGCGCTCGATACCGTAGACCAGGTCGACCGGCGGCGGATCGAGCGCACGGCCGGCGAGGCGCGACCACACCGTGAGCCGGCCGACGGCGAGACCATCGACCAGCACGCGCCAGCCGACGCCGTCGGCCTCGAGCGCGTCGACCTGCTGCCGCTGGTCCACCAGGCGGATCTCGTGCTCGGCGGAGCGCACGCCGAGCGCCTCGAGACTGCCGAGCAGCCAGCCACGCACCGCGGGCAACGGCGGCGCCTTGAGCACCACCTGCAGCTGCAGGTGGCGGCTGGTCCGAAAGGGATGTCGGCCGCCGCGCGCGTCGCCTGGGCGCGCCACCGGCTGTGTGCAGACGGCGCGCCACGGCTCGTCGTCGAGCAATCGGAAGACCGTCTGCGGATGCATCAAGGCCATCGGCACATCGAGCGTGCACGGTGGCAGGACAGCGCAACCGTGGCCGCGCCAGTACGCATGGAGGCGCTGCAGCGTCTCGTCGACGCCGGATGGATCGACCCCAGTCGTGTCGCCCCCGGACGCGTCGATCGACGGGTCGGCGGTCGAGTCCGGGCGGTCGGCCTTGCCTGCTCTCGGGTCGGACGGGTCGGCATCGTGCATCATGGTCCGATCAGCTCGCCAGCACGCTGCGCATCACGCGATAGCTGCGCAGCTCCTTTTGCAGGAAGTGTCGCCGCACGTGGGCCGCCAGCTGCTCGAGCCGAGCCAGGAGCGCCGACGGCGGCGGATCGTCGGCCATTTGCCGCAGATTCTGCGACCCGGAGCGACGCAGGAACGCGAGCTCGCCGGCCCCGACCGCGAGGTGCCTCTGGCCGGCAGCGCATGCGGCACAAACCACCGCCCCTTCGCTCTCGAGCAATGCCGCACCGCCCCGCTCTTCGAAGCCCTGGCCACAGAGCGGACAGTCGCGCGGCACCGGCAGCACGCCGCTGAGGCGTAGCGCCCACACCTCGAAGTAGCGCCCGACGAGCATCGGATCGATGCCCTCGAGCAGTGCCTCGATCGAGCTGTCGAGCAAGCGGAACCAGGCGCTCGACGGATCGTTCTCGTGCACCAGCTCGACCATGTGCTCGGCCAGGTAGGAGCCGAGCAGCAGGCTCTCCAGCTGCTCCTGGATCGGCGCCGCGGGACGCAGAGTCTGCACGTCCGAGATGCGCACCAGCTCTCGCCCCGGCTTCTCGGCCCACGTCACTCGCACTTTGGCGAGCGGCAGCAGCTGGCCGGCGAAACGGCTGAACTTGGTGCGCGCACCGCGCGCCACGCCGCGCTTCGTGCCGTGCTCGGCCGTGAGGAACACCACGATGCGGTCTCGCTCCTGGAGATCGATCACGTCGAGAACGAGCGCCGGTGCGTCGAAGAGCTGCACCCGCTCATCCCCCCGCGAGCGCCTGCAGCAGGCCGAGAGTGAGGCTGAAGTAGATCAGCACGCCGAGGACGTCGTTCGCCGTCGTCACCAGCGGCCCCGACGCGACCGCCGGGTCGAACCCGAGGCGCTGGAACACGACCGGGATCAACACACCGTTGAGACTCGCCAGCTGAACCGTGACGAAGAGCGACAGACCGACGGAGAGCGCCAGGCCGATCTGCTGTTCGCTGGCCAGGAAGAACGCGACCACAGTCACCAGCGACGAGGTGCAGAGACCGAGCAGCGCACCGACTTTGAGCTGCTGCCAGGTAAACTTGCGGATCGCACCGACTCCCATCGACAGACGGCCGGTGGCCAATCCGCGCACCGCGATGGTCGACGTTTGCGAGCCGATGTTGCCCGCCATACCCATGATCACCGGGATGAAGCCGATCAGCAGCGCGAGTGAGAACGTCTCCTCGAAGCGCGAGACGACGGCGCCGGCGCCGAGCAAGCCCACCAAGTTGAACAGAATCCACGGCAGGCGGATGCCGGCGACCTTCCACGAGCGGTCCTGGTAGACGATCTCGTCGTGCGTCGTGCCGGCCATCTTGAAGAAGTCTTCGGTCGCCTCCTCCTTCACGATGTCGACGATGTCGTCGATGGTGACGATGCCGACCAGCGAATGCGCATCGTCGACCACCGGGATCGCCAGCAGGTCGTAGCGCGACGCGAGCTGCGCGACCTCTTCCTGGTCGGTGGTGGTGTGCACCGAGATCACCGACGGGTTCATGATCTCGCCCACGGTCTGCTCGGGCTGCGCGAGCAGCAAGTTGCGCAGCGGCGTGACGCCGACGAGTCGGCTCCCCTGATCGACCACGTAAAGGTACGAAATCATGTCGACGTCTTGTGCGAAGACGCGGATCTTCTCCGTCGCGTCGCCGACGGTGGTCGCTTCCGGCAGCGCCATCAGCTCGGTCGACATGATCCGGCCGGCGGTGTCGTCGTCGTAAACCAGCTGCGCCTGGACATCGCTGAACCGCGGCTCGAGGTCGACGATCGCCAGAACCTTCTCGCGCAGCTCGTCGGGCAGCGAGTCGAGCAGGAACACCGCGTCGTCGGACGCCGAGGTCTCGAGCAGCTTGGCGACGGTCTCCGGCGAGAGCTGCTCGAGAATCCCGACGCGTGCGCTCTGCTCGAGCTCGGTCAGGACGTCGACCGCCGCCTCGGGGTAGTCCGAGAAGAGGATCTTGAAGATCGCGAACTGCTCGGACGGCGTGAAGCCGTGGAGCATCACGGCGACGTCCTCGGGCCGAATCTTGTCGAGGAGCTTGACGATGCGCCCGCGACCACCGCGGCGCAGCAAACGACGGATCGTCTTGCCCTGGAGGGCAGCGCTACGGGAGACCTTGGCGACGTCCATGGTCGAGATGCTAGCAGGGCTCGGCGGCACCGATCGAGGATTGTGTCGCGCCGTCTGCCCGTGCACGTAAGATTGTTTCGGCGGCGCCGTTGAGCTTTCGATGAACGACTCTCCCTCCACACCCATCAGCCCCTCCAAAGCCATCACCACCCTCGGCGCTCTCGCGCTCGTTGCGGTGTCGCTCGGCGGCTCCGTCGCCGGTGCGGACGCTCTCGACCTGCGCAGGATCTCGCTCGAGTTGCCGGCGGCACCGGCGGCGATCGTGCCGAGCGATCTCGACGCCGACGGCCTGCACGACCTCGCGATCGTCGTCGTCTGGACGTCCTGGAGCCAGCTCGGTACGAGCGAAGAACAGGAAGTCGAGGGCGTTGGCCTGGCCGAGGTTCTGACCATCGTGCCGGCACTGATCGAGCGCCGCGAGCTGCGCCTCTACGCTGGGCTTGCCGACGGCGGCTATGAGCCGCTCGCCGCGCCGCTGCCGCTCGGCCCCGAGGTGCTCTCTCTCGGCGCCGGGCCCGCCGGCATGCCGCTGTGGGCTCTCACCGACGACGGAGTCGCGGCGATCCGCGTCACCGACGGCGTCGCGCGCCTCGACCCGGTGGCGACGGCGGCCCCGGTCCTCGCCGGCAGCGGCACCTTTGTCGGCGACCTGGCGCTCGCCCACGAGCTCGACGGCGACGACCGCGTCGACCTGCTGGTGCCGACACGCGAGGGCTTGCTGGTGCTGCGCGGGCGCGACCTGGAGCGAGCGGTCGATGCGCCGGCGACGCCGGTCGACCGCGTCGAGCTGCCGACCGTGCGCCGCTTCGCCCAGAGCGCCCGCCAGGTGCTGCACTATCCCCTGCCGACCGTGCGCGACGTCGACGGCGACAACGTCCCCGACCTCCTGTTTCCCGACGCCGACCGGCGCTGGGCCGAGGTCACCGTGGCGCGCGGCCTGGGCGACGGCCGCTTCGCGCCGCTCGAGGGTCCGCTGGAGATGGCAGAGTCGCGTGCGCGCGAGTCCGGAGGCGGGGGCACGAGCGAGGACGGGGAGGACGACGAAGTCGTGTGGCTCGGCGACCTCGACGGTGTGCCAGGCGCCGAGCTCGTGCGCCGGCGCTTTCTCGGCTCCGACGATGTCGGCCTGCGCGCCGGTTTGCGGCAGGCGAAGCGCCCCCCGTTCCGCTATTTCCTTTATCGCCTCGACGACTCGCTGCTGCCGGTCGCCGAACCGTACGCTCGCTTCGACGCCAGCGGCTACGCCTTCGAGGGCGGCGACGACGACGCCATGGCGCCGTCGATCGGACTGGTCGACCTCGATGGAGACGGCGACCGCGACCTGGTGTCGTTGACCCTCGACTTCTCGGCCTTCCAGGCGGTGCGCATTGTCGCGACCCAGCGCATCGACCTCGGGATCGATTTCCACATCGACTGCCAGGACCGCGGCGAGTTTCGGTCGATCGAGGGCCTCGACCTTTCCGGACGCTTCCGTGTCGATCTGCGCGACCTACGACTGCGCGCTCTGGCCCAGCTCGACGGCGACTTCGACGGGGACGGCCACGTCGACTTCCTGCAAATCGGCCGCGGACGCGAGGTCGCCATCCACCGCGGGCGCGACGGCTGCCGCTATCCACCCGAGCCCGACCTGCGCCTGACTCTCGACGAGGCGCCGCGCAACCTGGCGCTGGTGCGAGTCGATGACTTCGACGCCGACGGGCGCGACGACTTCCTCGTCGTGCAGCCGCAGGCGAGCTCCGAGGCCAGCGTGACCCCGTCGGTCCGCCTCGACCTCTATCGCAGCACGGCAGTGGCCGAGCCGCAGCCGAGCACGGGAGCGAGTCGATGAGCCGCTACGTCGTTCTCGGCCTGGTGGGGCTCGTCGCGGGGCTGCTGGAGATCGTCGGTCCGGCCCCCGTTCTGGCGACCGGCGAGAGCGAGCCGACGACGGCGCAGCCGCCGCCCGCCCGATCGCTCGACGGCGACGGACTGCAAGCTCTCGCCGCCCATCTGCCGGGCGAGGCTCTCGATGTCGCGCCGCTGCCGGAATCACTCGGCGGCGGTCTCGGCGTGCTGACCGCGGACGGGCGCGACGTCGCCGACGAGCGCCCGACCCTGTGGCGCATCGACTCGGACGGCGCCGTGACGCGCCTCGCCGACGACCTGCCGGAGCGCTCGGTGTCGCTGCTCGCGGCGGCGGACGCCCACAGCCTCTGGTTGGCTGCTGAAGAAGGTCTCTACCGGCTCGCGCCGTCGGCGAGCGCGGGCGCCGACGGTCCGCGCGCCACGGCCCGGCGCGTGCTCGCCGCCGACGAGCTCGTGCCGGCGGCACTCCGCGCTCTGCCCGTCGCCCTTGCGGGCACCGAGCCCCCCACCACTTCCGACAGCCTGCCGTTCGCCGTCCCCGGCGTCGGCAGCCTACGCATCGTCGATCTCGGGGACGACTCGGCCCGCACCCTCGCGTCGGCCCCGTTGCCGGTCGACGCGCGCCGCAGCCGGCATGGGCTCTATCTCTCGTCGCCCGCGGTCACTCCGCTCGATCGATCGACCTGGATCGCCGGCCCGGAACCCGTCGGCCAAGACCGTCTGCGCCTTCATCGTTTGCATCTCGAGCCGGGAGGTGACGTCCTCTCCGAGGTGTTCTGGGCACGCCTGCCCGGACCGGAGACCCTGCGCGCCGGTTCCGTCCTGCTCGTCAACGGCGAGCCGGCGGTGATCGCTCTCACCACGCAGGGAGGCATGGTCGACCTTTTCGAGAAGCTCTCGCTGCGCGTCTTCCCGCTACGACCCGACCGCACCGGCGCGGGGACCGGACCGATCCTGCGCACCGACACCGCGACGCGCCGCTGGTACCGACCCGACGTCGCAGCCGACGATGTCGATGGCGACGGCGACGACGATCTGGTCGTCGTCCAGCCACTGGGCCTCGACGCCGATGAGCTGCGCATCGACGTCTATCGCGGACGCGGCGGCGTCGCCTTTGACGGACGCGCCTGGAGCGCGACACTCGATCTGCCGTCTGCTGCCTGGTCGTGGGGCGACGATTTCGACGGCGACGGCACGCCCGACCTGGCGGCCGTCGCCGAGGGTCGGCTCCGTCTCTTCCGGGGCGTCGCCGACGGACGCCGACCGCTCGAACGCCGACCCTGGCGCGAGCTCGAGCTGCCGGCGATGGACCGATCGGCCGAGCTCCGACTAGAGCAAGAGCGCGACGTCGACGGCGGCGAACCGCCGCCGGTGCGTTTCGCCGGCCGACCCCGCGCGATCGATCTCGATCGCGACGGCCGGATGGAGCTCGTGCTTCGAGCGCCGGTCGCCGAGTGTCCGCCGACTCTCTGCGCCGAGCCGACGCGGCGTTCGAGCCTGGTAGTGATCGTTCGCGTCGACGGCCCTTCGTACTAGCGATTTCCCTGCTCTCGAAAGAGCTCCCACTTCGCGAGGCGGCAAGATCTCGCCAATCCCCCTTGACCGAAGAGGCGCGCTTGACTTTGGCCGATCTGACTGAGTAACCTACCAACCGGTCGCTCAGTTCGCACAGATCGACACGCGACCGCATCCCATCTCCTGTTCTTTCTTCCCAAGGCATCCGAGCTCGAGGGAATGGAATGTCAGCTCTCGCTAAAGCCACCCACTCGCCCCTCTTCGCTGCGCGATCACTCGATCTCGCGACGACAGCCACGGCATCAGACGAGTCGCTTCCCGAGGCCCGTCCACCGTCCCGCCGCTCCCTCCGCCCTCCAGGCCGCCCGGCCTTCTCTCCTCTGCCTTCGTCCAGCCCTTCACGCCGCAGGAGTCGGCGAGACGCTTCGACGTCCGCGCCTCTCTTTGTGCGATCTCTCAGGCTGCCGCACCGCGCACGCTCGCCGATTCAATCTTTTCTGCTCATTGTTCCTGTGGCGTCTTGACGCATGCTGGTGCCTGCCCTAAATTCTACCGACCGTTCAGTCGAGCTTCCGACTCCGGCAGGCAACAGCCGAAATCCCTTGTGCTTCCGCTCTTCTAGGCGCATCGACTCTGCTGCGCACACTGCGGCCCGCTCCCGCAGCTGACTCTCGAGGAAATCTCTGATGCAGAATCTGGCACAACGACGAGCCGCTCTCGGCGGCCTCTCCGCAGAGCCCCATACCCCGCTCGCCGACCTCCCAACCCCGACGCCCGAACCCCAATCGCCCGAGGCGAGCGTCGTCACCGTGGTCGCCGAACAGCTCACGCAATGGGGAGTCGAAGAGGCGTTCGGGGTCAGCGGCGGTGCCATCGCACTGCTTTTCGACGCGATCGCCGACAGCCAGATCCAGCTGCGTCACTTTCGCCACGAGACCGGCGCCGCCTTCGCGGCCTGCGAGGCCTACTTCGCGGCGCGCAAGCCGACCGTCGTCTTCGCTACGACGGGACCGGGTCTGCTCAACGCCCTGACCGGCATTACCGCAGCCAAATGGGAAGGCGCCAAGGTCGTCCTGATCTCGGGCCACACCAACTCGCCGCAACGTGGACGCTGGGCGTCGCAAGAGACGAGCTCCTACACGATGCCGCAAGACGCGCTCTACGGCCAGAGCGCGATGTTCGACTACGCCGTGCGCCTCGAAAGCGCGTCCGAGCTGCCGGAGGTGTCGCGGCGCCTGGCCTGCGGTATGCAGCGCCCCGGCGGCTTCGTCGCCCACATCTGTCTGCCGATGTCGGTCCAGTCGGCGCGCGTCGACCGCCGCAGCCTGAAGACCACCGGCCGGGTCGCCGCACCCGCCGCCGCGCCCGAAGACATCACCGAGATCGCCTCGTTGCTGCAGCGCGAAGGATTCGCGATCTGGGCCGGCTTCGGCGCCACCGAGGCCGCCCCGGCCGTGCGCGAGCTCGCCGAGCGCTCGGGCGCGATGGTGATCTGCTCACCGCGCGCCAAAGGCATCGTCCCCGAGCGCCATCCGCAGTATCTCGGCGTCAGCGGCCTCGGCGGCCACGAGGCCGTCAACGACTTCATGGTGCAGAAGAAGCCGCGCTACACGCTGGTACTCGGCACGCGCCTGGGCGAGGCGACGTCGTTCTGGGACCGCGATCTGCTCCCCGAAGAAGCCTTCATCCACGTCGATGTCGACCCGACCGTGCCCGGCGCCTCGTTCCCGGACTTCCCCACCTGGGGCGTCCAGGCCGAGATCGGACTCTTCCTCGAGCAACTGCTCGAGCACTTCCCCGAGCGCCGCCGCTCCGAGATCGGCAAGGTCCTGCCGTTCGACGAGAGCGTCGGGACCCACACCGCCTCCCGCACTCCGGTCCGTCCGCAGATGCTGATGCAGGCGATCCAGCGCCAGATCATCGATCGCTCGGATGCAATCGTGCTCGCCGAATGCGGCAATTCCTTCGCTTGGTGCAACCACTACCTGCGCTTCGACGATCCGGGGCGCTACCGGGTGTCGACCCTCTTCGGTTCGATGGGCCACACTGCCGCCGGCGTCGTCGGCGCCGCACTGGCAGCGTCCAAGAAATCCGTCGCCGTGGTCGGAGACGGTTCGATGCTGATGAACTCCGAGGTCTCGACCGCGGCGCAATACGGTGCCGACGCGATCTGGATCGTGCTCAACGACGCCGGCTACGGCATGTGCCGCGACGGCCACCGTGCCCTCGGCCTGGCCGGCGAGGAGCTCGACGTTCCGGCCGTCGATTTCGTCGAGTGGGCCCGCTCGATGGGCGCCGACGGCGTCCGCGTCGAGAGCGAGGACACTCTCGACATCGCCCTCCAAGACGCGATGCGCGCCGAGGGTCCCTTCCTCGTCGATGTCCGCATCGATCCGAACGAGGCCTCGCCGCTGCTCAAGCGCTTCGACAGCCTGATCAAGCAAGGCAACTCGAAGAACGTCGCCGGCTGGGAACGCTGAGCGGCGCCGAAGCGCGCAGTCCGACCCTTTTCTTGTTCTCTTGCCCTACCGCTGGTTCGCTTTCTCTCGGAGGCCCCGCCATGAGCTCTCTCCCCACGCCAGTCGGCCCACTGGCCCTGGCCATCGCTGTTCCCGATCGTATCGTCACCAATGATCACTGGCGCTCGCGACAGCCACAGCTGGTCGCCCAGGCTGAAGAAAAGATCTGGATGTGGAAGTCGCGCGACCTGCCCAAGGGGTCGGAAGCGTTCGCCGTCGAGATGCAGCCGTTTCTCGAGGATCCGTTCCGCGGCGCGGTGCAGCGCCGGTTCATGGAAGAGGGCGTTCGCTCGATCGACCTCGAGGTCGAGGCGGTCGAACGCGCCCTGGCGGCTGCAGACCTCGACATCTCCGACATCGACTTGCTGATCTGCACCTCCTTCTTGCCCGACACCGGGCACGGTATCGGCGGCGCCGCGTTCCTGGCACGAGCGCTCGGCCTCGACGGCGCGGCGTGGAACATCGAGTCGGCCTGCTCGAGCTCTCTGCTCGGATTCCAGAACGCCTGCTCGCTGATCGCCACCGGCCAGTATCGGCGCGCCCTGGTCGTCACCTCGTGCAACTACTCGCACGTGGTCGACGAGGCCGAAGCGATCTCATGGACCGTGGGCGACGGCGCGACGGCGATGGTGGTCGGCCCGCAAGACGACGGGTTCGGCTTTCTCGGCGGCCACTCGATCCACTCCGGCAACACCTGTGGCGCCGTCGCCTACCATCTCGACCTCGATCCCACCGGAGCTCCCGTCTATCGCATGCGCGCCGGCAAAGAGGCGTCGCGCCTGCTGCGTGAGACGTCGGAATCGCATCTCGCGCTGTGCACCGAGGAGGCGCTGGCACGCTCCGGGCTCGGGCTCGACGACATCGATTTCTTCGTCTTCAACACGCCACTCGCCTGGTACGCGGCCTTCTGCGCTCACTTTCTGGGAGTGCCCCACTCCAAGACGATCAACATGCACCCGATCTACAACAATGTCGGTCCGGCGCTGCTCGGCGTGAATCTCTTCCACGCCGCACACTGGCGCCTGACGCCTGGAGATCGTGTGCTCTTCTACACGGTCGGCAGCGTGTCGAGCTGCGCCGCCGCGGTGGTGCGCTGGAGCGACGTCGCGCTCGGGCCGATCCCGCAGGGGGCATCGCTGGAGGACTACCACGCGGCGGTGGCGCAGCTGCCCCAGGCACCCCAGACCTTCGCCGCGGTCGCCTGATCACGGGCTCGTCGCGGCCCGAGGGAGCGCCGCGCTTGACACGGAGCGCCCGGACGCGGACAATCCCAAAGCCTGGTTCGAATGTCTTCCTTCCCCGCGGTGCCGCAGACGCCCCGTCCTCCCCATTCGGCGACGAGCGCCCGTGAGACATCACCACGGCTCGAGTCCGACCGATTTCCTCTGTCGACCGAGAGGGTTCTCTCTCATTATGCCTTCGTTCAACAAACCGCCGACGGTCAGTGACGATTATCGTGCGGTCGACATTTATCGCAAGGCCGCCAAGATCATCCATGAAAAGGGTTTCAACGCCACGTCGATGGGAGACATCGCCGAGGCGGTGGACCTCACCAAGGGCGGTCTCTACTACTACATCAAGGGCAAGAAAGCTCTTCTCTTCGCGATCATGAACTTCGCCATGGACCTGCTCGAGAACGAAGTCCTCGAGCCGGCCCGCGCGGAGCACGACGATGAGAAGCGCCTCGCGCTCCTGGTCGGCAACCACCTGCGCGTCGTGATGGGCGACCCGGCCGCGATGTCGATCCTGGTCAACGAAGAAGAGAACCTCACCGCCGAGCATCGCGCCAAAGTCCTCGTGCGCAAGCGCGAGTACGCCGACACGCTCCACGACGCGATCCGCAGCATGCTCGATCGCCAGGGCAACTCTCATGTCGATCCCGTCGTGGCCGTGTTCTCGTTCCTCGGCATGATCCACTGGGTCGTCCGCTGGTATCAACCGGACGGACGCCTGACCCAGGACCAGGTCGTCGAGCAGATGACCCATCTCGCGCTCCACGGCCTGAAGTCGAACTTCGAGCAGAAGGCGAGCTGACGCGACGCGTCGATCGCGACGCGTCAGACGCCGGTCCGCTGATCGAGCTGCAGCGCGTCGACCACGCCGAGAATCGCCTCGATCTCGGCCATCAGGCGCAGAGCCTCGCCCGGGTCGTCGGCCGGCTTCGAGAAGGCCGGCGGCTCGAAGAGGTCTTTCGTCTTGCCCTTGCCGTGCGGGATGGCGAGAAAAAGGGTTTCGGCGAAGAAGACACCCGCGATCTTGTCGCTGCCGAGGGTGTTGCACAGGTCGACGAGCCGCTGCATGAAGGCCGGCGTCAGCAGATAGCGCGCCTCGACCTGGTCGCTGCCGAAGACCTCGAAGAGCTCCTCGAAGTGAGGATCCTCGAGGCGAATGCGCTCGGTGCGCTGGAAGAGTCCGCTGAAGAAGTTTCCCACGCTGCCCGAATCGCGCCGCAGGATCGTCTCGCCGACGAAGCGCTTGTTCATTTGGAGGCGCACCAACACACCGCGAAACACGGTGACCCAACGCTTGTTCTTTCCCGAGCCGCGCTCTTCTTTCAGGGTCGCTTCGCTGAACTCGAGACCGACACCCTTGTAGCTGCCGCTGAAGTAGTCTTCGCCGGACGCCCGATCGTGGCTCGGAAGAATGCCGAAGCGCTCGACGGTCGAGGCGGGAATCGATCCTTCGGCTTCGTATTGGAAGGTCCCGAAGCTTCCTGCGAGCGCAGGCAGCACCCGTTCCTTGTACGCCTTCTTGTACTCCACCGCCGGTGCCTGACTCCACGACAGCGCGGCGATGGCGGCCACCAAGCCGACGATCAGGGCGGCGATCCGCACCCCGTCACCGGCGATCACGAAGGGGACGCAGGCGAGCCAGACGACGAGCACGAGAGCGAAGCCGATCCACTGCCGCTGGCGTACCACCTCTCGCGCCGCCAGCCGACGCTCCTCGGCATCGGCGAGAATCGCATGCACGGCCTCCGGCAGCCGCGATACGCCAGGCACGGGCGCACGATCCGCCGAGACGTCGGCCGGCATCTCAGAGGTAGGCGTCGGCATCGACGGGCTGGCGCGCGATCTCCTCGGCCTCGTAGAACGGCATCTCACGCACGCCGACGAGGCCGGCGATCAAGTTGCCGGGAAAGATCTGGATGGCGTTGCGCAAGTCGGTCACGGCGCTGTTGTAGAAACGCCGCGCGGCCGCGATGTTGCCCTCGACCTCGGCGAAGCTTTGCTGCGCCTGGGTCATCGGCTCGACCGAGCGCAGCTCGGGGTAGGCCTCCATCTGCACCATCAGCTTGCCGAGCCCCGCCGCCAGTTGCTCCTCGACCGCGAACTTCTCCGCAGCGGCCGCTGCGTCTCGCGCGCCCTCGAGCTCGACGGCGCGCGCACGCACCCGCGTGATCTCTTCGAGCAGGTCCTTCTCGTGCTCCATGAAGCGACGCGCGATCTTGAGTAGATTGGGCACCAGGTCGTGCCGCTTGCGCAGCTGCACGTCGATCGACGCCAACGCCTCCTGCGCGCGATTTCGCTTGCCGATGATCTTCGCGTACCAGACGTAGCCGCCGAGCAGAACGACACCCAGCGCAACCAGAACCCACAATTCCATGGCGATCCTCCTCGTCGAGTCTACTGCGCCCTACGCACCGACTCCGCCGGCCATTCAACCCGTGAATCCTCGGTCAGAGACTCGGGGCACTCGGTCTCCAAGGTCTCCTCAGACAAGATCATCTAGTGGCTCCTCACGCACTCGGCTCTGCGCGTGGATGGCGCGGCGCAGGTCATCGGGGGTGCCGACGTCGAGGAAGGACCCTTCCTCGAAGCAGACGCCGCGCAGGTCGAGGCCGTCGCGCGCGGCGGCGCGCAGCACATCACCGACATAGAGCTCGGGCGTGGACGCCTGCGCGTCGTGTCTCGACGCGTCAGGGCGCGCGAGGAACTTGCCGAGGTAGGCGGTGAAGGACGGGCGCCAGAGCGCGAACGACCACGTCCAGCGCAAGGCACAGTCGCGCTGCTTGATCACCACGTCGAGCAGGCGTCCCGCGGCGTCGAGATCGACCATGTCGGTCTTCCACGGCTGGTCGGTCGGGACGCAGCCGAGAGTGACGTCGGCTCGGCTGGCGCGGTGGGCGGCGACGAGACGGGTCCAGGCATCGCGCGGCTCGAGCAGGATGTCCGGAAAGCCGAGGGCCACCGAGGCGTCGCCGAGCCAGGTGCGCGCGCGATCGAGCGTCTCGGGCACGCTCGCGGTGTCGCCGACGGTCAGGTACGCCAGGTCGAGGCCGAGGTCGGCGCCGTCGCCGAGCGCGGCCGCCACGTCCCATTTCTCCGGCCGCAGCACGATCAGCGCGCGCTCGATGCCGGAGCTCGCCCAGCCTTCGAGCAGGTGACGCGCCACCGGGCGCGGCCGGCCATCGGCCTCGAAGCCGACCGGCAAGACTTCTTTGCTGCACGGCAGCTCGCCAAGACGCCGCGCGCGGCCGGCGGCGGGCAGCAGACCGACAATCGATTCGTCCACGGCGGCCTCCGCGGCTCAGAGGTTGCCGAGCGGTCGCAGCAGCTCGGCCTGCTCGAGCGCCCTCGCCGCCGCCAGGATCCGGCGATAGGGCACGCCAGAGCGCTCGGCGATGTCGAGCAGCGACGCGCCGCCGTCGCTCTGGTTGAGCACCCAGAGCAGCGCCAGCTGCCGCTCGCGCCCGTCGTCGCCGCCGCCGATGTGGTGGTACAGGCCGCGACGCCCGAGCTGCGGCTCGCCGTGAGGCTGCAGATTCAGGTACCGACGATCAGTCTCGAGCACATGCACGATCTCGAGCAGCCGGCGCAGTGACCCGGCGAGCGCCGAGGGCGCCAGCAGCGACAGATCGTCGTCCGACGTGTGGTACTCGGGATACCGCCCCCACGGCGTGCGGCTGAACAGACCGACCGGCAGATCGAAGCCGGGCGAGCAGTACTGCCGCTCGTCGTAGCCGAAGGGCACGAAAGGCTCGAGCACCGGCTCGTGCGGCTCGGCAGGATCTGCCGACACCTGCGCAAGAACCTGCGCCACCGCGCGATCGACCGTCGCATCCTCGCGCTGACTGCGCTTGTAGTGAAAGGCTCCCGGCGACGGGCCGTCGCCCGCATCGCGCGCATCGCCCAGGTTGGCCAGCACCAGGCCGTGCCGTACGCGACGCACCGCCTCGCGGTTTCGCGCCAGCCAGGTGATCGCGCCGATCGTGCCGGGGGCGAAGACGATGCGGTAGGTGAAGCGCCGCGGCACCGTCGCGAGCAGACGCGCCAGGCGCGCGGCGACGGCGAGCGCCGAGAGATTGTCGTTGGCCAGCGACGGATGGCAGATGTGTGCCGAGAGCAGGACGATTTCGTCGGTGGCTCCGGGCAGAACGAGTTCGCCATAGGTCAGCGAGCCGTCCTCGAGCGACGTGTCGATTTCGACCGTGTACTCGCCTTCACCGAACTCTCCTGCCTCGAGACGCTCGAGCAGCTCGTGACGCAGGCAGAAGCCCCAATGCTCGGCGTAGTACGACGTGCGGTAGGGGATCGCTGTCGGCCGCTCGGGCAGGCTGAAGAGATGCGGCCGCAGGTCGTCGAACGACAGCCGGCCCCGGAAGGGCGCGCTGTAACTCATCAGGTGCAAGTTGTGCTCGGCGAAGTCGACGACGACCGTGCCGTCGGGCGCGACGAGGCGTGCACCGCGCACCGACCACTCGCGCGGCACCTCCCAGTCGAGCACGCGCGTGCCGGTCGGAACCTCGTGCACCCAGAGCGGCGGCGTGTGGGCATTCGCCGCCCTGGTGTCAGCGAGCTGCTCGGGAAAGAAGTGGTCGACCAGGAGATCGAGCGTCGAGCGCACACCGTCGCCGGTGATCGAGCGGCACAGCGGGTACGCCGCCTCGGCGAAGGCGTAGAGCGCCTCGCCCTCCGCAACGACGTCGAGCTGCTCGAGCACGTCCTCGAGCACGTCCTCGACCACAGGGGCGTCGAGCGTCGGACTGCCGTGCGTCATGCCGACGCCTCGATCGACGGCCGCGACACCGCGTCGGCTTGCGAGACGACGGACGCGGGCTCGATCGGGCGCAGCGGCGCGCGCAGGCCGTCGAGCATGCCGCGCGCCTTCTCCACTGCCGCCTTCTGGTTGCCGCGCGGCAGCTCGCGCAGGAACGCGGCGGGCAGGCCGACCGCGACCCAGAAGAGGACGCTCAGCCACTGAAGGGACGACGCGTACTTGCGGACGAAGATCGCCGTGCTGCGCCCGGTGTGGAAGGTCCGAAACGGCTTGTAGACACCCGTCGAGTGGGAAATCATGTGCCAGAGCCGGGCGCGATGCGCGTAGCCACAGCGCCAGCCGAGGCGCTTCATGCGCATGCACCAGTCGGCATCCTCGACGCCGAGGAAGTACGTCGCATCCCAGAGGCCCGTCTCCTCGAGCGCGCGACGACGCACCAGCATGGCGCAACCGTTGACGTAGTCGACCTCTTGGTCGTGGTCGTACTGCCCGCGGTCGAGCTCGCGGTCCCCGCGCTCCCGCGTCACTGACTCGCGGAAGCGCAGGATGCCGCCCGCCGACCACAGCCGCTCGCGGTCGCCGTAGTAGTAGGCCTTCGGACCGACCGCACCGAGGCGCGGGTCCGACTCGGCGTAGCGCACCATCTCGGCCACCATCTGTGGGTCGACCTCGATGTCGTTGTTGAGGATCAGCACGTAGTCGTAGGACCGCTCGAGCGCCCAGCGCAGGCCGTAGTTCATGCCGTGCGAAATGCCGTGGTTCTCCGGCACCCGCACCTGCTCGACCTTCGGGTAGGCCGCCGCCACCGCCTCGGGCGAATCGTCCGTGCAGCCGTTGTCGATCATCACCAGGTCGAGCGCCTCGTAGTCGACGCGCGACAGGCTGTCGAACGTCTCGAGAGTGACGTCCTTGCCGTTGTAGTTGAGGACGAGGGCGACGACGCGGGGCTGGCTCATGAGCCGAGGCTAGTCGACCGGCGGCGGCGGAGGCAAGATGATGGGAGGCGAGAGCACGGCGCCGTCGTCGGGCCGGCTGCCACCGACCTGCCACAGCAGCAGCTCGACCGGGTCGACCGCATTGGGCACCAAGACGCGCGCCGTGCCGGCGCGTCGCCAGCCGACGAAGGCGGCCTCGATCTCGACCTCGCGCACGCCCGACCCGGCGACCACCACCCGGTACCGCACCTGTCCGTCGCCGATCTCGGCCTCATCCTCGGCGCCGCTGTAGCGCGCGGCGGTGATCTGCGCCATCGCCAGCGACAGACCCGAGTCGGCGAGCGCCTGGAGGTGGACGTCGATCACCTGCCGCCGCACCGCCTGCTGGCGCGTCCACAGGTGGCTGGCGACCAGGCTCGCGGCGAGGCTCAGGATCAAGAGCACGACCAGGACCGCGACCAGCGCCCAGCCGCCCTCCGTCCGCCGGCGCAGCGCGCCGCTGGCGCTCACCACGACGTGCGCCCGCCGACATTGCGCGGCATCACCACGATCCGCATCGTCTGCAGGTCCGGCATCAGGTCTTCCCGCTGACCGGCGCCGACGCCGCGGGCGCCGAACTGCGAGGTCGTGACCAGGGTGAGCTCGACCTCGACCGCACGCGACAGCGTCGGCACGCTGCGCCAGCGCATCGCCGCGACGCCACGCAGCACCAAGCGTGTCGAGCTCGGCACGAGCTCCCCCGGCGGGAAGGTCGCGCGCCGCAGCTCCCCGGCGACCACCTCCCAGCTGATGCCGCCCTGCGGATGCCCCGAGAGCTCCAGCGGCAGGCTCGACCAGCCCATGCCGGCGACGCCACCGAAGTCGTTCGCTCGGCGCACGTCGGCGCGCAGCCACTCCAGGCCGTCCTCCGCCACCGCGTCGACGGCGCGACGGCCCTCGCGGCCGATGCGCGCCTGCGCGTCGAGCAAGAGCGAGAACGTGAGCGACAGGACGAGGAGCAGAATCGACACCGCGAGCAGCGTCTCGAGCAGCGAGAAGCCGCGGCCGAGGGCTCGTCGCGGTGTAGACCGGACAATCGCTCGCGGCCACGGTGTCACGGTCGCCATACCCGCACCTCGAGCAGTCGGCGGAACGTGCGCGGGCCGAGCCGATACGTGGCGTCGAGCGTGACGCCGTAGATGCCGTTCGGGTCGATCACCGCGACCTCGAGCACCATCTCGAAGTCCTCCACCGAGGACCCCGGCGGGAGTACTGCCGCGACGGTGTAGCGGCCATCCGCCTTGGGGAACGGACGTCCGGCGCGCAGCGCCTCGTGCTCAGCCTCGAGCGCACGGAGCACCGAGAGCTGTGCGTCCGCACGGCGCTCGATCTCGGTGGCGCGCACGAACATCGTGATCGTGCCAGTGAGCACGATCGTCAACAGCAAGAGCGCGACCAAGACCTCGATCAGGCTGTAGGCACGCCGGCGCGGTTCGAAGGGATCCCGGACGGCCATCGGTTCCATTCTAGCGGCGCCTCGACGGGATCGAGAGCTCTTCGACTTGACGACGCCTTTCAAGGCATGTATCATTCCATCCGGATCGACGGATTGATCACTTCCGACACACGAACGACACGACTGGCACCACCCCTCGTCCCATGACCGCCCGCCCCGCAGTTCTCGACTACGCAGCGCATCTCGCCGAGCCGACCCGCGCCCGGATTTTGCGCTTGTTCGACCGGCACGAGCTCGCCGTGTCCGAGCTCTGCCGCGTTCTGCAGCTGCCTCAGAGCACCGTGAGCCGCCATCTCAAGGTGCTCGGTGAAGGCGGTTGGGTGGTGTCGCGGCGCGAGGGGACGAGTCACGTGTACCGGCGGGCCGCCGATCTTGACGCGCGCGCGGTGAGCCTGTGGCAGCTGGTGCGCGACGACATCGGCGCGACACCCGAGGGGCGGGAAGACCAGCGCCGGCTCGACGCCGTCGTCCGCCAGCGGCGCTCGCGCTCGCAAGAGTTCTTCACCGAGAGCGCCGAAGAGTGGGATCGCCTGCGCGACCAGCTGTTCGGCTCCCGCTTCGACCTCGAGGCACTGCTCGGCCTGCTCGACCCGACCTGGACCGTCGGCGACCTCGGCTGCGGCACCGGCCGCGTCAGCCGCGCGCTGGCGCCGTTCGTCGGACGCGTGATCGCAGTCGACGGCTCGCCCGCGATGCTCGACGCCGCCGCGCGACGCCTGCAGCCGAGCGAGCCGTCGAACGAGCTCGCGCCGTCGACCACCGAGCCGTCCGAGCAGACGGCTGCCGAGCGAGTCGAGCTGCGACGCGGCGAGCTCGAGGCCCTGCCGATCGACGACGCCATGCTCGACGCCGCCACGCTCGTCCTGGCGCTCCACCACGCGCCCGAGCCCGACGACGTGCTGCGCGAGGCCGCGCGCGTGCTGCGACCGGGCGGCCGACTCCTCGTCGTCGACATGCTGCCACACGCCCGCGAAGACTACCGACGCACGATGGGCCACATCTGGCTCGGCTTCGAGCCCGAAACCATCCGCCAACACCTCGGCGCCGCCGGCTTCGCGCCGGTCCGCGTCACCGCGCTCCCTTCCGACCCCGACGCCGAAGGCCCGGGCCTCTTCGTCGCCACAGCGGCGCGCGCCTGACACCACACTCTCGCGACACCACACGTTCACACCCTTCTCTACAAAACCCTTCTGGACAACACAGTCCGACCGAACGACCACTCCACCAGGAGACCACGATATGACCACCGCCACTCTCACCGACGTCCACCCCTTCGAGGCCGCCCGCGAGGCCGACCGCGTGCCGTTCAAGGTCGCCGACCTCGGGCTCGCCGAGTCGGGCCGCAAAGAGATCCGCCTGGCCGAGCACGAGATGCCCGGCCTGATGGCGACGCGCGCCAAGTACGGCGCCGAGAAGCCGCTCGCCGGCAAGAAGGTGATGGGCAGCCTCCACATGACGGTGCAGACCGCCGTCCTCATCGAGACCCTCGTCGACCTCGGCGCCGACGTGCGCTGGGTGTCGTGCAACATCTTCTCCACTCAGGACAACGCCGCCGCCGCGGTCGTCGTCGGCCGCGACGGCACGGTCGAGGATCCGCAGGGCGTGCCCGTCTACGCCTGGAAGGGCGAGACGCTCGAGGAGTACTGGTGGTGCACGTCCGAGGCGCTGATGTGGCCCGACGGCTCCGGCCCCGACCTCATCGTCGACGACGGCGGCGACGCCACGCTGGTGATCCACAAGGGCCTCGAGTACGAGAAGGCCGGCGCCGTGCCCGCCTTCGACGCCGACAACGAGCCCGAGGAGTGGGGCGTCATCCTCGACCTCCTGCGCGCCGAGCTGGCGCGCGATCCGAAGCGCTGGCATCGCTGCGCCGAGGGCATGGAGGGCGTCTCTGAGGAGACCACGACCGGCGTCCACCGCCTCTACCAGATGCAGGAGGACGGCACGCTCCTCTTCCCCGCGATCAACGTCAACGACTCGGTGACCAAGTCGAAGTTCGACAACATCTACGGCTGCCGTCACTCGCTGATCGACGGCCTGAACCGCGCCACCGACGTGATGATCTCCGGCAAGGTCGCCGTCGTCGCCGGCTACGGTGAGGTCGGCAAGGGCTGCGCCCAGGCGCTCAAGGGCCAGGGCGCGCGCGTCGTGATCACCGAGATCGACCCGATCTGCGCTCTGCAGGCGGCGATGGAGGGCTTCGAGGTCACCACCCTCGAGGACGTCGTCGAAACCGCCGACATCTTCATCACCACCACCGGCAATTACGACATCATCACCGCCGACCACATGCGGCGGATGAAGAACAAGGCGATCATCGGCAACATCGGCCACTTCGACAACGAGATCGACATGGCCGGTCTGAAGAAGATCGAGGGCATCGAGCGGATCAACATCAAGCCGCAGTACGACGAGTACGTCTTCCCGGAGGGCAAGAGCCTGCTGATCCTCGCCGAGGGTCGCTTGCTCAACCTCGGCTGCGCCACCGGCCACCCGAGTTTCGTCATGTCGGCCTCGTTCACCAACCAGGTAATCGCCCAGATCGAGCTGGCGAAGAACGCCGGCAAGTACGAGAACCGCGTGTACATGCTGCCGAAGAAGCTCGATGAGGAGGTCGCCCGCCTGCACCTCGATCACCTCGGCGTGAAGCTCACCCGCCTCTCCGAGGACCAGGCCAAGTACATCGGCGTGCCGGTCGACGGCCCCTACAAGCCCGAGTACTACCGCTATTGATCGCGTGAGCGATCCCTGGTGACGAGCAAGCTCACCCCGCGGGGTGAGCCGCGTCACACCCCACGATCCAGCGGGCGCCGGCGACGGTGCCCGCTTTTTTTCTTCGCCGACCCGCCGTTACCTACCCCACTCGGTAGCTCGTGAGAACCGCCCGAACGGAGATTTCGCTCAGCCAGTCGAACGTGTCTACTGGAGGCGACCCGGTGGCTCGGTATCGGTCATCGGACGTCCAATGCATCGCGCCGGAGGTTCACGATGACGAAACGAATTCTCGCCGCCTACGCGACCCGTGAAGGTCAGACGATGCGCATCGTGGGCCGGCTGGCGGCGCATCTGGCTGCGGCCGGGCACACCGTCGAAGCAATCAACCTCGGCAAGTACCCGGCCGGTGGCGATCCCACATCCTTCGACGCGGTGATCGTCGCCGGATCGGTGCACGCCGGCGAGCATGAGGAGGAAGTCTGTCGCTACGTGACCGACCACCGCGACGCACTCTCGCAGCGACCGACCGCGTTCCTCTCGGTGAGCCTGTCCGCGGCCGCGGGCGCCGAATCCGGCCGGCAGCGCGCCACCGAGCAGATCGAAGCCTTCCTCGCCGAGACCAGTTGGGCGCCGGACATGGTCGAAGCCATCGCCGGCGCCTTTCGCACCTCAGCCTTTTCCCGTCCGTGGCGGTGGATGCTCAAACTGGTCAATCGCATGGCCCGCAAAGACCTGCTC
The DNA here is from genome assembly GCA_039194425.1 of Acidobacteriota bacterium. Lineage (GTDB taxonomy): Bacteria > Acidobacteriota > Thermoanaerobaculia > Multivoradales > J023 > JAUIJL01. The sequence continues at coordinate 38,144 of JBCCVZ010000011.1, read as the reverse complement.
CGTGAAGGCTGGCCCGAGCTGACCGGAGATCGCGAGTACACCGATTGGGCCGCCCTCGAACGATTTGGCGACGCATTCCTCGACCACATCGATCAAGGCCGGCTGGCTCGATCGGCGTAGCGTTTCGCGACCGGGCGATCGACCGTCTCGCCGACCTCGCCGCGCGATGGGGAGCGCTCGCGCGCTACAAACCGCGGAGGAGCGTCGCGAAGACGAGCAGCAAGAAACCGAGCGTCACCAGCCAGAAGGCGTACTGCGCCAGCTGCGGCACGAAGCCGAGAAAACCGATGATTCCGAGTAGGCCGAGAATCACGGCGACGATCCACACCGCTTGCGTCGGAGCGCTGAGCTTCATGAGAGTCCTCCTGAGGGGTTTCTGCGAATCTACCACGCACCGGCCCGGCCCGTTGCAGGCTCCTGACTGACGATGTGCCAGGGTTCGAGGCACTCCTCGAAGAGGCTGTCCAAGGCGACCTGCGGATCGAAACTTGTCGATCGGACAGCTTTCCGGCACACTGCAGGGTGATGTGTGAGGAGACGCCTCAGCGATGAAGCGAGACTCTCCGTCCCGAAGAGTCTTCGCCTCCTTCGAGCCGGCGATCACAGCTTCTGATGAGAACGAACGGCTCGTCTTCGGGCCCTTCGAAGTCGACCTGCGTCAGCGCAGCCTGCGCCGTGACGGCGCGCTCGTAGCCCTCGGCGCCAAGCCCTTCGCTCTGCTGGAGACGCTCCTCCTGCAGGCTCCGCATCCTGTGTCGCGACAAGCCGCGTCCGATCACCTCTGGCCGGACGTTCATGTCGCCGACAACAATCTCCGAGTGCAGCTCTGGGCCTTGCGTCGTGCTCTCGGCGACGATGCACGAAACCCGAGCTACGTCGAGACCCTTCCCGGCGTCGGCTACCGTTTCGTGGCGCCGGTCCTGCACCGAGCCGCCGACGCGGAGCCGCCGCCCCGCGCCGCTGGCGCCGACGTCCCGAGCCGGCGCAGTCTCGTGGTGGGCACCGCCGCGGGACTCGCTGGCCTCGCCGTCGGCGGCCTCGGACTGTCGTGGCTACCGCACACCGGTCACCCGTCACCGCACCTCGGCTATCAGAACTCGGCGGGCTACGCCGACTACCTGAAGGCACGTATGGCGTGGGAGCTGCGCTCGCGGGACGGGATCGAGCGGGCCTCGATGTTGTACCGCCGCGCTCTGCGCCTCGATCCGACTCTCGCCCCCGCCATGGCCGGTCTCGCCGAAGCGCTGCTCCAAGTCGCCATCACCCATGCGGGCCCTCGCGCGCCGCGGGCGGCCTTCGCCGCCGCCCGCTACTGGGCCCAGCGCGCCGCCGACCTCGACGCCGAGCTGGCCGTGCCGCACTCGGTGCTGGGCCACGCCGCGTTCCTCGCCGAGCGAGACCTGGCGCGGGCCGAGTCGGCCTTTCGCCGCTCCGTCGCCCTCGACGGGCAGCAGGCGCAGGTGTGGCAGCGCTATGGCTGGTTCCTGCTCACTCGCGGGCACGAGGGCGAGGCGCGCCGCGCGTTCGGCCGCGCCTTGACCGTCGACCGGCTCGGGGCCAACGCCAATTCCTCGCTCGGCCTGCTGCACTATTGCTTGCGCAACGACCGGGCCGCCGCGCGGCAGCTCGAAGCGACCCGCGCGATCCGTCCCGAGTTCGGGCTCTTGTGGCTCGAGCTCGCCAGAGTGCGGGATCTGCGAGGAGACCACGGCGCCGCAGTCGACGCCCTCGAGACGGCGCGGTCGCTCCTCGGCGACGAGTCCGAAGTCCTCGCCTCGTTGGCCTACAACCTGGCGCGCGGAGGGCGTCGAGGCGACGCACGGCAGCTCGCCGGTCGCCTCCACCGCCGAGTGCTCGCTACCGGGCGCCGCGACGCCGGAGTGAACGCGTACGTCTCGCCGTACCACCTCGCAATCGTCGCGCTGGGCCTCGACGAAACCGAGCGAGCACGCTGCCATCTCCTGGACTCGTGGCGAGATCGCAGCCTGTGGCTGCCATGGCTCCGATTCGATCATCGCCTGGAGCCCCTGGGGCCGACGCGGGCCCGCCTCCTCAAACGGTTGGGCCTGCCGCCAGCGGTGGGCGCGGCGTGATCCGGCGCCTGAGCGCAGGCTCTGGAGCCCACCGGACGACGGCGGGCGAGTCACTCTGCGCGTGATGCCGCCCGCTCCGTCGCTCGAGCGACCAGGCTCCGGGGCCCGGTCTCATGGCGGGCATCGAAGGTCAATCCAGTGATCCGCCAGAGCCCGTCCCGACGCTCGAGAGTCCAACGGTAGCGACCGCCGACGGTCCACACCTCCTGGTCGAGCCAGTGGCTCGCGGTGCCGTTGCCCGTGGCGAGCGCTCGGTCCCCGGAGATCTCGAGCTGATAGTCGCCGAATTCGTGCCGCGTCGCATCGAATCCGGGCAGAAGGCCGCCCCACGAAGCCAGAACCTCGTCGCGATCGAGGGTCGACGGCGCTCCTCCCCAAAGACTCGTGTAGTCGAGACGGACTCGGTCCGCCAAGATGCGGCCGACCGCCCCATCGTCGCCGCGGTCGACCAGAGACGCGAGCAGGTCGAGCACCGTCTCGATGCGGGCATGTTCTGCGCTTTTGGCCCGCACGACCCGCGCGGACTCCAGCGCCGCTTCCGGCCGGAAATGCTCGACCGCCGCTTCCACGGCCGTTCGCACCACGTCCGGACGGTCGTAGAAATCGAACTGGCCGACATCGTCGAGCCACAGCTGCGTCCTCGGCGCCGTCAGCTGCGCGTAGAACGAGCGCGCGCCGTCGGGGATGGCTGCTGCGGCGGAGTGGACGATCAAGGTGGGTTGCCGGATCCCCGGCGCCGCGCGCACACCGTCGAAGGTGAGCCAGCCGCTCCACGACCGGAGATTGAAGGTGTTCTCCCAGGCTTCGACCGCTCCCCGCTCGGGATCGGTGTAGTAACCGTCCATGGCCATGATGGCGTCGGAGCCGGGCGGCCCCGCCGCCGGGATCAACTGCGGCTCTCCGGTCTCGGCCTCGGCCTTCGCCGCCTGCTCCGCGGTGCCGAGGAGAGAGCGGACACCGTCGTCGCCGCCGTAGACCTGACGGACGATCTCGGCGTCATGGAGCCAGGGCGCGACCAAAGCGATGCGTGACAGGCGGTCGGACCGCTCGGCCGCGGTGGCGACGTAGCCGGCGCTGGCGCAGATGCCGAAGCCGTGCACCTCTGACACGTCGGCCCGTCCCGCGAGAAAGCGCGCCGCTGCCTCGATATCGGCGATCTTCGCCTCCGGGTCTTCGACGCTGCGCGAAGCACCTTCGCTGTCGCCCCAGGTCCGGAAGTCGAAGGCCAACGCGACGAAGCCGCGCTCGGCGAGCTTCATGGCGTACAGGCCAGGCATCTGCTCCTTGATCGTGGTCCAGGCGCCGGTGACGATCACGCCGGGAGCGGGCGCCGTGGCCGAGACTCCATCGGGCAGGTAGAGGTCGCCGACAAGCCGGGAGCCAGAAGACTCGAACTCCACGGTTTCGATTCGATCGACCACAGCTGCGCCGGCGGGCTCGTCCGCATCCGCGACCGGAACGGAGAGTGCCACCATCAGTCCAAGGATCGCTTGCATCGAAGACTCCCTAGGGTCCGGGTCGGCGCTGCATGCACCGACTCCTGAAATGGTCTGCGATCGTCCGAGGCACGGACAACGAAACCGCCGTCAAATCTGCGCTAAGAACTCGGGATCCGGGCGCTCAGAGCGCTGCGACCACCAGCACGAGCGCGAAACACGCCGCAAAGAGCGCGACGCCGCGCAGCGGATCGCGGAGCCAGAAGGGCCGCGAGCACGATGTACGCGGAAAGCAGCACAAGCCGAGCGCACGTCGGTGGGAATCGCAGTACACCAGGCGCCAATCGTGGATCGCCGCGGTCTATGCGCTGTTGATCAAATCTCGTCGAGGTTCCCGCTCTAGAAAGTAGCCCTTCCCTCGCGTCATCGAGCAGGGGCGGCCGCGAACGCGATCCAAAAGCTTCCAGTTCCGCGCCGATCGACAGACAGCGACTCGCACAAACAACGACTTTCGAAAGGGAAGCTCATGCACTGGACGACGAACCGTCTCCCCAGGCTCCTAGCTGGACTGACTCTGACGAGTCTTGTTCTCCTCGCCCCGGGAACGTTGGCGAAGCCCTCCCCGGATGACAAGACCCTCGCTCCTGACAGTGGACAGATCGCCTCTGGGGCAAAAGACGAGGTCGCTCCCGATCAAGCGATCGTCTCCGACCCTCAATCGTTCACGTTCACATACTGCAATTCCACCTGCGATCACTTCTGGGATTGGTGCGTCGAGAGCGTTTCGGACAGGTATTGCATCCTCATCGACTATGAATGGTGCCTCACCGGGTTCTGTCCCCAGCCTCCATCCGAAATCCAAAGCATCGAAGAGCTACAGTGCTGCCCCCTCCGTGCATTGAACGCTCCACCGAGCACCTACTAGACCCAACACGAGCGCGCCGTCGGCCGAGAGCTCTCGGCCGGCATGCCGCCGAGACCCTCCGAGGCGGCATGCCACAACCTACGGTGTCAATCTGGAGTCACCCCTTCACTCGAGGGTCACGACCACCGGATCCGTCTGCCAAGGAAAACTGATGTTCGTGGCCACTGCAGGGGGCAGCGCCGAGGGATCGCCGCCGACTCGGGCCACCATGCTGAGAGGTCCTGGAGGCAGGTTCGAGGCTCGCCACTTGCCGTACCGATCGGAGCTGCTGTGCCCGGTCAGCCATTGGAGGACAGAGCCTGATAGGAGCTTTCCGTCCTGCCAGATCGCGATGTTCGCTTCGGAGGCCGGATCTCCCCACGGTCGGTGGATGTCGACTTCGAGACGCGGAGCGGCAGGCCGCAGCTGCCAGGTCGTCGCGTCTCGGGACGCATCGTGTGGGGTCCAGGGGCGAACGAGAAATGCAGCGGTCGGCGCGCGGACCAGCACGAGCGACCCGACGAGGTGCTCGGGAATCTCGCAGTCGCCCTCGCGATCGGTCGTACCTCGCCACTCCGGTCGGATCGAGTGCGTATCAAGGCCGACTAGCTCGGCGCCAGCCACCGGCTGTCCGTCGGGTCCGTTCAGACGCAGGATCGTGTGGCTTCCGGCCGACAGCAGAGGGACGACGATCTCGCGAGGGCGCTCGTTTGCCGAGACGTCGAACTCTCGACTGACCATCTTGTAGCCGTCAGCGCGGACCACGAGCTCGACCCTGCCCTGTCGGAGAGGAGGGAAGGCCAACCAGCCTTCGTCGTCCGTCTCGCCTTTTTGCATCACGGCGTCGTACGGTGTGTCTGCCACCAGGGTCTCGACTGACTCGGACTCGCTTTCCGACGGAAAGAAGTTGTTCGCGGTCACCCTGGCGCCGGGGACACCGTCACCGGATCGCTCGTCGATCGCCCGGATGTGCACACGGTTGTGCGGCAGCTGGAAATCGAGCTCCACGTAGAGCTGATCGGGTATCTGGACATAGTCGCGAAACGGCAAGCCAGGCCTGTGGGGTTGCGTGATTCTGACGGAGTAGTCGCCGGGCCGGAAGAGGATCACCTCGTACCGACCCTCGTCATCCGTCTCGGCCATGATCTCGTTGGCCCGACCGTTTCTGGCATCGCGGGAGACCACGAACGAGACGACGGCGGGGGGACGTTCCTCGCCCGAGGAGACCGTCCCAGACACGACGTGGACCCGCGGACGAAACACCACACGCTGATCTGTGCGGTCTTCGAAGGAAACGTCTTCGACGAAGGACCAAGGTGGAATCTCGAGTCGAATCGCGCTCGTGTCGACCGGCAACGAGTCCAGCCTGAGGTCTCGGGCGTCACCTTTCGCTTGGAGCTGGCGCACCAGCTCGCCGTCCAGGTTGAACGCTTGCAGCAGCAGACCTTCCTGAGAGGCAAGCTCCGCAGGGGTGTCAATTTCCACCTCGAGACTGGGCAACGGATGAAGGTCCGCCACAGCATGCTCGACTCGGGCTGGTCGCAACGCAATCTCGAGCGGGTCCAAGAAGACCGACGTCGAGCGGACCTCGAGGGTGGCGGCTTGGCCCGCGTCGAGGCCGTACCATTGCCCGAAGATGCGTCCGGCAGATGGAACCTCGACGTCGGGCTCCAGGAGTGTCCCGTCGGCCAATCGCAGCGCCAGCTCGACATCGGCCTCTTCCGGTCCTCCCTTGAAACAACTCGTGGGCCGGTTGAGCACGACGAGCACGTCCGTCGTCGCTTCCGGCGGCTCTGGATTCCACAGAATGACCTGGTCTCGACCGACGCGGAGGGGTTTCGACAGGGCGATGTACTCTTCGCCCTCCTGGTCATAGAGCGCGGCAAGCACCGTGCCTTCCGGCATCAGCGCTCCCGCGTGGGTCCGACCGGCGGGGACCTTTCGGGCCATCTCCCTGGACAGAAACCCGTGACGACGATGGCTCTCCGTGTGCAACAAGCGGAGCTCCTGGCTCTCGCTCAGAGTCCATCGAGGGTCCAAGGCGACCGTCCCGGCCGGCTTCACCAGGCGCATTGAACCTCTGGAGCGTCCGGTGAAAGGCCGGTGGGCGACCGAGACCGTGCTCATCGAAGGGCTCATCCAGGTCTGCCCGGCGACGGTCCCTTCGAGCCAATACCGGTAGCGGCCCGGCGGCGGTAGGATCCAGGCTCCGGCGGGGAACACCAACGTTCGACCGGGATCACCGGCGGGCAGCAAGTGAACCGTCAGGCCTTGGGGGCCGACCAGGTCGTGGGTCTCAAGAGACGAGATCGGCCAGATGCCGATCCCTTGCTTCCCGTCGACCTCTCCCTGCGACATGTCGATGGCCTGGGCCCATGCCGGTGGCTCCTGAAGCTTGGATACGTCCTGCGCTCTTGCCAGGTCGGAAGAAAGGGCTCCGGCGATCGCCGCGAGAAGCACAGCGACGGAGACCAGCAGATTCGCCGGTTCCTGAAGCTGGTGACCCGAGAGATGAGCCGTCGGCCCTTTCACATGGTTGGTGTTCACTGCCAGTCTCCTTGAGATTCTGTCGGAGCGGGCGCCTCCGAGGATCTGTCGATGGACACGCGGCGCTGGCTCTAGTAGGAGCTCGAACCGAATCCTTCATAGCCGTCGCAGCAGAAGATCTGGTCGATGGATGGATTGGTGGGCTCCGGCTGAGGACAGCCCATGGTGAGACACCATTCGTAGTCGATGATCTTGCAGACTCTGTCGACTCCGGCTTCCACGCACCACTCCCAGACGAAGTCACACTTCGAGTCACAGTACGTGATGCTCAACGATTCAGTAGTTGTCGCCCGATTCAGAGCGGGTTCTTCTGCTAGAGCAGGCGTCTCTATTCCTTCATCCGCGACAGCCGAGCGATCGGCGATACCGAAGGCCTTCTCATCCGTGGAGGGCGTGGCCAACACGGCCGACGCGAGGAAAAGGAGACTCAGCAGAGTCAGTGCTGTCCGGAGCTTGGAAAGATGGGTCGTGGGGCGATGCATGGGCTCATTCCTTTCGAGAGTCGGTTGGATCGACGATCTGGCGCCTACAGGCACTCCATCTCGTTCCTACTCAATAGAGCGGGAATCTCGACGAGCTTTGATCATCCGCCGACAACTCAGTCGACCGCGCCAGCGACCTCTGGAGCGGCGAGTCGGTGCCCCTCGAGCAGGAAGGCCTCGGCTTCCGGGTAACGCTCGAGGGCTGTGAGACAGCGCCCCAGCTCGGTCGCCGCGAGGGCGGTCAGCGGGCTTGCCTCCGGCAGAGCGCGGCGGCGGATTTCATAGGCTTCCCGCAACACCGGCTCCGCCTCCCCCACCCTGCCGAGCGACATCAGGATCTGCCCCAACTCGAGCAATGCATACGCCTGTCCGGGGTGGCCGCGGCCAATCGCGCGATGGCCGATGTCGAGGGCTTCCCGATAGAGCGCCGCAGCGGCCTCTAGATCCCCCCGTTTTCGCAGCAGCGAGGCCAAAGTCGAAAGGTTCTTGGCCAGGTCCACATGGTTCTCGCCGAGGAGCTCGCGGCGCATCGCGAGAGCGCGGCGCAGCAGCCCCTCGGCTTCCTCCATACCGCCGGTCTGCACCAGGAGCATGCCCAGCCCGTGCAGAACGCTCGCAACGTCCGGATGTTCTTCTCCGAAGACCTTGCGGCGAATGGCCAACGCTTCGCGCATCAAGGGCTCGGCGCCCTCGAAGTCTCCTTGGCGTGCCAGCGCAATCGCAAGATTGAATAGGCTGCTGGCGACCTCCGGGTGATCGTTCCCCAAGGCTCGGCGACGGATCTCAAGCGCTTCGCGGCAAAGCTCTTCGGCGGCTCGTGCTTCACCCTGCTCGAAGAGCACATGACCCAGAGTGCACAAGCTGGTGGCGAGCGCCGGGTCGTCTTCGTCGAGCACCTGGCGCTGAATCTCGAGAGCCTCTTGCTGATGGCCTCGGGCCTCCTCGTAGCGACCCTGGCGAAGCAGCGCCAAGGTCAGCGCGGTCAACGTCGCGGCCACCTCCGGGTGCTCGTCACCGTACTGATGGCGCTGGATGGCCAGGGCCCGCCGATGAAGTTCTTCCGAGCGCGGATAGTCCGCGGACGCCGCGGCCAACGACCCGAGGGCCGCGAGGCTTGCCGCGACCTCGAGGTGATCCTCACCGAGCTCGGCGCGCCGCAGCTCCAAGGCGCCGTCGAAGAGCGGCAGGGCCTGGTCGTACAACCCCAGTCCTTGGTAGACCTTACCGATGGTGTCGAACGCGGCAGCCTGGACGAGCGGCTGGTCGGCGAGCTCCGTCTCGACCCTCAGGGCGCCTCGCTGAAGCAGCTCGCGAGCGGTGACGGTCTCGCCTCGCGCCTCGGCAGGATCGAAGCTGGCGAAGAGGTCGAAAAGCAGCGCCGAGACCTGCTCGGCACGGTCGCGCTCGAGCTCGGCGCGATCGCGCTGGCGGACGGTCTCCTGAACCTGCCGCACTCGGTCGGCGAGGAAGCCGGCGACGAGCAGCAGAAACGCCGCAGCCACTGCCACCGCGACCTTTTGACGGCGCAGGAACTTCCCCGCCCGGTATCCTAGGGTGTCGCGCTGTGCCCGAACCGGTCGCCCCTCGAGGTAGCGCCCCAGATCGTCGGAGAGCTGCTCGACCGAATCGTAGCGGCGCTCCGGCTCCTCGCGGAGCGCCATCGCGACGATCGTCTCGAGATCGCCGGGAAGCCGGCCACAGGGTGGTGCAGACTCCGGTTCAGGCAACGCCGAGCACGAGCTGTCCGCCGAGCCCGCATCCCACTCCCCGGGCACCGACCCGGTCAGGAGCTTGGCGAGCAACACACCCAGGGAGTAGACGTCGCTCGCGGTGGTGATCTGCTGACCCGCCAGTTGCTCCGGGCTGGCGTACCTGGGCGTCATCGGACGCATGGTCGGCCGGGTCGTATCGACCGTCTGGGAAAACGACTCCGGATCGAGCAGCTTGGCGATGCCGAAGTCGAGCAGCTTGGGCACGCCGTCGTCGGTCACCAGGATGTTGCCGGGCTTGATGTCGCGGTGGACGACCAAGTTCTTGTGCGCGTAATGGACCGCCGAGCTGACCTGGCGCACGAGCTCGATCCGCTCGACCACCGACAGCCGGCGGTGGTCGCAGAAGTCGTCGAGACTCGTTCCCTCGATGAGCTCCATCACGAAGTAGGGACGACCGTCGTCGGCGGTCCCACCGTCGTAGAGTCTGGCGATGTTGGGGTGGTCGAGGCTCGCCAGGATCTGTCGCTCATTGCGAAAGCGGCGTAACACACTGTCGGTGTCGAGACCACGCTTGATGAGCTTGATGGCGACCCGCTGCTCGTACTCGCGATCGTCGCGGACCGCGAGGTAGACGGTGCTCATTCCGCCCTGCCCGATCTCCCCCAAGAGCTTGTAGGGACCGACCCGTCGCCTCGTGTCGGATCCTTCGGCCAGTTGCGCCGGCCAGTCCGGGTGCAGTTCGGCGGCAGCGCCTTCGAGAAAGTCTCCGGCCTGGCCGAGAGACTCGAGGAGAGATCGGACCTGCTCGAGGAGGTCCGGGTCGCCGCTGCAGGTTTTGTTCAAGAAGCCGACGCGCTTGCGTTCGTCGACCTCGAGAGCTGCGTGCAGGACGGTCTCGATCTCCTGCCAGCGCTCCGGATTCACACCGAGCCACCCTCAGGGATCATCGCACGGTAGAGCCATGCCTTCGTCGCCAGCCAGTGACGGGTGACGGTGGCCGTCGAGCAACCGAGGACCTCGGCGATCTCTTGAAGGTTGAGGCCGACGAAGAAGCGCAGCTCGACGATCGACGCCTTTTTCGCATCGAAGGTGGCGAGCTCGTGCAAAGCCTCGTCGAGAGCAAGCAAGTCGGGAGGAGACTCCACGGCAAGATCTCCGAGGTCAGAAACGCGGACCGTCGGTTGCCCGCCACCACGCTTCTTGTAGCTGCGGTGACGGGCGTGATCGACGAGGATGCGCCGCATGATCTTGGCAGCCACTGCGAAGAAGTGGCGGCGATCGACCCAGTTCTTCTCGCACCCCTCGACGAGACGCAAAAAAGCCTCATTGACCAGCGCTGTGGGTTGGAGGGTGTGATCGGGCCGCTCCTTGTTCAGATAGCAGCCGGCCAGCCTCCGGAGCTCGGCGAAGACCAGCGGCATCACCTGCTCAGCCGCCTGACAATCCCCTCGGCTCCAGGCTTCGAGCAGCCGGGTCACCTCGCCGGCTTCGGCTGCGGATGTCTTCTCCGTCGATCCCTGCATGGTGGTGTTCCTACCCTGAGGATCGGACTCGAGGGTTGATCCGGCGCCAGGGCCTTGGTCGATGGCAGCGGTTCTTCGCTGTGCCTATCCTTCAAGGCGCGAAACGATTCGGCGACGGATCATCAGCACCTGGGCTTTCGCAATGGACGATTACGGCGCCCCCATCTCCCCACCACCGAAGCCGGTCGACTCGCGCTGCCAGACGACATGCGGGCGTCCCGTGGAATCGACCGCGAGGTCGATCCGCAGCTCCGGATCGGGATCGAAGAACAGTCCCTTGAAGGGCACGGCCTCGGCGCTTTGCGCGCCGTCCGGCGAGGCTCGGCCAATCCTCCACCGCCGCCGTCGCCGCGGCCATCCGGGCGGGCGCGGAACGACACCGGTCCGGCGACGCGCAGCTGCGTCGGGTCGGCCGGACCGCCGTCCTGGTCGTCGAGCGACGGATCAAGTCGGGCGTAGCGGAAGTTGGCCCAGTCGAACCACGTCGCGCGGCGCCGTCACATCGAAGGTGAAACCGACGCGGTCTGCCAGCCGATCGAAGGCAAGGGTGCGCTGCGACAACGCAGCCACCGGTGGCCCAGAAGAGATCGAACGCGGTCTCCTGGAGTTCGAACTCAGTCGGTACCTGCGCCCTTGGTTGGATATCAATCCAAAACTCACCTACGATCTCGAAAACCGTGTCGCTGCAGTCCGACTCCTCTTGTTTCTCTTCCGGCCCGCAGAGGGTCCTCTCCATGGCGGCCTGGATCTCGGCTGGGACGACGATTCGAATGACCTGCAGATCAAGCTCTTCGTCGGTCCCTCTTTCGATCTCGTCGGAAAAACCTGAACGTCGGCCTTGCTCGGTTCCGCTGCCGGACCACCGATAAAATGAGCGTCAACCCAGAGGCAACTGGGCCAACACCCAGTCTAGAAGTATCCACCGAGTGAGCCGCACCATCCGGCCTCCAAGGAGGCGATATGGCTTGGTCTAGCCGACGCTTTTGTTGCAGTGAATTGTGGTGGAGTCCCAAACTATGAGTACGAACAGCTTCTGGACCGAAGGCCCGGAAAGGCTGGCAGCCGCCATGAAGGAACGCCGGCGCGAAATCGACGAGCTTCTCAAAGCGAGCAAGAGCGCCGAGAGCCCCGCGGAGAAGGCTTCGCTCAGGCAGCGATTCTTGAACCGACTCCGCGAGTACTCGCCCTCCAAGAAGGAAATCGATCGATCCTTGTTCTTCCTGGATTCGTAGCGAGCCGTCGCACCGTGGAGTCAGGATCTTCGAGACTTACTCGAGTCTAGTAGCAGCCTTGCTGATAATCTTCCACTCACCCGAGAGCTTCTTGAGCAGAAAGAGATCAATGTATCGCGCCTCCGAGGTCGCCGAGCGGATCTCAGCCTTGGCAATGGCGATGTCCTTCGAGCGATCGACGGAAAGAATGGTGCCTTCCCGCCCGTTGAAGGTGCCCTTCTCCCGATCGGCGAAGAACTCGAGGTACTCCGCGATCGGGAGAACGTAGAGCTCTCTCTCGGGGTGTGAGAGGAAGAGATCGGCTTCGGGGTAGAACGCCGACAGAATCAGCTCGGGATCGTTGTAGGACGTTCCATCGAGATACGCCTGAAGGGCAGCCCGGATCTGCGCCTCTTCAGCATCGGGAGTGCTCGCGTCAGAGCTCTCGACCCCGGCGGATGCGGCACTGCGGCCTGTCGCAGAGGCTGGTTCCTCCGCCAGGGCGAACGGGGTCAGAACCAGAGTGGCGATCGCGAGGATTCTGGCGACTGTCGCAGGGCATTCCATGAGCGTAAATCCTTTCGTTCGGAGGTGCACGGAGGGTACGCCTGATCTCTCCCGATGTTGCGCCCCGAGGGATCGCGCCGCGCTCTCTTCGTCGCGCCGTCCCGAATGTCCGGTTTGACGGTCGCCTGTCGCGAGAAACGATGAACGCAGTCTCATCGAACTCGCCAGGAGACCATCATGCCCTCGACTCAGAGCGTTCGCTCTTCAGCTGCCGGAATCCGACACCGCTCGTCGGCCGCAGCCTTGATCCTCTCGACCTTGCTGTCCGTCTCGTCGCTGCACGCGGACACGTCACGTTTGGTGCGCGATCTCAACGTCGCCGGCGACGGGGCCCAGGGCCTGGCGCCGTCGAATCTCTTCGTCACCGGAGGTTTCCTGCTCTTTGAGGGCGACGACGGCCGGTTCGGCCAAGAGCCCTGGATCAGCGATGGGACCCCGGGCTCCGAGCAGATCCTCTTCGACATCCACCCCGGCAGCGGGTCGAGCCGCCCCAACTCCTGGGTCGAGCTCGGAGACGAGGTTCTCTTCGTGGCTGACGACGGAGTCCACGGACGTGAGCTGTGGATCACCGACGGAACGGCGGCGGGCACAGAGTTGCTTCTCGACATCCACGCCGGCCCCTCGAGCGGCGCACCGTCTCAATTGACCGCGCTCGGCCCCCAGATCCTCTTTCGCGCCAACGACGGGACTCACGGCCAAGAGCTCTGGATCACCGACGGCACCCAGGCGGGAACTCAGTTGCTGATCGACCTGAATCCCGGCGCTGAGCCCTCGGACCCCGCGTACCTGAAGCGCGTCGGCTCGGAGGTCTTCTTCGTCGCCACCGAGCCCACGGCCGGTCGCGAGCTGTGGATCACCGACGGCACGATCGGCGGCACCGAGCGAGTCGCCGACATCGAGCCTGGAGTCGGCGAGTCCAGTCCGTTCTTCCTGCAAGCCATCGGCAGCCAGGTCGTGTTCTCCGCCTCGACCACCGCGTCGGGCCGTGAGCCGTGGCGCAGCGACGGCACAGCGGCCGGCACCGTGCAAATCGAAGACATCGCTCCTGGCACCGCCAGTTCGAGCCCCAATGACTTCACCAGCGACGGCGTAGCCGCGGTCTTCTTCACCGCCGACGACGGCAGCACGGGAACCGAGCTGTGGCGAGCCAACAGCTCCGGGACTGCGCGAGTGAAAGACATCAACCCCGGGTCCGGGTCGTCTTGGCCTCTGCACTTGACCGAGCACAACGGCAGGATCTTCTTCTCAGCCAACGACGGAACGGCGGGGATCGAGCTCTGGGTTTCCGACGGAACCGACGCAGGGACCTTCATGGTGCAAGACATCGCTTCGCCTCCCGGCTCGGGGAGCTCGTCTCCCTCTGCATTCACCGAGCTCGGAGGGCTGCTCTACTTCTCCGCCGCAGGCGCCGACGGTCAGGAGCTCTGGTCCACCGACGGCACCGACGCCGGCACATTCCAGGTGGCCGACCTCGCCCCGGGGTCTTCGAGCTCTTTTCCCGAGGACTTCACCCGGTTCGGCGCATCGATCCTGTTCAATGCCGACGGAACGACGAGCGGCGAGCCCGAAGGCCAAGAGCTGTGGATCACCGACGGGACCGAGGCCGGAACTCTCCTTGTGACGCAGACGCTCGACTACAGCTCGAATCTGGAGACCGTGGCGTTCTTGGGCTCGACGGCATTCCTGGTGGCCGACGACTCGATCCACGGCCAGGAGCTGTGGCTCTCCGATGGAACCCCCGAGGGCACTGAGCTGCTCGATCTCTTCGCGGGTGCCGAGGGCTCGGACCCCACGGACTTCGTCGTCTTCCAGGAGCTCCTGTACTTCGCCGCCGCCGACGACACTCACGGACGCGAGCTCTGGGTCTCCGACGGCACCGCAGCCGGCACGCAACTCTTCGCCGATCTGCGTTCTGGTGTGTTGGGCTCGTCGCCCGATGACCTTGTGGTGATGGGGGACCGTCTCTTCTTCGCCGCCGATGTCGAGCCCGAGGGGACCGAGCTGTGGAGCACCGACGGCTCTCTCGCCGGGACCCTGCTGCTAAAGGACATCGCGCCTGGGGCCGACTCGTCCTTTCCGAGCCAATTGATCACGGTGGGATCGCAGCTCTTCTTCGCCGCCCAGGACAGCGCAACAGGCCAAGAGCTGTGGGTCTCCGACGGAACCGACCTCGGCACGCGGCAGGTTCTCGACATTCGTCCCGGGCCGTCGGGTTCGAGCCTCGAGCTCCTGGTCAATGCGGCGGGGACGCTCTACCTGGTCGCCAACGACGGGACGGCGGGCAAAGAGCTCTGGACCAGCGACGGCACTGCCCTCGGCACGTTCCGGGTCGCCGACCTTCGCCGTGGTGTTCTCGGCAGCAACCCACAATATCTCGAAGCCTTGGGCTCGCTCGTGGTGTTCACCGCCGATGACGGGACGACTGGCTCCGAGCCCTGGGTCTCCGACGGAACCGAAGCCGGAACCTTCCTGCTGGCCGACATCCACCCCGACGGCGACTCGGACCCTACCGAGATCACCGCCCATGGCGGCCACGTCTTCTTCGTCGCCGACGACGGCGTGCACGGCGAAGAGCTGTGGCAAAGCGACGGCACTCCCGGCGGGACGACGCTCTTCTTCGACTTGATCCCGGATCCCGAAGAAGCCGAGCCGAGCAGCCTGGTGTCGAACGGCGAGCACCTATTCTTCGCCGCCACCGACGGAGTCGCAGGGCGCGAAGTCTGGTCGACCGACGGATCCCCCGCGAGCCTTCGACGACGCAGCGATGTCTGGCCCGGTGCCGGGGGGAGCGACCCCTCAAGGCTCACTCCCTCCCCCGACGGAGCCTGGCTCTACTTCGCCGCCTGGCGTGAGGACACTTGGGAGGAACCCTTCGCCCTAGACCTCCAGGCCGAGGTCTTCGTCGATGGTTTCGAGACCGGCGATGTTTCAGGGTGGAGTGACTCGTCGAACGCGAGATAGGCGGGCTCGTCGCGGCCCATGCGGGGATCGGCCGAGCCCGCGACGTAGGGCGTGTCGTCGCCGAACGCGACCACAGAAAGGTCGAAGGCTTCGTCTCGCGTCTCCATGCCATGCAACGGATCGGCGTCGAAGTGCTTCGAGCCCATGATCAGGCCGCCCGCGAGAATCCCCTCGACCTCGGTCGCTTGGACGAGGATTGTGGGATCCCAACCGATGATCACGCAGAATTCTTGAGCAGGAGCAGCAGCATCTTGGTCGGCGCGGTCGCCGAGATGCTGTGAGGAAGTCGGGCAGGCATGTGAACCCAGGTACCCAGGCCCGCTTCTCGGGTCTCGTCTCCCAGGGTGAGGACCGCCTCACCGTCCAGAAAATGGAGGATCGCCGGCGTGGCGGCGGTGTGCTCCGAGAGCTCCTCCCCGGCCGCAAAGCCGAAGAGTACGACTTTGAGACGGTCGTCCCGGTACAGCGTCTTGCTGATGGTGCCATCGACGGGCACCTCGATCTGCGCAGCGAGGTCGGCGAAACCAGTGAAGTTCACAGTGTGCCCTCCGACAGAGGCTTTCGCGCGATCAGCGCCACCGCGCACATCACGCCCCCATGCTTGCGGAAGGTCGCTCGCATCGCCAGAATCCGCCGCCGTGCGGCCGGGGTTCGCAGAACGTTGAAGGCAATGCGCAGGGCGCCAAATAGCCCCTCGTCGCGCACCAGCCTGGGCGGTTCGAGTAGGTGCATTGGAGCAGTTTCCAGGCGCTCGATCTCAAAACCCGCGGCTTCGAGCAATTCTCGCCATTCGGCGCCGGTCAGAGGCCGGGCACCGACACGAATCGCCTGCCTGAGATCTTGCTTGACCTCTCGCTTGCGCTCCTCCGCCAGCCCATCCGGGGTCAGAGCCAACTCGTGGATGCCGTAACGCCCGCCTGGTTCGAGCACACGAAAGGCCTCAGCGATGATGGCCTGTTTGTGGGCCGGCTCCTGCATTGTCAGCATCGCCTCACCGTAGACCACACTCGCCGAGCCGTCCTCGAGCCCGGTCTTCGTCGCAGTACCGACGAGGCATCGGCGGTTCGGCCCCTCGATCACCCGGCGTACCGCCGCCGCTGCGTCTGGATCCCGCTCGACGCCGACATAGGAAGCCGGGTTGCGGCGCAGAGTCAAGCGCGCAGTGGCACCCAGGCCCGGCGCCAACTCCACGACCCGGTCGTCTTCTCCGACATCGAGGCCGGCGAGCATGCGGCTCGTCAGCTCGAGGCCGCCGGGACGCAGGACGCGCTTACCCATGCGCGCCAGCAACCAATGGCCGGGCATCTTCGCGACATCAAGGTTTGCGCCCGGCGTGGGCGATGGGTCGTGCCCATCCTCCGGGTTCTTGGTCGGGGCCACTGCCCTGTCTCGAACAGACATGTCGACAGCTTGGGACATCGCCATGAGCTTGTCAAGGCCTGGGGACCCTTCAGAGCACGACAGTTCACCCTGTGGTTCCAACGCTCGCCGCACAGCGTGGCGTGCTGATCGATGCCGCGGAACGTGCATCAATCGACGCGGTGAAAGCAGAAGACTTCGTCCCTCGCTCCGCTGTTGAAGGCGAGATAGACCTCCAGCCCGTTGCGGCCGACGCGGCGATAGGTGAAACCGGCGAAGTCGAGCGTGTCGTCTCTGAGCGCGACACGCGAACTTTCGAATCGGACCCTGTGACATCTCGTCGTCAACAACCGGCCGTCATCGGCCGTTCAGCGAGTCGACGGGCGAGGAGACTCCATTTCGACCCGCGCGATGCGATTCATCGACACACGCAGTAGGGGATTCGCCACGTCGAGGTGTCAGCGCGGAGAGCCACGGCTCGAAGTGCCAGACGCTTGATCAGCCAGTCCATCGGGGCCTGCGCCGGGGCTGGCTGGCGAGGCGTTTTTCGCCAAAGATGTGCACAGAGCTGAAAGGTCTGCGGACGACACGACACGACCAGAGAGAGGCCGCACGATGTGCGCTGGCGGACGATCGCCGATTTCAACGTCTCGAAAGGTTGTGCCATGCCCGAACCCGAGGAACCAATCCGCTGGGAATCTCCCGCATTCGCGGTGCGCTGGTGGTTCAGCTACCGCATGACCTCCCACGGGTTCAACGCCGCAGGCCCCAACAGCATCGGCTTCATCACCTTGCCGGTCTTCACCGATCCGGCTCGCACGACGCTGGATACGAGGTTTCCATTCAACAAGATCCCGCGGCGCACCAAGCTCTTCCGGTTCATTCGCCAGATCCCCTTGGAGCAACCGCTCAACTCGTGGGGCCACACCTCGCTGGTGCTCCGGCACCAGGGCAAGCTCTACAGCTATGGCCTCCATCCAAAGATTCTCTCTCCGCCGACCAACATCCTCAGGCTCGACGCGATCGCAAAAGGCAAGACCGCGGTTCGCGCAGCCGTCCGCTCTGACCTCAGCATGTTCACGGCGAGCGAAGCCAGGTCGTTCGAGTGGGCGACTCGGCCGGAGGTCGTCGAGCGCCTCTTGGCGGAAGTTCAGACCGCGTCGAAGCAGAGGCAGTTCTACACGGCGAAGCCCGGAGTGCACCAGAGTGCGGCGAACAACTGCGTCGAGTTCGCGGTCAACCAGGGCGCCGGGCCGCAACTGATTCTTCGGATGGTGCGAGACGGTGGACGGATCGTCCACTGTGAGCTGGTACCGCCGAGCACACCGAGGACCAGCAGCATTCTACGGATTCCAGTGTCCAACCTCGGATCCGTCCCGAACGTCGAGGCGGGGCAAATTCTCTACTCGCCGCGCAACGCGAATCAATCGACCTTCGGGAAGACGCTTCAGCTCGCGGAGGCGGGAAAGGTCAAAGTCGTCTTGACCGACAGCTCGGGCGTGGTCATCGCCGAGAGCGTACCCGTCGGCGGACGAATGCCTGGCGTCTACCGCGGAATGAAGGTTTGGGGCGGCCGGGCCCTCCTCGCCATCGGTGCGCTCGGTGTCGGCTATGAAACCTACTCTGCCCAGCCGGGCCAGCGCGCCCGAACCTTCACCAGTGCCACGACGGGCTTCGTCGGCACCCTGGGCGCCTTCCCCAGGGTCTATCAAGGACGCCCGGTTCTCGGCGTCGCCGATATCGTCGTCAATACGACCGACCTCGGGCTCCACATGATCGGAGCACCCGAGCACCACCGAGACATCTCCCATGCTGCCGCTTCGTTGACGCCGTCGAGCACCTTGGTCGCGGGCCTACGAAACGTCGTCGACATCACCTGGCGCTACTCCGCCGAAGGATCCAAGGGGCTAGACGCTCACCACAAGGAAACTGTGCTCAACGGCCTTCCCGTCGTCCAGGGTATGGCCATGCTCGGCGAGCATCTCTTCCTTCCGGAGAACAAACGGCAGGCCAAACGAATGAAGCCGAGCGACATCCGATCCGGCAAACACGGCATCTTCGTTCGCAGCGGCCAGTGGTGGGGCGAGGCGATCGCCAACGACCCGGTCGCATTCGAGATGTATCTGGACATCACGGCCAATCTGCACGAGAAGTACCAGATGGTCGCAAGCGGCTGGGACCTCGCAAAGACCACCTGGAAGGCCGACTGGAAACGACTGCACAAGCCTATGAAACATGACATGAAGTACTATCGCGAGAAGTTTCCTATGATGCGCGACGAGTAGCCTTCAGGGGCCGCTGGCGCGTCGCACAGAGCCTCGTGCGGTCGATCCAGACGCCTTGCCGTTCTGCCCGAGCCGAGCGAGCCTCGCCTGCGCGGACCGTCTCCTGCGCGACCGCGCGGATCGCGGCTCAATCGGCGCGGCGGAACCGAAAGACCTCTTCTCTCGCCCCACCGTTGAACGCGAGATAGACCTCCAGCTCGTCCTGGCCGACGCGGCGATAGGTCAAGCCGGCGAAGTAGAGCGCGTCTTCGTCGAGTGCGACGAGCAGAAAGTCGGCGGTCTCGTCTCGCGACTCCCAGCCATGCAAGGTCTCGGCGTCGAAATGCTTCAGCCGCAAGATCAGACTGCCCGCCTCTTGGCGCAGCGTGAACAGCTCGAAGAAGGACGGCAGATCGCCGTCTTCGAGCCGGAACATGCCGAGCATCGCACCGGATCGGGCCGGCATCCACATCTCCTCGACCTCGCCGCCGAACGCCTCGCCCGTCCAGCTGCCGACCAAGAAGGCCGCCTGCTCGAGGCTCGCCGACGAGGGTTCCGCACCGTCGACCCACTGCAATGTGTTCGCGGACAGCCGTGGGTGCGAGGACAGAGCCGCGAGATCGGCCGCGGGATGGTCAGAACCCACGGCAGGCAGCGCAGAAACCAGCAGAATCGATACGGCAGTTACGAATCGGACCATGAGACATCTCCTCGTTCGACGACCGGCCGTCATCGGCCACTCATGAAGTCGACGGGCGAGGAGGCTCCATTTCGACACGCGCGATGAGATTCATCGACACACGCAGTTGGGGTTCCGCCACGTCGATGGGGTCCGCGCGGAGCCACCGCTCGAAGTGCCAGGCGATTGATCAGCCGCCGCTCGTCTACAGGAGCCCCAGCCCGATGCACATAGAAGAATTGCTATAAAATGGTCTCTGACTCTTTCAAAGGAGACTGACCCCATGACCGAGATCCCCCCTCTCTCGCTCTGTGTTCGGACCCACTGCATGGCGAGCCTCCTGCTGCTCCTCGTGCTGCCGACCACCACTCATGCGGCCCCCGCGGTTCTCGCTGAAGGCCTCCAAACGCCCACCCGACTGCTGCTGCTGGACTCCGGGGACCTCCTGGTCTCGGAATCGGGCATTGCCGACAACGCGGGCCGCATTACGCGGGTCGGTCGGGACGGTCAGCAGCAGCAGATCGTCGAGGGACTACCCTCCGGAGTGCAGTGGAACGGGTTTCGCGTCGGTCCGACAGTGCTGACGCTCGAGCGCCCCAGACGGCTCCTGGTCGGAATCGCCACGGGCGACGTCTCCGACGTCCAGGGCCCGAACAATACGCAGTTCGCCAACATCAACGGCCCCAGCTCTCCCCTGTTCAGCTCGGTCATCCGGATGATCCTGATCAATGGCCAGCTGGCGACGCTCGACAGTCCTTTCATCCTCGACCTCGCCGATCACTTCACGATCTCCCAAGGCAACCGAGTGATCGCCGAGAACGACGACGGAGTGTTCGCGATCTTCGAGCTTGTGACCAGCATCCCCATGGCAGTCCCCGATCCCGTCACCATCGTTCGAACCTCGACCCCCTTTGGCATGGTGGTGATCGGTCGAACCGCGTACATGTCCGACACCAATCGCAACAGCATCGAGCGGATCAACCTGCGGACCGGCAAAATGCGACGATTCCTGGACGTTCCCGACGTCGAGAATCCGAGCGATCCCGGAGTATTCTTCGAGGCCGTCCCATCGAGCCTGAAGTTCGTCGATCGCAAGACCTTGCTGGTGAGCCTGGAGAGCGCTCTCTTCGCGCCCGGCGCGTCGAGCATTCAGAGGCTTGACCTCGAGACCGGTACGTTGACCCCGGTGATCGAGGGCCTGCAGAACGTCTTGGATCTCGCCACGATCGGCGACCCCCACGGAGCGGAGCTCCTCGTCGTCCAGCTGACGTTGAACAACCTCCTGTACTTTGAGGACCCGTCCGCGGAGCCAATCGAGCTCATCGACGAAAGCTTGCTCTCGTTTCCGACCAGCGTCGTCTTCGACCCACAGACCTCGGAAGCCTTCGTCAGCGAGCTGGGCGGCAAGATCGTGAGCGTTGCAGTCCCCTGACTCGAAGCGTGCCGAGCTAGGAACCCTTGCGGAGCGCCACCGACGGTTCGATCGACAGGGCGCGTCGAGCCGGCGGCAGGCTCGCCAGCACCGCCACGGCGGCGACCAGGGCCGCTGCCACCAGGTAGCCCGCGAGCCATGCGGGCTCGGTGCCGGCCACGGAGAGGTCGAGGCGACGGCTCGCCGCCCACGCGATCGGCGCGGCGAACGCGATGCCCAGGGACACCGGCTGGAGCCCGTGAGCGAAGACGCGCCGCAAGAGATCGGCGCGGTCGGCGCCGATCGCCAGACGCAGAGCCAGCTCGCGAGTTCGAGCGGTCACCGCCAGGGACGCGACGCCGTAGACCCCGAGCACCGTCAGCAGCAGAGCGAGCAGGGCGACGATCGAGACAAGTCGTGACGACAGGCGGCTCTGTGAGCTGACCAGCGAAACCTGGTCCTCGAGCGAGCCCGCCGACTGGAACGGCAGCCCCGGATCGACCCGCTGCAAGACCTCGCGGAGCGCTCCGGCGTCGAACACTCCGTCGCCCTCGGACTTGACGAAGAGAACGCCCCACGCCGCGCCGTTCTGCGCATCGGCGAGGTAGACGTCCTCCGAGACGTCGAACAGGGACTGCTGCCGCGCATCGGCAGCGACACCGACGACTTCCGCCACCGCGCCGCCGTCGCCGAGATCGACACGGCGGCCGATCGAGGTCCGTCCGGGCCAGAGCCGGTCCGCGAGCGACCGGCTGACGACGACGACCCGCCGGGTGTCGCGGGTGTCGGTCGTCGTGAAGTCCCGGCCGGCGACGAGGGGGATCCCGAGAGTTCGAAAGTAGCCCGGGCTCACGAAATGCGCACCGACCGACGGAGCCGACGATGCCCCGGAGCCGCCGTTTTCGGCGGGCACCACCGGGGCCGTCCAGCCGCACGACAGTGGAACGCAGCTGCCGAGGGCAGTCGACGCGACGCCCGGCAGCCGACCGACCTCGTCGATCAGGCGCTGGTGGAACAGCGCCGCCTCGGCCGGCCCGTAGAGGGTAGACGACGTGATGTGCAATGCATGCACCGACCGCTCGTCGAAACCGGGATCGATGCGTAGCATCTCGCCCAGGTCGTGGAACAGGAGTCCCGCCACCGTCAGCGACGCGACCGCGGCCGCGGCCTGGGCGACGACCAGCGGATGCCGCCCCAGGGCACGGGCCCTGCCCGAGCCGCCGACGATCTGGTCCCCGCCCCCGCGCAGTGATCGGACCGTGTCGCGCCGCAACACCTCCAGTGCGGGGACGAGGCCGGACGCCAGCGTGCTGAGGACAGCGGCAGCGACGACCAGGCCGACGACGCGGAGATCGATCCCCGCCGCCAACAGGCTCGCCACGTCGGGCCCGGTCGACTCCCAGCTCCAATCCGTCTGCAGCGTCGTGACCACGGAGCGGACGAGCACCCATGTCCCAGCGAGGCCCACCACGCCCCCTGCGAGTGCCAGCAGGCCACTCTCCATGAGAACCTGGCCGACGATTCGCTCCGGCGCAGCGCCCAGCGCTTTGCGGACCGCGAAGTCGCGGGAGCGCGCCGTCGCGCTGGATAGCTGGAGCCCTGCGACATTGAAGCTGGCGATGAGCAAGACACAGCCGGCCGCGATCAGCAGCGTGGTGAGGACACGGCGCAGGCCGGGATCGCTGCGCGCCGCGGCCAGAGTCTGGACGGTGGCCGGGCCCCAGGCGACCTCGGGACGTCCCGCCGCGATCGCGCGACCGGCTCGTTCCACTGCATGGGGAACGGCGTCGGCCGCGACCTCCGGCCGCATCAGCGCGACGACGGCCAGCCGAGGATAGTCGGTACCGGTGAGAATGTCGGGATAGTCGGCGATCCTCGGCAGCGAGCCTATGTCGAGCCACAGGTCGACGTCCTCGCCTGGGCTCTCGAAGCCCGGCGCCAGGACTCCGAGAATCCGCAGCGGCACCCCCAGAATCTCCATCGATTGCCCGATCACCGACGGATCGCCGTCGAAGCGGCTCCGCCACAGCCGATGCGACAGCAGCACCTCGCCTCGAAAATCCGGGCTTCGGCCTGGTTCCGCCCGAGCCGGCAGGGAGCCGGCCACGGGCCGGCCACCCAGCGCGACGAAGTAGTCCGGCGTCACGAACTCGCCGCGGATCCGCTCCGGCCCCGGGTCACCGGTCAGCGGCAGCTCCAGGCTGACGAAGGCACCGACGGCGTCGAAGACGTCCTGGCTCTGCTGGAACGTGGCGACGTCCGGGTAGGAGAAGAGCGCGGGGCTTGGAGCTCCCCCCTCGGGAGGCTGAATCGACAGGCGCGGCGCCCACAGTCGATCGGCCTCGGGATAGGGCGACTCGGCCAAGGTGACGGCCGCGACAAGCACGAACGCGGTGCCGACCGCCGTCACGCTCAGGCCCAGGAGGGCCACGGCCAACACCGTGACCCCGACTCTGCGACAGAGGGCGCGCAGCGCTGCGGAAAGTACCTCGGCAATCATTTCGTCGGGTCCTGGGTCGAGTCTCGAACGGCCATTGATCTTAACGACTGCTTCAAACCGGGACAATTCTGGAGACGAGTCGCGCCGGCAGCGGCGGCTCTCGTCGGAGACCGCTCGCACCCGAGACAGGGTAGGATTGCGTGAAATCGTCCTCCTTTCTCGACCATCTCACCCACGCGGTGACGAAGGGAGTCTCATGTCCAAGCCCCTGAGCCCCATGTTCGAGGCCCAGTGCCCGCGACGCGGCCGCCGGCTGCTCGAGCGCTGCCTGGCCCGGACCGCCCCCCTGCTCCTCCTCGGCCTCCTCTCCTTCCCCGTCGTCGGCTGCATCCCGCGGCCCGACGTGCAGGACACGACGGCTGACTGCAGCTTTCTCGACGGCGACTTCACCGCACCGCTCGACGCTGCCACCTGCACTGACGATCCGCGTGCCTGCGCCGAGTTCCTCAACGCCTGTCTGAAGGACTTCGACTACCTCGACAGCGACCTGTGGGTGCTCAAGGCACCGCAGGGCGCGGTGCCGGTGCGGTCGCTTCAGGCGAGGTCCGTCCGCGCCCTGGCGTCGCCGCAGGGCGACACGCCCATGCACGGCCGATTCAACACGGTGTTCCTGAACCAGACTGCGGCCGAGGCCTTCAACGCCCAGATCGTGCGCGATCCGCAAGGCCACATCGACCGCGCGACGCTGCCCGACGGCTCGGTGCTCATCAAGCACAACTTCACCACCGCCGAGGCGTCGCCGCCCCGCTCGAGGGAGAGCCGTGGCTGACCGTGATGGCGAAGATCGACGGCTACAACACCCCGACCCTCGGCGGCAACAGCATCGGCGGCGAATGGTTCTACTACCTCTTCCGCTTCGACGACTTCATGCAGTTCACCGAGGTGCCGGTCTACGGCAAGCCGCAGGCCTTCTGCACCGACTGTCGCAATCCGGTCGCCCGCGCCGACTTCGTGTGGAATCTCCACCTCTATGTACGCGGGCGTGAGACGCCGACCTTCGACGACGGCGTGCAGCCAGCCACCGGCAGCGTCGATCCGCCGCCGCAGGCGGTCTGCGCCGACGGGCACCTGGGCATCGGCTCCGAGCCGCCGCCGGACGTTCCCTTCGCGCCCTCCACGGTGCCCGAGGCCGATCGGCAACCGATGTTCGACTGCTTCTCCTGGCGCACGTTCGCCGCGCTCAACTGGCCGGTGTCGAGCGACGAGCGCGGGGAGCCCGCGGCCGGTGGCTCGCTGTCCGACCTCGGGCCGCCACGGGTTTGGGAGTCCTACAAGGAAACGGCCGAAGTGTTCCAACCCGAGATCAGCGGCTGGACGATCGACGATCAACACTGGAACGACACGCAGTTCGTCCCCGAGGTGTGCCAGCAGCACGTCGCCTCGCTGCCGCAGCCGCAACAGGCGAAGGTGCTGCAAATGATCACCAAGACGCGATCCCACCAGATTCTGAACGAGACCCACCAGGCGATGGGCAACCAGTTCAACATCCTGGTCGACCAGTCGGGCCGGCTGGTGCAATACGAGGTGCGCTTCAATCGCGACGAGTTCGAGTACCTGAAGGCCAACAAGCTGGCCAACACGGGCAACTACTCGTTCGGCGGCCCCAACGACTTCGAGGTTTTCTTCCCGACCAACGCCGACGGCGCCACCGGCCTCGGAGCGATCGAGATCAAGGCGGCGTGGCGCGAGCTGTGCGTGCTCGATGCCGAGGGCCAGTGCCTTGGTGCTGAAGACCTCGAAGATCGCTACTACACTCAAGTCGGCCTGATCTACACGCCCGACACCCGCCAATCGAACGAGTCGTGCCGTCTCGCCAGGGTGGGGCTGGTGGGTCTCCACATCATTCGCAAGACGGTGCACGCACCGCAGTGGGTGTGGTCGACCTTCGAGCACGTCGACAACGTGCCGCCCTTCGGACAACCCGGCGAGGCGGGTCGCCAGTACCTCCTCTACGACAGCGCCTGCGAGGAGAACCCACCGAGCGACGAGTTCTGCTCGCGCATGCGGCCCGGTGTGCTGCCGTTCGCCCAGGAGGAAACGAAGAACTGCTGCCCCAACGCACAGCTGATCGTCAACGCCGACCCGGGCCGGCCGGGCACCGACGGCAGGCTGCAGGCCGAGGCCGGTGCCCTGGTGAAGAACCAGGCGACCCGCCTGGTGGCCGTCGGACCCACGGACCTGAATCAGCGGTTCCAGGCTGCCCTTCCGGCGCCCTGGAATCAGTACTTCCTGCTCAACACGCAGTGGCCGAGCGGCGGGCGGCAAGGCGCCGAAGACCCCGAGCCCGGCGCCGCACGGCGTATTCCCTGCAACGTCGTGGACCTTCTGTGGGAGCAGGGAGGCGCGTTCGCCGCGGCGGGCATCCCAAAGCCTTCGTGCTACACCATGCAGCCACGGGGAGACGACGGTGAGCTGAAGCTGCGCAACACGACGATGGAGACGTACCAGACCGCCTGGCACCAGCCGGGTACGGCGGCGACGTCACAGTTCTCGAGCCAGAGCTGCTTCAACTGCCACGGCTTCGGCGGCGTCGACTTCAGCTTCGTGTGGACCGACGGCACCGAGGAGATCGTTCCCTTCCCTCCGCCGTGAGTCTCCGCGGCAGTCGTCGGACTCGCGCCGTCGACCGCCACTCTGCCAACCGCGCTCAGGGAGAGCTCACCGTCCACGACGTCAAGTCGCCGGACTCGAATCCGTCGGCGAAAAGGGGTACGCCGGTCTCGCGCTCCGACGCGCCGAGATCGGTCGCATCAGGAGCGACAGGACGCATCCGGTGATCGAAGTCCTCCAGGGCATCGGGCAGGCGAGTGACCTGGTCGATGGCGTCGAGCGCGAGCTCTGAGAGCCTGAGATCACCCAACGACTCGTCGACGAACCAGTCGGGCTGTGCCGCCAGCGTGTTATCGATCAGCGTCGGCACGGCGCCGTTGCGCGCCCGGATCGAGGCATCGGTCGCATTGTGCTGCGCGACGACTCCCGTCGTCGAGGCGTAGCGAATCTCGAGCGCGTTGGGGTAACGCCCTCGGGTCAGCACTGTGTTGTGCAGCAGCCTGGCGCCGGACGATGTGGTGTAGATGCCAACGTCGACCGGGTAGGGAGCATCCGGCGACCAGCGGATGAAGTTGTTGCGCACCAAACCGCCGGAATGGTCCCCTTCGAGCAGACCGAGATGGATGCCGCGAGACGAGTCGAGCAGGGTATTGCCCTCGACCAGCGTGTCCGACGACCCTCCCCACAGCAGAACGGCAGGGCCGGCGAGCGCCAGATTCTGGCACTTGATGGCGTAGATCAGGTTGTCGCGGACGATCCAGCCGCTGGCGCCGAGCGCGTCGATGCCGTTGGTATAGCAAGAGTTCGGCGGGCTGCCCTCGGGATGCTCGATCGCACCGACGGTGTAGAAGATCTCGCTCCACTCGATCGTGACCTCCGGCGCGCCCTGGCCGCCACCGCCTGTCCCTTTGATGATCTGCTGCCCCGCGTCGAAGAATCTCGCGTGGTAGAGACGGATGCGTGCCGCTCCCTCTTCGGCCTGGATCGCGACGCTATGAAAGTACACGTTGCCGATCGAGAGGTCCGCGATCGTGACGTCGGTGGCAGTGAAGATCTGAAAGCCGAACGGCACCACCGAATCGAGCATGCCGGCGCCCAGAATGACGACGTCCGACGGGTCGCCAGTGGCGCCACGAATCTGGATGTTCGAGATCGGCGGAGCGCCGAAGCGACCGACCGTCAACCGACCGTCGACCCCGTTGGGAAACGTGACGCTCGCGAGATCATAGGTCCCTGGTGCGATCACGATCGCCTGGTCGCTGGTCAGGTTCCAGCATGCGTCGGCCAGTTCCTGGGCGGTATCGACCTCGATGATGGTGAAGACATCCGGATCCGGCAGCGGCAGGGGCGGCGCCTCGGACGGTGAGCGCGCATGGCCCACGGCGTGTCCAAGTAGCCAACAGGTCAGCACGATCGACGCGAGGCGTGGCCCATCCATGACGCCACGGTATCACCCTATTGCCATGCCTCAATGTCACCGCGCCGACCGGGGCGATTCTTCGACCCAACCCATCGACGCGATCGACTGCAGCAGGGCGGGCACCTCGCGCAGAGTCTCGGCGACGTGGAATCCTTCGGCCTCGGCGCCACGATGCTCGACCCGGTCGAGCTCCCAGCTCGACTCGTAGGGCACGTGGATGGCGTGGCCACCGAGCGCAAGCACCGGCAAGATGTCCGACTTCACCGAGTTGCCCACCATCACGAAGCGCTCCGCCGCCACACCGTGGCGATCGAGCACCTGCCGATAAGTGGCGGGGTCCTTCTCGGACACGATCTCGATCGCGTCGAAGAGGTCGGCGAGCCCCGACCGCGCGATCTTGGTCTCCTGGTGGAAGAGATCGCCCTTCGTGATCAGCAGGATCGGATGCTCACCGGCGAGCTGCCGCAGCGTCTCCTCGACACCGGGCAACAGCTCGACGGGATGCTCGATCATGGCCTTGCCGTAGTCGAGAATGCGCTGCACCACCTCACCCGACACTCGACCGCCGGACAGCTCGAGCGCGGTTTCGAGCAACGACAGGGTAAAGCCCTTCGAGCCGTAGCCGAAGAGCGACAGGTTGCGCCGCTCGACTGTGTTCAGTCGCGCACCGAGCGCATCCGGTGTCGCCCACTCGGAGAGCAACTCGGAGACCCGGTCTTGCGTGAGGATGAAGATCGGCTCGTTGTGCCAGAGGGTGTCGTCAGCATCGAAGGCGATGTGCATGCGCCGAGAGTACCAAGGCCGGACCGGGACCTGATCGAAGCCTACGACGAGGCCGAGAACGGACGAGACCGTGAGATATCGCGTGCGGTGCGAGATCTCGCGGGCGCGTGGTCGACGCATGAGCTACTCGGAATCTCTCAAGACCATTGTTTTCAACACTTGAGCAAGTATCGGCTGCCTTGGTCTCGGCGGCATGCGCATTGCTCTCCAGTGGTGGCATCGGGCGCTGGCCCGTACCACTCACCACTGGAAAGGATCCCGCAATGACCGCATCAATTCGCCTCACCGCAGTCGTCTTCACCATGGCTTGGACTCTCGCCGTCGGCAGCGTGTTCGCCCAGCTGCCCGATCCGGGCCTGGAGATCGATCCGGCGACCACTGCCCTGGTGATCACCGACCCGCAGAACGATTTCCTGAGCCCCGAGGGAGTCACCTGGGGCGTGGTCGGCGCCAACGTCAAGGCCAACGGCACCGTCGCCAATCTGGAGACCTTGTTCAAGTCGGCCAAGGCCGCTGGCATCCCGGTCTTCGTCTCGCCGCACTACTACTACCCTGCCGATCACGGCTGGCACTTCGAGGGTGCGCTCGAGACGTTGATGCACACGATCCAGATGTTCGACCGCGTGGATCCCCTGTCGCTCAAAGGCTTCGAGGGCTCGGGCGCCGACTGGTTGGAGCGCTACAAGCCCTACATCGAAGACGGCGAGACGATTGTGTCCAGCCCGCACAAGGTGTACGGCCCGGAGACCAACGACCTCATGCTGCAGCTGCGCAAGCGCGGCATCGACAAAGTGATTCTCGCCGGCATGTCGGCCAACCTGTGTGTCGAGAGCCATCTGCGCGAGCTGCTGGAGAGTGGCTTCGAGGTCGCCGTCGTCGGCGACGCGACCGCGGCGGCGCAGGTGCCCGAAGGCGACGGTTTCGCCGCGGCCATGGTCAACTTCCGCTTCTTGGCGAGCGCTCTGTGGACCACCGCCGAGGCCGCCAAGAAACTGGGCGCTGTGACACCGCGCGGTTGATCGCCCACGAGCCGACACGAAGGAGCTCACCATGCCCGACAGCAATCACGAGATCGTCAGCGACATCGCCTTCACCCCCGCGGTGAAGGCTCAGCAGGAGCGCATGGGCTCGCGCCGAGGCTATGCCCGCATGGAAGAGAAAGGCGGTTGGAGCCGCGACATCAGTCCCGAGCTCCGCGACTTTCTCGCTCGGCGCGACTCCTTCTACTTCGGCACCGCGAGCGCCGAGGGCCGTCCCTACATCCAGCACCGCGGCGGCCCGCCGGGCTTCCTGAAGGTGCTCGACCGAGACACCTTGGCCTTCGCCGACTTCTCGGGCAACCGACAGTACATCAGCATCGGCAACTTGTCGGAGAACGACCGCGCCCATCTCTTCGTCATGGACTACCCCAACCGCCGTCGGGTCAAGCTCTGGGGCCACGCGGAGGTCGTGGAGGACGACCCGGGTCTGCTGACGGAGCTCGTGGATCCAGACTACGGAGCACGCCCGGAGCGCGCGATCGTCTTTCACGTCGAAGCCTGGGACATCAACTGCCCGCAGCACATTCGGCCGCGCTACACCGAGGACGAGTTGCAGCCGACGATCGACGCCCTGCGACGACGCATCGCCGAGCTCGAGGCACAGCTCGAGGAGCAAGAGTAGAGTCGAGCCATGACGACGACGCTGCAGCGGCCCGGCGACGCGGTCACGGTCGCCGACCTGCCCCGATCGGCGACCGTCCTCTTGGTCGGGCTGTGCGCGCTGCCGCTGGTGTTGCGCTGGATCGGGCTCGACCTCGGCTCACCCCACCCCCCGGACGACTTCGCGGTCGTCACGGGGGTCGACGCGTTGCACCGCGCGCTGGCCGGCGCCTTCGTCCACACGATGCTCGAATGGAGCGCGTTCCTCGTCGCCTTCTTCACGGTCGTCGTGGCCTTCACCCACTACCGGGTGGTGGGCGATCCCGCGACGCCGATCATCGGCACGGCGCTCTTCTGCGCCGGCGCGCTCGATCTCTTCCACGTCCTGGCCGCCGATCGGTTGATCGCCGCTGTGGCCGAGCCCGAGCGGCTGATTCCGTTCACCTGGGCGCTTTCGCGCTTGTGGAATGCGCTCATCCTGATCGTCGGACCAGTGCTTCTCCTGTGGCGCCCGCGAGGTCTCGGAACGGGACGTCACAAGACCTCGTTCGTGCTCGTTACTTGTGCGGCTTTCGGTGTATTCGCCCACGGGCTCGTGTTGGCCTGTGCGCGCAGCACCCAGCTACCGCCGACTCTGGTCCCCGACGCCTGGATTCGGCGACCGTGGGACGTGGTGCCGCTGGTCCTCTTCGGCGTTGCCGCTTGGGTCCTGAAACGATTTCACGGTGCGAACCCGAGCGTGTTTACCGCCGCGCTGCTGTGGTCTTGTGTGCCTCAGATCGCCACGCAGCTCTGGATGGCCTTCGGCTCGGCGAGCCTCTTCGACCACGGCTTCAATGTCGCCCATGGGATGAAGGTTCTCGCCTACGGCGTGCCGTTCCTCGGCCTGATGCTCGACTACGTCCAGTCGCAAAAGCTCGCCCGGCGGTCGCGCGAAGAGCTCGAGGCGCGCGTGCGTGACCGCACCGCCGAGCTGCGTCGGGCCGAAGCCGAGGCGGCCGCGGCGAATCGCGCCAAGAGCGACTTCCTGGCGCGCATGAGTCACGAGCTGCGCACACCGCTCAACAGCATCCTCGGCTACGCCCAGATTTTCCGCTCCGACCCGAGCCTCGACGCGCGCAAACGCAAGGGCCTCGACACCATCCAGGCCAGCGGCGAGCACCTGCTGGATCTGGTCAACGACGTGCTCGACCTGGCCAAGATCGAAGCCCGCAAGCTGGACGTCGTCCCGCGACCCTTCCGCCTGCCCCAGCTGCTCGACCAGATCGCCGACAGCGAGGGCCTGCGCGCCCGCCAGCGCGGTCTCGAGTGGCGTTTCACCGCGAGCGCCGACCTGCCGGACGAGGTCACCGCCGACGATCGACGTCTACGCCAGATTCTGCTCAACCTGTTGGGCAATGCCTTGCGCTACACCGAGACGGGGCACGTCGCGCTCGAGGTCGAACCCGATCCCGACGCCGGGCCCGACATGATCCGGTTCACGGTGCGCGACACCGGCATCGGCATCAGCGAAGCCGACCTGGAGACGATCTTCGACCCCTTCCAGCAGAGCCGCGCCGCCAGCCTCCTGGGCGAAGGGAGCGGGCTCGGGCTGGCCATCACCCTGCAGCTGGTCGAGCTGATGGCCGGAACGATCGATGTGACGAGCCGCGTCGGCGTCGGCAGCACCTTCACGGTGCGCCTGCCGCTCCCCTGCTGCCTCGACGCCGACCCCCTGGACCTGGCCGAGTCGGCCGCCGACTGGATGGGCGATCTGCCTCGCCGTCGCGAGGCCTCGCCTTCGGCCGCGCCCGCCACCAGCGACTCCGAGCTCGGCCCGTGGCCGCCGGAGGCGCAGCTCGAGGCGCTGCTCGAGGCCGCCCGTCGCGGCGCCGTGCGCGAGCTCGTCGGCCTGCTGGAGCCGCTCGAGGCCCATGGCGGCTATGGTGCATGCGTCACGCGGCTGCGCCGCTACGTCGACGCCTTCGACATGCAGGCCGTCCGCGAGATCTTGACCTCTCGCCTCGAGACACCCCACGGAGAACGACCCGGTGACTGAACCCCCGACGAATCCGCGCGCCACGATTCTCATCGTCGACGACACGCCCGCCAACCTGAGCGTGCTCCTGGAAAGCCTGGAGATCGGCGGCTACGACGTGCTGGTCGCCCGCGACGGCGCGAGCGCTCTCGAGCAGGCGAGCTACGCACGCCCGGATCTGATCCTCCTCGACGTCATGATGCCGGGGATGGACGGTTTCGAGACCTGTCGCAGGCTCAAGGCCCAGGAGTCGACGCGCGAGATCCCAGTGCTTTTCATGACCGCCCTCGCCGACACGCGAGACAAGGTCCAGGGGTTCGAGGTCGGAGCGGTCGACTACATCGTCAAGCCGTTCCAGCAGGAGGAAGTCGCGGTGCGCGTCGCTACCCACCTCGAGCTGGCGCGCCTGCGGCGACGTCTGGAGGAACGTGTCGTCGAGCGCACGCTCGAGCTGCGTCGGGCGCTCGAGGAGGTCGAGACCCTGCGCCGCCGGCTACAGGCCGAGAACGAGTACCTGCGCGAGGAGATCCGCTCGGAGCAGGGCTTCGCCGAAATCATCGGCGACAGCGAGCCGCTACGCAGGGCGCTGCACCAGGTCGAGCAGGTCGCACCGCTCGAAGCGACGGTGCTGATCCTCGGTGAGACCGGAACCGGCAAAGAGCTGGTCGCCCGCGCGATCCACGATCGCAGCCCGCGGCGCGAGCGCACGCTGGTCAAGGTCAACTGCGCTGCGCTTCCGCCCAGCCTGATCGAGAGCGAGCTCTTCGGCCACGAGAAAGGCAGCTTCACCGGCGCCACGACCCGCCGTCGCGGCCGCTTCGAGCTCGCCGATGGAGGCACCATCTTCCTCGACGAGATCGGCGAAATGCCGCTCGAGCTCCAGGCCAAGATGCTGCGCGTCCTGCAGGAAGGCGAGGTCGAGCCAATCGGCGCCGAGAAGCCGATGCGGATCGACGTGCGGGTCCTCGCCGCCACCCACCGCGACCTGTTGGAGGAGATCCGGCAGGGACGGTTTCGCGAGGACCTCTACTACCGCCTGAACGTCTTTCCGATCGAGCTGCCACCACTGCGAGCCCGCGGCGGCGACGTGCCGCGGCTGATCCGCCACTTCGCGGAGCGAGCCGCGACCAAGCTGGGTCTGTCGCAGGCCGACCAGGGGTCCCACCTGCCACCGCAGGTCGAGGCGGCGCTCGCACGCTTCCACTGGCCGGGCAACGTCCGCGAGCTGCAGAACGTCGTCGAGCGGGCGATCATCCTGTCGGCGGGCGGCGAACCGGTCGCGATCGACGACCTGTTGGGGCCGGCGAGCCGACGGTCGGTGCCTGCCGACGGCGAGTCGACGCGCCTCGAAGACGTCGAGCGGGCCCACATCCGCCGCGTTCTCGACGAGACCGACGGGCGCGTCGACGGCGCCGGCGGCGCCGCCGAGCGCCTCGACCTCAATCCGAGCACGCTCCGCTCGCGCATGCGCAAGCTCGGCATCTCACGCAAGTGAGCATGGTCGGCGGTCGACCCCGCGACCGATCCCACACCACGGGGCGGTGACAGTCGACCAGACGCTTCGCTAGGGTCACATCATGACCAGCACACGAGCCGTCGAGACCGTCGTCATCCTGGGTGCCGCCGGGCGGGACTTCCACAACTTCAACTGCCTGTTTCGCGACTCCGACGCGCACCGGGTCGTCGCCTTCACCGCGACGCAGATTCCCGACATCGAGGGACGCGTCTATCCGCCGGAGCTGGCCGGGCCTCGCTACCCGGAGGGCATCCCGATCCGCGCCGAGGACGAGCTCGAGGCGATCCTCGCCGAGCATGCGGTCGACACCGTCTACTTCTCCTACTCGGACGTCTCCTACCCGCACGTGATGCACCTCGCGGCGCGCGTCACCGCGGCGGGGGCCGACTTCGTGCTCGCCTCGGCCGCCGACACGATGCTCGAGAGCTCGAAGCCGGTGATCGCCGTCACGGCGGTGCGCACCGGCGTCGGCAAGTCGCAGACCTCGCGCTTCATCGTGCAACTGCTGGCCGAACGCAGCGTCAAGGCAGTGGCCATCCGCCACCCCATGCCGTACGGCGATCTCGGACGCCAGATCTGCCAGCGATTCGCCAGCTACGACGACCTCGACCGCCACGAGTGCACGATCGAGGAACGGGAAGAGTACGAGCCGTACATCGACCGCGGCCTGGTCGTCTACGCCGGCGTCGACTACCACCGCATCCTCGAGCAGGCGGAGCAGGAAGCCGACGTGATCCTGTGGGACGGCGGCAACAACGACACGCCGTTCTATCGTCCGAACCTGCATCTCTGTCTGCTCGATCCCCACCGGGCCGGCGACGAGACGGCCTTCTACCCCGGCGAGACCAACCTGCTGATGGCCGATCTCCTGGTCGTCAACAAGGTCAACACTGCCGAGGCGGACCAGGTCGACGCCGTGGTCGAAGCCTGCCATCGCGCCAATCCCGACGCGACCGTCGTGCGCTGCGCGTCGGAGGTCGAGCTCGACGACCCGGAGCTGGTGACGGGAAAGCGGGTCGTCGTCGTCGAGGACGGCCCGACCCTCACCCACGGCGGCATGACCTTCGGCGCCGGCTGGGTGGCCGCCGAAGCGGCCGATGCGGCCGAGATCGTCGATCCCGTGCCGCATGCTGTCGGCTCGATCCGCGAGACCTACGCCAAGTACCCGAACGCCCGCAAGGTCGTGCCGGCGATGGGCTACGGCGCCGAGCAGATTCGCGAGCTCGAAGCGACCCTCGACGCCATCCCCGCTGACGCGGTGGTCGAAGGCACGCCGATCGATCTACGCCGCGTCTTGAGCCTCGACAAGCCGATCGCCAACGTCACTTACCGCCTCGCCGAGCTCGAGCCGGGTGTGATCGAGCAGCACGTCGTCGCAGTGCTGGACGACACAGTGCTGGACGACACAGTGCTGGACGACGGCTGAGCTTCGGCGTCAAGCTCCCGCGCGCCGGGCGATCAGGTTCATCGACACCCGGAACGGCCCGAGCACGCCGCGGACGAGCGCCGGCGGTAGCCAGCCGAGGCGACGGGCGGCGAGACGAGCGTGTAGCTCGGCGTCGTCGAGCGGCGGCGCCTCGATCCGGGCGTCGAAGCCGGCGCCGCGCGCCAGCCGCAGCCACGTGCCGCGGCGAACCCAGGTCTCGTTGATCCCGAGGGCGCGCTCCTCGTCGCCGACGCCGACGCCGAAGCCGGCGAGCCAGCGCAGCCAGCCCGGCATCGGCTCGCTGCAAAAGACCAGACGGCCACCCGGACGCAGCACGCGGGCGGCCTCGGCGAAGGTACGCGCCAGGTCCCACGAGTGGTGTGCCGCGGCGGTGGCCCAGACGATGTCGGCGACGGCGTCCTGGAGCGGTAGACGGTTCATGTCGGCGACGGCGCGGGCGAGATGCGGATCGTCGCCGCGTGGCGCCAGGCGCAGGTGGTCGGTGATGTCGACCGCGAGCACGCGGCAACCCGCGTCGAGGAAGAGGTCGCTCGTCTGGCAGGCGTCGGCACCGAGCTCTACCAGGACCGAGCCTTCGATCGGTGGATCGGCCGCGAGCAGCGCCGCCACGCGTCGACGCGTCGACGCGACATGCTGGTGGTACGCCGCGGCGCGCGCGGCGTTGGCAGCCTGGTCACCGTCGGCCCCGTCACCATCGGACCTGTCACCATCGGACCCGTCTCCGTCGGCCCCGTCACCGTCGGACACACTGACGTCGGCGTGCGGGAGTTGCGGCGCGTCGAGCGTCACCTCTCCGGCGTCGAGACGCGCCACCGCCCTGCGCTCACTGGCGACGCTCGGGTGCTCGTCGACCAACAAGGACGCGACCCCGTCCTCGACCGCCGCGTGATGGCCGCAAGCGCCGCATACGAGAGCCTCGGCCGCCGCCTCGAGCGGTGAAGCACCGCAGACCGGACAGCGAAGAATCGCGGCGCACCACGCCGGCCAGGTCGAGGCGCCGCGCACGAAAGATCAGTTCTCGGCGCCGAACCGGCGGAAGAGGCGCACGAGCTGCTCGGGCGTGGCATCGGCGGCGGCTCTCTGGCGCGCCGCGATGTCGCGTGGACGGTCGGCCTGGCGCCCGGCCACCGACTCGAAGCTCGAGTGCTCGCGCTCGAGGCGCGTGCGCAGCGTCTGGATGCCGCGCAGCAGAGCGGCACGGCTGATCACGCCACACAGCGAGCCGTTCTCCTCCACCGGCAGCACCGGGAAGTTGTTCTGCAGGAAGAGCTCGGCGACCCGAAAGATGTCCATCGACGGCTCACAGGGACGCGCGACCGGGCTCAGATAGTCGGCCACCTGGCCGTCTTGGCCGGCATCGTAGGTGAGCGACGACAGGATGCGCAGACAGTCTTTCTCGGTGAGCATGCCGCGCAGGCAACCGTCGGCGTCGACTACCGGAGCCGCCCCGACGTTGACCTCGACCAGCCGGTCGATCGCCTCGAGGAGGTACGTCTCCGGCGACAGAATCGCCGGTGGCGACACCATGAAATCGCGGGCCATGGGCAGACGGAGCTCAGCCATCGTCGTCTCCTCTTGGTCGGACTGTTCCGCAGGGTCGGACTCCGAGTGTATCGCGCTCCGCCCGCCGCGCGTCAGCGGACGACCGGCAGCCCGCCTTGCGCGTCTCGGGCCTGCCTCTTCTTGCGATTCGGACACGTCGCGCAGCTCAACGATTCGCCGTCCGGACCAACGACGTCCGGGCCGCCGCACGAGCCGCGCAGGCACGGCCGCTTGAAGATCACTCCAACGGCCATGGCGAGCATGATCACGGCGAAGAGGACGATGCTGAGGAGAATCACTTCCATCAGGGCACCTCGCTGGGTTCAGGGAGTTACGGCGGTCGACGCGCCCGGCATGTAGGTCGCGGTGAAGGTCGGGCTGGCGCGCTCGACGAAGTCGTCGCCCTCGCGCACCAGGAACAGAGCGGCGATCCCCTCGCGCTCGGCGTAAGCGTACCCTTCGTCGGGCCCCAGAATCATCAGCGCGGTGGACAGACCGTCGGCCTCGAGGCAGGTCGGGCGCACCACGCTCACCGACGCCAGGCGATGGTCGATCGGCCGCGCCGTCCGCGGGTCGATCAAGTGAGAGAGGCGCCGACCGTTCTCTTCGCGGTAGTTGCGGTAGTCGCCCGAGGTGGCGAGGGCCGCGTTGTCGAGGGCGATGATGCGCTGCACCGCGCGCAGCGCCTGCGGTCGCTCGATGCCGAGGCGCCACGGCATGCCGTCCGGATTGGAGCCGTGGACCCGCGTCTCGCCGCCGATCTCGACGAACACATCGTCGAGGCCCTCGGCGCGCAGCGCCTCGTAGACCCGATCGACCGCATAGCCCTTCGCCACCGACGACAGGTCGACATAGACCTCGGGATGCGTCTTGGCCAAGGTGCCAGGCACCGACTCGAAGCGCAAGGTCTCGTGCCCGACGTTCTGCGCGAGGCGCTCGAGCTCCTCCGCGGCGGGCGCGGAATCGATGGCGGCGGGACCGAAGCCCCACGCGTTGACCAGCGGACCGATGGTGACGTCGAGCGCGCCCCCGGTCTTCTCGGCGATGTCGAACGCGGCCCGGAGCACCTCGACCGTCGGCGGCGAGAGCACCATCTCCTCGTCGACACCGGTCCGGTTGAAACGGCTCAGCTCCGACTCGTCGAGGTAGGTCGACATGAGCCGGTTGACCTCGTCCATGCGCTCGAGCAGAAGCGCCCGTAGCTCTTGCTGACGCGCCTCGTCGAGCGGCGCCTCGCCGGGGCGGACGATCTGCACCGTGTATCCAGTGCCCATGATCGGCCCGTCGAATGCGTAGAGCAGACGCTCCGGCGCGGCGCGATCCCCGCCACACGCGCCGGCGAAGACGCCGACGAGCAGCAGGACGGCGCAGCCGGCGAAGACACGGAGCCTCTCGGGAAAGCGCTGTACGTGACGGAATCGGAGACGAAGCATGGTCGTGGAACTCGTGACCTGGGGAACTCGAAGAGGCAAAAACGACGCGCGGCAGGCCGAGACGATAGGCCAGCCGCGAAGGTGGGGGCGGTTTGGGGGGCCGCGCGGCCGCCGAACGCGTCGAAGAGAAAGTTGTCGTTGTAGACC
>JBCCVZ010000010.1:0-308804 GCA_039194425.1 Acidobacteriota bacterium | reverse complement strand
GGGTGGCCAACCTTTGCCAGGCGGGAGTTGGACCCGCAGGGTTTCAGTTAGAAGGTTTCTGGTCTGTCGACTCGTCGGTCTACATCCTTCCTCCTTCTCCAGGCTTGGCCTGGCGCACGGATGCCGGCGGTCCCAGTACCGGGCGTGCACTCTCGGGTGGCGTGCCTTCGCTGCGAGATCTTTCCATCCCGCGAGCTGAATCCGAGCAGCGAATCGCCGACAATCTGAGGCCAGCTGCCTTGGGCCCTGAAGGGGCCGCCTCGTACAGCCTGGGGCTGGCTTCGCGGCGCTGCGCCGCGGGCGAGCCCCGGGTCGGCTGGCTCGCACCGCTCCTCTGCGTTCACACCGCACCATTCCGAGCTGGCGCCCGGGCTACACCGGAGCCGAGCCGTGGCTTCGACTTTGCGGCTCTGGCTCACATCAGACGGAGCGGGCCGGACACAGGCGACTTCGCGCGTCCGTCAGAAGTACCGGCTCGGCGTGGTGCCGAGCTCACGCTTGAACATGGCGATGAAGGCGCTCGGGCTCTCGTAGCCGCTGGCCAGCGCCACGTCCGTCACCGCATCGCCCCGGGCCAAGCGATGGAGCGCACTGGCCAGCCGGGCGTGGCGGCGCCAGCGACCCAAGGAAAGCCCGCTCTCTTTCTTGAACAGCCGCTCGAGCATTCGCGGCGTGGCGCCGCAGTTCCGCGCGAGCTCGGCCACCCGCGCGGTGCTTGCGGGCTCGGCGCGAATCTTGTCGGCCAGGCGACGTGCCCGCGGATCTTTCGGCAGCGGCAGGTCGGCCGGGGTCTGCTCGGCCTCCAAGATCTCGTCGACCAGCACGCCGGCCAGTCGTCGCGCGCTCGGCCGGCGCCGGTCGAGAAATCGCCGGCGCACGACGTCGAGAATCAGCTCGCGCAAGAGCGGCGTCACGTGCAGCACGCGACAGTCGTTGCCGAGACCGGCGGCGAGGCGCGGCTGCACGTAGAGCGTGCGCAGCGCGACGTGACCGATGGTCGAAGCGCCATGCTCGACTCCCGACGGAATCCACACGGCGCGCAGCGGCGGCACGACCCAGGCGCCGTGTCGCCATTCGAAGCTCAGCACGCCCTCGGTGGCGTAGAACAGCTGCGGCCAGGGATGGTCGTGGGTCTCGAGCCGATGCCGCGGCGGCAGCCCCAGCGCCAGAGAGCGCACGATCAAGTCGTCGTCCCGGGGCGGTGTCGGAGTCTGTTGTCGGATTTGCGACATTTCTTGTCAGTCTAGCGCAAGCGCGCCAGGTCGGAGCGCCACTAGGCTTCTTCTGCGCCCGGCGAAGATCCGCCCGGCGGAAATCCAGCAGGGCTTGCCCTTGCCCAATCCCGTCGTCCACTTCGCCATCCACGCCGACGACTGCCAGCGCGCCAAGGACTTCTACCAGAAGACCTTCGGCTGGACCTTCGAGCCCTGGGGTCCGCCCGAGTTCTGGCGCATCCACACTGAGCCCGGCGGCATCTCCGGCGCGCTGCAGAAACGCCGCGAGCCGGTCCAGGGCGCGGGCATAATCGGCTATGAGTGCACGATCGCCGTCGAGGATCTCGAAGCGACTCGAGCCGCCGTCGAGCGCCACGGCGGCACCGTCACCCTGGGGCCGTTCGACATCGAAACCGTCGGCACCTTGATCATGTTCCAGGACACCGAGGGCAACGTCGTCGGCGCCATGCAATACGAGCCCGGCGTGCTCGGCTGACCGCAGCGTCGCAGGAGTTTGTCCCCTCCCGCGCCAGCGGACGGGACTTCGGTGGCGGTCGTTGGGCGATACTCATCGGACTACCGCACCGTCCGGTTTCTTTCAGACCTGAAGCCGCGGCTTCGGCGCTGCGGCTCGGACCTGCAGCGCCCTCGCCAACGCGAGCCAGCTCGCACCCAGGCAGGCGGGATGCCGGCGGTCGCAGTACCGGGCGTGCACTCTCAGGGGGCGTGCCTGCGCTGCGAGATCCTTCCATCCCGCGAGCGGAATCCGAGCAGCGAATCGCCGACACTCTCAGGCCAACTACCTTGGACCCTGAAGGGGCCGCCTCGTACAGCCTGGGGCTGGCCTCGCGGCGCCGCGCCGCGGGCGAGCCCCAGGTCGGTTCAGAGGGACGAGCCCGATGCCCCCAACCCCTCCAGCGACGCCGCGAAATCGTCCGGCAGCGGACTCTCGATCTCCAGCGCCGACTTCTTGAAGGGATGCGCGAACGCCAGCGACCGGGCGTGCAGCATCATCCGCGGGGCACGCGGTGCGCCCGGCTCAGGACGCGGGCCGTAGAGGCGATCGCCAAGGATCGGTAGGCCAAGGTCGGCGAGGTGGACGCGGACCTGGTGCTGGCGGCCGGTGCGGGGACGAGCTTCAAGGTGGCAGCCGGCCGCAAGCTGGTTCACGAGGCGGACGGCGGTTTCGGCGCGTCGGCCACCGTCGAAGACGCTGACCACCGTGCGGCCTTGCTTCTCCAGGCGGTCCTCGACCACGATCTCCTTGTCGGCGCCACGCCAATGGCCACTCGACAGCGCCTCGTAGACCTTCTCCACCGCCCGCTCGCGGAAGATCTCGCCAAGAGCATGAGCGGCCTGCGGGCCTTTGGCCAGCAGCTGGACACCCGACGTGCCGCGGTCGAGGCGGTGCGGCAAGTGGACCGACGCGTCTTCGCCGTGGCCGCGCAGGTAGCGCTCGGCGGCGGCGCGGACGGTCGACTGGGCGTCGCCGGGGGTGGCCTGGGCGGGGACGCCGGCCGGCTTGTCGACCGCGAGCAGCCACTCGTCCTCGAACAGGACACGCGCCTCGTCGAGCGTGAAGACTTTTTTGGGCGGCGCCTCGAGCACAACGACGATGTCTTGCCCGGCCTTCACCGCGCGCGAGGCGACGCGGATGCGCTGGCCGTCGACCCAGACGGCGCCGCGCTCGAGCAGGCGGCGGGCGGCGCGGCGGCTGAGCTCGTCGAAGGTGGCGGCGAGCCAGCGGTCGAGGCGCTCGCCGGCTTCGTCGTCCGCGACAGTCGCCTCGAGGCGGGTGCCTCTCATTCGAAGCTGACGTCGAAGGGGGCGCGGTCGAGCTCGGAGAGCACGCGGCGGTTCTCGCGCCAGTCGCGCTCGACCTTGACGTTGAGGTCGAGGAAGACGCGGCTCTCGAGATACTCCTCGAGATCGTGGCGGGCGGCGGCGCCGATCGCCTTGATCGTTCGGCCGCCCGAGCCGATGAGGATCTTCTTCTGCCCCGCACGTTCGGTGAGGATCGACGCGTGGATGACGATGAGGTTGTCGCCCTTTTGGTCCCACTGGTCGATCACCACCGCGGTGGCGAAGGGCAGCTCGTCACCGGTGCGCTCGAGCACCTTTTCGCGGATGCGCTCGGCGGCCAGAAAGCGCTCGGGATGCACCGTGAGCAGCTCAGGATCGTAGAGCGGCGGCTGCTCGGGAAGGCGCTCGAAGAGCAGGTCGAGGACGACGTCCGTGCCGTCGGCCTTGAGCGCGCTGACCGGCACGATCTCCTCGAAGGCGCCGGTCTCTGCGTAGAGCGCGATGCGCGGCAGCAGCAGATCCTTGCGCAGGCGGTCGACCTTGTTGAGCAGCACGATCTTCGGCGCCTCGACCTTGTCGAGCCATTCGAGCATGTAGGCGTCGCCCTTGCCGTGTGGCTCGGCGGCGTCGACCAGCAGCACGACGACGTCGGCGTCGTTGAGCGCCTCCTGCGCCGCCTTGATCATCTGCCGGTTCATCTGGTGCTGCGGCTTGTGCACGCCCGGCGTGTCGTAGAAGACGATCTGGCCGCGCGGCTCGCTGAGGATGCCGACCAGGCGATTGCGCGTCGTCTGCGGCTTCGACGAGACGATTGCCAGCTTTTCCTCGAGCAGCTGATTCATCAGCGTCGACTTGCCGGCGTTCGGCCGGCCGACCAGGGCGACGGTGCCGGCGCGCTGCGCCCGCGGCGCATCGGGGCTGGGCGCGAGGGGGTCGTCGAGTAGCTCGTCGAGATCCGACGGAGCCGACGAGTCTTCGGATGCGGGCTCGAACTCAGGCACGGGCTTCCTCACGGGCTTCGGCGGCGACGGGTGCCGCCGCGGACACTTGCTCTTCGGTCGGCGCGCGGCGCACGTTGGCGACCAAGACGCGGCGCTCGTCGGCCTCTTCGACCTCGGCCACCAGGCCGAGCAGCTCGATCGTGCGCCCGGGCTCGGGGACGTGACCGAGCTCGCCGCAGAGCAGGCCGGAGAGTGTCTCATAGGGCTGCTCGTCGGCGTCGAAGTCGAGATCGAGCAGGTCCTCGACCTCTTCGAGGTGCAGGCGCCCGGGGACGCGGAAGCGGCCGGCGCCGAGCACTTCGGGGGCGACCACTGGCTCATGCTCGTCACGAATGTCGCCGACGATCTCTTCGACCAGGTCCTCGACGGTGACCAGCCCGGCGACGCCGCCGTACTCGTCGAGCACGATCGCCATCTGCTGGTGGCGCGCCTGCAGCTCGGCGAGCAGCGCCGGCAGCGGCTTGCTCTCGGGCACGAAGTACGGCTGCTGTCCAAGCTCTGCAACCACAACGG
Organism: Acidobacteriota bacterium; assembly: GCA_039194425.1. GTDB lineage: Bacteria > Acidobacteriota > Thermoanaerobaculia > Multivoradales > J023 > JAUIJL01. The sequence goes on along the minus strand of JBCCVZ010000010.1, from coordinate 304,273 downwards.
GCCCGCCGTCCGAGCGCGCCAGCGCCTCGAACAAGTCGCGGATGTGCAGCACGCCGACGATCTCGTCGATCGATGTCTGGTAGAGCGGCAGGCGCGTGTTCTTCGACTCGAAGAAGCGCGCCGACAGCTCGCGCGGGTCGATGTCGACCGGTGCAGCCTCGATCTCGACGCGCGGCGTCATGATGCTGCGCACCATGGTGTCGCCGAAGTCGACGATCGAGCGCACCAGCTCTTCTTCCTCGGGCTCGAGAATGCCTTCGCGGCGACCGACGTCGATGTACGCGTCGATCTCGTCTTCCGACGCCTCGTCCTCTTCCTCGTCCGTCTGCTGACCGACGACGGCGATCAGCGGCGCGGTGAGCAGCACCAGCGGACGGAGCGCGAGATCGAGCAGTCGCACCACCGGAGTGAGCAGCTCGAGCGCCCGCTCGGCGCGCAGCACCAGCCAGCGGTTGAGCCACTCGATGAGCAGGAGACCGGCGGCGACGAGCGCGGGAGCCAGCCACCAGGCGGCGGGCGACGATGGGGCCAGCGCCGGATGCAGCCAGAGCACGCAGAGCATGGCGACCGGCGCGATACGCGCCATCACGGCGACCAGCCAGCGGAAGGCGTCGAACGCGCGGCGCGAGGTGTACAGCGTCCGCACGCGGTCGCCCGCGTTCTCTGCCCAGTGGCGGAGACGGATGTGGCCGCTGCGTTCGAGCAAGGCCGAGAGCATCATGAGCACGAGTGTGCCGACGGCGACGACGAAGACCAGCGCGTGGGCCGCCGCCGGCTCGAGCACCGGGATGGCCGCGGGCAGGCCGGTCACGAGGGAACCAGCTCCGAGGGCGCCGGTCACGACGCCGCCTCCCACGGCTCGTCGTCGAGCCACTGCGCGCGCAGCGCATGCTCGAAGCGCTCCATGGCGCCGTCGTCGGTCTCGTGGTCGTAACCGAGACAGTGGAGCACGCCGTGGAGCAGCAGGATCCGCAGCTCTCGCGCCAGGTCGTGGCCGGCGTCGATGGCCTGCCGCCGCGCCACCGGCAGAGAGACGACGATGTCGCCGGCATGGAGCGGCTCACCGTCGAAGAGCGCCGGGTCGAGCGTCGCCCGATCGACCGCCGCCGGATCGACCCCCAGCGCGTCTGGGACCGGTGCGTCGGCATGGCGCACGTCGCCCGGGAAGCTAAGCACGTCGGTGGTCGAGTCCTTGCCGCGCCAGGTCGCGTTCAGCCCCTGCATCTCGTCGTCGCCGACCAGGCGCACGGTCAGGCTGCCGGCGTCGGGCGCCAGGGACGCCAGCAGACGCGCCAGCCACACGCTCAGTCGCCGCTGCGCGAGAGAGCTCGCGTCGGACGCCGACTCGCCGCCGAGCTCGTCACCGACTTGCAGGACGATCTCCGGCTCCGCCGACCGCGGACCGAAAGGAGGCGTGCCCGACAGATCGGACCGGAAGGCGTCGGCTGGGGGAACGTCGCGTTGGGGACCGTCGTCTTGCGAGCTCGAAGACGGAGGTTCGGACCGGTCGCTCGTAGAGTCGCTCAAGATGGGGGCAAGGTCGTTGGCGGCATGCCGCCGCGCGGTGCGGCGGTCTCAAGACTCGAGACTATCAGCTCGCCCTGCGCTCGTCCGTCCGGCTCTCGCTGGGCGGCCGCGACACCGAGGTCGACGACTCGTCGGCGCCCCGCGGCCGGCGCTCGGCGCCGCGGTTGAAATCGAAGCCGGGATAGTCGACGCGGCGATGGTAGACGTTGGTCAGGATGCGCAGGAACGCCTCTTCGACCAGCCGCAAATCACCGAGGGTGAGGTCGGTCTCGTCGAGCTGATTGTCGCGCAGGCAATCGTCGAAGATCGCCCGCACCACGCCGCGCAGCTTCTGACGGCTCGGCTGCACCAGCGTCCGGCTAGCCGCCTCGACGGCGTCGGCGAGCATCAGCACCCCCATCTCCTTCGACGCCGGCTTCGGCCCCGGGTAGCGGAAATCGTCCTCCCGCACCTCTTCAGTGCCGGGGTCGGCGCGCTCCTTGGCGCGGCTGTAGAAGAACTTGATCAACCGCGTGCCGTGGTGCTGCGCGATGGCGTCGACGATCGGCTGTGGCAGCCCTTCGTCCTCCGCCATTTCGAGCCCTTCCTTCACGTGGTTGATCAGAATCAGGGCGCTCATCGACGGCTGGATCTTGTCGTGCGGGTTCTGGCCCGGCGGCTGATTCTCGATGAAGTAGTGCGGCCGGACGACCTTGCCGATGTCGTGGTAGAGCGCTCCGGTGTGCACCAGCACCGAGTCGCCGTCGATCGCTTCGACCCCGGCCTTGGCGAGATTGGCGACTGCGAGCGAGTGCTGGAAGGTGCCCGGCGCCTCGAACGCCAGCCGACGCAGCAGCGGCAGATTCGGATTGGCCAGCTCGATCAACTTGATCGAGGTCGTGATGCGGAACAGGCTCTCGAAGATCGGCAGCGTGAACGCAGTGACCGCGGCGGCGAGCACGGCGCCGACGAAGGCGCACAGCAGATCGAAGCCGAGCTGCGCGATGCCGGCGTCGGCACCAGCCGTCTCTCCGGCCGTCATCGCGCGCAGCATCACGACCGCGACCAGCTGCACCAACCCCACCACCAGCGCCGCGCGCGTCATCATCGAACGCTGGCGATACTGCGCCCGGTCGAGAGCGAAGACCGCCGCCAGGCAGCCGGCGAGCGCGTAGACCATCGTGGTCCACAGCGGCTCGACGCCGGTGACGTGGCCGGCGAGGAGCGAGAAGACGAGCGACAGGACCAGCGCCAGGTTGCGGCCGTAGAGCAGCACGGCGACCATCGCCAGCGAGGCGTAGGGAATGGCGAAGGCGTAGCTGGCGGCCGAGGTGAAGGGCTCGCGCTGCAGCGCGCCGGCCAGCGCACCGGCGACGAACGCCGAGAAGCGCACGCCGAGCAACACCAGGGTGAGCAGGGCGACGCATTCGTCGAACAGGCGCGGCCTGGTCTTGTGCACCCGCGGCTCCTGGCTGACGGCGAGCCAGAGCAGCACCAGCGCGGCACCGACGAAGAGCAGCGTGCCGGCGATGGTACGAACCAGAGCGCCAATGTCGCGTGAGCCGCGCAGCGCGTCGAGCGCGGCGGCGCGCAGCGGGTCGACACGCACCCACTTGCGCACGATCACTTCGCCCTTGCCAAAGGTGTGGGTGACGTTGCCCACCTCCTGGGCCGCACGGTCGCGCAGCTCGAGCGTGGCGCTGGAGTTGTAGTTGAGATTCGGCTGCACGTTGGCGAGCAGCAGCTCGGTGTAGGCGCGGCGCTCGCGCGGGCCGACTCCGTCCCAGCCACGCAGGTCTTGTTCGATGACCTCGCGCACTTGCTCGGGATAGTCGAGGAATTTGTAGAGGTCGAGCTCCCGCCGCATGCGCCCGCTCGGCAGCTCGCGCACGGTGATGCCGCGCACCCGGTTCTCGAGCAGAAGTTCCTTGTCGGAGACGACGCCGGTCTCGAGCACGTCGCTCAGCGCTCCGGCGAGGCGCTCCTCGACCTCGGCGGTGAAACCGCGGCGACGCAGCAGCTCGAGCTGCTCTGCCTCGACCCGCAGCGAGGTCTGGGCCGCCGCCAGCTGCGCCCGCAGCGCGTCGACCTCGGCCTCTTCCTCGGTCTCTTCCTCGGCCGCGACGTCGGGCGACGGGACTGGCGCGTCGTCCGCCTCGCCCGCCGCGAGCAGCGGCTCCAGCGCGCGGCCGGCGGCAAAGAGCGCCGCCAGGTCGCGCCGGCGCTCGCTCTCGATCGAGCGATCCGCGTCGTAGATCGGCAGCTGCTCCTGGCGCGCGCGCTCCTGAATCTCCGCCGTCGCCGCCTGGTCGATGACGACGATGTCGCGATCGGCGACGTAGGTGCGCGGCGCGATCTGGCCGGCGTCGACGTCGGGCAAGAGAAGCACGCGCTGCGGCAGCATGCAGAACACGGCGACGAGCGCGAACAGAATCAGCCACGGCCAGGGAGTTTCGAGCAGCTCGCGCCAGCCCCTGCGCAGACGATGCCGCCACAGCGGCCAGCCGCCCGTCGGCGGCCGACGCATCACGGCACTGCGCGTCGCGCGCTTGACGTTGCCGGTCTTGGTGGTGGCGCCCTTCGCGCCACCGGCCTTTCCGCCGCGCGACCTGGAGCCGGGCGGGGGCATCACGCGGCCGGCGTCGACCCGCTCTCGGCCGCGTCGGCCGCACGGTCCTGCACGCGCTCGAACTGCTCGTAGGCGGCGACGATCTTCTGCACCAGCGGGTGGCGGACGACGTCCGAGCGATCGAAGTGGACGAAGCCGATGCCCCGGACGCCGCGCAGGATCTCGAGCGCCTGGCGCAGACCCGAATGCTTCGACGACGGCAGATCGACCTGGGTCACGTCGCCGTTGATCACCGCCTTCGAGTTGAAGCCGATGCGGGTGAGAAACATCTTCATCTGCTCGGGCGTCGTGTTCTGCGCCTCGTCGAGAATCACGAAGCTGTCGTTCAGCGTCCGCCCGCGCATGAAGGCGATCGGTGCGACCTCGATGATCTGACGCTCGAGCAGCCGGCCGACCCGATCGACCCCGAGAATGTCGTAGAGCGAGTCGTAGAGCGGACGCAGATACGGATTGACCTTCTCCGCCAGGTCACCCGGCAGGAAGCCGAGCTTCTCGCCCGCCTCCACCGCCGGGCGCGCGAGCACTATGCGCCGCACGCGCTTGTCCTGCAGCGCCGCCGCCGCCATCGCGACCGCCATGAATGTCTTGCCGGTCCCGGCGGGACCCGTCGAGACGACGATGTCGTGCTCGAGCATGGCGCGCAGGTAGAGGTATTGGTTGACGCTGCGCGGTGACACCGTGCGCTGCAGCGCCATCATCGTCGGATCCTGCGGCTGGAAGAACTCGACCAGCGACATGTCCGGCGCCTGGCGCACCACGCGCACGGCGGTGCGCATGTCTTCCTGGCGGATGCGGAAACCGCTCTCGACCAGGCTCGAGAGCTGCTCGAGCAACGTCGAGACCGTGTCGACCGCGGCCGACAGGCCCTCGATCGACACGTCCGTGCCCCGCGCCGCGATGCGCACCTTGAAAGCCTTCTCGAGGCGCTTGAGGTTTTGGTCGTGGCTGCCGAAGAGGCTCTCGAGCCCTTCTTCGGCCAGGCTCAGGTGCCGCGTCGTCTCGGCCCCGACCGTGCCGGTCGCGTCAGCCGCCATAGTCGTAGAAGCCGCGCCCGCTCTTGCGGCCGAGGCGTCCCGCCTGCACCATCTGCTTGAGCAGCGGCGGCGGCGCGAAGCGCTTCTCGCGGTACTCCTCGAACATGATGTTGGCGATGTAGTAGGTCGTGTCGAGGCCGACGAAGTCGAGCAGCACGAACGGACCCATCGGGTAGCCGCAGCCGAGCTGCATCGCCTTGTCGATGTCCTCGATCGAGCCGATGCCTTCCTCGTAGCCGCGGATCGCGTCGAGCATGTAGGGCACGAGCAGACGGTTGACGATGAAGCCCGAGTTGTCCTTGCACGCCACCGGCTCTTTGCCGAGCTCGTGCGCCCAGGTGGTGGCCGCGTCGATGGTTTCGTCGGAGCTGATCAGCGTGCGCACGACTTCCACCAGCTTCATGCGCGGCACCGGGTTGAAAAAGTGCAGGCCGAGCACGCGGTCCGGACGCCCGGTGGCCATCGCCAGCTGCGTGATGGTGAGCGACGAGGTGTTGCTGGCGATCAGCGCATGCTCTTCGAGCAGGTCGTCGAGCGCGCCGAAGAGCTCCTTCTTGGCGTCGAGATTCTCGACGATCGCCTCGATCACCAGGTCACAGCCGGAGAGACCCTCGAGATCGACCACCCAGTCGATGCGCTCGAGCGTGGCGTCGCGTGCGGACGCCTCGAGCTTGCCGCGATCGACCGCTTTGCCGAGGCTTTTCTCGATGCGCTCCCGCCCTTTCTCGAGCAGGTCTTCACTCACTTCGCGCACGATGGTCTTGAATCCGGCGGCGGCGGACACTTCGGCGATGCCGGCGCCCATGAGGCCGCAGCCGACGACTCCGACGGTCTTGATCTTCATGGTCTCTCCGAGGTTCGTAGACTCTGGACGGTGGCCAGGCCGGATTGGGATCCGGCTCCGAACGAGGCGGGACGGGCGCGTGGCCCGCAGAGGGCGCAGACTCTATCAGGACCGGCCCGGCGCCTCGATCTCGATCCGCCGTCGGCCGTCCGCAAGCTCTTCGAGGCGCGCCAGCAGCGCTCCGGACGGCGGCGCCGGCAGCCGATCGGGCCACTCGATGGCCGTCCAGCCCGGCCCGGCGAGCAGCTCGTCGAGGCCGAGGTTGGCGACTTCGTCGGTGGCGAGCCGGTACAGGTCGGCGTGCACCAGGCGGCCGCGGGATCCGTCGTGCTCGTGCACGAGCGTGTAGGTCGGCGACTGGACTTCGCGCGGATCGACCCCGAGAGCCCGCGCCATGCCGCGAACGAACACCGTCTTGCCGGCGCCGAGACCGCCTTCGAGCAACACGACGGCGCCACCGGACGCGTCGACACCGAGGTGCGCGGCCAAGCGGTCGACGAGGGCGGCACCGAGCTCTTCGGTGTCGTCCTCCGACGTGCTGAGGAACTCTTCGTGTGCCATCGGTCTCAGGCCTCCTCGGCCAGTAGCTCCCGCCAGGCGGCGGCGAGATGGTCGACGAGGTCGCCGGCCGCCAGCGCGCGGCGCCCGAACGTCTCGGCGGCGAGGTCGCCGGCCAGGCCGTGCAAGAAGACGCCGAGACGCGCCGCGGAGGCGCTGTCGAGCCCCTGCGCCAGCAGTCCCCCGACGATGCCGGTCAGCACGTCACCGCTGCCGCCCGTGGCGAGGCCGTTGTTGCCGTTCGGATCGAGCCACAGCTCGACGGCATCGGCCGAGGACTCGGTGGCGGGATCGGCGGGCGGTGGTTCCACCGGCACCGCGACGACCGTCGTGTGACCCTTGAGCACGACGACACAACCGCTCGCGTCGGCCGCCCGGCGCGCGGCGTCCAGGCGGTCGGCCTGGACCTCCGCCGTCGGCACGCCGAGCAGTCGCCCCATCTCCCCCGGATGCGGCGTCAGGACGGTCGGCGCCGTGCGCGCACGCAGCGCCTCGAGGCGCCCGGCGAACGCCGTCAAGGCGTCGGCGTCGAGCACCATCGGCAGGTCGACCGCGTCGACCAGGCGGCGCACCAGCTCGAACGCGCCGTCACCGGTACCGAGCGCCGGGCCGACGGCGAGCGCTTGCTTGCCGGTGGCGGCGTCGACCAGGCGCTCCAGACACGAGACGTCGAGCGAGTCGTCGGCGGCAGCCGGGAGCGGTAGCGTGAGGCTCTCGAGCGAGCCGAGGTCGACCTCGGCCCGAATCGCCGACGGCACCGCCGCAGTCACCAGACCGGTGCCGGAACGCACCGCGGCGCGCGTCGTGAGCAGCGCGGCGCCGGCGCCCCCGGGCCGGCCGGCGACCACCAGGAGATGGCCGAACGAGCCCTTGTTGGTGTCGCGCTCCTCGGCGCGCGGCGGCGCCAGCGCCGCCGCCTCGTCGGCGGTCGTGAGATGCACCGAGCCGGGCGCCTCGTCGAGCAGTCCGGCCGGCAGGCCGAGGTCGGTGACCACGACCCGTCCGCAGTACGACGCCGCCGGCGCCAGGATGTGCGCCAGCTTTGGCGCCGCGAACGTCACCGTGACGGCGGCGTCGAGGTGCGGTCCGGGCGGCTCGCCGCTCGAGCCCGCGAGGCCGCTCGGCAGGTCTACCGCCAGGCGCGGCGTGTCGATCGTCCGCAGGCCGTCGACGAGCGTGGCGAATCGGCCCTCGAGCGGGCGCGACAAGCCGGTGCCGAAGAGCGCGTCGACCACCAGGTCGGCGGCGCGCGCGGCGTCGAGGGCGACCTCGAGAGAGTCGTCGGGAGTGAGGCGGATCACCTCGAGCCCGGCTGCCTCGAGGATGCGCAGCTGCAGGCCGGCGTCGCCGCCCGGGTCGACTGCACCGGAGGAGCCGGTGCCGACGAAGAGGATGGTGCGCACGCCGTAGCCGCGGCCATCGAGGTGACGAGCGAGCGCCAGGCCGTCGCCGCCGTTGTTGCCCGGGCCGCAGAGAATCGCCACCGAGCGCGCGGCCGGAAAGGCGTCGCCGAGCGCGTCGGCGAGACCGACAGCTGCGTTCTCCATGAGCACCGGGCCCGGGATTCCAAGCTCGTCGATGGCGCGTCGGTCGACTGCGGCCATCTGCTGGGCGGTGAACAGCCTCATCGGGTCTGCCTCATCGGATCGTTCTCCTCGGCGTCTCTCAGCGAATGTCTCACCGTATGACTCTCAGCGCGAAGCCTTCGTCGTCCGGGTCCGCAGGAAGGCCCGCGTCCGTGGGCAGGGTGCCGCCCCGGGCTCTCCGAGGCGCGCCTCGAGCGCGTCGAGATCGTCGGGGCGATCGATGTCGTGCCCGGGCGGCAGCAGCTCGACCCTCAGAGCGCGGGCCGCGGCGCGTTCGAGCGACGTCTCGAGCACGGCCTCGGTGCTCCACGGAATGTCACGGAAGAGCTCCGGCGTGAGCACGTCGGCGCGGGCCGCGACAAGGAAATAGCCTCCGTCGTCGACTGGACCGAAGACCACGTCGCTCCCCGCGTCGAGACAGGCGAAGGCGTCCTCGACGGTCGCCGCCGCGAGCTCCGGATGATCGCTGCCGACCGCCGCCACCACCTCGTGGTCACGCGCCGCGACCGACAGCGCATGATGAAGACGCGCGCCGAGATCCTCGCCTTCCTGACGCAGGGCGTGCGCTCCGTCGAGCGCCGGTGGCACCTCGCCCGCGGTCAGCGCCCAGGCCACGGTCAGACTCCACGGTCCGCCGCGCAGAGTCTCGAGCACGTCGCCGAGCAAGGCCTCGTGAAAGCGCGCGGCGCCCTCGGCACCGAGCGCCGGGTGCAGCCGCGTTTTCACTCGGCCCGGGACGGCAGGCTTGGTGAAAAGCGTCACCGAGCGCCGGAGCGACGGCGATCGATGCGGCGGGCGCGGCGTCGGGGCGTTCATCGCGCGGGCACTCTATCGAATTGCAGGCGATTCGAATCGTCAAGAGAGGCTGGCGATTTCGTAGACCGTCGAGCTGAGTTGCGCTAGACTCCGGGCGGGCCATTCCACGATCTCGCAGGAATGAACGCGAAGCAGTAGATCTTTCGGTGTGTCGGGCACGGGGCCTCGGAGCCCAGGATTTTTCGTGCGAATTTTGACAATCACGACCGATTTCGGAAACCGTGACTGGTATGTCGCGGCGATGAAAGGCGTCGTCACAACCCGCCTCGGCAGCGCTCCGAGCTTCGTCGATCTCAGCCACGACGTTCCGGCCGGCGACCTCGCCACCGGCTCATTTCTGCTCACCGCGGCCGCGGTCACTTTTCCCACCGACACCGTCCATCTCGCGGTGATCGATCCCGGTGTCGGCTCGGCGCGGCGCATCCTCGCCGCCGAGGTCCCACTCCGCGATCCCGGCGACGACACGATCCGCCGTCAGCTCTTCGTCGCGCCGGACAACGGGTTGCTCACCGGCGTGCTCGATGCCGCGCGGGCCACGCAGCCCGCACAGACCACGACGGATGCCGGACTCGAGCCGCACTCCCAGCCACAGAGTGTCGCGGTCGATCGCCCGGACCTGTGGCGCGTCGCTCCCGGCTCGACCTTTCACGGTCGGGATCGCTTCGCGCCCGTGGCTGCCGAGCTGCTGCGCGGAGTGCCGCTCGACGCGCTCGGTGAGACCGTCGAACCGCGTCGCCTCGAGCGACCGGCTCCACATGCCCGCGGCGACTTGATCGAAGGGCACATCGTCCACATCGATCACTTCGGCAACTTGATCTCAGATATCCCCGTATGCTGGCTCAACGACCCCGTGAGTGGAGAGCGTCGTCTCCTCGAGATCGCGGTCGGCGGCCAATCAACCGATCTGTGGGTGGACCACTACCTGCAGATACCGGAGGGCCGTGCCGCCGCGCTCGCCGGTTCGCTGGGCACGCTGGAGCTGTCGCTGAACGGCGACGATCTGGCGCGACACTGGCGAATCGAGCGGGGGATGCGGGTGCGGGTCCGGCGCGGCGCCGATGCCGCGGCGCCGACGCGCGGTCGCCATACCCAACCAGGAGGGACTCGATGACGCGCTGGGAGTACAAGATCATCAACATTCGGAGCGAGGGCTACCGCCTCGATCCGAACGCCGTAGGGCAACTCAACCGGCTGGGGGAGGAAGGGTGGGAGCTGGTTGGGCTGACGTCAGTGAATTTCAAGAGTGGCGCGAGTGACAATATCGCGATGGTCTTCAAGCGCCCGCTGCCCGACGACTGAACACTGAAGACCCCTGCCCGTGGACTGAAGGCCGGGGGGCCTCTTCGCCCCCCGCGGTCGCACCAACCGGTGACCGACCGCGCCGTTCAGTCGACGCGGCGCGGCCGACCGCCGCGCCGTCTGCGGCCGCTGGTCAGCGACAGACCGACCGCGAATCCGACCAGCGGCAGGAAGAACCGATCCCCGCGCGGAACCCAGCGCGTCTCACGGTCGAACGCGGCACGCAGAACGTCGATGCGCTCCTCGACCTTCTGGCGAGCAGCGAGCACGCGGTCGATCTTCGGACGCGAATCATTCAGCGAGCTCATGAGGGCTCCTCCGCAGTCGGTGCGGCTCGTGGGCGACGCGCTCGTGCCACCAGCCGGAGGCGTCGTCGAGGCGACGCACGACCGTCTGATTCGGCGCCTCGACATAACGGCTCAAGATGTACTTCGCGATCAGGGCCAGGATCAGGCAGAAGAGCACCGCAGCGCCGAGCACCGCGGCCGCGGCGCCCCAGATCGGCCAGTTGGCGAGCGCGCGCACGGCGTCGACGAGACCGAGCAGCGCCAGGAACGGCAGGTAGAAGAAGACGACCATCACCACGAAGATGAGACCGGCGATCTTCGCCAGCTCGATCAGGGTCCGGCGCCAGCGATCGGTGACCACCGACACCTCGGCACGCACCAGCTCGACGACGGCGTCGCCGAGGTCCTGTAGCGCATCGAGCCAGCCGATCCGTTCTTCGCTCATCGAGGGTCCTCTCGTCGCATGATCTTGTGCCCGGACGGTGCTCGTGCGGGCCCGCCGCTCAGCGGACCTGGACGGCTTCGGTGACGAAGCTCGCCGTGGCACCAATCTGGTCGCGAACACCCATGCCCACGACCTGCCGGCCACCCCGCATCAGCAGGGTCAGAGTGTAATGGTACTGCTGTCGCCGCGCGATGTCCCATTCGGCGACCGGGATATCGATCGGCATCGGCACTTCCTGGACCTCGGCGAGGCCACCCTCGCGGTCACGCGCCGCGATGTACAGACGCACGCGAGCCCGCATCATCTCGGACTGCGGCAGAAACTCGAGACGATCCATCGGCACCTTCACCACCAGGGTGACGAGGAATTGGTCGCGCGTCTCGCCGGGATCGATCTTCACCACTTCGAGATCGACTCCGAGCGGATTGTCGCCGAAGCCGAGCTCGAGGGCAGCGAGCGCGCGCTCGCTCATCACGGTGTCGAGCGGCTTGTCGCGGTAGCCGTCGCGATGCCGCACGTCGACGCCGCGACGCTTCTCTTTGAGTTCGACCTCGATACGGTGGTAGCGCCCGGACACATCAGACGCCGGTACGAAGCCGAGCGAGTAGTAGCTGTCGAAATCGGCGGCCATGCGGTCGAGGGGCTTGCGGAAGTTGTTCGTGTTCATCACCACGAATCCTCCGGTCTCCTCGGCCATGAAGCGCAGCGGTGCCTGCAAGTTGTTGAAGTACGTCTGGTCGACCAGGGGGCCGGCGCCCGGACCGCGGCTCGCCGCGTCCATCGACGTGAAGGTACGCAGACCGGCGGCGTCGACCGTGTAGAAGGAGACGCGGTGCGAGTTGGCGGCCGTGATCAAAGACTGGAAGCGGCGCGAAAGATCGTAGCGATGGCCCTCGATCAGCACGCTGGTGTCGCGGAATCGATCATTGAGTGCGTAGAAGATGTCCTCGCCCGGACGCATCGGCACGCCGTCGCTGACATAGAAGATCGCCTTGCGCCCGGGCAGGCCGGCGAGCATCTCGACCTGCTGCTGCAGCGCGTCGAGCGTGAAGCTGACGTCGTTGTGGATCGACTCGGCGTACTGCGTCGCGCGCCCGCGCACGAAGTAAAGGTCGCGATCCTCGCTGTAGATCTGCTCGATCATGTCGCGCCGATCGTTGTCGGCGGTGACCCGCATGCCGGTCATCTCTTCGATGCGGTAGAGCGCACGGGCGACCAGCTCGGGGTCCGAGGTGAACGGCTGGCGCACCTCGAGCGCGCGATCGTAGGTGACCAGCATCACGCGGTCGTCGGGGTCGAGCTCTTCGCGCAGGAAGTTGCGCACCGCGCGGATCACCCGATTGCGATTGAACGGCGCGATGTTGAAGTTGTCGATGTAGACGATCAGGTGCAGGCGCTGATCGGCCGGGGTCTCGGCACGGACCAGCTGGACCGCCCGCCCCGGCGCCGCGGCACCGACGACCGGAAAGAAGAAGAGCTCGTTGCACGAATCTCCGAGGCAACGCCGCAGCTCGGCCCCGGACGCCGCGCCGACGATCTCGAGCGGCGTGCCGCCGGCGACCACGCGTCCGCCGTCGACGGCGTAGAAGTTGGAGATCGGCACGGGCCGCTTGTCGACCGTGAGCTGGAAGTCGGCGGCGGTGAGGCCTCGGATGCGCTGGCCCTCGCGGTCGGTGACGTAGACGTCGACGTTGACCACGTTGACGTTCACGCTCTCGCCGAAGCCGAGGTCGGCGATGGTGTCGTCGTCCTGCGCGAAGCCGAGCGGGGCGAGCGCGAGAGCAAGCGCGACCGCCGTCGCGAGGAGCACGGGCCCGGAGCGCAAGGCCGACAGGAGCCACGAGGCCGGGGAAGACTCTGAGACCGACGGGGATCGTGAGACCGACCGCGGCGGGTCGGTGGGGCGCTGGATACTCATCGAAGGATCGATCTCCGGGCGGGCGCGTCGTTCAGCAGGTGCCGGTGCGCCGGCCACCTGCGACTCCGTCGGCTTCGAGTATAGGGCACAGGTGCGCGACGATGCGCTCGCCGTGGTCGCGCGAGTTTTCGATGAAGATCTGATCGGTGCGCCGACCCGCCTGCAGGGTGCCGGCGACATAGAGCCCGGGCACGTTGGTCTCGCAGGTCGCGGGGTCGAAGCGCGGCACGAGTGTGTCGGCGTCGACCTCGACGCCGCAGCGACGCTGCAGCTCGACGTCCGGCTCGTAGCCGATCTGCACGTAGACCGCACCGACCTCCTCGAGGGTCGTGGCGCCGTCCGGGCCACGCAACGCGACGCGATGGTCGGCGTGGAACGCCTCGACCACGGTCTCGAAGCGGCCGTCGATCGAGCCCTCGTCGATGCGGTTGACGATGTCGGGTTCGAGCCAGTACTTGACGCTCGGCTTGAGCGCCGCTCCGCGATGCACGAGCGTCACCCGGACGTCGTGGCGCCACAGGTCGAGCGCCGTCTTCACCGCCGAGTTGGCGCCACCGACCACCACCACGTGCTGGCCGAAGTGGCCCCACGGCTCGCGGTAGCGCTGGCGCACCCAGGGCAGCTCCTCACCCGGCACGTCGAGCCGCCGCGGCTGCTCGAAGTAGCCGGTGGCGAGCACCACAGCGCGCGCGCGACGCCGCACCGAGCGACCGAGAGTGGCCGTGCGTCGACCGACCGTCGGGCTGTCGCTGGTGCGGCTCTCGATCGACCGGCTGTCGATGGTGAACCGGCCGTCGTCGCCGCGGCGCACCGAGAGCACCTCTTCGTACGGCGCCAGCGCCAGCGCGTAGCGCCGCGCCACGCCGGCGTAGTAGGCCAGCGCCTGGCGCCGCGTCGGCTTGTCGTCGGGCGTGCCAAACGGGATGTCGGCAATCTCGAGACGATCGCGGGTGGTGAAGAATTCGATGTCGGTCGGCCACTGCTGGATCGACGCGCACAGACCGCCGCGGTCGACAAGCAGTGCGTCGACTCCGGCGCGGCGCGCCTCGGCGCCGATGGCGATACCGGTCGGCCCGGCGCCGACGATCAGGAGGTCAACGGGGTCCGTCATGCGTCGGCCGGCCTCTCGACAGAATGGAGGCGGTAAAGATGATCGACCGGGCCGTGGCCGCGGCCGAGCGGATAGGCGGCGGCGAGCGCGCCCTGCAGGTAGTCGACGGCGCCGTGCACCGCGTCGAGCAGCGGAGCGCCAGCGCCGAGACGCGCGGCGACCGCGGACGACAGGGTGCAGCCCGTGCCGTGGTTCGACCGCGTCGCACGACGGGGATGCACCATGCGGAAGACCGTCTCGGCCTCGAGAAGAAGGTCGACGACTCCAGGGCCTTCGGCATGGCCCCCCTTGAGCAGCACCGCGCCGCCGAGCGAACGCGCGGCGTCGAGTGTCGCGGCGATCTCTGGCGCGACCTCGCGGGCGCTCGGGTCGTCGGCCGCGAGCAGCGCCGCCAGCGCGGCCTCCTCTGCTCCGATGAGCCGCGCCGCTTCGGGCAGATTCGGCGTCACCACCTCGGCCAGCGGCAGCACCTCCTCGACCAGCGCGGCGACCGCGTCCTCGGCGAGCAGCGGGTCGCCGCTCTGCGCCACCATCACCGGGTCGAGCACGATGTGCGGCGGCCGATGGACGCGCAGCCGTTCGCCGACGGCCCGCGCCCCCTCGGCGGTGGCCAGCATGCCGATCTTCACCGCGTCGGCGCCGAGGTCGCCGAGCACCGCGTCGATCTGCGCCGCCACGATGGCCGGCGGCACGACGTGTACCGCGTCGACCCCGAGAGTGTTCTGCGCCGTCACCGCGGTCACCACCGACATACCGTAGGAGCCGTGGGCGGCGAAGGTCTTCAGGTCGGCCTGGATGCCTGCCCCACCCCCCGAGTCGGAGCCGGCGATGGTCAGCAGCCGAGGCGGCGTGCGTCGACTCACGACGCGGCCTCCGGCGCCTCCACGCGCCACCAGCGCCAGGCGACCAGGGCGACGCCGACCAGCAGGGCGACGCTGATCAGCTGCGCCAGCGTGAAGGTGTCGGCGAAGAAGCGGTCGTCCTTGGCGCGCAGGAACTCGACCAGGAAGCGCTCGACCGAGAGCAGCGCCAACACCACCAGCAGCAGACGACCCGGGCGCAGGCTGCCGCGGCCCGCCAGCCAGAGAGCGAAGCCCCAGATGGCGAAGGCGGCAAGCGACGTGTAGATCTGCGTCGGATGCACGGCGAGCACGGTCGAGTCCGCGATCGACGGGTCGACCTCGACGCCGAACTGGTGGCGCAGCGAGCCGGCGGTCGACGGCGGCAGACCGTTGGGGAACTTCATCGCCCACGGCACATCGCTCGGCACACCGTAGTCGTCGCCCACCAGCAGGCAGCCGATGCGGCCGACCGCGTAGCCCAGCGGCAGCGCCGGCGCGGCGGCGTCGAGCGTACGGCGCATCGGCAGCCGACGGCGCCACACGACCCACACGAAGCCGGCAAGACCAGCGATCAGACTGCCGTACCAGACGATGCCGGCGCGCGACAGGAAGGCGCTCCAGTCCTGCACCAGCATGGCGTAGTACAGCTTGCCGCCGGCGATGCCGAGAAAGCCGCAGGTGAAGACGATGGCGCTGGCGTCCTCTTCGTCGCCGATGCCGGTGCGCAGCATCTGGCGGCGCAGCTGCCAGTAGGAGGAGAGCAGCGCCAGCACCAGCATCACGCCGAACGGGCTGACGGAGAACGAGCCGATGCGGAAGAGCTCGTCGATCATACGGAGGCCTGTGGTGAGTCGGAAAAGAGTCGGAGAAGAGTCGGATCGGGAGAGTGACGTCGTGGGTTGGGTCGAAGGGCGACCGAGGACCACGGCGACGTCCACGGGAGGCGCAGCGTATCACTGACCCAGCGTCGGATAGCATCACCGCATGGCCGCGTCGTCCCATCCCGCAGCGCCCACGGCGCCCGCCGACCGCGCAACGGCAGACAACGACTTCGCCGCCGTCGACCCGGCGCATCTCGAGGCCCTGGGCGCGATCGTCGGCGCCGAGCACCTGCTCGTCGACGACGCCGCGCGCGACCGCTACGGCCGCGACGAGACCGAGCGCCTTTGCTTTCCACCAGCGGCGATCGTCCGGCCGGCCGACACCGACCAGGTGGCGCGCATTCTGGCGCTCGCTCACGACGCGCGCCTGCCCGTCACGCCGCGTGGCGCCGGCACCGGCCTGTCCGGCGGCGCGCTGCCGGTGCACGGCGGCCTGGTGCTGACCGTGGAGCGTCTCGACCGCATCCGCGCGATCGACACGCGCGACCTGGTAGCGGTGGCGGAGAGTGGGGTCGTCGTCGGTAATCTGCAGCGCGCGGTCGAGGCGGAGGGCCTCTTCTACCCGCCCGACCCGGGCAGCAAGGACATGTCGCTGCTCGGCGGCAACCTGGCGGAGAACGCCGCCGGCCCGCGTTCGTGCAAGTACGGCGCGACGGGTGCCTGGGTGCTCGGGCTCGAGGCGGTGCTCGCCGACGGCCGGCGGATCGACACCGGCGGGCGCAACCGGAAAGACGTCGCCGGCTACGACCTGGCCCGACTGCTGATCGGCTCGGAAGGCACGCTGGCGGTGATCACGGCCGCGACCCTGCGCCTGATCGGTCGGCCGGCGGCCACCCTGACTCTGCTCCTGCCCTTCCCCGACCTCGAGAGCGCCGCGGCCGCGGTGGAAGCGATCTTCCGTGCCGGCCACGATCCGGCCGCTTGCGAGCTGATGGAAGAGAACGCCCTCGACGCCGTCGGCGCGGTGATGGAACTACCTCCCCAACTGCGCGGACACCGCGCGGTGATGCTGCTCGAGCTGCACGCCGGCGCCGCGCTGCGAAAGGAAGCTGGCGACGATCCGTCCGACGAGTTGCTCGAGCGCGCCGCGGCCATCGCCGCCCTGGCCGAGGAGCTCGGCGCCGGCGAGGCGATCGCCGCCGAAGACATCGCCGACCAGGAGCGGCTGTGGGCGATCCGCCGCAAGACCGGCGAGGCGGTGAAGCACCGGTCGGTGTACAAGGAGGCCGACGCGGTCGTGCCGCGGTCCAAGCTCGCCGAGCTGGTGCGCGCGGCACGCGCCGTCGCCGCCGCGCACGGCCTCGAGGCGATCTGCTACGGCCATGCCGGCGACGGCAACCTGCACGTCAACCTGCTGCGCGGCTCGCTCGACGACGACGCCTGGGAGGCGCGTCGCGACGCCGCCGAGCAGGAGCTCTTCGAGCGCGTCGTCGCGCTCGGCGGCAGCGTCACCGGCGAGCACGGCATCGGCTACAGCCAGCGGGCATACCTACCCTTGGTGCGCTCGCCGGCAGCGCTCGAGGTGATGCGCGCGATCAAGCGCTCGTTCGACCCACGGGGCATCCTCAACCCGGGCAAGATCTTCACCGACGGGTGACCTGTTCTCGCTCGATGCACGACGCGAGCCTCCCCGATGCGCGAGCGTCGATGGCACTGCACGCCTGTCGAATACCCGGCGCCGAGTAGTCGTAGAGCCTGCACATGACACCCGACTCGCAATCCGGTAGCACGTCGGAGCATCGAGGTCGCTCGGCCGCTCGCGATGACTCGCTGTGGCTACGGCTCGAGCGCTTCGAGCTCGACGATCCAGAGTCGTCTCTGCCGTTCAGCCACCGCCTGGCGCGCGAGAACGGCTGGCGACTCGGCTACGCGCTGCGCGTGGTCGGCGAGTATCGACGCTTCGTCTACCTGGCGATGGTCGCCGGCCATGAGGTGACGCCATCCGACGAGGTCGACCAGGCCTGGCACCTGCACCTGCTCTACACGCGCAGCTATTGGGACGCGATGTGCGGCGAGGTGCTGGGGCGGTCGCTGCACCACGGACCGACGCGTGGCGGCGGCGCGGAGCGCGACCGCTACCACGAGCAATACGAAGCGACCCTCGCGAGCTACCGGCGACTCTTCGAGCGCGAGCCGCCGGTCGACATCTGGCCGGGGGTCGAGCAGAGGTTTCAGGTCGACTCCGTGCGAGTCGACCAGCGCGCCGTGTGGATCGTGTCGAAGCCTGGGTGGCTGCGCGGCCTTCTGTGCCGAATCCGCCGACGCTGAGCACTTCGCCAGACGACAGGAGAGATTCGATGGACTGGATGACCTCACATTGGTTCGACGTGTCCGGCCTGGAGTTCCTGGTGTGGTTCGTCACCGTCGGCGCTATGGGTACGGCCTTCGTCGCGTTTGGGATCCGCTGGCTGCTCGGGCGCTGGGCGCCGAGCGAAACGCAGTCGCTCGGCCTCTACGAGACCGCCTACCTTGCCGGCGGCCCGAAGCGCGCGATCGAGACCGTGCTAGCCGAGCTGCAGCAGCGCAACTTGATCGAGACCCAGGACCGGCAGCGCAAGCGCAGGGTGCGAGTGCGGCCTCGATCCGGAGCGTTCAACCGAAGGAACGAGCTGGATCCGCTCGAGTTGGAGACGTTGCGTGCGCTCGCAGTCTCGGCGACGCCGGCAGCGCTACGCGAGTCGCTCGCCGACGCACTCGCCGACCTTCGGCGGTCGCTGGTGGGCAAACAGCTCTGGCTCGGCGCAGCGCAGCTGCGAGTCGTGGTCGGACTGATCACTCTGGTCGCGGCGCCGTGGATCGTGGTCGGCCTGGCGAGGTTGTCGCAAGGTGTCGCGAGAGGCGAACCGGTGGGTCTGCTGGTCGTCAGCCTGACGCTCGGCGGGCTCGCGGTCGTGCTGGCGTTGCTCTCCATTCGCCGCACCCGCGGCGCGGCGCCGACACTTCGACGGGCGCACGGCGCCCTGCTCGCCGGGCCGGCCAGACCGCAGATCGGCCCGCTCGGCGAGGCAGCGGTTCCCTCCGGCGACTTCGCATCCTGGCCAGTGGCTCTCCACGGCTTCGACAAAGCGACCGCTCGCGATCGCGACGCCAATGACGGCGTGGGCGCGCTCTCGACCTGGCTCTCCGGCGCCGGCGGTTCCGTCGGCGACGGGGATGCCGGCTGTGGCGGCGGCTGCGGCGGCTGCGGCGGCTAGCACCCAATTCCAATCAGTCGCGCCGGCTTCCAGCCGGCTCTGGCGCAGCTCACGAGCCGGCGTGCACCAGGCCGGCAGGATGCCGGCGGCCCCAGGTCGGCTCGTGCTCTACGATCGGCTCGACGTCCGATGTCCCGCAGGGACAGACGAGGTGAGCCGGGGATTTCAATCCCTGGCGGCGGCGCGGCGCGCCGAGACCTTCTCATCCGCGCAGGCCTCTTTGGCCAGATCGACCAAAAAAAGAAAGGCCCCCCGATCGTCGGTCGACGACCGGGGGGCATCTTTACCCCGAGCCCCCCTCGTGGTAAAGCAGACAATCGAAGCCATGTTCGCGGTCCCACAACCCCATGGAACCTGGAGAGCACTGCAAGGAGGAGTGGTTCTGACGGGACGGCGGCTCACGTTTGAAAAGCCTCTCGAGCGCCGGTCGCTCCGTCATCCTCGCTCTCTACAGTTAGCAAGCGCCGTGCCAGGTTTCGAGAACGGTCGATCCTGCGTTTTCGGGGTTCGAAGGCCCCAAACGAATAGGAGAAATTCCCTGGGTAGGAAATCCTCCCTGCCAAACCCCCTCGAGAGACTGTCTGTCGACAGACTGCCTCTCGACAGACTGCTCTCGAAAGACCGCTTCTGGACAGGCTGCTTCTGGAAGGACGGTGCTCAGGAAGACGCGGACGCGTAGGCGCGCAGGCCGACGCGCCAGAACCAGACGACGAAGCCGAAGAGGCACGCCGTCACGGTGACCACATGGACGAGCCGCAGCAGCGCATCGCCGCCGAAGAGCGCATGCGACGGCACCGAGACGAGCAGCGCGATCGGCAGGATCGTGAGCATCACCACGCGCAGCCACGGATGGTAGATCTGGTGCGGCTGCTCGGAGAGCCGGTTGAGCGACCAGGCGATCTCGTCGAGCCCGCGTCCCGAATGCAGCCAAAACACTGGGATGATGAACAGCATGCGCAGCAGGTAGTAGACCATCACGCCGAAGCCGAGGAGCACCAAGAACAACACCACGCGCGCGGCGCCGAGCGGCTCGGGATAGCGCCACACCGCCCAAACGACCGCCCCGGCGGCGATCAACAGGTTGACGAACGAGTTGGCGGCGAACTCCCGCAGGCTGAGCAGGAAGAGCGGTGAAACCGGCCGCACGAGGTAGTAGTCGAGGTCGCCGCGATTGATGTAGACCGGCAGCCACCAGAGATTGTTGGCGAACAGGGTCATGTGCAGCGCGTCGGTGAGCATCGTGCCAGCGACGAAGAGGTAGATCTGGTCGAGGGTCCAGCCGCCGAGCAGGTCGGTGTGGCGATAGATCACCGTGAAGAAGGCCAGGTGGACGATGTAGAACACCACGTCCATCACGATGCGGAAGAAGAAATCGAGCCGAAACTCCATCGCCTTCGACAGCGAGAAACGCAGGAAGTAGAGGTAGAGGCGGAGGTAGCGCAGCATGACGACTCCGACCGCCTCAGATTCCGACGCCGCTGTAGACGCGGTTGCCGCGCGCCCACACCCAGCGGGCGACCAGCACGACGACGACGATCCAGGCACTGGTGACGACCAGGCCGCGCAGCCACTCCGCGACCGAGACGCGGCCGAGCAGAGTCGTCACCGGCACGTAGAAAATGTAGGGGAACGGCGTCGCGGCGAGCACCTGACGCACGACCTCCGGAAACAGGCTGAGCGGCAGCATGAGGCCCCCGAGGAACTCCATCGAGAAGCGCAGCATCACGTTCAGCGACCAGACGTTGTCGGCCCAGAACGACACCAGCTGGACGGTGAAGCGCAAGGCGAAAACGAAGAGGCCGGCGACGAGAATCGACACCAGCGCCATCGCCACCGTCGCGGGCGTGATGCCGAGGTCGCTCGGTAGCGGCAGGATGAAGCCCGCGGCGCCGGCGAAGAGCAGGACCTGCACCAGCGACGGCACCATCGACCCGAGGTGCTCGGCGTACTTGAAGACGCCGTACGACACCGGGTAGATCAGGTAGCGGGTCAAGTGCCCCTGGTAGATATCCTCCGACACCGACAGGTCGCGTTCGCGGCCGTAGACCAGCTTCGCCGTCAGCAGCGCGCAGACGTAGTAGAGCAACATGCCGCCGTAGGTGAAGCCGCCGATCGACTCTTCGCCCGACGCCTCGAAGATCGCGCGCCACAGGAAGACGGCGACCACCAGCTCGGCAGCGAAGGCGATGATCGCGGTGGCCCAGAAGGCGACGCGGTAACTCATCAGCTTGCGCGCCTGCAGGCTGACCGCGGTGAGGAAGAGACGCGGCGTCACCGGACGTCACCCTCCACCGAGCCATCCCCGGGAAGCTCATGCTCCAGGGAGTCCTCCTCCAAGGCTTCTTCCTCTTGTGCGCCGCGTGCGCGCTGGAGACGCTCGACGACCTGGCCGAGCGGCTCTTCCTCGATCGACAGGTCGGCGACGTCGAGCAGCTCCATGGCCGCTGCAGCCGCCTCGGCGACGCGCTCGCGCGGGGTCTCGAGGCGCAGCGTGGCGGCATCGCTACCGTCCGGATGGAGACGGCGGCCGACCCGCTCGAGACGCTCGAGCGCCGCGGCGGTCGGCGTGCCGCGATAGTGCACCGTGACCACCTTCGAGCGCGCGAAACGCTCGACCACCGCACGGCGCGAGCCGTCGTAGACCAGGCGTCCGCGGCGCAGGACCAGGATGCGCTCGCACAGGCGCTCGATGTCGTCCATGTAGTGGCTGGTGACCAGCATCGCCGGCTGATGGCGGCGACGATAGTCGAGGATGAAGTCGCGGATCGCGCGCTGCGCCGCGAGGTCGAGGCCGATCGTCGGCTCGTCGAGGAACACGCAGCGCGGAGCGTGCAGCAGCGCCGCCACCAGCTCCATCTTCATGCGCTCGCCGAGCGACAGGCGCCGCACCTGCACGTTCAGCTCGTCCTCGACCTCGAGCAACGCGGTCAGCTCCGCGAGGCGGCGCTCGAAGTCGGGGCGCGGAATCCGGTAGATCTCACGCAGTAGCAGGAAGCAGTCGGCCGCCGGCAGGTCCCACCACAGCTGCGCCTTCTGCCCCATGATCAGCGAGATCTGCCGCCGCAGGGCGTCGGCTCGGCGCCATGGCTGGTGACCGAGAACACGCGCGTCGCCGGAGCTCGGATGGACGATCCCGGAGAGCATCTTGACCAGCGTCGTCTTGCCGGCGCCGTTGGCGCCGATCAAACCGACCACCTCGCCCTCGTCGACCCGGAACGAGATCTCCCGCACGGCGTGCTTGGCCTCGCGGCGCCGGCGCACCAACGACTTCACCGACCCCCAGAGACCGGGTTCTTTGCGGTGGATCCAGAAGGTCTTCGACAGGCGGTCGACGGTGATCACGGGGACGTAGAGTACCCGATCGCTGCTCGGTGGCGCGATGCCGCCGAACGCCGATGCGATATCCTAAGGTCGCGGTGGCCACGGGCTCCTGTCCGTGCTCCTCGCCGCGCCTCCCCTTCTCCCAGCCACCAGTGCCCACCAGGAGGTCCTCTTCGTGAAGAGACTCGATGTCCTTCTCGTCCTCGTCGCCGTGCTCGCGCTCACTCTCGGCGGGCTCGTCGCCCCCGCGGCCGGCGCCGACGACGCGATCTTCCCGTATCCCGTCCACCTCGAGACCCTCGACAACGGCCTGCAGCTGATCGTCGTGCCGATGCCGACCAGCGGCCTGGCGTCGTACTGGTCGATCGTGCGCACCGGCTCGCGCGACGAGATCGAGGACGGACGCACCGGCTTCGCCCACTTCTTCGAGCACATGATGTTCCGCGGCACCGAGTCGATGCCGGCCGAGCAGTACAACGAGCGCATGACCGAGATGGGCGCCAACGCCAACGCCTTCACCACCGACGACCTCACCGCCTATCACCTGTCGATCGCGGCCGAGGACTTGCCGCAGGTGATGGAGCTCGAGGCCGACCGCTTCCAGAACCTCTCTTATGCCGAGGCCGCCTTCCAGACCGAGGCCGGCGCCGTCTTCGGCGAGTACCGCAAGGCGCTCGCCAACCCGCTCTTCGTCGCCTACGAGGCGCTGCGCGCTGAGATGTTCAAGGAGCACACCTACGGCCACACGACGATCGGCTATGTCGAAGACATCCAGGGCATGCCGACACTCTACGAGTACTCGAAGGACTTCTTCCAGCGTTTCTACCGCCCGGACAACACCCTGCTGCTGATCGCCGGCGACGTCGATCCGGCCGAGGTCATCGAGCTGGCGAACCGCCACTACGGCGACTGGCAGGCCGGCTACCAGGAGCCCGAGGTTCCGCAGGAGAGTGAGCAGACGGCCGAGCGCCGCATCGAAGTCACCTACGACGGCGCCACACTGCCGATCCTCTGGGTGTCCTACAAGGGCTTCGCCTACGAGCCGACGGAGCGTCTGCAGGCTGCCACCGGTGTGCTTCTCGAGCTCGCCTTCGGCGAGACCAGCGACCTCTACCAGCGTCTGGTGATCGACGAACAGCTGGTCGAGAGCATCGGCGCCGACGCTCAGCAGAACCGCGACCCGGGGCCGATCGACATCATCACCCGGGTCAAGGACGAGGAGCAGCTCGAGACGGTCCTCGCCGCCCTCGACGAGACCATCGCGCGCTACCGCAAGACGCCGCCGACCGCGGACGAGGTCGATGCCGTGAAGTCGCACATGCGGTATTCCTTCCTCCTCGGCCTCGACACGCCGGCCCGCGTCGCCGCCAGCCTCGCGAGGCTGCTCGCCGTCACCGGCCAGTTCGCCTCGGTGGAAACAATGTTCGAGACCCTCCAGGGCGTCACCCCCGAGGACGTGCGCCAGGCCGCGGAGGCCTACCTCGTCCCCGAGCGCCGCACCATCGTCGTGCTGAAAGGAGCCGCCTGATGTCGCGCGCCCAGGACTTGCCGCTCGCCGTGCTCTCTCGCCTGATCCTTTGCCTCGTCCTGCTCGGCGGACTGGTCGCCTGCGGCGGTGATGCCGCCCCGCCGACCGCCGACGAGACGCCCGACAACGTCGTCCTGCTGCCGGTCGAGCTCGATCCGACGATCAGCTTCGCGATCTGGTTCGACGTCGGCTCGCAAAACGACCCGGCGGGCAAGGAGGGCCTCGCCGCGCTCACCGGCCAGATGCTCTCCGACGGCGCCACCGAGACCCACTCGGTCGACCAGATTCTCGAGAAGCTCTACCCGCTCGCCGCCTCGTACCAGGTGCGGGTCGACAAAGAGATGACGGTCCTCACCGGGCGCGCGCACCGCGACACGCTCGACGACTTCTTCTCGCTCTTCACCGACGCCTATCTGCGCCCGGCCTTCCGCGCCGAGGATTTCGAGCGCCTGCGCAGCAACCAGCTGAGCTACCTCGAGAAGAGCCTGCGCTACGCCTCCGACGAGGAGTTCGGCAAGGCAGCGCTCGAACTGGCGTCGTTCGCCGGCACCGCGTACGCGCACCCGATCGAGGGCACCGTCGCCGGCATCGAGAGCCTGACGGTGGACGACGTGAAGGCCTTCTACCAGCGCTGGTACACCAGCGACAACGCCACCGTCGCGCTCGGTGGCGGCTATCCGAAGGAGCTCGTCGCACGCTTCGCCGCGACTCTCGACCAGCTGCCGCCGGGCGGCGCACCGTCGGATCCGACGATCCTTCCACCGGCCCTCGACGGCCGCCAGGTCGTGCTGGTCGACAAGCCGGGCCCGAACACCTCGATCAGCTTCGGCTTCCCGCTCGACGTGCAGCGAGGCACGAAGGACTTCTACGCCCTGTGGCTCGCCAACTCGTGGCTCGGTGAGCATCGCAACTCGTCGAGCCACCTGTTCAAGGTGATCCGCGAGGTGCGTGGCCTCAACTACGGCGACTACTCGTACATCGAGGCTTTCCCGGAAGGTGGCATGCGCCAGATGCCCCCGGCCAACGTGGCGCGCCAGAACCAGCTCTTCTCGGTCTGGATCCGCACCTTGCCCAACGAGCAGGCGCTCTTCGCCACGCGCGCCGCGCTGCGCGAGATCGACGCCTTGATCGCCGACGGCATGAGCGAGGAGGAGTTCGAGCTCACCCGCTCGTTCCTCTCGAAGTACGTCAAGCACTTCGCGCCGACGACGCAGATGCAGCTCGGCTACCGCATCGACGACGTCTTCTACGGCATCGACGGCGACGGCCACCTGCAGCGTTTCAGCGCGATGATGGCGTCGCTCACGCGCGACGAGGTCAACGACGCCATCCGGCGCCACCTGCAGACCGAGAACCTGGTCTTCGCGCTGGTGACGGGCGACGCCGAGGGTCTGCGCCAGGCGATGATCGACGACGCGCCGTCGCCGATCGAGTACCCGACGCCGAAGTCCGACGAGGTGCTGGCCGAAGACGAGGAGATCGCCTCGTATCCGCTGAACCTCGCGGCCGACGGCGTCACCATCCTGCCGGTGGGCGAAATCTTCGCCCAGCGCGCACCGGCGTCGACGCCCGCGGCCGACGCGGAGGTCGAGGCGGCTGACGAGCCGATCGACACCAACGAGACCGAGGGCTGACGCGATGCACGACGAGCAGGCGACAGGACAGGCGACGGCCGCCCAGGACCCGGTGCTGCCGCCGATTCCGACGCGCGTCGATCTCGACGCGGCCTGGGCGACGCTCGAAGGCGTCGTCCACCGTACGCCGGTCGTCACCTGCTCGACTCTCGACCGGCGCGCCGGAGCTTCGCTCTTCCTCAAGTGCGAGCAGTTTCAGCGCGTCGGCGCGTTCAAGTTCCGCGGCGCCTCGTTCGCCCTCGCGCGGCTCGACGAGGCGCAGCGGGCACGCGGCGTCGTCACCCATTCGTCGGGCAATCATGGCCAGGCGCTGGCCTGTGCGGCGCGCAGCCACGGCATCGACGCCACCATCGTCGTGCCCGAGGGCGCACCGGAGGCGAAAGTAGCGGCGATCGCCGGCTATGGAGCGACCGTCGTGCGCTGCGCCCCGACCGGCGCGGCGCGCGTCGCCACCGCCCATGAGATCGTCGAGCGCACGGGCGCCGTCCAGATCTCTTCGCACGACCACTTCGACGTCATCGCCGGCCAGTCGACGGCGGCGCGAGAGCTGCTCGACGAGGTGCCGGACCTCAACGCCGTCGTGGTCCCGGTCGGTGGCGGCGGCCTGCTCTCCGGCACCGCTCTCTGCGCTCACCACCTGGCGCCGCGGGTGCGTGTCATCGGCGCGGAGCCGGCGGGCGCCAACGACGCCGCCCGGTCGCTCGCCGCGGGACGCCTGATTCCGTGCGACAGCCCGCAGACGATCGCCGACGGCCTGCGCACTTCGCTGGCACCGCGCACCTTCGCCATCGCTCGACGCCACGTCGAGCGCATTCTCACCGTCGACGACGATGCGATCGTGCGCGCCATGCGCCTGGTGTGGGAGCGCGCCAAGCTGATGATCGAGCCGTCGTCCGCGGTCGCCGTCGCCGCGCTGCTCGAGCCAGGACACGGGCTCGACGGCTGCCGCGTCGGCATCGTTCTCACCGGCGGCAACGTCGATCTCGATCGCCTCCCCTGGTGACGTCCGCACACCGACCTTCGGAGTCTCCATGACCGTTTCCTTTCCGCCGAGCGCCGCCGCCAACGACCCGCGTCGCCTGGCGCAGCGGCTGATCCTGATCACCGGCGTCACCCGTGGCCTCGGCCGCGCGCTGGCCGAACGCTACGCCGCCGAGGGCCACACCATCGTCGGCTGTGGACGCGACGAAGAGCAGCTCGCCGCGCTGCGCGCGAGCCTCGCCACGGCGCACGGTCAGAACCACGACCTGCAGGCCGTCGACGTCGTCGACGACGCCTCCGTCGCCCACTGGGCGGCGCACGTGGTCGACCAGGTCGGCGTGCCCGACCTGCTGCTCAACAACGCCGGCGTGATCAACGAGCGCGCGCCGCTGTGGACGATCTCGGCCGACGATTTCGCGCGCGTCATCGACATCAACGTCAAGGGCGTGGTCAACGTCGTGCGCCACTTCGTGCCTTCGATGATCGAAGCCGGCCGCGGCGTGATCTGCAACTTCAGCTCCGGCTGGGGACAGTTCAGCGCGCCCGGTGTCGGCCCCTACTGCGCGAGCAAGTTCGCCATCGAGGGCCTCACCGGTTCGCTCGCCCAAGAGCTGCCCGACGGCCTGGCGGCGATCCCCCTCGCGCCCGGAATCATTCACACCGACATGCTCACCACCGCCTTCGGTACCGGTGCTGCCGAGCATTGGGGCACCGACACCTGGGTCGACGTCGCCGCTCCCTTCCTGCTCGGCCTCGGCCCCGAGCACAACGGCGAGTCGATTCGCGTTCCGGAGAGCTGAGCATGCGCGATCACTACGCGACCTGGCACGTGGAGCCGGTGCGCTGGGGCGACATGGACGCCTACGGCCACGTCAACAACGCGAAGTACTTCACCTACTGCGAGTCGGCGCGCATGCTCTACTTCCAGCGCATTCGCCTCGACGAGGCGAGTGCCGAGGAGAGCGCCGCCGCCGGGGCCGAGGCACCGGACTCCGGCCCGCCGGCCTTCGGCCCGGCGCTGGTGCAGGCCGACCTCAATTTCCGTCGCCAGGTGCACTACCCGGCGGTGCTCGAGGTCGGCGTGCGGGCGACCAAGGTCGGCACCAAGAGCTTCACCCTCGAGTACGTGGTCGCGCGGCGCGAGCAGGCCGACGTCCACGCGGTCGACGCCGCCCTCGATCCCGCGCCGGTGGCCGACGGCTCGTCGGTGGTCGTGTGGGTCGACTACCGCCGCGGCGCCTCCGCGCCGCTGCCCGACGCGCTCGCGGAGCGCATCCGCTCCCTCGACAGCCTCTGAGGGTCCCGACTCGCCCGTTATTCAGCGCTCGAGCAGGCGGCTCACCGGCACCAGCTCGACGCCGGCGGCGCGTGCCGCGGGGAGCTCTTCGCGCAGCGTGGCGATCGTCTCTGGGTACGGATGAGCGATCGCCACTGCGCCGCCGCGCCGCTGCGCGACGTCGAGGAGCTCTCGGAACTGGGCGCGGATTCGCTCCGGGTCGCGGTCGTTGTCGAGAAAGACCTGCCGCTCGGCCGACGCCAGGCCGAGCGAGCGCGCGACCGTGTACCCAACCGTTTGGGCGCTGGTGCGCGAGTCGACGAAGAAGATGCCGCGCTCGTCGAGCACGCGCAGGATGGTCCGCATCGCCTCGGCGTCGCCGACCACCGCCGAGCCCATGTGGTTGTTGGCGCCCTGCGCGCCGGGTACGGCCTCGAGCGCGCGCAGCGTCGCCGCGCGCAGATCGTCCGGAGACATCGACGCACGCAGCGAGCCGGGGCCCGCATCGACTCCACCGAGGGCTTCCATCGGCAGATGGCAGAGATACTCGACATCGAGCAGCCGCAGCCGTTCGACCACTTCCGCCGTGCGCACTTCGAACGGCAGCACTGAGAAGGTGAGCGGCACGCCGAGCGACGCGAGCTCATCGACCTGGCCGATGCTTCGGCCGAGATCGTCGATGATGATGGCGATCCGCGGCGCGCCGCCGGGCGCCGGCTGGCGCACCGTGTCGAGAGCGGTCGCTGCGTCTTCGGACGCTTGAGGGTCGTCGGCGCTCGCCGCCATGGGATCCTCAGGCAGCGGAGCGGACGTGTCGTCCTCGACTGACCCTGCGGGCACCTCGGGGGAAACCGCATCGTCGACCGGCGGTTCGAGCGCGGGACGCGAGAAGTCCGGCGGCGGCGGTGGCTTGGCGAACTGGATGCCGAGCCCGATGCCCAGCGCGAACAGAGCGACGCAGAGCGTCACCACGAACCATCGAGGGGGAGAGCGTCGCCGACGGCGCACCATGGAGGATCGAGAAACGTCGAAGCGGTGATCGGCGGATCACCGGCGGCTCATGCCGCCACGGCTTCGAGCTCGGCCTCCTCGGAGTCGTCCTGGAGCAGGATCTCGAGCCCGCGCTCGAGCACCGGGTCGGCCTCGTCGAGCAGGCTGTCGTCGAGCAGACCGTCTTCGACCGAACCGTCGCCTGCCTCGCCCGCGTCGTCCGCGGGCTCGTCCACCGCGTTGGGCTCGGCAGCCGCCTCCCCCACCGCATCCTCGCCCGCCGCGTCGTCACCCTCGGCCTCGATCGGCTCGACCGGCGCCGGCACGAAGGAGCGGACGCGGTGATCGGGCTGCAGGCTGGTGTGGATCGGCTCGAGATCGGGGCCGGTGTAGAACGCGGTGGTGATCTGGAGCTGGCCACCGTCCGACAGGTCGATCACGTGCAGCCGACCGGCATGGCCGAAGGTCCGCTCGCCCACCAGCTGCGCCTCGGCAGTCTGCCGGAGCACCGTCGCCAGCACCTCGGCGGCGCCCTGCGTGCTGCGATTGACCAGCAGCACCAGGCGGCCGCTCCACGACGGCTCGTCGTCGGCGCGGTAGGTCTCGAGCGTCTCGTCGCGGCGCACCAGCGTTCCGAGGTCGCCCTGCGTCAGCAGGTCGGCGATGGCGAAGGCCTCGGCCTTCGAGCCGCCGGCGACGCCGCGCAGGTCGATCAGCAGGCGGTCGGTACTCTCGACGCCGTCGAGACTGCCGCCTCGCAACGCCTCGAGCGAGCCGGCGACATCGGTCGCCGCGCCCTCGTCGAGGCTCGGGATCCGCAGCACCGGTACGCCGTCCTCGACGCTCAGGGACACCGCCGGCCGCGGGTACTCGCCGAGCACGAGATCGACATGGCTCTTGCGACCCCGGCGCAGCAGCTCGACGTCCATCGTGGTGCCGGCCGGAGCCGACAGCATGCGATGGATCTCGTACAGCGGCTCACGCCGCGTGCGGCGGCCGTCGATGGCGGCCAGGATGTCGCCCGCCTCGATGCCGGCGCGATCGGCCGGGCTGCCCTCTTCGACCGCCACCGCGAACGCGACGCCGCGCTCCTTGAGCACGAGCAGGCCGCTGTGCTCGGTGCCGATCGAGCGCGCCGACTGCCAGCCGGGGACGGCCTCCTTCGGCACGTAGAGCGAGAAGGGATCGAGCGCGTCGACGGCGCCTTCGAAGGCGCCGGCGAGCAACACGGACTCGTCCGGCTCATCGACGTAGGCCTTGTCGATCAGGCCGAAGACCTCGAGGAAGACACTGAGGAATTTGTAGGGTGAATCGTCGGCCCCGCTGTCTTCGCGCGCCGACGCGGCGACCAGGCTGCCGGTGGCGACGAGAGCGATGACCAGGAAGGAGCAGAAGAGGAAGAGCAGGCGGCCTCGATCGAGCATCTGGGATGTTGTACCGGGTGATGTTGAGCAGGTGATGTGGAGCGAAGTCAGCGCAGCCAGCGCCGCGGATCTTCCGGCTCGTTCTCGAGACGGATCTCGAAGTAGAGCGAGGCGTCGGCAGCGCCGATCACATCTCCTAAAGATAACACATCGCCGCGATCCACATTGAGCAGCGAGAGGCCGGCGTAGAGGGTGAAAACGCGCCCCGGGTGGTGGACGATGACCGTCGGACCGTAGCCGTCGAAGTCGTCGGCGTAGAGCACCTCACCCGGGTACACAGTGCGCACGCGATCCCCCTGGCGCGTCGCCAGCCCGAGGCCGGAGTGCGGCACTTCGGTGCGATAGCGCGGATCGCGACGCGGCCCGAACTCGATCTCGACCTCGATCTCGCCGGCCAACGGCCAGTCGAGAACACCGCGGAAGTCTTGGATCGGCGTACCGTCGAGACGCTGCGCCTCGTCGTCGACCAATGCGGCGACGAAGCGGGCCAGCTTGCGCTCCTTGTTCTCGAGCTCCTCGGTGCGCGCCGTCAGCGCGCGGCGCTCGCGAGCGACCGACTCGAGCACGTCGCGGTGGCGGGCGCGCGCCGACGCCAGGTCGTCGCGGCGCACGCGCTCCTCGTCGGCCCAGGCCGCCATCTCCTGGCGCTGCGTCTCCAGGCGCTCGCGCTGCGCCGCGAGCTCTCGCCGCAGCAGGGTCCAGCGCTCGATCGCCTGTCGATCGCGCAGCGCCAGGAACCGCAGCTGACGAATCGCCGGCAGCACCTCCTGCTCCGGGCGCAGGGCGAAGAAGAGCCGGATGTAGCCCTGGCGGCCGAGGCGATAGAGGCCGGCGAGGCGCCGCCGTAGGTCGCCGCGCACGGCGTCCATCGATGCCGTCAGCTCGGCGATCCGCCGCTCCGCGTCGGTGGCTCGCTCCGCGGCCAGCGCGGCGGCGGCGAGCGCTTCGTCGAGACGCATCTGCTGCAGCTCGAGCTCGGTCTCGACCCTCGCCAGGCGATCCGAGAGACTCGCCTCGCGCGAGGTGATCGAGCCGAGCCGCTCGCGCAGACGGTCGATCTGCGCGCGCAT
Source organism: Acidobacteriota bacterium (assembly GCA_039194425.1). Taxonomy (GTDB): domain Bacteria; phylum Acidobacteriota; class Thermoanaerobaculia; order Multivoradales; family J023; genus JAUIJL01. The sequence continues at coordinate 273,099 of JBCCVZ010000010.1, read as the reverse complement.
CGCCGCCAGCTCAGCCTCCCGAGTCTCGAGGCTCTGCCCGCCGACGGACAGCGCCCACGAAATCGCGAGCACGGACAAGAGGACGAGGGCGATCGCGCCGTTGCTGCGAGTCCAACGCTTCACCGACCGAGAGTACCAAAGGCACCGCGAAGCAGGCTGCATCCGCACACGCCGTCTAGGCGAAACACTGAACAGCGGGGTACACTCCACCGATTGACTCTTCGTATTGCGGGGACCCTATGACATCGACTCATACGATCGAGTTGCAGCCAAATCCGTTCGCCTCAGCCCTCCTCGAGAGCGGCGCCACGGGCTACGCCGGCTACGCGTCGGCGCGTTTGCTCGAGGAAATGGGCGACGCGGCGGAGCCGTTTCGCGACTGGCGCTCTCATCTAACCCAGCGCCTGCTCGAGCTGTCTGCTGCCGTCGGTGCCGGTGAAGAGCGAATCTTCATCGAGCGCGTCCGCTGGTCTCGCCAGGCGGCCCTGGCCCGGCAGCAGCCGGACGACTCGCACCGACGCGCCCTCGAGTGCCTCCGTTCGGTGCTGCGGGACGAGCTACCGGCGCCCGCCCTACCCGCCGTGCAGCAGATTCTCGATCATGCGATCGAGCTTTTCGACCGGCCGGCGATCGAGATCGAGTCGTCGCTCGATCCACAGCGTCCGAACGACCGCCTGGCGCTCCAATACCTCGAGCGTGTGCTCGAGGGCGACTCTCGCGGCGGCGTCGAACTGCTGCTCGATGCGGCAGACTTCGGCACGTCGGTTCCAGACATCTACCTCGAGATCCTCGTGCCGGCGCAGCGCGAGATTGGCCGCCTGTGGCATCGCGGTGAGCTCGGCATCTCGGAAGAGCACCTGATCACGGCGACGACGCTGCGCGCCATGGCTGTTCTGTTGCAGCGGGCTGACACGCCGACCCAGGTCGGCAAGACAGTGGTCGCCGCCGCCGTCGCCGGAAATCTCCATGACCTGGCGATCCGCGCCGTCAGCGATTTCTTCGAGCTCCGTGGCTGGCATGCGGTCGGCCTCGGCGGCGACGTACCGGCCAACGAGATCGCGACTGCCGCGGTCTACTTCGACGCCGACCTCGTCGTGCTCTCGGCCACGCTGGTGACTCACCTGAAGCCCGTCGAGCAGTCGATTGTCGCGATCCGCAAGCTGCGCGGCGACGCGACCAAGATCCAGGTCGGCGGCCAGGCCCTGGAGGCGACTCCCGACCTGTGGCGCAAGCTCGGTGCCGACGGCTTCGCCCGCACCGCCGAAGAGGCCGTGATCCTGGGCGCGAGTCTGGTCGGTCTCGAGTCGGCCGGCGGCTGACGTCGGGTGCCGCCCTGGGCTGAAACCCAGGGCTCACAGCGTCCGTCCCTGCGGGACGACGAGGGACCGTCCGCTACAGGGCACCGTCCTCTAAGCCACCGTCCCTGAATACACCGTTCCTGAAGACATCGTCTCCGAAGATACCGTCCCCGAAGATACCGACCAGCGCCTCGGCGAAGCCAAGCGCTTCGAGCGTGCGTGCCAGAGCGCCTCGAATCGGCGCGCTGAACAGAAGCTCGTCGCCGCTGTGGGGGTGCTCGAGACGCAGCGTCGCCGCGTGCAGGGCGAGGCGGTGGAGCCCAAACCGCTCACGGAAGAGGCGGTTGATCGGCCCCTTGCCATAGTTGACGTCACCGACGATCGGCAAGCTCAGCGACTTGAGGTGGCGGCGGATCTGGTGCCGACGGCCGGAGCGCGGCCTGGCCTCGACCAGGCCCCAGCGCTCTTCAGAGACGCCGAGACGCCGGAACCGGGTCTCGGCCGGCACCTTCGTCCCGTCGCGCTTGCCCGGCACCGGTCGATCGACCCGCACCTCGGCGGGCGGCACACCACGCACCAGCGCGACATAGCGCTTGACGGCCGACGAAACCAGCTGTGCCTGCAGCGCCGCGGTCGTCGGTGCGTCGAAGGCGAAGACGAGCACGCCACTGGTCGGCCGATCGAGCCGGTGCACAGGATGCACCCGCGCACCGACCCGGTCGCGCACACGCTGAAGCATCGGCACGCCGTCTCGCGACGCGCCGTGATGCACCGGGATTCCGGCCGGCTTGTCGACCGCAACGAGATGCTCGTCGCGGTAGAGGATGCTCCAGGCCGACTCGCCCATCGAGACGAGCTCAGTCCTTCTTGACCTCGAGCAGGTCGATCACCTTGTCGACACCGCGCACGTCGCGCACCACCTTCTTCGCCAGCCGCACGCGCGCACGATCCTTCAGCGCGCCGCGCAGCGACACCGTACCGTCGGTCGCTTCGACCTCGATCGAGAAGGCGGTGAGGCCCATCTCTTCGATGAGCTTGGTCTTCACGCGGCTTTCGAGCACCGCGTCGCGAATCTCGAGCTCGGCGTCCTCGACGGCCGCCCCGACGGTATCGGCCACCGGCGTCTTGGACTCGTCCTCGGAGGTCTCGGCCTTCTTCGACGCCTTGTCGGAAAGACGAATCTGGTTCATCACAGTCTCGACCCCGTCGACCGAGAGGGCGACTTCCTTCGCCAGTTCCTGGTGTGCCTTCGAATCTGCCTCACCGCCGAGCACGATGCGGCTGCCGATGGCGGTGACTTTCAGGTCCATGGCGTCCCAGCCGAGCTTGCTGAGGAGGGCGGTCTTGACCTTGAGCTCGAGCACCGCGTCGTCCATGCGCTGCGACTCGTAGTCCTCGTCGGCCCAGGCCGGGACGACGGCGAAGGCGAGAGCGAACACGAGAAGCGCGGCGGTCACTGTGCCGAAGCGGTAAATCGTCTTGAGCATCGGGAGTCTCCTTGTCGGCCCGTGTGGCCAGGTGAATGGGCATTCTCGCAGAAAAGCCGCCCCGGGGCTCCGGGGCGGCTCAATGGGCGCGACAGGCGCGCCGGCGCGGGGCGCTCGCCTCGCGGCGAGCGATCCGGCTCAGAGACGATCGATCAGAACGACCAGCGAACGCCGAGCTTGGCGCGCCAGCGCGAGCGCAGGTCGTCGGTCTCGAAGCGCTCCTCGGGGTTGAAGACCACGTCCTCGAGGAAGTAGATCGGCCGGCCGTCGTCGGTGGTGCCCTCGTACTCGATCGGCGACACGCCCGAGAAGTTCACGAAGCGGTTCACGCCCGAATCGCTGTCGAAGAGGTTCGCCAGGTTCAGGATGTCGAGAGTGATCTCGAGCTTCGAGTTCGGCACCGGAATCTCCTGCGAGATCTGGAGGTCCAGGGTGTGGGTCCAGGGCGCCGTCGAGGCGTTGCGGTCGACGATGCCGCCACGGGCGCCGTCGAGACCGGAGTCGAGCGAAATGTAGCGGTCCAGGTCTTCCCAGGTGCCGTTGACGATCTCCACGTCGCCCGGACCGGCCGGTACGTAGATCAGGTCGTTCGACTGGCCGTCGCCGTTGATCGAGGCGAAGTCCGGGAAGTTGAAGCCGTAGGTGGTCGAGTACGGACGGCCCGACTGCGCGTTGTAGAACAGGCCGAAGGTGGTGGCCCAGCGGTCGTTCCACTCGAGGCGGTAGGACAGGGCCGCGCTGATGCGATCCTCAACCTCGAAGTCCGAGGTCGACGCGGACAGGTTGTTCGGATCGCCCGTCGTCTCCATGAAGCGCCAGTTCGACCGCGCCTGCGACGAGGTGCCGTCGTTGACCACGCTCGAGTCGCTGTAGACGTACGACACGTAGCCGTAGATGCCGTCGCGCAGCGGGCGCTCGAGCTTGAGCGCCAAGCTGGTCTGATCGCCCTCGTCCGTGTTGGTGAGGAAGATCACGTCGGCGAAGCTGCGGTCAAGGGTCTCGAACACCGGACGACCGTCGAACGGCACGGTGGTGCCGGTGTCGCGCAGGTTCAGGTTCTGGTAGGTGATGTCCTCGATCACCTCGGAGTAGATGACCTCGGCCGAGCCGGTCATGCCCCAGAATCCGAGCTCGCGATCGTAGGCGAGGTTGGCGCGCCAGATCGTCGGCATCTGGAAGTCCGGATCGATCAGGTTGATCTCGTTGGTGAAGAGATCACCGACCTGCGTCGGCTGGTTGAACGGATCCGGGTTGAAGGGGATCTCACCTTGCACACGCAAGCGGCCGAACTCGATCCCGGTGTTCGAGTACTGGTTCGAGATCCAGACGAAGGGCGCGCGGCCGGCGAAGATTCCAACACCACCACGCACCTGCGACTTGCCGTTGTTGGCCGGGTCCCAGTTGAAGCCGAGACGGGGCGAGAACACCAGGTCGTTCGAGGCGGTGACGTCGGTCCGGAAGCCAAAGGTCGCCTCGGAGGCCGGGTTGCGATTCGGATCGTCCGGGAATCGCGGCAGATCGACGCGCACGCCGAGGGTGAGCGTCAGGTTGTCGCGCACCGCCCACTGGTCACCGACGTAGGCAGACCACGACTCGACGTCGAAGTCGGCCCGCTGCAGCGGGTCGCTCGTCTGCGAGAAGCTGTGGTCGTACTGGAAGGCAATGCCGGCCTCGAAGGCGTCGAGGTTCTCGAACTGGTACGAGCCGAAGTTCTCGCGAATGAAGAGATTCGAGAATGAGAACAACTCGTTGTGGGTACCGATGGTGATGGTGTGATCCCCAACGATCCACGTGAAGTCGTTGTGGATCTCGATCAGCTCCTGGTCGAGCGCGTTGGCGGTCGAGAAGCGCTCGGTGCCCGCTTCGAACTCGACATCGCCGACTTCGACATTGATGTACGGGAACGGCTGAGCGGCGCTTCGGCGCTGGTCGGCGACATCCTGGTACGAAATGCGCGCCTCGTTGAAACGGTCGCTGCCGAGCACCGAGTTCAGCTGGGCGACGAGAGAGCTGGTCTCGCTCTCGATGACGTGTCCATGGCTCGGGAACTCGTAGGCATCCGACTCGGGTCGCAGGAAGTCCTTGAGCGCGTCGACGTAGTTGAAGCGAACCAACAGATTGTTGCTGTCGTTCAGGTTGAAGTCGAAGCGAGCGAAGAACTTGTCGCTCTCCTGGCTGAGCGTCTGCTCATCGAGGGCGCCGACATCGAAGCCATACTGAGTCTGCGCGATCTGGGCGAAGCGCTGGGCCTCGGCCTCGAAGCCGAAGGGCTGGCCGGGACCGCCGCTGATGGTGAAGCCGGACGGCTCGTCGATGGCGTTGACTTCGCCGTTGACGAAGAAGAAGGCCTTGTCCTCGATGATCTTGCCGCCGAGGCGGAATCCGTACTGCTCTTCTTCAAAGGTGCCGAACTCGCGGTCGTCCGGACCGTCGCCGACGAGGCCTTCGTCGCGGGTGAAGTAGAACACCGAGCCCTTGAAATCGTTGGTCCCCGAGCGGGTGATGGCGTTGATGCCGCCGCCCGAGAAGCCGCCCTGCCGAACGTCGAACGGCGCGACGAGGAGCTGGATCTCTTGGATCGCGTCGAGCGAGATCGGTGTCGTCTCGGTCTGGCCGCCCGGCGTGCCGGAGGCGCCGAGGCCGAAGAGGTCGTTGTTCACCGCACCGTCGATGGTGATGTTGTTGTAGCGGTTGTTGCGGCCGGCGACGGTGACTTGCGCCTCTTCGTCGTTGTCGGGATTGACGTTGAAGAAGGGGTTGGTGCGGGCGAAGTCCTCGAGGCCGCGCGAGATCGACGGCAGCGAGTTGATGACCTCGGTGTAGACGTTCGAGGTGTTGCCCGTCTTCGACGAGTTGATCAGCGGCGTCGACTCACCGACGACGACCACCGTCTCCTCGATCGAGTCGAGCTGCAGCGTGAAGGCGAGGTCCACCTTCTCGCCCAGCTGGGTGAACACACCCTCGGTCTGCTGCGGCCGGAAGCCGTCGAGCTCGGCGGTGACCGAGTACGGACCGCCGACGCGCGTGTTCTGCATGTTGAAGCGACCGGTGGCGCTGGTGACCGCCGTGTAGGTCGTGCCCGTCGGCTCGTAGACCGCGGTGACCAGGGCACCCGGCAGCGCGCCGCCGTCCTGGTCGGTGACGATGCCGCCGATCGCACTGGTGGTGACGCCCTGGCCGAAGGCCATCGGCACGGCGACGAACGCCAGCGCGAGGGCCAGGCACAAGGACCTGGAGAAGAGCTTCATCTCGTTCCTCCGATTGAGGGTGTTGTGACTGCTCGCCTCGGGAGAGGCAAAGGGCTCGAAACGTCGAATGTCGGGATCGAAATCGGCTTCAGCGGGGGAGAGGGATCGAAGAGGCCGGAGGACCCGGCGAGTCGCAGGGCTTGCGCGAGGCCGGCGACGACCGGCGCGGGGGTTAGTCGCTCGACGCCAGCGTTCGAGTAGTGGGCGCATGATGCCCCTCGAAAATGAAGACAGGATGAGGATTAGGGAAGGTTGGCGACGCCAGACAACTCGTTCTCAAACGGTTCCCATGAAGCTTGCCGCAATGCGGCGAACCACTGTCGTCAACGTCTCGATGCCGTGACCCTAGCGGAGCGCTGGGCGCGTGTCGACCCCCGATTCCTGCGATCGGTCACTCCGACTCGGGCGCGTCGCCCCAATCCCAAAAGTAATCGGCATTTGTCAGCTCCGACGGATCTTCCTCGTCCCCGCGTCGGAGCGCGCCGACGGCACCCCCGGGGTCGATCGAGCCGACCGCGAGCGTCGAAACCCGGCCCCGACGAGGCGAGCCGAGCGCCGCCCTCACCCGCTCCAGCTGCTGCTCCAGGTCGTCGGTCTCGACGCGCCAGTACTCGTCGCTGCCGAACTGAGGCCAGCCGCGACGGAACGAAGGATCGTCCCAGCGCAGAGCGATCCAGCCGGCGTAGCGCACCATGCGCATCGCGCGCAGCGGCTCGATCAGGCGCAGCGTCGAGCGGTCGAAGGCGCGAAAGCGCTCGTAGCCCTCGAGAAAGACGGCGCGGCGGCGCTCGGTTTCAGCGCTCCGCCCGGGGAGTGCCAGCCAAATGTCCTGTACCGGCGGCCCGGTCGCGGCGTCGTCGAAATCGAGCAGCAGCAGCCGTCCGTCGCGCAGTAGCAGGTTGCCGAGATGCAGGTCGCCGTGGACGCGCTGCGTCTCGACGCCCTCGAGCGCCTCCTCGGCGAGGTCGGCGAGCTCCGTCACCGCGCGCTTGTAGCGCTGGCGATAGCCTGGTGTGATCCACTCGCCCTCGACCAGCAGCCGCAGCGGGCGCCGGACATAGCGATCGACGTCGATGTCGCTGCGATGATCGAACGGTGCCCGCGCACCGACGGCGTGCATCCGCCCGACGAACATCCCGAGACGCTCGACCAGCGCGTCGTCGAGCTCGTCCGGCGCGCGGCCGCCGCGCCGCTGGAAAAGGCAGTAGGCGATGCCGTCGATGGTCGCCAACGTGTCGCCGCCTGGCAGCGGCTCGACTCCTGCCACCGGAATCTCGGCGTCGGCGAGCTCGGCGAGCAGGCGATGCTCCTCGCGGATCTGCTCGACGCTCCAGCGGCCAGGCCGGTAAAACTTGGCCACGACCCGGTCTCGGTCCTCATCCTCGAGCTCGATTTCGTAGACGCGATTCTCGAACGAGTTCAAGGCGTAGCACACCGGCCGACAGCGCAGTCCTGTCCGCTCCACGGCGTCGAGCACCTTGTCGGGCGTCAGGGCGAAAAACTGGTCGGACGGTGGCGGATCAGAGGAATAGGGGGCGGCCGGCTCGCTCATGCGCGCGACCATAGCATCGCGCGCCTGAGCGAGCCGCGGGCCGCGCGCGGCCACCTTGACCCGCGCCGAGGCGCGCGCGAAGCTACCCCACCGAGCTTCGACGGACACCTACTCCAGGAGGCACAATGCCGCGACCGACCGACGAGCGCCCGGACCCCGAAAGCCTCTCGCTGCGCAGCGCGCGCGAGGCCGACGTCCCGACGATCCTGCGCTTCATCCGCGAGCTGGCGGAGTACGAGAAGCTGCTCGACGAGGTCGACGCCGACGAAGACTCTCTGCGCCGGCATCTGTTCGGCGTCACGCGTCATGCCGAAGTGGTGATCGCACGCGACGACGCCAGCGGCGAGGACATCGGCTTCGCGCTCTTCTTCCACAACTTCTCGACCTTCCGCGGCCGCCCCGGCATCTACCTCGAGGATCTCTACGTGCGCGCGAGCTTCCGTGGCCGCGGCGCCGGCCTCGCCCTACTCCGCCACCTCGCGCGCCTCGCCCGCGAGCGCGACTGCGCGCGCATCGATTGGGCGGTGCTCGATTGGAACCGCCCGGCGATCGAGTTCTATGACCGCCTCGGGGCCCGTCCGCTCGAGGACTGGATCACCTATCGGCTGACCGGCGAGGCGCTCGAGCGCCTCGCCGGTTGATCGCTTACAGACCCTCGGTGTCACCCACGCTGGCGAAGCTACCGAGCGGGTTCTCGTAGGTCTTGCTGCGCAGCGTCACCGTGTCGGTGACCGTCATCTCGAACTCGACGTTGGTCAGCGAGCCGTAGAACACCCAGAAGCTCTCGGTGAGCTGCCGGCCGTCGAGCACCTTCACCATCAGCTCGAGGTTCTCCGGGCTGAAGAACCAGAACGACCCGGTGTCATTGGTCTGCGGCGTCACGATGCCGGGGCCGGTGTTGCCCTCGAAGTCTTCCCAGCTCACCTGGACCCGGAAGCGATCATCCCGCAGGCAGAGCGTGTTGGCGTCCTGGAAGCACGTATCGCGCGGGCGAATGCGCGTCGCGACATCGGGCAGCGTGGCGTTCGGGTCGATCCGGCACGGCCCGGCGGCCAGCCCGGTGCCCTCGATCTCCTCACAGGTGCTCTGGAGCACTGCCGGGCTCGGCTGCGGCGCGCCGGCGACCCAGCCGCGCAAACTCTCCCAGCCACCAGCCAGCTCGGCCGGAGTGAATTCACAGTGCGACGGCACGTCCTCGACCACGATGCCGAGCGAGAAGTTACCCGCCGGCACCTTCGAGGCATAGTCGGTCTCGTTCTCGAGCAGCACCAGGCCGTCCTTGTCGGTGTGCAGCGAGACAATCTTCACGTCGCCCACCTTGCCGCTCGGCGTGTAGTTGTCGAGCAGGCGCTCGCGCGCGGCCGGGTCGGCCATGACGCGCGGAATCTCGACGTTCACATCGAGCACGCCATAGTCCGTGTTGAAGTTGTCGAGACCTTGGGCACCCGCCAACTTGTCCGGGCTGAAGATCAGATCGAAGGTACCGAAGGTGGCGAACCCCATGTCGGTGTCGACAAAGTTCTCGGGAATCCCGGCCACCGCGAGGAGCTCGTCGAGCCGTCCCTGCTGCGCGGCGCTGCGGTCCGCGGGCTCGAGCCCAATGCCGAGGCAGACGAAGAGCGCCTCGCCGAGCGCGGTCCCGTCGAACGTCGGGTCCGGCGGGAACGGCAGCCCGGTGGCGCCGCCCGGAATCTCGCCACCCGGCACGCCGTCGCACACCAGGTCGTAGAGCAGACGAAGGTCGATGCCGGCGTCCCAAATGCGGCTGCCGGCGAGCGCGCCGCAGATCGGCATCGCGCCGACGACGTTGCCAAGATCAGCCTGCTCGATCGCCTGCACGGTGACCAGGCCGCCAAGCGAGGCACCGTAGATCAAGACCCGCTCCGGCACGCCGTAGTCCTGCTCGAAGATGCGCACCATCTCCTCGAGGTCCGTGACGGTGTTGAACACCGCCCAGCCGATCTGGCTGTAGCTCGACGCCGCGACCGCATAACCCTGCGCCAGCTGGACGTCGACCAGCGGTCCGAGATCCGGATCCGGGCCGATCGGGTCGAGGCTATAGCCGTGGTTCCAGATCACCAGGCCGTCCGCCGGCTGCCAGTCGTCGGGCACCATGAACTGGTAGAAGGAGCCGTTGGCGGTCTGGCCGCTGGCGGTCATCACCTTGGTGTCGGACGGCGCGGCGAAGGCCGGACCGGCGGTGACGACGACGGCGAGAGCGAGCAGGATGGCGCCGGTGAGTGCAGCACCGAACGAGCGGCGCGCGGCGCGCCGACGGGGCGAAAGTCGAACCATGGGTCGGATCTCCGGTTGGTCTGGGTCGCCGATGGGCATTGGACCCGGAAGGGGATGGACGCAGAAACTGCTGCAAGACTGCTGAGTCGTACGCGTCGAGTCGCAAGGGAAGAGGCCGCGATCCTAGCACTTCACGGGTCGCCGTCCTCGGCATCGAAACTCAGTGAGGCCGAGTTGATGCAGTAGCGCAGGCCCGTCGGCCCGGGGCCGTCCGGGAAGACGTGGCCGAGATGGCTGCCACAGCGCCGACAGTGCACTTCCGTGCGCACCATGCCGTAGCTGGAGTCGGTCTCGGTCTCGACGGCATCGGATGCTGCGACCTCCGAGAAGCTCGGCCAGCCGGTGCCGGAGTCGAACTTGTCGTCGGAGCGAAAGAGCTCGGCGTCGCAGCCGATGCAGCGGTAGAGCCCCGGCTCTTTGGAGTCCCAGTAGGCACCGGTGAATGCGCGCTCGGTGCCCTGCTGCCGGGCGATGCGGTACTGCTCCGGGGTCAGCTGACGGCGCCATTCGGCGTCGGTCTTCTCGATTCGCTCCACGCGCTCGACCGTGTCGGTCCGCGAGGTGTCGCTCATGGGTCTCTCCTCACTCGTTGCAAGGCCTACCGGCCGCCGGGATGACAAGAACTTCGGTCGACATGCGCCGGATGGATTCAGACCGCCTGGCGGGATGCCGATCCATCCTCCGTAGCTCCGGGTGTCCGCACTTCAAATCCTCTCGATTGCTTCAGCTCGACTCGTCATTCAATGACTCGACCCGACACCAGGAGATTCATCATGATCCAGACTCACTCCGAATCCAAGAGGCCCGCGTCCAGCCTGCGCGCGCTCTTCGCCCCCGTCTTCGTCTCCATTCTCCTCAGCCTGCCGACTGTCGCCCTGAGCGCGACGCCGGCCGACACCGAGCCAAGCCTCTGGGACCAGGTCACCGACTGGTTCGACGGCGAAGAGACCGACGGCGAAGAGACTGACGGCGAATGGACCGACGGCGAGGAGACCGATGGCGAAGAGACCGACGGTGAATGGACCGACGGCGAATGGACCGACGGCGAATGGACCGACGGCGAATGGACCGACGGCGAATGGACCGACGGCGAATGGACCGACGGCGAATGGACCGACGGCGAAGAGACCGACTTCACCGAGATCGACCTCAGCGAGCCGACCGGCGACGAGCCGCTCGGCTACCTCTGCTACGACGACGGCCGCGAGAAGCCCATCACCCCGTCCGACGCCCTGTGGCTGGCCAAGATGGTCGACGGAGAGACCGGCGGCGATCCGAGCCAGGACGACGCCGACGCGATGCTCTGGACGATCGCCCAGCGCACCGACTTGCCGTCCTTCAAGGACCGCTCGATCGAATACCTGACGCGCGCCTACTCGCAGCCGATCAACCACCGCTGGACGCGCACGGGCATGTACTGCAGGGAGTACTACGCCGACGACTTCGAGGGCACGATTCCCGACAAGTGCAGCCGCTCGCGCACCCGCCGCCGCGCCGAAAACATCGACAAGAGCTGGGACGAGGTCGACGAGCTCGCGCGCCGCGCCGTGCTCGAGTTCGCCACCGGACGCCTCGACAATCCCGTGCTCGGCGCCATCGGCTGGTTCGACTCCGCGGTGTGGCGTCGCGGCGAGACGAGCGGCAAGAACGACGCGAAGCACCGCGAGCTGGTCGCCGAGATCGAGCGCAACAGCTTCTACGCCCGCCGGCGCAGCCCGGACACCCTGGCGTGGGACGAGTGGCACGTCACGGTCGTGGCGGCCGACGAGTTCTGCCCGGACTTCGTCGGCAACGACACCACCGCCTCCGACGACGACTTCGGCGACGACACCACCTTCTTTGCCCAGGAGACGGACCGATGAACCCCTCGAACACCCTGTCGACCGCCCTCCGCCCCTTCGTCGTCCTCCTCCTCGGGCTTTCGGCCCTGCTGCTCGCCGCGGTGCCGTCCGCCGGCCAGGCCAGCCTCGCCGCCGAAGACCGCATCGACGAGATTCCGGTCACCGTCGGCGGCGTCGAGACCAGCTACACCGTGCTGCGCGACGCCCGCGTGCGCGACCAGTGGTACTACGTGCCGACCGCGCCGCGTCTCACCGAGCGCACCGAGGCCGGCACGACCCTCCCCGAGCTGGCGCTGATCCGCTACCAGGCCCGCGATCCCGAGGACCCGCAGGCCCTGCTCGAAGCCGGACTCTTGCAGTTCTCCGCCAGCCTCGCGTTGCCGGCCGAGGCGCTGCCGCAGCTCGAGGCGGCGATCCGTTCGACGCTCGAGGCCGCCGGCGCCGACGCGTCCGAGCAAGCGGTGCGGCTCGCGGCGCTGCCGTTCAAGGAGGCGACCGTCCGCGTCTACACCCCGGGCGAGGGTGAGCTCGTCGCCGGCGCGCCGCACGGTGCCGGCATCGCACCCACCTTCGCCACGCAGTCGATGGCCTTCTCGATTCCGCTCACCCGCGTCGGCTCGGACGTCTACGACGAGCTGGTCGACGGCGCGACCGGCGTGCCGGTGGTGGTCGAGATGACCTACAGCGGCCTGACGCCGGCGGCCGGCTTCAAGGTCGAGGTCGACTGGGACCAGACCTACGACTTCTACAGCAAGAACCAGAAGTTCGCCGCGCGCGCCGCCTGGAAGGGCCTGGTCGGCGGCAGCGTCGACGTCGACCACACGAAGATGCGCGAGACGCTCGAGGAGAACCGCTGCATCAAAGTGATGGTGACCGAGGGCGAGACTCTGAGCGCCGAGCAGATCGACAAGCATCTCGAGCCGATCCTCGCGCGCATCAACAAGGAGCTGATCGCCCGCCTCGAGCCGCCGAAGAAGATCGCGCCCAAGGAGGCCGCGAAGCCGTCGGCGTCGGGCAAGTTCCTGTCGCTCGGCTACTCGGTCGCCGTGCGCGACGTCGAGCAGGTGAAGAAGGGCAAGGAGGTGATCGACTTCAACGTGCGCCAGATCCAGACTCGGCGCACGGTGGCCTCGGGATTCCTCGGCGTCGGCCGCTATCCCGAGGAGGTGCGCGAGCGCCTCGTCACCGTCGTGCCGGAGGGCCCCTGGAAGAGCGCCTTCTTCGTGTTGCCGGCGGTCGGCGACAGCGACGAGCTCGGCATCCACCAGGTCGATCTCGAGATCGGCATCGACCTGTCGACCGACGACGGCGAGCGCACGATCCACGGCGCCCAGGTCGCGGTGTGGACGCCCGAGAAGGGCTGGCGCGACCGCGACGGACGGGCACGCACCGTGCTGACCTTCCCGCTGATGGGTCTCGAGGCCCGTGGCGACGACCTCACCGACGCCCGATTCGCCAGCCGCGCGCAGATCACCGCCGGGCGCGATGTCCTGCGTATCGAGCAATCGCGCGACGTGTTCGACGGCGAGACCGCGATCGCCACGCCACTGGCGGCGGTCGAGGTGGCGGCCGTCGACGCCAGCCTGCTTAGCTGGAACAAGATCGACCCCGAGTCACCGCTCGCCGCGGTCAACGTACGCCTGAAATCCGGCGAGCGGCGCACCAGCGGCCGTCTGCGCCCCAAGCGCATCGATGGTGAGTGGATGGAGCCCGAGCCGATGTTCTGGCTGGTCGAGAAGGGCGATGCGCCGGTGACCGCCGACATCTCCTTCCTGCTGCGCAGCGGAGAGCGCATCGACTGGAGCCACAGCGGAGCTGATCTGCTGGAGACTCAGTCGTCGCTCGAAGTCACCCTGGTCGACGGCGACTGGCAGCCCGACGGCACCCGCGCGACGCGCTGAGGGGAGGGCACGATGACCACAATCCGCGACACGCCAGACCACGACCACCACCGCGGGCGCGCCGCGTCTCCGAACGTCCGCGCTCGGCTCGCAGCGATCGCCCGCACGACGCGCGAGCCGGCACGCCCGGTCCGCAAGCCGGCACGTCCGGTCCACAAGCCGGCGGGCACGCGGGTGCCGGCGCACCAGGGCTCGCGCACGCCGCGGCCTCGCCCCGAGACGCGTCCCCAGAACCGGCCGCAGAACCGGCCGCAGACCAAGCCGGTCCGCGTCGAGCCCGAGGACGTGCTCGAGATCGCCCCCTGGCTCGACCGCGACACGCTGCCGGCGACGCTGCCCCGACGCAGCGAGCGCGCGGGGAGCGTTCACAAGTCGGTGACGGTGATTCTCGCCGGCGACCTGACACTCGGCGATGCGACCTACCGCTTCGCCGCGCGCCAGATCGCGCGCCACGTGATCCTGGTCGCCGACCGCCTGCGGCTCGCCGGCACGACGGTCTTCGATCTCTCGGGCCGTGCGCTCGACGCCCGTCGGCGCCTCGGAATGGACCTGCTCGACCGCTCGGGCGGCGACCTGGTGATCGCCGCACGCGACCTCGTCGTCGAGGACGGCGGCAGGCTGGTGCTGCGCTCCGCCGGCGGGCGCGGCCCGCACCAGGTCAACATCCGCGATCACCGCAAGGACGGTGTCCGTCCCGGCACCCCGGGACCGCGCCACGGCGGTGGGCACGGCGGTGATCTCGTGCTGGCGGCGCGCCGTGTCACGGTCGGCGATCGACCGGTCGACGCGACGCGATCGGACGAGTCAATCCGCGAGACCCTCGACGGCCTGGTCGTGCTCGACGCGCCGCCGGGCGGAGCCGGCCCTGGCCTGCCCACGGGCGAGCCCGGCCGGTTGCTGCTCCCCCCGTCGTTCGAGGCCGCTGTCGCCGAGCTCGAGGAACGGACCCTGCGGCGCTACGGCTTCGCCTTCGGTATGCCGCCGGTCAGCCGCTGGGCACGCCGCGCGACCTCGGAGTGGCTGCTCGCCAGCCTCGAGCGAGCCATCGCGCGGCTGCGCCTGGCCGCCCTCGGCGGCGATCCACGAGAGGGCGTCTCGGCGCTCAGCCACGCGGTCGGCCTGGCGCGCGACGGCGCGCCGCTGCGCGAGCAGGACCGCACCGCCTTTGGCGAGCATCTCGACGACCTCACCGCGCTCGCCGATCGGTTCGACGACGCGCTCGCGGTCGAGACGATCACCGTGCAGGCGCCGTCCGGCCTGCCGCGACGCCTCCAGGTCCTCACCGCCGGGGACGACTTGACGCCGCGGCTGGCGCCCACCGAGCTGCTGCTGCGGACCCGCCACGCCGACGGGCGCGCCCTACTCGGCCTGCTGGCGCTCGACGCCGCGCACCCGGAGATCGTCCGCCTCGAGCTCGAGGCGCAGCTGACGCTCGACCCGTGGCTGGCGCATCGCGCCGGAGCTCCCGAACAGCCCTTCGACGACTGGACGCTGGTCGCCCGGCCGCTGGTCGCCGACGGCATCGTCACCAGCCGGATGGACGTCGGCCCCTCGGGGCTGGTGCGCGTCGTGCTCGAGCTCGACGCGGCGCGCGCCGGCCTGGTGCTCGCCCGCCTGGCCTCGAGCGCCGGTCTGCCGCTGATCTTCGACTGGCGCTCGACGCGCGACCGCGAGATCAGCGGCGTCTGGCAAGGCCCGGCGCTGAGTTTGACGCGGCGTCTCGCCCGACCGGTGACGGCCACGCCCGACGGTCTGCAGCGACGCCCGTCCGGCACCGACAGCACCGACGGCTCCGCCGACGACGCGCGGCTGTCGGTCGCATACGTCGCCCTCGCCAACGGCGGGTTCGTGGCGCTCGATCCGGCACCGACGCTCGAGCCGGGAGCCTCGGTTCCCCTGCCCGCTGCGATCACCGACCTCGGCGAATTCGAGGACACAGTACCGCCCGACGTGCCGGCCGAGGCGTTGGTCTGGAGCACCGACGTCGATCGCCCCGGCCAGATCTTCCAGGTGCCGCGCGGCGACGACCTGGTGACCACGGTGACGATCGAGAACCTGCTCTCCCACGACGCCGTGCTCGGTGGCCTACTCTTCGTCGAGGTCGAGCTCGTCCACGGGGACACGACGGTCGGCCCCTACAGACTGGCACCGGCGCGCGCCGTCGGCGATCGCGTCGAGGTGTCCCTCCTCGCGGTCGACGGCGACGCGCGCCGGCTGCGGGTTCGCGGCGCCGCCCACTACGAGGGCGGCAGCCGCGAGAGCTTCGACTTCGTGAGCGACGACCTGGTGGTGAAGATCACCGACCAGCGTCTACGCTCGGGGCTGTGACGCCGAGCGCCTCACCGCACGGGCCGGGAGCGAAGCCGAGGTGGGCCTTGCCCGCCTCGAGCCGCGCGCGCAGCACGGTGGGTCCGTCGGATGCGCCTGCTTCGGCCCACACCGACGCGACCAGCGAGCGGTAGGCACCGAGCCAGTCGAACGAGGTCGCCGGCTCGGCCGCGCTCTCCGCCGCGTCGAGGAGGTGCGCCGCCGCCGCATCGACGGCGAGGCGAGTCGCGGCGGCCTGAGGCGGCGGCGGCTCGAGCAGGGCACGCAGCGCGTCGACGTCGGCGCGTCGGACGACCTGCGTCTCGCCGAAGCGGGCGACGACGCAAGACGCATCGCCGTGCCCGCGAGCCGTCGTCGCCTCGGACGTCACCCCGGACGTCGCCTGCGCCGTCGCCGGAGACACTCCGAGAGCGACCGCGGGCACCGCCAAGGCCAGCAGAACCGCGATCGACCCCACCGTCACCGACCTCATCGTCACCGACCCCATCCTCATCATCGACCGATTACTCATCGTCGGACTTCCCGGCGTAGTAGCACATGGTGTGCGTCGTGATGCCCGACGAGGTCACATGCTCTTTGTCGAGCGTGATCACCGGGCACTTGCCGGCGAGGTTGATCGAGCCACCGTGCTCGAGCGCGGTCATCTTCTTGATGTCGTACGTGGCGTCGATGCGCGTCGCGTAGCCCGCACCGCTGGCGCTGCACGAGCCGTTGGCGAGCGGCTGGCGCAGGCGCATCTCGAGGTCGATCTTCGAGATGTCGTCCTTCGACGACATGTCCTCGTCCATCATCATCACGCACTTCAGCAGCTCGGTACCGGCCGGCAGCGGCGTCGAGAACGGCACGTAGGTGTGGTCGGAGCTTCCCGAAGTGAAGCTCTTCGTGCGCATGTGGTTGCCCCAGGCGCCGAGACCGCCACCGCTGTCGAGAAGACGCAGCTTGACGCGACCGAAGCCGTAGTACGGATCAGCGCGCCACGAGCGCTGCTGGGTCGACAGGTTGGTGTTCGACGGGTCGGTGCTGTAGTGACGGTCGCCCATCGCCAGCATCACCGTGTGCAGACGACCCGGGCTGTTGATCCAGGTCAGACCGTTGTCGAGATACCAGTCCTTGACCAGGGCGGCGAGCCCCGAGACCATCGGCGTCGCCGCGCTGGTGCCGGCGAACTGACCGATGTTGGCGACCGCGCCGAACGGGCCGTCGGCCCACGTGCCGCGGATGAAGCGATTGGCCGCCACCAGGTCGACCATGCTGAGCGCGCCGGAGCGGGTCACACCGTTGACGATGGCGTTGCCGCCACCGCGTGCGGACATCGTTTGATCGACCAGGCAGTCGCTGTGGTAGTCGTTCTCGCAGGCCGCGGTGCGCACGTCGTAGGCGTTGATCGCCAGCGTCTTGATGATGTCGCCCGGCGAGTTGACGTCACACGACGCCGCCGACGGACCGCTGTCGTTGCCGGCCGCGGTGACCACCAGGATGCCGTCGTCGAACGCGTTCTCGAGCTCTTCTTCGAAAATCTGCACCGTCTGCTCGTTACACTTGGTGCCGCCGGGGTTCCACGCCCACGAGTTGCTGATGATGTCGACGCTGCGGTCGATCGAATCGTCGAACGCGTCCTCGAAGCTGTTCGCCACCATGCCGCTGGTCAGGCCGCCGAAGTAAATCAGCCGTGCCTCGGGCGCCATGCCGGTAGCCGAGCGCTCCCAGTCGGTGCTGTGGCAGCCTGACACCCAGGCGGTGTCGTTCAGCTCCTGGCCGCAGCCCTGGTTGTCGGTGTAGTCACCGAGCACCGTCGCCGCCACCAAAGTGCCGTGATCGTGGGTGTCGTTGTCGGGCATGGTCGCGCTCGGCTCGCACAGGTTGCCGTCGTCGTCGACGTCGTCACAGCGGAACATCTCCTGGATGCGGCTCGAGCCCGTGCAGTTGGCGCCGTCGTAGAACGCACACGCCTCGTCTTCGAAGAAGCCCGCCTCGACCACGGACACGGTGATGTCGTTGAAGCTGTGGCGAGTCGGATTCGACTGCTCGCCAGTGTAGCCCTGGGTCCAGAAGCGGTCGGCGTCGGCGCGATCAGGCGACCGCAGATCGCCGAGGCGGATCGCCTGCGGCGCGACCTCGCCGTCGGTCGACGTGATGGTCGCCAGGTCGAGCCGGTCGGCCAGCGTGTCGAGCAGAGACGGCGGCACCGCAACGGTGATCCAACCGGTCGACGGATGGCGCTGCAGCACCCGTCCGCCGGCGCGCTCGACGTCGGCGATCACTGAGGCGGCGAGGCTCTCGAGCGTCGCGGCGCGGCGGTCGAGAGCAGCACGGCGCTCGGTCTGCTGCGCTTCGAGGTCGGCGGCCCCGAGACCGAAGGGAGCGGCGCGCAGCGGCACGTCCCACTCGGGCATGTTGCGCAGCTTGAGGTTGAGCGTCAACATCTCGCCGGCGTCGAGGCGCGAGACCGCATCCTCGAGCGCGGAGTCGAGCAACGGCGGCGCCCAGCGCGTCTCGGTCCGCACCGGCGTCGGATTCTTCTCGCGCGTGACGCGGTAGCCAAACTCGACGCTGCCGTCCGGCAGCGACCGCGACCACGCCGACTCGTCGTAGATCGCGTCCTCGTCGAGGTGGCTCCACGGTCGGCCGACGCGCTGCAACATCTCGGGCGTCGTCTCTCCGCGCTCGCTGCGCAAGGAGAAGGCGCGCTCACCCGCCGCGTCTTCGCTGCGCACGCGCACCGACTCGTAGACCACCTCTTCGGCAGCCGCTTCGTCGGTCGCGGCGCGGCCGAGCTCCTGCGCGGTGCTCGGCAACGGCACGAGCAGGCCAACGAGGGCAAAGCCGTAGGTCATGCCTCGTCCGACTCGGCGAAGGGTTCGACAAGACAAAGAGCCGCGAGGGCCCGGGGTTGCAATGCTCCAGGTGTGCTTCATGGGGTGTCTCTCCAATCGCTGCCCGCGACAGAGGCCGACACCGCGGGCGAGGACGGGTAATTGGGTTGTTCGTCGGCCTCCGAGCCCCAACGAACACCACACCCCGACTCCCTCACCCTCGATAAGGTTCAGGCGACTCGCCTCTCCTCCCTCCTCCACCGAAGGACAGTCTCCATGTCTTCGACGATCGCCATCCTCGGCGCCAACGGCGTCTACGCTCGTCATCTGATCCCGCTCCTCACGTCTCACGGATTCCTCGTGCGTGGCCTCGCTCGCCGCCCCGAAGCGGCGACGGTCGCGACAGCCTGCAGTGTCGAAGTCCGCTATGCCGACCTCTTCGACCTCGACTCGCTCGTCGCCGCGCTCGCCGATGTCGAGATCGCCCTCCACCTGGCGACCTCTCTCCCCGGCCCGAGCGGCCGCGGGGACTTCGCCACGAATGATCGCCTCCGTCGGGACGGCACGCCGCTGTGGGTCGAAGCGTGCCGACGCGCCGGCGTGTCGAAAGTGATCCAGCAGAGCATCGCTTTGGTTCACGCAGCGGGCGGCGACACATGGTCGGACGAGTCGACCTCATATCGCCCTCCAGCCGAACCGACGGCCGCCTCGACGGCGATCGACGCCGCTCTCGCGATGGAACGGGCGATCACCGAGTCCGGGCTCGACTGGATCATTCTTCGCGGCGGGCTCTTCTATGGCCCGGGTACCGGCTATGACGACGACTGGCATCAACGCGCAGTGAGCGGTCGCCTGCGTCTCCCCGGCGACGGCAGCGACTACGTCTCCCTCGTGCGCATCGAAGACATGGCCGCGGCGACCCTCCTCGCGCTGCGCCACTGGCCGTCGCGCCATCAGCTCATCGTCTGCGACGACGAACCCGCTCGCTGGAGCGACGTCTTCGGATACCTCTGCGCCTCGGTCGGCCAAGCCGCTCCCAAGCCGGGAGGGCTCGCAGGATTCCCCTCGTTCCGTCTGCGCAATCGGCGCGCCAAAGAAGTCCTCGGCTGGAGCCCCTTCTACTCAAACTACCGGGTCGGTCTCGTGCGCTGAGCTGGCGGCCCCGAGCAGATCGTTTCGATCGCTCGGGGCGCCGAAGTGTCGGGCTGGACGGCGGTCCGGTGGAGCCGCTCAAACGATCTCCCGAGGCCAGGTCTGCTGGGCAGGCCTACTGCGCCAGAGGCCAGGCGATGGTGCTGCCCATGTGCGTCGGATTCGGGTCCTCCCGATGCGCCACCGCGTTCACTGCCCAGTCGGCGAGCTTCACCTTGCCGGGCTGGAAGATCATCATGTGCGTCGAGCCACCGAACTCGAAGTGACCGATGTCGGTGCCGCGCGTCACCTCCACCGGCTGCGCCCCCTTCTCCACCAGGAACGGCGGCTCGATGACGCACGTTGACACTTCGACCATGCCGATGCAGACGAAGGCGACCAGCCCGCACTGCGCATGCTCGAAGAGGAAGACGGCACGCGCCGCGACGTGGCCGAGGTACGGCTGCGACTCCGTTCCCTCCCAGGTGCCGGCGTCTTCGCCCTGACCCGGGCGCTGGGCGAAGTACGTCCCGGGCTCGACCCAGGAGCGCACGATCTTGCCGTCGAGCGGCGCGCTCCAGCGGTGGAAATGCGTCGCCGAGAGGAAGCCCTGGTAGGCCTGCCCGCCGACGAATCGCTCCGCCCACTGCGCCCGACCGCCAAAGATGTCGAGCAGGGAGTAGTCGACGTCCTTGATCCAGAAGTAGGTTTCGAACTGCAGGGCGTTCGCATACTGCCAGGGCGTCGTCTCGCAGCCGATGTCGACCACCGTGTCGGGCCCTTGGAACGGCCGAGCGCCGGGCACGAACTCGCGGATGAAGAACGAGTTCCAGCAGTCGAAGCCATAGCCCGGTGCCTTCGGGTCGTGCACCATCTCCTTCCACACGCCGGCCTCGTGCGCCGCCTTCGAGATCCACGAGCCCGGCTTCTCCGGGTCGTTGATGTCGAGCTTGTCGAGCGAGTCCGGGCTCTTGAGGAAGGCGTTCCAGGCGTCGAGCACCTTCTTGAACTGGGCGTTGAAGCACATGTCGTGGAACAGCGCCAGTCCGGCGTCGGTGGCCATGGCGACCGCCAGCAGGCCGTTCATCGGAGTGCCGACCATCGCCGTGGTGTTGAACGACGGGGAGGTGGTGATGATCTCGTTGAGGATCTCGAACAGGCTGTCGTAGCTCGGAATCCACAGCGCGTCGCCATCACCCGCGATCTCTTTCTTGGTCGCCGGGTCGAGCGTGACGACGTAGGCGTTCGCCTGATTGATCATCGAGGTGACCCACATGCGGTACACGCTGTGCGTCGTCACCCACTCCTTGAACTCGCGCATCACCGGCGTCAGCGGCTTGAGCGTGCCGGCCTGCTTCTTCGCTTCGATCTCCTTGCGCAGCGGCACCAGGTACTTGGCCGTCGCCCAGGCGCGATTGGGCACCCAGAATCCCATCTGCACCGGGCCGGCATCGTCGAGTGAAAGTAAGTTCTTGCCCGGGGCGGTGGGTTGTGTCGTGGAATCGGTCATCGTCCTCTCCTCATCATCCGTTGTGGAATTGATCGGGCTCACTGGACCATCGCAAAGGCGGCGTCCGACCGGACATCGGACACGACACCATGGCCGAAACTCGTCCGCCGGAGCAGCAGGGATTTCGCCAAGTCTACCCGTGTTAGGCTCACAACGCCGCTTCCTTGGCACAGTTTCTCTCGCTTGTCGCGTCGTGTTCTTTCGTTCGCTCGAGATCTTTTCGTGCATGGCCTGAACTCACCGCCGACCGCCGCGCTCGACTCGTGGGCCGCGCTGGTCGAGCAGATCCGCACCGGCGGCCGGGACGCCGAAGAAGAGCTCGTGGCCCGGTTTGGCGACGGTCTCGCGCTCATGCTGCGCCGCCTCACCGGAGATCCGGCGCTGGCCGACGATCTACGCCAAGAAACGCTGCGCATCGTGCTCGAGAAACTGCGTGCGGGCGCGCTGCGCGAGCCCGAGAAGCTGCCTGGGTTCCTGCGCGGCACGGCCCGCAACCTGGTCCTCGCAGCGCGGCGCCGTGACGCGCGTCTCCGCTTCGATGGCGATGGGCTGGCGCTCGAAGCCGCGCTTCACGCGCCGGCCGAGACCGAGCCTTTGCAGCTGCGCAGAATTCTTCGCCGGGAGGAAGCCCACCTGGTGCGGACACTGCTCGGCGAGCTCCGCTTCGAGCGTGACCGGCAGGTTCTGACGCACTTCTACCTCACCGAGAGGACCAAAGACGAGATCTGCCGCGAGCTCGAAATCGACCCGCACGGCTTCAAAAAGGTGCTCTTTCGAGCGCGGGAACGGCTGCGGGACCTGT
Source organism: Acidobacteriota bacterium (assembly GCA_039194425.1). Taxonomy (GTDB): domain Bacteria; phylum Acidobacteriota; class Thermoanaerobaculia; order Multivoradales; family J023; genus JAUIJL01. Next base: position 250,893 of record JBCCVZ010000010.1, on the reverse strand, counting down.
GGCAGCGCGCCGAGAAACGACAGCGCCTTGCGGAGACATCATCGTGAAGCGAACCGACGACCTGGCGACGCCCGGCGGCGTCTTGCGCGAGAGCATGACGCATCCCGCGATCGACGATCGATCCGTGGTCGAGCACTACGTCACCGGGAAGCTGTCGCCGGCCGAGACGGAGGCATTCGAGGAGCACTACCTGAGCTGCCCGGCATGCATTCGCGCCATCGAGGACGCCGAACGCCTGCACCGTGGTCTGGCCCACATCGCGGCCGAGGACGTAGCGCTCCGACAGACTTCGGTTCTCGTCGCCGCCTGGCACGCGGTGCGCACCGGACCGGGCGCGGCGCTCCTGGCAGTCGTCGTGGCGGTCGCGCTGCTGCCGGCGGGCCTCGCCTGGCAGCAAGCCCGCGACCTCGGTGTCGCGCTCGACACAGTGCGCGAAGAGCTCCTCGCCGAGCGCCAGCCACGGATCAACACGCCGATTCTCAGCCTGGCTCCGACACGATCCGGCGAACAGCCATTGCAGCAGATTTCGGTCGCCGCCGAGCCGGAGTGGCTGGTGCTGGCGATCGAGCTCGGTGACACTGCGCGGCCGCGCTACGAGGCAGTCCTGGCGACCGCCAACGGCGACGAGATCTGGCGCGCCGACGGCCTCGAGCCCGACTACCGAGGCGTCGTCAGCCTCAGCCTGCATTCGTCGCTGCTCCCGCCCGAACGCTACGTCCTCCGCCTCACGGCCTCCGCGGACTGCGTCGACGACGCAGACGACGACACCACGCATCGGCTTCAGTTCCCGCTGCGCATCGTCGCCTTCTGATCAGCGGCCATCGACGACACGCGGGCGCCCGGAGGGTGCGTCCAAGGCACCGCCGTGCCCTAAAGACGCCAGCGCGCACTTTTTTTGGAACCGAGCGGCCGGTGCCGACACTCAGAGGACGAACGCGGTGATCGTCACCGCGCTCGCTCCTTGAAGGTTGGCCAACCTCCTCATCTCAACGGTCCCGCATCTGCGGGGCGACGCCGGATTCTCCGGCTCAGGAGGTTCTCATGTCCCACATCCGTCAACCATTTCTCGGCCTCCCGTGGGCCCTTCGCCTTCTCTTCATCGTCCTTTTCGTTTCCTGCGCGCCAGCAATCCACGCCGGCACGCATGCCGCGCTCTTCTCGTGCGACGATGCGGCGCCCCTCGCGCCGAACGACACCTGGCGCTCCGCCCTCGACGGTGACGCCGGGTCCTTCCATTGGCACTTGCCTTCGCCCGGCCTCGCCACGGTCGAGCTGCTGAGCCCCGGCACGGCCGTCGGCGCGCTCGAGCTCCGAACGCTCGGCTGCGGCGGAAGCGCCGCGCGCGTGATGACGATCGAGCGCTCGGCCGATCGGCTGGCGCTCGCCGTCCACGCGGCTGGCTCCGTCGTCCTGGTCGTCGACGCTGATCGGCGGCCGTACCGACTCGACACGAGCTTCGTGCCTGCCGACGTCGTCGCCGAAGAGCTCGGCTGGCGTGCCGCGCGCGGCGGCCAGCACGGCGACCTCCGCGTGGTGCACACGAGCTTCCTCACCCGCCGAGGATCGACCGACAAGACCGAGCCCGAGATCATCGACCCCGATCCCGACGGTCTGGCGGCGCCCGACCAGCAGCTGGCGGCGACCTTTGTCGCCTTCCAGACGATCGGGCGACACAAGACCGAGCCCGAGATCATCGACCCGGATCCCGATGGCCTGGCGGCGCCGGACAGTGACGGCGCGTCCGCGGCTCTGCATCGCGTGATGCTCTACGAGCCGACCTGTCGCCGTCCGATCGCGGACGACCACGGAGACACCCTCGCCTGTGCCACACCGCTGACCTTCGCGCGCGCCGTCGGCGGCGAGCTCGGCAACGCGTACGGCGACGACCGGGACGTCTTCTCCTTCGAGCTCGGCAGGGTCGAACGGATCGCCATCGCCCTGGCGGGCGTCTCGCGCGACGAAGTCGCCAAGGGCCGAGCCCGACTCGACGCCTCGGTCACGCTCACGGATGCGGCCGGGCGCCGGCTCGCCCAACGCACCGCGGGGACCACGAGCCCGCGCTCGACCACCGGTCTCGAACTCGGGGCGACTCTCCCTCCGGGCCGCTACTCGGTGCAGGTGAGCGGCTCCGCAGGCCGCTACGCGCTCACCCTGACCACGGCCGACTGAGTCTCGGCATCCATCGGCACTCAGCGTCCGAGCGCGACCGTGGGCACCTCGTGGATCCTGCCCACGGCCTCGTAAAGGGCGACGAGCCGCGCATGCGCACTGCGCGTCGCGAGGTCGTCGTCCCCCTTGGCGGCGCGCAGCGTGCGATAGGCGCCGAGCAACACCGGCTCGGCGTCCTCGTAGCGCCCGCGTTCCGCCAGGTAGCGGCCCCACAGGCTCTCGGCGTCCGCGCGCGTCCAGTCGTCGGCCGGCTTCTTCGAGCGCAGCGTCACCAGCGCCTGCTCGAGCAGCCGGCCGGCGCGCGCGATCTCTCCTTGGTCGAGCAGCAGAGCCGCCAAATTCTTACGCGTGTGCGCGACGTGGACATGCTCATTTCCGAGCAGCTCGAGGCGCAGCGCCAGCGCGCGCTCGAAGCTCTGCAGACCCTCGGCCGAGCGTCCCAGTTCGTGCAGCACGCGCCCCCGCGAGCTGAGCACCGCGGCGACGCGAGTATGGCGTGGCCCGTGGGCCTCTTCGAAGATCTCGAGCGCCTGACGCAGCAGAGACTCCGCCTCGCCGGGCATCCTCAGACTGCGCCGCAGGATGGCCAGGCTATAGAGACTCTCGGCGACGGCGGGGTCGCGCGCGCCGTAGAGCCGACGCTGCGACTCGACGATCGAGCCGTGCAGCGCCAGCGCCTCGTCGGGGCGCCCGGCGGTAACCAGCAGCGACGCCAGGTTGCGCTGGCCGAGCACCACGCCGGGCTCGTCACCGAGCCGTCGCCACATCGCCACGGCGCGGCGGAAGTGTTCCTCGGCGGCCGGATAGTCGCCGAGATCGTAGAGCAGGCGCCCCACGTTGTTGATCGCGATCGCCAGCTCGTTGCGGTCGCTCGAATCGGCTGCGAGGCGGTCGCTCAGCGCTTCCTCTTTCAGCGCTCGCGCCTCGTCGTAGAGCGACAGGTTGTTGTACACCGTGCCCAGCGTGCTGAGCAGATCGGCGCGGATCTCCGGGTCGTCCTCGAGCTCGTCGAGCAGTCGCAGCCGGCCGCGGTCGAGCACTTCCTCGACGCTTTGCGCGCCGGCGTCGGGGTCGCCCGAGCGGAAGAGTTCCTCGAGGAAGCCCGAGACGCGCTCCGCCCGCTGCTGCGAGCGAAGCGCTTCGACCCGCGACTCCTCGGCTTCCAGACGCGCCCGCTCCGCCACCTCGCCGCGATGCACCGCTTGGCGCCAAAAGACCGTGGTCGCGATGGTGAAACCGACCACGAGCACCGCGATCGCCAGGGCCAGCTTGTGGCGGCGCATCGCCTTGCGCACCTGCCGATGCCACGGGCCCGGATCTGCCTCGATCGGCAGATCCTCGAGGTGCCGCCGAAGGTCCTCCGCGAGCTGCGCCGCCGACGCGTAGCGCCGCTCCGGCTTTTTGGCGATTGCCTTGGCGACGATCGCATCGACATCCCCGGCCAGAGCACGGCGCTGCTCCGGCAGCGCGACGCGGCTGGGCGGCAGGACGTCACCCAGGGCGACCCGCGCCGCCACCTCCTGCGCGTCCAGTCCCTCGAAGTCGTAGGGCGCCGCGCCGCTCACCAGTCGGTAGAGCAGAACTCCGAGCGAGTACACGTCGCTGGCGGTGGTCAGGGGCTCACCGAAGAACTGCTCGGGGCTGGCGTAGCCGGGGGTGAGCGCTCGCTCACCGCGGCGTCCTTGGTCCGAGCTCGCGTCGGACTGGAGCAGCTCGGCGATCCCGAAGTCGAGCAGCTTGGGCCGCCCCTCCGCCGTGACCAGAATGTTTCCGGGCTTCAGGTCCTGGTGAATCACCAGGTTCTGGTGCGAGAACTGGACGATGCGGCAGATCTCCCGCACGAGCTCGAGGCGGGCCCGCAGATCCAGGTCGCGGCGCTCACAGTATTGGTCGACGGGTTCACCGTCGACATACTCCATGACGAAGAACGGATGCCCATCGAAGGTGGTGCCGCCGTCGAGAATGCGCGCGATTCCAGGGTGCTCGAGCTGCGCGAGAATCTGCCGCTCACGGTAGAAGCGATCGATTCGGCCCAGTGTCTCGACCTCGCGATCGATCAGCTTGAGCGCCACGCGCTGCGCATAGTCGTCTTCGCGCGTCGCCAGGTAGACGCGCCCCATGCCGCCCCGCGCGATCAGGCGTTCCACCCGATAGGGTCCGATGCGGCGCCCGAGCTCAGGGTCGTCCTGCGACGCCTCCGGACTGGCCGCGACAGCACGTGACGATCCAGGCGCGCCGTCGTCGACGAGCGTCGTCTGATCGCTCAAACTCGCCATTCCGATGAGCATAACAGCTTGCTATCATCACCCCACGCACCCCAGGAGACCGAGTGCAGTCCGACGAGACCGACTGGCGCAGCGGCACCACGCGGCAGGAAACCACCGCGTCCGACGACGAGTCGTCGCTCCCTGCGCGCGTTCCCGCGTTGACTCTCCTCGCCCACCCCGACGCGCGGCGGGTCGGGGAGCGCGTCGCCCTGCCGCAGCTGGCGCTTGGCCATGGAGTCAGCCTGTCGCGGCTCGAGCCGACCTTCAAGCCGCCGGGTCCCGACGAACGCCCTCCCCGGCCGCTGGCCGATCGAACGCTCAGCCGCCGCCCGATCCGCCTGCTCGCGGGCCCCGCGGAAGGAGAGATCGTCGTCGACCTCGACGAGTCCCGGACCGTAGTGTCGATCGACGGCGAACCGGTCGCCGCACACCGCACCGTGGCCGCCGCGGAGATCGACCACGGCACGGTCCTGCTGCTCGGCCGTCGAGTCGCGCTGCTCCTCCATCGCATGGAGCTCGCAGAGTCGCGCGAGGAGACCGTGGACGACGCGCTGGTCGGCGCGAGTGACGCCGTCGTGCATCTGCACCGCGACATCGAACGCCTTGCACCGCTCGACGTGCCCGTGCTGCTGCGCGGTGAGAGCGGTACCGGCAAGGAGTTGGTTGCCCACGCCCTGCATACACGCGGTCCGCGCCGCGAGCGCCCTTTCGTCGCGGTGAACATGGCGACTCTCACCCCGTCGCTCGCCGCGGCCGAGCTCTTCGGCGCGGTGCGTGGCGCCTTCACCGGCGCCGACCGCAAGAAACGCGGCCTGTTTCAATCCGCCCACCGCGGCACGCTCTTTCTGGACGAGATCGGCGACACGCCGTCCGAGGTGCAGGCGATGCTGCTGCGCGCGCTCGAGAGCCGCGAGGTCTTGCCGGTCGGCGGGGTCGAGGCCCAGCCGGTCGACGTGCGAGTCATCGCGGCGACGGATGCGCGCCTCGAGGAGGCCATGGCCGAAGGACGCTTCCGCGCGCCGCTCTACCACCGGCTCGCCGGCTACGCCCTGCGCTTGCCGCCGCTTCGCGAGCGGCGCGACGACATCGGCCGGCTGCTCCGCTTCTTCCTCGAGCAGTTTGGCGCCGAGCAGCGGTCCGACCCGGGCATCAGACCGGCAACCGACGTCTCCGCCTCGTACCCACCGGCCGATCTCGTCGCACGGCTCGCCCGCCACGACTGGCCGGGCAACGTGCGCGAGCTGCGCAACGTCGCGCGTCGCCTCGCGCTCGCCGCCGACGCATCGCGCACGCAGCTGCTGGCCCAGATCGAGGACGTTCTGGAGACGTCGCCGGGGCGCCGCGCTTCGTCGGCCCCTGCTCCGCCATCGAACGTCGCGTCCGAGACGGTCACACAGCCGACTCGACCGACGCCGCGTCGTCTGCGGCGCGACCCGGCCGAGGTCGACGAAGACGAGCTCCTGGCGGCTCTCGAAGCGAACGACTACCGCATGCGCGACACCGCCGAGGCGCTCGGCCTCTCGCGCATCGGGCTCTATCGCCGTATCGACCAGAGTCCCCACGTCGTCAAGGCCGCCGACCTCGACCGCCCAGCCATCGACGACGCCCTCCGCGCCGCCAGCGGCGACATCGACGCCGCCGCCCGCGCGCTGCGCGTGTCGGCCCAGGGCCTGAAGCGCCGCATCACCGCGCTTCGCCGAGTCGAGCGCTGACGCTCCAGCTGGTTCGAAAGGTTCGAATACTGGTTCGAGCCTCAAGATGAGGCACGAACCATCCGATGAGTTCGCAGCACCACAGCATCTCGCGGCCGTTCTCCTACATTGGGCTGGTTAGGAGCGCGACACTATACATGTGAGCTCAGCACTGGGTTCACCGAGAATCGTTCAGTACAGTGCCCCCTTTCGGCATCGGCATCAAGTTTGCTTTCCATCCAAGTGCGTTGGGCATATCGGCTGATCACAAACAAGAACGAGATCCAGGAGTATGAATGATGCTATGCCAAAGTATCAGACTCGCCTCAGAAATTCGAAACCAAAAAACGCCTCACTCGGAGAAGCCCAGAAGCTTCACGGCTCGCAATGATGTCGCTAGGCCCGCACAAAAATTGGAACCTGGTGGTTTGGTGACCGCTCATCAGATCATTCAAGTTCCAAACGCACGCATCGGTGCACAAGGACGCTACCCGCTCCGACCAGAGCATGTTGTGTGGGTTATTCGGGCCCAAGACTCCGAGTTTCCTTCCGAGGAATATGAAGCTCGGATCACTCTCACTGGCTGGGTGATTTACGAGACAACAGAAACAACCACTTCGACCGTCACCACCCAGAAAATCTACCTGAGTCACAAGTGGATGAACAAGCGAATATTCACCAGTCAGCACTTGCAGGTCATGCAAGATCAGCCCCCGCAGATCGAGGTCGACCTTGACATCAATGTTCTCAGAGAACATCCCAGCGAGTTGCCCAACGCTGGAATGACAAAGCCAGGTTTCATCCACTACGTGGATCGCAGTAGCAAAGAAAAAGTATCGATCAACTTACACCAAGGACAGAACTATCTAGAGGATGAGGGCGGTAGCGAAGAAGACGAAGGTTAGTCCTGATTCCGAGCTGCGCGGTTGCCTTGGTGCCCTGCGTTCCCAGCCTGGAGGCGACTCGAAAGCTCAACCCCGCCCCAACGCAACTGGGGCGGGCTCATCGTCACGGATCGACGACGCCGACCCAGACGCCGGTATCGGGGTCACCGGGATCCACCTCGCCATCATTCTTCAAGCGACACTCATTCTTCTCGGAAAGAAGTTCAAAGGGCAGGAGCTGGCCGAACTTGTGGCCCCAACTTGGCGGAAGGTGTGAGCTGGGCAACGAGAAGTTGTTGTTGAAGGTTGCCAGGACATGCTGTCGACCCCCGCCCGGAAGGAGCCCCCCCCAGCTCAACGACCTGACCCCGAACAGGCTGTTGAGAGAGCGAACAGCAGAATCCAAGGCGAGCAGGTCGTAGAGTTCCTCCGAACCATCGACCACTTGATACAAACCATAAATCGAAACGTCTGTTGAGTTGCTCGTCGGCTTCTCGACCGGGACTATTCGCCGAACGACGACAGATCCCTCGGCAGCCCGTCCGGAGCTGAGAGTGACTCTCATTATCTTCTCAAGGAACGACAATTCTAGACTCTTCGACCCTTCCAAGCTTCTCTTGCCACACATGATCTCCACCGGAAGAAGATCTTTGCCCTTCCGGACAGCGAAGACCGTGTCGTAGGTAGCTCGGCGCCAGATCGAAACAGAGAACTGACTCGTTTCCTCCGGGTGACACGAAGGACATATCTCGAGATTGTTGCGATCGTTCAAGACTAGGTTTCTGCTGAGAGCAATTTCATCAGGATAGGGTATCGTCACGCGGACGTGTTGGCCACCTCCGCACCCCTTGTGCGGCTCGATTAGCAACGACTCGAGAGGCAGATCGACACCCGAAGCGCCTTGACGATGCAAGATGTCCCAAGTTCCCAAGAACAGATGCGGCAAGACCTGGTCTCGAAAAGTATCTGACATGTCATCCTCCGTCCACTGCAAGGTTTTTGGGCTCAGCGCCAGTCGCCCACCAGGACGAACGCCGACCAGAAGAACGGGTCGGCCCAGGCGCTCTCGACGCGCAGCCTACGCTGTGCGTCGGCCAAGGCTTGTGCAGGAGGCATGCCATCTTCGAGAAGTCCACGATAGAAGAGCGTCATGAGATGTGCGGTGGCCTCGTCGTGCACGGGCCACAGGCTCGCAACCAGGCGCGGAACGCCGGCGGTGAGGAAGCCGCGGCTCAGGCCGACCAGGCCTTCGCCGTTCAGCTCGCGGCCGAGCGCGGTCTGGCAGCCCGAGAGCACCACCAGCTCAGCGCTCAGCTGGAGAGCGGAGACGTCGTCGAGGCTGAGGAAGCCATTGCGCTCACGGCCCTCGGCGTCGACCTGTGCGAGCACCAGGCCGGAGAGGTCGGGATTGCGAGCATTGATCAAGCCGTGGGTGGCGAAGTGAACGTAGCGGTAGCTCGCCAGCTCGCCACCGACGACGCGATCGCGGCTGGCGTCGACGCCGAGTGCCACCAGGCGCTGGTCTCCTTCCGGCACCAGCTCGGCAAGAGCGGCGGCCTCCCGCGCAGTGGCCGGCAGTCGACTGAGCGGGCCGAGCGCACTGCGCAGTCGCGCGCTCGTGCTCGTCGCTGATTCGGCTGTCCCTGGCACTTGGTCGAGTTGGTTCTGCCGAATTGCGTCTGCGAGGCGCGGATCGTGGTGATCGAAGACCGGGTCCGCGAGCACGGCGAGCGTCTTGCTGGCCCGCGTTGGCGCAGAGCGGCGGCGCTGCTGCGCCAGAGTCGACGCGGAGGGTAGTTGGACCACCTCGTGGTGTGCAATGAGCGGTTCGTCGAGCCCTGGCGCAGGCAGAGCCGCAAAGGGCACGTAGTGCAGCGCACCGTCGGCCACGACGACGACCCGGCGTGCGGCGGCGAGCCGCGCGGCCACCGGCTCGAGCACGATCCGGCCGAGCTGTTCGAGCGCGCGGCGCGAGGTTCGGCCGGTGCGCAGATCGAGAGTGCTCAGGTCTTCGTGCGCCTGGCGTGCCAGCCGCTCGATCTCCGGTCGGCCCGGAAGCTCGAAGACGTCGAAGTCTTCGCGATCGATCGTCCACACGAAGCTCCGCGACTCCCCGAGGAGATATTCGAGCAGAAGCGTTCCGGGGTCGAGTAGACGCGCGGCCTCTTGCGCATCCACCGTGTCGTCGATCGCATCCGATGCGCGATCGACGCGGCGGGCTTTCGCCTGCAGCGCCTCAAGCGCGGTGAGAGCCTCGGCGACCTCACGATCCGCGGTGGCCGCCTTCGTCACGTCGAGCTCGCTGGCACCGATCGCCATCTGGTTCGCGACGCGTGCGGCGAGGCGACGCGTCGCGGTGCGGATCTCCTGGCGCAGCGGCTCGTCGACCGATGGATCGAGCGCGAACCCGTCGAGCAGCGCCCGCGAGCGCGCGCGCTCACTCTCGGCGAACGCCTCGCGATCGAATCCCGCCGTCGGCTGCACGCGGTGACGCTGCATCAAGAGGTCGACGTGGAGCTCGTAGATCTCGCGCCGAGTGGCGAGGAATGCAGCACGCTGGCGCAGGCCGCCGGCCCGCGTGCGCAAGTCTTCGACCAGGTCGACCGCGGACGAAACAGCGCGCAGCGCCTCGTCGATGCGCCCTCGGTCACGCTCATGACGCGCCAGCGTCGCGAGAGCGCGAGCCTCTTCGGCTCGATCGCGCACACCGCGCAGGAGAGCAAGCGCCCGGTCGAGGGACTCGGCCGCCGCATCGGTCGCACCGAGCCGGTGCTGCGCCTGGCTGAGCCAGAGCAGGGCCTGCCCCTCCTGGCGACGATCTCCGAGCTCTCGCTGGCGCAGCGCAGCTCGCTCGAGGCCGGCGACGGCCCGCGGCAGGCTCCCCGCCTCGGTGTGAGCTAGGCCCACAAGGGTGAGCAGCGTCGCCTCACCGCGGCGATCGTCGAGCGAACGGCTCAAGCTCAAGGCTTCGGAGAAAGTCTCGATCGCCGTGACCCAGTCCCCGAGGCCGCCCTGGGCCAGCCCGAGAGCGCGCAGCGCACCGGCGACGTTCCGCGAATCGTCCAGTGTGCGCAGCAGGGGCAATGCCTGTTCGAGGTAGACCTGGGCACGATCGAGCTCACCGAGATCGAGGAAGGTCGTGCCCAGGTGGGCGACTGTCTGCGCTTCTGAGCGCTCCAGCTCGAGACGACGGAAGCTCTCGAGCGCTTGCCCGAGATCGAGCAGGGCCCGCTCAGTCTCGCCGAGCTCAGCGTAGAGCTGCGCGCGGTTGCTCACCACGTTGGCGCGCAGCGCCTCGGAGCTCGCGCCGTCGAGACGCTGCAAGACCTCTTCGTAGAGGGCGAGCGCACGATCGATCGTGCCGAGCTTCCAGTGAACGCCGGCAAGATTGTTGAGCAGCAGAGTCTCCCGGCGCGACTGGCCGAGCGCTCGAGCCTCGCCGAGCGCCGACTCGTAGCAAGGCAGCGCGGCGGCGAAGTCGCCCTGGCGCTGCATCATCAAACAGAGATTCAGCCGGGGCGAAAGGCCCGCCTCCGTGTCGCCGAGCTCCTCCCACAGCGCCAGCGACTGCTCGAGCAGGCGGCGGGCGGCGACACTGTCGCCAAGCTCGTCGACGATGAGACCGAGCCGGTTGAGCGTCGTCGCCTCATTCTCACGCTCTCCGAGAGACCGCCAAAGCGCAAGCGCCTGCCGATACTGCGCGGCCGCCTCGGCGTTGTCGTCCGCCGCTCCCGCGAGCACCGCCAGTGCGCCGAGGATGCGCGCGCGGCCCGCCGGGTCGTCGGGCGGCCAGAGCTCGAGCGCGAGCCGATACTGCTCGCGCGCCTCCTGCGACGCACAGGTGGCCATGCTGCGTGCGGCGCGGGTGGCGAGCCTCTCCGCCCGCGCGCGATCGTCGCCGGGCGAGGTCGTCAGGAGCTCGATCGCCAGCGAGTAGCTGCCGCTCGTCGAGTGACGCTTGGGTCGGATCGACAGCCGCACCAAGCCCGACCTCTCGAGCTCGATCGAGAAGGCCTCGGTCCCGCGACGACCCGTCGGGCTGTCGAACGGCCCGAGCACCGGGCCCTCGGAGAGGCCCTCCCCCGACGACAGGTTCGCCCCCGAAAAGACGGTCGCCTCCAACACCGTGTCGACGCCGCGCTGCGTCACCAGGACTCGCCACAGGCCGGGCGCGAGCTCGGCACGGTAGTCGTGCACCTCGTCCGACGCAAACGTCCGCGGCGCCGTAGCCACCTCCGGCGTCAGCTGCGTCTCTGCCGGCCGACCCTCGATCGCCGAAAGATCTCCCGACGAGGCAGCGGGCACCGAAGCACCCTCTGAGATTCGCGGCCCGCCTGCGGACGAGAACGTGCAGGCGGCCCAACAGAGAATCCAAGCGAGTCGGCGAAACACAAGCACTCGATCCGCTACGCGACCAGGCCGCCATCTATTCCGGGTGGTCGCCCGACTGCAGCACCGTCTGCAGCTGCGGAATCAACGGTGGTCGATCGACTTCGATCGTCCGCCAGATCGTGACTCGATCGACTCCGAAGTACTCATGCGCCAAGAGATTGCGCATGCCGCGCATCTCAATCCACGGAATCTCAGGGAAGCGCGACTCGATCTCCTTCGGCATGTACTTCGCGGCAGTACCGACGACCTCGAAGTTCCGAATGACCGCATCGACAACCAAGTCGTCTGCGAGAAACCGGTCAGCGTCGAATCCCTCCGTGTAGCGGAGAATGCGCTGCAGGCTCTCGAGGATGTCCTCGATTCGGAGACGCCAGCTACGCGGCATGAATCGCTTCGTCGAAGATCTTCGCTTTCAGCTGCGGTTTGAGAGCACCGGGCGTCGCCAGGTCGACAGGGCGCCCGAGCATCGACGAAAGGTGATTCTGCAGGCGCACGAAGCCGAAGAGACCGACCTGTGCGTCAGGGGTGAGCTCGACGAGGAGGTCGATGTCACTGTCGGGGCGCAACTCGTCCCGAGCTGCCGATCCAAAGAGCGCAATACTCTCGACACCGAAACTCGCTCGTAGACTCGGCAGGCTCTTCGACAGCGCGGCGAGAATCCGGTCTCTGCTCATCGTACGAGTCTATCGCGCCGGCACGGGCCGGGCTCAAATCCCCTCGTTGACGCTGTTCACGCCTCGAGCCGGTCGAGGAGCTTGGTGGCGGCGTCGCTGATGACGGTGCCCGGGCCGAAAACGGCGACGGCGCCGGCGTCGAGCAGGGCGGGGATGTCGCCCGGCGGCACAACGCCGCCGACGACGATCAGGATGTCGTCGCGGCCCTCGGCGTCGAGCGCCGCGCGCAGGGCCGGCACCAGAGTCAGGTGGCCGGCGGCGAGCGAGCTGACGCCCACGACGTGAACATCGTTCTCGACCGCCTGGCGCGCGGTCTCTTCGGGCGTCTGGAAGAGCGGCCCAATGTCGACATCGAAGCCGAGGTCGACGAAGGCGGTGGCGATGACCTTCTGGCCGCGGTCGTGGCCGTCCTGCCCCATCTTCGCCACCAGCAGGCGTGGACGCCGCCCCTCGAGCTCGAGGAAACTCTCCGTGCGGCGACGCACCGCCTCGATCGACGCGTCGGCCTCGCCCAACGTCTCGCGATACACACCGGCCACGCTGCGCACCTCCGCCTGGTGGCGGCCCCAGACCGCCGTCAATGCCTCACTGATCTCTCCCACCGTGGCGCCGACGCGAGCGGCGGCGACCGAACAGCCGAGCAGATTCGAGTCGCCGCGGCCGTCACCGCTCTCGGCTGCGCGACGTAGCGCCTCGAGGGCAGTGTCGACGGCGCCCTGGTCGCGGCGCACACGGAGCGCCTCGAGACGCGCGATCTGTTGCTGGCGCACCGCCGAGTTGTCGATCTTCAGCACCTCGACCTCGTCCTCGTGCTCGAGGCGGTACTTGTTGACCCCGACCACTGTCTGCCGGCCGGCGTCGATCAGTGCCTGCGTGCGCGCCGCCGCTTCCTCGATGCGCAGCTTCGGCAGCCCGCTCTCGACCGCCTTGGCCATGCCACCGAGCTCCTCGATCTCTTCGATGTGCGCCCAGGCGCGCTCGGCGAGCTCGTGGGTGAGACGCTCGACGTGGTAGCTGCCGCCCCACGGGTCGATGAACGCACAGGCATCGCCTTCGTGCTGCAGGTGCAGCTGCGTGTTGCGCGCGATGCGAGCGCTGAAATCGCTCGGCAGCGCCAGCGCCTCGTCGAGCGAGTTGGTGTGCAGGCTCTGGGTGTGGCCGTGCACCGCCGCCATCGCCTCGATGCCGGTGCGCACGACATTGGTGTAGACGTCCTGCGCCGTCAGCGACCAGCCCGAGGTCTGGCAGTGGGTGCGAAGCATCATCGACTTGGGGTTCTCGGGCTCGAAGCGCTTCACGAGGCGCGCCCAGAGCAGGCGCGCGGCGCGCAGCTTCGCCACTTCCATGAAGTACGGCATGCCGATGGCGAAGAAGAACGACAACCGCGGCGCGAAGCGATCGACGGGGAGACCCGACTCGATGCCGGTGCGCAGGTACTGCAGGCCGTCGGCGAGGGTGTAGCCGAGCTCGAGATCGGCCGTCGCGCCCGCTTCCTGCATGTGGTAACCCGAAATCGAGATCGAGTTGAAGCGCGGCATGTGCTCCGCGGTGTAGCGGAAAATGTCGGCGATGATGCGCATCGACGGCGACGGCGGATAGATGTACGTGTTGCGGACCAGGAACTCTTTGAGGATGTCGTTCTGGATCGTCCCTGCCAGCTGCTCGGGACGCACGCCCTGCTCCTCGGCGGCGACGATGTAGAGCGCCATCACCGGCAGCACGGCGCCGTTCATCGTCATCGACACCGACATGCGGTCGAGCGGGATGCCGTCGAAGAGGATCCGCATGTCCTCGATCGAGTCGATGGCGACGCCCGCCATCCCGACGTCACCCGTGACACGCGGGTGGTCGCTGTCGTAGCCGCGGTGGGTCGCCAGGTCGAAGGCGATCGACAGGCCGCGCTGGCCGGCGGCGAGGTTGCGACGGTAGAAAGCGTTCGACTCCTCGGCGGTCGAGAATCCGGCATACTGACGCACCGTCCACGGTCGACGCACGTACATCGTCGAGTACGGGCCACGGACGAACGGAAAGGCGCCGGGCAGCTGGCGATCGAGCGCGGCGTCCGGGCGATCGGACGCGGTGGCGACGACCGGCACGTCAATGCGCTCGGGAGTGCGCCACCGCATCGACTGCGCCAGCAGGTCGCCGGCGGGCGCGATCTCGCGCCGCCAGGAAGCCTCGTCAACGGACTCGGCTGGGGCGAGATCGACCGCGGAGAGGTCCAGGTCACGGAAGCTCATCGTGCGTCCTCCGAGCTCGGGCCGCCGACCGCGTCGACGCCGAGCGCGCCGAGCAAGCGCTCGAGCACGGCGACGGCGTCGCAGCCGAAATGAATGAAATCGTCGACCCCGGCGACGCGCAGCGCCTGCTCGGCGCCTCCCCGGGTCGCACCGTCGAGAGCCGACGGACGGCCAGCGAGGTGGACCGGGCCCGCCCCGGCAGCGCGCAGGGCGCGCGCGGCACCTTCGGCGCGCTCGGCGTAGAGCGGGTCGGACGCGCAAAGCACGACGGCCTGTGCGCCGGCGGCGCGGAAGGCCGCGACCAGGGCGTCGTCGGACGCCTCGCCGTCCCGCGAGTCGTCGATGCGCGGGGTCGCGAGGCCTGCCGCGCTATAGAAACCAGCGGCGAACTCGACGCGGGCGCGGTGCTCTCTCGGCGGACCGAGCGCTGCGAGGACGATCGCCGGCCGCTCCCCCGCCGCGGCCGCGGCGTCGGCGGCGAGGCGCAGACGCTCGAAGGCGTCGCCCTCGCGCACCCGCTCGAGCCGCTCGATGCGAGCCGGCGTCTCGTTCTCGACGAGGGCTGCCAGGACGCGTCGATGCCCGAAGGCCTCGACCAGCCCGTCGAGCGAGGTCGTCACGGCCGAGTCCGGCGTCAAGGGCTCGAGCCCCGACGGGTCTCCCTCGGCCGTCTCCGGCTCCTGCACGAGCGACGCTGAGGAACGCTCAGGCCGCACCTCCCCCAGGTCGGCGTACATCGACAGGCCGACCAGTACTCTGCGCCGCGTCGCCACCTGCTGTCGGCGCTGCGCCGCCGACTCGCGCAGCCGCGCGTGCAGCGAACCGTCGAGCAGGCAGGCGGCGAGGCCGTCGGCGTCTTCGAGCTCGCGCAGGATCGACCAGGCGGTGTGGGCCAGGCGGTCGGTGAGCCAATCGACGGTCCACGAGCCGCCGGCCGGGTCGGCGACCCGGCCGAGGTGGCTTTCCTCGGCGAGCGCATGCTGCGTCGTCAGCGCCAGGCGCCGGGCCTCGGGCGACGGCTCGCCGAGGCGACGGTCCCAGGCCAGCGTGGCGACGCTGCGCGCGCCGCCGAGCACGCCCGCGACCGTCTGCGCCGTGGCGCGCAGCATGTTGACCCACGGATCGACGCGCGTCGCGGTGCGGTCGGAGCCGCGGGCATGCAGCCACAGCGAGCCGGCCACCTCGCCGTGGCCGGCGGCGTCGAGCAGGGTCCACCACAAGCGACGCGCGGCACGGAGCTTGGCGGCCTCGAGAAAGGTTTCGTCGGTGACCGAGAAGGCCAGCAGCGCATGGCCGGCGGCGTGCGCGGCGAGCGCGCCGTCCTGCGCCTCGAGACGGCGCAGCGCCTCGAGCGCGGCCGCCAGCGCACAGGCCAGCTCTTCAGCCGGTCCGGCGCCGGCGTCGTGCCACGGCGTTGCGTCGATCACCAGCGGGCGCAGGCCGGGTGCCTCGTCCGCGGTCCAGCGGACGAGCCGCCCGAGGCGCGCGTAGGCGCCGTCGAGCGAACCATCGAGCCGTCCGGCGCGCGCCAGACGACCGAGCGGCTCGGGGCCGACGGCGCCGCGCAGCGCGTCGAGATCGACGGTCGCATCGTGCCGGCGTAGCGCCGCCAGGTAGAGAGCGGCGACGGTCAGCGGTTCGCCGCGCGCCTCGAGCACCGGCTCGACGAAGCTCGGCTCGACGCCCTCGAGCGTGCGCTCGGCGTCCTCGACGGTGCGCCAGGCGATTCCGTCGCCCCCGTCGCCAGCGTCGGTCGCCGCGACACGCAGCCACGGAACCTGCACGCCGAGATCGAGGTCGGCACGCAGGGCCGTGTGGGCCGCCGCTGGATCTTGAGTCGCCACTTCGGCCGACGGACGCCAGCCGTACCCTGAAACAGCGCCGCCGGCCGTCGGGGCCATAGGAACGTCGGCGCCGCGGGTGAAGGGCGCGCGGCCCGGCAAGCCGGCGGGGTCGCCAGCGGTCGCGAAGCGCTCCTCGAGGTGGAGCGCCGGAATCTCGAGGCCGTCGACGGTGCGGCGGCCGAGCTTGGTCTCGACCGCGTCGGGCTCGAGCTTCAGCTCGCTCGCAACACGCTCGCGCCAGGCGTCGAGCAACGGGTGATCGGGATCGACTACGGGGTCCGTGGAAGAGTCGCTCATCACGGCCCGGAAGGCTAGCACGGTGGAGGGCTTGCTCTCGCCGCCCGAGAGGGCAGGACGGCCTCTGTTGCGGACCGGCGAGAGACGCCTTACACTGCCTGTCCACAGCGTCGTCCGGCCCTCCGGCGAAGCAGACATCCCGCCCCATTCCGCGCCCCGGCCTTCACTCCTCGATCCGACTCTCGGAGCTCGCGCTGATCGATCCCAAGACCTCTCCGTCGCGTCCGTCCACCAACGCCTCGCCCGATCTCGCCGTCGTCTCGTCAAGCGTCGACCGGATGCTCACCGACCCGACGCCGACCCCGGCCGACGACGTCCAGGAGCAGCTCGAGCGTCTCCTCGCCGAGCGCATCCTGATCCTCGACGGCGCGATGGGAACGATGATCCAGGGGTTCGACCTCGGCGAGGACGACTTTCGCGGCGAGCTTCTCGCAGACCACGAGCACGACCAGCGCGGCAACAACGACCTGCTCTCGCTCACGCGGCCTGATGTGATCGAGGAGATTCATCGCGACTTCCTGGCCGCCGGCGCCGACATTCTCGAGACCAACACCTTCAGCGCGCAAGTGGTGTCGCAGGCCGACTATGGCCTCGAGCACCTAGTCTACGAGCTGAACCTGGCCTCGGCGCGGATCGCCCGTCGCGCCGCCGACGACTTCACGCGCCGCGACCCGAGCCGACCACGCTTCGTCGCCGGCTCGCTCGGCCCGACCAATCGCACGCTGTCGATCTCGCCCGACGTCGAACGTCCGGGCTTTCGCGCGCTCGACTTCGACCAGCTCAAGGACGCCTTCAAGCGGCAGGCCGAGGGGCTGCTCGACGGCGGCGCCCACATTCTGCTCGCCGAGACGTCGTTCGACACGCTGAACCTGAAAGCTGCGGTCGCCGCCTTCGAAGAGATCTTCGCCGCGCGCGGCCGGCGCTGGCCGGTGATGCTCTCAGTGACGATCACCGACAAGAGCGGACGCACCCTCTCGGGGCAGACGATCGAGGCCGCCTGGCTGTCGGTCGCCCACGCACGTCCGCTGTCGATCGGCCTCAACTGTGCCCTCGGCGCCCACGACATGCGCGCTCACGTCGAAGACCTGAGCGACCTGGCGCCGGTGCACGTCAGCTGCTACCCGAACGCCGGCCTGCCCAACGCCTTCGGCGGCTACGACGAAACGCCGGCCGAGACCTCGGGCGTTCTGCACGAATTCGCAGAGGCCGGCTGGCTCAACCTGGCGGGCGGCTGCTGCGGCACCACGCCCGACCACATCAGCGCCATCGCCGAGGCGCTCGACGGCGTCGCTCCGCGGCGCCCGCCGGCAGCGCCGACGCTCACCATGTTCAGCGGCCTCGAGCCGGTGATCCTGCGCCCCGACTCGAACCTCACCCTGATCGGCGAGCGCACCAACGTCACCGGCTCGCGCCGCTTCCGTCGGCTGATCGAGAAGGGTGACCAAGAGACCGCGCTCGAGGTCGCGCTCGACCAGGTGCGGGGCGGCGCCAACATTCTCGACGTCAACATGGACGAGGGCCTGCTCGACTCGGTCGCCGAGATGCGGGATTTCTTGCGCCTGGTGGCGTCGGAGCCCGAGATCGCGCGCCTGCCGATCATGGTCGACAGCTCGAAGTTCGAGGTCCTCGAGGAGGGCCTGCGCAACATCCAGGGCAAGGGCATCGCCAACTCGATCAGCCTCAAGGAGGGCGAAGAGGTCTTTCGCGATCAGGCGCGCCGCCTGCGCGCGCTCGGAGCCGGAGCGGTGGTAATGGCCTTCGACGAAGAGGGCCAGGCCGTCACTGCCGACCACAAGGTGGCGATCTGCGAGCGCGCCTACCGCATCCTGGTCGACGAGGAAGGCTGGGATCCGCACGACATCATCTTCGATCCCAACGTGCTCACGGTCGCCACCGGCATCGAAGAGCACGACACCTACGCTCTCGCCTTCCTCGAGGCGACCCGGCGCATCAAAGAGGTCTGCCCCGGAGCCAAGGTGTCGGGAGGTATCTCGAACCTCTCGTTCGCTTTGCGTGGCAACAACGTTGTGCGCGAGGCGATGAACTCGGTCTTCCTCTACCATGCGATCCAGGCCGGGCTCGACATGGCGATCGTCAACGCCGGTCAGCTCGCCGTCTACGAAGACATTCCCGACGATCTTCGCGAGCGCGTGGAGGATGTGCTCTTCGCCCGCCGCGCCGACGCCACGGAGCGCCTGGTCGACATCGCCGAGCGCTTCCGCGGCGAGGGCAAGAAGCGCACACAAGACCTGTCGTGGCGCGAGTCACCGGTGTCCGAGCGCCTGGCGTACTCGCTGGTCCACGGCATCACCGACTTCATCGACGACGACACCGAAGAGGCGCGCCAGGCCCTCGGCCGGCCGCTCGACGTGATCGAAGGACCGCTGATGGACGGCATGCGCACCGTCGGCGATCTCTTCGGCTCCGGCAAGATGTTCCTGCCGCAGGTGGTGAAGAGCGCACGTGTGATGAAGCGCGCCGTCGCCTATCTCGAGCCCTACATGGAGGCCGAGAAGGAGGCCGCCGGCGGGCGCTCGCACCAGGGCACGGTGTTGATGGCGACGGTGAAAGGCGACGTCCACGACATCGGCAAGAACATCGTCGGCATCGTCCTCGGCTGCAACAACTACCGCGTCGTCGATCTGGGCGTCATGGTGCCCGCCGACGCGATTCTCGACCGCGCGGTCGAGGAGGAGGTCGACGTGATCGGCCTCTCGGGCTTGATCACTCCGTCGCTCGACGAGATGGTGCACGTGGCGCGCGAGATGGAGCGCCGCGGGCTGGAGATGCCGCTCTTGATCGGCGGCGCGACGACCTCGAAGCAGCACACCGCGCTCAAGATCGCTCCCGCCTACGGTCACGAGGTGGTGCACGTGCTCGACGCGTCGGTCTCGGTCGGCGTCGTCTCGCGTCTGCTCGACGACGAGGCACGGCGCACCTTCGCCGCCGAGAACCGGGCGCTGCAGGACGACCTTCGCGCGAGCTACGGCGTCCGCCGCGCCAAGCCGACGCTGCCGCTCGAGGAGGCGCGCGCCCGGAACCTCGCTCTCGACTGGTCGGCGAGCACGCCACCGCGCGCCGACCCCCTCGGCCTGCGCGTCGAGTCCGTGCCGCTGGCCGACATCGTGCCGTTCATCGACTGGACCTTCTTCTTCACGGCCTGGGAGCTGAAAGGACGCTTCCCGGCAGTGCTCGACCACCCCGAGTACGGCGACGCGGCGCGCGAGCTGTGGCAGAACGCACAGAGCGCGCTCGCCGAGATCGTCGACGGCGGCCTGCTCGAGGCCAAGATCGTGTGGGGTCTGTGGCCGGCGTCGGCCGAAGGCGACGATGTCGTCGTTTACGACGCGGAAGACGCCGAGGTCGACGATCCGGCAGAGCTGGCGCGCTTCCCGATGCTGCGCCAGCAGCAGCAAAAGCCCGACGACTCGAAGCCCTACCGCAGTCTGGCCGAT
Source organism: Acidobacteriota bacterium (assembly GCA_039194425.1). GTDB lineage: Bacteria > Acidobacteriota > Thermoanaerobaculia > Multivoradales > J023 > JAUIJL01. The sequence goes on along the minus strand of JBCCVZ010000010.1, from coordinate 230,980 downwards.
TTCGTGCGCCCGGTGGCGCACGGCCGCGACCAGCTCGGCGCTTTCGCCGTCACCGCCGGCCTCGGGCTCGATGTTCTGGTCGCCCGCTTCGAAGCCGAGCACGACGACTACGGCGCGATCATGGCCAAGGCGCTGGCCGACCGCCTGGCCGAAGCGCTGGCCGAGAAAACGCATCTCGAGGCGCGACGCGCCTGGGGCATCGCGACGTCGATCGACGGCGCGGGCAGGAACGACAGTGCTCCGGACGTGCAAGCGCTGATCGCCGAGCGCTACCGCGGCATCCGCCCCGCCTTCGGCTACCCCGCCTGCCCCGACCACACCGAGAAGGGCACCCTCTGGCGCCTTCTCGACGCCGAGAACGCCATCGGCGTCTCGCTCACCGAGCACTACGCGATGACGCCCACAGCATCGGTCTCCGGCCTCTACTTCGCCCACCCCGACGCGCGCTACTTCGCCGTCGGCCGCATCGGCCGCGACCAGGTCGAAGACTACGCGGCGCGCAAGGGCATGACGGTCGCCGAGGCCGAGCGCTGGCTGGCGCCCAACCTCGGCTACGACCCGGACTGAACGAGGCGCCTAGGGCGCGGCGAAGACGTATCCGCCACCTTCGAAGATCACCAACACGACGTCTTCGGGATCGCCCGGCGGCGTCGGATGCGTGGTCTCCGGGTCGCGCACGGTGTCTTCCTCGAGACGAAGGTCGACCATCGTCGCGTCGAGGTTGCGGTAGCGCAGGTGCACGTGCTCGACGTCGGTCAGGCTCGAGACCTGGGCCAGCAGCCGAGGGTCGTCGACCGGCTTCGCGCTGTGCATCGCGGTCGACCAGGCGTCGGTGAAGCCAGCAAGCTCGGCGACGAACGGCGCCGAGCGATCGACCAACAGCCAAGCCACCGTCTCGGCGCCGGGATGGAATGACGCCTCGCGCGCGTCCATGGCGAACGACCACGTGCCGACGCCGTCACCGGCCCCCGACCACTGCCGCAACCCCACCCAGTCCGGGAAGTTCTCGCTCTGCACCTGGCTGAGCATGAGGGGGAGCTGGCTGAAGGGGCTCGTCCAGGCCACTTCGTAGATCGTCCACGGCGCCCGCAAGTGGGCCGTGACTCCGGTGAACTGAGTCACCGAGCCCGCCTCGAGCAAGAAGCCGTCCTGCACCCAGGCTCCGGCTTCGATCGCCAGCCAGTGCAGCGTCTCCGCGGCGTGGACACCGTCGCTTCCCGGCTGCTCATGCACCTTCACCGTGAAGCCGGTGTCGGTGACTTCGGTCACGCGCACCAACGCGATCTCGCTGTCCTCGGACGACACCGGCGAGACGAAGACCAGCGGGTTGTGGAGCGCCTTGGCGAAGGACACCGACTGAACGTCGCCGGTGACCTCGCGGGTTCCGACCTGACCGACGATTCGCGGCGTATCGGTGAGCAAGCCATAGACGATGTCGTCGAAGCCGATGTCGTCGTTCAGCGTGAGGTCCTCTTCGACCACGATTCTCTCGACGAACTCGCCGGGGTTCTCGGCCAGCAGGCCGACGAAGCCGTTGCTACCCGAACCGCTCGAGCCGCCTGGAAGCGCGACATCGACCGTCGTACCACCGACGAGCTCGAAGCGAACGAACTCGCCCGTGGGCGGATTCGCCTCGGTGAGATTGTCGAGGATCAGCAGGCCCGCCGCCGGCACTGGCGGATCGAAGACCAGCTCGAAGTCGTCGTCGTCGCGGGGCGTGTCCTCTGGCCCTTGGCCCCCTGGGCGCACGAACTTGCGCTGCCCGTCGGTCACCGCATCGACCAGGAACGTGCCGAGAAGACCGGTGGGGATTCCGACCTGCGCGGCATCACCGGTTCGCCGCAAGTCGACATCTGCGCCCAAGGTCAAAGAAGTGAACGTGACCGGTCCGATCTGGTGACCGTTGCTGAAGGCTGCATAGAGCCGCACCGGCGCGCCGGGGTCGACGTCGACTAGCGTCGGCTCCTCGTAGTCGTTGAAGTCGATGATCTCGTGACCGTCGTAGCTGGCGTCGATGGCGGCCGTGAAGGCACCCTGGTCCGTGTAGATCAAGTGAGCGCTCGAAACCGACGCCGTGAGCAAAACGATGAGGGCCCAAAGGGCCGGCGGCAGCCATGTGGGGTGTCGGACGAAGAATCGCATGTCAGCTCCTTGTGGGTTCGAACCGGTGCGCCGCGAACACGGTCTCTCCGCTCCATTCCGTCGGTCGTGGCGCCCGGGGCTCTCCATGAAGAGCAAGTCCGAGGCCAACCATGGAACGTGCCGCCAACATCTCTGGCGGTCGACATCTCGCCGACTCAGCCCCGATCGGCGACGATCCGCCCCCTCGATCTTCATTGTCACGACCACTTCGTTTCCCATCCTGGAAGGTGCTCGGGCACTGAGTGGGCACGCCGACGCCGAGCCCCGCCGCCAGGACGATGACGAACTCCTCCACCGAGTCCCCGAACACCACGACCTGGACCTTCGTGCTATCAGGCACGATCGATGGCCGCGACCTGCGCGTCGAGCTCGCCCCGGGAAGCCATCGTGTCGGCAGCGACGAAGAGAGCGACCTACGCCTCGCCGAGCGGAGCGTGTCGCGGCACCATGGCGTGCTGCAAGTGACGCCATACGGCCTGCTGGTCGAAGATCGCGGGAGCACCAACGGCACCTTCGTCGACGGCCATCGTGTGCGTCGCGGGGCCATCGCCCCGGGCAGCACTGTGCGGTTCGGCCGCGTCGAGCTGCAGGTCGAGGCACTGCGTGGCGACGACACCGACCTGGCGCTCACTTTCGCGCTTCCGGCCGGCCTCTCAAGTTCCGCCATCGATCCGCCCGCCGACACGACGCTTGCGCTCGCCGATGCGCCCCACGCCGACGACGACGTGCGCGCCGCGGCCCTCGACGTCGTCCGCCACCTCGTGCGCGAGCTGGCGAACCCGACGGCCGCAGCGGGCTCGACGTCGAAACGTCTCGAAACCGACTCTCTCGAGACCGACCGTCTGGAGATCCTCGCGCGCTGTCTCGGCGGCAGCGCAGCCCTCGCCCAGTGGCACGACGACGGGCGCGGAACGCTTCGGGCCACCGTCGGTTCTCTCGGCGATCCGCCGTCGCGGCACGCGCTCGAGCAGAGTCGGCCGGCCGATGGTCCCGAGCGCTGGGCCGCGGCATTCGACGCGGGCATGGCCGGAGTCTTCGAGTCCCGCGGCGACGGGTCGGTCGCCGGCCTGGTGGCCTGGCCCGCCGAAACCGCAAGCGCCACCCTCGAGGCGATCTCCACCGCGCTCGAGGTGCTCTCGCCCGTGCTCCTGCCGACCGCGGTCGACGCGTGCCGGCAGCCGGCGAGCGCGCCACCGGCTCTGCGCTTTCCGCCCGACTATCGAGTGGCGACGACGCCGGCGATGCTCGCCGTCTACGACCAGATGCGCACCTTGCTGCGCGGCGACATTCCGGTGTTGATCCGCGGTGAGACGGGCGTCGGCAAGGAGCGCATCGCCCGCCTCCTGCACGATTCGTCAGAGCGCCACGCCGGACCGTTCGTCGCCGTCAACTGCGCCGCCCTGCCCGCCGATCTCGCCGAGGCCGAGCTCTTCGGCGTCGAGCGCGGTGCCGCGACCGGCGTCAGTGCGCGCCCGGGCTGCTTTCGCGACGCCGCCGGCGGCACCCTCTTCCTCGACGAGGTCGGCGAGATGGCGCCGTCGCTGCAGGCCAAGCTGCTGCGCGCGCTGCAGGAACGCGAGGTCCGTCCGGTCGGAGGGCGGCCGGTGCCGACCGACGTGCGGATTCTGTCGGCGACGAATCTCGACCTCGACGGGGCGCTCGACGACGGGCGCCTTCGTCCCGACCTCTACTTCCGACTCGCTGGCTACTGCTTGAACCTGCCTCCGCTGCGCAGCTGCCGCGACGAGGTCCCGTCGCTGTGCAGCCATTTCCTCCAGCGCTTCGCGGCCGAGGGCGGCGTCTTCGTCCGCGGCCTCTCGGTGCGCGCTCTGCGCTGCCTGGTCGCCTACGCCTGGCCGGGCAACGTGCGCGAGCTGGAGACCGAGATGCGGCGCCTCGTCTACAGCTGCCGGAGCGGCGACGCGATCACCGCCGACGCCCTGGCGCCCCGAATCCGCGCTGCCGAAGCGATCGGTACGACGGCTCGTCGATGGTCGCCCGACGACGGCGACGCGTCCGAAGCAGCCGACGGTACCGACTGGCTGCCGACGCTCTCGACCCACTGCGACCTGGCGCTGCAGCCGCAGCTCGACGCCCTCGAGAGCCACTGGATCCGCGCCGCGCTCGAGCGCACCGACGGACGCCGCGGTGAGGCGGCGGCACTGCTCGGCGTCTCGCGCAACGGCCTGCGCAAGAAGATCCGGCGACTCGGGCTGGAGCCATGATCACCGGCGCCGCGGACGCCACCGAAGTCGTCGAGCCGAGCTCGCCACACCGCGGGGCGCCTGCGCATCCGGCCGCCATGCCGCCGGTCTTCCTGCGCGGCGAGACGGTCGCCGGTCGGTTCCGTATCGACTCGTTCCTCGGCCAGGGCGGCATGGGCCAGGTCTTCGCCGCCACAGACCTCGAGCTCGGCAGCGTCGTCGCGCTCAAGGCGATCCGGCCCGACCTCGCCGACCGACCGACCATCCTGAGGCGCTTCAAGCGCGAGGTACACCTCGCGCGCCAGGTCACCCATCCCAACGTTTGCCGCGTCTTCGACCTGATCACCCACCACGCGCCCGACGACCGCTGGGGGCGGGCTCGCGCTCCCATACTCGCGCTGAGCATGGAGCTGCTCGAGGGCACCACCCTGGCGCAGCGCCTGGCCGTCGACGGCCCGATGCCCGACCGCGCCGCCGAGCTGCTGCGCCAGCTAGCGGCCGCCCTCGACGCCGCCCATCGCGCCGGCATCGTGCACGGCGACCTCGCCCCGAGCAACATCCTGTGGGTCGCCGACCGCGAGGCCGGCGCGGCGCCGCGCCTGGTGGTCACCGACTTCGGCCTCGCCCGGCTCGAAGAGCCCGATGCCGAGCATCTGGTCGGCTTCGTCGGCACCCGCGCCTACGCCAGCCCGGAGCGTCTCGCCGGTCGTCGCGGCGGCCGGCGCTCCGACATCTACTCGCTCGGCATGGTGCTGCACGAAGTGCTCATCGGCACGCCGCCCGCCCGCCGGGCGGACGGCGCCACCGAGTTCGCGTCCACCGTTCCACCGCCCTGGCGCGCGATCCTCGCTCGGTGCCTGGAGCCCGAGCCCGCAGCCCGCTTCGCCAGCGGCGAGGCCGCAGTCGAGGCGCTCGAGGCAGCGCTCCGGGCCAGGAGCGTCTCCTCGCGCACGCACGCCCTCGGTCTCGTTCTAGCCGGAGTCGTATCGTGGGCAACCCTCACCGTGACTACAGGGCTGCCTTTTACCGCAGACTCGGAGCGAACACCCGGACCACAGCCGAGCCTCGACGCCCCGGGTTCGGCCGTGTCGCCGACGTGGAGCCCTTCGCCACGACGCGCCGCCGCTCGCCGCCTCTACGCAAACGGTCTCGAGCACCTGGAGACATTCGATCTTCTGCCCGCGATCGATGCTCTGGAGAAAGCACACGTTCTCGAGCCCGAGGCGCCGGCGGTGCTGTCGGCCCTGGCACGCGCCTGGAACGCTCGTGGATACGATGGCGAGGCCGCCCAGTTCGCCGCTGCGGCTCTCGACGCCGCGCGCGCGGCGCCTCGCTCCGAGCGCCTGGTCCTCGAAGCGCACTATGCACGCCTTCACCACGATCAGCCTGCGGCGATCTCTGCCTTCCAGGCCCTCTGGACGCTCTTTCCCGACACCATCGGCCACGGGATGGAGCTCGCTCGCACTCTGGCGGAGGCCGGACAACTCGACGCCGCGCGCGAGGTGCTCGAGCAGGTGCGCGCGCAAGGCGAACCCGCGGGCGGCACCCCTCAGTTTTGGCTCCTCGAGGCCGAAATCGCCGAGGTCGCGTCCGACTTCGAGCAGCAGCTCACGAGCGCGCGACGCGTGCTCTCCACCGCCAAATCGTCGACCGCGGCGAGCATCCCAGCGCTCGGCGAGGCTCTGCTCCACGCGACCACCGCACTGCACCAACTCGGCCGCAGGGCCGAGGCAGCCGAGCACGCGCGACTCACGCGGCAGCACTTCGCCTCCAGCGGCGATGCCCGCGGCCTGGCCTGTACGGTGCTGCGCCTGGCCGAGGCGCGGTTCCCGGACCTCACGACCACCGACACGGACTCGGCCCTCGAAACCTTCCAACGACTCGGCGATCGCGAACGCGAGGCGCGCCTGCTGGTCGTCGTCGCGCGCTCGCAGATCTCCGACCTAAACACGCTGCCGGCGGCTCGCCGGATGCTCGAGCGAGCCCTGGACCTGGCGCGAGAGATCGACAATTCGTACGCGCGTGCCGAAGCGCTCAACGGTCTCGCGGTGCTCACCTATGTGAGTGAGGACGAAGCCCGATCGGTGGAGCTCTTCCGACAGGCATGGCAGGCCGCCCGAGACAGCGGTCGACCGCGACTGATCGCCGGCGTCGGCATGAACCTCGGTCTGACTCTGCGCTCTCTCGGCGACTTCGACGCTGCCCGCCCGCACCTCGAGCAGGCGGTCGAGGTCTTTCGACGGCTGCAAAGCCTTGGCGACCTGTCGAAGGCGTTGAACAATCTCACCAAGGTCCACCGTGCTCTCGGCGACTACGCGGCGGCCGAGCGCTGCGGGCGCGAGGCGCTCGACATCGCGCGTCGGCTCGGCGATCGCAACCTCGAAGGGCAGGCGCTGCGCGGCCTGGCCACCATCGCTCGCCTTCGCGGCGACGATGCAGGCTCTGCAGATCTGCTTCGGCAGGCGCTGGCGATCTACCGGACGCAGTCGGGCTCGGACCTGATGACCGCGGCCCTCGAGCTGAGCCTGGTCGACCGCCTGACACGCCTGCGTCAGTGGCGCGAGGCCGAAGAGCTCCTGACGTCGCTCGAGTCTCGCCATCCCCTCGATGCCACCCAGCTCTCTCACCGCATCCGTCTCCAGCGAGCCCAGACATTGCTCGCCCGAGGCCGAGACACCGAGGCAGCGAGGCAACTGCTGGCGCTCTACCCACGCACGCTCACTTTTGAGAACGACCGCTTGCGCAGCCACAGACTGCGGGCGGCGCGGCAGCTCGAAGCGGCGAGCGGAGGCAACCGACTCGTGCGCGACCGCCTGCACGAAATCGCAACGCGAGCCCGCACCACGGACTCCCGTCGGCTCGAGCTCGAGGCCGACCTCGAGCACGCGCGGCTCGAGCTGGCGTCCGGCGACGCCGAATCCGCCCGTCGCCGGCTGGAAACGTTGCTCGAAAGAGCCCGCGACAGTCCGTGGATCTTGAGCGTCGCACTCCAGGAGTTGCACGCCATCCCAAAAGTCGATGAAGTCCATTCGGCCGAACCATTTGAATGATAGAGTCTCAATGACTGAACGATTACAGCTTTCATCGTCGTCGGGACTCGCTTCAGGTTCTCGCTCGGCGACGCGACCCGGAGCCTTCATGAAGACTCGACTGCCGACCCTTTGCCTCGCCGCCCTCGTCCTCCTCGCCGCCCCGCTGCTCGGATCGTCCGCGCTGGACGACCTCGCCATGGCACCGGGACTGCCTCAGCTACCGCTGCTCGAGATGCTTTCGACCGACGCCGGCTTCGGCGGTCCCGGCCCGTGCACCGTCATCCGACCGGTCGCGACCCACGACCTGTGTACCTATTCACTCTGCGAGTCGCATGGCTGCGGCGCGCCGTACGACTTCGACCCGATCTCCTGCTCCTGCTACTGCGGCTACATGTTCTGAGCCACGTGTTCTGAGCCAGAGTCTCCGAGGTCTCGGCACGCGATCGGTGTGTGAGACACTCGGTGGATGTCATCCGAGCAGTGCCTGAACTGCGGGGCGTCGCTTTGCGGCGCCTCTTGCCACGTCTGCGGCCAAAAAGACCAGGATCTCGACGTCCGCTTCAAGGACCTCGCCGCCGACTGGCTGGGCAGCGTGTTCAGCCTCGATGGCCGCTTGTGGACAACGCTGCGACTGCTGGTGCTTCGTCCCGGGCAGCTGACGCTCGACTATCTCGGCGGTCGTCGGGCGCGCTTCGTCCCTCCCCTTCGCCTCTACCTGATCGCCAGCCTCGTGATGCTGATCGTCCTCTCGTGGACCGGCTACAGCATGGTGCGGGTCCAGGACTCGACCTCTGGCAGCGCCGTCATCACCATCAACCAGCGCGACGAGAGCTCGGCCGAGGAGACCGAAGGCTCACACTCCGGTGAGGATTCCGCCGATCCGAGCACCGACGACGACGCACCGACCGACGACGCACAGACCGACGACGCACCGACCGACGACGCGCAGGACGATGGCTGGTGGCAGAACGCTGAGCCCGTTCTCGAGGCGGCGTCCGAGGATCCGAGCGCGATCGATCGCTCGTTCCGCGACTTCCTGCCGCATGCGCTGTTCCTGCTCGTGCCGGGCTTCGCTCTCGAGCTCTGGGTGCTCTTTCGCCGGCGCCGGCGGCGCTACATGCATCACCTGATCTTTTCGTTGCATACCCACGCACTGGTGTTCCTCGTGATCTCGGCAGCGACGCTCGTCGACTTCGCGATGGGCTGGGAGCACGGCCCGGTAGGCGACCTGGCGGTTCCGGCCATGCTCGTCTACCTCTTCCTGGCGCTGCGGCGGATGTACGGCGAGGGTCGAGTCCGCACCCTGGCGAAAGGGCTCGTCCTCCTCGTCGTCCACCTGGCGTTGCTGATGGCCAGCCTGCTCGGCACCTTCATTGTGGCCACGCTCGCCCTGGCACGGACCGCATGAACCACCGGCCATCGCGCTTGACGGCCTCGACAGGCGCCTGCTAGCCTGGTCAGGGCGAATGAAAAGAGATTCAGAGGTTTCCTCGGCGACGATCGATCGATGATCCGTTGTTCGATGCCCGACGAAACGTCCGCCCGAATCCAAAGGAGCTTCCGATGAAAGTCAGCACCAACGTCAAGAGCGGAGCCAACATTCCGATCTGCGACTGCAACAACCCGCATTCGTGGAGCAGGAACACGGTCGTCGTCCAGCTCGGCGGCTGAGCCCGCCGGACCTCGCGACCCTCTGCTGAAGCCGCGACCCTCTGCTGAAGCAGCGAGCGCGTCGCGCGCGAAGACCAGGACCCGATCGTGTCGAACTCTTTCGCGCGCACCAGCCGCTTGCTGTCGAATCGACGAGCCAAGGGAACTCTCTCCCTTGGCTCGTTGTCTTTAGGCATTCTGTCGCTCGGAATCCTCGCCGCATGGCTCGCATGGCTCGTGCTCAGCGACGTCGCCCGCATCGAGCCGGCGACCAGTGCACGCGTCGAGGCCGTCACCGCGGCCCACCCGGTGGAGCCAGTCGCGGGCGGGCTGCTGGTCGCAGTGCATGCGCGGCTCGGCCAGCGCGTCGAGGCCGGTGATCTCCTGGTCGAGCTCGAAACCGAGCACCAGGATCACGCCATCGAGGAGGCACGAGCGCAGCTCGGCGCCTGGCGCGAGCGGCTAGATGCGGCACGCGAATCCCTACGTCTCGGTCAGCAGCGCGCGGAACAAGAGCGCGAGCTGGCGAGCCTGGAGCTCGCCGAGATCGAAGCCAAGCGCCAGGTCGAGCTGACGAGCTACGAGTTTGCCGCGCAGCGAGTCGAGCGATCCGAACGGCTGTTCACGCTCGGCCTGGTGTCCGAGGTCGATCTCCTGCACCACCGGGGCGATGCCGAGAAAGCGGAGGCCGAGGCCCGAGTGCTCGCCGCGGAGGCGCGCTCATCGACCGCGAGCGCGACGCGCGACGCGCTCGAGCGCGCGGCCGAGCTGACCGAGATCGAGGGCGACATCGACCAGGCACACGGTGAGATCGCGGCTCTCGGGGCGCGCATCGACCTGCTTCTGCACGAGATCGACGACCGCCACCTGCGCGCGCCTGTGGCGGGGCGGATCGGCTATCTCGCCTCGCTTGGGGCCGGTTCGGTGGTCGAGGTCGGCGAGCGGGTCGCGGACGTCGTGCCGGACGATTCTCTTGGGGTCGTGGCGCACTTCCCGCCCTCCGCGGTCGGCAAGCTGGCGATCGGACAAAACGCGACCCTGCGCGTCGACGCCTTGCCCTGGACCCGCCACGGCACGGTCGCCCTGCGCCTCGAGCGCCTCGCCAGCGAGCCGGAGAGCGAGACAGTGCGCGGCGAGCTGTCGATCGTCGAGGGTGTGACCCTGCCGCTCGCTCACGGCATGACCGGCCGGGTCGAAGTCACGGTCGAGCGCCTGTCGCCGGCACGCTGGCTGCTCGATGCGATCGGCGGCGCGGCGCGACCGGAGCCGACGATCGACTGATGGCGCGCCCCGAGCTTCGCCGCGGCCGGCGGCGTGTCCTGTGCCCCCAGGTGGTGCAGACGTCGGCGATGGACTGTGGCCCGGCCGCGGTCAAGTCGCTGCTCGAGGCCGTCGGCCTCGAGGCATCGTACGCAAGGCTGCGCGAAGCGTGCCAGACCGAAGTCGACGGCACCGCAATCGGCTCGTTGGAGGCGCTGCTCGGGCAGCTCGGCCTGCCGGTCGAGCAGGTGATGCTCCCCGTCGACCACTTCCTTCTCGATCCGCGCAACCTACCCTCGATCGCGGTCGTCGTCACCGGCGCCGGCCTCACCCACTACGTGGTCGTCTGGCGCCGCCACGGAGGCCGCCTGCAGGTGATGGACCCGGCCGTCGGCCGACGCTTCCCGTCGCATGCGGCATTCGTCGACTCGCTGTATCGCCACCGGCATCCGGTCGAGGTCGAGTCCTGGCGCGCCTGGGCCGGAAGCGACGAGTTCACCGACATCCTGCGCCTTCGCCTAGAGCGGCTCGGCATTGCGCCATCGGGTCTCGTCGGCGAGGCGCTGGCCAACGCGTCGTGGCACGGTCCGGCGGCCCTCGATGCGGCGACACGGTGTACACAGAGTCTGGTCGACGACGGCATCGAGCTCGACGCGGCGGACGCCGAGACCTTCGTTCGATCACTCGTCGACCGTGCGGTCGACGCGCTGCGGACCGGAACCGCTCCTTCGGCGATTCCCGAGCGGTTCTGGAGCGTCTGGCCCACGGAGCCGGCGGCGGGGGAGGCACAGACCGCACCGGACGAAATCTTGGAGCTCCGCGGGGCGGTGCTCCTGCGCCCCGCCGCCGAACCGATGGCGGAAACGCGCGGCCCGGTCGCCGAGCCGATGGTCGAAGCGATCCGCCGCGGCGACCCGTCCCCGTGGCGCCGACTCGCCGACCTGGCGCCGCGCAGCCTGCGGCGCGGCGCCCTGATGCTCAGCGCCGGCACGGCGGCCGCGGCCTGTTTGCGAGCCGGCGAGGCGGCGCTTCTCTTCGGCCTGCTGCACGGCGCGGCGCAGCTGGCGGGACTCGGCCAGCTGGCGACGGCGCTGCTCGTGCTTCTGATCGCTCTCGGCTGCATCGGAGCCCTCGAGCTGGCGTTGGCGACCGGCGCTCGTCGCCTCGGTCGAGACCTCGAGCTGACCCTGCGCACGTCGTTCCTGCGGTCGATTCCGGGGCTCGGCGATCGCTTCTTCGCCAGCCGCCTGCGCTCCGACATCGCGGAGCGCGCGCACAGCGTCGTCGGCCTGCGCGAGCTCCCGTCGCATCTCGCCGAGCTGGTGGGAGCCGCCGCCGGGTTGCTCGCGACCACCGCCGCACTGGCCTGGTTCTTCCCCGACTCCGCCTGGCTCGCGGCCCTGCTCGCGACGATCTCGGTTCTCGTCCCCTGGCTCGGCCGGACCGCGCTCGACGAGCAGGCCGCCAGCCTGCGCGCCTATGCCGGCAGCCTTTCGAATGTGATGCTCGACGCGCTGGCCGGCGCCACCACGGTGCGAGCCCACAGCGCGGCGTCCGCACTGCGCCGCGAGCAGGACACGATTCTCGACCACTGGCTGGCGGCGGCGTTTTCGTTCACCCGCCGGGCGATCACCGTCCACACGCTCCAGGCGGCGCTCGGCCTCGGCCTGGCCGCGACCATCGTGCTACAGCACACCGCCACGCACGGCGTCGGCGGAGGCGTGCTCCTGCTCACTTACTGGGCGCTCGCCCTACCCCAGCTCGGCGCGGCGCTGGCACTGGTCGCGCAGCAGCTGCCCGACGAGCGCAGCCTGATCGAACGGATCACGGAACCGATCACCGCCGCGTCCCCGCCCCCGACGGAGCCGCCACGGAGGCCCGACGGCAGGCGCGGAGCAGAGCTTCGATTCGACGCCGTCGACGTCGTCGCGGGAGGGCAGACGATCCTGCGCTCGGTCGACGCGACGATCCGTGCCGGCGAAACGATCGCGATCGTCGGCACTTCCGGAGCCGGCAAGTCGACGTGGTTGTCGCTGCTGCTCGGCTGGCACTCCCCCGCGGCCGGGCGGCTGACGGTCGACGGCGAGCCTCTCGACGCCGAGCGTCTGGCGTCCCTGCGTCCGCGCACGGCGTGGGTCGACCCGGCGGTGACACTGTGGAATCGATCCCTCCTCGCCAACATTCGCTACGGCGACCCGGACGGCGCGGCGCCGCTCGAGGCGATCAGCCACCGCGCCGCGCTGCGCGAGCTGATCCAGAGTCTCCCGCGCGGCCTGGCGACCCTGCTCGGCGAACGCGGCGGCCTGCTCGCCGGCGGCGAAGGTCAGCGCGTGCGGCTGGCGCGGGCACTGGCCCGACGTGACGCCGACCTCGTGCTGCTCGACGAGCCGTTCCGAGGCCTCGAAGCACCCCGGCGGCGCGAGCTGCTCGACGGCGCGCTCGCGTGGTGGCGTGGCGCGACGATCCTGTGTGCGACGCACGACGTGGCGTTGTGCGACGCGTTCGACCGAGTCGCCGTGCTCGACGGCGGTCGGCTGGTCGAGCTCGACACTCCGAGTGCGCTCGCCGCGACGCCGACCTCGCGCTTTGCCGCGCTGCGGGCGCGCGATGAGAGCCGCCATCGCCTCTGGCGCTCGGACCGCTGGCGCCGGCTGGACCTGCGCGCCGGCGTTCTGGCGCGCCCCGCGGCGACGCCGGACGTCGGCGGAGACCGGGCACCATGAGTCGCGCGAGCCACGACACGCCGTCGCACCTGGCGCTCGACGCTCTCCTCGACCTCGCGCGCACCCTGCCCGGCGCGCGGCCGATCTCGACGGACGAGGTGCTCGGGGCCTTCGACGACGAGACGCGAGCCGGCTGCACGGACGAGATCTTGCTCGATGTCGCCACCCGCCTGCGTCTCGAGCTGCGGCCGGTCCACCTCGAGCACGGCCAGGTCCGCACCTTCCTCGAGGACACCGGTCCGGCGCTCCTGAGGCCGATCGGCAGCGAGGAGCTGGTCGCGATCACACGCGGCGGGCAGACCTGGTGCCATCTCGTGAGCCAGGGCTCACGGCGCCGGCTGCGCACCGTCGAGCTGACCGATCAGCTGTGCGCACCGGCGCGGCGTCAGGCCCTCGGAAACGACACGGCCACTCCGCCGGCCTCGAAAGGCCTCGCGGCCGCCCACCAAGCCCTGGCCCTCGAGCATCTCCGGGATCGACCGGCGGTCGAGGGTTGGACCGTCGAGGCGACAGCCGGCTCGTCGTTCCTGCACCAGCTGCGCGCGGCGGGCGTCGGGTCCGGAGTCGCTGCCAGCCTGCTCTGGCAGGCGCTCGCCAGCCTCCTCTTCGTCGGGTCATGGTGGCTGATCGGCTACGGCGCATTGGGTGGCCACCTCGATCGCGGCTGGCAGTGGGGCTGGGCTCTTCTGCTCCTGACCACGGTGCCGCTGCGCGCCGCCGAGGCCTTGACGCGCAGCAACGCAGCCTGGACCGCCGCCGCGCTGCTCAAGCGACGCCTGCTCGCCGGGGCGTCGCGCCTCGATCCCGGCACGCTCCGCGGGCGCGGCGTCGGCTCGCTGCTCGGCCGCGTCGTCGACTCGGAGCACATCGAAGCGCTGGCGATCAACGGCGGATTTGCGGCTCTGCGTGGACTTCTCGAGCTGTGCCTGGCGGCCTTCGTCCTCGCCGCCGGCGCCGCGGCCGGCTCCCACCTCCTACTCCTGGGGACTTGGAGTGTCGTCCTGGCGCTGATCGCCGGAATCGAGATCGACCGACGGCGGACGTGGACTCTCCGGCGAATCGAGCTCACCCATCGACTCGTCGAGCGTCTGCTCGGTCATCGAACCCGTCTCGCGCAGGAGGCCCGGGAGTCGTGGCACGGCGCCGAGGATCGCGAGCTCGAAGCCTATGCCGACGACTCAATCGTTCTCGATCGCTGGACCCCGCGACTGACCGTGCTGGTCGGCCGTGGATGGCTGCTCAGCGCCCTCGGGGCCCTACTGCCGGCGGCGCTCTCCGGCACCCTCGATCCCACTCCTCTGGCGATCAGCCTGGGCGGAGTCCTGCTCGCCTTCGGCGCCCTGCGGCGCTCCGCCACGAGCATCGCGGCGCTCGGAGCGGCCGGAATCGCCTGGTCCAACGTCGAGCCGCTGTTCACCGCCGCCGCTCGGCCCGCGCGCAGCGGCTCACCACGCGCCCTCCACGAGGCCGCGCGCGGCACCGGCGACGCCGAAGACACTCTCCTCGAGGCCGAATCGCTGCGCTTCCGCTACTCCGACCGGTCCGCCGATGCGCTGCGCGCGGTGTCGGTGGCGATCCGGCGCGGCGAGCGCCTGCTGCTCGAAGGACCGTCGGGCAGCGGCAAGTCGACCCTCGCGTCGGTGATCGCCGGCATGCGGCAGCCGACCGCGGGCTGGATCGGGCTCGCCGGAATCGATCGCGCCACCTGGGGAGACGCCGCCTGGCGCCGGCGCATCGTCCACGTCCCACAGTTTCACGACAACTACCTGTTCAACGGCTCGCTCGCCCTCAACGTCTTGCTGGGACGCCGCTGGCCGGCGCGCGCAGAGGACCTGGCGGCGGCGCGCCAGGTCCTCGTCGACCTCGGTCTCGGCGCGCTCCTCGACGAAATGCCGGCCGGGCTGCAGCAGCCCGTCGGCGATTCGGGCTGGCAGCTCTCGCAGGGCGAGCGTCAGCGCGTCTTCCTGGCGCGGGCGCTGCTCCAGGATCCCGATCTGTTGATCGTCGACGAGAGCCTCGGCGGGCTCGACGGCGCGACCCTGGAGCAGGTGCTCACGTGCCTCGATCAGCGCACGCGAGCACTCCTGGTGATCGCCCACCCCTGAGCGACGAGGACCGACGCGACGCGCCCGTCACTCGCGGAAGCTGGCGAGCGCGTCGATCTCTTCGTTGTAGTTGTCGAAGACGCCGATCAGCCGCGTCATCTCGAGGATCTGCTGCACTTTGTCCTCGACGTGCAGGAGCTTGATCGTCGCGCCGACGCGGTTGGCCGTCGCCTTGGTGCGGATCAGCTCACCGAGGCCCGACGAGTCGATGGCGCGCACGTCTTGCAGGTTGAGCAGCAGCTTCTTCGCGCCGCGATCGAGCAAGTCTTGCACCTCGTCGCGCAGCTTCACGTCGCCTTCGCCGATCGTCAACTTGCCGTCGAGGTCGAGAATCTCGACGCCTTCTTCACGCCGGTTGGTGATTTCCATCGGGGTCTCCTTGGGTTCCACGGAGTCGGTGTCCGCGTGGGAACGTGGAGCCGCGGACGAGCGGTCCGTGCGACCGCGGGCGGGCGATCGGTCTCAAGACGAAGCCCGCGCATCATCGCGGGCTTCGGTCCACGTTCGGATCAAAAAGGGCGCAAACGCCGTGCAGCACTTGCCCAGATTGTCGGCATCACGCTGGGTGAAGTCGGCCCCGGCATCGGTGGGTGAATCGCCCGTGCGGTTCACCTCGACGACGCCGAACACCGAGCCGTCGGCCGCCAGCAGCGGCGCCGCGATCATCTTCTGGATCACCCGCGGACCGCCGACGGCGGGGTCCGGGATGCGCTCGAAGAAGTCGCGATGCGGCTGGCGCGCGACGTCGTTCCACACTCTCGGAGTCTTGGCGAGCAGAGTTTTTCCCGCGAAGCTGTTGTCGTCGACCGGAATCGCGTTGCCGCGCGCCAGGTGGGGCGGGAAGGCGAAGCGCAGGAGATCGTCCTCGTGGTCGTGCACCAGAATCGCAGCACTGCTCTTGTCGCCGGTTCGGCCGAGCGCAGGGGTGACGAAGCCGGCGCCGAGGGCGAGGACTTGCTCGAAGCGCGTGTGTGCGGGCCGCGATCGATCCACGAGCACCTGCTTCATTTCGGCGACGACGTCTGTGAGTTTCATCGGTTTCGAGAGATCATTGTATCCGCCCGAGCGATCACGCGAAAGACCTTCCCGTTTCGTTTCCGTCTGCTCGCGTCGTGCTAGCATGCTCTCGATTCTCGTCTCATCCAGCGAGCCTCTTCGAGCTCTTCACCTCGCCGACGCTCGTTCGCCCGACCGCCGCCTCAGAGCATGAGCCACGACGTCGAGACCTCCGAGCTTCAGCTGATCGTCTACGACCGCTACCGGGAACAGGGCCGCTACTCCCTCTCCGGAGGTCGCCTGGTGATCGGCCGGCGCGCCGACGCCGACATCCGCGTCAACGAGCCGACCATGTCGGGTCGGCACGCGGAGATCGTGCTCGACGCGGGCGGCGCCCTGATCCGCGACCTGCGGTCGCTGAACGGCACGCAGCTCAACGGTCTGCGGGTCGACGAGTCGCCGCTCCAGCCGGGCGACGAGATCCAGATCGGGCGGGCGCGGATCGTGGTGTCCGCGAGTCCCGGCACCGACACGACGCAGGTCAGCGAGCCCGTGGACCCGCAGCGCGAGGAGACCGAGCATGCCGACGCGCTGCTGCTCGACGAGCTCGCCGGCGGCGGGCAAACGCTGAAGATCAAACTCGACGAGCTGCGCGGGCAGCGCGCGGGCTCGATGCGGGAAGATCCCCGCATCCTGCTTCTGGTGCAGCTCTTCGAGGCGCTGAAATCGGCCGACGACGAAGAGGCCGTGCTGCGCGAGACCCGCAATCTGCTGCAGCAGTCGTTCCGCCGCGCGCGAATCTTCCTGCTCGAGAGTCGCGACGACGGCTCGTGGTGGGATCCGCAGCAGCCGAACGAGCGCGGGCCGAGCATGACCTTCGTCGACGAGACGGTGTCGACGGAGAGCGCGATCCTGTCGACCTCTCTGCCCGACGATCGCCGCTTCGAGGCCGCCGAGAGCGTGCGCATCTCGGGCATCGAGACCGCGATGGCGGCGCCGGTGCGGGTCGGCGGCGAGGCCCGGCGCGTGCTCTATGTCGATCGCCTCGGCCTGCCGCCGTTCCACCTCCCCGATCTGAATCTACTCGCGATTGCCGCCAACCACGTCTCGGCGGTGCTCGAGAACGTGTCGCGCTTCGAGATTCTCGAGCGCATGGTCGACGAGCGCACCGCCGAGATCCGCCGCCAGGCGGACGAGATCCGCCACCTGGCCGAGGCCAAGGACGAGCTGCTCGGCATCGCCGCGCACGACATCCGCGGCCCGCTGACGGTGATCCAGGGAACGGTCGAGCTGCTGCGCCTGCGCGCCGGCTCCGTCGACCCCACGACTCTGGAGCACAGCCTCGAGCTGGTGCACGAAGCGGCGCGCGGCCTGTCGCGGCTGCTCAGCGAGCTGCTCGACGCGAAATCGATCGAGTCGGGCAAGATTCGCCTCGAGCGACGCCCGGCCACCGCAGAAGAGCTCTTCGCCGCGGCTCTGCCGGTGCCGCGCCTGGCTGCCGAAGACAAGAAGATCGAGCTCATCACCGAGGTCGGCGATCCGTCGCTGAAGGCTCTCGCGGATCCGCGGCGGCTGGGTCAGGCGATCGCCAACCTGCTGCTCAACGCGGTCAAGTTCTCAGAACCGGGCTCGCGCATCATCCTGCGCGCGTCGCGGGTCGGCGAGCGTCTCCAGATCGACGTCGAAGATCGCGGAGTCGGCATCCCCGACGACGAGCTCGAGCAGATCTTCGGCACCTTCGAGCAGGGTCGAGCGGGCAAAGAGTTCGGCGGCAGCGGCCTCGGCCTGATGATCGCGCGGCGCCTGGTCGACCTGCACGAAGGCGAGCTGGTGGTCGCCAGCGAGGTCGGAGTCGGCAGTCAATTCTCGATGCTGCTGCCCGTGGTCGACCCGGTCTAGCCGACCCCACCCGCCGCCATCGCTCGCCGGCAGCGGCGGAGGTCCGCGTCAGCTCCAGCGCATCAGCAGCTCGACCCGATCGCCGCCGAGAACGAAGGAGCAGTGGGGATCGCGACAGCCGAGCATCGCGGCCGCCCCCTCGAAGAACCCGGCGGCGACCTGCAAGTCCGGCTCGCGGTAGAAGCCGGCGCCGTGGAGCAACAGGCGGAGACTGGTGGCCTCCCGCTCGACGAGGCTCAGGGCGCCGCGGCTGTAGAAGCGGCCGTGCAGCTTCGACAGATGGGTCAAGAAACCGTCGAGGTCGGCACGCGCGACGAAGAAGTCGTAGGTGGTGGTCAATGCCTGGCGCGCCGAGAAGCGGCCGACCTCGCGCAGGCGCTCGAGCGAGCCGCCGTAGTGCAGTCGCGCGATCTCCCGGAGGACCCAGTCGAACAGCTCGTAGTCGTACCAGGTCGCTTCGAGGATCGAGTGGATGCCGCGCTCGTCGAGCTCCTTCTCGAGGAGCGCCGCGGCGTCGTCGCCGAATTCGGCCCGCACGAAGTCGAGCTTGGAGCGGATCGAGCCGCCCTTCACCTGGAGCGGAGGCCCTGTCGGTGCCCGCGCGGCCGTCGTGGATCGACTCGGGTCGGTGGTCATCGTTTGGTCCTCGAGTTCAGCCACTGGCTGGTGAAGACTCCCTGCTCGGGCGAGGTGCCAAGGATCGTCGAGACACAAAGAGCCTCGATGCACCCACAGTGTATCGAGCCCAGAGCGCCCGGGGCGGAGCCAGAGAGAATCTTCTCGCCTCGAGACGCCACCGGCGTCCGCTATGATCGACGCATGAGCGAGCCGAATCGTCCCGTCGCCCCGCCGTCTTCCGCCGGCCCAGCCGCCGGCGCCTTCGCCGACCCGCTCGCCGACGACCTGCAGCGTGCCGTCGACGCCTGGCATGCACGGGATTGGCCGGTGCCCCAAGTGCTGGTCGTCTCGGGCTCGGGCCTGGCGACCGACCTCGGGACGACGCTCGAAGGGCCGGTGCCGTGGGCCGAGATTCTGCCGTTTCCGGTCGTCGGCATCGAAGGGCACCCGCTGACCGCCGAGCTGCTCGAAGTGGCGCCCGGCCGAGTGGTGCTTTCCTCCCGCGGGCGCCTCCACGCCTACCAGGGCTACACGCTACCCCAGGTGGTGTTCACCATCCGCCTGGTGGCGTTGCTCGGCAGCGAGCTGCTGTTGATGACCAACTCGGCCGGCGGGCTGCATGCGCACCACCGCCCCGGCGACCTCGTGCTGCTCCGCGACCACCTGAATCTCACCGGCCTGAATCCACTCTGGGGCCGATTCCCGTCGGCCTGGGGCGTCCAGTTCCCGGACATGATGCGCGCCTACGATCCCGACCTGCGCACCGTGGTGCGGGCCTGCGCCGACGAGCTCGATCTCGCGATCGAGGACGGCGTCTACGCCGGCGTCGCCGGACCGAGCTACGAGACGCCGGCCGAAGTCCGCATGCTGCGCGGCCTCGGCGGCGACGTCGTCGGCATGTCGACGGTGCCGGAGATCATCGCCGGCCACCACATCGGCCTGCGCTGCGGCTGCGTCTCGGTGGTCGCCAACGCCGCCGCCGGTGTCACCGACGAGGTGCTCGACCACGCCGACGTGCTGGCACGCGGCCGCGACGCCGCGGTCCAGGTCGCGCGCCTGTTCCAGCGAGTGCTGGCCCACCACGATCTGCTGCAGCGCACCTAGACACTTCGCGTACCGGAGACGCCGCCGCGCGGCCTCGCGCGACGACGTCTGGGCTCAGTCGTAATCGCAGCCGCAGTACGCGTAGAGGCCGCGCGGATCGTTGAACGCCTCGAGCAGATGCCGCGGCTCTTCGAGGTGGCGCATCAGCTCGGTCGGCAGACCGTCGGGACGCACCGCCGCGAGCACCGTGCGGGCCAGCGAGCCGGCGCGCGAATCGGCCTCGAGCAGGTCGACCGCGAGCTGGTCGATCCAGTCGAGCTCGGGCTCGATCACGCGCACCGCGTAGCCTTCCTCGAGCTCGGCCAGCGCCGCCGCCGAGGCGATCGCCTCGTCGAGGGTGCCGAGGCGATCGACCAGGCCGAGATCGAGCGCGTCCCGCCCGCTCCAGACGCGGCCCTGAGCGATCGCGTCGACGTCCTCGACCGTCATGTCGCGGGCGTTCGAGACGCGCTCCAGGAACTCGTCGTAGCCACGCTCGATCAGGCTCTGAATCATTGCGCCGGCCCGCGGATCGAGCGCCCGGTCGGGGCGTAGCGCGCCGGCCAGCCAGGTGGTGCCGACGCCGTCGACGCGCATGCCGAGGTACTTCTCCAGCGGCTTCTGGAAGGTCGGGAAGGATCCGAAGATGCCGATCGAGCCGGTGAGCGTGTCGGCGTGGGCCCAGATCTCGTCCGACGAGGTCGAGATCCAGTAGCCGCCGGACGCCGCCAGCGTGCCCATCGACACCACCACCGGCTTGCCCGCTTCGCGCACCAGCTCGACCTCGCGCCGAATCAGCTCCGAGGCGAAGGCACTGCCACCACCGCTGTCGACGCGGAGCACCAGCGCGCGGATGTCGTCGTCGTGGCGCGCGCGGCGCACCAGCTCGGCCGTCGACACGCCGCCGATGGTGCCCGGCGGCTGCTCGCCGTCGAGGATCTCACCGCTCGCCACCACGACACCGACACCTTCACCGCCGGTCGGGAAGCGCGCGGCGTCGCCGCCAAGCGCCTGCAGGTAGTCGCTGAAGTGGATCTGGCGGAAGCTGTCGTGCGCCGGGTCTTCACCGACCAGCTCGATCATCCGCTGGCGGACTTCGTCGGGATGCGCCAGCTGGTCGACCAGGCCGAGCTCGACCACGACCTGTGCGAAGTCGCCACCATGTTCGGCGACCATCGAGTCGATCTCGGTGGCGACCGAGGCCACGCGCGCGGGCTCGAGCTCGCGCGACGCCGCCGCGTCGGTCAGGTACGAGCCCCAGAGGTCACCCAGCCAGTCGAGATTGGCCTCCTTCGCCTCGTCCGACATGCTGTCGCGCAGCAGCGGCTCGACGGCGCTCTTGAACGTGCCGACGCGGAAGACGTTGGGCTCGACGCCGAGCTTCTCGAGCCCCTCGGCGTAGTAGGTGCGGTAGCGGCCGTAGCCGTCGATCAGCACCAGCCCGAGCGGATGAAGGTATATCTCGTCGGCGGCCGAGGCGAGCATGTAGCCGGCCTCGGTGTAGCTGTCGCCGGTGGCGATCACCGGCTTGCCGGCGGCGCGTACCGTCGCGATCTCTTCTTTGATCCGCTTCAGCTTGTCGAGACCGCCGCCGAGCAGACCGTCGAGATCGAAGTACACGGCCTCGATGCGGTCGTCGTCGCGCGCCGCGGCGAGCGCCGCGAGCACGTCGTCGACCAGCGTCTCGGCCTCGAACTCGCCCATCGCCTCGTCGACCGCGCGCGAGACCGGGTCGCCCGACAGCTGCTCGACGAGGTATCCCTGCGGATCGATCACCAGCGCCGCCCGCGACGGCACCACCACGGTCGGCTCGCTGAACAGCGCGGCGACGAAGAGCACGACAAGGAGCAGGAAGACGAAATTGAAGATCAGGCGCGTGGTCAGATCGAAGCCACGGGCGATCGAGAAAAGAAGGCCCTTGAGGCCTTTGGGCTGCGGTTTCGGCTGCATGGCGAGTGGTCTCCGCGGTGGGGTTGCGCGGGTCAGCGCCCGCGAGCAGAGGTACGTTAGCAGAGCCGTTCGTGTTCGATCGACGGCGCCGACAGGCGGCCGCGGGATTCGATACGATCCGCCCATGCGCGCCTACCTCGACCTCTTGCGCGAGCTGCGCGACCACGGCACGGAGAAGGGCGACCGCACCGGCGTCGGCACCCGCAGCCTCTTCGGTCGCCAGCTGCGCGTCGATCTCGCCGACGGCTTTCCGCTGCTCACCACCAAGCGAGTGCACCTGAAGTCGGTGATCCACGAGCTGCTCTGGTTCCTGCGCGGAGAGACCAACGTGCGCTCGCTGCAGCAGGCCGGCGTGTCGATCTGGGACGAGTGGGCCGACGAGGACGGCGAGCTCGGGCCGATCTATGGCCACCAGTGGCGCTCGTGGCCGGCGCGGGACGGCGGCACGATCGACCAGATCGCCGACGTCGTCGAGCGCATCCGCAGGGCCCCCGACTCCCGCCGGCTGGTGGTCAGCGCGTGGAATCCCGCCGACCTCGAGCACATGGCGCTGCCGCCGTGCCATGCGCTCTTCCAGTTCTACGTCGCCGGCGGCCGCCTGTCGTGTCAGCTCTACCAGCGCAGCGCCGACGTCTTTCTCGGCGTGCCGTTCAACATCGCCTCCTACGCCCTGCTGACGCTGATGATCGCGCAGGTCACCGACCTCGAGCCGGGTGAGTTCGTCCACACCTTCGGCGACGTCCATCTCTACCTGAACCACCTCGAGCAGGCCGACACGCAGCTCGAGCGCGCGCCGTATCAGCTGCCGGCGATGCATCTCGATCCGTCGGTGCGCGCGCTCGAGGACTTTCGCTTCGAGCACTTCCGGCTCGACGGCTACACGCCACACCCGCGAATCAAGGCGCCGGTGGCGGTGTGAGTGACGCTCCGCGTCCGCATCTGGCGTTGATCGTCGCCGCCGACCGCGACGGAGTCATCGGCCGCGACGGCGAGTTGCCCTGGCACCTGCCCGACGACCTGCGGCGCTTCCGGCGCCTGACCACCGGCCACACGGTGCTGATGGGTCGCCGTACCTACGAGTCGATCGGCCGCCCCTTGCCCAAGCGGCGCAATCTCGTGCTGTCGCACCGCGCCGGCTATGCGCCGGCGGGCGTCGAGGTGTTCCCGAGCTTCGAAGCCGCGTGCACCGCGGCCGACGCGGCCGACACCCTCTTCGTGCTCGGCGGCTCGAGTGTCTTCGCCGCGGCGTTGCCCCACGCCGACACGCTCCACCTGACGCGCGTCGACGCGTCGGTCCCCGGCGACGTCCACCTGCCGCTCATCGACTGGAGCCAGTGGACGCTGGCGGCCGAGGAGCACCATCCGGCCGACGAGCGCCACGCCCATCCCTTCGTCTTTCAGGACTTTCGGCGTATGTCGCCATGAGCGGCGCCGAAACCGCCGAAGCTCCCAAAACCGCCGAAGACACCGTGCTGACCTGCGGCGAGATCGGACTTGAGACGCTGGCGGCGCTGTGTGCGCGCTACGGCCTCACGCTTCACCAGGTCGACCCCGGCGCCGAGATTCCGGGCAGCTACTGGGGTGCGCCCGAAGCCGGCATTCTCAGCGCCTCGACCGGGGCCGCGGTGTGGATCCGCGACGACACTCCCGTGCACTCGTTTCTGCACGAGACTTGCCACGTCGTCTGCATGGACGGCAATCGCCGCGCCGCCTTCGACACCGAGGCCGGCGGCACCGACGTCGAAGAGAACGCCGTCTGCTACCTGCAAATCGTGCTCGCCGACGCGCTCGACGGCGTCGGACGCGCGCGCCTGATGGCCGATATGGACGCCTGGGGCTACAGCTTTCGCCTCGGCTCGACGCGCTCCTGGTTCGAGCAAGACGCCGAGGACGCGCACCAGTTTCTGCGCGCCCACGGCCTGCTCGATGCCGCCGATCGGCCGATGTTCCGCCTGCGCGCCTGAGCGCAACTACGCCGCGACGGCCGCGTCGAGGTCGAAGGTCGGCCGCACGTCCTCGCGGAAGAGCAGCAGGAAGGTCAGCACGCCGAGCACGGTGCCGAACGGGAAGAAACAGCAGGCGAGCGACGCGGCGACGATCGAAACGACGAAGCCCTTGCGCTCCGGCATGCGCCGTGCGGCGACGAAGAAAACGCCTGCGGAGGCGAAGAAGCACGCAATCAGGAGGGCCGCGATGAGCAGGAAGAAGCCGCCCATCAGTCGCATGACCCAGAGCTCGTCGGGTGCCGTCTCGCCCAGGTTTCCCGTCAGCATGCCGATTCCGATCGCGATATGGATCAGCGGCATGAGGCCGACCAGCGCGGTGAGCGCGGCGGTGATGTAGTAGCCGATCGACAGCAATCTGAGGTACTGGTCGGTCTCGGCGCGACGACGCGCGGGATCGAGCGGCGACGACGACGGCGTGGCGGCCGGTGCAGAGGCTTCCGGCGGATGGACGGGCGCAGAGGGGTCGGGGGTCGAGGAAGTCATCTCGCCTGTACGGGCCGGGGCACGTGTTCATTCGCGGCGGACGAGGCCCGCGAGGACAGCGCCCGGGAATGAGTTCCCGGGCTCACTTCGTTCGTCCCGCGGGGACGAGAGGGCGTCCGTCCGTGTCCCGCTGGGACAGACGAGGTGAGCCGTGGACTTCAGTCCACGGGTGGACAGGACCGAGCGCCCCGAAGACGAGACCCGCGGGGACAGCGCCCGGGAATGAATTCCCGGGCTCACTTCGTTCGTCCCGCGGGGACGAGAGGGTGTCCGTCCGTGTCCCGCAGGGACAGACGAGGTGAGCCGTGGACTTCAGTCCACGGCCGGAGGTGGAGCCGGCGCGACCCCGTCGCCCGAGAGCAGCAACCGACGCAGCGACGGATCGGCATTGCTGCGGATCGCCAGCACGGCGTCGCGGCGTCCCGCCTCGGTGGGTGCGAAGAAGACCGCGATTGTGCACGAGGCACCAGGCGCGAGCCGATCGCCGCAGCTGCCG
Source organism: Acidobacteriota bacterium (assembly GCA_039194425.1). GTDB lineage: Bacteria > Acidobacteriota > Thermoanaerobaculia > Multivoradales > J023 > JAUIJL01. Next base: position 206,333 of record JBCCVZ010000010.1, on the reverse strand, counting down.
CCGCCGCGGCGGAAATCGTTCGCCGCCGGCCCCTCGAAATCGATGGCGCGCAGCGCCAGCGGTCCCGTGCCGTCGTTACGTACCACGACCTCGCGCGGCGCGCTGCGCTGCCACACCTCGACCGTCCCGAAGTCGAGGCGGTCCGGCGCCAGGTTCAGGCGCGGCGTGGGCGGCGCCAGCGCCAGCGCCTCGAGCGACACGCGGCGTGGCGACGCCGCGAGATCGTCGCGCACCGTGACCCGGCCGACGCGCGGCCCGGCGCGGCGCGGCGCGAAACGCACTTGCAACGAGCATTCGGCGCCCGGCGCCAGCTCGACTCCGGCGCAGTCGCGCACCATCGAAAAGCCGTCACCCTCGACCTCGGCACCGACGACGCGCAGCGGCGCGCGGCCGTCGTTGGTCAACCGGATGCTCTGCTCCCCCACCGCACCGACCTGCACGTCGCGAAACACGAGCTGCCCCGGGTCGACCACCAAGCGCCCGGCGACGCCGACGCCGTCGAGGGTCACCCGCGCCTCGCCGTCCGAGGCCCGCTCGCCGCGCACCACCACCAGCTCGGCACGCTGCGGCCCCTCTCGTCGGGGCGTGAAGCGCAGCTCGACATCGCAGCCGGCGCCCGGCGCCAGCTCTCCCGTGCACTCGGAGCGCAGCTCGAACGCGCCGGCCTCGCCACCGGCCAAACGCAGCGACTCGCCGACGCGTTCCCAGCGCATGGCGGCGTCGCCCTCGTTCACCACCGTCACCTCGCTCCATGCCGACGCGCGGCGCAGCCCCGCCTCACCGAACGCCACACGCTCGGGCGACACCATCAGCCGCGGCGCGATACCGCGGCCGACCAGCGGCACCGTCTGGACGCCGTCACCGTGCTCGATCTCGAGCAGGCCCGCGAGCGCACCGGCGCGCGCCGGGGTGAAGGCGATGCGCGCGCTGCAGCGGGTTCCGGGAGCCACCGTGGTCACGCAATCGCTGTCGAGCGTGAAGCTCGACGCCGCCAGCACCGCCTCGTCGCCCTCGACCGGCGGAACGATCGCCAGCCGAGCCAGGCGCAGCGGCGCGTCGCCGTCGTTGGCGATCGTCAGCTCCTGCGTCGGCGCCGCCTCGTCGACCCGCACAGCATCGAAATCGAAGCGCTCGGCCGACAGCGCCAACGCAGGCAGCTGCGGCAGCGCGCGACCGATCAGACGCGGCATCGCCGCCTCGCCACCGGCGAAGGCGTCGCTGCGCACCGCGAGCCGGGCGCTGCGCTCGCCTTCGAGCGTCGGCACGAAGTCGAAGCGGAGCGAGCAGCGGCCGCCGGGCTCGAGCGTCGTCTCATGGCAGCGGTCGGCAGAGCGCACGAAATCGGCCGCCGCCGGGCCGACCAGGCGCACCTCGTCGATGCGCAGCGTCGAGTCGCCCTGGTTGGCGAGCCACACTTCGTGCCCGACACCGCGCCGACCGACCACCGTCTCGCCGAAGTCGAGGCGCGCCGGGGTCGCGGCGAGCGCGGGCGCGACGCCCCGACCGAGCAGAGGCACCGTGCGCTCGGCGACCTTCTCGCCATCGAAGCGCAGGCGGGCCCGCACCGGCCCCGGGGCCGCGGGCGCCAGCGCCACCTCGACGCCGCAACGCTCCCCGGCCGCCACCTCGACGCCGGAACAACCGTCGTCGACGATCCGGAGCACCGGCGACTCGGCCAGAGCCTCGACCTCCGGCGCCTCGACATCGACCAGCACAGCCGGGCCGAGACGCAGGCGCGCCTCGCCGGCGTTACGAATCGTCACGACACCCCGCGCCTCCTCGCCGACACGCACCGCGCCGAGCTCGAGCAAGTCGACATCCACCGCGATCGCCGGCGGCGCCGGCTTCACCAGGTAGCCGACACCGAGCGCCACCGGCAATCCGAGGGCGACCAGCAGCAGCGGCAGCCAGCCACCGCGACGGGCTCGTGGCAGCGGCTTGGCCGGCGTCCGCAGCGAGGCCTTGTCCGGCCTCGGCGGCGTTTCGTCCGGGCGTGGCGGCGCCTGGTCGGTGCGCGGCACCGACGGGCGCGCTGCGATCGGCAGGGTGTCTCGAGAGTCGTCGCCACCACCGAATCCGAGGGCATCGAGGTCGTCGGCCGCGTCGTCGAGCGGCAGGTCGAGGAAATCATCGTCGCGAGGTTGGTCAGAGCGCATCAGTCCACCGAGCAGGAATCGAAGCGAGCGATCGGGATCGAAAGGTCACCGACTCTGCATACGCAGTCGTGGCGTCGACGTCACTCGGGTCGACGTCACGAGGGGTCGATTGTTGGCGGCATCACCGCACCTCGGCGCAAAACAGCCGACCCGCACCCTCGAGCGTATAGGACGGGGCGGAGTCGGCGACCAGCACCGACTGTCCCCGCGCGATCTCGAGCCCCGAGTCGTCGCCCAGCCCGTCGACCGCGATGCGCGCCGAGCCTTCGACACAGAGCAGAATGCGCACGCCCGCGCCGCCCTCACGCAGCGGGTTCCCCGGACGCAGCCGCAGGTCCGACAGCACCAGCCCCGCTTCGGGCGCCTCGAACCGTCGCGCTGTGCCGCCCGCCTCGAGACGCGGCGCTAGCAGGCGCGGTGCGTTCGGCTCGTAGCGCAGCACCGAGGTGAGCTCGGCCGCGTCGACATGTTTCGCCGTCAGGCCGCCCCGCAACACGTTGTCCGAGTTGGCCATCAGCTCGACGCCGAGGCCGCCGAGGTAGGCGTGAAGCACGGCCGGGCCGGTGAACACCGCTTCGCCGGGCGGCAGATCGAAGAGCTCGAGGTAGAGCGGCCCGAGCACGCCGCGGTCGTCCGGGTACTGAGCGGCGAGGCGCAGCATCTCGCGCGCGCTCGACGCGTCGAGGTCATCGGTCGACGGCGCCTCCGAAGACGACTCCTCTGACGATGACGACGCCACCTCGTGAGATCGTTCCAGGACCCGGTCGAGCACCCGCGCCAGCTGCGCGCCCTCGAGCGACAGCGCGGCGTGCACGAAACGTTCGAGGCCACCGGGCGTCGCGAGTCCCGCGACCTCCGGCAGCTCCACCCCGAGTCCCACGGCGGCGGCGCGGCGGGCGATCACCCCCGGCGGCCGAAAGCCGCGCAGAATGCGGAACGGCGTCAGCGCCAGGAGGATCTCGGGCTTGGCGTTGGCGTCGCGGTAGCTGCGCTCGGCGGCATCGCGCGGAATGCCCGCCGCCTCCTCACGCGCGAAGCCGGCCGCTGCATCGCGCGCCTCGGGATGCGCCTGGATCGACAGCGCGGTTTCGGCCGCCAAGACCTTGAACAGAAACGGCAGCTGGCGACCCACGGCGCCGAGCAGCAGATCGCCGCGCTCGCGCATCACCGCATCGAGCGGTCGCCACGCGCCGTCGATCTCGATCGCGGACGGCGCCCGCGGATGGTCGCCCATCCACAGCTCGGCCTGCGGCTCGCCGGTCGCCGGCTGGCCGAGCAGCTCCGGAATCGCCGTCGGAGAGCCCCAGGCATAGTCCTGGATCGGGTTGCGCAGGCGGAAAATCGATCTCATGGCGTGCGGGTGTCGAAGAAGGTCTTGACCGTGGCCGCCGCGAGGATCAGGCCGCCGCCGAGCAGGGCCCAGCGCGACGGCACCTCGGCCTGGACGAGGAAGGTCCACACCGGCGTCAACACCGGCTCGACCAGGAGCAGGATCGACGCCTCGAACGCGCCGACGTGGCGTAGGCCACGGACCAAAAGCAGGTAGGCGAGGCCGATCTGGAAGACGCCGAGGTAGACCAGCAACAGCCAGTCGACCGCCCCCACCGACGAGAGCGGCAGCGCCATCGGCAGGCAGACGACAAAGGCGATCACATTGCCGGCGACGACCGAGGCGAGAGCATCGTCGTCCACCATCTCGCCCGAGCTGTCACCCCCGCTGGCGAGAGCGCGCATGCCCATGACAGTGAACGCCCAGAAGATGCCCGCGGCGAGGCCGAAGAGGTTGCCGCGCAGCGGGTCGGGCGCGGTCGCGCTCGCCGCGTCGTCGGCAAAGAAGAGCCCCAGGCCGAGAGCCATCACGGCCATCAACCCGAGGTCCCGGACGCGCACCCTCTCGCGCAGCAAGAACGGCCCGAGGGCGAGAATGTAGAGCGGCGCCGACGACTGCAGGAAGATCACGTTCGCCGCCGTCGTCGCCTTGTTGGCCACCGCGTACGACACCAGGCAGCCGGCGTAGGCACAGCCGACGGCGACCATGCGCCAGGTCCACCGCCGACGGGCCGCCGGCAACAGGACGACGAGTGCCAGCGCGCTGATCCCGGATCGGAAGCCGGCGACTTCCCAACCCTCGAACGCACAAGCCTTGATCGCGACGCCGCCGGTGCTGAACAGCGTCGCGGCACCGAGCAGAAACAGGCGGGGCAAGAGTGTGGAGCTGACGGCCACGGCGGACGACCTCGAGACTGTAACTTCGCGGAGTTGGCCTCGCGGAGTTGACCTCGCGGAGGTGACCTCGCGGAGGCGACCTCGCGGAGATGCTTCGAAACGATTCGAAGCCGGAGGATAGCGCAGGGTGCAGCGCGCGACGCGCAGCGTGCAGGAGAGACGTGCGACGCGCAGCGTCAGGCGGTGTGCGCGATCGGGAAGGTGACGCGGAACTCCGCGCCGCCGCTCGACGCGTCGTGGTACGACACGTCGCCGCCCTGGGCCCGCGCCAGCAAGCGCACCAGCACCAGGCCGAGACCGAGACCTTCGGGCGCGTCCCGATCGCCGCCACGGGCGAAGGGATTGAACAGACGCCGCCGCAGCCGGCGCGACACACCGCGGCCGTTGTCGGCCACCGACAGGACGACATCTCGCGAGTCGCGCGCCAGCCGCACGACGATGCGGCGCCCGGGCACATCGCGGGTGTACTTTTCGGCGTTGTCGAGCAGGTTCTGCACGATGTGGCCGACCGCATCGCGATCGAAGCGCACCGCCGGCAGGCCGTCCTCGACCTCCAGCTCGACCGCCGCGCCGCTCTCCTCGAGCGCTGAGCGCTGGCGCTGGTAGGCCTCGAGCACCGCCGGCGCGAGATCACCCGCCTCGGCCTGCAGCGCGGTCGCGCCGCGCTCGAGCCGGGTGAACGACAGCACGTTGCTCACCACCCGGCCGAGGCGCTCGGCCTCGCCGGCGAGACGCCGCGCGTAGTCTCTGTTGCGTTCGGGATCGCCCAGGCCCTCGGCCAGCATCTCGGCGTAGAGGCGCAGGCCAGTCAGCGGGGTGCGCAGCTCGTGCGCCGCCGAGGCCGCGAACTGCGCTCGCTGCAGCGCGGTGCGCTCACTTTGGAACACGATGACGACCACCAGCAGACCGGCCAGACCGGCGGCCAGGCTGCCGATCAAGAACGCGCGGGTGAACCGTTCGCGCTGCTCTTGCGACGTCGCGATCGCAGCCGCCAGCGCCTGCGACGCGTCGACCGTCACCCACCACTCGACCTCGTCGACCGGCGCCGCCACGCGCCAGCTGCTGAAGCCGGCCGGATCGGGGTCGAGATGGACGACGAGGCCCTCGTCGGACACCCAGCGCTCGGCCGCCTCGCGGTCGACTACGAAGCCCTGCGACCAGCGCCCTTCCGGCGTCGCCACCTCGCGCAGCGCCACCAGCGCGGGCTCACCGCCCACCGGCAAGGTGAACCAGCGCATCTCGCCGACCTGGACAGTGACCTCGTAGCCGTTGGATTCGACGCGCGGCGCACTGCCGGCGCCGTACTTGAGGTCGGCGAAGAGCTCGTTGGCGCGCAGGTGCTGGCGCCACTGGCGGGTATCGAGGGTCACCACCCGATCGACCTCGCCGCCACCGAGCGAGTCGTCGAGGCTGCAGAAGACGGCGACGTCGGCGAGCTTCCAGAGCATGTCGCACTGCGTGTCCCGCGCCGCCGCCAACTCGAGCTCGGGCAGATCTTCGTTCACCGTCGGCAGCTCGAGGCGCCCCGCCTGATCGACCTGGAAGTGGACTGCGATCAAAGGATCGCCCGGTCCACGCGCCAGCGGCGACACCGACACCGCGGCGCCCTCGGCGGCGCCCTCGGGATCGTGGAACAAGCTCTGGTAATGGTAGAACGGCCGCTTCGCCTCGATCGCCTGCAGCTCGGCCAGCCGTTCGCCCAGGCGGTCGGCGAGGCTCGACGCCTGCCGATATGCACTCGACCACACCGCGTCGTCGGCCTCGGCGGCGGCACGCGACACCTGCTGGCCGCCGGCGAACCACCAGGCGCCGCACGGCACGGCGATCGCCACGGTGGTGAGCAGCAGCGCCAGCGCGGTGCGCGGATACACGGTGAAACGCGACACGATCGCGGTCCTTCAGTCGCTGGCGCCGGTCGAGTCGGCGTCGTCCGAGACGGTGTCGCCCGAGAGGGTGTCGTCCGAGACGGTGTCGTCTGCCCAACCCCAGCGGTAGCCGACGCCGGTGACCGTGGTGACGATCGTCGGGCTCGCCGGGTCGCGCTCGATTTTCTGCCGCAGTTTCGCGATCGTCATGTCGACGGTGCGGGTCTGCAGGCTGCCGATCGTGCCCCAGACGTGCTCGAGCAGCTCCGAGCGCTCGACGCCGCGGCTGCGGTGGCGATGCAGCCAGCGCAAGATGCCGACCTCGCGCGCGGTGAGCGGCGTCTCGTCACCGTTCCGCTCGACGACGTGGCGCCCGAGATCGAACTGCGCACCGTCGGCCGTGAGCACCTCCGGCGCCGACGGCATCGAGCGCGCGCGGCGTTCGAACGCCTCGACGCGCGCCAGCAGCTCGCGCACGCCGAACGGCTTGGTCACATAGTCGTCGGCGCCGGCCTTCAGACCACGGACTTTGTCGGCCTCGGCGCCGCGCGCCGTCAGCATCAGAATCGGCAGCGCCGGCCGCGCCATGCGCAATCGCTGGCACACTTCGATGCCATCGAGCTTGGGCAGCATCAAGTCGAGGATCACGAGATCGTGCCCGCCCTCGCGCCCGCGCGTCACGCCCGCATGCCCGTCGGACACCGCCTCGACCTCGTAGCCGGCACCGCTGAGCAGATCGACCAGGCCCTCACGCAGCACCGGTTCATCTTCGACGACCAGAATTCTCATCACGAAACGATACCGCGTCGCGGTCTTCTGTGGTGTCAAAACCGCGTAAGAGCGAGCGATCCCCGCACGACGAAGCTCCCGGTCGCGCGCCGGCGCGACCGGGAGACACATCGTCGGAGGGACGCCGGGCAGGCTCAGGACGTGCCGGTCAGGAAGGACGTCACCGACGCGCCTTCGCGCTCGCGCAGTGCAACGCACTCGTTCACCGACTCGGTGACCTTGGCCAGCGCCGTCGCAACGCCGGGCGCATCGCGCTCCGGGTTGGTGAAGAACTCATGCGCCCGCTCGAGGCGCGCGGCCGAGCAGCCACTGGCGACGCGCGGCATCATCGGCGCCACCACCGGCGGCAGCCGTGCCATCACCGCGTCGTAGTTCTCGAGCAGCCAGCTGAACACCAGCTCACGCCCGGCGGCATCGCCGAACATTCCGAAGATCGGACGGAACATCTCGTTGGGTCGCAGCTGGCCCTCGAGTACGAAGCCGAGCGTGCGGCGCCGCATGTCCTCGCCGACGAACGAGCCCAAAGCCTCGAGGAAGACGGCGCGCTCGGCGGGCGAGCGCGCCGACTCGAAGCGCGCACGGTAGGTGTCGAAGAGCTCGACGTCGCCATCGAGCGCGGCCAGGTCGACCGCGACACCGGCGATCGACGGCGGCACCGACGCCGGATCCTCGAGGTAGGCCGCGACCCAATCGTCGGCTCGCTCGAGCACTTTCGGATCATGGCCCTCGCGCCCGAGCCAGCGCAGCAGCGACGGACGCAGCAGCGCCACCGACTCCGACTCTCCGGCCGTCGGCTCGAGACCGAAGCGGTCGGCCGCGGGGCGCAGCGTACGGCGCACATAGGCCGCCCAGTCGTCCTCGAGCTCGGCCGGCACGAACGCCATGCGCACGATGCCGAGCTGATCGAGCGCGGCACGCACCACCAGCGGATCGGGATCATCGAGGATGCGGCCGAGCATGGCCAGGTACGAGCCGCCGTCGAGGTCACCGGCGAACATCAGCGCCACCAGGTTGCCGACGAAGGCGATGCGCTCGCGTGAGCTAAGCACCTCGGCCGAGTGCTCGGCGAGCGCCTGCATCGACGACACCGGCAGGGTCCAGCGGTAGTAGCCGTCGCCGTTGCGGTTGGGGAAGACCCAGGCGGGCGCCTTGCCGGTGCCGAGATCGACCACCATCTCCTCGGTCTCGAGCAGCACCGAAAGATCGCGGACGCCGTCGGCGGTGGCGTAGCGCAGCCCGACCGGGACGCGCCAGGTCTGCGCCGGCGCCTCGGCGCCGTAGTTCAAGAAACGACTCTGGCGCAGCCGCAGCTTGCCGTCGTCGAGGACCTCGATGTCGACCCGCGGCACGCCCGGCTGCTCGAGGAAGGTGGTCATCGCCGCCGACACGTTCTTGCCCGACGCCTCGTTGAGCGCCCGCCACAGGTCATCACTGGTGGCGTTCTGCCAGGCGTGCTCGCGCAGGTACGAAACGACGCCGCGACGGAAGTCTTCCCGACCGAGCCAGGTCTCGAACATCGCCAGCACCGCGCGCCCCTTCTGGTAGGTGACGCCAAGGCCTTCCATCAGCTGCTTGCCCGACGGGATCGGCCGGCGGATCGCCTCGGTCGTGACGCGCGCGTCGAGACCCATGATCTCCTGCGCCGAGTCGGCCGACGCCGCGGCCACGCCGAGCTCGGGGTAGAGCGCCTCGCTGACGCGTGTCTCCATCCAGGTGGCGAACGACTCGTTGAGCCACAGGTCGTCCCACCAGCGCATGGTCACCAGGTCGCCGAACCACATGTGCGCCAGCTCGTGCGCCACCACGCGGGTCAGCGAGCGGCGATCCCCGACCGTGGCGGTCGCCGGATCGAGCAGCAGAATGTTGTCGGCGTAGGTGATGGCGCCGGCGTTCTCCATGCCGCCGGGCCAGAACTCGGGTACTGCGATCTGGTCGAGCTTGGCGTACGGGTACTGCAGGCCAAAATAGTCCTCGAGGAAGCGCAGAATCGGCCCGGTAACCTCGATCGCGGCCTCGGTCAGATGGCTCTGGCCCTGCACCGTGACGATGCGCGACGGGAAGCCGAGCCCTTCGACCTCGACGAACTCGAGCGGCCCGGTGGCAATCGCCAGCAAGTAGCTGGGCAGCGGCTTGGTGCGCTGGAAGAGCATCACCCGCCAGCCGTCCTCGGCAGTCTCGCGCAGCACCGGCGTGTTGGTCACCGCCTCGTGGTCCTCGGGCACGCGCAGGGTGAGCTGGAACGGAATCTTGAACTCGGGCTCGTCCCAGCACGGGAAGGCTTCGCGCGCGTCGTCGGCCTGGAACTGCGTGAACAAGTAGCCCTGACCGTCGACCTCGGTGCGGTAGAGACCGATCGCCTGGGTGTCGTACGGATTCTCGAACTCGATCGTCAGCTCATAGCCACGGCCGGGTACCAGTGTCGCGGTGTGCAGCGTGGTGATCTCGCGTCCCGGCGACAGCTCGTGCGGAATCGTCTCGCCGTCCGGCCCGCGCAGCGTCACCGCGGTCAGGATCATGCCCTCGGCGTGAAAATGGATCCGATCGGTAGCCTCGACGACCTCGAGGTCGACGCGCGTCGAGCCGCGGTAGTCGGGCTGGTCGGCGTCGAGCCACAGGTCGATGGCCTGGAAGCTCGGCCGCACCGCCGAGCCGACGCGCAGCGGCTCGTCGCCGCGCTCGGACTCGGCCACCGCGTTCGCGGCACCTTCGGCGACGCCCGGCGCGGTCGTGAAATGAGCGGCGGCGGGAGCGGCGAGGCCGGCGCAGAGAACGGTGAACAGAGCGGCAGGCACCATCGCGCCGAGAGCGACACGACGGGCTGCACGGGAAAGAACGATCATTGGCTGATCCTCGAGGGGAATTGGCGATGCGCGTCTGGACGAACGCGCGGAGCCGTCGGGCGACGGCATGGCGGGCGGGGTGCCACGTGGCAGGTCTATTATCTACGGTGGCGCGAGGCCACGGTTTCGGACCGCGGGCGAGCCCTGAATCTCGCGCCGCCGATCCGGCGAACTCGTCGCTGAGGCACCGCCACCATGACCCTTTCCAGCCCCAGACCCGCCACTCCTCCGACGACCGAGTCGGCGACCGATGCGCCGACCGAGCGCGAGCGACCGACCGTCGCCATCGCCGGCGCCACCGGCTTCGTCGGCACCGCGCTGCGTCACGCGCTCGCCGACTCGTACCGCTTCATCGGCCTCACCCGCTCACCGACGCGCGCCGAGCGCGCCGACGATCCGACCGTCGCGGAATGGCGCCGCTGCGATCTCTTCTCGCTGCGCGACGTCACGCGCGCGCTCGACTGCGTCGACTACGCCATCTACCTGGTGCACTCGATGCTGCCCTCGGCGCGCCTGACGCAGGGCGACTTCGCCGACTTCGACCTGCTCCTGGCCGACAACTTCGCGCGCGCCGCCGAGCGCTGCGGCGTGCGCCAAATCGTCTACCTCGGTGGCCTGATCCCGGACGGCGACGACCAGACGAGACTCGGTTCGTCGAAGTACCGCCTGTCGAAACACCTCGCCAGCCGACTCGAGGTCGAAGAGACCCTCGGCTGCTGCGGCGTGCCGCTCACCGCGCTGCGCGCCGGACTGGTCGTCGGCCCGGGAGGCTCGTCGCTGCGCATCCTGCTCCGCCTCGTCCGACGCCTGCCGGTGATGGCGCTACCGCGCTGGACGCGCACCGAGACCCAGCCGATCGCCCTCGCCGACATCGTCCGCGCGGTCGAGCTCTGCCTCGGCGATCCCTCGACCTACGGTCGCCACTTCGACCTCGGCGGCCCCGACGTCATGACCTACCGCTCGATGATGCAGCGCACCGCCGAGCTGATGGACGTACGACGCCCGATGCTCGATGTCCCGTTCGTCTCGCCCGGTCTGTCCAAGGCCTGGGTGATCCTCTTTAGCGGCTCGTCCCGCGCTCTCGTCGGCCCGCTGGTCGACAGCCTGCGCCACGAGATGGTGGCGCAGCCCAACCCTCTGCTCGAGCGTCTGCTGCCCGATGCCGTGTCGTTCGACGCCGCCCTCGCCACCTCGCTCGAGGGCAGGGTCGGCCTGCCGAATCCGCGGTCGAGCCTGCGCAAGAGCGACGATCGACGCATCCGGCGCGAACGCCGCGTCCGCTCGGTGCAGCGACTGCCGCTGCCGCCGGGGCGCGACGCCGCCTGGGCCCGCAGGCGCTACGCCCGCTGGCTACCACGCTTCGTCTTCCCCTTCCTGCGCGCCACGGTCGGCCCGGCCCACGGCGTCGACGACGCCCGGACGCGCTTCTACCTGCGCATTTTGCCGTGGCCGCTGCTCGAGCTCACCCTGGCACCCGACGAGAGCACCCCCGACCGCCAGATCCTCTACATCACCGGTGGCCTGCTCGCCCGCACCACCGACGACGAACGACCGGGTCGTCTCGAGTTCCGCGTCGTCGACGGCGGCAACTCCCTGATCGCCGCCATCCACGATTTCTCCCCCACCTTGCCCTGGTTTCTCTACAGCTCGACCCAAGCGCTGGTGCACCTCTTCGTGATGAAGAGCTTCGGCCGCCACCTGGCCCGTCGAGCAGCGCCGCGCTGAGAACCAGTCTCACCTCCACGCCGCTCCGAACGCATTAGCGCAGGCGCACGACGAGCCGGAGATCCGACGCGCCGAGCACCTCGATCGAGCGCACGAAGGCGGTCGACGACGCGAGATCGAGAACGACATGGACCCCGTCGACGCCATCCCGGCGATGGAAACCGACGCGGATCGTGTCGACCAACGAACCGCCGACCGGTAGGACTTGCGCATCGCGCGGCCGCAGGCCCTCGATGCGCACCAGCTCGCGCGGCGGATCGTCGAGGGACTCGTGCCGCCACGACGACGAATCCAGGGGCGTATCGGTGTGAATCACGACCTCGATCTCTGTGCCCGAGTCCGACCAGGTGACACCTTCGAACACACCGCGCGGCTCCGGCGGCACCGAGGCGAGGTAATCGCGCCAGAGGTCGTGACCGTGCACCGAAGGATCCCACGAAGCCCTGATGTGCCTTGCGGTGTCCTCCGCCGGGCGCAAGTCGTTCGGCTCGAACACGGGCTCCGACCAGGTCGCCCCGAAGTCCTCGGTCCGCAGGTGGAAGACACCCGGCGCGACACCCTCGGCGACGGTCTCGTAGACATTCTCCGGCATCGCGAAGGTCAGCCGGCCCGAGCCGCTCGACGCCATGCGCAAGCCCTCGAAGCGAGCCCAATTCGAAGGCTTCTCCACCCGCCCCGCCAAGCTCCACGAACGCCCGCCGTCGGTCGACCGAATCAACTCCAGGGGCTGCCACGAGTTCTGCCAGCGCGTGTCCAGAACCGCCCAGAGCTGCTCGTCGTCGAAGCCACCAACGAACTCCCAGACGCCGACCAGACCGACTCTGCGCAAAGTCCACTCCCCGTTCTCGCGCCGGAGAATCACCGGGACCTCGTCGCCCACCGCGAAAATCATCGGCGCACTGCGCGGCGCGCGGCGCCCCGCGGCGGCGTCCGAGCCGAGAGCGAATCGAGGCAGAAGCTCGGCTCCATCGATCGTCCGACGCGGCGGTTCCGGCGGCCCGAGGGCGACGGTCTCGGAGCCGGCCGTCGCGGCCGACGGCGCGGAGGCCGAGTCGGTTGTCGGTTCGGATGCCGCAGCCGCGGAGCCGCCGAAGACGGCCACCAGAGCGAGCCAAGCGCCGGCGATCGCGCGAGCGGCATATTGCCAAGTCGACGGCCTGGCCCGGCCCGAAACGAACCTCGGTACTGGAAGCTCGGAATCACTCATTGATCGATCGTCGGTGGGTCCTTCGTGCGGGGCGAGAGTTTGACACGTCGGGCCGTCGATGGATCAGGCGTCATCCGTCACAGTTTAGACCCAGATGCGTGGCCGCGGTTGGCGGTTTCCGACACTCCTCTGCGAAGCACTCGATGATGCGATCCACCAAGGATCGTTCCAGCCCCCAGGACATCTAGGAGATCACCACGCATGCCCTCACCGACCAAGCCGTCGCCGACCATGCCATCGCACCGACGCCGCGCGGCTTCGACGCTAGCTCTTGTCCTTGGTCTTGTCGGTCTGAGCCTGATCCACACGACCGTCGCATTCGCCGCCGCTCCCGTTCCGCTCGTCCTGATCACCGAACAGAAGCTGGGCGAGCGCGTGCTCCGCGACCTGCCCGGTGCCTCGCCCACTGCGCGCCAGACGACCGTGCGCATCGTCGTCGACTTTCGCGCGATCACCACCAGCGACTGGACTGGTGTCGTCTGGGCGCTGGTGCGCGGCGCCGACGACGACCAGTTCGTCATTGCCCCGTCGCGGCGCTTCAGCCTGCCGACGGGCGACAGCACGCAGGTCGCGTCGCTGACGCTCACCACCACCGACCTGGCGCCCGGTCAGTATGTCGTCCAGCCGGTCGCGCTGATCGGCCGCGGCGACGCCGCCATCCAGTCGATCGAGGAGCTGCCGGCACTTTTCGCCAGCGGTCCCCGCGACGACGTCACCTTCCTCGCCGGCGCCGAGCGCGCGCTCGAGGTCGTCGACCAGGGGCTCGAGGCGATCGAGGGCTACCACGCCGCGCTTGCCAGCGGCCAGCCGGACACAGTCGTCAAAGGCCTCTCAGGCCTGATCTCGCACTACCGGCTGCGCGGCCAGTACGACAAGGCCCTCGCCGCCGTCGACGAGCAGAAGACCGTCCATGCCTCGAACCCGGCATTCACCGCCCTGCTGCCGATCTTCGACTTCTGGAGCACCGACGACCTGCGGTCCGCCGGCAACTTCGACGGCGCCGTCACGCGTCTCGAGCAGCTCGCCGCCACGACACCGCCGGAGCTGGGCCTGCTTGGCCAGCCGCTGGCCGCCCGCGCACAGCACCAGCTGGCGCGCGTCCACGCCTCGGTCGAGAACTGGGGCCGCGCCGTCGACGCCTACGACGATCTGATCGCACATCATCCCGGCGTGCGCTGGTCCACCGCCCGGACCGAGCGCGGTAACGCGCTGCTGCGCCTTGGCAAGCTCGAGCGTGCGCGCGAGGACTACGGCGCCGTCGCCGAGCATCACATTCACTGCCAGGACCAGCCGGCAGACCCGCCGGCCACCTGCCCGGGCATCGCGCAGGCTGCGGAAGCCGCGCGCATGGTTACGATACTCGACTCGTCGCGTGCCTGGATCCGCGCCAGCTCCGACGAGCTTCTCGCCGACCTGTCGAGCGCCTTCGCCGCGCGCGACCTGAGCGCCCTTGACGCCCTCGCCGATCCCACCGGCATGCGCTGGACGCTCGCTGCCGGCGAGCACCGCGAGGCCGATTGGGGGTATCTCGCCCGCCCGTTCTTCGAACGCCTGCTGCGCGACGCCGACACGCTTTCGCTGCACGCCGGCGTTGACCTCGGCACGCGCCGCGTGCTGCGCCTCGACGGCGTTCCCGAGTCGATGACCGCCGGCGGACCCGACTTTCTCTTCCTGATGCTCGAAGAGGGGCCGCTCGGCTGGGAGTGGAGCCACCTGAGCAGCCAAGCGCTGCTCTCGCCCGTCGGCGAGCGCTGCGAGGTGAAGTCGTCGGCCGGCGACTCCGGAGCCACGAGCAAGTCGAGCCACTGCCCCGAAGACCCGCCGCTGCCACCCGGTTCTGTGCCACCGGCACCACGCCGCCTGACAATGCAGGCACCGTGGCCGAACGGAATCCACATGCGCGCCGGCGGCCTCGATCGCGACTTCAACGTCGCACACTTCACCGCGCGAGAGCTGACCGAACTCTTCACCATGCCGTGGCCCGAGGCCACCTCGCGCTGCGGCGCCGGCATCCCGGGCTTCATGTACGGTTTCGCCACCCACACCGACGACTCTCATTTTGCGATCGACTACACCAAAGGCGAGGTGGCTTTTTGCATCTTCGGCGCCTGCATCGCGCCGCGCACAGCGGTGCTGCACGAGCTCGAGCGCGCGGTCGGCCTCAACGCCCTCAAGCTGCCGGTGGTCAATCCGGCCTTCGACATGCCGGCGCTAGCGGCGCACTCTGGCATTGTGCTCGGGCGAACCTCGTTCGTCTTCGATGGCAATCCCGACCTCGCCAACAGCGTCACGACAGGCCTCTGGAACGACCAGCCGATCTCGGTAGCGCAAGTGATCACAGCGAACAGCGCCACCTGCGCCGGCGGCGGTTGCAATCTGATGACTCTCGCCGACACGCTCGAGGTCGACTTTCTGCTGCGCTACGTCCATCTGCGCAAGGGCTGCTTCGACCACTGTCCGTCGATCGGCATGTGGGTCGAAACGGGCCACACGCTCGGCCGTATGGACGACACCGGCTTCTCCTTCACCTCGCATCTCCACTTCGAGGTCAAAGCGCGTCCCGAGACCGGTGTTGGCCAGCTGCACAACTGGATGAGCGTGCCGCAGCGTCTGTGGGACGTCGGTCTTCTCGAAGCCGACGACAGCGGTCGTTGCATCCGCTCGCACAATCGAAGAGGCTTCGCCGACCACGATGGCGACGGCATCGGCACCGGCATCGACAACTGCACCACGGTCTCGAATCCGGACCAAGCCGATCTCGACGGTAACGGCGTCGGCGACGCCTGCGATCCCGACCGCGACAACGACGGCATCCCCAACCACCTCGACCCGTGCCCCAACACCATCGACACCGAAGACTTCGACGGCGACGGCGTCTTCGACAGCTGCGACCCCGACGTCGACGGCGACGGTGTGCCGAACGCGCAGGACCGCTGCGCTTTCTTTGACGACGCCCGCGATCACGACGGCGACGGCCAGCCCGACGGCTGCGATTGGGACAGCGACGGCGACGGCTTCGCCAACCTGTGCGAGAGCGTATTCCGCGACCGCTGCGGCTGCCTCGACGACCTGCACCCGCTCGACGACACCCGCGCCGGCGATCACGACGGCGACGGCGACGACAGCCTGACCGACCTCTGCCCGTGCAGCCACCGCAACGAGGTCTGCCGCCCGCTCGACCAGCTGCCGATCGACGAGATCGATCTCGGCGACGTCGACCGCGGCACCCGCACCACCGGCCGCGGCGGACGCGACCCCGAGGTGCCGTGATGAGAGCTTGCCGCAGCTGAGACGGTCTCCCTGGCTGATTCTCCGGAATACCGTCCGCGACCGGTCCGTTCGCCCTGATATGGACGCACCGATCGACGGACCGATCCATCCGACGCGGTACTGGCACGCGCTCGGCGACGGGCGGGTGCAGTGCGACCTGTGCCCGCGCTTCTGCCGGCTGCGCGAGGGACAGCGTGGGCTGTGTTTCGTGCGTGGGAACGTCGATGGTGCGGTGGTGTTGACGACCTACGGTCGCTCGTCGGGCTTCTGCATCGACCCGATCGAGAAGAAGCCGCTGAATCACTTTCTGCCCGGCACGCCGGTGCTGTCGTTCGGCACGGCGGGCTGCAACCTGGCGTGCAGGTTCTGCCAGAACTGGGACATCTCGAAGTCGCGCGAGATTGACACGCTGGCCGACCGCGCGACGCCCCTCGTGATCGCGCGCGCCGCCCGATCGCTCGGCTGCCGCAGTGTCGCCTTCACCTACAACGACCCGGTGATCTTCCACGAGTACGCGATCGACGTCGCCACGGCGTGCCGCGAGCTCGGCGTCGCCACCGTCGCGGTGACGGCGGGCGAGATCTGCCCCAAGCCGCGTGCGGAGTTCTTCGCCGCCATGGACGCGGCGAACGTTGATCTCAAGGCATTCACCGAGCGCTTCTACCGCAAGATCTGCGGTGCTTCGCTGGCGCCCGTGCTCGAGACACTCGAGTACCTGAAGCACGAGACGGACGTCTGGTTCGAGCTCACGACGCTCCTGATTCCTGATGAGAACGACTCCGACGCCGAGATCGACGCGATGACGCAGTGGGTGGTCGAGCATCTCGGATCAGACGTGCCGATGCACTTCACCGCCTTCCACCCTGACTTCAAGATGCGCGACGTGCCGCCGACGCCGCCTGCGTCGCTGACCCGTGCCCGCCGCATCGCTCGCGCCAATGGAGTGCGCTACGCCTACACCGGCAACGTCCACGACGCCGAGCGCGGCAGCACGCGCTGCCCCGAGTGCAACGCGCTCGTGATCGAGCGCGACTGGTACCGCCTCGGCCTGTGGGGCCTCACCGAGAACGGCACTTGCGCCCGCTGCCGCACCCGCATCCCGGGCCGCTTCGAGGCGCGCCCCGGCACCTGGGGCGCGCGCCGGCAACCGGTTCGCCTCGCCGACTTCATCGACGCGGCGTAGGCTGCTACTCGCCTTCAGAGATCCGCTTCGCACCGAGCGTCCGAAGGCGCAGGGCGCGCAGACGGATGAAGCCGGTGGCGTCGCCCTGCTCGTAGACGTCGTCGGCCTCGAAGGTGGCGATCTTCTCGTCGTAGAGGGTGTGGGTGGCCGAGCGCCGGCCGGTGATCGTGCACTGGCCCTTGTAGAGCTCGAGCCGCGCCTCGCCGTGAACGCGCTCCTGAATCGAGTCGATGAAGCGCTGCAGCGCTTCGCGCTCGGGGCTGAACCACAGGCCGTTGTAGACGATCTCGGCGAACTTCGGCACCAGCTCGTCGCGCAGATGCTGGACCTCGCGATCGAGCGTGATCGACTCGACGGCGCGGTGGGCGTGCAGCAGCAGCGTGACGCCGGGCGTCTCGTAGCAGCCGCGGCTTTTCATGCCGAGGAAGCGGTTCTCGACGATGTCGATCCGGCCGACGCCGTGGCGACCGGCGATCTCGTTGAGCTTGAGCAACAGCTCGACCGGCTCGAGCTCCTCGCCGTTGACCGCCACCGGCGTACCGGCGTCGAAGCGGATGACGACCTCTTCCGGCTCGTCCGGCGCCTCGCGAGGATCGACGGTCATGCGCCACATGTCGCGCGGCGGAGCGTTCCAGGGGTCCTCGAGCAGGCCGCCCTCGTAGCTGATGTGCATCAGATTGGCGTCCATCGAGTACTCGGGCTTGGGCGCCGCGGGCATCTCGATGCCGTGCCGCTCGGCGTAGGCGATCAGGTCGCTGCGTCCCTTGAGGTCCCATTCACGCCACGGCGCGATCACCTTGACGTCGGGCTTCAGCGCGTAGGCGGCCATCTCGAAGCGGATCTGGTCGTTGCCCTTGCCGGTGGCGCCGTGCGCGATCACCTGCGCGCCGTGCTGTTCGGCGCAGCGCACGAGTCCCTCCGCGATCACCGGTCGGGCTAGCGCGGTCCCGAGCAGGTAGTACCACTCGTAGACCGCGTTGGCGCGCACCGCCGGGAAGATTGTGGTTTCGGCGAACTCTCGGCGAAGATCTTCGATCACGATGTCTGACGCGCCGGTGGCCTCGGCGGCCGCGCGCACGCCGTCGAGCTCGAGGTTGCCCTGGCCAACGTCGGAGGTGTAGGCGATTACCTCGGCGTCGTAGGTGTGTTTGATCCAGTGCAGGATGACGGAGGTGTCGAGGCCTCCGGAGTAGGCGAGGACGACTTTCATCGGCAGGTCTCTCTCAGCGGGTGGTTTCGAGAAGCTCGCGCAGGCGGCGAGCGAGGGGAGCGGCGCCGTCGGGCGCGCGGGTGACGACGAGAATCGTGTCGTCGCCGCCAACGGTGCCGAGCACATCGTCGAGCGCCGCGGCGTCGAGCGCCGCGGCGACCGGGCCGGCCGAACCGACCTCGGTCTTGAGCACGAGATTGTTGGCGGAATGGTCGATCGTGTGGACGAACTCACGCAGGCGCCGGGCCAGCAAAGTGATTGCCTCGTCGCCGGGATCGGCGCCGACGGGCGGCACGACGTAGCGCTCGAGACCCTCGTCGTCGAGGATCTTGAGCGCACCGAGCGCCGCCAGGTCGCGTGACACCGTCGCCTGAGTCACCTGGTGCCCACGCTCGGCGAGCAAATCGACCAGGCGGTCCTGGCTGTCGATGGGCTGCTCGGCCAGCAACCGTCGCAACAGCAGCGCGCGCGCGCCGGACTTGCGGCGGCTCACGACCGATCCCGCGTGTGCAGTGGCTTGCCGAGGGTCAGCATACGCATATACGCATGCTAAGCGCTGCGCCGCACTGCGTCAACCCCACTGCGTCAACTCCACCACGTCAACTCCTGCTGCACGTCGCACGCCGTCGACTATGGTCAAATACGGACGATGAACCCCTTTGAGAATCTCTTCATCGGCATCGCCGGCATGATCGGCGCCGGCAAGTCGACCCTGGCGACTGCGCTTGGCGAGCACCTCGAGATCGACGTCTACTACGAACCGATCGAGGACAACGAGTACCTCGAAGACTTCTATCGCGACACCGCGCGCTATGCCTTCGCGACACAGATCTATCTGCTGAATCGGCGCTTTCAACAGCACCAGGAAATCATCTGGCGCGGCCGATCGGCCGTGCAGGACCGGACGATTTACGAGGACTCGATCTTCGCCAAGATGCTCGCCACGTCCGGGCGCATGGACGAGCGCGACTACCGGACCTATCAGCAGCTCTTTCGCCACATGTCGAACTTCATGTGCAAACCGAATCTGATCGTCTACCTCGACGTCTCGCCCGAACGCTCGCTAGAGCGCATTCGGGGCCGCGGGCGATCGATGGAGAACGGCATCACTCTCGAGTACCTGCGCGCGCTCTACGACGGCTACGAGTCCTTCATCGTAGACATCTCGAAGATGATTCCGGTGATCCGCGTCGACTACGAACGCTTCGCCACCGCCGACGAAATGGCCGAGATGATCGAGCGCGAGTACCTCGACCACAGTTTCCTGCGCGAGGTGACGCGCTTCGAGCCCGGCCGCGCCTGACGCCATCTCGAGCCGCAGAGTTGCAGACGGGCGGGCTCGCGTGTCGAACCCAATGCATCGACTCGATCGACACCGATCGACACCCCTCACGCCGCGCCGCGCGCCGGCTCCGCCACAGGACGACTCATGCGCACCACGACTTCTCGCCCCGCCCGCCCGCACCTGCTCCGCGACCGTCTCGTCGCTCTTCTCAGCCTCGCCGGCCTGGTCGCGGCGCTGTCGTGGAGCGGCACTGCCGCGCCGTCCAGCGACGGCGCCGAGCCACCGTCCCAGGGAGCCGACGCGATGAACCAGTCCTGGCAGCAGGTCGAGACCCTGATCGACGAGCAGAAGCTGCGCGCAGCGCTCGATGCCACCGCACAGATTCTCGAGCGCGCACAAGCCGAGGGCGCCGACGATGACTGGACGCGCGCTCTGGTGACGCGGACGCAGCTGCAGAGCGCGCTCGGCGAGGCCGAAACCGCGGTCGAGGACCTGCTCGCCGCGCCGCGCCCCGACGATGCGCGCTCGCGGGCGATCGTCGATCTCTATGCCGTCCACTCTCTGGTCGGCTACCTGCGGACCTACGGCTGGGAGATTCGTCAACGCGAAGCGATCGCCGCGGCAGTCGACGGCGACGCTCTCGATCTGAAACGCTGGACCCACGACCAGATCGTGGATGCTGCGGCGCAGCGCTACGACGAGCTGTGGCAAAAGCGCGCCGCCTGGGGCGAGGCGCCGCTCGGCGAGCTCGCCGAGTACCTGCAGCAGAACAACTACCCACCGCGCATCCGCGGCACGCTGCGCGACGCGATCTCGTATCTCTACGTCGAGTTTCTGGTCGATTCGAGCCTGTGGCCGGTCGCCGTGCACGACGAGGTCGAAGCGCTGCCGCTCGACGCTCTGCTGACTCCCGGTCGCCTCGAGTCGGCAGAGAGCGCGGACGGAGCGGTGAGCACGGAAACGCTCCATCCGCTCCAGCACGCGGTCGCCGTGCTCGGTGACCTCGAGGGCTGGCACAACGACGGACGGCGCCCCGAGGCCGCCTACGAGGCCTATCGGTCGCGCAGTCTGCGCCTCGAAAGCCATCGCGGCGAAGCGCGCGAGCAGATTCTCGCGGCGCATGCCGAGCGCCTCGACGCGCTCGGCTCCCGCTGGCCGTGGTGGTCCTTCGGCACGGCGACCCAGGCTGAGATGCTGCGTCGCGGCGAAGACCCGCAGCGCCTGGTCGAGGCGCGAGAGCTGGCATCCGCCGCCGCACGGGCTCATCCTGATTCGGCCGGCGCTCAGAAGGCACGGCACCTGGTGGCGTCGATCGAGGCGCCGTCGTACACCCTCGACGCGATGCGCAGCGACGGAATCGGCGAGCGCTCGATTCGGGTGCGGCACAAGAACCTCGACCGGCTCCACTTTCGCGCCTATCGACTCGACCTCTGGCGCCAGGTCCGCGGCGCCAAGGACTACAATCTGTTGCCGTCGGGACGCGAGATCGACGAGATTCTCGACCGCGACGAGCCGACGGCCCGCTGGAGCGTCGACCTGCCGCCGACGCCCGACTACCAAGAGCACGACACCTACGTCACACCGCCGGATGGTGCCCCCGGGTTGTATGTCGTCGTCGCGTCGGCGCGCGAAGACTTTCGCGCGACGAGCAATCGGCGGACCGCGGTCCACCTGATCCTCGGCGACGTGGTTCTGATCGTCCGCGAGCAGTGGCCGAGTCGCCGCGTCACGGTGACCGCGCGGTCCGGCGCCACCGGCGAGACGCTCGCGGGCGCCACCGTGCACCTGGTGCACTTCAACTGGCAGCACGGCCACCAGCCGGTGGCGCGCCAGGTCACCGACGCCGGCGGCCGCACGACCTTCGAGCTCCCGAAACAGGGGGTGCCATACTTCCTGCTCGCCGAGCACGGTGACGACGTCGCGCTCGAGCCGTCGCAGCGCTACCGCTGGTCTGACGGAGTCGAAGCGACCGAGCGCACCGGAGCCCTGGTTTCCACCGATCGACCGATCTACCGCCCAGCGCAAACGGTCCGCTGGAAGGTCGTCGCCTACCGCGGCACCACAGGACGCAGCGCCGACGAGACCCGCTTCCAGACCGCGCCCGGGCAGCCTCTCACCGTCACCCTGCACGACGCCAACGGCGAGGTGGTGGAGACGATCGAGACGACTACCAACGACTTCGGCAGCGCCGCCGGCGAGGTGGTCGTGCCACCCGGGCGGCTGCTCGGCCTGTGGCGGCTCCAGACGTCGCTCGGCGGCTCGACGCCGATTCGCGTCGAGGAGTACAAGCGCCCGACCTTCGAGGTCGACCTGCTCGAGCCCGACGAGGCGATGCGGCTCGGGCGGACGGCGACCTTCGCCGGCAGCGCGCGCTACTACTTCGGGCTGCCGGTGAGCGACGGCGCGGTGCGCTGGCGCGTGACGCGCGAGCCGGTGTGGCCGACGTGGTGGTGGGGCGGCTGGCGCGGCGGCTCGTCGACCCGGCGGCTGATCGCCTCGGGGACGACTTCACTCGACGCGGACGGGCGCTTCGAGCTCGAGTTCTTGCCCGAGCCCGGACGGTCCACCGGCTCGGGTCCGGCGCCGACGTTCCGCTTCCGCATCGAGGCCGACGTGGTCGATGCCGGCGGTGAAACACGGTCGGCGGAGCGCACCGTCCGTCTCGGCGAGGTCGCGGTCGAAGCGACGGTGACACCCGACGCGGGATATGTCGTCGCCGACACGGAGTCGTCGGTGCAGATCGTGCGCCGCGACCTCGACGGGACGCCGCGTGCCGGCGTCGGGCACTGGCGCCTCGTCCGCATCGAGCAACCCGCCGAGACCCCGCTGCCGGCGGACCTGCCGCCCGACGATCGACTCGCGCCCGCACACACCGACGACGACGAGACCGCGCCAGAAGAGGCCTCGACGACGCCCGGGGACCTGCTGCGCCCACGCTGGCAGACCGAGGTGCCCGACGACGCGATTCTGCGCCACTGGCCCGACGGCGAGACCGTCGCCAGCGGCCGAGTCGAGCACAGCGACGACGGCGAGGCCCGGGTCGCCCTGCCCGGGCTCGCGCCCGGCGCCTACCGCCTGCGCTACGCCACCGACGACGCCTGGGGCTCGACCTTCACCATCGACGAGGCGTTCCTCGTCATCGGCGACGAGGCCGCGGCGGACGCAGCGAGCGCGATCGAGCTGCCGCTGGTGGTTGAGTCGCTCGCCCCCAGCGTCGAGGTCGGCGACAGCGCACGCATCCTGGTCGCCACCGGGCTCGCCGACCAACCGCTCGATCTCGAGCTCTTCCACCGCGGGCACAGTCTGCGTCGCTGGACAGAGACCGCGGGCTCGGGCGGCCTGTCGCGAGTCGTCGAGATTCCGATCGACGACGGTCTTCGCGGCGGCTTCTCCCTGACCGTCCACCTGCTCCGCGACCACCAGCTGGTGCAGCGCACGGTCGACATCGTCGTGCCGTGGACCGATCGACGTCTCGACGTGTCGTTCGCCACCTTCCGCGACCGTCTGCGCCCGGGCGCCACAGAGCGCTGGATCGTGACCGTGCGCGATCCGGAAGGCGCGGCGCTCGGCGCGAGTGCTGCCGAAGTGCTGGCGTTGATGTACGACCGCAGTCTCGACGTCTTCGCAGCGTACTCTCCGCCCGACCCGCTGGGTCTCTATCCGGGCGCCGGCGGCGCCCCGGGTCTCGGCTCGACGCTCGGCCACGCCGGCATCGCCTGGCAGGGGTCTGAGAGCTGGTTCGGGCTTCCCGGCGACGTTGTGTTCACGGGCGATCGGCTCGCCTATCTCCCGAGCCTCGGCATCGGCGGCCCAGGCCGCATGCGCCGCCTGGCCAAGAGCATGCCGGCGGCGCCCGCGCCAATGGCCATGCGCTCCGAGGCCGCCGACATGGCGGCGGAGAGCTTGCCACTCGAGCCTTCCGACTCGGTGGCTCTGCTCGCAGAGGAAGCGGTCGCTGATGCTTCGGTCGTCGGTGGAAACGCCGAGGCGCCCGAAGCCACCGACGACAGCGGGCTGCGCAGCGACTTCTCCGAGACCGCCTTCTTCGAGCCGCAGCTGCTCACGGACGCCGACGGCGAGGTGTCGTTCGCTTTCACCGTCCCGGACGCGGTCACCGAGTGGAACGTCTGGGCGCATGCCGTGACCCGCGACCTGCGCGGTGGCTCGGTGCAGCGAACGACGCAGAGTGTGAAGGAGCTGCTCGTGCGGCCGAATCTTCCGCGCTTCCTGCGCGAAGGCGACCGCGCCGTGCTGCGAGTCCGCGTCGACAACAGCGGCGAGGCACCGCTCGAAGGCACCGTGCGGCTGACGCTCGAATCGCCGGACGATGCGGAGATCGACGTCGATCTGAACGAGCTCTTCGGACTGCCCGCGGAGGGAGCGGTGCAGGAAGTGCGGATCGAGCCGGGCGCCGGCAGCGTCGTCGAGGTGCCGCTGACGGCGCCACGCGGAGCGCTGACCGTCACCGGCGGGCTGGTCGCGATCAAGGTCACCGCGGTGGCGCAGGGCGGCGACCAGGTGCTCTCGGACGGCGAGCTGCGGCCGCTGCCGATTCTGCCCAGCCGCCTGCACCTGGTGCAGTCGCGCTTCGCCGCGCTCGCCGACGACGAGCGCGAGATTCTGCGCTTCGACCAGCTCGCCGCGCAGGCGAGCCCGAACGCCGATCCGACGCTCGAGACCGAGCAGCTCGTCGTCACTCTCGACGGCCAGCTCTTCCTCCAGGTGCTCGAGGCTCTGCCCTACCTCGTCGACTACCCCTACGAGTGCACTGAGCAGACCCTGAACCGGTTCGTCTCCACCGCGATCGTGTCGAGCGTGTTCGCCGACCACCCGGCGCTCGCCGGCCTCGCCGCGACGCTGGCCGAGCGCACGACGCGGACGCCGGCATGGACGGCCGACGATCCGAATCGCCGCATCCAGCTCGTCGAGTCGCCGTGGCTCGAGGCGTCGCGCGGCGGACGCACGGAAAACCTGATTCCGGTGCTCGACCCCGAGATCGCCAGCGCTCACCGCAGCGCGGCGATGCGCCGTCTCGAACAAAGCCAAACCTCGCTCGGCGCCTTCCCTTGGTTCCCCGGTGGCCCGCCGTCGCCGTACATGACGCTGTACATCCTGCACGGCCTGTCGAAGGTGCTCGAGCACGAAGCCGGCGGCGAGGTCAGCGTGCCGCGTCCGCTGGTTCAGAATGCCTGGCGCTACCTTCACCGCCACTGGGTCGACGAGCTGGCGCGCAAGGCGGTCGAGGACGACTGCTGCTGGCAGATGGTCACCTTCCTCGGCTATGTGCTCTCAGCGTATCCCGAGGACGGCGAGAACTGGACCGGCGGCGTCTTCAGCGCCGACGACCGCCGCCTGATGCTCGACCACTCGTTCCGCCACTGGCGTGAGCATCCGCCGCTGCTCAAGGCGCAGCTGGCGCTGACGCTGCATCGCGCCGGTCGCGCCGACGACGCCCGCCTGGTCTTCGACAGCCTGATGGACTCGGCGCGCACCGACGACGACCTCGGCACCTACTGGGCGCCCGAGGACCGCTCGTGGCTCTGGTACAACGACACGGTCGAGGGCCACGCCTTCGCGCTGCGTGCCCTGATCGAGCTCAGCCCCGACGACGCGCGCCGCCACGGCCTGGCGCAGTGGCTCTTCCTTGACAAGCAGCTCGGGCACTGGAAGTCGACGCGCGCGACGGCAGAGGCGATCTGGGCGCTCAGTCACTACCTCGACGCCGAGGGACAGCTCGGCGCCGCCGAACGTGCGACGGTCACCGTCGGCCCGCTGCGGCGAGAGTTCTCGTTCGATCCGGCCGATCTCGAGAGCGCCGGCGAGCTCCCTGGCAAAGAAGCGCGCGTGCTCGTGCCGGGCGACGACGTGATTCCGTCGATGGGCACGATCGAGGTGACGAAGGACACGCCAGGCCTGCTCTTCGCGTCGGCGACCTGGCACTTCTCCACCGAGACACTGCCGAGCGAGGCCGAGGGCGACCTCTTCCGCGTCGAGCGCCGCGTCTTCGAGCGCGTGCTCGAGGGCGACGAGTGGACCCTGCGCCCGCTCGCCGACGGCACGGTTCTCGAGCCCGGCGACCAGGTCGAGGTCCAGCTGTCGATCAGCGCCCGCCACGCCGCCGAGTACGTCCACCTTCGTGACCCGCGCGCCGCCGGCTTCGAACCCGAGAGCCTAACCTCCGGCTACCGCTGGCAAACCGGCCTCGGGTACTACGAAGAGATCCGCGACAGCGGCACCAACTTCTTCTTCGACTGGCTGCCGGCCGGCGAGTACACCCTCCGCCACCGCCTGCGCGCCACCGTCCCCGGCACCTTCCGCCTCGGCCCGGCGACCCTTCAGAGCCTCTACGCCCCCGAGTTCACCGCCTACTCCGCCGGCCAACAGGTCGCGATCGACCCTGGAGAGTGAGAGAGCCGAGTCTGGAGGAATGCGAGGCGATCAGTCGGCGACCAGCTCGCGGACGACCTCGAGCGCCCCGGACGCTTCGAGGCGCCCTTCCAGCGCCTCGGCGATCGCCTCGTCGCGCCACAGGGCACGCCAGTAGTCGTCGGCACCGTGGTCGGCGTACCACTTGGCGAGATACGAGAAGCTGTAGTTCTTCTCGTCGACGGACGTCCGGGGCTCCGCGGAAAGCCAGCTCTCGACCGGCTCGGCACGCCGTGTGTAGGCTTCGACGATCGCCGCGCAGGCGAGCCGCTCGAGCGTCTGCTTGTTCGGCACGCCGCAAGTGTCTGCAGGATCGTCACAACGCCAGACGATCGCGTCGACCCGGGTCGCGCCGACGGCGAAGCGTCCCTTGTTCTCGGTCCCGCCGTGCTCGAGGACGATGGTCCGAAGGAAGTCTTCGCCGTCGGTTTCGACGGACTCCGCGTCGGCGTCCGAATCGAAGTTGATCAGAACTCGGTCGAACGACCGAGCCAAGCCGCCGAGGTAGCGCGCCGCCAACCGCTTGAGCTGACTTCGGCCACGACCTGGCTCGACGATGATTCCCGCGCCCGCGGGCGTCCGAAAGAAGTGGCGGCCGCGTCCCTGGATTCCTCGTCCCCAAGCGTCCCGCGCGGGCTCCATTCCGCCGCTCGTCGGATCGGTACAGGCGAGACGCTCGACCAGCCAGCCGCTCCAGAACGCCCGATCGTCGAATCCTTCGCAGAGGATCGCATGCTGCTTGAACGCCTTGTTGCGACTCAACGCACATCGACCTCTGCGATTTGACGAGCGTACGCGAGATCGGCACCGGCGCACCGGTCCGCGAGGAGCTCGCCGCCTTGCAGTTCGAGCGTGAAGAGCGCGATCTTCTCTTGATCGTCCTCGGTCGCCTCGGCGAGCAGGAAGTCGATCAGCTCTTGGCTGTGGGTCGTGAACACGACCTGGACGTCTCGCCGAACCGCCGAGAGAATCACTCTAGCGGTCTGCCAGAACGCCTTGGGATGCTGATAGACCTCTGGCTCTTCGACCAGCGCGAGCCCGCCAGGGGCCACGGCCAGCTCGAGCGCGAGCTGCACCGCCGCCTGAATGCCATCACCCGCTAGACCCACGGGGACGGAACGACCCGCCGCAGCGATGTAGAGGCCCGGCGTGTCGTCTTCCTCGGCCAGAATCTCGAGCCGTTCGAACTCCGGAATGAGATCTGCGAGAAGGCGGTCCACCTCGTCCCTTCGACCCTCCTTCGAGACCACAGTGTAGGTTCGATGGAGTGGAATCGGGAGACCTGGATCGACGAGCCTGACGAAGGGCGCCAACGAGGCAATTCGCACCGTCTCTTCCGTCACTCGGTATCGACCATCGAGGCCAACTTGGAGCGCACTGGAGACTCCGTCGGTGTCCCTGATTCTGATCGAGGATATCGGCTCTCTAAAACCGCTCTGAGCCGGAGGCGTCCCAGAAGCTTGAGAGACCACCCGAACACGCCGAAGTCCCTCATCATTCCTCGCTTCGATCTTGACATCGAGAGCACCTGGCCCGAAGAGCCATCGAGCCCCGTTCAGGACATTCGGGTGTCTCGACACCGCGCGACCGACCGCATCACCAGGGGTCGGACTCGCGACCATGAGCAGCGCGTCGAGCACGGTGCTCTTGCCCGATGCGTTGTGGCCGGTGAGGATCGTCAGCGGTGCGAGACCGTCGAGCTTGCCGTGACGAATTCCTCGCAGAGTCTCGATCTCGATCGAGGTGATCATGACGGCATCGTAGCAGCTCGCTTAGTCCGGGACGGGGGCGAAGAGGGCCCACTCCTCGTCGGTGGGCTGGAAGACGACGACTCCGACGGTGCCGGGGCCGGAGTGGGTGCCGACGACGGGGCCGATGTCGGTGGTGATCAGCTCGAGGATCTTGAAGCTCTGCTTCATCAGCTTGGCCAGGCGGTCGGCCCAGACCGGGGCCGACGCGTGGGCGACGCAGACCACGAGACCGCGCTCGACGTCGACGCGCTCGGCGACCAGCTGGACGATGCGCGGATGGACACGGCGGCCGCCGCGGGCACGGTCGACCGCGGCGACCTCCCCGTCGACAACGCCGAGGATCGGCTTGATCGAGAGCAGCTTGCCGAGCAGCGCACGGGCCTTGCCGATGCGCCCTCCGCGCTCGAGGAACTCGAGCGAGTCGACGGCGAAGAGCAGGTGCATGCGCTGCGGCACCTGGCGCAGCCGCTGCGCGATCGAGAACACTCCTTCGCCACGCAGCGCCATGCGCGCGGCGAACAGCGCCTGCAGGCCGACTCCCATCGACACGCTCTGCGAGTCGACCACTTCGAGCGCGAATTTGTGGCGCTCGGGCGGTAGGTGATCGAACGTGCGCATGCCGCGCAGCGCCGCCTGCCGGGCATGCGAAGCCGTTTTGGAGAGCTTCTCTGAGATGTGGACCGCGACGACGTCCTGCTCGGCGATCAGGTCGTGAAAGTGCTCGTAGAACACGGCCTCGGGCGGCGGGTTGGTCGACGGATGGGTGTCCGACTCGCCGAGTAGCTGGTAGAAGTCGCGGGCGCGAATGTCGACGCCGTCGCGGTAGGCGTCGGCGCCGAAATGGACGGTCAGAGGGACGACCAGGATCTCGTGGCGGCGAGCCAGCTCGGGCGGTAGGTCGCCGGTCGAGTCGGTCACGACCTTCACTGCGGTCTTGGGCTTCTCCACCACCAGCGCACCGCGGTCCATCATCTTGCGCAGCGCCTGGACGACCAACCCGTCGGCGGCGGTCATCCGATTGAGCGCGTCGCCGACCGTCTTGCACTGATCGATCACCGCCGCGAGCTGGACCTCCTGCGCCGTCAGCTCGCCCGACGGGATGTCGCGCACGTCGGCCATGCGGATGCGCAGATGCGGATCCGGCATCTCCATGTGCGCCTCTTCGAGCGCCTGCAGCAAGAGATCGTCGAGCGACGCCTCGATGTCGTGCTCGAGATCCGACGGGCCGAGATAGATCCGGAACGGTCCGGCACTGCGGCGCGCCAGGCGGCAGAAGGCCTTGGCCCCGCCGATCGACGGTCGTTCGCTGGCCCGCGAGGTTTCGAGCCGACCTGCTACCGGACGACCGCGTTCGAAGGCGACACTGCCGTCCGCCGTGCGCACAATGCCGGTGACATGCGCCGCGGCGAGCGATCGCGTGACGTCGACCAGCGGGAGGAACGCGAGATCACCGACTAGATACTGCAAATCGGGATCGGCGTCGACCCCGAGCTCGCGTCCGACCAGCACCAGCCGAATGCGGCGCCGCACCTCGTCGAGCTCGAGTCCGTCGACCCGCACCTCGAACGCGTCGACCGGCAGCTCGTCGAGCACCGTACCGGCGGGCGCCAACACCACCAGCGTCCGACGGATCCCGGCGACGTCGCGCACCGAGAACTGGTCGAGGATCGAGCCGTCGCCGAACCCTGGCAGCGACGCCTCGCCGACGATCACGCTCGGGCCGAGCCCCCGGGCGAACTTCAAACCTTCCTCGGCGCTCGCCGCGGGGATCACTTCGTATCCACGCTCGGCGAGGCCCTGACTGAGCACACGACGACGGACATCGTCCGGATCGACGATCAAGACCGCAGGTCGCAAGACACCTCCTCCGACAGGTCCTCCCTGTCTCCGACGATCTCACCGCATCCTGGGGGGCTGATATCAGGCGATTCGATCGCCGCCGAGTATAGCCGGACAGGCGGGTCAGGTCGTAGGCTGTGCGCCTGCACCGCGGAGATCGGCGGTCTCGGCCCGCGGATAGGTTCCGAGAATGCGGAGATCGGCGGTCAGGGTCTCGATCGTCTCGAGCGCCGCGACCATCGGCGCGGCGGCGGCATGCGCTTCGACATCGACATAGAAGCGGTAGCTCCACGCATCGCGCCCCGAGGGTCGAGACTCCAGCTTGGCGAGCTGAATGCCGCGGCGGCCGAACTCCGTGAGCACCTGGCCGAGGGCACCCGCGCTGTGATCGAGGGCGAGCAGCAACGACGTCTTGCACGGCCCGTCCGACGGGCACGGCACTGCCTCGAGCGCCACTTCGACGAAGCGCGTGGCGTTGCCCGAGTTCATCTGGATGCCGCGGCGCAGGACTTCGAGACCGTAGCGGCCGGCCGCCGACTCGCTGGCGATCGCCGCCAGGCTCGGATCGCCCGCCTCCCGCACCTTGTGCGCCGAGCCGGCGGTGTCGAACTCGGCCTGCAGACGCACCTGCGGCAGTGCGCGCAAGAACGCGTCGCACTGCGCCAGCGCCTGCGGATGCGACATCACGACGCGCAGCGTGTCGAGCGATGCTCCGGGCAGGCCGATGAGGCAGTGCTCGACACGGCTCACCTCTTCGGCGTTGATCGACAGGCCGCCCTCGGCGAGCACGTCGTAGGTCTCGTTGATGCTGCCGGCAGTGGAGTTCTCGATCGGCAAGAGGCCGACGTCGGCACGACCGTCGAGCACCGCGTCGACCGCCGCGCGCACGGTCGCGAAGCCGGTGAGCAGCACGCCGCCGGGCCGCGCGGCATAGCGACGCTGCGCGGTCAGATGGCTGTACGACCCCTCGACCCCCTGATACGCGACGCGCAGCGGCACCGTCTCGAGCTCGCGGACGTGAGCCTGCTGATGAGAGATCGACATCTCTAACAGTTGTCGATAAATTCTCTCGACACCATGCGCGTCGAGACCGAGCTCGACCGCCAGTCCGCGCACCCGCTGCAGTACGACGTCTTCCCGCTGCTGATCACGGAAAGGAAACGCAGCGTCCAGCTTGTAGCGCGCGATGCGCTCGACCAAATGCATGCGTTCGCGCAGCACTTCGAGCATTCTGCGGTCGAGAGTCTCGATCTTCTCGCGCAGTTCCTGGAGGTCTTCGCCTTCGATCATGCTCGGTATTATCCACAGTGCTCGCTTGGTGCGCCAGCTCGGACCACGACGAGCGCTCAGCAAGCAAGTTGACCAAGACGCCGGCGAACCGAGCGCCATAGAATTGACGTCCCGCCCCCTCGATTCCTCGAGTCGTCCATCCGGCCGCCCGCCGCCCAGCCCCTGGCCACAGACCACGCTCTGAGCTTTCCAGTTGATGAATTCATCGCGGATCATTCGAGTTCTGGGGCTCCTCGGCGGCCTGGCACTCGCCCTCACCACGGGCGTCGGCTGCTCCGACTCGTCGGACACCGCGATTTCGAGCGTGATCGGGTCCGCCGACGGACGCGACGCGGTGATCCGCGTCGGTGTCGCGCACAGCATGCCGCCGTACGCGTTCGTCGACGAGGCGGGGCGGCCCCGTGGCCTGGCCGTCGACCTGACTCTGGCGATCGCCGAGATCCAGGCGCTCGAGGTCGAGCTCGTGCCGGGCGACCTGCCGGAGCTGCGCAGCGCCCTCGAAGCCGGCACGATCGACGTGATTCCGCATGCGCCGTCGTCGGTCGCGCTCGAGGAGCGATTCGCCCTCAGCCTGCCGCACACCGATGTCGACGACGCGCTCTTCGTGCGGGCCGACGACAGCCCGCGGGCTCTGGCGCCCGGCGCCGCGCTGCGCGACTGGCTGAGCGCGCGGGACCTGATCGTGCTCGAAGACGATCCGTCGTGGGATTTCGCCTCGGTCTTCCTGGGCGGCACCGACCGAGTCGAAACGACCCCCGCCGACGCGCTTCGCTCCCTGGCCGCGGGCGAGGGCAACTGCGCCCTGCTGCCGGCACGGACCGGCGTCTTGCTGGCGCGGCAGCTCGGACTGCATCACATTCGGATCCTGCCGACGACGATCGAGACCTACAGCCGCGGCCTCGGGTTCGCGGTGCGGCAGGGCGACCGCGAGCTGCTCGAGCGCTTCGAAGAAGGGACGGTGATCCTCACCGAGACCGGTCGCTACCTCGAGATCTACAACCGCTGGGCGGAATGGAGTGGCGACGAGCCGCGCCTCGGCCGCTTCCTCGCTCTGCTGCTGGCGCCGATCCTCGGCCTGCTGCTGCTCTCGAGCGCCTGGACCTGGCAGCTGCGCCGCGAGGTCGCGCGCCGCACCGCCGAGCTGCGCCGCGAGGCCGAAGAACGACAGCGCGCCGAGCTGGCGCTGGCCGCATCGGAGGCGACCTACCGGAGCCTCTTCGATTCGAGTCTCGACGCCATCGCCCTCTACGACGCCGAGGGCCGCTTCGTCGACGCAAATCCCGCCTGCCTCGAGCTCCTCGGCCACGATCTCGAGACGCTGCGCACCATGACCTGCTTCGACGAGGCGCTGGTCGATTGGTCGCCCGAAGAGACTGAGTTGCTCAACCGCCGCCTGGCCCGCGACGGCGCGAGCGGCGAGTTCGAGAAAGAGATCGTGCGTGCCGACGGCACCTCTGTCCCGGTCTCTGCGCGCACCTGGCGGGTGAAGGACGAGCGCCGCGACACCGTCGCCTATTGGAGCATCCTGCACGACCTCACCACGGTGCGGCGCGACGAGGACGAGCGCAAGCGGCTGCAGCAGCAGATCCAGCAGGCACAGAAGCTCGAGAGCCTCGGCGTGCTCGCCGGCGGCGTCGCCCACGACTTCAACAATCTCCTGATGGGGATCCTCGGTCACACGGCCCTCGCCCTGCACCAGGTGCCCGAGGACTCGGCCGTCGCCGATCGGCTGCGCGATGTGCGCTCGACCGGTCAGCGTGCGGCCGAGCTGTGCAAGCAGATGCTGGCCTACTCCGGCCGCAGCCGCATGGAAGTGGACGAGATCGACCTCTCGGCCTTGATCCACTCGATGAACGACCTCCTCGCCGCCTCGATCGACGGCGAGCACGTCGACCTCGAGCTCGAGCTGGCCGACGACCTCCCGGCGCTCGTCGGCGATCGGGCTCAGCTCCGGCAAATCGTCCTGAACTTGGTGAACAACGCCGCCGACGCCCTGGACGGGGAGCCCGGCGTGGTGCGCGTCCGCACTCTGGCGCGTTCCTGCGACGCGACCTTCCTCGCCGCCAACTACCTGGGCGAAGAGCTTCGGCCCGGCCTCTACGTGCTGCTCGAAGTGAGCGACACCGGCGTCGGCATGAGTGAAGACACTCTGGCGCGCATCTTCGAGCCTTTCTTCAGCACCAAGTTCACCGGACGGGGCCTCGGTCTGGCAGCCACGCTCGGCATCGTGCGCGGCCACCACGGAGCGGTGCAGGTGGAGACCCAAGAAGGCCTGGGAACGACGGTGCGGGTGATCCTGCCGCCGGCCCACGCCGTGAACGGACGGTCCGAGGCCGCGCGCTCGGCGACGATGGTCAGCGGCGGCATCTGACGGCGCGCTCCGTCGGCGCGGGCTGCCGGCGCGCGGGGGCTGCGATAGGCTCCGAGGCCGATCTCCGGAGTGCCCGATGCAGTCGTTTTCCGCCTTCGCCCGACGTCGTGCCTACCTGCTGCGCGTCGCCCGCGGCCTCGCACCGCTGGCTCTCATCGTCGCGCTCACCACCTCACATGCGGCACTCGCACGGGCCGACGCGGCACCGTCGCCGCGCGATCTCTCCCCCGCCGAGATCGCCGCCATCGAGCTCGTCGCCGCGTACTTCGACGCCGGGATCGGTACCCTCTGGCCGCACCTCGCCGCCGACGCGCCCCTGCGCGCGCTCGGCGAACGAGCCGCGCTCGAGGAACTGAAGACGCGCCTGGGAGCCAGCCGCGGCGCCCGCTGGACGCTCGAGACTCCGGGCACACGCCACGACGCCTCGACCGTGGTGTGGAGCGTCGAGTACGCGACCGGCATCCAGGACACTCTGCTCTTCGTCATGGCCGGAGACACCGGAGCCTCGGTCCCGTCCACCGACGTCGGGGGCTGGCGTCTCCAGCGCGTCATCTCCACCGTCGAGCCGCGCGACGCCGACGACCTGGGCGCCCGGCTCTTCGTCAGCGCGGCCTCGGGCACCCCTTCGTTCTCCGACACCATCCGACGAGCCGGGTTCGTCGCGGCGCTCGGTCTCGGCCTGCTGCTCTGCCTCGTTCGGCCGCGACGTGGACTGCGCGCGGCGCTCCTCGGGGCCGCGGCGGCCTCGCTTCTCCTCGCGTGTGGCGACACCCTCCGGCCGTCGTCCGACAAGACGCAGGGCGCCTCGGCAAGCGCGACGAGCCACGAACTGGTCCAGCTGCGGCAGCTGCTGCCGCTGCGTCGGGCGCTCACCGACCCCGCGTTCGAGCGGCCGTTCGAGGCGGTGCGCGCCGCGATGCCCGGGGACGGCCTGCTCGGCGACGCGGTGCGTGCATGGACCGCCCAGCACCTGCAGCAGGCCGGACGGCTGGCCGATGCAGAGACAATTCTCGCCGCCCTGCCCGATCCGTCGCCGACACCCCTGGTGTCGTCGCTGCGCGCCCGTCAAGCGCTCCTCCGGGGCCGGCTCGCGCTGCTCGATTCCCGCTACGAGCGCGCCCTGGCGCACCGTCCCGACACCGACGGCTTCCGCCTCGAGGCGATCACCGCGCAGCTGATCGCGGGCGACGAGCGCGGCGCCGAGATCAGTCTCGAGCTCCTGCTCGACACCGGCACGCGGCGCGCGGAGAGTTGGTACCTGGCGAGCCGCTTCGCCGCCGCCGCCGAGCGCCGCGAAGACGCCGCCTCCCTCTTCCGCGTCGGCTGGACGCTCGAACCGCTCCGCCGCGCCGAGCTCTTCGCCGAGCCGCTCCTCGCCTGGGCCGGCACCCAGCCCGAGAACTTCGATCTCTTCGAGTTCGGCTCGGCCAGCGAGCCGGCACGACCGCCATCGCGCTCCGGCGAGCACGCCCTCGAGCTGCCGGATCCTGCACTCGTGCGCTCCCGGGGCGACCTGCTCGAGGTCGAGATCGACGGCTCGGTCCTCGTGCTGCCCGGCGCCGCCCCGCTCGCCCCCGGCGGCACGGCGATCGAAAGTGCCGCCGACGCCGCCCGGCGCCGCACCGACGACGCGTTGGCGCGCCTCGACGAGCTGGCGCGCCACGCCGGCGACGGCGGCCTCCGTCATCCGGCGCGCCGACGCCTGGCCGAGACGGCCGCCCGGGCACTGCTCGACGCGGACCGCTGGACCGATGTCCTCCACCTCACCGACGGCCTGGTGGACGGGGCCGATCAACCGACCCTGCTCAAGGCGCGGGCCCGGTCGCTCTTCGAGCTCGGCCGCGACGCCGAGGCGAAGAATCTGCTCGTGCGCGTGGCCAAGAACGACTTCAGCCAACGGCGCCGCGACCCCGGAACGCTCTACGAGCTGGCCGAGATGTTCGTCGAGACCGCAGAGTACGACCTCGCGCTCGAGCTACTGGAGAAGGCCGACGCGCTCTCGCCCTGGCCGGTGGCGCCCCAGCGCATTCGCCAGATCGAGATGGACCGCGACCTCGAGACCCGCTTCGAGACCCTCACGACCGACCACTTCGTCCTGCGCTACCCGACGGCCACCGGGCCGACCTACCCTCGTCAGCTCGCCTGGGTGCTCGAGGCCGAGTGGCAGCGCCTGCAGCAGTGGATTCCGGTGCCGCCCGGCGCCGACCCGGTCGAGGTCCATCTCTTTCCGCTCGACGACTTCATGGAGGCGTACTCCGCCGGAGTCACGGTGCTCGGCATTTTCGACGGCCGCGTGCGCGTGCCCCTCGCCGACCTCAAGAGCTTGCATCCGCTGCTCGTTTCGATCGTCTCGCACGAGATCGCGCACGCCATGATCGACCTGGCGACCGACGGCAAGGCGCCGAAGTGGTTGCACGAGGGGCTGGCGAGCCATGTCGAGATGAGCCAGAACGAGGTCAACCCGATTCCCGATCTGCACGCGGTCGATCGCGATCTCTCGTTCACCGTCATCGAGCCGATTCTGCGCGGCTTCGCCGAGCCCGAGATGGTCGACCTCGCCTATCGGCACGCTACCTGGGCACTGCACTACGTTGAAGCGACGCGCGGCGTCCGCGGCATCCACGACTTGCTGCGGGCGGTGCGGGACGGCGCCGATACGCAGCAGGCGATCGAGCGGGCCCTCGGAGTCGATGTCGCGACCTTCGACCGCGCGATGCACCACTGGGCGCTCACCGAAGCGCCGGCCCTGTGGCCCACCGAGCTCGTCCGCTACGACGAGAGCTTCGACCCGTACGTGCAGCGCGACCGCGATCGGCTCGACCTGGCACCGCCTGCGCGGGATCTGCCCCGGGTGGCGACCCGCCAGCGCGCGCACGAGGTGCCACCGGATCGCACCGCCGAGCGCCTCCGCGCCTGGCACACCGCCTACAGCCGAGACACTGCACCCGCCAAGCGGCAGCTGGCGCTCGCGTTGCCGATGCTCCGCGGCCAGGCCCAGGGCGATCTCCAGGCCGCCTGCCGCAACCTCGCCGACGCGATCATTCCGCTCTTCGACTCGCCGAGCCTCGAGCCGCCCGAGCGGCCGCTGCGCGTCGCCCTGATGAACGCCTACACCAGCTTCCACCGCGCCGCCCGCCACTGCATGCGCGGCGAGACCGCCCAAGTGCACGCCGAGCTCGAGCGCGCCCAGAGTCAGCTCGGCGCCGCCCATGGCCTCCTGGCTCCCCACGGCCTCGCCCCCTGAGCCCGGCCGTCCGGGGTCAGCGCGATAGACTCGCGGGATGCACTGGCTCTATCTCTTTTTCCTCGCTGCGGTCGTGGTCGGCCTCGTGGCGCTCGGTGGTTTGCAGCCCGACGAGGCGCGACCCGTGGCGCAAACGCGGCTGATGACGGTCGCTCGCATCGTGTTGGGTCTTCTCGCAGTGCTCTTGGTCGGCGCCATCGTCCAGCAGCTGCTCTGAGCCCACCGCTCAGGGTGCGATCCCGGTCCAGGCGGAAAAGTCGCCGGTTTCGAAGCCGTCGATCAAGATGCTGGTGCGTTCGACGCGCTGGACGTAGAGGTCGAGGTCGGCGCCGCCGGTTCTCGGGTACGAGACCAAAACTGCGTCGTCAAGGACGGTGAGGCCGAGATAGTCGCCGAGGAACTGTCCGAACACGGGCCACTCGATGCCCGCGGTGCCGAACGGCGTGTCGGTGAGGCGGATCTCGGTCCACGAATCGCCGCGATCGGCGCTCGTGGCGTAGTAGACGTCGAAGCGGCCATCGAGCGCGTCGTCGTCCTGCACCGTGTGGCGGCTGTCGAAGTAGACCATGTGCAGCACGCCGTCGCGATCGACTTCGAGCCAGGGGAAGAACTGGTCGCCGGCGAGGGCGAGGGCACGCGGCTCGGTCCAGGTCGCGCCACCGTCGCTCGAGCGCAGGACGTACAGATCGAGATCGGCATTGCCGTCGACGATGGCTGTGGTGTCGAAGTAGACGAGGTAGAGCGTGCCGTCGCCGGGATCGACCGACCAGATCGGGATCGTCGGCAGGCGGAAGCGCCCGGGGACGCGCGAACCGTCCTGCAGGTCCCACACGTCGAGGCGCCGGGCGACGACCCGCGGCGCGCCGACGGTGACGCCACCGTCGAGGCTGCGCTGCAGGCGCATTTCGTCGCCGACGATCCAGTCGTCGAACTCAAAGTAGCCGATCTCGAGCTCTCCGGTCGGACCGACCCGCGGCAGGAAGGCAAGGCCTCCCGGGTCGAGCTCGACCACCGGCGACCAGGTGGCGCCGAGGTCGCTCGAGCGCTGCAGCGAGCTGGGGAGACTGTAGGCGACGTAGAGCCGCGTCGAGTCCGGCTGGCCGGGAGCGATGCCGGCGCTCATCCAGCACTTGTCGAAGCCCGAGCCGGCATTGACCAAGACCGGCGGCTCGAGTGGTCCGCCGGCCGGGCGCCGCGCGACGAAGACCTCGCCGGCGTTCAGGTTGAAGCGGATCGCACCCACCCAGAGAGATCCGGTGCGTGCGTCGACAGCAGTCATCGGGTCGCCGTCCTGGGCCGGCGGCGGCGGCTCGCGCAGCAGCTGGTCGGTCCAGGTGGCGCCGCCGTCGGTGCTGACTCCGACCCCGACACGCCAACGACCCGACCCGTCGAGATCGCGTTCGTCGTTCCAGGCGACGACGACCTCGTCGCCGAGCGCGACGATCGACGGCTCGGAAACCTCGGCGGCGCCCCCGGTGTCGACGCGCACCGCCGCGTGGACCGCGAAGCGCTCCGCCGCGACGGTCCGATCGAAGGTCTCGACGCGGGCTCGCGGCGGCGCGCCGCCGACGATCAGGGCCCGCAAGAGCCGATCACTCGGCGCGTCGCTCAACGTCGCCAGCGCCGCCGCGATCTCCTCGCCCAGCGGCTGCCCGGCGAAGTATCGCTCGACCAGGAAACGACGCGCTGCTTCCGCTGCCACCAACGATCCGACGTCGGCTTCGGAGGCGACGCGGCTCCAGGCCTCGGCGGCCTCGGCATGGCGCTGGCGCCGCCCGAGAGCCCGCGCCAGCGCCGCCTGGTAGAGCGGCCGCTCGTCGACCGAAGCCCCACCTAGCGCCTCGTCGAGCGCCGCCAGCGCCTCGTCTTCGGCCCCGGCGCGCTCGAGCAGGTGGCCGAGCAGCATCCAGGCCCGGGAGGGCACGCCGACCCTGTCGTCGGCCGCGGCGTCGAGAAGCAGCTCGAGCGCAGCAACACGCCCACCTCGCTGCAATAGCGTTTCAATCGTCGTGACCAGATCCTCGTCGGTCGTCGCCGGCGTACGACGAGTCGTCGGCGGCTCGACGTGGAGCACGCCGTCGCGGACGGCGACGCGTGCGAGCAGGGCCTCGGTGGCCTCGGCGCGTGCTGCGGGCCCAACGGCCTCGGCTCCGAGCCGCGGAGCGGACAGGTTCCGCGCGCTACAGCCCAGCGCGAGACTGCCCAGGATCAAGAGTCCGATCCCGAGCCGACGGTGGGCCGAGCAGCCAGGACGAGGACGAGCGGACAGGGCGACGCCGAAGTGATGATCGGCAGGAAGGTGAGGCATGCTCCAAGCTCCGAGTCGATTCCATGCCACTGTAGCATGGCCTTTCCGTCCGTTCGACCGCGAAACCAAGAATCCTTCAGCGTCTCGCGGTCTCTACGCGCGACGCGATCAGAATCGAGACATCCGGGTCGAGATCGTCGCGAACCTCGAGGTCAGTCAAACCGACCCGGCGCAAAAGAGGCACCAAGTCGTCAGGCTCGAAGAGCCGCCGCACACGCGGCAAGACGCGCTCGAGCCACGCAGCCGCCTCGGGTTCGCCGCAAGCCCTGGCCGAGGCCACGCGGCGGATCATCGCGCGCACGCCGACAAGGCGTTCGTCTCCGGCCATGGCATGCCGAAGCAGCAAGGGCCAACGGGCTCCGAGCGCATGATCTGCTCCGAGGGCGGCCGAGTGCCGTCCCAACGGACTGTCGACGCGAAAGAACGCCAGAAGCAGCCGACCGTTCGGCCTCAGCACCCGCGCTGCTCGCTCGAGCAGGACGGCAATCTCGTCGTTCTCGAACGGATCGAGGACCCCGGTGGCGACGATCAACGTCTGCAGCGGTCGCGTGGCAGGGATCGGATCGTTCAGGGTCGAGCGACGAATCTCTCGCCTGCCAGCGGCCGCAGCCTGACGCAGCATCTCGTCGGAGCCCTCGTACCCTTCGACCGCCGCGACGCCAAATCGCCGCGACAAACATCCGACCAGCAGACCCCGACCAGCACCGAGGACTCCGACCGGCGGCCGGATCTCCTCCGCCAGTGCGTCGAGGTGTGTGGTGGTCAGGCCGCGGCCCTCGAACACGCTCCAGATCGTCGCCAGCTCGTCCCAATCCAGGACACACCCTGGATGCACGGAGTCAGCCCTCACCTCGTGGCTTGGCGTCATCGCCGGACTCTGCCTCGTGCGCGGTCTCTGGAGTCGCCGCCGTCTCTTCGTCCACCGCCCCCTCGTTCATCGTCTGCTCGTCGACCGTCTGCTCGTCGACCGTCTGCTCGTCGACCGTCTGCTCATCAACAGCAGAGCCGCCCACGGCCGTTTCGTCCATGACCGGGCGGTGTGCGCCCGGGCCTTCACTCGAGAGGGTCGGCGTGCTCGACACCGGGGGCTCGATCGGCGCGATCGCCGCCGGCTCGGTCGGCTGCCCGCTGACCAGCCAAACGCCGAGAACCGCCAACGCGGCGACGATCGCGAGCGAAAAGTACGGAATGAAGTGCCACGACAGGCGATCGATCTTGGTGGTCGCGAAGCGCTCGAGCCAATCGGGCGCCAACGCCGCCGTCTGCGAGAGACCGACCGAACGCTCGATCTCGCCGATCGCCCGCGCTCCGCGCGCCACGCCCTCATACGCACCGACCATGCACCAGACCACCAAGACACCGAGCACCGCGACGAGACCGCAGGCGATGCCGACCACGCCCCGATGGTCGATCTCCGAGAGCGACGAAATCAGCAGAACGGCAACACCGACGTAGGCGAAAGGAAGCTGCCACAGCCGCGAGGCATGCATTCTCACCCGCTCGTTCAACTGCCCGAGCTGGGTCGCCACGATCTGCGGGTCGATGGCCGCCAGGTCGAGAGCGCTCTCGGTGTCGATCGTGGGCGTTCTCGCATCGGAACAGACGTCACGCATCGGGGCTCTCCTCGGTGAGTCGGGCGCCACGGTCTTGGGTGCTGCCACAGTCTTGGTCGCGTGCAGATACGCGAGCTGCCACGACAGCAACAAGCTCGAACCGTCGGGTCGGAAGCCGAGCGCGTTCTCGGCATAGTCGAAACATTCGTTGGGCGAGCACTGCGCATCGTGAATCTTCTGCAGAAACCAACCCGCGAGATGCTCGGCCGACGCCGCGGGGGCGTCGAGCACAGACGCCGGCTCCCGGCTCGAGGCCGAATCGTCGGCGGCAGGGTCGTCAGCGGCAGGGTCGTTAGCGGCAGGGTCGTCAACAAAAGGGTCGACCGTGGCGGGGTCGACCGGGACGGTCTCGGGACCAAACTCCCAGGGCACGTCGACCAGGGTCCAGTCGTCGAAGCGGAGACCGGCCTCGGCACACAGGGTGCGCGCCGACGCGGCGCTGAGGAAGGTGTGACGGTGGCCGGTCGAACAGATGCGATCGACGACCTCATCGAAGTACCGCTGGACCGGCGTGTCGTGGGCGACATCGGCGATCATCACGCGCCCACCCGGCCGCAGGATGCGAGCGATGTCACGGAACACCCCAGGCTTGTCGGCGAAATGATGGAAGTTCGCCAGCGAGACCACCAGGTCGACGCTGCCGTCCTCGAAGGGCAGGGCCCCGTCCGCGGAGAGAATCCGCGCCTCCGCTCGCACCAGCCGCGCCTTCAGCTGGCTCGCCATCACGCCGGAGTCGTCGACTCCGACGACCCGCCCACCCGGGCCGACCGCGGCCAGGAGCTGCCGGGTCAAGAGGCCACTTCCCGGCCCGAGCTCGACGACCACATCGCCGGGGCGAGCCGCCGCGCGCCGCGCAGCCTCCGCCGCCTCGCGCCGCCGCACCTCAGGGTGCAGGTCGTGTGCCTGCAGGTAGGAACGAGATCTCGATGCTCGGTCAAATTCGGCCATAGATCCCTCCTCCTCCATTCCACCCATACGACCGATCGCGCAGAGTTCTTCCACAAAGCCTCAGCCCGCTGGCTCGGAGACGGCTCGGAGCGGACCGTCTCAATCTCGAGAACCGTCGTTCTCGCGATCGAGAATCGATGCGACGAGCGGTCGCGGGACGGCCACAGTTTTCGGTCGATCGCGTCGGTGCCAGCGAGGACGCGGCTGGCCTCGGGTTTGCATGTTCCCGGGAAACCCTTGGCTGAAGGAGCTTTTCCATGATTCGTCGTCTCGTTCCGTGCTTGATTCTCGCGGCCTGCTTATGGGCCACTCTTCCCGCCGTCGCGCGTGAGGGCGCGCCGCCCCGCTCGTTCGACGACCTCACCCTCAAGGCACAGACCGTCGATCGCCTGCCGCTCGAGGCCATCGATTCGGTCGCGCTCCGGGCCGACGACGCCGCGCGCTTCGACAAGGCGCTGCCCGGTGATGCGCCCGCGCCCGTGCGCTTCGCGCTGCCGGTCGACCTCTCGGTGACCCCCAAGTCGCGCGGCACCTGGACGCGTCTCGACGACGGCTGGCTGTGGCGGCTCGAGGTCTCGGCGCCGGGCGCCACCGACTTGAACTTCGGCTTCACCCACTTCGGCCTGCCGCGCGGCGCCACGCTGCATGTTCTGAGCCCCGCCGACGGCTACTACCAGGGCCCCTACACCGGCGACGACATGCGCGAGCACGGCCAGCTCTGGACGCCGGTGATTCCCGGCGACACGGGCCAGGTCGAGCTCTTCGTTCCCGATGGCGCGGCGCTGCACCAGGTGCGCCTCGAGCTGACGCGAATCGGCCGTGGCTACCGCGATCTCTTCGGCCAGGGCCTCGCCGGCGCGCTCAAGCAGGGCAGCTGCAACATCGACGTCGTGTGCCCTCAGAGAGCCGGCTGGGAAGATCAGATCCGCTCCGTCGGCGTCTACGGCACCAACGGCTCGACCTTCTGCACCGGCACCCTGATCAACAACGTGGCCGAAGACGGACGGCCGTTCTTTCTCACGGCCAACCACTGCAACATCACCTCGAGCAACGCCGCGTCGGTCGTCGTGTACTGGAACTTCGAGTCTCCGAGCTGCGGCCAGCTCGCCGGCGGCTCGCTGAGCGACAACACGTCGGGCGCCACCCTCCGAGCCTCCGACTCGCAGAACGACATGAGCCTTCTCGAGCTCTCGAGCGTGCCGGCCAACGCCTACAATGTGTACTACGCGGGCTGGGACGCGCGGACCTCGACCGCGCCGCAGAGCAGCGTCGGAATTCATCATCCGAACACCGACGAGAAGGCGATCTCGTTCAACGACGATCCGCTGACCACCAGCAACAGCTGCATCGGCACGGGCGGCAGCAACACCCACTGGGAAGTCGACAACTGGGAGCAGGGGACGACCGAGCCCGGCTCATCCGGCTCGGCGCTCTTCGACCCCGCGACCCAACGAGTCGTCGGCTACCTCTCGGGCGGCACCGCCTCGTGCAGCAACACCGGCGGCTACGACTGCTACGGCAAAATGTCGGTGGGCTGGAGCCGCGGCTTGTCGGCCTGGCTCGACCCGTCGTCGACCGGCACACGATTCGTCGACGGTCGTGAGAACGACGGCAGTGGCGGCGGCGGTGGCGGTGGTGGCGCCACCGAGCTCACCAACGGCGTGCCGGTCACCGGCCTGTCCGGAGCGGCCGGTAGCGAGCAGTTCTTCACCCTCGAGGTGCCCGCCGGCGCGAGCAACCTCGACTTCGAGATGTCGGGCGGATCGGGCGACGCGGATCTCTACGTTCGCTTCGGCGAGGCTCCCACCACCTCGACCTACGACTGCCGTCCCTATGCCGGCGGCAACAACGAGAGTTGCCCGGTCGCCGCGCCGCAGGCCGGCACCTACCACGTGATGATCCGCGGCTACTCCGCCTTCTCCGGTGTCTCGCTGCTCGCCAGCTTCGACACCGGCGGCGGTGGCGGCGGGGACGGCGTGCTCGAGAACGGCGTGCCGGTCACCGGCCTGTCGGGTGCCGGCGGCAGCGAGCAATTCTTCACCCTCGACGTGCC
The DNA here is from genome assembly GCA_039194425.1 of Acidobacteriota bacterium. Taxonomy (GTDB): domain Bacteria; phylum Acidobacteriota; class Thermoanaerobaculia; order Multivoradales; family J023; genus JAUIJL01. The sequence continues at coordinate 162,734 of JBCCVZ010000010.1, read as the reverse complement.
CGCCGGTGCGAGCAACCTGACCATCCAGATGTCGGGCGGCACGGGCGATGCGGACCTCTATGTCCGCTTCGGCGCCGCGCCCACGACCTCGACCTACGACTGCCGCCCCTACGCCGGCGGCAACAACGAGAGCTGCCCGGTCGCCGCGCCGCAGGTCGGCACCTACCACGTGATGATCCGCGCCTACTCCGCTTTCTCCGGCGTCTCGCTGGTCGCCAGCTTCGACACCGGAGGCAGCGGCGACGCCAGCCAGACCTGGCCGAACCTCTCCGACTCGACCGGCGACCAGCAGACATTCACCCAGGAAATCACCACCAGCTCGCGCCTCGTGGTCTCAATGTCGGGCGGCACGGGCGACGCGGACCTCTACGTCCGCTTCGGCGCCGCGCCCACCACGTCGACCTGGGATTGCCGGCCGTACGCGGCCGGCAACGACGAGACCTGCACCGTCGACCCGGCGCAGTCGGGCACGTACTACATCATGGTGCGCGCCTATTCTTCCTACTCCGGCGTCACGCTGACGACGGCTCCGGAGTGACCGAGGACCCCGCGGCCGCCGCGGGGCCCTGACCATCGAACGAACGGACGAGCCGCGGGGCTCGTCCGTTGTTTCTTGCTCACCTTTTTCTTGCTCGCCCGTTCTTTCTTGCTCGTCCACCGTTCGCACGATCCTCCCGACAGACAATTCGCGCGGTGATCAAGGTCAGCCGGTGCATCCGGACGAGACGCCTCGGAGCCGAGCACCGAGGTCTGGTGTCACACCACGAGGTCCCACGCGAACGACTGACGGAATCGGCGGCCGGGGTGGCGGGCGGATTCAGCCGCCGACAACGAGATCGCGGGGTCCCCGCCAGCGGGGGCCCCGCGATCTCGGTTCTCGTGCCGTGCGAGCTGCCGGTGACGGAGTGCGGCGACGATCAGGCCGCGTCGTACTCCTTGAGGATGCGCGCGGTCTTGGCCTTGCTGATCTTGTGGATCAGCCGCTCGGCCTCGTGCTCGTCGCGCAGCGTCTTGGCGAGCGTGAAGGTGGCGCCGACGGCGTAGAGCACGCCCATCGTCATGTAGCCCTTGATCCACAGCGGGGTCGGCATGAACCAGATGCCGAAGAGACAGGCCGAAAAGGCGAGAGCGAACGAGATCTTGACGAAGGCGAGCCAGGCGCTCGAGTCACGCTGAATGTCGTCGGGATGGATGTTCATGGCGGTCTCCTGAGGGTTTCGAGTCGATTCGGATCCGGGCGAATGCGGGATCGGTCGGGCCGGAGCGGTCGGCGCGGCGGTCGACGACGTCGTGTGGCTCACGACGCCGCTCCGTCGTCGTGGACGATCGCGGTCTCGTCATCGGCGGATCCCGCGGCGAGCTCGCGGCGCAGCTCTTCGAACTCGACGTCGACGATCTCGTCGATCTCGGCCTCGTCGAGGCGATGGCGCAGGTCGGCGCCAGAGATCTGCTCATCGATCTCGAGATAGGCCGCCTCTTCCTCGGCGCGCAGCTCGACGCGCTCCCCGAGACGCTCGAACTCACCGTAGAGGTCGGCACCGTCGACGCGCTGCAGCACGCGTCCGATGGCGACCCGCGCCTCGGTTTGACGCACGCGGGCACGCAGCAGTTGCAGCCGCGCATTGGCAGTGCCGAGGCGCCGCTGCAGCCGCTCGACCGACGTGCGGATGCGGGCAGTGTCGCGCTCCTGAGTCGTCAGCTGCTCCTCCACCTCAGCAGCCAGACGACGCGACTCCGCGCACCGACGCAGCGCCTCGCGCGCCAGCACATCGTCGGCCCGCTCGACCGCGCTGCGCGCCGAGGTGTGAAAGCGCTCGGCCTGCGTACGGTAGCGATCGCGACGCGCACGCAGGCGCCGCTCGTTGGCGGTCGCCTGCGCCACCGCCCGCTTGGCCGCGTCGAGCTGGCCGCCCATCTCGAGCACGATCTGCTCGAGCGTCTGCTCCGGGTTCTCGATGCGATCGAGGGTCGCGTTGGTGCGCCCCTTGATCATCAGGGTGATGCGTTGGCTCAGGGTCATGGATCGTCCTCCGAACAGTCTGAGAGTCGTCGCGCGCTGCGCGCTGTCGTCGCAGGCCGGAGAGTTCAAGCTCCATTCCAGGTGCCGGGCACAACGCGAAAACGGTTCAAACGACTGAAAGCAAGACACTTGCCGACACCACGGCGAAACCGGCCGACTGGAGGTGCATCGTTCGAGATGCACCTCGAGTGATGCACCCGCAGCCTCGGCGACGCATTCCCACGGGCGCGGCCCGCGGCGATAATCGACCCGTGCTCTTCGAGCTTCTCCTCTATACCGAGCTGCTGCTCTTCATCGCCGGCACGCTGCTCTACGGCTTTCTCGCCCGCGAGCTGCTGCGCCGGCCCGATGTCCTGACGAGCAATCGGCCACTGCGCCTGCTCGCCGCCACGCTGACGCTCTGGTACGGCGGCACCCTCGTCGACGTCTGGCTGGTGCTGTTGCTCGGACCGGTCGCCGGCCCGAGCCTGGCTGCCAACGCGCTCGACCTGGCGCGCGCGGTCGCCTGGCTGCTCGCCCTGCCGCTGCTGCTACATACCCTCGAGCGCTTCGACGCAGCCCAGGCACGGCGCACTTCACGCGCGGCGCGCATCGCGGTCGGGCTCGGCTACCTCGCGCCGCTGGCGATGGCGCCGGCGGCTCTGCGCTTCGCTGGCTCGCGCTCGGCGTATCTCGGCGACGTCGCCGCCACGGTGCATCCGCGGCTCGCTGCGGTCGTCGCCGTGACGCTGCTGCCGACCGCCTGGCTGGCGCTGCGCCTCGCCGGGCACGTCGACGGCGCGCGCCTGCGTCGCTTCTTCCGCGATCTCGGCCTGGTCGCGCTTCTGCTGGTGGCCGCCTTCGCGCTCGGCCTGTGGATCGACCCGTGGGCGACGCGGCCGAGCCTCGCCGGCGGCCTGCTGCGGCTGACGATTCTCGGCGGCATGCTGTGGCCCGGCCTGCTCTTCGCCTGGCACGTGCAACGCCACAACCTGCTGCGGCTGTCGCTGTCGAACCGCGTGCTGCGCCGCCTGGCGCTGATTCTCGGCGTCGTCGTGCTGCTGGTCGCGGTCGGCCCGACGCTCGGCCTGCGCGACGCCGACCTGCTCCGCCGGCTGGTCGCCTGGGGCTCGCTGCTGGCGGTCGTCGGCGGGCTGATCGGCCCGCGCCTGGTCGAGGCGCTCGCGGAGCGCTCGCCGGCGCTGCGCTCGTTCCTCGGCCACGCGGTGACGGCACCCGCGGTCGACGAGCTGAGCCGCTCACTGGGCTCGCTCGAACACCCGCCGGACCAAGCGATCGAACGCACCGCCGCCACTCTCGGCCGGTGGCTCGGCACCACCGCGCGCAGCCTCGAGCGCGATCCGAGCACCGAGGACGTGTGGCGCTTCTTCGAGCAGGCACCCAGCCGCGACGCGGCCCACCGCCTGGCGCGGCTTCCACCGCAGCTGCTCGAGACACTCGACCGACTCGAGCTACAGGCCGTGTTCTCGGTGCGAGTCGACGCCGAGCTCACCGGCGTCCTCGGCCTCGCCGCCAGCGCCACGGGCGGTGGCTATGCCGACGGCGAGATCGACGCCGTCCGCCTTGTTGTTCGTCAGCTGTCGGCGACGCTCACGCTGCGGGCCGCGGCACGCGCGCGCCTCGCCGCCGAACGGGAGCTCGCCGAGCGCGAACGCCTCGGCATGCTCGGCCTGGTGTCGGCCTCGCTGGCGCACGAGATCAAGAACCCGTTGTCGTCGATGAAGGCGCTGGCGCAGGCACTGCGCGAGGACCTGGCCGCGGACGACCCGACGGCCGGCGACGCGGCGCGGCGCCGGGCCGACGGCGTCGCCGATCTCGACGTGATCGTCGATCAGATCGATCGCCTCGACCACACCGCACGCGAGATCCTGGCGTTCGCCCGGCCTCCGGCCGGCGCCACCGTCGACCTCGAGGCGCTGGTGCGCAGTGCGGTGCGCCTGGTCGACGCCGATGCGCGGCGCCGCGGCATCGTGCTCGAGCTCGGGATCGGCGACGACGCGGAGACCACGCGCTCTGTCGCCGGCAGCGTCGGTGCCTGGCAGACCATCGTCCTCAATTTGCTGCTCAATGCCGTCGAGCATGCGCCCGACGGCGGCCGGGTCGACGCACGCCTCGTCGGCACGCCCGAGCACACCGCGTTCGAGACACGCAATCCGGGCCGGCTCGATCCGTCACTCGACCCGTTCGCCACCTTCGCCAGCCGAGGGGACGGCGGCACAGGCCTCGGCCTGGCGCTGGTCGCACGCCGGGTCGAGGCGCTCGGTGGCCAGGTCACCGCCGCCGAGCGCGACAAGCACGTCATCGTCCGGGTCGAGATCCCGCGACCGCTCGACCCCTGAAACCGAACTGGCGTCGACGATCAGTAGGCGGCGCAGCGCTGGGCGCAGAGCCTGCCGGTCGAGTTATCGCGGTAGACGATGCACTGGTGCAGGCAACCATTGCGGTCGCAGTCCCGCGGCCCGACGTAGGTCAGGTTGCTCGACGTACAGTAGTCGGGGCACTGAATCGAGATCGGAATCGTGATCACTTCGACGATCGGCGCCTCCGGAAGACCCGTCGCCTCGATCTCGAGCGACGTCACCGCGGGCGCCGGCTCGGTGTCGACAGCCGTCTCGGGACCGGCGGCGAACGCCGTGCCACCGAACAGGCAAGCAGTCAACAGGCTCAGACAGAGGATCCGCAGGCTCGTGGTCAACTTCATCGGTCGATCTCCCGGCTCGCCTTGCGCGGCACCATCCGCTCGTCGAACGGCGACGGCTAAAGCATCAGTAGGAATCGCGCACTGTATCGTATCCTCGGTGAGCCGGAGGCATCGTCGCGAGAGACATCACCCATATTTTACCCGTCCGTGATCCACGGGCCCTCCGCCCGCGGGCGTGCCCACGCGCACTGGGGGGTGAGACAACGCCAGGGGGCGAGATAGCATCCGGCGTACGATGAGCCACCGCGCACGCATCCTGGTCTGCGATGACGACGACGCGGCGCGCCGCGGCATTCTGCGCGCGCTCGGCCGCGACGGCTACACGTTCGTCGAGGCGGCGAGCGGCGCCGAGGCGCTCGACCGGCTCGAGGCGCTCGCAGTCGATCTCTTGCTTCTCGACCTCCGCATGCCCGGTCTCGACGGCCGGGCGACACTCGAGCGCGTGCTCGAGCGGCCGGCGCCGCCCCCGGTGATCATCGTCACCGCCGACGCTCAGCTGCGCACCGCCGTCGACCTGGTGCGTGCCGGCGCTGCCGACTTCGTCGCCAAGCCGTTCGAGCTCGAGGAGCTGCGCTGGGTGGTGCAGCGGACGCTCGAGGGCGACGCTCTGCGCCGCCGCAACCACCGCCTCGAGGCCGACCTGCGACGGCTCGCCGGTGGCGGCCGTCTCCTCGGCGAGTCGCCGCCGATGCGCGCGCTGCTGGCCGAGATCGCCCAGGTCGCGCCGACACCGGCGAGCGTGCTGGTGCGCGGCGAGACCGGTACCGGCAAGGAGTTGGTGGCGCGGCGCCTGCACGAGCTCTCCGGGGCGGTCGGCCCGTTCGTGGCGCTCAACTGCGCGGCGGTGCCCGAGGGCTTGCTCGAGAGCGAGCTCTTCGGCCACCGCAAAGGCGCCTTCACCGGCGCCGATCGCGACCGCGCCGGTCGCTTCCGCGAGGCGCACGGCGGCACGCTCTTCCTCGACGAGATCGGCGACATGCCGCCGGCCGCCCAGGCCAAGCTGCTGCGCGTGCTGCAGGAACGCGTGGTCGAGCCACTCGGCGGCGGCACGCCGATGGAGGTCGACGTGCGCGTCGTCGCGGCGACGCACCGTGATCTGCGCCGCGCGGTGGCGGACGGCGCCTTCCGCGAAGACCTCTACTATCGCCTGCGGGTGGTCGAGCTCGAGCTGCCGCCCCTGCGCGCGCGCGGCGACGACGTGCTCGAGCTGGCGCGCGCCTTCCTCGCCGTCGCCGGCGCCGCCGCGCCGACCCTGACACCCGCCGGCGAGGACGCGCTGCGCCGCCATCCGTGGCCCGGCAACGTGCGCGAGCTGAAGAACGCCATGGAGCGCGCGGCGATCTTCGCCCGCGGACCGGTGACGATCGACGATCTTCCCGTCGAGCTGCGCAAGACTCCGGCAGCGCAGCCCGGTGTGACCGACACCGCGGACGACCGAGCGTCGCCCGACTCCGAACCGACCTGGCCGCCCGGCACTTCGTTCCGCGACGCCAAAGACGATGCCGTCCGCACCTTCGAGCGCGCCTTCGTCCAGGATCTTTTGCGCCGCCACGACGGCAACATCTCACGCGCTGCCCGCGACGCCGACATGCATCGGCAGAACCTGCAGCGCACCCTGCGCCGTCTCGACCTCCGTCCGTCGGATCGAGTCGTCCCCGACCCGCCAATGACCCCTGGAGAGCCCGATCGATGAATGAGCTCGAACTCGGCCCCGACGGCAGACCGCGCTGCCCTTGGGCCGTCTCGACCGAGGACTACATCGACTATCACGATCACGAATGGGGCATGCCGGTGGCCGACGACCGACGCCTGTTCGAGAAGATCTGTCTCGAGGGCTTTCAGTCGGGTCTATCGTGGCTCACGATCTTGCGTAAGCGAAACGATTTTCGCCGCGTCTTCCTCGACTTCGACTTCGAGCGCGTCGCCCGCTTCGACGACAGCGACGTCGAGCGGCTGCTCCAGGACGCGTCGATCGTGCGCCACCGCGGCAAAATCGAGGCGACGATCAACAACGCCCAGAAGCTGAGAACGCTGGTCGACGCCGAGGGCAGCTTCGCCGCCTACATCTGGCGTTTCGAGCCCGAGCCGTCGCCGGCGCCGCGGGTGCTCGCCGACGTACCGGCGCAGACTGCGACCTCGAAGGCGCTTTCGAAGGATCTCAAGAAGCGCGGCTTCCGCTTCGTCGGCCCGACCACCGCCTACGCCTTCATGCAGGCGATGGGGCTGGTGAACGACCACCTCGAGGGCTGCTGGGTCCGCGCCCCCGTCGAGGCCGCTCGCGCCCGCTTCAAGCGACCGACCTGACGCTCAGGTCTCGACCCAGCGCTCGAGCGCGTCGGCGGTGATGAAGGTCGGATAGAGGTCGTTGTACGGCGTTGCTCGCGGCGTGCCGTCGATCGGCACATGCTGGCGCAGCACGCCGGCGAACGGTAGATCGATGCGCGCGCGGCAGGCGAAGCGCCGCCCGAGGCGGGTGGCCGCGACGAGCACGCCGCCGTCGAGGCCGCTGCATTCACCGAACGCGAGATCGATGCCGCCCCCGAGCACGGCGTTGCGGCGCGAGCGGTCGACCAGCTCGGCCATCAAGGCGCCGCACACCGCAGAGTAGAGGCCGCGTCGCCGATGGGCGTCGTGCGTTGCCGCCTCGGTGAACTCGGCCAAACGCAGCTCCTCGCCGTCGCCGAAGCGCAACAAGACCTGCTCGGCGAGGCCCGCACAGGTCACCTCATCGCCACGCCAGGCGACTCCGAGCAGCGTGTCGGGGCTGCCGAGCAGACGCCGCGTGTCGCTGTCGCTCCAGCCGAAGCGGCGATAGAGACGCGCGATGCCGGCGACCAGGCGCGGATCACCGAGCCGCTGCTCGGCGTCGAGCACTTCGAGCCGGTAGCCGTGCGTCAGCGCGCGTTCGGCCACTGCGCTGGCAGAACGGACACTCTCCGCGGCAGCGCGCTCGACGTTGCGCCGGCAGCGCTCGACGTCGGCCGGATTGCAGGCGCGGCTCGCGTGGTTGGCGCCGAGATACACCAGCGAGCAGCCGGTGAGCACCCCGGAGAGCGGCAACGCCGCCTCGACCCAGGTCTCGATCGTCGTCGCATGCTCGAGCAGCAGATCGTCGTCGACCACCGCGCGCAAGCTGATGCGGTCAGGACCACCGGGGCGTAGATGGCCGCGCAGCACTTCGAGCGAGCGCAGCAGATCCTCGAGGCGTTCCGCCGTGCGCACCACGGCGCGGTCGTCGATTCCTTTGATCCGCCCGTGCGAGGTGGCGCGGGGCGGCCACCCGGGGCCGATGGACGAAGTGTCGGTTGAACGATGACCGGTCGACAAGAGCTCACCCAACGGACGGTCGCAAGCAACAGGCGAAAACACCAGAACGAGGAGACCCTATCACGCACCGCCTCGCGCTCTGGCCTAAACCACGACGGTCCCTGGCCTTCGCTATACTTTCCGCGATGTCGTCCCGATCTCTTCGCGCCGGCTCTGTCCGGTCTTGCCCTCGCCTGCTGTTCTCGGCCCTGCTCCTCGGCGGCCTGCTGACGAGCGGCTGCTCGCAGCGCACACCGGTGGTCGCGCCGCCGACCGTCGACGAGCCGCTGCCGCCCCCCGCGGCGGTCGCCTACCGGCTGCAGCCGGGCGATGTGATCGCGGTCCGCTTCTGGGGCAACGACGAGCTCGATGAAGAGCTCAAGGTGCGGCCGGACGGGAAGATCTCGCTGCCGTTCATCGACGAGGTCGACGCGGCCGGCTCGACCCCGGCGGAGCTCGACCACCGCCTCGAGTCGCTCTACGCGTCCGAGCTGAACGATCCGCACATCACGGTCATCGTGCGCGAAGCGTCGCCACCGCGCGCCTGGATCGGCGGCGAGGTGGGCATCCAGGGCCCGGTCCCGCTGGTCACGGGCATGACCCTCCTCCAGGCGCTGCAGCAGGCGGGCGGGCTGCAGACCACCGCCCGGCGTCGACAGATCCTGGTGATCCGTCGCCTCGGCGACGGCGATCGCGTCGCCCGCGCCATCGACATCCGGCCGGTGCTCAGCGGCGAGGATCCGATGGCCGACGTCGAGCTCGCCGCCGGCGACATCGTCTTCGTGCCGCGCAGCCGCATCGAGAACGTGAATCTCTTCATCGATCAGTACATCGACGACGTGATCCCGCTCCAGAATGTGTTCAGCGGCGCGATTCTCGGCAACCTGGCGGCCGATGACGACAACGAGGACTCACCCGCTCCGGTCGCCCCGACCGACGGCGCCGGGTCCCCGGGAACGGATCAATGACCCATGATCGAAGAGAAACCACTCCCTTGGCAGGAGCTGCTCGAGATTTTCTTTCGTCGCCGCATGGCGATTCTCGGCCTCGCCGCGCTCGGCCTGGTGCTCGCCTTCGCAGTCGTCACTCTCGAGGACGACGTCTACGAGGCGAAGGCGAAGATTCTGCTCACCGAGCAGGCGGTGTCGGGCCCGCGCGAAGAGGGCATGTCGCAGCCGCAGATCAAGGCCGAGCTCCACCACCTCAAGAGCCCGGCTCTGGTGCGCGCCACCCTCGAGCTCTACCAGGAAACCGCTCAGCCCCTGCGCCCCGACGCGCCGTCGCCGAAGCAGCAACTCCTCCGCCGGCTGCGACGCGCCGGCGACGATCCGGGAGCCGCCGCCCAGGCCTCCCTCGACGCGCGTGTGCAAGAGATCGGCGGTCTGCTGAACGCGCGCTCGATCGCCGGCACCAACGTCATCGAGATCGGTCTCGAAGGGCGCGACCCCGAGTGGTCGGCGCGCTTCGTCAACGACCTGCTCGACCAACACATCAAGCGCATCGCCCAGTTCAACGAAGAGGCGCGGGCGTCGAACTTCTACACCGAGCAGCGGAACCTGCTGTTCGTGCGCTGGAAAGAGGCGCAGGAGGCGCTGCACGACTTCCGCGAGAGCTATGGCGCCAATCTCTTGTCGGGCGACGAGGACCACCTGCGCAAGGTGCTCTCGCAGCTCGAGGCCGACCGTGTCGAAACCGAGACGCGGGTGCTCGAGCACCAGGCCAAGGTCGACTTCCTGGCACTCCAGCTCGAAGAGCTTCCCAACACCATCGCCGCCGAGTCCCGCGTCACTGAAGACGAGTCGGTGAAGCTACTGAAGCAGAACATCCTGGCGCTCGAGATGGAGCGCAGCGAGCTGCTGTCGCGCTTTACGCCGACGAGCACCCGCGTGCGCGAAGTCGAGCGACGGATCGACGAGGCACGGCGTCTGCTCACCGAGACGTCCGACGAACGCCTCGAAGAGGTGATGACGGCGATCAACCCGGCGTACCAGACGCTCAACCTCGACATGGTGCAGACCGAGGCCCGCCTGGTCGCGGCGCTGGCCCGCGTCACCGCGCTGGTGCAGCAGATCGACGAGTATCGCGCCAAGCTCAATCGACTCGACCTGCTCGCCACCGAGCTGGCGCGGCTGAAGAGCGATGTCGAGAACAAGCGAGAGGCGCACGAGACCTATCTGCGCAAGGAAGAAGAGGCGCGCCTTTCGAGCTCGCTCGACGAGTCCGGCATCGTCAACCTGGCGATCTTCGAGCGCGCCGAAACGCCCAGCGCACCGATCGCGCGCGACGCCAAGCCGCTGCTCGCCGGCGGCGGGATCGGCGGATTCATCCTCGGCGTTCTTTTCGCCCTGATCCGGGACTTCGCCGACCCGCGGCTCAAGGGCAGCGCGCAGGCTCACCGCCTCGCCAGCGCGCCGATCGTGGCGGAGGTCCCGCGGGGCTGACGTGGCCGACGTGACCCAGACCCCGGGACGCCTCGGGCGGCTCCTCGCCCGCCTCGGTCTCCGCCGCCGCAAGACCGCGGACGCGCGACCGATGGGCTACGACCTGCTCGGCGAGCTCGATCACGACCTCGACCCGTCGCTGCTGCCGCCGGCGCGCCAGCAGGTGGCCCACGCGTCGCTGCTCGAGAGCCTGCGTGCGCTCGAGACCGCCATGTCGGTGCCGACGGTGGTGATCGCCGGCGTCAAGACCGCAGAGTCGGCGCGGCCGACGATCGCCGGGGTCATCATCCAGGCTCATCTCTCGGGTCATCGGCTGTCGCTCGCGAAGCTGGTGCGGGGCTCGGGATTCCGCGTGCTGCGCAAACGCGTGCCACACGCCGACACCCTCGAAGGCACCCGCGTGCCGCTGCTCGGCGAAGCGACCGAAGACGGCCGCCTGGGCAGCCACCCAGACGACCATGCGCTGCGCCTGATCGGCGCCCCCGACCCGGAGGCCGTGACTCGCTGGTACCGCGAGCACGCCGAGGGCTACGACTTGCTCTTGGTCGAAGCGCCCGCAATGTTGCAGTCGGTCGACGCGGCGCTCCTCGGCCGCCTTTGCGACGGCTTGATCCTGGTCGTCGATTCGATGGGCACGCGCCAGGAAGATCTCGAGACCGCGGTCGAGAAAGCCCGCGCCGCCGGCTGCCCACCGATCGGAATCGTGGTGCAGAACCATCGCGAGTGGCTGCCGCGCGTGCTGCGCAAGATCCTGCCTGCCTACCCCCGGATCCTGCGCAAGAGACCGGCTACTGGGTCGCGCTGATGCTGCTCAAGATGACCACCCTCGGCTGGCTGGCCGGCCTGGGCTTGGTGCTGGCGCTCTTCTTCCCGATCTGGTGGCTCGTTCTCTACGACCTGTGCACCGCCTTCGTCTTCGGCGGCTGGTCGATCTCGTTCTTGCGCCTGGGCCCGGACGACGTGAAGGTCGCGATGATCGCGCTCGCGCTGGTGCTGCGAGCTCGTCTGCGTCGTGACGGACAGAAGCTGCCGCTGTTCTGGCCGTGGGCACTGCTCACCCTGCTCTTCTGCCTGTCGTACCTCAACGCGCCGATCAACCAGCGCAACCTCACCGACCCGATCCGGATCACGTACCAGCTCGGCCGCTACTGCATTCGGCCGCTGATCTACCTGCCGCTGATCATGCTCTTGATCCGCAGCGCGCACCGCACCTACGCGGTGATGAATGCGGTCATCGTCGCCGGCATCGTCTGCTCTCTGCCGGCCATCGCGCAGGGCTACTCCGGCATCTCGTCGACCGCCGGACCGTTTCGCACCGGCAACCAGCTCGGCGGTGTGCTGGTGATGCCGATGTTGATCGCGATGTCGGGGGTCGTGCTGCCGCGCAGCCGCGGGCATTGGATTCTCTCGTTCGTCGGCTTCGGCCTGATGACTCGGGCGATGCTGTTCTCGGCGTCGCGCGGCGCCATGGTGGCGGCGGTGGGTGGCGCCCTGGTCTACGGAGCGATTCTCTTGCTCCGGCCGCTCGGCCGACGGCGCCTGCGCTACCTCGCGCCGCTCGGCGGACTCGCTCTGCTCGCCGCGCTGCCCTTCCTGCCGATGGTGCTCGCCAAGCCGACGATCGCACACGCGATGTCGGCCGCCGACGGATCCAAGGCGAGCACCATGCAGTGGCGAATGCAAGAACGGTGGCCCCACTTCTGGGGCATCGCGCTCGACAATCCGCTCGTCGGCATCGGCACCTCGGTCGACCTCTCGCTCGGCGACAAGGCGAATACGCCACACAACGGGTTCCTTTCGCTGCTGGTCGAGTACGGCTTCCCCGCGTTCTTCTTGATCCTCTTCTTCGCCGGCCGGGTGATCTGGAACGGCCTGCTGCTCTACCGCCGGGCGCCGGATCCCGACCATCGGATCTTCGGCGTCACCTGCGCGGCGGCGGTCGCAGGCATCTTGACTCATCAGCTCGTGGAGGTGACGATGACCGCCCCGTTCACTTTCAAGCTCTTCTGGATTCTGGTCGGCACCAGCGAGCTGGCCAAGCGCTGGCCGAACGAGAGCCCGCGGCTCGAGATCGGCCAGTCGTCGGCCGAGAGCCCGAGCGCGATCGGCGGCCGAGGCGACGCGGTGCTGCGCCCCGCCGCGTGAGCCGGCCCGAACCACTGGCACTCGAGGCTGGAGAGGGGCATAATTCGAAGCCAGACGAATCGCGATTTCGATCGACGACACCACGCATGAGAATCGCACAGCTCATTCACGGCCTGGGGCTCGGCGGAGCACAGCAGGTGATTCGCTCCCTGGTCGCCGGGCGCAGCGATGGATTCGAGCACATCGTGTACTCGTGCCACGGCGGCGTGATGGCCGAGCGGATCGCCGCCGCCGGTGCGACGGTGCGCATCGTGCCGCGCCGGGTGCCCAAGCTCGATCCGCTGTGGATTCGCGATCTCGGTCGCGCACTGCGCCGCGACCGCATCGACGCAGTCCACGGTCATCTCTTCGGCGACAGCCTGCACGGCTATGTCGCCGCGGCGCGCAGCGGCCTGACGCCGATGGTGATGACTCTGCACAACATCACGGCGGCGCGCAGCCGGCTGCAGCTCACGGGCTATCGCTGGCTGCTCGGCCGCGAGACCCTGCCGGTGGCCTGTGCCGACTTCGTCCGCCGCAGCTTCGTCGACACCCTCGGCTCGCGAGCCCAAGAGATCCGCACGGTGCGCAACGGCATCGAGGAACCGGCGCCGGTCGACGCGGTCGACGTACGGGCAGAGCTTTCGAGTCTCTTCGGCCTGCCGCCGGACGCCGTCGTGCTGGCGACACTTGGCCGCCTCGCCGAGCAGAAAGGGCTCGATCGCCTGCTCAAGGCCTTTGCCCACGTCGCCGACCGCGTCGACGCCGCTCCGAGCCGCCTGGTCGTCTTCGGTGACGGTCCGCTCCGCGCCGAGCTCGAAGCGGCCGCGCAGCGCTTTGGACTGGGCCGCCACGTCGTGTTCGCGGGCTACCGCGACGATGCCGCCCGCCTGCTCGCCGGCGTCGACGCGGTCGTCTTCTCATCGCTCTGGGAGGGACTGCCGATCGCCATGCTCGAGGCGATGGCGGCGTCGCGGCCGGTGGTGTCGACGGCGGTCGGCGGCGTACCGGAAGCGATCGACGACGGCGTCGAGGGCCTGCTCGTCGCGCGCGACGACATCGTCGGGCTCAGCGAAGCGCTCGAGCGGATCGTCGACGACGTGGCGCTGCGTCGGCGCCGCGGCCGCGCGGCGCGGCGCCGCTTCGAAGGCGAGCTGCATGCGCGCCACATGGTGACCCGCTACGAGACCCTGTACCACCGCGTCCTCAAGCGGCGCGCCCGGGCGGCGTGAAACACGGCATGCACGTCGCCTATCTGCACTATCTCTGGGGTCGAGACACAGCGCTGCACCACGTGCACCAGTTCGCCGACGCGGCGCGCGCGCTCGGCCACCGCGTCGACGTGCACGCGATGAATCTGGCGCCGCCGCCGCTCGAGGGAGGCGGCGGCGGTGGCCCGGTGCCGTGGCGCCGACGGTTGCGCGCCGGCCTGAAACGCCGCTTCGGTCGCTGGCTGCACGACCCCAAGGAGCTGGCGTGGAACCTGCGGTACTTGCGCCGTGAGTCGGCGCTCCTGCGCCCCGAGCCGCCCGACGTGCTGCTGGTGCGCAGCCACGGGCTCGGCGTCTCGTGCGTGCCGGTGGCGCGCCGCCTCGGCTTGCCGCTGGTGCTCGAGATCAACGCGCCGTCGGAGGAAACGGCGACCTACCAGCGCCACTATGTGCCCTGGACGCGCACCCGACGCTGGGCAGGGCGCTACAAGCTGCGCCACGCTGACGCCATCACCGTCGTCTCGGGCGCCCTCGGCGACCACTACGCTGAACGCCTTGGTGTGCAGCGCGACCGCCTGCACGTGGTACCGAACGGCGCCGATCTCGAGCGCTTCCATCCCGACGTGCCGCCCGACCCGCGGGTTGCCAGTGACCGCGGCCAGCCCGGCGACGACCAAGACGCTGCGCCGTGGATCGGCTATGTCGGCTCGTTCCAGGCCTGGCACGCCCTCGACCGGCTCGCTACGCTGGTCGAGACGGTCGCCCGCAGCCGGCCGTCGAGCCGCTTCCTGATGGTCGGCGACGGTCCCGGGCTCGAGCGCCTTCGCGCCCTCGACTTGCCGCCGCCGCGCCTGGTGTGCACCGGCAGGGTCGAACATGCACGCGTTCCGGGGCTCGTGGCAGCGCTCGACATCGGGGTCTTGGCCGAGATCGCCTGGTACCAGTGCCCGCTCAAGGTGATCGAGTGGATGGCGGCGGGCACGGCGATCGTCGCGCCCGGCCACCCGCCCCTGCACGAGCTGCTGCGCGACGGTGAGGAGGGTCTGCTATTTCCGCCCGGTGACCTCGAGGCCGCCATCCGGCAGGTCGAACGCCTGGTCGACGACCCCGCGCTGCGCCGCCGCCTCGGCGCCGCCGCGGCCCGCAAGGCGCACGCGTCGCTCGGCTGGCGTCACAACGCCGAGCGCATGCTCGACGCCTGCCGCGCGGCCGCCACCCATCACGCGGCGCGGCGTCCCGCGACGGGAGACCGGCAATGAGCCGTCGGCGCGAGATCGCCGCGCTCGCAGCGCGCGCCGGTCGGCTCTCGGGCCTGCTCGGTGCGCAGCGCCTGCGCCGCCGGCGGCGCGGCGCGTTTCGCGCCTTCGTGCTCGAGTACCACGCGGTCTGCCCGGGCCCCGCCGAGCCTGAGGGCGCGGTGTCGATCGAGCGCCTGCGTCGACACGTCCGCTGGCTTCTGCGCCACGGCTTCCACTTCGACACCGTCGCCGGTCTCGCCGAGCGACTGCGCACGGCCCGTCGCGACGCCGACCTGGGCGCCGACCGGGTGGCGCTCAGCTTCGACGACGGCTATGCCGACAACCACGACCTCGCCTTCCCCGCGCTGCGCGCCGAGGGCGCGCCGGCCACCGTCTACCTGGTGAGCGGCTTCCTGGACGGCGCGCCACTGTGGTTCGACATCGTGCGCCGGGCGCTGGATCTGGCGGCCACCCTCCACCACCACGACGCGATCGATCGCGAGTCCGCCGAATCTCTGCGCCGTCGGCTGGGCGCCTGGCCCCCGGCGTCGACCGGTGCGGCGGTGCGCAGGCTGAAACAGGCCCCCGCGGAGCATCGCGTAGCCGTCACCGCCGACGCCGCGTGCTGGCTGGTCGCCGCCGAGCGCGCCGGGCACGCCGCGAGGCCGGCGGCGCGTGCCATGACCTGGGCGCAGGCTCGTCGCCTGCGCGATGCCGGTTGGGAGCTCGGTGCCCACACCGTGACCCATCCGATCCTCTCGCGCCTCGACGCCGAAGCGCAGGAGCGCGAGATTCTCGACTCGCGCCGGCGAATCGACGAACGGCTCGGTGCCGGCACTGTCCGGACCTTCGCCGTTCCCAACGGCTCGGCCGCCGACTACGACGCCACCACGCGCGAGATCCTGGCCGGCGCCGGCTTCCGCGCCGCCTGCACCACCCGGCGCGGCGCCAATCGCCCGGGCGACGACCTGCTGCAGCTGCGCCGCCACGGCGTCGGCGCCGAGCCGACGGCGCTGCTCGAAGCGCGCCTCGGAGGCTGGCTCGACGACGAGCGACGGGCCGCCTGGCGCCGGGCGCGTCGCCGCGTCGCCGCATCCCGGAGGACCTCCGATGTCTGACGCTCCTCGCAGCGACACTCCCCGCGGCGACCTCTATGGCCACGTGTTCCGGGGCGCGGTCTTCCCGCTGCTCGATCGCCTGAACGGCACCAGCATCCTGCCCAAACTCGACTACTTGCTCGACGCCGAGCACGTGCCACGCGACGAGATCCGCCGACGCCAGGAGGCCGAAGTCGAGCGGGTGGTGGCGTCGACGCGCCGGCGCAGCGACTTCTACCGCGAGCTCTGGCGCCGGGACGACGGGCCGAGATCGAGCTTCGGCCCGCTCGACGGCCTGCCGGTGGTCACCAAGCGCGATCTCGCCGAAGCGCCAGATGCGTTCCCGCTCCCCGACTTCCGGGGCCGCGTCGTCTCGAGCGTCACGTCGGGCTCGACCGGGAGGCCGATGACCTTTCATCGCTCGGTCGAGCAGGAGAGCTGGTTCTGGGCGCTGCGCTTCCGCATCTGGCGCTGGGCCGGCTACCGCCCCGGCGATCCGTACCTGACGATCAACCTCAACCCGCGCCTGGCGTGGAAGAAACGCCTCCAAGACCGTCTCTTCCGCTGCGCCTACCTCACCTTCAACGCCGACAACCAGGACTCGGAGCGCATTTGCGACGCGCTCGAGGCCCGCTCGATCGAGCACCTGAACGGCTTCTCCTCGTCGCTCTACGTGCTCGCCCAGCACATGCTGCGCACCGGCCGCTCGGCGCCGTCGGTGCGCGGCGTCACCGCCACCGGCGACACCCTGTTTCCCGTCTACCGTGAAGCCGTCGAGCAGGCGTTCGGCGTGCGCGTGCTCGACTACTACGGCGCCGGCGGCGAGGGCGTGCACCTCGCCAGCCAGAGTCTCGAGAGCGGCGGACGCTACCTCTTGCACCCGGAAAACGCCCTGGTCGAGATCCTCGACGAAGACGGCCCGGCGGCGCCAGGCGCGATCGGTCGCATCGTCGTGACGCAGTTTCACAACGACGCCATGCCGCTGGTGCGCTACGAGCTCGGCGACCTCGCCGTGGCGGCGCCGGCCGACGCGCGCTGCCCGAGCGGCCGCACGCTGCCGATGCTCGAGCGCCTCGAGGGCCGCGTGCCCGATCTCGTGGTCGTGCCCGACGGCACGTTCCTGGTGCCGCATTTCTTCGTGGTGCTGTTCAAGTCTCTGCAGACCATCGCGCGCTACCAGGTGTACCAGGCGCGCGCCGGTGCGATGACGGCGCGCCTGGTGGCACGGCCCGGATGCAGCCGTTCAGACATCGAGGACGCCGTCCGCCGCGCGGTCGACGAGGCGACCAGGGGGCAGCTGGAGGTCGACTTCGAGTGGCGCGACGAGATTCCGCTCTCGGGTGCCGGCAAGCGCCGGCTGGTGATCTCGGAGCTGTCGCGCCAGCTGCTGGCGCCCGACGGAGGCCCCTCGAGCTGATGGCGAGCGCGCCGGCACGGATCCTCTTCGTGATCACCACCAGCGACTTCGGCGGCACCGAGAGCTTCCTCGAGCGCCTCGTGCTGACGCTCGACCGCGCGAGTTTCGAGCCCGAGGTGCTGTCACTCTGCCCGCTCGGGCGCATCGGCCGACGTCTCGAGGCCGAGGGGATCGCCGTCTCGAGCCTCGACCTCGCCGCCCGCGCGCGCGCCACCGAGATGCCCGGCGCCATGCTGCGCCTGGCGCGGCACCTCGCGCGACGGCGGATCGACCTCGTCCAGTCCCTGCTCTACCGCGCCAACGTCGTCGCTGCCGGCGCGCGCTGGCTGACCCCGCCGCGCCTGCGTCGCCGGCCGCCCCTGGTCACCGGCCAGCGCTCGCTGATTCCCGCCGGCCGTGGACGCGACGCCTTCGCGCAGCGCCTGACCCGCGGCTGGGCCGATCGCGTCGTCGCGGTGTCCGAGGCCGTCCGCACCGAGCTTCTCGCCACCGAGGGCATCGACCCGGCCAAGGTGGTGGTGATCCAGAACGGCATCGACCTCGACCGCTTCCGGTCGGGCGGCGACCGCGACACCGCGCGCGCCCGCTTCGGCCTGCCGCCGAGCGCTCCTCTGGTCGGCGCGGTCGGCCGCTTCCACGGCCCGAAGGGGCTGGTGCACCTGATCGACGCCTTCGCCCGGCTGGTGGCGCGGCGGGACGACGACTCGTCGCCGCATGCCGCGCAGCTGGTGCTGGCCGGCGACGGACCCGACGCCGAGCGGCTGCGCCACCGCGTCACCGGACACCGTCTCGACCATCGCGTTCGCTTCCTCGGCTATCTCGAGGACCCAAGCGCGCTCTATCCGGCGCTCGACGTCTACGCCCTGCCGTCGCTCGCCGAGGGCTCTCCCAACGCCCTGCTCGAAGCCATGGGCAGTGGCTGCGCCGCGGTCGCCAGCGCGGTCGGCGGCGTGCCCGAAGCGCTCACCGACGGCGAGCACGGCCTGCTCGTGCCGCCTGCCGACCCCGACGCGTTGGCGACCGCGCTCGAGCGCCTGCTCGGCGACGACGCGCTCCGGCGTCGGCTCGCCACCGCGGCGCGTCGGCGAGTCGAGGACGAGTTCAGCCTCGACGTCATGGCCCGGCGCCACCAAGAGCTCTACTCCGAGCTCCTGGAGATGAAAGCACCGTTCTCAACCACCCGATCGCCGACGCGCTCGCTGCGCTCTAGCCACGATTCCGCCAGCGTGATTCCCTCGGCGACCGCACCCTCCGCGGTCGAGACCTTCGCGACCACACCCTCCGCGACCGATCCTTCCGCGACCAATGCTCCGGCACCGAGGGCCGCCACGCTCGACACGTTGCGGATCCTGGTGGTCGACGAGGACCCCGAGGATCGCACCGCCCTTTGCGCCCAACTCGCACGCCTGGGCGCGACATCGCAGGGCGTCGCCCGTCTCGACCGCGCGCTCGACGCACTGGACGCCGCGTCCTACGACATCGTCCTGCTCGATATCGAGCTTCCGGAGCTCGACGGACTGGTCGCGGTGCATGCGATCCGCCGGCACCATCAGCGTCCACGCCTGCTCGGCATGAGCAGCGAGCCGCTCGCCGGCGACCGCGAGGCCTGTCACGCCGTGGGCATCGACGAGTTGCTCACCAAGCCGCTCGAGACGCAACGGCTGCGGTCGGTGCTCGAGCATGCGAGCCTTCAGCTCGCCATCGAGGACCGCGCTCTACCGGACGAGTCGAGCCGTGAGCTCGACCCGCGGACGCATGCCGACCTTCTCAGCCTAGGCGACGAAGGCTATCGGCAGATCCTCGAGGGCGCACGGCAGCAGATGCCGAGTCAGGCCGCCGCCGTGCGCGCGGCCGTCGAGGCCGACGCCGCGGACCCGGCGGCGACGGCCGCTCACACGCTGCTCGGCGCTCTCAGTGTGATCGGCGGCAAGAAGCTGGCGCGCGCCTACCGCGCGATCGAGCAGGCCTGCCGGCGCGGTGAGCTGCCGACCGAAGCGCGCCTCAGCCACCTCGAGGCCCGCATCGACAAGCTGCTCGCCGAGCTCGACTGATCGACCGATGCGAGAGCCCGGATCAGGGAATCGGCACGCGCAGCGACTCGAGAAAGGCGATGACCGCGCTCTGCTGGGCGGCCGGCAGTGCCTGGTAGTTGTCGATCACCGCCTCGGCGTCACCGTGCGGGCCGTTGCCCTGCGGGCCGTCGTGCATCAAGATCGCCTCGTTCAACGTGCGCGCGCGGCCGTCGTGCAGCCACGGACCGTTGTCGGCGACACCCCATAGCTTGGTTGTCAGCCACTCAGCGTCCGGAATCGGATTGCCCGCGTCGTCCGTCTGCGGGGGATTGGGCTGGACGAGGAACTTGCCCAGGTTGTGACGTTTGAGATCACTGTACATGGGCACGGTGACCGTCCCGTCGAGGTTCGCCGGGAGGCGTGGAAGGAACTCGTCGCCCACCAGGCCCGGATTGGTGAGGTTGATGCAATAGAAGCCCGTCGGGCACACGCTGGCGCTGACGCCGCCGGCCAAGTCGTCCGAGCCACTCGCAGCGGCGAGATCGGCCGTCGCCGCGACCACCGCCGGATGCCGCGCGGTGTTCTCTTCGGCACCGCTGCCGAGAGCGGACAGAGCGCCAGGACATCCCGCGGCCGGCTGGTTGAGCTCGATGCGGAACAGCGGATTGCGGCGCGTGGTCATCGACGGCAAGTGGCACGTGTCGCAGCCGATCTCGCGGAACGTGCGTCGGCCGAGCTCGACCGTGAGATCGATGTCGGCGGCGGAGTTGGTGACCGGAGGACGCAGCATACCGGCAAAGGCGGCGAGAGCCGCGACGTTGCCGAGCGACTGCTGAACCGGCAGCGCGGCATTGTTCGCCACCGGGTTGATCACGTCGACCGCCATCTCGTTGATCAGGCCGTCGGCGTCACAGTCGGTGTTCACGCCCACCACTTCCACCGGCTGCATGCTGAAATGGAAGTCGAGGGCCGACTTGCTGAAGCTGCGCAGTGTCGCCGCGACACCTTTGTGCTGCAGCGGCCGGACGATGAGATCCGGCGAGATCCCATCGAGGCCGCTGGTATCGCGCACCGGGTTGGGGCAGGCGGCGCTCGGGCAGGTAATGGTCAGAGTGCCGAACGAGACGCCCTTGGCCTTGAGGTCTCCGGTGATCGGAGTGCCGACATTCATCGCCGCCTTGGCGGTGAGCTCGGCCTCGATCTTGTGCAGCGCCGACGTCATCTCGATCGCCAGCTCTTGTGCGTAGGCGGTGCCGAACGACTTCGGCGGCACGCGCACGATATAGCTCAGCCGCTGATCGAACGGCTCCGGGTTGGCGAAGAGCACCGACGCGAAGTCGGCCGAGCCCCCGACGCCACCGGGTTTCTGCGTGCGGCCCGACTGGCCCGGCGGCACATACGTGCCAGCCGAGTTGTGGCAGCCGAAGCAGGCTTGTGAGTCGATACCGTTCATGCGCAAGAAGGGCATCGCGAGCGGAGTCTCGAGCGACTGGGCGAAGAACTGCGCTCGCTGCGCCGCGCGCGGCCCCGCGTCGCCCTCACCGTGGCCGTCGGCCGGAATGTACGGCACGGCGAAGAACTGTCGGCCCGCCTGCAGCACTTCGTCCACCGTGTAGGCCCCGGCGGTCAGCTGGTCTTGCTCGATACTGATGCTGCTCGTGACGACGCGATCCTGAGCGACCGCCAAGCCGGCTCCGAGCAGGACGAAAGCGATGAGCAGGAGAAAGATTTTTCGCTTCACTGGGAGCTCCTTGTCCGATGTTCGAGGTTCGGCGCGACTGCTTCGCTTCCGAAATCTCTGCGCACGGATCGAGTCCCCAGGAAGGCGGGAACCGGTAGAACGCCAGGGGGAGGAGGCGAACAGGTGAAGGGCTTCGAGTGAGCTAGACCGCTTCCGGATCAACGGAGAATCAGTCGCTTCTCTCCTATACAGTATCGCAATGAGCCTGTATTCGTCAATTCATTGCAATTTATTCACTGGAATGAATCAATTGTTTCGATCGATTGATCGACAAAGCGCGGCCGACGATGCGAAGCGCTTGCAGGTCGGCCGCGCTCAGAACCCGATCCGCCCGCTACTGAGGGCAGATCGAGAAGTCGTCGAGGCCCGCTTCCACCAGGTCGCCGGCGCTCGTGCCGTCCGACGTCTGGACCCGCAGACGCACCGACGAGCCCTCTGGAACGACCGCGGTCACTTCGGTCCAGCTCGCATCGCGGCTGACGTCGCCGATCGACACCAGGTCGCTCCAGCTCGAGCCCCCGTCGAGCGACAGCTCGAGGCGGAAGAAGTCGCCCGCTGCGTCGTCGCCGGCATCGCGCTGACCGTGGAAGTACCACACCGAGAGATCCGAGGCGTCGGCCACCGCCCAGGTCGGCGATTCGAGAATGCAGTTGCCGCGGTCGACGTCGTTCGAGCCCGCGCTGGTGTTGCTGGCGGTAAACATCGCGCTGCCGCTGGTCGACCCGTGTCCGCCTTGTACCTGGGTCACGACGCCGCCGGCCGACTGCTGCGTCGGCACGCCGCGGATCCAGGCACCGGTGGCGCACGTGCTGGCGGCGGCGTGGCCGAAGCCACCGTCGCCGGTCTCGAAGTCTTCCTCGACAGCGCAGGCACCGCCGCCACCACCGCCACCACCACCACCGCCGCCGTCTCCGGGCGCCACGGCGAAGACGAGGTCGTCAGTGTCGTCGTAGTTGCCGCTGGCGCACGGGCTCGGGCTGCCGTTGTAGCGGAAGTTCGCGCGCACCGCCTGCAGCGCGCCGGCGGGCAGCGTGTACTGTGCCGTCAGCGTGCGCACGCCGCCGCCGGGCGGATCGAGCGTGCCGATCAACGTCCACGACGGGTTGCTCGCGTCGGCGGCGTAGTAGAGGTCGAGGTGGTCGTTCGAGCCGTTGCTGTACGCGTAGACCGTCGCCTCGACCTCGACCACCACGCCCTCGGTGAGATCCGCGCCGTCGAGCGTGCGCACCGCCAGGCGGTCGTTCGACTCGTCGGAGTGGTAGGAACCGGAGCCGCCGTCGGTGCAGCTGTCGAGCGTGTTTGGCTGGTTCGGCTCCGCCGGGCTGAGCGTGCCGCGCGAGTCGAGCAGGCTGCCCGAGTCGCACGCGGCGCCGACCGTGGCGCAGGCCGGGGCGCCGAGCGCGGCGTCGTAGGTCGCGCTGCCGCCACCGCCACCGCCGCCTCCACCGCTGTCGAGACTGGTCTCGACCAGAAAGGCGAGCGCGAGGCGGGCGAACTTCAGCGCATGGTCGGCCTGGTTGCCGAGCGTCGCCAAGGTGTCGGAGGTGGTGTGGATCTGCGGATTGTGCTGACCGACGACGGCCTCGAAACTCATCGCCGCGGGATAGCCGCGGTTGTGCCAGGACGCGTGGTCCGAGCACGCGTAGCCGCACTGCGAGGTCGTCCAGCTCAGCGACGGCTGATAGGCGTCGATCAGCTCGCCGACGAAGGTCGTCAGGGCGCTGTTGGTGTAGTCAGTGAGCAGCGCGATGTCTTGCACCGAGCCGTTGTAGTCGGTCATGTCGAGCTGCAGCACACCGACCACGTTGATCCCCGCGTCGGCGTGGCTCTGCGCGATCTCTCCCGAGCCGCGCAGCCCGATCTCCTCGGCGGCGTAGCCCATCACCTTCACCGTACGGTCGGGCACGAAGCCCTCGGCGAGGGCGACGCGCAACACTTCGCTCAGGGTCGCGATGCCCGAGGCGTTGTCGTCCGCGCCGGGAGCGCTGAAGGTCGGGCTCGACGAGCCCGGAGCGATCGAGTCGAGGTGCCCGCCGAGCACCACCACTTCGGACGCCAGGCTCGAGCCCTGGATGGTGAGCACGACCGATTGCTGCGGATAGCCGGAGTGGCTCACCAACTCGACCGTGACATCGCTGCGACCGACCGCGTAGCCGGCCCAGAGGTCGCGGATCCACACCGCCGCGTCGGTGCCCGACGGGTGGTTCGCATGGCGATTGGGATAGGCGGTCGACAAGTGGTCGATGGTCGACAAGATGTTCGACGCCTGGAGCAGTGGCTGCAGCGTATTGACGACGGTCTGCTGCTCGACGGCGAACGACGCCGGCTCGACGAACGCGGTGTGCACATCGGCCGCCGCCTCGAGCATGGCCAGCCCCTCGACCCGCGAATCGTGGCGCACGAAGCCGGGACAGCGCCGTACGGTGCGATGCAGCACCACCGAGATCGTATCGAGGTCTTTGGCGGAGACGCGGGTCAGCACCGCCTCCCCGCGGCTCTCCACCACCTGGAGCGGCTGGTGACGGAACGAGATGCGATCGCTCACCAAGTCGAAGGCGTCGCGGCCGAGGGAGATCCAGACCTCGTCCTCGCCGGTGGTGTCGGTGCCCAACCCGCCGGCGGCGTGAGCCGTCCCGGTCGCCAGGGGCACCAGGACGAAGAGGACGGCCAGCAGGCCGAGGACCGACGAGAGCTTGCGGGGGCGTCGGGGCGACGGTCGAAACGGAAGATGAAGCATGGGAAACCTCAGAGTCGAGACGGGTCGATGAAGACAGTCGGGCACTGTCCGCGCGGGCGGGGGCCCGCGACGCGAAGAGGCAGACTGTCTGGCGTCACTCTCGGCTGAGAGAAGCAAGCAGCGCGCCAATCTGTCGAGCTCGTCCGGCTGCGACCCGAGGCCGTCGATCGCCCGGTAGAGACGTCGGAGCCCACCCGCCGTCGCGACCTCGAAGCGACCCCGACCATCGATCGCGTCTCACGCCTGAGCAGTGCCGCGTCTCAACCTTGAGAAGGCACCAGCAGCCGCACCCCAAGGCCAGCCGACAGCGGTCTCTTGATCCAGACCCGTCGTACGAGCGAGGCTACTGCAGCCGGAAGTTGGTCGTCACGAAGCGACAGACCGCGACCGGATCGCCGTCGAGTCGTGCCGGCTCGAAGCGCCAGCCGGCCAGCGTGCGGGCACTGGCGATGCGGAGTTGCGGATCGCCCTCGAGACCGAGGCTCCGCGGCCGTCCGGCTTCGTCGAGGACCATGTGCACCGAGACCGTGCCTTGAATGCGCTGCGCCCGAGCTTCCTCGGTGTACTGCGGCATGGGGCCGGAGATCTTCTGCCCTTCGTCGACCGGCTTCTTGCCGAAGTAGGGCCCTGGCCAGCCGATCGCGACGAAGCGCTCGTTGAGCTCGTCGAGCGGCATCGACTCGCGCGATGCCACCAGGCAAACCAGATCTCGCTCCGACTGGCTCAAGAACTCGCTCTCCGCGAGGACTTGCTCGAAGTCGTCGCTGCTCAACGCGAAGTCGAGGAACGCCTCGACATCGCCGGTGTAGACCTCGTCCACGGCGAAGACCTCGACCTCGGAGGCCGCGGCCGGCACACCAGCGCTCAGCCCTCCGAGGCTCCAGAGCACCAGAATCGCGGCGAGGCTAGGAAGCGAGTCGAAGCGGCAGCAAGGAGGCATGATCATCTCCGGAGCGGACGAGAACGTATCTCCCGGTACGCGGAGCGGCGGGCGCAGGTTTCGAACCTGCCACGGGCACGAGGTGCCAGAGCAGACCACGACGGCGCTCCAGTCAGCGCGGCTGCACCACGATCCGGGTTCCGGGCGGCGGCGCGACACGCTCGAGGGCCGTCGAGCCACGGGCGTCGAAGACTCCATCGATCGGCATCGCTTCGTCACGCGTGGCGATGCGAGCAGCGCCGTCCGGCGCCACCACCAGCGCACGCCACGCGCGGCAGGCATAGGCGTCCGCATCGGGAGGTGTGAATCGACCCGGCCCGGCGACCGGCAGCGCGGGCGGCGGCAGCACGGGACGAAGGCTCGACAGGTCGACCGGCGACAGGCCCTCCAGGCCCGCTGCAGCGCGCTCTGCTCGCGGCACCAAAACGAGCGCGCCGACACCGTCCCCGCGGTCGACCCGGTGCAGCGTCCGCCAGTCGCCGGCCAGCCGACAACCGAGCGTTTCGTCGTGGCGCCGTGGCGGGTCGACCAGGATCGCGCCATCGACCCATCGTGCGAGCTCCGGCCACGGCGCGAAGCCCGGCTGCCACTGCAGCGCATCGACCACGTCGGCACGCAGCGGATGGCGCGCGCGCAGCGGGAAGTGCGTCGTGTGCAGCTGATAGTTGCCGAGGTCGAGCGCGCCGACCCGTGCCGCCCAGCGGCTGCCGACGCGCACGTCGGCCATGCCGAAACGGTCAGTCGCCGGATCCTGGCGCCACAGGCCGCCATATGACGACACGACGAGTGGCCCCGGGGAGCGTTCCGGCAGCGCCGCCAGAAGCCCGGCCTGCTCGGCGGCGAGGCGCGACGCCTGCAGCCAGGCCGAGGCAGCGACCAACAGCGCCGACGTCGCCACCAGCGGTGGCAGCAGTCGGCCGAGCCGCGGACCGACGCGAGCTCGAGGAGACAGCGGTGGCAGCGTGAGCAGGAGCGTCGCCCAGCCGAGCAGGGCGAAGCGCGGGCGCAGAAAAGTGCCCCCTCCGAGCTTGTCGGGACCGAGCGCCGCGGCGACGAACGTCGCCAGCGCGGCGACGGCGAGGGCGATCCGCAGCGGCACGAGCGAACCGAGCCCCGCCGTGTCGGCGAGCTCTCCGCGCCGCCAGGCAGCGAGACACGACCCCGACCAGGCGAGGAGCCACAGAGCAACGAGGGCGACCAGGGCGAAGCGCGGCAGATCGCCGAGCGAGAGACCGACGCGCACGTCGAGGATCGCGGCGCTCCAGTCGAGGCGTTCCGGCGGCGCGAGCGTTCCCGCCGACCCGCTCAGACCGCCGGTGATCGCCGCCAGCCAGACGGCGCCATGTGGCGCGAGCCAGAGCAGCCGGCGCGGCGCGCGCGCCAGCAGATCCTCGAGACCCAGCACGCCGAGCGCGAGCAGGCCGCCGAGCGGATGACTGAGCGTCGCCATCAGTAGAGCGAGGTGCAGGGCGAGGTGCAAGGCCACCGAGCGATCCTTCGCCCCGGCTCCGGGCGACGGCCGGCATCCGATCGCCAGCAGGCCGAGCCCGGCGGAGAGCAAGAAGCTCCAAAAGCCCAGGAACGACACTTTCGACAGCAAACAGGGCAGCGCCAGCCAGGATACCCAAGAGATGCTGGAGACCGAGGACGACGCGAGGCGTCGGGCGATCGCGCCGAAGGCGCCGATCCAGACGGCGCCAATCAGCACGAGCAGCAGCTTCTCGGCCCACGGCGGAGACAGGCCGAGCGATAGGCCGCTGGTGAGCACCGCGGTCGCTCCCCAGTTAGTCCACAACCCGGGCGTCAGCTCGAGCAAGGAGCGCGCGAGCTCGTCGCCGCGCAGCCAGGCGCGCAGCGCGACCGCCGACGCGAGGTGCGCACCGCCGTCCTGCGATGGCATCAGAGGCAACGCCAGGACGCCGACCAGCCACGGCGCCAACGGTGCCCAGCGCGCGGCGAGGGCGCCGTTCCGCCGGTCGGCGGCGCTCATGGCTCCGGCTGACAGCTCGGGCAGAGGTAGAGCCGACGGCCGGCGACCTCGCGGCGCACCACCGTATCGCCGCAGCGCGGGCACGGCCGGCCGTCCTGCGAGAAGACGTTGAAGCGCCAGCGGCGGCGCGTCGCACCCTCGGCCTTCAGCGCCTCGACCCGCTCGGGGTCGCTGGTGACGCCGCCCGTCCGATACGACCGACGCGGTATGTCGAGCGCCGCAGCGGCCACGCGCTCGGCCTCGTCGTCTTCGAGGTCCTGCGCCTTGCGGCCGGGATGCACGGCCGCGCGCCACAAAATCTCCGACCGCAGGTAGTTGCCGATGCCGCCGAGAAAGCCTTGGTCGAGCAGTAGGTGGCCGAGCGAGCGCCGGCGGAAGGCATCGCTGTGCAAACGCGCGGCGACCGAGTCGGCGGCTAGCGACTCGTCGGCGAGCGGGTCCGGCCCGAGCTTGGCGAGGTAGCTCTGGTCGGCGAGCTCCGCGGCATCGAGCACTTCGATCTCCGAGGCGCTGTAGAGCAGCGCCGAGCGCGCGTCGGTGTGGACCGCAAAGCGCAGCTGGCGATTCGTTTTCGGCGTCTCGCCGGCCTTCTTCACGAACCATTTGCCGTACAGCTGGTTGTGGCTGTAGACGACGCGCTCGCCCTCGAAGCGCGTGAGGATCGCCTTGCCACGCGCCTCGACGCCCTCGACCCGACGCCCGCTGAGCTCGGCGGCCGCCGGCTGCAGCGCGTCGAAGGCGAAGAAGACCTCGCGCGCCACCTGGCCGCCCACGGCCTTGCCCACGCGATCGGCCTCGCGGTGAATCTCCGGGCCTTCAGGCATCGTCAGGCATCATCCGCCGGCTCACCCACCTCGTTCCAGCCACGCTTCACGCCATCGGCGAGCATCTGCTCGGCGATCGCGTCGGCGGTCTCGCGGTCGGGCGCCAGGCGCACCTCGCGCTGCAGCGGTTCCTTGCGGCCGGGGCTGTAGTCGGTCCAGTGCACGACGAAGGCCGGAAAGTCGTCGTCGACCTGCTCCTTGTTCGTCTTCCAGACGAGCAGCTTGCGGACCGCCGTCTGCTCCTCGCCGGTCTTGCGGCTCTTGGTCGTCTTGGCGAAGACGGCGCGGCGCAGCAACTCGCTGCGCGGACGCTCGATGCGCTGCACCGTGCGCTCGCTGTCGGCGATCTCGACGCGCTCGAAGACCTGCGCCAGGCGTACATCGAGCTCGCTCGCCTCCTTGTCGTCGCGCAGGCGCACGAGGATCGGGTGGATCATGCTCACGCCGGGCAGCATCTGCATCGGTGTCCAGCCGGCCGCGTCCCCGGCGCCCTGGTGGTCGAGCACCATGCGCCGCACCGGCCGCCCCGAGCCATCCTCCACCTGCAGGTCGGTGACCTTCACCTCGACCACCAGTCGCGGCTCGACGAAGCGGAAGAGCGCGCCGGTGGAGCTGGCGAAGCGATAGCTCGATTCGACGACGGTGGGCGCCAGCGTCGCGTGCAGCGCCGCACGCCGCGCATCCTCGCCCAGGTTGCCGACCGAGCCGACCAGTTGGTAGCGGCCGTCTTCGCGGCGCAGCGCCAGCAACATCGAACGCACGTGGTCGGCGGCGTCAGTCTGCTCGGTGTAGCCGATCACCACCGCGTCGAGGGTGAAGATCGGCTTCAGCTTGTGCACCCGCTCGTCGAGCGTGCGCACCACCAGGCCCTCGCCTTTGCCGCCCTCGACCCACTCGGCGAACAGGCGATGCACACCTTCGGGCCCGTCGACCCGCTCCGTCTTGATGCCCTGGACGCGCTTGCCGCCGTCGAGCAGGCGCTGCAGGACTTCGAGGCGGCGCGGGTACTCGCCCGCCGCCGCGCCGTCCGCCGGGGCACCGTCCGCGCCGTTCGACGCCTCACCCTGCTCTTCCTTCGCCTCCTGCACCGCCTGCGCGTCGCCGCCCTCGAGCAGGTCGAAGGCGAAGAAGCCAAGGCGGGCGACCTCGGCGTCGGCGCCGCCACCAAGCGCACCGGTGACGTCGCCGACGCGGGGGCGACCGCTTTTGCGCAACGCGAAGAGCTCGCCGGCGAGAATCGTCCGCTGCGCGATCTTCGGCACAAGCCGCGCACGCGCCTCGGCGAGCACCGGCACGTCGCCGCCGACGACGCGACCGTTGGGCGCCACCAGCGCCACCGTCGCCGGCCGATCGCCCGACGCCGGCTCGGCCACCAGGCACCAAAACTGGCCGTCGATCTTGGGCGACACCAGGAGCGTGGCGCGCGGCAGGGCGCGGTCGACCTCGTCGGGCGCGATCGACCGGTAACGCGCCGCGACGGTGCGCTTGTAGCCGGCGATGCGGCGGGTCAGTGAGTCGTCGGCACTGCCGGCAGGCGCCAGGTGACCGCCCGGACCGAAGGGCGCCGCGACCTCCTCGGGATAGAAGCTCATGCCGCGTCCTCACTGTCCTCGTCGCCCGGGGTGCGCAGCTCCATGTTCGAGAGGTGCAGAAGCAACATGTACTCGCCGGCGTCTCTCACCCGCCCCTCGAGGAATCCGCGCCACGGCGTGCCGTTGAGCTGGAAAATCAGAGGCTTCTTGCCACCCGGGCCGGCGCCGACCAGCACCACCTCGTCGGACTGGTCGAGGTCTTCGGCCATCGCGTAAAGAAAATCGTAGGTCAGGCCGTTGACGTGGCGAATCTGCAGCGTGCGCGAGACGACGAAGCGGCGTACCGAGTCGGCGCGCGCAATGCGCCGACCGGTCCAGCGGATCGGCAGCGCGTCCTGCACATTGGCCTCGACGTCTTCGGGCGTGCGCCGCGCACGCTCCTCGCCGTCGGGTCCGAGAATCACCTCGACGACTTCGGGCGGTGCATGCAGCACCTCGCCGTCGGCGGCGAGGTAGACCTGCATCGTCTCGCCGAGCTGCCGCCCGACCTGCTCGAGATCGACCTCGGGGTCGCCCTCGATCAACGCGGCGCCGTAGTCGGCGCCAAAGCGCCCGACCAGGCTGTCGTGCAACCCCTCGTTGGTCGTGCCGAGGTAGCGCCTGAACCGTACGTCGTGGCCAGGCAGGCCGAGACGCGGCCGGGACGCCGGCTTGAGGCCGCGAAAGTCGACGGTAGCGTCGCGCCCGGAGGCGTCGGTCAAATGCAGCTTGCGCACAGTGCCGTCTCCTATCCGAACATCTCGAAGTCGAGCTCGTCGTCGAATCCGTCGTCCTCGTCGTCGTACGCCGGCAGCACGTGCGGCTCGCTCCAGTCGGGCGGCGCCGGGTCGACGACCAGCGCGAAGAGCTCGCCCGCCGGATTGGCGACCAGGAAGGCTCGGCCCTGGTGGTAGTCGCTGCGGTAGACGAAGGGCAGGCGATAGATGGCGCCCTCGCGCAGCGACGCGGCCAGTGCCTCGTCGAGCTCCTCCGGGTCGAGCGAATAGACCGACTGCACGCGGCAGTCGAGCAGCTCCCGCGGCGCCACCGGTCCCTCGAGCGCGACGGCTTCACCGAGAGTCGACGGCACCTTCTCGAGCGCCTCTCCGTCGGCGTCGAGACCGACCAGCTCGCCGTAGCGCAGCCACTGGCCGTCTTCGTCGAAGTAACCCTGCGCGGTCATGCCGGCGCGCAGAATCAACGAGCCGTCCTCGGTCAGCGCGGCGCGGGTGCACGCGGCGCCCGACGGATCGAGATGGATGCGCCGCTTCTGGCCGTAGAGACGGGCGCGGTCGATCTTGCGGAACTTGAAGCTCGAGACGGCTCCGTCTCGCTCGACGACGATAGTGCGTGGCATGCTGGGTCTCCGCGGCTGCGCTCGGTCCGTCGCCCACCCGCACATCCGGCGCGCGAGGGGACGCGAAACCTCCTGAGCCCGCCGATCTTACCCGGATCGGCCAGGCCGCCTGGGGCTCGCTCGAGACGCTTCGCGTCACCAGGCCAGCCCCAGGCTCTACGAAACGGCCCCTTCAGGGCCCGGAACCCCAATCGGCCACGCCGATCCGCGACCCCGAAGGGGTCACCCCGTAGAGCGTGGGGCTGGCGACGCGGAGCCCCAGCGACGCGGAGCGAGCCCCACGAACGATCCGTCGACCTCCACCCCACCAAGGCCATGACCAGCGCACACGACAACGCCCAAGACGCTCCTCCTTTGCGGCCAAGCCCCACGACCCTGATCATCGGCGCCGGCTTCGCCGGCCTCGCCTGCGCGCGGCGCCTGGCGGCGCGCGGCGAGTCCTTGCTCGTGCTCGACAAAGGACGCGGACCCGGCGGTCGTGCGTCGACACGGCGCGTCGACCTCGGGGACGACGGCCGTGCGGCGAGCCTCCATTTCGACCACGGCGCGCAGTACTTCACCGCCCGCGGCGACGGCTTCGTCGCCCAGGTCGACGCCTGGCGCGCCGCCGACTTGCCCATCGCGTCACCCTGGGACGCGCACTTCGCCACCCTCGACGGCGCCACCGCTCGGCACGCGCAAACCTCGCCCGGCGACACGTTGTGGGTCGGGACGCCGACGATGTCGACCCTGCTCGACGCGCTCGGCGACGGGCTCGACGTGCGCTACGGCCGGCGCGCCGTCGGCCTCGAACGGATCGAGGCGAGCTGGCGGGTCACCGTCGAGGGCCCGGCCGGCGAAGAGTCTGCCGCGCGAGAGACCTCTTACGATCGGCTCGTCCTAGCGACCCCGGCGCCCCAAGCGGCCGACCTGCTCGAGTCGATCGCGGAGCCGCCCCGAGCCCTCGGCTCACTGAGCGAGAGACTGCGCGCCGTGCGCTACGAGCCGTGTTGGGCCGTGCTCGCCGCGCTGCCCCGCGCGCAGGTCGCCGACCTGCCCTTCGACGCCGCCTTCGTCGACGGTTCGCCGCTCGGCTGGATCGCCGCCAACGACTCGAAGCCCGGCCGCACGCGGCGCGACTACGTGACGCCGTGGACTCTGCATGCGACGCCGGACTGGAGCCGCGAGCACCTCGACGACGACCCCCAGTCGGTCGTCCGCGCACTGCTCGACGCCTTCGGCCGCTCGATCGATCGAGTCCTCGAGCCGTCGGCACTGCCCTCCGTCCGCGCGCACCGCTGGCTCTACGCGCGTGTCGAGCAGCCGCTCGACACGGACGGCGACGGTTGGTCCTGGCACGAGGAGCTCGGTCTTGGCGTTTGCGGCGACGGCTGCCTCGGCCCGCGCATCGAGGCCGCCTGGACGAGCGGCGACCGACTCGGGTCCCACCTCACACGGGTCGCCGGTCGATGAGCGGCCGCCAGACCGTCGCTCGCCACCAGACCGACCTCCTCCAGACCGACAGCCACGGCCTCGCCTGCAAGGCCGGCGGCTTCTGGGTCGATCCCTGGCGGCCGGTCGAGCATGCCGTGGTGACGCACGCTCACGCCGACCATGCCCGCCCCGGCTCGGCGCGCTACCTGGCCGCCGAAGCCTCGGTGCCGATGCTACGGCGCCGGCTCGGCGACGACGCGGTGATCGAAGGCGTTCCCTGGGGCGAGCCGGTCCAGCTCGGTGACGCTCTCGTCTCCTTCCACCCCGCCGGCCACATCCGCGGCTCGGCGCAGGTGCGCATCGAGGTCGACGGCGTCGTCTGGGTGGTCTCCGGCGACTACAAGCGGGATGCCGATCCAACTTGCGAGACGTTCGAGGTCGTTCCGTGCGACGTCTTCGTCACCGAGGCGACCTTCGGCCTACCGATCTACCGCTGGCCACCGACCGACGAGGTCGCCGCCGACGTGCTCGACTGGTGGCTCGACTGCCGTGCCCACGACCGCGCCGCGGTGCTCTTCTGCTACGCCCTCGGCAAGGCTCAGCGCCTGCTCGCCGAGCTGCACCGGCAGGTCGCACGCCGCACCGACCTGCCGACAGGCTTCGAGCCGCGCGTCTTCGTGCACGGCGCCCTGGTCGCGCTCACCGATCTCTACAGGGCCGAGGGCGTCGCGATGCTCGACACGGTGCCGGTCGCCGACACGGACCAGGGCACGTCGTTCGCCGGCGCGCTGGTGCTGGCGCCGCCCTCGGCCGGCGGCTCGACCTGGATGCGACGCTTCGGCCGCGCCGCCACGGGCTTCGCCTCCGGCTGGATGCGGGTCCGCGGCATGCGGCGGCGGCGGAGCGTCGACCGAGGCTTCATCCTCTCCGACCACGCCGACTGGCCCGGCCTGCTGCGCACGATCGAAGAGACCGGCGCGCGGCGCGTGCTCACCACCCACGGCCAGAGCGCCGTGCTCGCCCGCTACCTGCGCGAGGCCCACGGTCTCGAGGCCACGCCGCTCGAGAGCAGGGCGCGGCCGAACGCCCTCGACGCGGACGACGGCGCATGAGGCGCTTCGCCGCTCTCTTCGCGCGCGTCGACGCGACCACCAAGACCAACGCCAAGGTGGAGGCGATGGCGTCGTACTTCGAGGACGCGCTCGCCCAGGACGCCGGCACCGTCGGAGACCGTGCGGCCGACGCGGCCTGGGCCCTCTTCCTGCTCTCCGGAAACCGCTTCAAGCGCCTGCTCGCGCCGAGCCGCCTGCGCGTTTGGGCGGCCGAGGAAACCGGCTTGCCGGAATGGCTCTTTCGCGAGTCGTACGCCGCCGTCGGTGATCTCGCCGAGACCACAGCGCTGCTGCTCGCCGAGCGCGGAGCGCACGAGCCGACCGACCCGCGAGATCCCGTCGACTCCGACACGCCGCTCCACGTCTGGATCGAGCAGCGTTTGCTGCCGCTACGCGGCGTCGACGAGGACGAGGCCCGCCTGCGCGTCGTCGGCTGGTGGCGCAGCCTGCCGGCGGACCAGGTCTTCCTGCTGGCCAAGATCCTCACCGGCGGCCTGCGTGTCGGCGTCTCGCAAGGCCTCACCGTGCGTGCCCTGGCGCAGGCCACGGGCATCGACCGCGCCGTCCTCGCCCATCGGCTGATGGGACACTGGGAGCCGTCGGCCGAGGCCTTCCACGCGCTCTGCGACCCTGAGGAACGCGGCGAGCACCTGTCGCGCCCCTACCCGTTCTTCCTCGCCTCGCCGCTCGACGGCGAGCCGTCGGCGCTCGGTCCGGTCGACGATTGGCTCGCCGAGTGGAAGTGGGACGGCATCCGCGGCCAGCTGCTGCGTCGCGGTGGCGCGGTCTACCTCTGGTCGCGCGGCGAAGAGCTGGTCACCGAGCGCTTCCCCGAAGTCGCCGAAGCCGCCCTCGCCCTGCCCGACGGTACCGCGCTCGACGGCGAGGTGCTGGCGTGGCGCGACGGCGCACCGCTGCCGTTCGCCCTGCTGCAGAAGCGCATCGGGCGCAAGAAGCCGGGCGCGAAGAGCCTGCGCGACGCTCCCGTCGCGTTCCTCGCCTACGACCTGCTCGAGGAGGGAGGCGACGACCTGCGCGAGCGTCCGCTGGTCGAGCGGCGGGCGCGCCTCGAGGCCTTGCTCGCGCCGACTCTCCTCGACACGTCGCCGCGCCTCGACGCCGCATCGTGGGAGGCGCTCGCCGGCCTGCGCCGGGAAGCGCGGGCCCGCGGCGTCGAGGGCCTGATGCTCAAACGTCGCGACGCGCCCTACCGCGTCGGTCGGCGGCGCGGCGACTGGTGGAAGTGGAAGCTCGACCCGCTCACCGTCGACGCGGTGATGATCTACGCCCAGGCCGGCCACGGCCGCCGCGCGTCTCTGTTCACCGACTACACGTTCGGCGTCTGGCGCGGCGACGAGCTGGTGCCGATCGCCAAGGCCTATTCCGGCCTCGACGATGCCGAGATTCGCCGCCTCGACCACTGGATCCGCCGCAACACCCGCGAGCGCTTCGGCCCCGTGCGCTCCGTCGAGCCGGTCCACGTCTTCGAGCTCGGCTTCGAGAACATCCGGCGCTCGACCCGCCACAAGAGCGGCCTCGCGGTCCGCTTCCCGCGCATCCTCCGCTGGCGCGAAGACCTCACTCCGCGCGACGCCGACACGCTGGATGACGTCGTCGCGCTGCTCGAGACCCATGAATCGGAGACTCAGGGCGAGTCGAACCCCGTCAGAGCGGATGGAGCGCGGCGCGAATCGCCGCCTCGAGCTCCTTCGGGCGATAGGGTTTTTTCAGAAAGCTGACGCCGTCCTCCGCGACCTCGGGCATCTCGTCGAGGTCGGTGTAGCCGCTCGTGAGGACGACGGGGACGTCGACCCCGCCATCGCGCAGCGCGCGCAGCACCTCGCGCCCGTCGAGCCGCGGCATGGTCAGGTCGAGCAGCAGGGCGTCGAGCCGATCGCCCTCTCGGTCCGCCAGCTCGAGTCCGGTGAATCCGTTCGCGGCCTCGAGCACTTCGTAGCCGGCTCGCTCGAGAATGCGGCGAGCCAGCGTCCGCACCACCGACTCGTCTTCGATCACCAGAATGCGCCGCGGCCGCTCCGGCACGAGATCGTCGGTCGGCGGCGTCTCCACTTCCGCGTCGTCCGACGCCCTGTCGGCCGGCGCCTCGGCCACCGGCAAAAAGATGCGGAACAGGCTTCCGTCGCCCGGCGACGACTCGACGGTGATCGCACCGCGATGGCCGCGAATGATGCCGAGCACCGCCGACATCCCGAGACCACGCCCGGTGGCCTTGGTGGTGAAAAACGGCTCGAAGAGTCGCTCCGAAGTCGCGTGGCTCATGCCGGCGCCGTCGTCTTCGACCTCGAGCACCAGGTATCGGCCGGGCGCCGGCGGATCGCCGACGTAGGCGGCGACTCGCTCCGGATCGTCGAGTCGAACCAGGCGGGTGCGGGCGCGAATCGTTCCGCCGCCTCCCGACGCGTCGATCGCGTCGGACGCGTTGGTGACCAGATTCATCACCACCTGCCGCAGTTGGGTCGCGTCGGCCTCGACCGCCGGCAGCCCCTCGGCGAGGTCGAACGCCAGGTCGGCCTTCTTCGACACCGAGGAGCGCAGCAGGCCCTCGACATCGCGCACCAGCCGGTTGATGTCGTGATTCTCGACCACGAACCGCCCCTTGCCCGAGTAGGCCAGCATCTGGTTCGCCAGCTCGGCGGCACGCTCCGCGGCGCTCTCGATCTCGCGCACCAGCTGGCGCAGCGCCGATCCATCGCCGAGCTGCATGCGCAGCAGCCCGGCATTGCCCAACACCCCGGCAAGGAGATTGTTGAAGTCGTGCGCGATGCCGCCGGCGAGCACGCCGAGGCTTTCGAGCTTCTGCACGTGCAGCACCTGCGCCTCGAGCTGCCGGCTCTGTTCCTCGATGCGCTGGCGCTCGAGCTCGGCGGCCGCCCGGGAGGCGAAGATCGACAGCAGGTACTGGTCCTGGAGATCGATACTGAGCGTCTTGTCGTCGACCACTGCGATCAATCCCAGGACACCGCCCTCGAAGTCGAAGAGCGGCGTACCGAAGTAACCCTCCGCGCCGAGCTCGACCAGCAGGTGGTCGTTCGGGAAGTTCTCGGCGACCCCGGACGGATAGACACACTGCACGCCGAGTGTGGTCACCTCTTCACACGGCGAACCGACGAGCGGATACTCGATCGGCTCGCCGATCCCGCCGTTGGCCCACACCGCGCGCGTCCGCACGTCTCTCCCCACCAGCTCCCCGACCAACACGTAGCGCACGTCGAGTGCCTGGGCCAGGTGCTGGACGAGCGAGCGGAAGAATGCGTTGCCCGTGGTCGACGCGGTCCCCTCCACCACCGAGCGTAACCGTCCCTCGGCGCGGCGGATCTCGGTGACGTCGGTCGACACGCCGAGCACCGCGGGCGTCCCGTCGTCACCGAAATCGAACGGGATCTTCACCGTCTGCAGCACACGCCGGCGTCCCGAGGCGTCGGTCAACGTCTCCTCGGGAATGAGCCGGCGGGCGCCGCTGCGCAGGACCTCGCGGTCGTCGGCGACGAAACGATCGGCCTCGTCGGACTCGCGCGCGAACGCCGCGTCGGTGCGGCCGAGCAGGTCGTCGATCGGCACACCGTAGGCTTCAGCCACCGCCTGGTTGGCCAGCAGGAAGCGACCGTCGGCATCCTTTGCGAAGATGAAATGCGGCACCAGGTCGATCACCTGGCGCAGCCGTGCCTCGCTGCGTGCCAGGCGCTCAACGGCGCGCAGCCGTTCGAGCTCGGCGGCCGCGCGCGCCGCCACCAGCTCGATGCCGGCCCGGTCGAAATCGCGCGCCGGCTGATCGTCGACCAACGCCAGGTGGCCGATGACCCGCCCGTCGTTGGCGAAGAGCGGCACGCCGATATAGCTCTCGGCCTCAAGCGTGACCAGGTCGTCGTCCTCGGGAAACGCCTGGCGCACGCAGCGGCCGAAGATCTCGATCCCGCCCCGTTCCATCACCAGCCGGCAGGGAGTGTCCTCGAGATCGTACGTGAACGGCTCGGCGAAGCGCTCGTCCGAGAAGAACGCGAGCATGCGCAGCGCACGCGGCGGCGTGCCCAAGCACTCGGTGACGAAGACGTGGCGGACTCGAAAGCAGGCGGCCGTCGCACGGACCAGGGCACGAAAGAACTTCCGCCCGGTCACGCGCGCGATCGCCTCGTGCACGCGGTGCAGAGATGCTGTGGGCTCAGCGTGGGAGTCGACCGACAGAGTCGAGTCTCCGAGAAATCGTGCACGACGGCCCGAAGTCGGGCCGGCACGAGCAGTCAGATCGTGGGACGACGAGGAGATCCCGCGGCGGTCGAGCCGACCCCTCCCGTGGACGACGGCTCCGATCCGATGCGCGGAAACTTCGAGCGGAGGCTATCAGACCGCTTCGGCGCCTCCAATCGACGCATTCGATAGTGGCAGACCAGCCACTCTTCTCCGTGTCGATAGCCGAAGAGCTCGGCGCAGGCGAGGAAGAAAACACGCCAGTAGACGCGGAATCGATCGGCCTGGGCACCGTAGGTGCGCTCGAGGATGGGATCGATCGCCGGGCGCCAGCGGTCGAAGCGCTCGAGCCAGGCCTCGGCGGTCTTCTGGTAGTGCTCGCCGGGCACCAGCCAGCGCCGCTCGATCTCGAGATGATCGTCGAAACGATCGAAAAGGTCGACGGCCGGCATCGTGCCGCCGGTGAAGAAGTGACGCGCCATCCAGTCGGTCCCGTCGGTGTCCTCGAACAGGTAGGCGGCGCGGCGGTGGCAGAAGACGTGGACGAAGATCCGGCCGTCGGCCCGCAGCCACGACGCCAGGCGCTCGAAGAGCGCGGCGTAGTTGCGCACGTGCTCGAACATTTCCACCGACACGATGCGGTCGAACCGGCGCGGCGAACCGTCCTCGGCGCGCGGCGCGAAGTCGTTGATGTCGCAGGTCTGCACCGTGACGTTGGTGAGGTTCCGCCGCTCGAGCTCGGTCTCGATGTGCCGGCGCTGGCTGTGCGAGTTCGAGACCGCCACGATCCGGGACCGTGGGAAGTGCTCGGCCATCCAGAGCGTCAGCGAGCCCCAGCCGCAGCCGAGCTCGAGAATCTCCTGCCCGTCGGCGAGCTGCGCGCGGCGGCAGCTCTCCTCGAGCATCCGTTCCTCGGCCATGTCGAGATCGCGCACGCCGGCCGGCCAGTAGGCGCCGCTGTACTTCATGCGCGCACCGAGCACGAGCTGGAAGAACTCGGTCGGCAGCTCGTAGTGCTGGTCGTTGGCGTCGTCGGTGGCGACCGCGATCGGCGCCTGGCGCAGGGAGTCGGCCAGGATCCGCTGGCGGCGCTCGATCGCCTCGTCGCCACCGCGCGTTTCGGCACGCAGGCGACGGCCGACCAGCTGGCGGATGGCGGCGCGCAGCACGACGTCGGGCACAACGCCGCGTTCGAGCACGCGATCGATCCACGGCGGGCTCACGAGGCATCTCCCGCTGCCGGCACGCGGTCGAAGATCTCGGTCCACGAACCGTCGGGGCCGACACGGTGCAGCGCGATCAAGAAGTAGGCGGCGATGGCGAAGTTGCCGAGGGTGAGGATCAGCAGCAGCCAGATCGCACGCGCCGCCCAGCTGCGCTCGCGCCAGGCGATCCAGACGAAGACCGTGAGGAACGCGAAGTAGGCGTCGAAGAGAGTCGCTTTGCCCCACGGATCGGCCCAGATCTCGCCCGCGGCGGTGAGCACGTCGCGGTCGAAGCTGGCGGTCACGGTGACCCCGAGCATGGCGAGGAAGACGCCGACGAAAAACACCTGCAGCAGGCGCTTCATCGCACCGCCTCCGGGCCGTCGACCGGCAGCAGCCGTGGCGTCGGAGCCGGCGTCTGCACGTCCTCGCTCCGCGTCACGCCGCGCCAGGCGAGGTGGCTCGCCCACGGCAGGGCCAGTGCCCAGACCACGCCGACGCCGAGCAGACTCCAGGCGGTGTTCGGGTGGAAGGTGGCGGCGCCGAGCTCGACTCCGGCGAGGTACGCGAAGGGGCCGCCGATCGCTCCGAGCACCGCCGCCACCAGCGGCCGGCCGTAGAGCATCCGCAGCAGCGAGTGCCGCAGCACGCCGAAGTGGAGCCACAGACCGACGGCCCAGAGCGGCACCAGCCACGAGGTCGGCGAGCCGCGGAAGTGCAGCAGGCCGAGCGCGGTGAGCAGCGAGTCGAGCACCAGGCCGGTCGCGGCCAGGCCGAGCATCGTCGCCAGGTCCCGACGCCAGGTACGGGTGTAGCCGAGATGCGCCGCCGCCAGCGCCAACGCCACCACCGGACCGAGCCAGTAGATGCCGCGCGCCGCGCCGAGAACGCTCGAGAACCAGACGATCTGGACCACGGCGAAGGTGACCACACCTTCGAGCTTGCGTACGAGATCCATCAAGCACCTCCTTGGCGCACCAGGACATTGGGGCCGGGCGCATCTTGCAGGTCGCCGAGCAGGCTGGCCCCGCGGTCGCCCGGCTTGGCGAGCACGATCTGCGCGTCGCCGATGCGACGCTCGAGGAAACCCGCTTCACAGTAAGCCATGTAGTACTCCCAGAGACGGACGAACGAGTCCGAGAAGCCGAGTGCGCGCACTGCGTCGAGGCGCTCGAAGAAGCGGCGACGCCAGAGACGCAGGGTCTTGGCGTAGTGCGGACCGATGTCTTCGAGATGCACCATCTGCAGGTCGGTGCGAGCGATCGAGCGGGTCAGGGCGCCGATCGACGGCAGGTGGCTGCCCGGGAAAATGTAGCGCTGGATGAAGTCGACCGAGCGCTTGTAGTCGTCGTACACCGAGTCGCTGATCGTGATCACCTGCAGCGCCATGCGTCCGTGCGGGCGCAACAGCGCGGCACAGCGCTCGAAGTAGCCGTCGAGAAAGCGACGCCCGACGGCTTCGATCATCTCGATCGACACCAGCTTGTCGTACGTGCCGTCGAGGTCGCGATAGTCGCGGAGCAGCACGTCGATGCGGTCCTCGAGCCCTTCGGCGCGCACGCGCTCGACCGCATGGTCGTACTGCTGACGCGAGATCGTCGTCGTCGTCACCCGACAGCCGAAGCGGCGCGCGGCGTGGACCGCGAATCCACCCCAGCCGGTGCCGATCTCGAGCAGGTGGTCGTCGGGGCCGAGCGCCAGCTTGCGGCAAAGCCGCTCGCGCTTGCGCCACGAGGCGGTCTCGAGATCGTCTCTCGCCGGGGTCGCCGAC
The DNA here is from genome assembly GCA_039194425.1 of Acidobacteriota bacterium. Taxonomy (GTDB): domain Bacteria; phylum Acidobacteriota; class Thermoanaerobaculia; order Multivoradales; family J023; genus JAUIJL01. The sequence goes on along the minus strand of JBCCVZ010000010.1, from coordinate 122,303 downwards.
AGGTCTTCAGTTGGGACGTTCACGCCCTCAGCTGCCGGTTCGGCGGCGTCCTCGACGGCATCCTTGACTGGGTCCTCGACTGCATTCTTGAAGATCGCCGCCGAGTACATCAGCTCGCTGTCGAGGAAGAGCTTGAAGAAGTCGTTCGACAGGTCGTAGTGCGCGCTGATGTTCCGCCGACTTCCGACCCGCGTGTTGGCGCGCGCCGCCTGCGCCAGCCAGTGCAGCGGCCGCATCAACCGTCCGCTGCCCGACTCGAGCCCCTGCATCACGTCGGCGTTGACGGCGAAGAGGCGCAGCACGCGCACCAAGTCGTCGGCACTCCAATGCCCGGCGACGTACGACTCGGCGGCGCCGATCGAGCCACCGAGGGCGACCGTCGGCCAGAAGCGATCGTCGTGCACGTGCACCAGCGCGCGCAAAGACGCCTCGGCCCACGGCTCGCCGACCTCGACCTCGACGCGCGCCGCGGAATCGTCGGCTGTCGCGTCGACCAGGCGCAGGCAGCCGCGCTCGAGGTGCAGCTTGTCGAGCAGCAGGCGTCGGCAGATACGCCGCGCCGCGGTCGAGCCGGTGAGGAACCCCTCGCCCAGGCCGGCGGGTTCCGCGATCGAGTCGGTCATCGAGCATCCTCCAGCACCGTTCCCGCTCGCCCCCGCGTGGCGGGGTGCTCGTGGAACGGCGTCCGTTTCAGCCACAGGCGCGCGGCCTGCCAGTAAATCGCCGCCACCACGTGCAGCGTCATCGCCGGATGGCGCAGCTGGGCCCCGAGGAGCGAGCGCCCGGTCACCGCACCCGCGTCTTGCAGCATCAGGGTGGCGTCGAAGATCTTGCGGTCGTCTTGCTGGGTTTCCATGTGCACGAGCAGATGCTCCCCCGGGGCGTTGAAGCGCCACACATAGCGCTGCTCCATCGGCATGAACGGGGAGACATGGAAGTCCTTGGCGAGATCGTAGCGACGCACACCGCCCCGGATCGTGCTCGGTTCGGAGAGCACGTAGCAGTAGCGCTCGTCCCACGGGGTGTTGGTGATCTCGGCGACGATGTGCTCGAGCCGCTCACCGTCCGCGCTGTAGCAATAGAAAAAGCTCACCGGATTGAAGGCGAAGCCGAGCGTGCGCAGGTGCGTGAGCATGTAGATCGGACCGTCCGGACGCAACCCGCTCTGCGCCTCGACCTCGGCGCGCACCGTCTCTGCGAGGCCGAGCGACGGATCGCCGAAGTAGTCCTCGCGCCGATAGCGCAGCAGGGCCGGCCCGGTCGCCGATGCGCCCGGTGTCGCCGCGAGCAGCGACTCGAGGCGCTCGAGGTCGAGCAGGAGCATGAACAAGCGATACGAGAACCGATGCGTGCGCGGGGTCCGCCGGTGATGGCGCACCCGTCCGGCGTAGATCGTGCCGGCACGCATCGGGAGCTCGGACGCCGAGTCGTTCGAGCGCTCTCTCACGCCGCCGCCTCGGCGGGCTCCGCGGCGACGACGGTCGGCTCGCCCTGAACCGACGACGGGGCGAAGACCCGCGCCGCGCGCCGGCCGCTCACCGCGCCGTCTTCGTGAAATCCAAAGCCCCAGTAGGCGCCGCAGTAGCTCGTCCGGCCGCCGCTGATCTCGGGCCACCGCCGCTTCGCGTCGAGGCTGGCGGCGGTGAAGAGCGGATGGGCGAAGCGACGGCGTACCAGGATGCTCTCGGGATCGAGCACGGCGGTGCGATTGAGGGTGACGAAGTAGTCGACCGGCGCGTCGAGGTTCTGCAGCCGATTCATCCAGTAGGTGAGATGCGCCAGGCCTGGCTCGCTGCCGGTACGCTCGGCGTCGAGGTGGTAGTTCCAGCTCGCCCAGGCGCGCCGCGTGCGCGGCATGACGCGCGCATCGGTATGCAGCACGACCTCGTTGTCCTGGTACGGAATGGCGCCGAGCACCTCGCGCTCGGCATCGGTGGGATCGTCGAGCAGACGCAGCGCCTGGTCGCTGTGGGTCGCCAGCACGACAGCGTCGAAGCGCCGCCAGGCGCCGCCCGTGCGCAGCTCGACGCCGTCGTGACGGAGATCGCCCCCGTCCCGGCGCCGAATGCGCTCGACCGGCGTCGACGTCTCGATGCAGTCGGCGAACGGCGCCGTCAGCGCGTCGAGGTAGTTCTCCGAGCCGCCCGACACCACCCGCCAGATCGGGCGGTCGTCGATCGTCAGCATGCCGTGGTTGTGCAGGAACGCCGCCATCGTGCGCACCGGGAACTCGCGCACTCGCCGCGGCTCGGTCGACCAGATGGCCGCCATCATCGGCAGCAGGTAGAGCTCGACGAATGGACGAGGGTAGCGCTCACGCGCCAGCAGGTCGCCGAGCGTCAGGTCGGCCGGTGCGTCGCGCAGCGACGGCGCCTGGCGGTTGAAGCGCAGAATGCCGGCGATCATGCGGTAGAACGACGGCCGCAGGAGATTCCGTCGCTGCGCGAAGATTCGGTCGAGGTCGGCGCCGTTCCACTCGATCCCCGTGCGCTCGCTGCGCACGCTGAAGCTCATCTCGCTCTCTTCGGTGCCGACGCCGAGCTCGGCGAAGAGGCGCGTGAGCAGCGGATAGGTCCGTTCGTTGTAGACGATGAAGCCCATGTCGATGCCGCGGCGGCGACCGTCGGGGCCGACGATCGACTCGGTGTGCGTGTGGCCGCCGATGCGCGGCGACGCCTCGAAGACCCGCACGTCGTGCCACAGCGAGAGCTCGCGCGCGGCGACCAGGCCGGCGATTCCCGTACCGACGACGGCGACCCGTGCACCGGGCGCGCACAGCGCCGACGAGCGCACGTCGAATGCCTCGACGCCACTCATGCCGCACCCCCGGCGGTCACCGCGGCCGTCACCTCGGGACTCTCGGACCGCGCGCGACCGAGCAAGTGACGCAGTGCGTCGTCGAGATCGTCGTGGCGGAAGACGAAACCGTCGTCGAGCAAGCCGGCGGGGCGCACGCCGGTCGAGGCGAGCACAGTCTCCGTCGCCATTTGGCCGAGTCCCAGGCGCAGCAACGACGACGGTATCCGCGCCGGCACCGGGCGACGCAGCACGCTGCCGATCTCGCGCACCAGTTGGGCCATCGGTACAGGCCGTGGAGCGACCACGTCGACCGGCCCTTCCAGCTCAGAAACCACCGCGTGCAGCACAGCCGCCACCGCGTCGTCGAGCGCGATCCACGACACCAGCTGACGCCCGGATCCCGGCACCGCGCCGAGACCGAGGCGCTGGGTCGGCAGCATCTTGGCGAGCGCGCCGCCGGCCGGCGAAAGGACGACGCCGAAGCGCAGGCGAACGACCCGCTCGGCCCAGGCCTCGGCACCGAGGGCGGCCTGCTCCCAGGCGCGCGCCACGTCGGCGAGAAACGAGCTCGCGGCGATCGACTCGTCGGTCGATGCGTCGGCGGACGACGCGGCGTCGACGACTCGATCTCCGGTGTCGCCGTAGATGCCGATCGCCGACGCGCAGGCGTACACTCGTGGCGGCGCGTCGAGAGCACCGAGCGCGCGCACCACCTGCGCCACGCGGCCCTCGCGGCTGGAACGGATGGCCGCCTTGCGTCGCGCGTTCCACGGCCCCGCGGCGACGTTCTCACCCGCCAGGTCGATGAACGCGTCGAGCCCCTCGAGTCGCTCCAGGTCGCCGACGAACGCGCCGTCCGTCCAGCCGACCTCGTGGGTGGCCGCGACGCCGGGAGCGACCGCGCCGCGCGGACGGCCGCGGACGATGCGCACCACCTCGTGCCCACCAGTCGAGAGCACCGCGCAAAGCGCACGCCCGATCAACCCGCTGGCGCCGGTCACGGCGACGCGCAGCGGCTTCGTCTCCGCACCGCGCCGCGCACGCAGCCGGGCATGCAGCGCGAGATCCTCGAGCAGCGTCCGCCGACGGTAGGTGAACATGCGCTCGAGGTCGTCGTGCACGAAGCCGCCGGCGACGGCGCTCGACAGCGGCGCCAGCGGCAGCCGATAGCGCACGTCGTCGACCAGTCGCGAGCGCGGCTCTCCGTCGGACCCCGCGGCGAGCTCTTCGAAGCGGTGCTCGTGGCGCCAGGAGGCGAACGGCCCACGCTCCATCACGTCGACGAATCGAGTCTCGGGCTCTACTGCTTCATGCCGCGCCACCCAGCGCAGCGCCAGCGGTCCCTTGCGCAGCTTGAAGACCAGGCGCGCACCGTCGGCGAGACGCTCGTAGCGCTCGACCAGCTCGAGGTCTTGCCAAGGCGGCGCCAGGCGATCGAAGGCGCCCGGACGAAAGTGCCAGGCCCAGGCTTCGGAGCGAGCGACGGGCAGGTCGAGACGGCTGTCGAAACGTTGGCTCATGGGTCTCCCGTGGGGTGTCGATCGTGGCGCGCCGGGCCGCGTAGTGGGTGTGAGCGCGCTCGCGAATCAATTCGACGGTCGATCGTTTTGGATGTGCGACGGCCAGATCGCCCGCGATGGTTCCCAAGCCGCTGGGGGATGTGGTACAAGCGGGGTGAGCCCAGCCGCTCCCCGACCGCACGCCCCTGGTCGTCATCGACCCTGTCTCTCATCGACCCGTCATCGACCCCCTGGTCCCCGACATCTGAATGGATCGCCGGACCGGCCGCGCACGCCGAACCGACCTGCAGACTGTCGGCGACGCCGACCCATAGGAGCCGAGATGAACACGAACGAATACATCTCCCTGGAAGACGCCTACGGCGCCCACAACTACCATCCTCTCGACGTCGTCATCGAGCGAGGTGAGGGCGTGTGGGTGTGGGATGTCGACGGCAACAAGTACCTCGACATGCTCGCCGCCTACTCGGCGGTGAACCAGGGGCACTGCCATCCGCGCTTGATCGAAACGATCGAAGAGCAGATTCCGAAGCTCACCCTGACCTCGCGCGCTTTCCGCAACGACCGCCTCGGCCCGTTCTACCAGTTCATCACCAAGCTCACCGGCTTCGAGAAGTTCCTGCCGATGAACACCGGCGCCGAAGCGGTCGAGACTGCGATCAAGGCAGTGCGCAAATGGGCCTACACCAAGCAGGGTGTGCCCGACGGCGAAGCGGAGATCCTGGTCTTCGACAACAACTTCCACGGCCGCACCACGACCATCGTCGGCTTCTCGTCCGAGGACGCCTACAAGGCGCACTTCGGTCCGTTCACCCCCGGTTTCCGCATTCTTCCTTACGGCGACTTCGACGCCGTGCTCGAGGCGATGCACTCGAACGTCGCGGCGGTCCTGATCGAGCCGATCCAGGGCGAGGGCGGCATCATCATTCCGCAGGACGGCTTCCTGCGCCACCTGCGCGCGCTCTGCGACGAGCACGGCGCGGCGCTGATCATGGACGAGATCCAGAGCGGTCTCGGCCGGACCGGCAAGATGTTCGCCTACGAGCACGAGGACATTCGCCCCGACGTGGTGATCGTCGGCAAGGCGCTCTCGGGCGGCTTCTACCCGGTGTCGGGCATCCTCGCCGACGACGAAATCATGGACGTTTTCCACCCGGGCGACCACGGCTCGACCTACGGCGGCAATCCGGTGGCGGCGGCGGTGGCGACCACCGCGCTCGAAATCTTGGTCGACGAGAATCTGGTCGAGCGCTCGGCCTCCCTTGGCCGCCACGCGCTCGAGCGCCTCGAGGCGCTCAACTCGCCCTACGTGAAGGAGCTCCGCGGTCGCGGCCTGTGGATCGGCGTCGAGCTGCACGAGTCGGCCGGCGGCGCGCGACGCTTCTGCGAGGCGCTGCAGGACCTCGGTGTACTGTGCAAGGAGACCCACGAGCACGTGATCCGCATCGCGCCGCCGCTGGTCATCTCGCAGGAAGACCTCGACTGGGGCCTCGACCAGATCGCCGACGTGCTCAGCCGCGACTGGGACGCCGCATCGTCGGAGACGACGAGCGAGCCGACTGCCGCGACGGTCGGCTGAGAGCCTCGCCTACGCCCTACCGCTCGACCGTGACCTCGAGCCGGTCGCCGACCGGCTCGAGGCGGGTCACCCGCCAGGCGGGACCCACCAGATCGAGCACGATGTGGAGTTCGTTTCCGCGCCGACGCGCTTCGTGCCAGCCGGTGCGGATCTGCCGCACCGCCGGGCCGTCGACCGCCACGGTGTTGCGCTCGAACCGTCGCGACAGGCCGTAGAGGCGCACCACTTCGCGCGGCCCCGAGCCGCCGTCGAGCCGGAAGTGGTCGAAGCGCGCGCCCGGCACGGCGCCATCGGTCTCGATCACGATCACCTGTGCGGCGCCGGTGGTGCGCGAGCGGATCGCGGTCACACGCTCGAACGAACGCGCTGGCGCCGCCACGCGCGGCGGCGGTGGTGACGCCGGCTCGGCGCGCCCCGGGGCGCTCGCGGCCGGTGGCTCTTGGGCCGGCCGGGTATCGGCGGTCTTCGGCCCGTCGCCTTCGGTGCCACCGTCGGCCACGCTCGTGTCGGCGGGGTCCGTGTCCACGAGGCCAGCCTCGGCCGACTCCCCGGACGCAGGCTCCCCTGACGCAGGCGACCCGGATGCAGGCGACCCGGCGGCCTCGATCGCATCAGCCGCTGCCGCCACTTCGGGAGTCGACGAGTCCTCGCCGCCGAACCACCCGAGCGCGAGGTAGCCGAGCGCGGCCAGCACCACGACGCCGAGCACCCCAGCGACCCACAGAGCCAGGCGGTGGTCGACGCCGCGTACGGAGCCGCGCCGCGGAGAGGTCGTCGACCTCGGCGCGTCGTCCGGTTCACCCAGCGCCGGCTCGGTCCAGGGAGGCTCGTCCCACGCTGGCTCGGCGGTCACCGGCTCAGGCTCGGAACCGAGATCGGGCTCGTCGGACGCGAAGACCCCGGGACGCTGCGACGCGCCCGCTTCGAAGAGATGCGTACGGGCGCCCGTCTCGTCGAGCGGGTCCGCCGGTTCGGGCTCCGTGGCCGGATCCGGCGCCAGCGCGGCCACTCCCGGCGCGGCCGATCCCGGCAGCGCCGATTCCGGCCCGGTCCTGGGGATCGCCCGCTCGCTGTCGCCGGAGGAGGCGAGAAATCGGTCGACCGAGCCGAGCACCTTTGCGTCCGGGACGGACGACGTCGTCGGGGCAGGAGGTGGCGCGCCATCCGGCAGGACCGAGGGCGGGGTCAACACTTCGGCGATCGTGCCTCCTCGCGCCGCTGCGCCCGCCGCCGCGTCCTCTCGTTCGTCGAGCGACGGGTGACGCTGCGCCAGCCGCTCTTTGATGTGCTGGCTCACCAGCTTGAAAATCTGTTGCCGGTCGCGCTGCTCGAGGAATCGGAACTTGAGCCCCATCGCACCGCCGTCGCGAGGCCGCATCCACACGACCTCCGAGAGGCCCCGAATCGACGATTCGGCCGCGATCTGCAGCTCGAAGCGCACGAGAGTCCCTGAGGGCCTCGACACGCCGACCTGGTCGACGAACATGCCGCCGATCGAGATGTTGTTGCAGTGCGCGTCGACGATCTCCATCGAGTCGTCGAACTGCAGGCGCACCGACAAGTCGACCGGAGCGCGCGTCGCTGCACGTGGGGGTGAGTGCTGATGCGAGTCGTCGGCCACGGTCCGCCATGCTAACGCAGATCCCGTGGTCATTCAGAGGCTTCACGTCGGCAGAGGACGACAATCCGTGTCCGACTCCGCCGACCCGCGTTCGCCCCCAGGGAGAATTACCCAGGGGTGGCAGTTCTCCCCGCCCTCGCAACCTCTCGAGCTCGCAAACAGCGGCTCGACCGACCGTTCGGTCGTGGCACGAAAACTGCTCCTGATCTCAGAGTACGGTCTGCTTCAATCGTTCTGGAGATCTCCCCATGCACGTCCCGGTCCTCCCCCAAGGGGTTTCTTGTGCTCAGGAAACCTACCGAATGGCCGTTATGTCCCCAGCGGCCCACTTCTCTCGACTCATGCTCCTCGCCGGGCTCGTCCTCGGACTCGTCGTCGGACTCACAGCCCCGGCCCACGGTGCCGGCGAGGCCGCCGAGAAGCGAGGCCTCGAAACCTACGTCTTCGGCTCCTGGGCCTACGGCGACACCGACGGGCTTTCCTTCGCGACCGGCGATGAGGACGGTGAGTACGAGAACTTCGCCCTGGCTCTCAACCTGAGCCGCACGCTGAGCGACCGTCTACGGGTCGCGGGGCAGCTCGAGTTCCTTTCCACAGACGAGGACGACGAGGAGCTCGAGGTCCAGCTCGACTTTCTGTTCGCCAGCTACCAAGCGCTCGGCGGCACGGTGCGGCTCGGCCGCATCCAGCATCCCTTCGGCATCTACTCCGAGGTCTTCGACGTCGGCGTGCTTCGTCCGTTCATCGACTTGGCGCCGTCGATGTACGGCTCGGTCGGTGTCGCCGGCGAGGCCGTCGACGGCATCGGCTACAGCGTCGAAAATGCGGTCGGCGAATGGTCGCTAGCCTACGACCTGTACTTCGGCCGGCTGAAGCTCGAGGCGTCGGAGCCGTGGGACCTGCTCGGAGACGACGACGACGAAGGTGAAGGTGACGACGACGACGACGAGGAAGGCGAAGAGGAAGAGAGCTTCATCGAGACCAAAGACCGTGACGATGTGATCGGCGGGCGTCTCGTGGTCACCGCGCCCGACCCTCGGTTCCGCTTCGGCCTGTCGGCCTTCCACGGCACCAACCAAGACGAAGAGCTCGGCGAGTCGACCGGAGAAGAGCTCGAGAACTTCGCCGTCGGTGCACAGGTCGAGTTCGAAGGTGAGAAGTCCCTGGTGCGCGCCGAGATCTACCACCTCGACGAAGAAGACGAGGTCGAAGCCGACGGGTTCTACATCGAGCTCGGCCGCTTCGTCAGCGAGCGCTGGCAGCTGGTCGCGCGCTGGGATCAAGTCGAGACTGAGATCCTCGAGTTCGAGCTCGACGACGACTTCGACTCGCTCACCGAGCACGAGGGCCTGGCGCTCGGCGTCAACTGGTGGATCACCCCCACCGCGGTGGTGAAGTTCGCGGTTCACCAGCTGGATGGGAATCGCTTCGCGCTGCCGGAGGAGTTCGCCGAGGTGCTCGAGGAGGCGATCGAGGAGGCCGAGGAGAGCGCCTTCGACGACGACGAGGGCGAGCTCGACGAGCTGCCCTTCGACGACGAGACGACGCTCGTCGAGGTCGGCCTGCAGTTCAGTTTCTAAGTCGGTCGCTCGGCCGGGGCGATAGTCTCGGGCCATGACCTCGAACGCCCCGGCCAACGATCCCGACGCCTTCTACGCCCGACTGCTGCAGGCTCCCGTCGCCCCGCCGACGATCCGCGCCTCGGCCGCCGTCGTCCCCTGGCGCCGCGACGCGGAGGGAACGCTGCGCGTCTACTGGGCGCGGCGTGCGGCGACGATGGCGTTCATGGGCGGCTGGTGGGCGTTTCCGGGCGGCGGCGTGTCGCGGCGCGACGTCGCCGCCGAAACCGACGCCCGGGCTGCCGGCCGGCTGATCGGCGACGTCGCGGGCACCCCCGCTAGCACCGTCACTGCACCGGCGCCGGCTCTCGACGCAGCAGAGCAGGCGGCACTCGCTCCCGACCTGGCGCCGGGCGTTGTTTTCGCCGCGCTGCGCGAGCTGTTCGAGGAAACCGGTCTGCTGCCGCTGGCCGGCGGCGACGCCGTGGACCCGCGATCCACGGTAGTGCGCGAGGCGCGTCGACGCCTGCTGGCGAAAGAGGTCGGCTTCGGCGAGCTGCTCGCTGCGCACGGCTGGACGCTCGACGCCGCGCCGCTGCGCTTCGCCGGCCGCTGGCTGACCCCGCCGTTCGCGCCGATGCGTTTCGACAACCGCTTCGCCCTGCTCCACTGGCCCGCCGAGCGCCCGGATCCGGTGCTGCTCGCCGACGACGACGTTCCCGGACCGCGCGGCGCTGAGCTCGATCGCGGCGCGTGGACGACGTCGGAAGACGCACTCGATGCTTGGCGCCGTGGCGAGGTGACCGCGGCACCGCCGATCCTGCACATTCTGCGCGTGCTCGGCGACGCCGGGCCGAAGAACGGCCACCGGCGCCTGCTCGACACGTCCGAGGCCGACCTCGGGCCACTGCGCCGCATCGAGTTCCGTCCCGGGGTCGTCCTGCTCCCCTTGCGGACGCCGACGCTCCCGCCGGCGACCCACACCAACGCCGTGCTCCTCGGCACCGGCGACGCGGTCTTGATCGACCCGGCAACGCCCCTCGCCGAGGAGCAGGACCGTCTGCTGGCGGCGCTCGACGCCTTCGTCGCCGCCGGCCGGCGCATCCGTGCGATCTGGCTTACCCACCATCATCCCGATCACGTCGGCGCTGTTCTGCGCGTGCGCCGTCACCTCGGCGTCCCGATCCAGGCGCACGCCGACTCCGCCGCGGGTCTGGCGGCCCAAGGCATCGCGATCGACGAGACCCTGGCCGGCGACACGGTGGTCGATCTCGGCGGACCCGACGCGCCGTTTCCGGTCCGCGTGCTGCACACCCCCGGACACACGCGCGGCCACCTCGCCTTCCTCGACGAGACGCACGGCAGCCTGATCGCCGGCGACCTCGCCTCGACCCTGAGCACGATCGTCATCGATCCGCCCGAGGGCGACATGAGCGCCTACCTCGACTCGCTCGAGCGCGTCGTCGCCCGGCGCCCGCGCACGCTCTTCCCGGCCCACGGCCCGGTGGTGCTCAACGCGGTGGGCACCCTCGAACGGCTGCATCGCCACCGCCTCGAGCGCGAAGAGCAGATCCTCGCCGCCCACGCCGACGGCCACACCAGCGTCGAGACGCTGGTGCCGATCGTCTACGCCGGCATTCCCGAGGCCCTCTACCCCGTCGCCGCGCGCCAGGCCGAAGCCCACCTCCACCGCCTGCGCGCCCTCGGCCGACTCTGACCGACCCGGGGGCAGCTTCGACTGCGGGGCGACTGGGTCAGCGGAGCTGGTCGATCAGATCGCGGTGGTGCTCGTAGAAGAGTCGTGAGGCGACCAGGTTGGCGGCTAGATCCTCGCAGGCGCGGACGGAGTCGCGGGACGCCGAGAGGCATTCATCGAGCGCCGCGAGATCGTCGTCGGCATCGTCGCGCGACGGCTCGACGTAGCCGTAGAGATCGCGGTAGATGTCGTCGAGGAGCAGCTCGCGCAGGCGCGACAGATCGGCGCGGCCATGGGCCTCTTCGGTGCGGCGCAGGGCTTCGGAGCGGAACTCGTTCGAGGTGACGACCGTCTGTGCGACGTCGATCACGCCGTCGCGGCCGTCGCGGGCGATGCGGTCGACGAAGCCGGAGTCGAGGTTGTAGGCACCGTCGCGCCGCAGCAGCGCGCCGACCAGCCCAGCGGCGAGCTCTTGCGCGGCTCCCCGCGACGTCGCTGCATCACCGTCAGACCCCGAGCCTCCGTTGGCGCCGTCGCCATCGGTGGAATCTGTCGCGGAGAGCACCTCGACCGCGAAGAAGCCCTCACGGCAGCCGGCCGGCAGGTCTTGCAGGGTCCCGGGCGCCGATACCGCCGTCACGCGGTAGCCGAGCTGGGTCGTCCCCGGCTCCTCGGCGGTGAAGCGAATGCGCCCCAGGCGCTTGTCGTCGACGCTCTGCGCCTTCATCCGCACATGCTCGAGCACGTCGCGCTGGCTGCCCGACGCGCCGTACTGCTGCGGATAGCCGATCGTCGCGCTCGTGCCGTAGGGCGTCGCCGAGCGTCCTTCGACGTGCAGGTAGACATGCGCCTCCTCGCCCGTCGTCACCCGCACTCCCTCGCCGCTCGCCGACCACGTCTCCTCGCCTCCCGGCTGCCAGACTCGGAGCTGCAGCGACGGGCACTGCGCGGCCAGCGGCACCGCGGCGACGAGGATCAGACTGAAAGTGCCCAGGACAAGGGCGAAATTTCGGTTCATCACAGCGGTCCTCCCAGCGAACATCAGGGGTCGGGAGCCACGCCGGCTCCGCGCAGGAAATCGTACCAGCGACGCGGGCGCCGTGCGCCGACGAGCGCCCGACGGACCCAGGTCGACGGATCGTCGCGCGGCGCCAGCACCCAGGTCGTCTCGTCGGCCTCCGGCCGTTCGAAGGTGCGCGCCAGATCGCGCAGAATCGCTTCTGTCACCGTGGCGCGGGTCGGTGAGTCGTCGTTCGCCGCGCGTCGCGCCAGCGCCGTCTCGAGCGGAACATCGACGTGCAGCACCACGCACGGCGCGGCGCGGCGCCGCGCGACGGCGCGATAGTTGTCGCGCAGGAAGCGAAAGCAGCTGGTGTCGTCGACCACCACCGCCTGTCCTGAACCGAGCAGCCGGTCGAGCTGCTCGAGCGCCAGGTCGTGCGTGCGTCCCCATTCCTCCGCCGACACGCCCTCGCCGCCGTAGAGGCCGCGCTTGGCGTTGATCGCGTCGAGGCTGACGATCGCGGCGCCGGTGTGCTCGGCGATCACGCCAGCGAGCGTCGACTTGCCCGCGAACGAGAGCCCGCAGAGCACGTAGACGATGCGCTCGTCGGGCCGCCGGCGCACCCGCCGCGGATCGAGCAACAAGGCATGCGCATGCCAGCAGTCCGACTTCTCGGTCCCGATCTCGTGGCGCTTGCGACAGAGTGTGTTCGGCCCGTTGCCACCGTCGAGACCGCAGCAGCCATAGAGCCGGTCGGCGCGGCGATGGTGGCGGGTGTCGACGGCGTCGTCGAGGTTCAGGAGATAGACGCCCAGCGAGCCGTAGTAGTAGTCACCGTCCGAGAGAGCGAATGTCCCCGCCGGCACATGCGCCTCCCCGTCCTCCTCGACCAGCTTCGAGGCGTCGAAGAGCGGCTCGAGCTCGTTCGACACCGGTGCGTCGCAGCGCCTGCAGTGGAAACGCATCAGGGACCCGTGGGACTCACATCGAGATCGAGCCCTTGCGGAAGTCGGTGGCGCCGAGCAGCACATTGACCAGCACCGGCTTGCCCTCCGCCGCTATGCGCTTGGCCTCACGCAGGGTGTCGGCGATCTGCGCCGGGTCGTCGAGCAGCAGGCCGGCGCCGCCGTAGCCCTCGGCGACCGTGTGGTACTCGTTGTGCACCAGCTGCGTGGCGGTTGCGGCGCCGAGAATCTCGACCTGCTCGCGCGCGATCTGGGTCCAGCCGGCGTCGTTGCCGACCACCGCGATCACCGGCAGGCCGTGGCGCGCGAAGGCGTCGAACTCGGCCAGGCTGTAGGCCGCCGAGCCATCGCCCCAGATCAGCCACACCTCGCTCGCCGGGCGCACCGCCTTGGCGCCGAGGGCGAAGCCGCCGCCGACGCCGAGGGTGCCGAAGACTCCCGGGTCGAGCCAGCGCAGCGGGCCGCGCGGCTGCAGGATGTACGACGCGGTGGCGACGAAGTCGCCGCCGTCGGCGACCAGCACGCTGTCGTCGTCGAGCAACGTATCCATCGTGCGGAAGAGGTGCAGCGGGTTGACGTGCTCGGTCGTTTGTTCCGCGCGGGCGGCGATGTCGGCATTGCGCTCGTCGTCGCGCGTGCGCAGCGACGCCACCCACTCGGTGCGCTCGAGACCGGGCGCGTCAGCGTCCCCACCGAGCTCCGCGGCGAGCGCGAGCACGAAGAGCCCCGGGTCGGCCAAGATGCCGAGATCCGGCCGGCGGTTCTTCACCAGGTCGTGATCGTCGAGGTTCACCGACACGTAGGTCGCCTTGCGCGGCACGTGGCGGCCGTAGTCGAGGCGGAAATCGGCGGCCACGCCGAGCAGCAGCACGAGGTCGGCGTCGCCGAGCGCCAGGCGGCGCTTGTGGCGCATCTGGCGCGAATGGTCGACACCGACCAGGCCGCGCGCCATGCCGCTCAGGTAGAACGGCAGGCCGAGCTCACCGAGGGCGGACGCGATCTCGTCGATGCGCTCGACCCGCAGCGTCGCCTGGCTGCCGACCAAGGCGACCGGCCGGCGCGCGGCGCGCAAAGCCTTGGCCACCTTCTGCACCTCGCGCCGCGTCGCCTCGGGCACGGGAAGAGACCGCGGCGCGGACGCCGCCACCTTGTCGGCGCCGCGGAAGATCTTGCGCACGTGCCGACCCAGATACCAGCGCAGCGCCCGCTCGCCGAGCGAGCGCGGCGGCTTGGCGCTCTCGCCGACGCCGTACTGCTCGCGCACGAGCGGCTGCGGATAGAGCAGGTCGACCGGGCACTCGACGAACACCGGCCCGGGCACACCGAGGCGCGCCTCCTCGAAGGCCTGCTCCACCGCCGGCACCAAGTCGCGGACGTGCTCGACGGCCGCCATCCACTTCACGTGCGGCTCGAAGAGCGCCATCTGGTCGATGTCTTGGAGCGAGCCGCGCCCCTTCAGAATCGTTCCCGTGGCGCCGCCGAGCAGCACCAGCGGCGACTGCGCCATCTGCGCGTTCTTGATCGCCGTAATCGTGTTGGTGCAACCCGGACCGGCGGTGACGACGGCGACGCCGGGCACGCCGGTGAGGCGTGACTCGGCGTCGGCGGCGAAGGCGGCGCTCGCCTCGTGACGGACGTCGACGATGGCGATGCCCCGGCGTTCGGCGCTGACCAGAATCGGCGATACGTGGCCGCCGCACAGGGTGTAGACGCGCCGGACCCCCTGCTGCTCGAGCACGTCGACGACCAGGTCACCGCCGTGCCGCACCGGGTCTTGGCTCACTGGGCGGTCGCCTCCACCGCGTCGGCGAGCACGTGGCGGGGCGGCACGAAGCAGGTGAAGCTGCCGCGGAAGACTTCCTCACCGGCGGCCTCGGTGCCGCCGTCGACCGACTCCTCGAGCAGGTCGGCACGACGCACCGTGACGTCGACATGGTGCTTCTTGCCGTCGACACGTGCCAGGCTGGCGACCGCCTCGAGCGTCTCGCCGACGGCCACCGGCGCCAGGAATCGGCAGTCGCTGGCGCCGAGCACGACATTCGGATGGTTCACCGCGAGCATCGCCGCGTGATCGGCGAGCGAGAAGACGAAGCCACCGTGGACCAGGCCGGAGTCGTCGGCGCGCATGCTGTCGAGAGCCCACCATCGGAGCCGCGCCTTGCCTTGCGCGAGCCAAACCGGCTCACCAGAGATCGTGTGGTCGATCGCCTCGTGGGTGCGGATCTCGTCGTCCGTGCTGTGCACGGCTGCTCCGGAGACCGTCGCGTCTTGGGAATCGCTCGTCGACACCGGCTGGATCTGTTGGCTCATTCGGCTCCTCACTCGTCGTCCATGAACGGGTAACGATGGTCTGTGGCGGGAACGAAGGTTTCTTTGATCGACCGCTGCGACACCCAGCGTACGAGGTTGAACATCGACCCCGCCTTGTCGTTGGTGCCCGAGCCGCGCGCGCCGCCGAATGGCTGGCGGCTGACGACGGCACCGGTCGGCTTGTCGTTGAGGTAGAAGTTGCCCGCGGCATGGCGCAGCGCGGTGGCCATGTGCGCAAGGGCGGCGCGATCGCGCGCGAAGATCGCACCGGTGAGCGCGTAGGGGCTGGTCGAGTCACAGAGCTCGAGCGTGGCGTCGAGCTCCTCGTCGTCGTAGACGTACACCGTGAGCACCGGTCCGAAGAGCTCGGTCTCCATGGTCTCGGAGCGCGGGTTGCTGGTCAGCAGCACGGTCGGCTCGATGAACCAGCCCTTCGAGTCGTCGACCCCGCCGCCACACACGATCTCGACCGCGGAGTCGTTGCGCGCCCGTTCGATGGCGCCGGCGATCCGTTGGAAGGCCTCGCCGTCGATCACTGCGCACAGGAAGTTGCGGAAGTCGAGCGGCGAGCCCTGCTCGAGCAGGCCGATCCGGTCCACCAGCTTCGACTGTAGCTCGGGCCACAGCGAGCGCGGCACGTAGGCGCGCGATGCCGCCGAGCACTTCTGCCCTTGGTACTCGAAGGCACCGCGCACGAGGGCGACGCAGGCGGCGTCGACATCGGCCGTCGGGTGCAGAAAGACGAAGTCCTTGCCGCCGGTCTCGCCAACGACGCGCGGGTAGGTGCGATAGTCGGCGATGTTCTCGCCGACGGTGCGCCAGATGTGCTGGAAGGTGCCAGTCGAGCCGGTGAAATGGACGGCCGCCAGGTCACGATGCGCGAGCGCGACACCGCCGATCGTCGGTCCGTCGCCGGGCAGGAAGTTGATCACGCCCGGCGGCAGACCGGCCTCTTCGAGCAGCTGGAAAACGTACCAGGCGCCGAGCGTCGCCTGCTCGGCCGGCTTCCACAGCGCGACGTTGCCGCACAGCGCCGGCGCGGTCGGCAGATTGGCCTGGATCGCCGTGAAGTTGAACGGCGTCACCGCGAAGACGAACCCCTCCAGCGCACGGTACTCCGTGCGGTTCCACTCCTCGGTGAGCGAGCTCGCCTGGTGGGTGTAGAGCTCGCGCAGGTAGGCGACGTTGAAGCGCCAGAAGTCGATCAGCTCGCAGGCAGCGTCGATCTCGGCCTGGTTCGCGGTCTTCGACTGGTCGAGCATCGTGGCGGCGTTGATCGTGTCGCGCCACGGACCGGCGAGGAGCTCGGCGGCCTTCAGGAAGACAGCCGCGCGGTCTTCCCAGTGCATCTCAGACCAGCTCGCCCAGGCCTGGCGCGAGACGTCGATCGCCTTCTCCACGTCGGACGCGCCGGCGGCATGCACCCGGGCGAGCACATGCTGGTGATCGTGCGGGCACACGGACTCGAACACCTCGCCGGTGAAAATCCGCTCACCGCCGATGACGACCGGAATCTCTTCGACATGGTCGAGCATCGCGACGAGGCGCGTCTTGAGCGCGGAACGCTCGGGGCTGCCTGGAGCATAGTCACGGACCGGCTCGTTCACCGGCACCGGGACCTGCACGACTGCGTTGGTCATGTGGATCTCCTGCGAAGGCACAAGCGGGCCTCGAGCCCGCGAATTCTCAGGGGAGAGGCGCGGCGGCACGGCGGCGAGCGGATCGCCGGTTGGATGGACGTTGCGGTGCGCGCGGCGCCTCGTGAGGTCTCCTCGATGCTACACCTGCGACGCGCCATCGTCGAGCCGCAGCGCGGCGTTCGATCGTGCCTACGAGAGAAAGCCGCCCCGCGTCGCAGGAACGCAGACTCATCGTCAAAGAACTCTGAACGAGCGCCCCGGATGCCGCACCGCGTCAGGCACCGAGTCGACTCGCCCGGCGCTCGACGGTCTTCTGCGCGCGACGAGCTCGGAGCCGCTCTTCGTCGACAAACTTACGCCCCGTTTACGCTATGCTCGAGACGTGAACGATGACGATGTTCAAGAGCCGTCGCCTCGGCCGGCGGACGAATCGGGGCTGCCCACGGCGCGGGACTTCGGGTCGTCGCTCGAGGGTCTGAAGACGTCGCCCGGGGCGCGCAAGCTCGAGCGCCGGCGGCGCGAGTATGCGCCGCGGCCGGTCACAGGGCGGCGGCGTGGTGGACCGCGCTATGTCGAGCTGCACGCCGCCTCGTCGTTCTCGTTCCTCGACGGCGCGTCGCAGCCCGAGGACCTGGTCGAGCGTGCCGCCGCGCTCGGGCTGCCGGCGCTGGCGCTCACCGACCGCAGCGGCGTCTACGGGGCGCCGAGGCTGCACAAGGCGGCGCAAGAGGCGGGGCTGCGGGCGATCGTCGGCGCCGAGGTCGTGCTCGCGACCCGCGACGATCCGCAGGGACAGCGCGCGAAGGCGAAGTCGACTCGGCGCGAGGCGGCGGCGCGCGCGCTCGAGGGCCGTCGGCTCGCTCTGCTGGTGCGCTCGCGGGCCGGCTATCGCAACCTGTGCAAGCTGCTGACAGCGGCGGCGCGCGGGCGCCCGAAAGGCGACGCACGCGTCGATCTCGATCTGCTGCGCGCCCATGGCGACGGCCTGCACTGTCTCACCGGCGGCGACGAGGGTCTGCTCGCCCATGCGCTGCGGCGCGGTGGGCTCGACCGCGCCGGGCGCACCCTCGACCGGCTGTGCGCGCTCTTTCCGGGCCGCCTGCACGTCGAGCTGCAGCGGCACCAGCTGCGCGCCGACGAGCAGCGCAACCAGGCCCTGCTCGAGCTGGCGAAGCGCCGCCGGCTGCCGCTCGTCGCCACCAACGGCGTGCGCTACGCGCGCACCGACGACAAACCGCTGCACGACGTGCTCACTTGCGCCCGTCACTACACCCAGGTCGACGCCGCCGGTCGTCGCCTGGCGGCGCAGCGCGAGCGCCACCTCAAGAGCGCCGCCGAGATGGCGCACCTGTTCCGCGATCTGCCGGCCGCCGTCGACGAAAGCGCCGCGCTCGCCGACACTCTCGACTTCACGCTCGCCGACCTCGGCTATCGCTTCCCCGACTACCCCCTGCCACCCGGCGAGACCGCCGCTTCGTACCTGCGCCAGGTGACCTGGAACGAGGCGCGCGCCCGCTTCCGTCCGCTCACCGCCGCGGCGCAGCGCCAGATCGAGAAGGAACTGGCGATGATCGAGCGCCTCGACCTCGCCGGCTACTTCCTCATCGTTTGGGACCTGATCCGCTTCTGCAAGCGTGAGGGCATCCTCGTCCAGGGGCGCGGCTCGGCGGCCAACAGCGCGGTCTGCTACGCGCTGTCGATCACCGCCGTCGACCCGGTGAGGATGGAGCTCCTGTTCGAGCGCTTCCTCTCCGAGGAGCGCGGTGAGTGGCCCGATATCGACCTCGACCTGCCGTCGGGGACGCAGCGCGAGCGGGTCATCCAGTACGTCTATCGCCGCTACGGGCCGCACGGCGCCGCCATGACCGCCAACGTGATCACCTACCGCGACCGCCTGGCGGCGCGCGAGGTCGGCAAGGCGCTTGGCTTCTCGAGCGAGCAGATCGGCGGCCTGTCGAAGCGCCTGGGTCGCCTGCGCTACGACACCTCGCGCGGCGATTCGCGCGACCTCGGCGAGGAGCTCCAGGCCGCCGGGCTCGACCCCGACGACCTGCGCGTGCGCCACTTCGTCGAGCTGTGGCATCGCCTGCAGCACCTGCCGCGACACCTCGGCCAGCACTCGGGCGGCATGGTGATGGCGAACGGTCGCCTCGACGAGGTCGTGCCGCTCGAACCGGCGTCGATGGACGGGCGCGTCGTCGTGCAGTGGGACAAGGACGACTGCGCCGATCTCGGCATCATCAAGGTCGACCTGCTCGGCCTCGGCATGCTCAACGTGCTCGAAGAGGCACCCAAGCTGATCCGTCACCACGAGACCGTCCACGTCGACTATGCGCACTTGCCGCAAGACGACCCGAAGGTCTTCGACATGCTGCGGCGCGCCGACACCGTGGGCGTCTTCCAGGTCGAGAGCCGCGCACAGATGGCGTCGCTGCCGCGCAACAATCCCGAGCGCTTCTACGACCTGGTGGTGCAGGTGGCGATCATCCGCCCGGGGCCGATCGTCGGCGGCATGGTGCATCCGTTCTTCGATCGTCGGCGTGGACGCGCGCCGGTCGAGTACCCGCATCCGAGCCTGAAGCCGATCCTCGAGCGCACCCTCGGCGTGCCGCTGTTTCAGGAGCAGCTGCTGCGCATCGCCATGGTCGCCGCCGGCTTCAGCGGCGGCGAAGCCGAGGAGCTGCGCCGCGCCATGGGCTTCAAGCGCTCGGCCGAGCGCATGGAATCGATTGAACGACGGCTGCGTGCCGGCATGGACGAGCGCGGTATCCGCGGCGAGGTCCAGGACCAGATCGTACAGCAGATCACTTCGTTCGCGCTCTACGGCTTCCCCGAGTCGCACGCCGCTAGCTTCGCGCTCATCGCCTACTCCAGCGCGTACCTCAAGGCGCATCATCCGACCGCGTTCTACGTCGCGCTGCTCAACGCCTGGCCGATGGGCTTCTACCATCCGGCGACGTTGATCCAGGACGCGCGCCGCCACGGCGTCGAGGTGCGGGCGATCGACGTCACCCGCTCGGACTGGCGCTGCACCTGGGAGCCGCACGCGCCCACCGACGCCCCCACGAACGACGCACCGACCTACCACTTCGACCGGCGCGCCCGGCCACAGACCGCGGCGCCGCCGAAGCAGGCCCGCGGCGCCCTGCGCCTCGGCCTGCGCTACGTGCGCGGCCTACACGCCGACGTCGGCGCGCGCATCGAGGCGGCGCGGCGTCGGCGCCCGTTCGCCGACGTCGACGACCTGGCGCTGCGCGCCGACCTCCGCGGCGACGCCCTCGACCGCCTGGCGCATGCCGGTGCCCTCGCCGGCTTCGGCATGAGCCGACGCGAGGCGCTGTGGCAGGCCAAGCGCGCTGGCCGCGACGCCGGGCCGCTGCTGCGTGACGCCGACGCCGCATCGGCACGTCGCGGCACGCCGCTCGACGAGATGACACCGCTCGAAGAGACCCTCGCCGACTTCGCCTCGAGCGGCATCACCGTCGGCGTCCACCCGATGGCCTACGCGCGCGCCGAGATGCGTCGCCGCGGCGTCGTCTCCTGCGCCGCACTCGACTCCCTGCCCCACGGCCGCCTCGTCACCTTCGCCGGCTCGGTCATCGTGCGCCAGCGCCCGGGCACCGCCAAGGGCATGCTCTTCATCACCCTCGAGGACGAGACCGGCATGGCCCAGGCGCTGGTCACGCCGCAGCTGCTGGCCGAGAACCGCGACGTCGTCGTCGGTCACCCCGGCCTGGTGATCGAAGGAGAGCTCCAGCGCCGCGACGGCTCGATGACGATCAAGGCGCAGCGCATCTGGCCGATCCGCCACCTCGCCGAGACCCCGAGCCACGACTTCCACTGAGCTTTCTCGGACCTCGTGCACGCGCCCAACGGCGTGCCTGTCACCTGATCGCGGGCAACCCCGCTAGATCATCGCTTCATGATGAAGGCGAGCGTGAAGAACGCAGGACGGTTGTCGATGGCGGCCCCGGCGCCGGCCGTCTCGAGAGTCGCGGCATGGGAGTGCTCGCCGCCCGCCGAGGTGTGGGCGGTCTCACCCGCCCAGGAGCTCCAGGCCGAGTTCACTCCCGGCCAGAAAGCGAGCGAGTAGTCAACGATGAGACCGTGGATCGGTCGATAGAAAGGATGCGCATGCGAGCCCGCGGACTCGATCGACACGGCATGGCCGTGCTCGGCAAGCTGCTCCGGCGTCAAGGAGAAGGCGTGGACTCCGCCGGTCGCGCCGGGTTCCTCGGAGCCTGCGGTGCCGAGGATGAACCGGTCGCGCAGATCCGGGGTGCCTTCGGTGCCGTCGCACAGCACCCATCCGCGGGGAATCTCGGCCAATGAACCGGACCACATCGAGATCAGACCCGTCGGAACCGTCTCGTCGCCGACGAAATAGCCGTGGACGGCCGTCACCAGATGAGCTCCGCCGCTCAACTTGAGACGTAGATCCCCGAACGGGCACGGATCGAGGCTCTGCGCGTCGCACAGCGGCACGACGGCCAGACCACTGGTGGGGCCCGTTCTCGAGTCCCCACGCTCATAACTCAGATGAGTCAACAGCGGCTGCGGCTGGTTGGCGGCCCAGGCGGTGAGCTTTCCGGTGCGCTGCGCGCCGATCACCTCGAAGTGGAGGAGGACCGCTTGCGCAAGATTGCTCACCGAAAGGCCCTCGGCCAGGCCGGGGACACCACAGCCGGTGCTGCTGCCGCCCTGCGGCGACAGATCGGTCGTCTCTCCGCGAACCACATAGTGGCGAATCTGGTCGTCTGCGAACGGGCCCCTGGCGCGCCGCGTGTCGGCGATGAGGCACGGCTCGAGCCGTATGAAGCTCATCGTCCCACCGCGCGCCGAGGCTCCGCGGCCGAGGATGGTCGTCAGGGCCTTCTCGAGCTCGAGAACGTCGTCATCGCCTTGCGCAAGGGCTGTGCCCTGCTCGGGCGACAAGACGTCGAGGACGCGGCGCTCGAGCGGAGGAATAGCCTCGAGCTCGTCGACCGGCTTCGAGTCGACGAGGACATCCCAGGCACTCGGCGAGGTCGCGGCCTCGGGCCTTTGTGCGGCTGATGGAGCGGCAGTGCAAGCGAGAGCCAGCAGGAAGATGACTCCAGCAAAGGCAGAGTGGGCTCGCTGAAGGTCCACGCAATGGTGGAGTCTTGGGGTATCAAGCATGTCGAGCTCCTTGTCGGCGATGGACTGGACGAGCGCGGCTCGTCGATCGGCCTCGCTCGACACCATGGACCGGCCGATCGACGTCACTGTTTAGTGACGCAGCGAAACTCCAGTCGACCTTGCGACGTCGATCGGGAGCCCGCCGGGGCTGCGCTAGCCCACTGCTCTCGTCGAGCCGCCGCGACGGAGAGAGCTCGCGAAGAAACCGAGCGCGAGGAGCAGGAAGGCCTGGACGACCTCGAAGGCCCCCGACACCGAGTGCAGATGCGACGGTGGGAGATCCTCTCCGGCGATCACCAGGGCGACGCGTTCGTCGAGCCGCGGCAGGAAGACCAGCGACTGCACGATGACGATGCCGACGATCAGACCCACTGTCGTCACCACCCGCCGGTCGAGCTCCCCGCGACGTCGACGGCGCCAGGTCACCGCCAGCAGCGCCGCGGTCCACAGCCACTCGAGGCGATCGAAGAGCCCGAAGGTCGCGCGCCCGACATCGAGCGCCACCGGCAGCGTCAGCGACTCGGCCATGAACTTCGCCGGCGCCGCCAGAAACGAGACGCCGAGAATCATGCCGAGCCAGACCCAGGCGATCAGCTGCACCTCGAGCCTCGGCCCCGTGCCACGCGAAGATCGCTCGGAGAGATCATGGCGAGATTTCACCACAGGACACCTCTCGACGCCAAGCATCCCCGATCCCTCGAAGCCCGACTCCGCCGGTTCGCAAGCCGAGACTGACTCGCCACTGGACTAAGCCTCTCTCCCTTTCTGACGATTCGATCGATGAGTTACTCTCTGGAGGACGAATCGCCTCCCCACGACTGCTGCCGACAATCGTCACGACTCCGAGCCAATCCGAGCTGAACCATGACGACCGACCGCGACCCGCCCGACCCACGCAACCGGGCTCTCACCGCCATCCTCGAGCAGTGGAACGAAGGCAGCGGCGACAACGTCGCGGACGATGCGATGCCGCTGGTTTACGACCAGCTGCGCCAGATCGCGCAGCGGTTTTTCCGCAACGAGCGCTCGAACCACACCTTGCAGGCCACTGCCGTCGTCAACGAGGTCTACATCCGGCTGCAGGACGAGACCGGGGTCCGGTTCGCCAACCGCCGGCACTTCGTCGGCCGGGTCGCCCACATGATGCGCAACCTGCTGGTCGACTACGCGCGCGAGCGCAACGCCTCGAAACGCGGCGGCGGCTGGCAGCGAGTCACCATGATGGCGGCCGAGGGAGCGCGCCAAGAGCCCGCCGACCTGGTCGCGCTCGACGACGCGCTGCTCAGTCTCGAAGCCAAGGACCCGGAGATGGCGCGGCTGGTCGAGCTCCGCTACTTCGGCGGCCTGACTCTCGAGGAGACCGCCGAAGTTCTGGGCATCTCGCGCGCCAATGTCGTCCTCAAGTGGCGCCGGACGAGGGCCTGGCTCCACCGCGAGCTCGAGTCGAAGACTCCCGGCTGATCGATCGGACGACGTCTCCGGCCGACGCGGTCGTAGATCCACGACTGGTTCGAGCACGAAACAGTGCACGAACTGGAGTTGGAGACTCACCCGTGCCCCGACGCCTCACCGCCGCCTCGTCCATCGCCCTCGCGCTGACCTCCGTCTTCGTGCTCCAGGGCTGCCTCCTGCTCAAGACGCGCCCGACGGGCCAGGGCATCGGCGTGACCTCGGACGACCTGCCGCGCGTCAGCGAGCTCGAGGGCGACCGGGTCTACAGCTTGATCCAACCGGATCGCATTCCGGCGATCGACGAGCCGCAGCTGGTTCCGGCCGCACAGGCGGACTTCATGGCGGACGACGAGCTGGTGCTCGGAGTCGTGCGAGCCGGCATCGCCAAGGCCTACTCGCTCTGGCATCTCGACCGCCACGAGATCGTCAACGACTGGCTGGGCGAGCAGCCGATCGCCGCCACCTGGTGACCGCTGGCGCATACGGGCGTCGTGTACGTCCGCCCACAGACTGACGACGAGAGCGAGACCGGCGGGCCGACGACCTTCGGGGTCTCGGGCAAGCTCTGGCGCGACGCGTTGGTGATGTACGACCGGAGCTCACGCTCCCTGTGGTCGCAGATCGACGGTGTCGCCAAGGCCGGACCGCGGAACGGCGACCGCCTGGAGAGCATTCCGTCGCAGGTGACGACGTGGCGGGCCTGGCGAAGCCTGCATCCTGAAACGCTGGTGCTGGTCAAACCGCCGCTCGACGAGTCGCCCTACGCCAGCTACCACGACGGCGCGTCGTGGGTCGGCCTGCCGTGGACCCGCGGCGGGCGCGACCAACGCCTGCCGGCGAAGCAACTGGTGATCGGCGTCGACCTGGCGGACGACGGCGCGGTCGCCGTCGCGACCGACACGCTCGCGCAGCGCCCGATGATCAGTGGCGAAATCGCCGAGCATGCGCTGCTGATCGCCGCGCCCGGCGACCCGCGGGCGGCGAGAGTCTTCAGCCGCCACCTCGGCGAGCGCACCCTCACCTTCACCTGGCAGGCCGGTCGCCTCGTCGACGACGACACCGGCAGCACCTGGGACCCACACACTGGGCTCGCCATGTCGGGGCCGCTCGCGGGCGAGGCGCTCGAAGCCGTCGCCGCGACGCCGATCTACTGGTCGACCTGGGTGTCCTTTCACCCGCAGACTGCGCTCTGGTGAGCGTACCCCTTCTTCGTCGATCGCGGCCTGATCGCTTCTTGCTTAGATTGCTGGCTCACGCGACGCGCAGATCGAAACGCATCGTCGGCAGGCGCCGAGGGGTACCGCAAACGTCGGCCCGCACCCAGCCAACGCGGACGGCGCCCATGCGCTCGTAAAAGGCCTCCGCGTTGGGATCAGACTCGATGAGCAAGCTCTCACCGTCGAGGCCACGCGCCGTCTCCACGACGTGCTGAAAGAGCATGCGCCCGACGCCTCGCCCGATCGCCGCTGGCTCGACCCAGAAGTGCTCGAGCTGGATCGCACTCGATGCGCCCTTCTCGTCGACGAGCGCAGAGCAAGCGATCGCCACGTCCTCCCCGTCGACCGCGACATCGACCACGTTCGAGCCGACAAAGTCCGGAGTCAGAGTGAGGCTTTCGCGCCACGCCTCGAGCCACGCCTCGGGATAGCTCCAGTGGCGCTTGGAGGCAAAGGCGATCTCGGTCAGCCGATCGGCCTCGTCTGGGCGCGCACGGCGAATGAGGGTCTTCATCTAACGAATCCTCGGTGGTTGCTCCGTGTGATCGGCCGTGCGACATCACAGTCGACGATAGATCGTCATCACGGCCCCACTCGGTGTTGCCTCTGCTTTGACCAGCGACAGGTTCCACGGCGAGCTGCCGGTCCCGAAGAGCCGTTTGCCCGAGCCGACCACGACTGGAAAGGTCCATAGCCGACATTCATCGACAAGCTCGTGTGCCAGAAGAGTCTGTACGAGTTGCCAACTGCCGTGAACCTGAAGTAGCGGCCCGTCCTGCTCCTTGAGTCGAGCGACCTGTGCCGCGACATCTCCTGAAATCCGCTTGGAGTTCTGCCACACAAGCTCATCGTGAGCGGATGTGACGACATACTTCGTGGCTCGGTTCAGCATCGCGGCGACCGGATTGTCTTCACTTGCCTCGGCGAACGAAGACGCGAACAGGTTGTAAGTCGTTCGACCCAAGAGCAAATCATACGGTTCAGACATCGCTTCGCGCATGACGTGTGCCATGACATCGTCCCAGTAAGGGCGTGCCCAACCGCCCTGGGAAAAGCCTCCCGAGGTGTCTTCCTCGGGAACGCTCGGCGCTTGCATCACACCATCGAGCGTTTGGAATTCCAGCAGTGCAAGTCGTCGCAACTCAGCCTCCGTTCGGGTACTTCGTCCACCGTGCCGAACCTAGCACGGGCTCGACGGCGCCATGTCCTGCTGCAACCCGCCAGTCCGACTCGTCTCCACGACCTCCTCGCCGACTCAGTAGCCCTTAGTTGCATGCGGGTCGTCGGGCATTTTCAGCTCGTCGTGCGGCGTAGTCACCGGCGCGCCGCGACCGCTGCGATCGACCGCCGGCACTTCGAGACGACGAGCCATCTCCACCATCAGACGTTGCCCGAGCACCCGCGCCGTCCTCCTGCCGAGCACGACCGGCGGTACGCCCGCACCGAGCACCAGCTCGACAGCGTACGACTCGTTCTGCCCGAGCCCGGAGTGACGCTTCGTCCTCGCGCCCAACACCACCCGCGCCGCGGCGCCGAGCACCCCCTCGCTGCGAACCATCAACGGCCACACTCCGCGGGTCCGGGTCCAGCGCCGACTCCGCCGATCGACGACCAAATCATGCCGCCACAGCCCCAAGAAGAGGCCGACGCCAAACACACTGCCGCAGACGAACGTCGCAAAGAGGCCGGCGTTGGTCGACGTCAGAAGACTCCAGCCGCCCGCGAGATGCAACAAGCCGCCGTACAGGATCCCAGCCACCGCGGCGGCGACCCAGCCCCCCACGGGCCTGTGGGCGAACTCGAGGCGATGTGCCGTCGCTGTTCGGAGGGGTAGCGGAATCATCGCAGTCCTGAGAACGAGAAGAGGTTCACCGAAAGCCTCGTGCCGTAGCTCTGCGGATTCGAGCCCGAACCGACGCCGGTTCCTCGGCTCGACCGCGTTCCATGAGGCTCTCCGCCTCGTCTCGGTACTGAGGAAAGTGTCGCGCGAGCTCGTAGAACCCGCCGTACGCCCAGGCGCGAACGAACTTGTTCTCGGCGTGGAGGCACTCCCTGGTGAACGATTCGACGACGTCCCTGCACGACGCTGGAATCGCTACATGCGGCAGGCATTGCAAAATGTGGAGCTTGGCTTCCCACCCTTCGAGCATGGGAATCACCGTCAAGAGCTGCTCGGCCTGCGCGCTGACAATCCCCTCGGAGGTCTCGACCCATCGCTTGATCAGCCACGTCGCACCGGCCTCCCGATCGACGGACCCCGCGTGTCGGATCAAGTCTCGGAGAAAGCTCGGGCTGTCTTGGTGCCGATCGAAGGTCGCCTGCAACGCGTCGGACGACGTCCCATCCCACGCGTCGAGGTCACGTTCAAGACTCATACTGAATCGCTCGGGTCGTTGATGCGGCAGTGCGGAGCCAGCGCCGTCACGCGCTGTCGTGCGACGGATCGCGCCTCGCGAGCAGAGAGGCCGCCAACGCACAGTAAACGACCTCGAAGGCGATCAGCAAGAGAATCAACGGCGACGGCATACCGTCCACGACCACGCTCACGATTCGACCCAGCGCGAAACCTGCCATGAAGGTCAGCAGCGCGACAAGAGCCGGTGTCGCAAGATCCGCGCGACGGGCTCCCAGGAACAGCAGGACGGCAAATCCGAGAAAGAGCCCACCATAGGCCCCTCGCACCATGTTGGCCTCGTTCACACTATCGAGGTCGATGCCGTAGAGACCGTACATCGTCTGCGGAGAGACCAGATATCCGACGCCGATGACTCCGAGGCCGAGCGACGCCGAAATGAGGACCACGAGTTTCAGATTCATCTTCATCTCCCTTCATGATTGATCACCGACCAGAGCCTCACGCCGGAGAACCGCGGACCGGGTTCGCCAATGCTCCCTGCCGCGCTGGCGCTCGAGCAGGGCGATGCCTCGGTCGACGACGTCGAGTCCCTGCCGGCGCTCTCCGGCGCGAGCTCGATGCTCGCCCTGGATCACCAGCAGCTCGGCCCGTCGCCAATGGTCTTCCGGCAGCGCCCGCGACCAGATCGCCTCGACTCGATCGAGCTGCTCCTTGGCCTCTGCGATTCGGTCTTGCGCGAGGTGGATCTTGGCGAGCTCGAAGTGCGCGGCTCCGGCCAGCGGATGGGTCGCGGTCCCGAGCTCCTCGTGGAGCGCCAGCGCCTCCTCGAGCTGGTCCGTCGCCTCCTGCCACCGGCCGAGCACGCTGTAGACGGCTCCCGCCTCGGTGAGAATTCGGAGCAAGCGGTCCCGGCTCGGGGTTTCCCGCCGCCGCTCGCCGGCCAGAGCGCGATCGACCAGCCGCCGGGCATGGTCCGGCTGCCCACGCGCGATCCGCGCCCGCGCATGCTTGATGTCGGCGATGACGAGATAGTGCGGAGGAGAGACCCGGAGATGGAGCTCTTCCGCGATCTCGAACTCGGCGATCGCCTCCTCCACCTGACCGAGCTCGACGAGCATGCCGCCGAGGTTGCCTCGATTCAGCGGGACGTAGGGATGCTCTTTGCCGAACTGCTCCAGGTTCGAGGCGAGGTTCTTTCTCATCAGCTCGACGGCCTCCGCGTCGTGACCGAGGGCATGCGCGATCATCGCGTAGTTGTTTCTCATGTCCCGCGTCGTCGGATGGGACTCGCCCCAGATCTCACGCGCCAGATCCAGGCTCCGGCGCAGAAGACGCTCGGCCTCACGATACTCGCCGAGTCGTCGCACCACGGAGGCGAGCTGGCTCTGGAACCAGACCATCGAGGGGTGATCGTCTTGTCCATCGCGGAACATCCGATCGATCGCCGACCGCAGCAGGGATTCGGCCTCGGCATAGTCGCCCTGCAGGCGATGCGCGAATCCGAGGTTCCCCAGGGTGTTCAGTGTTTCGAGGTCGGCCTCGCCGAGGACTCGCTCTTGGATGCGGAGCGCATGACCATACATCTCGATCGCTTCGGGAAGCTCCCTGTGGCCGGCCAACGCCACCCCCAAGTTGTTGTAGCTCTGGGCCGTCTCCAGGGTGTCCACCCCGGCGATCTCGAGACGAATGGCGAGAGCGCGACGATGCAGCTCGATGGCCTCGACGTCGTTCTCGCGCAGGACGTAGTTCTCCCCGAGGCCGTTCAACGCGGCGGCGACGAGCAGGCGCTCTCGAGGCTCCGAGCCGACCTCGAGAGCCAGCGCCTCCTGGAAGACCGCCTCGGCGTTCTCGTAGTCGCCGATCAGCTTCGCGGCTTCGGCGATTGCGGTCAACAGCTCGAGGCGAAGACCGGGCCGCGCGTCGAGACTCGTGCGGACGCGCTCGACGCCGCGGTCGAGCAGCCGCTCGGCGGTGAGCTCTGCCCCCTGGAGCTCCCTCGGATCCGTCGAGCGGAACAGATCGATGATGAAGTCCTTGACCTCTTCCGTCTGCCTCGCCTCCTGCCGCGCGAGGTCTCGTTCGCCTGCCGCGACATTCGCCTGCCAGACCGCGGTGCCCAACCCGATCACCAGCGAGAGGGTGACCAAAGTCGCCGCGACGAACGATGCGCGGTGACGCCGCACCAGCTTGCCTACGCGATACGTCAAGGAATCCGGGCAGGCGAGGACCGGCTCGCCCGCCAGGTAGCGTTCGAGGTCGTCCCGCAAGGCGGCGGCCGAGACGTAGCGTCGATCCGGAACGCCCTGGATCGACTTGCGGGCGATCGTGTCGAGCTCGCCGCTCAACGCCGTGGCTTTGCGGGACGGGTCGGCTTCGGCGGCCAGAGCTGACAGCCTCGGAGGTTCCGCATCGACCAGCGCCAGGATCTGCGGAGTCACCTCGCCTGATTGGACTGGATGCGGCGTCGTGCCGGCGAGCAACTCGTAGAGAATGACCCCGAGGGAGTACACGTCGGTCGCTGTCGTGATCGGGCCGCCGAGCACGAGCTCCGGAGCGCCGTAGCCGGGAGTCATCAGCCGGCCGTCCGACGTTCGAGTCTCGTCGAGGGCGCCGTCGTCGCTGAGCAGCTTGGCGATGCCGAAATCGAGCAGCCGAACGCGACCGGACCAGTCGACCAAGATGTTCGACGGCTTGAGATCCCGATGCACCACGAGGTTTCGATGGGCGTACTCGACCACCTCGCACACCGCGGAAACCAGCCTCAACCGCTGCTCGATACCGAGCCCTTGCTCCTCGCAGTACCGGGTCAGCGGCACGCCTTCGATGAACTCCAGGGCGAACCAGGGACGCCCCTCGGGCGTGATGCCGCCATCGAGCAAGCGCGCGATCCCGGGATGATCCATGCCCGCCAAGATCTGGCGCTCACGCAGGAAACGCTGCAGGATCTGGTCGCTGTCCATGCCGCGCTTGATCAACTTCAGGGCGACCTTCTGCTCGAACTGCCCGTCGTCGCGCGTCGCCTCGTAGACGACCCCCATGCCGCCTCGTCCGATCTCCGCCTGGACACGCCACGGGCCGATGCGCTCCGGCACGCCGCCGGATGCGGGCGACTGCAGCAGATCGACCACCGCCTCGGCCTCGAGGTCGGCCAGAAAGCCGCTGTCGAGCTCGTCATGGGCCGCCAGCATCGAGTCGAGCTCTCGGCGCATCTCGGAGTCCTCACCGCACGCTTCGGTCAGGAAGCCGGCTCGCCGCTCCGGCTCCAGGGCCAGGGCTCGGCTGAACAGGGTGCCGACCCGCTCCCAGCGCGCCTCATCCATGGTCTGTGGCCCCGAGCTGGCGGAAGAGCCAGGTACGCGCCAGCCGCCAGTCCCGCTTGACGGTGCGCGGCGAGGTGTCGAGTGCCTCCGCGGTCTCGACGACGTCCAACCCCCCGAAGTACCGACACTCGACCACGCGAGCCTGGCGCGGGCTCAGGGTCTCGAGCTCTTCGAGCGCCCGATGCAGATCCAGGACATCGACGCCGACATCTTCAGCTCCGGCGTCGCCGGTCTTGAGGGTCACCGGAGTCGCTCCCCCGCCCCGCTTGGCGCGCGCCCTCGCCCGTGCATGGTCGACGAGGATCTGCCGCATTGCTCGCGCCGCGGCGGCGAAGAAATAGGCGCGGCCCCGATCCAGCACGCGGGCATCGTCCCCCAGCCGCAGATACGCCTCGTGAACGAGAGCGGTGGCCTGCAGAGTGTCTCGGCCACTCCGCAGCTGTCGCCTGGCCACCGCGCGCAGCTCGTCGTAGACGACCGACCAGGACTCACCGAAGTCGTTCGAGCTCGAGTCTCCGCGCAGCGGTCCAGAGCCTCTGCTCCTACAGTCACTTTTTCTGAGCATGATCTCTATAGTCTCTCGAGCTGGGCTCAGCCTCGGTCGTTCGCGTGTAAAAAATCCTCTGCTCCGCCGGCGCTCGATGGGCACGTCGGAACACGGTGGCCCCTGATTCAGCGAGAGAACGCAGGAAGAGTGTCGGCGCCTCATTCGTGAGAGACGCCGCGCTCAATCCACGCCAGGGGTCTCCAGTCGATCGACGATGCAACGCGCCGACCGACCCGCACGCGAGGCGCCTGGTGCTCAACCAGGAGTTGACACCATGATCCGGAAAACCGCACCTTCGGCGCTCGCCGTCGCCATCGCCCTGTTGTTCTCAGTCCCGCTCTTGGGCCTCGCTCAACCCGGAGCGCCCCAGCTCGTTCCCGGGAGCGCGGAGCACGTCGAGCTGAAACGTCAGGCCGCCGAGTCTGCGCTGAATGCTCCGTCGGACGTTCTCTGCGACCTCGTGACACCCGACTTCGTCGTCACCGGCTCGTCGTCGACCGCGTCGAGCAACGAGCATTGCTTCCCCAGCGACGGCGTCGGCACCTTCGCACCGCGCACGGACATCGTCGGCCTCGGCATCGTCGACGGCCTGGACGTCGCGGATCTCGACAACGACGGAGACAACGACTTTCTAGCCTGCGACGGACTGACCGGCGAGGTCTACCTCTACACCCAGGATCCGGCGACGGTCTTCACGCCGACCCCGGTCGTCTCGGGCGTCACCGGCCCCGGCGGCGCGGGCGGCGCCAGCCTGCTCTGTACCTATCTGCGAATCGCCGACTTCGACGGCAACGGCCTCGGCGACTTCGTCGTCGGCGACAACCGCACCACCAACGGAGTCTTCGTCTACCTGCAGAACCCGGTGGGCGTCTTCACTCAGGTCGCCCCCGGCCTCGACATCAGTTGGGCGAGCTCGAACGACGAGTGCAACTGCCTCTTCGCGCTGGCTGCTGGGGATGTCAACGCCGACGGGCACGAGGACATCATGCTGCTCGGGTTCCTCGGCGACGGCGCGGGGCAGATCTGGTACTACCAGGGCAACGGCACCGGTGCCATGGCCCCGCCGACGCTCAAGGTCGACGTTTCGGCGGACTTCCCGGTGGTCGTCAATCCCACGGGGATGGCGCTCTTCGACTCGGACGGCGACGGTGATCTCGACATCGTCGTCGGCGGGTCGTTCGACGGCAGTCACTACATCTACACCAACGACGGAATGAACAACTACATCGCCCCCGCGGCCGTGGCCTTCAACACCAACAACTACAGCGGCATCGACTCCTTCGATGTGAACGGCGACCAGCGTGAGGATCTGATGGTCGTCGACTGGACGAGCCAGCGGCTGCTCTACATCCAGAATCTGGGGAACTCGCTCGCGTCCCCGGCGGCGGTCGGTGTCGTCGACGCGCCGAGCCTCGGCGTCGGTGCTCCCGAGCGCCCGGAGCGTCAGGGATTCGATCTCGACCACTTCAAGTGTTACCTGGCCGCGGCCGACAAGCCGGTGGACGAGACCGTCGGTCTCACCGATCAGTTCGACTCGGTCGACGCCGAAGTCTTCGAGACCCGTCGCTTCTGCAACGCCGTCGCCAAGTGGCACGACGGGGTGTTGACTCCGATCCAGAACGAGGATGCACACCTCGAGATGCTGACGATCGTCGCCGAAGGCAAGACACCGTCCCTCGTCGAGGTCACCAACCAGTTCGGAGAGAGCCAGCAGCTCGACATCGGCGATGCGGCCTTCCTCGCGGTGCCGACCCAGAAGATCGAGCCCGGCGACCATCCGTTCCCGAAGAACCTCGACCACTTCCAGTGCTACGAGGCGTTCGGCAAGTCAGTGTCGGTGCCGGTCGACCTGCGCGATCAGTTCGGCTTCGAGCCAGAGCTGGTGGCGTTGCAGCCGCAGCTGCTCTGCAACCCCACCAAGAAAGAGCACAACGGCGTGACGACACCGGTCGACAATCCGTTCGACCATCTCGTGTGCTACGAGCTGGACAACACGCAGCAGCTCGTCAAGTCTGCCTTCATCAAGAATCAGTTCGGCGCGCGCAACCTCGCGCTCGACCAGGCCGAGCTGCTGTGTCTGCCCTCGGAGAAGAAGGTGATCCTGGAGTAGGTCTCACCCGCCGGGTCGCCGTCCATCGGCGGCCCGGCCTGCGTCTACGGACCCCAAAGCCACTCGACCATCAGGTAGATGGCCAGCACGGACCAGGTCGAGACGATGAGCCAGTAGATCACTGGATTCTTTCGGCGCTCGATGTGTTCGAGGAAGTGCGTCGAGCCTCGTCGAACATCCGGAATGACCCACAGGAGAAACAGAAATCCCCAGATCCAGTCCGCGTCGAGCAGGATGGCGGCCGCGACGATCAGGAGCCCCAGGCTCGCTCGCCACTTGATGGTCCCCGTCTCAGCCGCAAGGTCAGAGCCCGACCGCTGGTCTCCCCCGACGACATAGAAAGCTGCGCCCTGGGGGTCGTAGGCGAGCAGAGCCGGGCGACTCCCCAAGGGTTGCTCCGCCACGATCCGGCCACCACTTCGCTCGATCTGCTTCGAGGCTCCGGACAGCGTGCTGACGGCGAAGTAGACGCCCCAGTACTCTTTGTCCCCTTTGATCTCGCGACTCGACACCTGGATGCCCGCAATGGGCTCTGGGTCGTCGACCGATTTGAAGATCTCGAATCGACCCTCTTCGCCTGTCGCCTCGATGTGCCAACCCATCACCTTGTTGTAGAAAGCCCGGATCGTCTCCAAATCCGAGACATGCAACTCGTTCCAGGCCATGCATCCCGGAGCTCTCTGTCGGTTCCTGCCACCCAGGTCTGGCCCTTCGTAGCACGTGAAGCCAGCTCCGGCAGGATCACGAATCAGCGCGATGACACCCCCTCCGGGCGCAGGCTGTGGCTTGACCTCGACCTTCCCACCGTGCGCCTCGGCCAGGCGAACGGTCTGCTCGACATCTCGGACCTGGACATACGACATCCAGAACGACGGCATGCCCATGCCTTGGAACGTTTCCGGCATGGTGAAGAGACCCGCGGCGGGGTGTCCTCCAGCTTCACACGACCAATAGCCGCCCTCCAGCTCTCGATAGCTCCAGCCGAAGACCGCGCTGTAGAACTGCTTGGCGGCTCGGAGATCGAAGGTCGACAGATCGGTCCAAACGAATGAGTTCGTCATGTCGACCGGATCCTACAGCGTCGCCCCCGAGGGGCCTATGCAACGACTCGACGAAGAGCTTCCGCAGCGGCCCGAGTGGCCGATCTGTTCAAGAGGCTCTGTTTGCGGATTCGGAGAGCCTCATCCTGCATGCTCCTTGGCTAGCATTGCAACGAACTCATCAACGGTTTTCCCGTCGACCCCGACGGCTCGGAAAACTGCAGCCGAGAAGTGTACTGGCGCATAGCCAGCTGCGGTCATAACATTTCGATCGATGACGGCTGCCGGATCGTCCACGTAGTGAGACTGTCCGGTGTAGGCTGTCGAGTTGCTTGCCAAGAACTCGAGATCATTGCTCGTATGGCGCCTGTCGTTGAGGACTCCCGCGTTCGCCAGGGCGAGTGTCCCTCCACAGATTGCAGCGACACACTTCTCTTGCTCGAGGAACTCGAGAGCTAGGGCTTTCATGTCTGGTGCTTGAGCTGTTGCCCAAATCGTTCCCCCGCAGATCACCAGAGCATCGAACTCTTCCGCCCGAATCCTCTCTAGACTCTCGTCAGGCACAGTCTGGACACCTCCCATGGAAAGGACTCTCGCGCCAGCAGGCGCAATGTTGAGAGTCTCCACACCGTAGTACGCGCTGCCGATCCCGTTGATGAACGCGCACTCCCAATCAGCGTAGCCGTCGGTCAACACCACTGCGATTCTCGACACGATCGTTCTCCCTGGGATGTTGCGAACATGCCGTTGACCTTGCTCGAGCTCGGAGTGGAGGCGGGTAAAGTCGCGATGAGTTCGCTCGAGGATGAGACTCCCACCGGGGTGCGAACCGCGGACGGTGCCGTTTCGCTGCATTGGGCACCGTGGGTCTTTCGCATGCTGGGACCGAGCCCTCAGCACCGTATCAGGTCTCACCTCGTCGTCGATCCGAACTGCTGACCACTGAGTGCTACCACGACCGCGTGCTCTCCACGTCCGAGATCTCGGCAGACTCGGCCCGCGCAAACTAAACATCGACCGCGCCGGCTGTGGATGAGATGATCCGCACGATGTCCGACGTGCCTTGGTCCGAGATCGTGCGCAGCGCCATGTTCCGGCGCGCTCTGGCGCAGCTTGGCCTGGTCTGGCTGTTCCTGGTCCTGGGGAGCTTTCTGCTGCTCGATCGGCTGTCGCAGCAAGTGCGCGGCGGCTGGGCGCTCCGCTCGAGCGTCGTCGAGTGGGTCGACGACTCCGAAGGGGAGATTTGTTTTCGCCAGGGAGCGGAGGGGCTCGAGGTGCTCTCCGGCGGCGCCGCACACTCGATGACCTCAGACGAGTGGCTCGCCGGGGAGGGCGCGGCCAGCGAGCTCGACCCGTTCGACAGCGAGAACGAAGGACTCGACATCGGCGAGCTCGAGATCACCGATCCAGCGATCGAGAGCCTGGAACCGAGCGTCGATGTCGAAGAGTTCGACACGGAAGGCTTCGAGGCCGAACCGGCGCGCGGCAGTGACGACGAGTGGCTGTGCGTATCGCGGGAAGCGTTGATCGACGACGGCACCGAGGCCCTGGTGAGTCAGGCCTTCGAGCTCACTCCTCCCGACCGTCTATTTCAGCCGCTGTGGATCGGTGGCGTTCTGTGGCTGCTGGTCGGTGGTGGCCTGGTCTTCGCTGGCGCGATCGCGCTGGCGCGCGGACCGACGGCGCTGGTGATCGATCTCGAGCGAGCGCGCCGACGCATCGAAGCCGGGGAGCACGCCTCACGCTTGCGGCGACGCGCGAGCCACGATCTCGACGCGGCGACGACCGGGATCAACGCGATCCTCGACCGTCTCGAGTCCACGATCACCGTCCTCTCCGAGGTCTCCGACAACATCGCGCACGACCTGCGAACTCCCCTGACCCGGCTGCAGGGCCAGCTCAACCTGGTGCGCCGGACACCGTCGCCGACGCCCGAAATGATCGACTCGATGCAGGACGAGGCCGGCCAGCTGCTGGAGACCTTCAACGCCCTGCTGCGCATCGCCCACGTCAAGGGCGGCAGCCGCCGCAAAGGCTTCCGCACGTTCGACCTGGTCACCGTGGCGCGGGACGCCGGGGATCTCTATGGTCCAGCGATCGAGGAACAGACGCTGACCTTCTCCGCCTTGCTGCCCGAGCATCCTGTGCTCGTCCACGGTGACGCGGATCTCTGGCTACAGGCGCTGTCGAATCTGCTCGACAACGCACTCAAGTACACGCCGGAGAACGGCCACGTCGAGCTCGAGGTGCAACCGGGTTCGACGCAGGCCGGCACAGCGGCCCAGCTCCGCGTCAGCGATTCCGGGCACGGCATTCCCGAAGGCGAGATGGACAAGGTGCTCGAGCGCTTCTATCGACTGTCGTCTCATCGACGCGAGCGAGGCAGCGGCCTCGGCCTCAGCCTGGTGGCCGCGATCTGTGAGCTGCACTGGGCCCGGATCCAGCTCCTCAACCGCGATGGCCTGACGGTACTGATCGACCTGCCGAGAGCGACCCACGAAGCGGCCGACTCTCGGCCGGCGTGACGACACATCCGGTGGCGGCACCCCTTCGTGAACGACCGTTCATCTTGGGTTCAGTGGCGGGCAACGCGGTCCCCGATAGACTTTTCCCTGTCGAATCACTTGCCGTCGACCTGCCTCGATCGCCAAAGACTCCATGCCCAGCTTCTTCATCGTGCTCATCCTGTCGGCCCTCACAGTGGCCTTCGCTCTCGCCGAGTACGCCGCCCACCAGCGCCGCATCCGCGCGATTCCCCACCGGATCCACGTCAACGGGACGCGCGGAAAATCGAGTGTCACGCGGCTGATCGGCGCTGGCCTGCGGGCCGGTGGCCTGGCGACCATCACCAAGGTCACTGGCACCTTCCCGCGCTTGATCCTGGCCGACGGCACCGACGTACCGGTGCATCGCAAAGCGGCGCCGAGCATTCTCGAGCAGATCGAGATCGTCGAGTACGCCCGCCGCCAAGCCGCCGAGGTCCTGGTGATCGAATGCATGGCGCTCGACCCGGCCTACCAGCGCATCACCGAGCACCAGATGATCCACGCGACTCTGCCCGTGTTGGTCAATATCCGCCTCGACCACACCGACGTCATGGGCCGCACGATCGAAGAAATCGGTGAGGCGATGGCCAATACGATTCCGCGCGGCGCCCGGGTGTTCACGGCCGAAGAGGAGAACCTGCACCTCTTGCGGCGGCTCGCACGCCACCGCGGCGCGGAGGTCGTGCAGGCCAAGGACGGCGTGACGCGGGCCGATCTCGAAGGATTCCGTTACATCGAGCACCGGGAGAACGTCGCTCTGGCGCTCGCGGTGTGCGAGGAGCTCGGGGTCGAGCGCGAGATCGCCCTGCGCGGCATGTGGCGAGCGCGCCCGGACGCCGGCGTGCTGACTCGCGCCCGCATCGTCGAGAGCGGTTCGATCGTCAACTTCTTCAACGCCTTCGCCGCCAACGACCCTGATTCGTCCCTGCGCGTCTGGCGCAAGCTGCGCGACGACGGGCTGCTACGCGGGCACCGATTCATGCTGCTGAACTCGAGGCCCGATCGCAAGGAGCGGTCCGAGCAGCTGGCGCACCTGGTCGGTGAGCACCTGGCAGACGAGGTCGAGGCGGTCTTCGTAATGGGCGAACCGACCGAGGTCGTCGCTCGGCGCCTGCGCGCCCACGGGCTCGACCGCGACAAGATCGTCGACTTGGGGCATGCCGGGCCCGAGGCCGTCTACCTCGCGGTGCTCGACCGCAGCGGCGAGGAGAGCAGCATCGTGGCGATCGGCAACATGGGAGGTCAGGGCTCCGCGACCGTGGAGCTCTTCGAGCAAAGGAGCCTGCGCAGTGGTTGAAGTCGCCATTACCCTCGGCCTGGTGCTGAGCCTCTTGGCCTACGAAGGGTTCGGTCTCGCTGCCGGCGGCCTGGTCGTGCCGGGCTACATCGCGCTGCAGCTCGGCGCACCCGAACGACTCGCCGGTGTCTTCCTGGTCGCCGGATCGACGGCCGCGATTCTCTCCCTCGCCTCCCGGTGGGCCTTCATCTTCGGCCGTCGCCAGCTGGTGCTCTCCGTGCTGATCGGCTGCCTCCTGTCGATCGCGTCGCGGCGCTTTCTGAGCTTCGACATCGGCCTCGACACGCTCGAGCTGCGCGCGGTCGGCTGGGTGATTCCGGGGCTGATCGCCAACTGGTTCCTGAAGCAGGGCGTGACGCGCACCATCTGCTCGATCGTGATCACCGCGACCCTTGTTCGTCTCCTCGTCATCTTGGTCTTCGGCGGCGCCGCGCTGCCCGATTGAACATGGACTGGCAGAACGTCACACCGCGCTCGCTGCGCGTGCTCGTCCCGCTCGCCGCGCTGACCCTGGCGGGCAGCGCCTGGGTCGAGTCCGGCCAGCGGGTCGTGCC
This sequence comes from Acidobacteriota bacterium, assembly GCA_039194425.1. Taxonomy (GTDB): domain Bacteria; phylum Acidobacteriota; class Thermoanaerobaculia; order Multivoradales; family J023; genus JAUIJL01. The sequence goes on along the minus strand of JBCCVZ010000010.1, from coordinate 84,012 downwards.
CAGCCCGCACTACGACCAGATGCTCCGCGCCGCGCAGCTGTCGGAGCAGGCAGCGACCGCGCTGAAACGCGAGCGCCTGGAGCGGGGGGCCTTCGTCGACGCGGTGAACGACCCCGCGGAAACGGCCTTGATCGGTCAGGAGTACACGCAGATCACCACCGACCGCGGCGACCTCGACGCCAAGCTGGCGAGCACGGATCCGAACTTCGCCGCCGTCATCCTCGGCATGCTGCACCAGCTCGACTTGGAGCCGGGAGACTGTGCGGCGGTGGCGATGACCGGCTCGTTCCCGGCGCTGAACCTGTCGACGCTCGCGGCGCTCGAGGTCTTCGGGGCGGACACGGTCTTGATCACGTCGGTCGGGGCGTCGAATTTCGGTGCCACGGACCCCTACTTCACCTGGCTCGACATGGAGCGCGTGCTGGTCGACGACGGCATCCTCAGAACCCGTTCGACCGCCGCCTCGATGGGTGGCGGCAACGACACCGGCCGCGGTCTGTCACCGAAGGGCCGACAGCTCTTGCTCGACGCCATCGAGCGCGCCGACGTCACGCCGCTGGTCGAGAAGACGATCGACGCCAGCATTCGCCGCCGTGTCGAGCTCTACCGTGCAGGATGCGGTGAGCGGCCGATCGCGGTCTACATCAATGTCGGTGGCGGCGTGGCCAGCCTGGGACACTCGTTGAACGGCGAGCTGGTGCCGAGCGGCTCGAACCAACGCCTACCGACCCGCAACTATCCGGCGCGCGGCGCCATGATGCGCATCGCCGACGGTGACGTGCCGGTGATCCACCTGCTCAACGTGCGCCGGCTGCGTGATCGCTATGGTCTCGAGCCGGTCCGCGAGGTCCTCCCCAAGCCCGGCACCGGCCGCGTGTTCGGCGACGTGCGCTACGACCTGGTCCGCACATCACTTGTCACCGCTGTCGTCCTCGGCGCGTTGATCGCGCTCTTTCTTCTCGACCGCCGCGCTCATCGCCTCGGGACTCCGGGGCCCACCGAGCGCCCCGGTTCTCCTGGAGGGGTTCGATGAACTCTCAGATGACCCTCGGACTCGCCGCGTCGGTCCTGCTCCTGTCCTTCGCCGGAGCCGGGTCCGCGTCGGCCCAGGACGAGATCCAGATCTTCGTCTCGGGCAAGGACCGGCCCTACGAGCTGCTCTCGGAGCAGGAAGCCCGCGTCGTGACGGTCCGCGGGCCGGGCGAGTTGCGCCTGATCAGCCGCGCGCAGTTTCGTCCGGCCGACGAGCCCGCACGCGACTATACGCTGAGAGTCCGGGTCGACGGCGGCGCCTGGCAGGAGATCGTCTACGAGCGCGTCGAGCGCTCGCGGACCGCCATGTTCCGCGACGGCACGCTCGGCATGCCAGGGCAGCTCATGGAGTACCGCATCCAGCTGCGACGAGGCTTCCACAACGTCGAGGTGCTGCCGGCGCCGGGCAGCCCCAAGATCTACTTTCGCCACCTCTTCAAGCCGAAGAAGGCGCGCAAGCGAAGCTGGGTCTCGCTGGCCCCTCTGGGCGATCCCGAGCTGGTCGAGCTGGTGATCCGCGAGACGTTCGTCACCTACTACCGGAACGACCCGGGCCGCCCCTTCGAGCTGGACGTGATCGGCCCCACCGAGCTGCGAGTCTTCACGCGAGTCGAGAACACGCCCGAGATGCGCGGCCGCATCCACTACCGCCTGCAGGTGCGCGAGGACGACCGCGTGATCAACACCTTCCAGCTCAGCAGCCGGCGCTCGCAGGTGGCGCTCTATGCCGAGAACGACGAACTGGTGCCGGGACGTGCGAGCGAGATCGTCATTCCCGTACCGCCGGGTCGCCATCGTCTCAAGATCTTGCCGCTCGACCCCAACAAATCCAGCCTCCTGGCGCGCTTCATGCTGCCGAAGGAAGACCTGAAACTGACGGTGAGCCCATGAAGCGTTTCTGTTCTCGTGCCGCCGGTGTCGGTCTGGCGACGATTCTCACCCTCCTCGGCCCCTCGCAGGCGCCGTGCGAAGAGCTCCTGCCCGACGAGGCGGTCGCCACGATGGGCTTCCGCAGTGGCGACGGAGAGCCCCGCGGCTACACTCGGCTCGCGCCGGGCGAGAGCGCCAGCTATCTCTTTTGCGGCGAAGGCGAGCTGACCCTGTCGAGCCGGGCGATGTTGCCCGACGGCGCGCGGACAGCGCGCTACTTTCTCGAGCTGAGGCTCGACGGCGCGTCGGCAGTCCGCGAGCTGGCCTACCGCTCCTTCGCGGTCGACGATGCGTTCTTCGAGCTCTCGGAGAGCCAGGACGGCCGACGGGGAGGCAGCCGAGGCGCTGACCGCAGGCTGCGGGCCGCATCACTCCGTCGCTCGACGCTCGAGGTGGCCCGCGGCTGCCACACTCTCGAGCTCGAGCTCACGAGCGCGTCGACGCCGGCCGTCGGCGTTCGCCTCCGCTTCGACGCCGACCCGACGACCAAGAGGCGCTTCGGCCCGGCCACGCTCGTCGGCGGCCACGACGCCGAGGTCGTGGTCCGCGAGACGCGCACTCCCTACCGCGCGCTCGGTCGCGGCGAGCGCGCCGAGCTGGTCGTCGAGGGCCCGGCCTGGGTGCGACTTCTCAGCCGGTCGATGAGTCTCGACGAGCCCGACGCCTACGCGCTCGTCGTCGAGGACGGCGACGCGCCCTATCGCGAGGTGCGGATGCTCAACGAGCCTTCGCGTCGCGCGCGCCTCGCCGAGGACCGCCGGGTGCGCCTCGGCAGCGCCGACGAAGTCGTCTTTCCGGTCGCGCGCGGTCGCCACACGCTGCGTGTCGGACCGGCCGGCGACGTCGCGCTGGCGCTGCGCGCCCAGGTCGCCTCTCGCGATCCGCGACGACCCGTTCCCGGCCAGACGCGGCCCTCGTGGTCGACACGCGCCCGCCTGTCGAGCTACTACGACAGCAACATCCTCCGCTACTCCGACCGATTCATCCAACGCTTCGACAACGGTCAGGATCCAGGGCGATTTCGCGTCGACAGTCTCGACGACGTGATCCAGAGGGTCGATGTCGACGTCGAGCGCTCGTTCACCGGCCTCGGCGGCCGGCCCGCCCGCGTCACGCTCGGCCTGACCCACCGCGCCTATTCGCGCAACAGCATCAAAGACTGGTCGCAGCTCGAGCTCGACTGGCGACAGGATCTCGGACGCGGCCGCCGCGTGACCCTTTTCGCCACGATGGCGACAGACTTCTACGTCCGCCACCTCCGCGACAGCGACCTGACCGGCGATGTCTCCGGCTCGGATCCGTTCCAGGCGTTCGAGTTCACCAAGTCGGAGGTCGGCGTTCGCTATCGCCACGAGCTCGGCGCCTCGTGGACCGTGACGCCCGAGCTCGCCGTCGCCAGCTTGCGGCACAGCCCAGCGTTCCGCGAGTTCGACAGCGACAACCTACGGACCCGGCTGCGCTTCGATCAGCGCGTCGGCCGACGCCTGCGGCTCTCGTACGCTGTCGACTTCACCGACTCGTCCGCCCAAGGCTACGACGAACCGGGCGAGACGCTGGCGACGTCCGACGATACCGACCCGAGCTACCGCCAGATCGACCTGATGCTGGCCGCTCGCGTTCAGCTCCCCACCGCGCGCGCGCAGTCCCTGTTCTTTCAGGCCGAGGCTGGCGAACGCGAGTACACCACGTCCAAGCCGCAGTCGCTCGCACCGTTCCACAACGGTCGCGACGACGAGCTGTTTCGCGTCTACGGCGCGTGGCAGATCGCGCTCGGCGCGCGCTGGCGGCTGACGGTCTTCGGTCAGTTTCGCGATCGCTCGTCGTCGATCCCAGAGGATCAAGACATCGGCCTCGACAAGAACTACGAGCAGTACGAAGCGGGCCTCCGTCTCTCCGCCCGCTTCGATTGACTCGGTCAGGGCACCACCGAGTCCCAGGCGCTGGTGCTTCCCGACTCGAAGCCGTCGGAGAAGACGAGCCCCTCCGTCGCCAAGACGTCGTTGAAGAACCAGTTAAAGCCGGTGTTGAACGAAGCCGTCGCACTGGTGATCTGGAAGTGATCGGTGTTGATCGAGCTGCCGCTCACCGAACACCGCGCAAAGCCGGTCGCCGCATTGTCGAAGCGCAGCACGACGTCGCAGGCGGTCGTCAGGCCGGCGTAGCGCGCACGAATGGTGTAGTCGTCGGCCGTCCCCTGGACCTCGTCTACCCCGGACATGCCGAGACGGAGCATCGCGACATCGTCGGCGGCCCACTGGCGCTGGTCCTCGTCGGCCAAGCTACCTTGCTGCATTACGGCCTCAGTGCCGACGACACCGAAAATCGACGAGCCGACGGTGCGATCCGCATTGGCTGGGAAGAGGTCACCACCTGGCAGGTCGCCCAGCTCGACGCTGTAGGTCGACACGTCGACGATCGAGCCGAGCACGAACGGGTTGTTGTCGGCGACGCGGAACCAGTGCAGATTCACATCGTCGCCGCGCACGTCGTCCGCCGAGCCGAACACGTTGTCGGCACCGTCGTCCTCGTTGAAGACATTGTTGGCGCCGTTGCCCGCGTTGGTGCTGTTGGTGCTGGTGACGCCGGACTGACTTCCGAGATTCGGATGCGCCAATCCGATGCAATGGCCGACCTCGTGCAAGGCGACGGATTCGAAGTCGAAGTTGCCCGACGGGATGTTGTTGTTGCCTCCCGAGCGCAGGTTGGGTGAGATCGCCTGGAGATCGTTGATCGTGGTCGCGATGTTGCGTACCGAGATCTCCATGGCGGCGGCGTTGGCACTCGCCGGGTCGATGCACAGGGTGACCTCGACCTCACCCCCGCTGCCGGTGTAGCCGTCGGGATGGGTGATTAAGTCGGGGTTGGACTCGCTGGCGATAAGAAAGCCGCCGGCCAGTGCCGAGCTCGCGACCAGCAGGCCGGCAATCGAAGCAGCGAGCACCCCACTTGCCGGCCTCATTGGTTCACCGCCTCAAGATCCTGAGCATCGATCCAGCCGATCAACCGCAGCTCGAGGCGATGGAGGGCCGCAAGCTCACGGATCTCGGGAAACCGCGTCGCGTCGCCATAGAGATCGGACCACTCCCAGGTTCGCTCCACGGGACCGAGGGACGCCCCGCCGAGGTCGCCGAACGGCGTGTAGGCGGCGAGCCGCAGCGTGACGACCGACCGATCTGGATCTCCGACCGCGTAGATCACCGCCGATCCGTCCCGAGCGGCCGCCTCGGCCCGCAGCCGCTCGAGATCGTGCCGTCGCGCACGCAACGCGTCGACGTCCGCGTCGACCAGGCCGCTCGCCACGAGGTCGCCGACGATCTCCTCGAGCGCCGCCGGAGCGAGGCGAGCCTGCCACGCGCCAGGCCCCCGCATGTACTCCGGCCGGCGAACCAGCACACGTCCATCGGCGTAGAGGATCACCTCCGGCCCCGGATCGGCATGCTCGATCTCGCCAAGCACGCGCTGGTAGCGCACAACCTCTCCGTTCTCGGGCAAGGTAAATGCATCGGCACTCGCCGCGGCGGGGAGCAGGACGAGGAGCGCAACCAGCACGCTGCCTGTCGCCCTCAGCGACGCGCGCCGCACGGCGTCCTCTGGAGCCTTTCCGACTGTTCGACGCGTTCCGAGTTGGCGCATTCGATCCTCCTGCTCGTGGCTGTTGGGTCCGGCGGCACAGTCGGGGTGACACAGTCCGGATGACACAGTCCGGATGGCACGGTCGGGATGACACAGTCCGGATGGCACGGTCGGGATGACACAGCCCGGATGGCACGGTCCGGGCGACACAGTCCGGACAACACGGACCAAGCGGGACAATCCGCACCGAACCGCCCGCAAGTGGTCGCCGGTGTCCCGCTCGCTCGCAGTCGGCAGAATAGTAACCCCCGCAGCGCGGCGCAAGTGAGGCTCCTTGTCGAGCGGTTCCGTCGGCTCGTCCGGTCGCCGAAGCCGCGCTTCCACGCGGTGTCGAGGCACTCGTTCGCGATCGCGGCCTCGTCCGAGGGCCTCGCGAGGCAGTCGCGCCGAGATCTTCCCTGACTCGCGGGCACCGCCCGTCGTGCACCTTGATCCCCGCACCGAAAAACCGAACCTGGAGCACCTCGAAGGCTCCCGAAGCCGTGAGGAGAAGGGGTCGTCGCTTCGTCGCGCTCACGGGCTCTCGACTCCGTCGGCTTGCGGCACGGCCGCCGATTCGTCGGCCAGGAAGATGTCGGTTCGGCGCGCCGAGACTCGTCTCAAGGCACGAGAGCAGCAGATCCGCGAATCGGCAGCTTCGTCGTCAGCAAGTTCGCCCGGTCGAGCCTGTCGGCATGCTCGACGTCGTGACCGCAACGGATCCACGGGTCGCCGGCTCCACGGCCCACTCGTCCGTGCGTTCTCGCTCTCGCCGCCATCAGTTCGCTCTTGGACAACGCTCGGACACCCCGGTCGCTCAGGTGGTTGGAGCGTTGTCAGCACTATCTGAAGGGGTGTGGCTGCCGTTCCCTCGCGACCGCTACATTGGGTCCGCTGGCCGGCGGCATGAAGCGGAGATCCCCACAAGACGCCGGAACAGCACCCAGAGCTCACCCCGAGCGGGTCGCAAATGCGGCTCGTCGGACCCCATGACGAGGAGCACCCGATGAAGGCAGCCGTCGTTCGAGAGTTCGGTCAACGCTTGGATATCTGCGACGTGCCGCGGCCAGAGGTCGAAGCCGGCAAGATCATTGTCACCATCGAAGCCAGCGGGGTCTGTCACACGGATCTCCATGCGGCCGACGGAGACTGGCCGGTGAAGCCCTCTCCACCTTTCATCCCGGGCCACGAGGGAGTTGGCCACGTGGTCGCGGTCGGTCAAGGCGTCACGGCGGTCAAGGAAGGGGACCGCGTGGGCGTTCCCTGGCTCCACTCGGCGTGCGGCTATTGCCGCCACTGCATCGGCGGCTGGGAGACCCTCTGCCCCGCGCAGCAGAACACCGGCTATAGCGTCAACGGCGGCTTCGCCGAGCAGGCGCTGGCCGATCCCGAGTACGTGGGACACCTGCCCAAAGGCCTCGATTTCGCCTCTGCCGCCCCGGTGCTTTGCGCCGGCGTCACCGTCTACAAGGGGCTCAAGGAAACGGAGGCACGGCCCGGGCAGACGGTGGCGATCGTCGGCATCGGCGGTCTCGGCCATATGGCAGTGCAGTACGCTAAGGCCATGGGGCTCCATGTCGTCGCCGTCGACATCGCGGACTCCAAGCTCGAGCTGGCACGCCAGCTGGGAGCGGATCAGACCTACAACGCTTTGGAGACTGACCCTGTCGCCGAGATTCAGAGCGCCGGCGGAGTCGAGGCCGTCCTGGTCACGGCGGTGTCTCGCCAGTCCTTCCGCCAGGGCGTCGACATGCTGGCACCCGGCGGAACCATGAGCCTGGTCGGCCTACCGCCGGGCGACTTCCCGCTGCCGATCTTCGACACCGTGCTCAGCCGCAAGACCATCCGCGGCTCGATCGTGGGCACCCGCCTCGACCTGGCGGAGGCCCTTGCCTTCGCCGCCGAAGGCAAGGTCAAGGCTCACTTCTCGACGGACCGTCTCGACAACATCAACGACATCTTCGACCGCATGCGGGCCGGCCTCATCGACGGGCGAGTCGTCCTCACCGCCGGCGAAGGTGGAGCCTGAAACAGGCGTTCTCGAAGTCTGCAGCTTCCCTTCGCCGAGGAGGGTCACCAGAGAGGGCGATGTTCCCTCGAGCGATCGCAGGCCCGTGTCGGGAATCGGCTACATGCCGCCCGACTTGGCTCGGGAGATCATCTCCGCCACCCGGCTTCGGAGGCGCGGCGGCAGGCTGTCTTCTTCGAGCGACAGGAAGCCCTGGACGATCAGGTCGCGCGCCGCATCTTCCTCCAGCCCGGAAGCCATCAGGTAGTCGAGCTTGTCGCCGTCGATCATGCCCACCGAGGCCTCGTGGCTGAGCTGCGAGCCTTCGGCCTTGGCGACCAGGGAGGGTACCGCGCAGATCTCGCCCGTGTCGTTCAGCTTGAGCCCGTCACAGCCGAGGAAACCCTGGGTGCCCGCCGCCTCTCCGACGAGCAGCGCCTCGTTCACGATGCGCCCGCCGGCCGAGACCATGCGCGTCACGTCCTCGGACTTGGCCCCGGCCCGGGTCAGACGCGTCTCGGTCGAGATCAGCCGCTCGGTTCCGGCAGGCGCGAAGACGATGGACTGCGCGACCGAGCTCGCGTCTTCCTCCAGGATCGACCACGAACGATCGGCGTGGTGCGCGATCGAGGACATCATGAGGGAGGTCGAGCTGCAGCTCGATCCTTTCTCCATTTTTGAGAAGCCGTAGGAATACACCTCCATCGCCGGTCCCCACTGCTCGACGGTGGTCGTCTTGCAGATCGATCCGGCGCACTGATAGGTCTCGCTGACCGAAATGTGCCGGCCCTTGTGGACCGAAGAGGGCACCGCCGCGCCGGAGATCCGCTCGACCTCCGCACCTTCGCCGATCAGGGTGACATCGTGAGTGAATTGCCGAGCCTGCGGCGTTTCGAGGAGGGTAAAAGTCTGAAGCGGCAGCTTCAGTTTCGCGCCGGGCTTGACCCACAGGAAGACGCCCAGCGGATCGTGCATATGCTCAGCCACCATGGCGGTGTGCTCGTTCTCTCCAGGGTCGACCAGGTTGAACATCAGATCCTGAACGAAATCGTAGGTCCTCAACGCCTGGGCCAGCGGCATGATCTCGACACCGGCATCGTGGGACACTGCCAGGCGCACCTCGTGATCGGCCACGATGCTGCTCGCGGCGCGTCGGCCTTCGCCTTCGAAGCCGACTTCGTGAAGAATCGTCCGTTCCTGTTCGGTCAGCTTGCCGAGCGCTCGAGCGTCGGCCGATTGGGTCTTCGTCATCAGAGCCTCCTTCTTTGCGTTCGCTCTCGGTCCTCTTCGGCTCAGCCCGCTTCAGGGACGGTGTATCCGTGGGTCTGGATATGGGAGAAGATCGCCCGCGGCTCGCCGCTGTGGAGGAGGCGACCGTTCTTCAGGATGTAGCCTAGATCGGCGTCCACGGACTTCAGGATCAGCCCGGTATGGGTGATCACCAGGCCCGACCGCGGTCTTCCCCGCCGATCGGGAGTGCTCGTGATTCTTCCAATCGCTTTTCCGATGGCTCGCACATGCTCCAGATCGACGCCGCTCTCCGGCTCGTCGAACAGCATCAATCGGGGATCCTGCAGGATGAGTTTCAAGACTTCCCAGCGCTTGATCTCACCTCCGGAGAAGCCGACATTCATGTCGCGTCGGACGAAGTCGGCCAGGTCCAGAGCCTCGGCCTCGCGAGCCAGAACCTCCTCGGCCGCCAGCGCCTGGGCGAAGCTCGAGACGCTGACGCCGTCCAGGTTGGGGGGCCGCTGGAAGCCCAGACCCATGCCGAGCGCCGCCCGCTCGCGGATGTTCAATCCTTGCAGCGACTTGCCATCGAACAGGATGTCGCCAGCCACGACCTCGAAGGGCGGGAGCCCCATGATCGACGCCAGCAAGCTTGACTTTCCGGATCCGTTGGGGCCGAGCAGGACGTGCAGCTCTCCCTCCGGAACCACCATGTCGATGTCGTCGAGAATCCGTTTGTCGCCAACATTCACACTCAGGTTGCGAATCTCGAGCATGACAGTCTCCACGTGGGCGGCTGGGGCCACCGGTCGTTGCGATCGCTTTCATCCTAGATCGCGCCGCGACGTTCCGGGCCACCCAAACGGGTGTGTCGAGAAACCGCCCGGCCTCTCCACGGTGCCTGGACGTTCGACGCGCCCAGCTCGACAACGGGAATGCTCGAGGGATCGTCCGGCCGGCCGGCGGATCCCGGCGACGACACCTGAACGGACTCAGTTTGTGCTAGTTTTCGAAGAGATCCAGGGCCGAAAGAGCCGGACGATGAGGTGATCAATGAGGGAAGCTCAGCTCGTCAGCGCCGCTCTGCCGCGCAAGTTCGTCGATCAGGCACACCTGGAGATCTCGAGCCGACTGCTGATGGCCGCACTTCGCGAAGACCTCGGAGGCTGGGGGCACCACGTCGAGCGTCACGGCAAAGTCCTCCGTCTGGCGGATCTCGAGGCCGAGCCCGTTCGACCCACCAGTATGGGCCGTTTCGAGCTCGAAAGATTTCCCACCCTGTGCGGTGAGCCCGTCGAACGGGTGGAGCACCTGCTCGACTTCCTCGATCTCGAGGGCGACGAGGTGCTGCGGCGCGAGGTGAGCGAAAGCGCTTTCAACCTGGCGCTGGTCCTGGAGGCCAGAACGCGGCGAGTCTCCGGACCCGCTCTCGCGGCCTGGAGAGACGAGCAGCGCCGGACTCCCGAGGCCAGCAGCCTGGCGTTCTTCGAGCAGCTAATCTTCCGCGGCCACCCGGTGCATCCGGGGGCTCGGCTACGCCAGGGGATGACTCTCGAGGAGCAGAGGCGTTGGGCCCCGGAGTGGGAGTCTCGATTCCCTCTGCCGCTGCTGGGACTCGATCCCGGCGCGGTCGTCGACCGACAGTTCCAGGCGCCGATGCGGTCGCTCTTTCCCGAGCTCGACCCCGCTCTTGCATGGCTACCCATGCACCCCTGGCAGCTACAGCACGTGGTGCCCAGGCTGGGGATCGAAGGCCCTGTGGCCGAAGGGTATCGAGTGCGCCCATCGATGTCTCTCCGCACCCTGGTGCCGGATCAACGCGGCAGCCTGCCCCATTTCAAGACCGCGCTGGCCGTCCGGATCACCGGCGCGATGCGCACGGTGTCCGTCCAGGCCGCCTCGAACGGTCCAAAGCTCACGGCACTTCTGGCCAGGTCGGAGTTCCGCTCGAACTCACTGACGATTCTCAAGGAGACGGGTTCTCTCCACTGGCGGCACGAGGATCCCGATCGCGCCAAGCTGATGTCGGTCGTGATGCGCCAGAATCCCGAGGTCTTCTCCCGCCAGACGGATCTCCTGATGCCCGCCGCCGCGCTGATCGAGCCGATCGTCGGCCAGCCCCTGGTAGCGGAAGTCATCGGGGAGAGAGACCCTCTGGCCTGGTTCCGAGAGTACGCCGGGGCACTGCTACGGCCCCTTCTTCGCCTCATGAGTGACTACGGAATCGCCCTCGAAGCCCATCTGCAGAACGTCGTGGTCCGCTTTCGTGACGGATCTCCGCCCCATTTCTTCTATCGGGACTTCGGCGGAGTCCGCCTGTTCACTCCCCGCCTCCAGCCCCACGTTGCCGAATCCCTCGACTTCGCGCCGGACTCGGCGACGGTGACCGAGCGGGTCGACGAGCTGTGGAGCAAGCTCAACTATCCCGTCCTGCAGAATCATCTGGGTGAGCTGATCCGAGCCTTGGTTCTCCACTTCGAAACGCGGGAGGCGGCGCTGTGGGAACCGGTCCGCGAGCTTCTCGAAGCGCACCTGACCCGCCCCGAGGAAAGAGACTGGTTCCTGGCATCGCGCTGGCGGCTCAAAGCCATGACTCGCATGCGACTGCGGGAGCAAGTGACGGAATACTCCTACGCCGAGGTCGAGAGCCCGCTGTGGCGGGCGTAGACCGGCAGGCCGCGCGGACCCTCACCGAGCTGCTGGCTTCAGCCCTCGTGAGGGAATCTGTGGGAGGCCGGTTTCGTCGGCGGAACGGCTGCTATTGCCTGGGAGAGCTCCGGCTTCCGGTGCAGGCCGAGTATTGCTTCGGACGCTATCGGTGGCGCCCCCTCCCCTTTCACAATCCCCTCGACCTGTGGGACCGGCTGGCCTGCCGACTGCCTGGCGACGGCTTCGAGAGGGTCCGCTGCGAGCTGGCCAACGGCCTCGAGAACATGGAGCTTGCATTCGCGGCCTGGCGCCTCAAGAAGCTGCCGCCTCTCGGCGAGTTGCACGGCGTCGACCCAGTCTTCTTCGAACGCCTGAGCCTCGAAGGCCACAATCTCCACCCGGGTGCCAAGACGCGGCTGAGCTTCTCCCCGGAAGACTCGCAGAACTATGCGGCCGAGCTGGGAGGCGAGTTCGATCTGGGCTTCGTGGGCGTGCGCCGGGACTTCTTCGAGCAGAGCGGTGAGCCTCTCGAACGGTGGTTCAAGGTCGATCTGCCGGAGGGCTACCGGCCGATTCCCGTTCATCCTTTCCAGCGTCGACGCGTGTTGAGGGAGCTGTACGACGAGGAATGGGAGGCTGGAATCCTGGTCGACTCGCCGACCCGGATCCCGGTGCGCGCCTGCACCTCTCTGCGTACAGTCGCCCCTCTCGATCGCGGGCTGCCGGCGCTCAAGCTCTCGGTCGACATTCAGACGACGTCCACGGTCCGCTCCATGAGCCCGCAAACCGTGATCAACGGACCCCTCTTCTCGAAGCTTCTGAGCGAGTCGGCACATCCCCCGGGCTTCGTGACTCTGAGCGAGATCGGAGGCGCCCGCCTGCAGGTCAAGGGCGCCCACCGAGGGCGCAATCTCTGCGCCCTGATGAGAACCAGGCTGCGCCCGGAAAAGGATGAGATGGCAGTCGTCGCCTCCTCGTTCACCAGTCCTTATCCGACTCCGAAGGGCGCCGCGTCGAGCTTGCTCGGTCAGATCGTCGCCCTGGGCGACGACGGCCCGCGAGCTTTCTGGCAAGACTACGTCCGGCTGCTGCTCGAGGGGCACCTGGAGCTGCTGCAGAGGGTCGGTCTCGGCCTCGAGGCGCACCTTCAGAACTGCGTGGTCGGCTTCGTTCGCGGACGACCCCGGCGCCTCTACGTCAGAGATTGGGGGGGATTGCGGGCTTTCGAGCCACGGCTACTGAAACACTACCCCGATCTCCGGCTGGCTCCGGACTCGATGACCGTCAGCGGCGATCTCGAGACGGTGTTGAAGAAGTTCAGCTATTGTCTATTCCAGAACCATCTGGCCGAGGTGGCGAGGATCCTGGCCGAGGAGTACGGCCTCTCCGAGAAGTGGATGTGGGCCCGGGTCCGAAGCCAGCTCGAGGCTTCGTTGGACGAGGGCAGCCTCGAGCGGGCTTTTCTCACCCGACCGACTCTGCCTCACAAGGCGCTGCTGAAGATGCGTCTCGAGGGCTCCGGCAGCGACCTCTACGAGGAGCTCCCCAACCCCATGGCCGTAGCCCGCCGAGCGGCCAGGCCGACGAATCCCAGCCCCTGAAGTCCGGCCGGCATGAGAGCGAGAACCTCACCGGGCGCTCCCGGCTCAGAGGGACACGCTGCGGATCCAGTCCTCCGAGCGTCTGTTGCGGTTCTTTCCCGGGAAGCGTTCCTTGTTGGCGTCCATCATCTCCCGATACTCGACGTGAATCGCCGCGAGCAGGCGCTCCTCCCGCGGAATGCCCAGGTAGTCGAACATCGCGGGCGTGCGGAAGACACCGCCGCTCCCCCAATACGTCCCCATGCCGTGTTCCGTGAGGATCAGCAGCAGGTTCTGCACCATCGCGGAGGCCGCGGCCAGGTGTTCTTCGTCGATGCAGACCTGCGCGGCGCTCGGCGAGGCCACGTCGTAGAACTCCGGCAGCCAAGTAGCGAGAATCACGACACTCGAGGCGACCGTCAAGCGCGGTACCTTCGTGGTGTTCTTGAGCTCGTCCCGCAGGTAGACCGCCGCCTTCCTGACGTCGTCGTGCCACAGGATGTGGACCCGCCAGGGCTCGGGAATCCCATCAGCTCTGCGCAAGTGGTGATACGGCGCCCAGCCGGCCGTCTTGATGGCCTGCAGAACGATCTCTCGGTTGCGCTCCGCGACGTCGAGCGGCACGGGCCTGTAGGACTCGATGTCGCACAACACCTTCTCGGTCCTGCGGTTGAGGATCACGGATTCAATCGTCATGAGGTTCGAGAGGTGCGGTCGTTGAAGGAATCGCAGCCGAAAAGCGAGGAAGCGCCATGGTCTGGGGCCGAGCTCGGAGCACCGGGTTCCTCTCTTGAGAGGTCCACGACTCGAGAGTACCCGCGCCAATCCCGCGGGGCAAGCCGAGGCCGGCGGCGTCCCGAGGGGGCCTCCTCGCGGAATCTCTGAACGGCGGACGCAAGAAGGTCAGATCGCTCCTGGAACTGCGGCTCATCAACCGGTCGCGCCCCGATCGTTCAATGGCGTGCAATCGATCGACTCCCTCGTCGAACACGCCGCTGCTCCGCCCCGATCGAGCCTCCGAGCCCCCTTTTCGCGGGGCAGCCTCCAGCTCATGTCTCGATGCCGGCGCCTTGATCATCGTGGTCGAATTTGAGGGCATCACCGAGAACGCCAAACCCGAGGTCTTCTCGTGGTATATCAAGAACTCCGGACGTCGACCTCTTCGTCGAGCCCTCGCCAGATCGTGCAGCTGGAGTGCCTCCGCCGCCGAATCTGCGGCACCAAGAGCACCTTCGGCCGGATCACCACCCACCGCTGACCAGAGGCTCGACCTTCCGGACCAGGCTCGATCTTTCGACTCCTGGGCGCCCGCCAGCCGGCGGGCGCTCGCTTCACCCGGGCGCCAGCGCCGGCTCTCCCGCCCTCGCCGCCCGGACCTTGAACGGGACACAAAAGAATGATGATGAGTCAACCTCTCGAGGACCAGATCGTCCTGGTGACGGGCGCCGGGCGCGGCTTCGGCGCGGCGATCGCCCGAGCCTTCGCTCGGGAAGGCTCGCGGGTCGCCATCAACTACTACAGGAGTCGCGAGAAGGCTGAAGCGCTCGCCGAGGAGCTCGGCGAGCGGGCTCTGGCCCTTCAGGCCGACGTGCGCAATGCGGATTCGGTCGCCGCCATGGTCGAACGCGTGGCCTCCGAGCTCGGCGCGCCGACCACGGTGGTTCACAACGCGCTGGCCGACTACAGCTTCAACGGCGACGCCCGAGACACCCTCGCCAAACTGTCGCCGGACTCCCTCGACGCGCAGAGCCACACCGCGGTGCGGGGCGCCCTGCACATGATCCAAGCGGCCAGCCCGGCGATGGCGGCGGCAGGCTTCGGCCGGTTCATCCACATCGGGACCAACCTCGTGCAGAATCCGGTCGTGCCGTACCACGACTACACGGCCGCCAAAGCGGCGCTCCTGGCGCTGACGCGCACGGCGGCGGCCGAGCTGGGTCCCCAGGGCATTACCGTCAACATGGTCTCGGGAGGCCTGCTGCGCACCACCGACGCCAGCGCCGCCACCCCCGACGCGGTCTTCGACCTCATCGCCGACACGACTCCCCTTCGGTCTGTGACGACGCCCGAGGAGGCGGCCGATGCCGTGCTCTTTTTCGCCAGCCCCTGGGCGCGAGCGGTGACCGGCCAGAATCTGATCGTCGACGGCGGTCTGGTCTTCGGCTGATTCCCCGTCACCGGCCCGGACGAAAACGCGACCGACCCGCTGCTCTTCACCGACCACCCACACATGACACTCCTCTCATGAGACGACGACTCCTTGGATCTTCCTCCGTCGATTCACCGCGGTCACCGGCCGAGAGCCGCGCCTCTCTCGCTCCGATGGCGCGATTCATTCTGACCCTCGGCTGCCTGGCTTCGATGGCGCTCGCTAGCTGCGCGCCACAGACCGAAGACCCGCCGCCGGCCGCCGAAGCCGCCAGAGCCGCCGAGTCGAGTCTTCGATTTGTCGATCGCGCGCAGCAGGCCGGAATCGACTTCCTCCACTTCGACGCCGTGCGCGCGGCGCTCCTGCCCGAGGACAACGGCTCCGGCCTGGCCTTCGGCGACTTCGACAACGACGGCTTCGAAGACCTCTACCTGGCCAACTTCGCCGGCCCCGCGCTGATGGACCGAGAGACCCTCGAGGCGGAGCGCCGTGGCGGCAGGCTCTTTCGCAATCAGAGCGACGGGACGTTTCGCGACGTGACCGAAAAAGCGGGCGTCGACCATGTCGGCTGGGACTACGGCGTGCTCTGGGTCGATGTCGACGGCGACGGATGGCTCGACCTCCTGATCACCGGCGTCGATCGAGTCGTGCTCTTCGGCAACCGCGGCGACGGCACCTTCGAGGACCGGAGCGACGCCGCCGGTCTCGGCGAGGTGCCGTGCATGGCCATGGGCGCCACTGCCGGCGACTACGATGGCGACGGCGACCTCGACATCTACGTGCCGTGCTACGTCGACTTCCCGTGGGAGAAGGCGCGAAATCGTCCGCTGGTGGGCGGCCGTCCCGGCACCATGACCACTCCCTCCAGCTACCCGGCCCAGCCCAACCTGCTGCTGCGCAACGACGGCGCCGGCCGCTTCGAGAACGTCGCCGCCGAGGCCGGCGTCGAGGACGCCGAAGGCCGGGGCATGCAGGCGATCTTCGTCGACTTCGACGGCAATGGCTGGCAGGACCTCTACGTGGCGAACGACCAGAGCTTCGACCGCCTTTATCGCAACGACGGCGGAACCTTCGAGGACGTCACGGTGACCGCCGGCACCCGCGACCCCCGCGCCGGCATGGGCATCGGCCTGCACGATTACGACCGCGATGCCCGCGTCGACCTCTTCCTCACCCATTGGGTCGGCGAGGAGAACGCCCTCTACCACAACCTCTCCGATGATGCAGGCCTCCTTTTCGAGGATCGCACCTTCGAGGAGGGCCTAGGGCCCATCTCGCCGGCCCTCGTCGGATGGGGCACGGGCTTCCGCGACTTCGACCTCGACGGCGACGCCGACTTGTTCATCGTCAACGGCTCCACCGTCGAGGACGAGTGGACCCTCGAGGTGCTGAGCGAGCCGAAGCTGCTGCCCCAGCAATCGCAGGTCTTCGCGCGCAGGCAGGGAGGCTTCGAGGACGAGTCGGAAGCCGCCGGTGAAATCTTCGCCGAGCGCTACGTCGGTCGCGGTATGTCCTTCGCGGACGTCGACCGCGACGGATTGGTGGACGTCGCCGTGCTCCGACACAACGACCAGCCGCTGCTGCTGCACAACCGCTCCGAGCGTCTCGGTCGCTGGCTCGGCGTGCAGCTGGTGGCCGCCGCGCCCAACCGCTGGGCGATCGGCGCCCGGGTGACCGTGCGCGGCATCGGCGACGGTGAAACCCGCCACACCGCCTGGCGGGTCATCGGCGAAGGCTACCTCGGCACCCACTCTTCCACCCTCCACTTCGGCCTCGGTCCGGTGACGGGCGCCGATGTCGAGATCACTTGGCCGGACGCCTCCGTCACCCGCTTTCCCTCGGTGCCGCTCGATCGCAGCCTGATCTTCGACCAGGCGTCCGCGGGCTGGCGCGAGGCGCCGGCCGAGGCCGTCACCCCGCGACCGTGGGGCGAGGCCCCCTCCACACCTTGACCCAACTCGGAGACTGCACGTGAAGACCCCATACCTCAGCCGGACGGCACTGGCGGGCCTGGCCCTGACCGCCCTTTCCCCGCTGGCCTGCTCGTCGCCGGAGTCCGCCGCCCCGGCGCTCGAGTCGCAGACCCCCGCCCCAAGGACCGCCACCGGCGGCGAACCGTTCCACGGCCTGCTCGAGTACCGCGCCAAGGACGCCAAGCTGGCCCTCGTGCGCCCCAACCTGGTGCCCGCCGCCGAAGCGCCGCTCGCCAGCGGCGTGAGCGTGGTGGGCGTCAGCGTCGGCGGCGAGGCCCGAGCCTATCCGCTCTATGTCCTGACCAATCACCAGATCGTCAACGACCGCGTGGGGGGACAGCCGATCGCGGCGTCTTGGTGACCGTCCGACCAGACGGTCGTAGTTCACGACCGACGCGTTGGAGACAAGGAGCTGACCCTGGGCGTTTCCGGCAAGCTGATCGACGGGAACCTCATGATGTACGACACTGAGACGGACTCGCTCTGGCACCAGATCTCCGGCGAATCGAGGCAGGGCGATTTCGTCGGCCAGCAGCTGGCGGAGCTGCCGGAGGGTTCTTGGTCCGTTCACCGCTATGGCGACTGGCTGAAGGAGCATCCGGAGACCCTGGTGCTGACCTGCGCCCACTGCGAAGGCCACGGCGAGGCCACCGGCACGATCGACGAGCTGCACGCCGAAAAGGCCGCCGCGGACGGGGTGATGACGGACGACGGGGCCACGGATGACCTGTGACCCGGCGCGCCTCTCGTGGGCGCACGGCTCGCGCCCGGCACTGGCCTGCCTGCTGCTCGGCGCCCTGGCCGCCTGCGGTCCCGGGCCGCCGGCCGCCCCGGCCACCGACGATCCACAGGCCGCGGCGACGGAGGAGCCATCGGTCGAGCCGGGCTCGGCGGCGGAGGTCGGCCGTACGCTGCCGGGCCCTGACTTCGAGCTCCTCGGCCTCGACGGTGAGCGCCATCGACTGAGCTCCTTCCGCGGCCGCGTCCTGCTGCTCAACTTCTGGGCCACCTGGTGCCTTTCGTGCCGTGAGGAGCTGCCCGCCCTCGAGCGCCTGCACCGACAATTCGCCGATCAGAGCGTGTCGATCGTCGGCATCGCCACCGACGACGAGGGCCGGTCGCTGGTCGAGCCCTACGTCCAGGACCTGGGGCTGACCTACCCGATCCTCCTCGACCCGAAGAAGGTCAGCACGTCCCTGTTCGGTGGTCTGGCGGGCTATCCGAGCACCTTCATCCTCGATCCACAGGGCTTGATCTACTCGTCCTACCTCGGCGCCCAGGAGGAAGCCATTTTTGCCGAGGACCTCCGCTATCTGCTGCAGGCCGGACGAAGCGAGGCCGCCAGGCTGCCGCCGGGAGCGCTCGGCGGCGACGCCTCACCGCCTCACGTCCCGGAGTCCTCAAACGGCGACGCCACGCCTCCCGAGTAGCCTCATTCCAGGAGGCGGCCCGCCACCTCGACTTCCTCCGCCTCGGCAAGCCGCTATTCGAGAGAAGCGGGAACCGATGGCACCCGGCGGGAGGAAAGCATCAGCTCCCCCGAGGTGTCCAGCTCGACGACGTAGGTGTGCGTCTGGGATTCCGAGATCTCCGGGAAATCCGCACGCTGGTGGGATCCTCGACTCTCCCGCCGAGCCAACGCGCCGCGCAGAGAAG
This sequence comes from Acidobacteriota bacterium, assembly GCA_039194425.1. Taxonomy (GTDB): domain Bacteria; phylum Acidobacteriota; class Thermoanaerobaculia; order Multivoradales; family J023; genus JAUIJL01. Next base: position 65,193 of record JBCCVZ010000010.1, on the reverse strand, counting down.
CCTCCGCGCTGTCGAGAGATCCGAGCAAGTCGAAGACCAGCGCCAGGGCCACCCGCGAGCAGGGCGAGGCGCATGGCGTCGCCGGTATTCTCGTCGCGCCGCGCGGAGCTGCGCCGCCAGATGCGCGTGTGACCGCCCGCCGCCAGGACCACGGCGTCCGCTAGGTAGACGGTACGCTCGCCGGCGATGATGTCGAAGGCCATCGCGCCGAAGCACACGGGCTCCCCTTCGCATCGGTCGATCAGCAGCCGTGAGACGTAGCGCAGATCGTGGATCGGGGTCTTGAGCTTATCGACGCGCTCAGTGAGCGTGTTGAGCAGGGCTCGCCCCGTGTAGTCGCCGGCGTAGCAGGTGCGGCGAGACTTGTGAGCGCCGAAGAAACGCTGGTCGAGCAGGCCTTGCGGCGTGCGAGCGAAGGGCGTTCCGCACTCGGCCAATTCGAGAATGTGCTCGGGCGCTTCCCGCACCAGGAGCTCGACCGTGCGCGGTTCTGCGAGGTGGTAGCCCTCCTGATAGATGACGACGAAATGCGGTTCCCAGCTGTCTTCAGGATCCACAGTGCCGAGGGCGGCGTTGATGCCGCCAGCCGCCTACACGGTATGGGCGTCGTTGCGCATGCGCTTTCCCAAAACGACCACTTCGGCGCCGGACTGGTGGGCCGCGATGGCCGCCCGCAGGCTGGCGCCGCCGGACCCGATGACGAGCACGTTGGAGAGACTCGTCCTACGTCGGAAGAGCTTCTGCCCTGGGTCGGATTGGTGGCTCGGGGCGCCTTCTATCGTCCGTTACCGAGGAATGAGGGCGAGGAGGATGTCGAGAGGGCCTCTCGAGTCGGAGGTCGGCAGCCTTAGCTCCAGGATCCTCGACCGCCATCGCCAGCTCGCCGACTTGGTTCTATCGCCGCGCGACTGACCGGCCGGAAGTGCTCTCTGCGTGGCCAGCGGCAGAGACCCCAAGATCTCATGTACCAAATGGATCCCCACTGCCGCCGTACAACTTGATCAGATGAGCGAAAGCATTGCGATATCTCGTCGCAGAGTCCCCGTCGCCGAAACAGATCAATTCGGCCTCTGAGACCTTGAAACGGGATCCGTTGACTCTGGACTGCGTGATCGAGTCGGCATTGCCACTCGCGACGATGATCACGGCGAATCCACCGCTGGCGGACGGCGCATTCGTTCGAGTCGCCGAGAAATCAAGACTCTCGAGTTCGAACTCCAAGTACGCGGATCTGCTTCCATTCGGCCTCTTGTGTTTGACGTAAACCCCGCCTGATTCGGTCACATCGACAGACGTGGCCCAGCGACTCTCTTGGCACGCCTGACCGCTGAACTGCTTGAGGTAGGCGATGGTCCCCGCCTTGTCCATCTCACCGAAGGCGTTGCCGCAAAATAGTAAGCCAAACATCAAGAAGGCTACGGGCTTGTTCATGTCAAGCTCCTTTCAGGCTCTAATCCCATTCTGTTGCGGAAACCGACTACCAGCCGAGTCACTCGGGCGCACATAGGGCAGAGACTATCTGAGGCAGGGCACCTCGGGCACCTTCTCAACCTGGAGGGAGTCGATCTACACAAGAGTATAGACCATGACTCGAACCGTGGGCGCACGTCTCCTGCACTCGCGGCAGGCGGATCGAGGAGGATGCAAGTGCGACGCGACCGTCTCATGGCGGCACTCGCGGTCCGGTGGGCGATGCGCGGCAAGGCCTCGAGGCGCTCAAGGTCCTTCGACGCACTGTGTGGACACGTCAGCGCCACCGCGGAGATCGCCGCACAGAACCCTGATGACGCCCGAGCAAGAGGCGACAACTCAGAGAAGAATTGTGCTATATTCTCTGTCAAGTATCTACCCAGGCTCTGGTTTCCTCCGGAACTTCGCTCCGGCCGCCCCGATTCCTGGCTTCGCGAAAGGAGTTCGGTATGCAGCGACCCAACGCCTTCACCATCCACCACCGCGTGCTCCGAAAGATGGCCCTGGTCTTCGGACTTCTCAGCTTTCTGCCGCCAGTTGGTGTCGCGCAGACCCCTTGCTCGTTGGTCCTGAATCCTTCGGTGGCGTGGGACTACCAGCCTTCCGGCGGCTTCTATGCCCTGGCCAACTCCCTCGACTGGCCTGCTTCTGGTGACAACCCTCGGATCGATGCCGACGATCAGTTCAACTTCACGACTTGTGGACAGGCCCCGTCGTCACCCATCAGCCAGGCCGTCGGACAGAATCGCCACATGCCCGATCCGACGATCCTGCAGGTCGGGGCCTGGTTCTACATCACGGGGACCGGAGATGAAGATGGCCTGGCCAACTTCCGGATCTACCGTACCCAGGACTTCCGCAACTTCGAGCCCCATATGCTGGCCTTCGGCAGGGTCGACCAAGGGGTGCGTTCTGGGCAGTGGATCGACACCGCCACCTCGCCCTGGCAACTCCACCTCAACAGCGGGAGGCGATATCAGAACTTGTGGGCCCCACAGCTCTACAAGGATCCGAGCCTCGGCGATTCAGACCCCTGGATCTTCTTGACCTTCACTTCCGAAGAGCTCCACGGCAGCGAGGCGTCTCGGTCGATCCAACTGGTGCGGATTCGCCAAAGCAAGTTCCTGCAGTGGCACGGTCGCGACTTCTGGACCGCCGACGGCCCTCGTTTCGCCGACGTCCGCGACGGCTACGGATATCAAGCCTGGTACGGCTACACCCCTGGAAATGGCGTTGCACCGCCATGGCGCTACGACGGAGGCTGGGCGGAAGGTCCCTTGATTCCCTCGACCCTCTCACCGAACCTCTTGGGACCGTCGTGCGGCCAGTTGGAGCGTCGAGTCTTCTGGGATCCGGTGACCGGCGTCTTGCGTCAACACCATTTCCAACATCGCTGTGTCGGCTCGGCAACTGGCCTGTTGATCGACCCGTTCGTTTTCATCGACCCCAAGCTGGCGAACCACGATCTGTGGAAACGGGTCATGCTCTACGTCTGGGATTCTCGCGGTGGCCACTCCCCGAGCTCTCCAGGGGCGACCTTCCACCGGGGTTGGGGCAACCATGTCGCGGGCGCACCGCTTCGCTCTAGCCAGTTCGAGTTCGATGCCAATGGCACTGTTTTGCCCATGGCCCATGCCCGCAATACCAACAACCCCATCTGGGTCTCGGGGCCAGGCGGGGCGCATTGGGCAGACAACGGAACTGTGGACCGATACGGACAGGAATCCCGGTATGGCAGTACTGCCGAAGGCGCCACCGCCATCTACCTGCCTCAAACCGACCGGTACTACCTGATCTACAGCCGCAACAACTGGGACTCTCCCGCCTATCAGCTCGTCTACCGTATGACCGAACCTGGGCAACCGTTCACGACGATCCAAAGCAACTTCGGCAACCAGTCCGTCCCCGAGCACGTCTTGCTCCGGTCCAACGACCCGGCCCGCTCTCGCGGCGTCAGCTTCGGCCACGCGGAGGCCTTCAGCATCACTCGCTGCGACGGCAGCGAATGGCCCTTCCTCATCTTCCACGCCAAGATGGACGGCAGCGAGCGGCGAACGGTTTTCTTCAAAGAGCTGAGCATCGCCGACTTCACGACGGGAGAACTGCGACGCCTCTACGAATCGCACAGCAACCCGCTCCAAGACGTCCGCCTCTTCCGCGTACCGAGCTGTATTCTCCCGCGCTGACATGACACCGTGCTAGGCGACAACCCCAGTGGCCCTTCCAGGCTGTCGGGGCGACGAAGACTCAGCGCAGCGCCCATCGGAGTCAACCTGGGCGCCGCGAAAGCTCACGTCCTCGCGTTGGACGACCTGAACGAAGAAGTTCCGGAAAAGCGAGAGCTCCCGACGAGCGAGAGCTCACCGTGATCGGCAATCGACCGAACCCTTGATCGGCAACGGTCCGGCCGTTGACGTCGGCTATCATGGGCGCGCGGGCGGCGAAGAGATCATCGACTCGCCTCAATCCCAGGAGCCCTGAAGGTCGATCATGATCAGGATGTTTCCCACGCACCGCCTGTCGATTCGGCATGGACTGATTTTCTTGGCTGGGAGCCACTTAAGGGGCGACGATTTTGAGCTCATCGCGAGTCACGGCAAGGGCGTGAAGCTGCACACCTTCATCGACGAGCGCTACGGCTTCGCCACCCTGCCGGTAGAAGGCGATCGGAACGACTGGATCACTCGCAAATACGACTACCTTCATCACGAGGTATCCGAGGAGGTTGCGGCGGAGCTGGACGTGGCCTTCACGAGAGATTTCTACACGGGCTACAGTTGCCACAAGCATTGTCTGATCAAGGACTCGAATCAGTTTCGCAAGCCCCGAAAAACCATCTTGATCGATAGGGATGGCCACGAGCTTTTCTCTCATGAGTCATCTCTCGGCACCATCGAGTACGACTCGCCAGACTTCGTCTGCTTGATCAAAGGGCACACTCGGACCTGCGTGGACAAGACGCGGCGGGCGATCGCCTGGCAGAAGACTCTCAGGTACTACAACCCGATCTCCGCCCGGGGCGACGGAACTCTCCTTTTTCTGCGTCGCGACACCATGTCCAAGGAAAGCCACCTGCAATGGCTCGACCTGGAGTCCGGAGACACCGTCCGGAGCATGCAGCTACCCTACGCCCTGAGCCTTCGCACTCCCTCGGCCCTCTACCCGCAGGAGGCGGCGAACGGCTCCGGGTCTAGGCTCCTGGTTTTCGATGCGGCTCAGGCTGCGGGCCCGAATCATTCGAAGTTGTTCACCCTCTACTTCGACCTCGAGAGTGGATCCTACGAGCTCTTTCCCCGCAGGGACCGCACGATGCTCGAGGCGAGAGTCGGTCTGGATTTCTGCTTTCGCCACACCGATTGCGCGGACTTGGAGACTCGGGTCGTCGAGGATCCGAGCGCCTACGAGAAAACTTTCATCTGGCGATTCGACACACGCACCGGGGAGCCGGCCGGCGAAATTCTGCTCCCGGCGGCCAAGCTGAGATTCGGCATTGATCTCTTCCCTGTAGGAACCGGGACAGGGACCCTCGCCCTCTCGCGATCGGAAGACTACAGCTTCCACTATCTCGCGCTTTGGGACGACGAGGATTCCGGGAGCCAGAGCCGGCGGTACACCAAGAGGAGGTTCTCTTTGAGACCGAGCGGCTGCAGAGGGGCAACGGGATTCAATACCGAGTGAGGGTCGGGGCACCCTGCGACAACTACTTCCAGCTGCACCGACAGCTATCCGCAGGCCTAGAACTCGCCGGCGCCCGCAACGGGACCAGTATCGTTGCAGACGATTCTTACGACCCCGAGTTCATCGGCGAGATCGTGTGCGACGTCCGTAACCACCAGCTGACCGACCAGCAGCGCTGGGCGGTCCGGCACCTCTGCGAGCACATCGAGGCCGACCTCGAGTTCTCCAACTACCGCTCGCCCAAGAATCCAGCTGAGCCGATCAGAGTCGAGCCCATCCTGGGCTGACCCGACACTGCGGCGGCCGCTTGCCACATGCGAGCGATTTGAGCTGGCCGGGCTCCTCTGGCCGAGCCGTGCCGGACGTATGGAACTCAGGGGCCAAGCCGTGAGCGAAGCGCGCGGCTTGGTCGGCTGCAATGAGTTGTTAGGCGGCATCTGGGGCCCAGCCTACAACATGGCAGCTGTCGCAAAGTAAGTAGTCACCATGCTTCCTGAGTCTCGATTTACAAAGCGGGCACGAAGAAAGGGGCTCCCAATCTTCGTCTCCCGGGCTCTCGAACCACGAGTAGTAGGTCGGATGAGTGGATGAAAGGCTCTGAACCAGCGATACCGATCGGGCATTGAGAGCACTTTCGGGGTCCTCCAGTTCATGCTGAGACCAGGTCTCGTACTCTGCGGAGTCAAGCCAGAGGAGGTAGAAGCAGGAGTACAGGCTGTTCCAGCTAGCTATTGCCTCAGCTTGCTTCGGCGTGAAGCCTGAGGTCTCAGGAGGCACCTCCCTCTTGCAGTGCATGCAGACGATTGGATTTGGCCCCAGGCGTTGAAGCAGCATGTAGGGAGCATCGACAGCACAGTTGCAGACCTGGTCCAGTGGGGTCGCCGGCACTGGCTTGAGCTTCCAGAAAGGGTCGTCGTTCATGCTTCGCTCGGAAGATGCCGCCTAACCCATATGGGATGGTTCCGAAACCTCACGAGACCTCCTCCGCATCCGCCACCGGCTCAGCAGGTTTCGGATACATCCAGGTTGAACGAATCCCCGGGCGACGCCGCCCCGGCTATGGAATTCAATACCCTTCCGCTGCGGAAACCGACCGCCAGCCAAGTCACTCGAGCGCCACATTAGCCAGAACGATGCGAGGTGAGCTGCTTCGAGGCACCCGATTGACCTGGAGCGAGCCGTTGTGCGGAAGAGCATAGACCATGATTCGACTCGCGGACACACCTCCCTTGGCCTCGCCGCGGGCGAGGAGACAGGGCGCTTGGCGTAGACGACCCAGCGGCGGCTGCGAGCCTGGTCGAGCATCGTGCGCAGCAGGCTCGAGTTCTGCTCCCGATTGGGTCAGCTGGCATGGTTGACCGAGCACAACAGGAGACGCCAGAGGGAGCGGTTCGTTGACGATCGGACATATGCGTGATATATCACGAATATGCCGCGACCACGCTTCTTCCTGCTGATCAATCGCGCTCAACGCGCCATCAAGACGCGCGCCGAGCGGGAGACCTTGGACGCCATCGGGTTGACGACCCTCGAGCTCGTCGCTCTCTGGGCTCTATCCGCCGAGCCCAGGCTCGGCATTCAGGCCCTCGCCAAGGCGCTCCATGTCGACCATGCCGTGATCAGCCGCCTGTCCAAGCAACTCGTCCGCAAGGGCATGACGCGGCGGGTCTCCGATCCGGACGACGGACGCAAGACCCTGCTCGAGATCACCGACCTCGGTGCAACCAAAGCCGACGAAGGTCACCGAATTCTCCACTTGGCCAATGAACGCATCGCGCGAGGATTCACCGACGACGAACTGGCGATCGTCGCCCGCTTCCTCGAACAACTGATCGAGGTCGGCCACGAGTCCGGCCCGTTGGAGGTCTCATGACCCGGACAGCCTCGTCCCCGCAGACCGAATCGGATCAGTGGCAAAAGACCGCGTGCATCTTCTGCTCCCTCAATTGCGGCCTCGAAGTGAAAACCGAGGAGCGTTCGATCACCCAGGTGCGCGGCGACCGTGAGCATCCGGCCTCCCAGGGCTACGTTTGCGAGAAAGCGCGGCGCGTCAGTGCCTACCAAGATGCCGCCGACCGCATCACCACACCGCTCCGCCGCCGCGAGGACGGCACCTTCGAGCCCGTGAGCTGGGACACGGCGATCGCCGAAGTGGCCGATCGCCTGGCAGCCGTGCGCGACACCCACGGCGGCGACAAGATCTTGTTCTACGGCGGTGGCGGTCAGGGCAACCATCTGGGAGGCACCTACTGCGAGGCCACGCTCAAAGCATTGGGCGTCAAGTACCGATCCAACGCCCTGGCGCAGGAGAAGAGCGGGGAATTCTGGGTCAACGGCAAGATGCTCGGCGCTGGAATCCACGGCGATTTCGAACATGCGGAAGTAGGCCTCTTCATCGGCAAGAACCCCTGGCAGTCGCACGGCTTCGCCCGGGCCCGCGCCGTGATCAACGACTTCAAGAAAGATCCGAACCGCACGCTGATCGTCATCGATCCGCGGCGTACGGAGACCGCGGCGCGGGCGGATATCCACCTGCGGCTGAAGCCAGGGACCGACGCCTGATGCCTCTCGGCGCTGGTGGCCGTGATCGTGCAGGAGGATCTCGTCGCGCACGACTGGCTCGACGAGCACACTGACGGCTTCGACATGGTCGCGCCTCTTTTCGCAGAGATCGACATCGCCGCGTTCGCAAGCATTTGCGACGTGCCGGAAGACTTGCTGCGCAGCACGGCTCGCCGAATCGCTTCCGCAACGAGCGTCGCGGCGTTTGAAGATCTCGGGCTGCAAATGAATCGCCATTCCACCCTCGGGAGCTATTTGCAACGCTTGGTTTGGATGCTCACCGGGCACTTCGGGAAACAAGGCGGCAACAATGCGTTCGTGCCGTTCCTCTCGCTCTCGGCGGCCAGCAAGGGGAACGTCTCCGGCGGCGGCAAGCGTAGACGGCGCAAGCGGGTCAGCCCCGTGACCGGTTCGAAGATCGTGATCGGCCTGATTCCGTGCAACGTGATGGCCGAGGAGATTCTCGCCGACCACCCGAATCGCTACCGGGCGATGATCATCCAGAGCGGCAATCCGGTGCATTCCGTGGCCGACAGCCCGAAGATGCGCGAGGCCATGGCCGCGTTGGAGTTCTCGGTGGTGATCGACGTCGCGATGACGGAGACCGCCCGCTGTGCCGACTACGTGCTCCCGGCGTCGAGCCAGTTCGAAAAGGCGGAATGCACGTTCTTCAATATCGAGTATCCGCGCAACGCGTTCCACCTGCGCCGCGCGCTCTTCGAGCCGCTGCCGGGCACACTGCCGGAGGCGGAGATCCACAGCCGACTCGTCGAGCGCCTGGCCGGCGTCACGGAGAGTCGACTGAGACCGCTCATGGCCGCAGCCAAGCTCGGCCGTCCGGCTCTCGCAGCCGCGTTGGCGCTGTTCCTCCTGCGTCGTCCGGATTGGCTTCCCTATCTCCCCGTGGTGCTCTACCGCGTCTTGGGCCCGCGGCTGCCCGCCGAAGCTCGGGAGGCGGCGGTCTTGTGGGCCATCTGCCATGCCTACATCCGCGCAGAGAGCACCGCCGCGGCGGCGGCCGGCTACGACGGACTCAAGATCCGCGCCGCGGAACGACTCTTTGAAGACATCCTTTCCGGGAACGGTACGATCTTCGCCGTTTCCGAGTACGACGACGGCTGGAGCCGGGTCCGCACCCCTGGCGGACGGTTGCAGTTGGCTCTGCCCGAGCTCTTCGCTTCGATCGTCAAGCTCTCCTACGAAACGCCGAGCCCGCGAGCGGGTTTCCCGCTGGTGCTTTCCGCGGGCGAGAGGAGATCGGAAACCACCAACACCATTCTCCGCGACCCGACGATCCGGCCCCGCGGGGCGGAGCTTCGTATCTCCCCCACCGACGCCGAGGCGCACGAAGTCGCATCGGGCGACGTGGTGCGCTTGTCGACCCGGCGCGGCTCCGTGAACGTGGCGGTGGAAGTGACCGACACGATGCGCCCCGGTCACATTTCGTTGCCCAACGGTTTCGGTCTCCAGTTCGAACCCGGCGGCATGGCCGGCGTGCCCACCAACGAGCTGACGAGCGCCGAAGATCGGGATCCGTTCGTCGGGACGCCGTGGCACAAGCACGTTCCAGCTCGCATTGAGAAGCGTGCTTGAGCTGACGATCAAGCGATTCGATTCTCAACCCGGAACTATCGATAGAACCACAGGTCTTCGTCCGGCGCGTCTTGGACGACGCCATCCTCGGAGACGAGCAGTCCTTCGGCATACATTCGGCCCACAGCGCCGAACGAGAAGAACGTCGGCCGCTTCCATGTGTGGACGAATACTTGGAAGACCACCAGAGTTCCTCCTTCGTCCCTTGCAACGCGGTGCGTTCCAAGCGTCAGGCGCCAGCCTTCGACAAGGTGCTCCTCATACGCCTCGATAGGGACCGCGCCGAGGTCTTGCGGAAGCCGATCGCGCCACCGATCCAGCAGCTCGCCGATCAGCTCGCAGGCGATCGTCTCGGCTCCTTCTTTGAAGGGTTCTTTGCATCGACACTCGCCCAAGGCGATTCGAAACGACATCGCTTCCTCCCGATCGATTCTCTTCCGGATCGACCCAACGCAAGCCTATTTCTCGCTGCGAAGCGAGTCACTCTCGAACACGAACCATCTGGAAGAAGGTTGCAGCGAAGGTGAACATAGGTCAAGACTTGTCTAATCCTATTGTCCTTGCCTCCGCCGATGAGGGGATTAAACAATCTGCTTGCGCTCTACTGTCCAGAGCCGCTCACCGTATGCGGCCATCAATCCTTGCGACGAGCCCTTCTCGTCCTTTGCCTGGAGACAGACTATGCCCCGCAAGCCTTTCATTCTCGCCCTCAGCGCCCTGCTCTTTTTGGTCTTCTCGGCCGAAGCCTTCGGCCACGCCTCCTGCAAGACACGCAGCAAGTGTCGCTGGTGGTCCAATCAGTACATCGCCTCCGCCTCGGTGGGCTGCTGGTACCCGTCGTTCGCGTTCACCCTCTGCTACCAACGCGGCTCGAGCTGCGGTAAGGCAACAGCGAACTGCGGCTGGAAGCGCTGCCTCTGGGGTGGCGCGTCCGCGTCGGCGACCAACGACAACGGCTGGTGCACGTTCTCAGCGTCGCGCTCGGGCCTCGGCCGCTACGGCGAGGAGGTCACCGAGCCGACCCCCGACAGCGACAACGGCGAGGGATCCCATGAAGGCCTGGTCCGGACCGAGTACCGCGCCGACGGTAGCGCCGCGGTGCACTTCCAGCAGATGAGAATGACATCAACCCTCGACGAGTCGTTCAGCCGGATCGACGTGGTCGCCTATGTCGAGAGCCACGAGTCGCTCGAGAACGATTCCGACGACTTCCCGCCCGAGCGCGTGCTCTACCGCGCGTATATCCATCTCCAGAACGGCATCGTGAGCCACCAGGGCTTCGATCAGGCTGCCGCAGAGTACCGTGACGCCACCAACGTGACCGAGGTCGACCTCTCGGGCTCCTCGTTGAGCCTCCCCGTCTTCGAGGGCACCCCCGACGAGCTCGATCGAGTTGCGATCGACGTGGTCGTCGACGGCGGACAGCCGGCGGTTCCGTCCAACGAGTGACGACGATTCGGTGGCGTTCCCCGCAGGGAACGCCACCGATCGCCCATGGCTGACGTCGAGAGCGAGGAGACTGTCGAGGCAGGCACCCGAGTCTGGGATTGGCGGTCTTCGACCAGCCCGCGGATCACGAGCTCCGTTCGGCAAGCACCAGACAAAGGCTTGCATGCTCCGGCTGGTGCCTCCTGGCTGCGTGCCGAGTGACCTCTATGCTCGAGGCGGATTCGTTGTAGAGAAGCAATAGCGGGCAATCTTCCATGCACCCGAAGCGGTCCTTCTGAAGAGGAACAGCTCCTGGTTCGCTTCGGGCCCTCCGGTACCATCTGCCAGGAAGGTCACGGTGCCAGCCGAGTTCGTGCGGGCGAACGCCCACTCCGACGACATCGGCTCGACTTCTGCAATGTCGAAGCGAACGCTCAGCCTGATGGTGCTGAAGACACCGTCGTAGGCTTGGCGAACCGCCTCGGAGCCCACCGCCGATGGAGCGTGCTGCGGCATGAAGACTCCGTCTTCGGTATAGAGCTGCATGACTGCGTCGGCATCACTCGCGTTCAACGCCGATTCGTAGCGCGACAAGACTTCGCGGATTGCCGCTTCGTCGGCCACCGGATCATTTTCACTCATAGCGGATGTCACCTCGGTTGATAGGGTCTGAGGTTGGTTGCCACAGCCGGCCAGTAGCGGTTGACGCAACCGAGACCGGTGGATGTCCGAACTGCGCAAGTTGATTGGCACGAGCCTTAAGGGCAGACGTCGACGAGCTTGCCACCGACGTCCAGACAGGTTCTTGAGGAGAGCCTGGAACACACGTTGTAGCCAGTGATGCACGGCCTCGGACATTCATTGCAGTTGCTGGCCCAGGAATCCCCAGCACCGAGAATGCCCACACTGCACTCGTCAGGATCGAGCAAGCACCTTCCTGCGGCTTGGCAGCACACCTTGGAGGTACTTCGCTCCATGACCTGAATATCGGAATGCTCGTTGACCATTGCGACCTGCAACTCATTGAAGACCTCCTTCACGTCCTCTCTTGCATGGACCGCATCGCGCTCCTTCCGCGCTTGATAGCTCGCCATATAGACGAACCATCGCTCACCGTCTGGCTTTGGCGGACCGTTCTGGTTGTAGGCGACCATGAAGGGGCCCGGGAAGCCATAGGGATTCGAGTAGATCTCGAACCGATACGTGTCGACGCCGGCTCTCTCCAGCGCATCGAGGTACAGGTCGGCAGCGCGATCGCTCGAGCCCGCAGCACCGGTCGTAGGAAAGGCGATCAGCCCCAGCTCCAGAATTTCCTCTCCGGATTGCGCCAACGTCCGCAGGTCGAAATCGTCGTCCAGCGGCTTGACGAAAACCAGCGTCATGTGGATGGTCTGGAGCCAGCTCGCCGTCACCGGGCTGGGGAAGAGCATATTGGCCATGTCTTGCCACCGCTGTTGATTCTCCCACCACGTCATTCCGGTCCAGGTTCCTGCGCCGCCGTTGGCCGGGATGCCCGAGATCGAATGCCATTCGCGCTCCACCTGCGAGCCCGGCTGCACGCTCAGCATCGAGATGAACTCGGAGCGCCACTTGAACATCTCCAGCTTGTCCGAGTGCGTGCGGCGCAGCGCGATCTCCAGCATGGGTCCCGCAGGATAGCCATCGACACCCTCTTGGATCTCACGCCAGTCACCGAGTGGAGTTGGATCCTCCGCCAGCGCCAAGCTCGGAAGTACCAGGCTCAGAGGCACCAGCCAGATCGTCAGAAGAAACGTACAGTTTTTCTTTCCCAGGGTCTTCTGCCTTTGATTCGTCATCAGTGTTTCTTTCCCCCTGTCGAGCGAGTGACGGTGACGGTTACGGTCGCTTCGATCAGCTTAGAGAATCCACCAGAGCGAGATAAACAGGCCCTAGAGCAAAGTAGAATCCCATTTACGGGATAATCGATCTGAGGCGCACCCGGAGACGCACCCGGTTGAATGAGAGTGGCGGAGCGACTCCAACCCCGTTCGCCCTCGCCCAACGGAGCCTTGCAGGTCCATGCTTGACTACAACGCCCTGGCCGTCTTCATCCGGGTCGTGGAAGCCCAAAGCTTCACCGGCGCTGCGCGCGCACTCGACATGCCGACCTCGACCGTCAGCCGTAAGGTGTCGGAGCTCGAGAAGTCATTGCAGTGTCGGTTGCTCGAGCGCTCGACGCGACGACTGCGGCTGACCGACGCCGGCTCTGAGATCTTTCACCAGGCCAGGGAGGGACTCGAAACGATTGAGAGCGGGGTGCGCCGGCTCTCCGAGCGAGAAACGAGGTTTGGAGGTTTGCTCCGGCTCGCCGCGCCTCCGAGCCTTTCCGAATGCCTCTTGGCGCCGGTCATCGAAAAGTTTCAGCGCCAGCATCCGGACGTCGAGATCAGCTGCCTCGTCACGGAGCGCCGGATCGATTTCATCGCGGACGGCGTCGACATCGCCCTGCGCATCGACCCGGACGACCGCAGGCGTTTCGTCGAGACACCGATCGTCAGCTACCGGCACTTGCTGCTGGCGTCGCCGGCCTATCTCGAAGAGCATGGAGAGCCGAGCGGGCCGGCAGAGCTCGAGCACCACCGAACCATCGCCTTCGCGGGCTGGCCGGTGTCCAATCTGTGGACCGCCACCGACGGCCGTATCAAGCGAAATGTGCGCCTCGAACCGAAGGTCGCGATCAACGACTACGCCGGCATTCTCGCCATCGCTCGCGCTGGTCACGGGATCGCCGAGGCGCCCGTGCTCTGCTGCCTCGACGATCTGCAGACCGGAGCACTCGTCGAGGTGATGCGCCCCTGGCGGCTGCTTCCCGTGACGCTCTTGGCGGTCAGGCTTCGGCGCCCCTATCCGTCGAGGCTAGTCGAAGCGTTCACCACTTCGCTCGTCGAGCAGGCGCGACAGCTCTTTCCAACCCTCGCCGTCAGCCCTGGAAAGTAATCGGTACCATCGAAGGATTCCGAATCACTGAGGCTGACGCGCCTCACCGACTTGGTGATGGGCAGATCGGATAGTCTCCGCGGCATGCAGCTGCGCCTCGACGACCCTGAACTGCGCGAGACCCTCGACGTCCTGTGCCGCGAGGTGCGCGACGCAGGTGGGAGGGCCCTAGCGGTCGGCGGGTCGGTGCGCGATGCTCTGCTGGGTCTGCCGATCGTCGACCTCGACCTCGAGGTCTTCGGGCTCGACGCCGAGGCGCTACGGCGAGTGCTCGAGCGGCGCTTTCGGCTCGACCTCGTGGGTGAAAGCTTCGGCGTCTTGAAGCTGCGCGGCCTGCCGATCGATGTTTCACTGCCGCGGCGCGAGTCGAAGCAGGGGCGGGGACACCGCGGATTCGCCGTCCACGCCGACCCGCACCTTTCGTTCGCCGAGGCAGCGACGCGGCGCGACTTCACGATGAACGCGATGGGCGCCGATCCGCTGAGCGGCGAGCTGCTCGACCCGCACGGCGGGCGCGGCGATCTCGAGGCGGGGCGGCTGCGCCACGTGTCGGCGAAGTTCGCCGAGGATCCGCTGCGGGTGCTGCGCGGCATGCAGATGGCGGCGCGATTTCGCCTCGAGCCGACTCCCGAGACCGTCGCCCTGTGCCGCACCATCGAGCCCGAGGGCCTGGCGCACGAGCGCATCTTCGACGAGTGGCGCAAGCTGCTGGTGCGGGGGGTCGAGATCTCGCGCGGTCTGAGATTCCTCCGCGACACCGGCTGGGTGCGCTACACGCCCGAGCTCGAGGCGTTGATCCACTGCCCGCAAGACCCGACTTGGCACCCCGAGGGCGACGTGTGGGACCACACGTTGCACGTGCTCGATGCGTTCGCCGCGCGCCGGCTGGGCGACGAGCGTGAAGACCTGATCGTCGGTCTGGCCTGCGTCTGCCACGACCTCGGCAAGCCACCGACGACGCGTTTCGAGGACGGGCGGTGGCGTTCGAAAGGGCACGAAGAGGCGGGTGAGGAGCCGACGCGACGCTTTCTCGGCCGCATGACCGACGAGAAGAAACTGATCGAAGCCGTCGTGCCGCTGGTGCGCGAGCACCTCAAGCCGATGATGCTGTGGAAAGCCAAGGCGGGCGCGGCGGCGATCCGGCGGCTGGCGCGGCGCGTCGGTCGCATCGATCGACTGGTTCGCCTGGCGCGCGCCGACCATGCCGGGCGCCCGCCACTGCCGACGGAGACGCCGGCGACCGGATGGCTGCTAGCGCGCGCCGAGGAGCTACGCCTCGAGGCCGACGCGCCGGCACCCTTGGTGCTGGGACGCCACCTGATCGAGCTCGGCTATCGGCCGGGACCCCGCTTCGGTCCCGTGCTCGACGCGCTCTTCGAGCAGCAGCTCGACGGCGCCTTCGGCGACGAAGCCGCGGGCATTGACGCGGCGCGGGTGCTCCTCGACGGACTGCCCGTCGACCGACGGCCGGCACGCCGCGCCGCGGTCGCGGCGGACCGGTCGTCGGACTGATCAACGTCGCGGGCCGAGATCTCCGCCGGGAGGCGTCATCACCATCGATGGATCGCCGAGCAGCGTCCAGCCGAGGAGAACGTCGCGCAGGTGAGGATAGTCCGCCGCCAGCTCCTGCTTGGCGGCAGTGATCGCGGCGCCCAGGCTGACGCCCGGCTCGAGCAAGCGTCGATGGACGAGCGGCCCGAGCAAGCGGTCGGAGAGCTCCGCCGTGAGGGTCGCCGAGCCGATCACTGCCGCTGCCCCGACGTCTGATGTGAGCAGCCAGAGATGACCTAGGGTGTCGTACTCCGGCGCCACGTGGTACGTGTTCCAGCAGCCCCACTGCACCACCGTCGCCGGCGCGCCGTCGTTGCGCAACAGAGGCACGTCCGCGGCGTCGAAGAGGCCGTCGAACGTCCACGCCGACGGTCCCGAGTGGCCGACGAACGAGACCAGCGCGGCGCCGTCCGACACGGCAGTGAGCAACTCACCGCGCGCGGTGCCGACCGGTCGGTGATCCAGATCGACATGGCGCGCCGACCAGCTGGCGGGCAACTCCGCGGCGAACCGCGTCGAGAGCTCGCGAAAGACTCCACGCGGTGAGTCGTCCGACGCGAAGACGGCGCGTGATGGCGCCGCGGCGACAGTGAGGATTTTGGCCAGCACCGCGTCGAGCTCGGCTTCCGTGCGCACCGGCAGACGGCCGATCGGAATCTCCGGGACGCCGTCGCCGTCGAGATCCCCGTAGAGCGGATCGACCGGCGCGAAGCGGATCAGCTCGTCGGTGGCGGTGTACGGCGTCGGCAGGAACGCCACCGACCCGAGGCCGAGATGGTCGAGCGGATCGTGCGTGTCGCCACCGACCAGGAGCACGTGGCCGACCCCGCGGCTCGCAGCGTCTCGAATGAGGGCGGCGATCGGCGCAACACTGACGACTTCGCCCGAGTACGCGGCGTAGACGTCGTGCACGTCGACCACCTCGACCCGCAAACCCTGGTCGCGCCGCGCACGAGCGAGCGGTTCGACTCCGTCGACGAACAGGGGGTGGGCGACGATCAGAAGATCCGCACCGGACGGTGCGAGCTCGCTCCGGGTCGCGATCCGTGCCGGCGCGATCGCCGGCACGCGGCGAGCGCCGGCGTCGGCCACGAGGTATCGCGCGGTCGTCGAAACGCCCTCGAAGGAGACACGGAAACCATTCGGCCCAGGCTCGAGGCGCAGCGCGTCGAGACGCGCCCAGCCGGCGGTCGTCTCGACCCATGCCGATGCCTCGGCCGAACGCATGCCGTCGATCCGCAGCCGGCCCGCGGATGACTCGAAGGCGAGCGCACCGTCGCGCGCCACGAGCCGACGCGGGTGCACGACCCGCAGGCGATCGACCTGGACCAGGTCGAAGTCGTGCCCGGTGTCTCCGGGCAGGCTGACCTCGACCTGGTGCCGTCCATCGCTGAGCAGCTCGGGTGGGAGCTCGGCGACCAGCCGGTGGCGACGGATCCCGTCGAAGCGCGCGGCGGCGACCTCGACGCCGTCGAACGAGACGACGACATGATGATCGGGGCCACCACGCGGCCAGTCGGTAGCGCCCCAGACCTCGACCTCGAGACGCGCGGGCTGCGCCCGGGTGGGCTCGACGGTCGCGTCGAGCTGGAGGTCGAACCGCGCCGACGCCGGCGCGCCCCACGATAGGATCTGGGTGTCGTACCACGGATCGTCGCCGGGTGCCGCGAAGCTGTAGCCGCGCGGACGGTCGAGCTCAACGGTGTCGACATGGATCGACCGCTCGACTCCCGCGGCGCGCGGCGGAACGAGGCGCAGCGCGGTCCGCGGATCGACCAGGAGCCGATAGACCTGGGTCCGAGTCGCCAGATTCCCGCGCACCGGCTCGCCGACGAACTCGACGGCGTCTCCGGGGCCGAAGAGCGCGTCGTCGTCGGCGTCGTCGACCCAAAGCGCGACCGGGCCCCCGGGCGTGCTCAGGGCCAGTTGATCGACCGGGCCGCGCAGGGGAACGCCGACAGCCGCCAGGTCGTCCCAGGCGACCCGATAGATGCCCTCGTGCTCGACGCGCAATGCCGCCACCGGGCGGCGCCCCCAGCGCGCCGTCGACACCCTCTCCAGGCGCTCGAAGCTCTGGAGCTCTGCGCGCACCGAGGGCCAGTCGATCGCCGACGGCCGCGGCTGCCGGCCGTGCTGGCCGAGACCGAAGGGACCGTGTCGTGTCGGGCGACCGCGGGTGTCGATCTCCTCGAGCATGAACGAGGTCGCGCCGAGGGCATCGGCGAGATGGACATAGCGGCGCGGTGTCAGCGAGTCGGTGGACAGCGCCGGAATCGGCGCACCGAGCGGCGTCCATGCATCGCCGATTCGACCGAGCACGCGATAGCCGACGGTGGACGTTTCGGTCGCCGTCCACCACTCGAAGCGCAGGCCACCGGGAGCCGAGCGCGCGTCGAACGACGCCAGCGACACCGGCAAGACACCCGGATCGAGGTAGCACGGAATGCGTCGTCCGCCGACAATGCAGTCGTTGTTCGGATCACCATCTCCGTTGAAGTCTTCATCGCGGTTGCTCGTGCCGTCGCCGTCCGAATCGAGATCGAGGCAGTCTTCGTCGGGGCGCACGTCGAGCGCGGAAAAGCTCGAGGTCGCGCTGGCTCCGGCCGCGCCGGGCTGCGCTCCGTAGACGTCGGCCGCGGTCGTCGACGTCCCCGCGGCACCGCCGGCGAGAACGAGGCTCGAGAACGAACCCGAGGAGACGACGTAGCCTCCTCCGCCACCACCTCCCGGTCCGTGGCGTTCGCCCGGGAAAGAGCCTGGCGGCTGGGTCGGCCAGGCGTCGGTTCCGTCGGCGCCGCGGGCCGAGACCCCAAAGCTCGCGAGGCCTGAGCTGTCGGTCGCGAGCACGACGAGGCTACCTCCGGCACCGCCGCCGCCTCCGCCGTCGTTCGCCGGCGTCGGCCCTTGCCCTCCGTCGGCGACGAGCGTGCCACTCGACGCGGCACGGCCGGTGAAGACGAAGATCGCGCCGCCGCCGGTCCCGCCGCTCGACTGGTTGGCCGTCGAGTTGTTGCGCGTGGCCGCGCCGCCGCCGCCGCCGAGCGCCAGACGATCGAGCGCCGCCGGGAAGGCCGCGCCGCCGAAGCCGCCGGTGGTCGCGTTCGCCGACCAGGTGTTGCCGCCGCTTCCGCCCGCGCCTCCGTTGCCGCCACCACCGCCGCCGGAGTTCTGATCGTTGTTGGAGGGCCGCGAGTCGGTGCCCCCGCCACCCGCATTCCCGGGTGCACCGCGCGCATGGTCGCCGTTCGGGTAGCCCTCGACACCGGTGTTCACCGCCGCTGCGGCGATCGCGTCGTAGAGGTAGCGAGAGGTCCCCGCCACGCCCTCGGCCTTCGGCCCGTGGAACGCGCCGCTCGAGAGGCTGCGGTACGCCGTTCCCGAACCGCCTCCCGCGCCGCCGAGCTGACGACCCAAACCGCCGCGAAAGCCGAGCTCGCTGACATCGAGCGTTCCCTGGAGTGTCAACAAATCGGCGACCGCGAGGGCCAAGACACCGCCGGTTTCGCCGTCCCAGGCCGCGGCGGTCAGCGTCGCGGAGACGCCGACCCCGGCATCTTCATACTGCGGCACACGGATCACCTGGTAGCGGCGCTGGCCACGCGACGCGGTGGGCGCCGCCTGCGTGTAGCTGTAGACCGTGCCGAAGCCGGTACCCGCACCGAGAATCGGCACCGAGCCAGAGGCCACCGGACCGCCGGCGATCACCAGCTCCCAGCGTCCGGAGTTCGCGTAGCTCGTGGCTCCGCTGGCGACGCCGCCAGCGACCCCGTCGCCATAGGACGACGTGTCGGTCGAGTCGATCGTCGCGTCCTGCATCTGCATCACGAGCAGCAGATCGCCCGTGGCGATCGGCGTCGCGGCGCCGCGCGAGGCGCCGACAGGGATCGAGAAGGCTCCCGCGGAGACGGTCCCGACAACTCCCGCATAGTAGGTGTTGACGACGCCGGTCAGCGCGGCGGCCGAGCCGTCGGCGCCCGGCGCGCCGCACACCGGAGTGTAGGGCGCCTGCGCGAGCAGGCTGGGCGCCAACAGGCCGGCAGCCAGAACGGCCGTCGCGAAAACTGCGGCGGTCCGAGCGGCTCCTGATGCCGTCACGAGGTGTGCGGACGGTGCGGGTCGCGGTTCGGTGAGGAGTCGTGAGCTCACTAGATTGCCCCTCCTTGGGCTCGAGGCAGATCACGAGACGACCTGCCTTGAGACCATAGATCTCGAGACCAATGAGTCTTGAAGACGATCGGTCTCGAAGACGATGGATCGGAAAGAGACATGGGACTCGAGACGAAAGAACTCGAGACAAGGCATCTCGAGAAAGAAAGAGCGGGCATCTAAAGTCTAATGCACCATCGCCGGCAATCGCCCCGATCCATGCGGAACGGCAAGTCTCGCGCCGAAACCCCGCTCTCCAGGCCGATCGACCAGCAAGCGTGCACAGGCTCGGCTGCCGATACAATCAGTCGACCGATCGCTCATCGTCCTCGGAGCCCCGATGCTGCACAAAGTCCTCCACGCGCTCTCCCGCAAGCTCTTCGATACCCTGCGCTCGAGCGGCGCCGTGCCCGCGATGTCGGCGACCGAGCGCGAGGCGCTCGAGGCCGGCGACACCTGGCTCGACGCCGAGTTGTTCTCCGGTCGGCCGGACTTCGGGCGCATGCTCGACGAGGCCTACCCGCGGCTGACACGACGCGAGCAGGCGTTCCTCGACGGCCCGGTGCGCGAGGTCTGCGCCGCGATGGACCCCGACGAGCTCGAGCGCACGAAGGAGGTGCCGGCAGCCGTGTGGCAGCTGCTCCGAGAGCACCGTTTGTTCGGCCTCGGCATCCCCGAGGAGCACGGCGGGCACGGCTTCTCCGCGCTGTGCCAGAGCACAGTCTTCGGCATGTTGGCCAGCCGCTCGCCGGCGCTCTCGTCGGTGGTGTTGATTCCGAACTCGGTCGGCCCCGGTGAGCTGCTGGTGGAGGTCGGCACCGCGGCGCAGAAGGAGTACTACCTGCCGCGCCTGGCACGCGGCGACGAGATCCCGTGCTTCGCCCTCACCGAGCCGCAGGCCGGCTCGGACGCCGGCGCGCTCACCTCGCGAGGGGTCGTCTTCCGCGGCGACGACGGCGCGCCCTGGATCCGTCTCGACTGGGACAAGCGCTACATCACCCTGGCACCGATCGCGACCCTGCTCGGCCTGGCGGTGCGGCTCGAGGACCCCGACGATCTCCTCGGCCGCGGCACGGCGCCCGGGATTACGTGCGTGCTGGTTCCGACCGACCTGCCGGGGGTCGAGGTCGGCGCGCGTCACGATCCGCTCGGCATCCCCTTCCCCAACGGCCCGACGCGCGGGCGCGGCGTCGTCGTGTCGGCCGAGCAGATCATCGGCGGACCGGCCTACGCCGGCCGCGGCTGGCAGATGCTGATGGAAGCGCTCTCGGGCGGGCGCGCGGTCTCCCTGCCGGCACAGGCGACCGCGGGCGCCAAGCACGTGGCGCGCGTCGCCGGTGCCTACAGCATGGTGCGTCAACAGTTCGGCATGCCGATCGGGCGCTTCGAAGGCATCGAGGAACCGCTGGCCCGCCTCGCCGGCCTTGCCTACTTGATGGAAGCCGCGCGCGTCTTCACTTGCGGCGCGCTCGCCGCCGGCCACCGGCCAGCGGTCGTGTCGGCGATCATGAAGTACAACACCACCGAGCTGCAGCGCGCGCTCGCTGCCGACGGCATGGACATCGTCGGCGGCGCCGGCATTTGCCGCGGTCCGCGCAATCTGCTCGCCGACGCCTACACCGCGGCGCCGATCGGCATCACCGTCGAGGGCGCGAACATCCTCACGCGGACCCTGATCGTCTTCGGCCAGGGTGCTCTGCGCTGTCATCCGCACGCCTTCGACCTGCTCGAGTCGCTGCGCGCGGGCGACGCCGACGCTTTCGGGCGCGCGCTGGTGCGTCATCAGAAGCACGTCGGCGGCAACTTCCTGCGCGCGCTGCGCCTCGGCCTGACCCGCGGCCGCCTGGCGCCGAAGGTGTTCACGCGCCATCGCCGCAGCCCGACCACACCCTACTTCCGCAAGCTGGCGTGGGCGTCGGCGCGCTTCGCCTTCTGGGCCGACGTCGCCATGGCGGTCTACGGCGGCCGGCTGAAGACCCGCGGCAAGCTCACCGGACGTTTCGCCGATGTGCTCAGCTGGATGTATCTGACGGCCGCGGTGCTTCGGCGCTACGAGGCCGAGGGCCGGCTGGCCGAGGACCAGCCGCTGGCGCGCTGGGCCGCCGAGTACGGGCTGACGCGGGTGCAGGAAGCCTTCGAGGGACTCTTCGCCAACTTCGACGTGCCCCTACTCGGTCTGTTGGCGCGCGGGCCGGTGCTCTGGTGGTGTCGTGCCAACCCGCTCGGTCGCGAACCGTCGGACCGACTCGGCACGCTGGTCGCCGGCACCCTGCAGCGCCCCGACGAGCGCCGCGAGCGCCTCACCGGCGGCCTCTACGTGCACCCCGGCTCCGCCTTCGACACGCTCGAGACCGCCTTCCGCCTGGCTCACGACAGCGCGCCGGCGGCGACCAAGGTGCGGCGCGCAATCCGCGCCGGCAGGCTGCCGAAGAAATCGGTCGACGCGCTCGCACGGGACGCCGTCGCCGCGGGCGTGCTGAGCGACGACGAGGCGACCCTGCTCGAGCAAGCCGCCGCGGCGCGAGCGGAGGCGATCCGGGTCGACGAGATGAGCCTCCAAGAGCTGCGTGGCGAGCACCAGCAGGTCGAGGAGCCGACGAGCCACCGAGATGCCCTGGAGCCGGTCGCGGTGGGCTGAACGCCGGGCCGCAATCCAGACGAGACCGCCGACGAGAGACGGAGGAGAGAGACGATGTGCGGACGGTACACGCTGACCGATCCAGGAGACCTGCTCGATGTGCTCGAGGTCGAAACCGACGACGACACTCCCGAGCTCGGCGCGCGCTACAACATCGCGCCGACGCAAGGTGTGGCGGCGGTGCGCAGGATCGAGAGCGACGACGCCGACCTCGACGGCACGCGCACGCTGCGCTTGCTGCACTGGGGCCTGGTTCCGTTCTGGGCCAAAGACCGCGCGATCGGCAATCGCATGATCAACGCGCGCGCCGAGACCGCGGCGTCGAAGCCGGCGTTCCGCGCCGCGTTCAAACGCCGACGCTGCCTGCTCCTCGCCGACGGATTCTACGAGTGGGTGGCGCAGGAGTCGGGCCCGAAGCAGCCGTACCACATCCACTTGCCGGAGCGGCAGCCGTTCACCTTCGCCGGCCTGTGGGAGCGCTGGGACAAGGACCCCGACGTCGGTACGATCGACTCGTGCACGATCCTCACCTGCGACGCGAGCGAAGCGATGGAGCCCTACCACCACCGCATGCCGGTGTTCCTCGAGGGCGACGCGCGCGATGCTTGGCTCGACCCGGAGACGTCGCCGGACGCGCTCCAGGAGCTGCTGCGACCCTACGCCGGGACACTCGAGTTCACGCCGGTGTCGCGTATGGTGAACAACCCGCGCAACGAGGCGCCGGGCTGCGTCGAGCCGATCGAGCGGATGGCCTGACGACCGTCAGCCGTAGCCGACGCCCGGGTAGAGCAAGTTGAGCGCCAGGCGGAAGAGCGGTCCGAAGATCTCGCCGAACAGGCGCCACGCGGCAAGCAGGCCGAGGAGCGAGAACATCGGCTGACGCATCGTCTGCTGCCACGCCGCGGCCGCGCTCTCCGAAAGCACCAACGGCAGCGCCGCGCTGCCGTCGAGCGGCGGCAGCGGCATGAGGTTGAAGGCGAAGAGCAGCAGATTCAGGCTGAACGTGATCGACAGGAAGGTCGCCGGCCCGGTCCACGCACCTCCAGGATCGGCCGCCGCGACCAGCGTCGTGAGCCCGGCCGCGTCAGGCGGCACGAAGACGCCGAGGGCGATGCCGACATGCACCGCGATGGCGGCGACGAGAACGAGCACGAGGTTCGACGCCGGACCGGCGAGCGCCATCCAGGCGGCGCGGCGCGGGTGGCGATCGGCCCAGTAAGGGTCGTACGGCGCGCTCGCCCAGCCCATCATCCAGCCCGAGATCGCGAAGCTGATCAGGGGTACGAGAACAGTGCCGAACGGCTCGCGCGCGATGTGCGGCAGCGGGTTCAGCGACACCTGGCCGCCGTGGTACGCGGTCGGGTCGCCGAGGCGATAGGCGGCGAGCGCATGCGCCGCCTCGTGCGCCGTCGTCGAGAACAAAAACACGACGTACCAGAGCAGACCGAGGACCAGAACTTCGGGGCTCATCTCCATGCGCGGGCGAGCGTACAGCGCACGCCGAGCGGCGGCAAGTGGAGGCACCACGGGGCCGTGCGCGCGTGATAGCCTCGCCGCCAACCCGTGGGCCTGCCGCCCTTTCCGATTCGCCCGAGGAGACGCCGACCCCGCCATGAAGGCCCTCGTGGTCGTCGCCGACCCTGCCGATCAACGCACGATCGAAGAGACCTTCGCTCGTCGCGATCATTCGATCCACATCTGCTCCACCGCCGACGAAGCGCTGCAGATCGTGGCCTCGGACTGGACGCCGTATGTCTTCGTCGATCTCGACGCGGAGGCCGATGCGGTCGCGGTGATTCGCGCGGTGCGCGCTCACCACGGCGGACGCACCTGGGTGCTCACGCTCACTTCGCGCGAGCTGCCGAGCGCGCTGCGGCCGGCGCTCGAGGCCGGCGCCGACGACTACCTGCCGCGCCCGGTCCAGGGGTCGACGCTGCAGCTGAAGCTGGCGATCGGCGAGCGCGCACTGTCGAAGCGGCGGCGGCGATCGACGCTCAACGACAGCCTCGACCTCGCGGAGCGGCGATTCCGCACGCTGGTCGAAACGATGCACGAGGGCCTGTTCCAGGTCGACGCCGGCGGGCGTATCGCGTCGGCCAACAGCCGCCTGAGCCAGCTCACCGGCTACACGCTCGACGAGCTCCTCGGCCAGCGCGCCGACGACCTGCTGGTCGACGAAGAGCTGCTGAGTCGTCTGCCGGGCCAGACCCTGCTCGGCGGCGGCGTCGGCTCCGAGGAGTACTCGATCCCGCTGCAGACCAAGGCCGGCGCCGAGCGCTGGGTCAAACTGGTCGGCGCGCCGCTTCCGGGCGACGACGGCGGCTCCTTCGGCGTGGTGCAGGACATCTCCGAGCAGCGCGCGGCCGAAGAGGGCCTGCGCCAGCGCGAGGAGTATTTCCGCGGTCTGCTCGAGAGCTCATCGGACCTGATCTCGATCGCCGACCTCGAGACGCGCGTGCTCTACCAGAGCCGCTCGGCGGAGCGCATCCTGGGCGTCGAACCGGAGGCGATGGTCGGCACCAGCCTGCTCGATCGCATGCACGACGACGACCGCGAGCGTTTCGCCGCCGCGATGGAGCGCGCGCTCCAGGCGCCCGGCTCGACGGAGAGCGTGCAGACGCGGTTTCGCCACGAGTCGGGCGAGTGGCGCATGCTCGATTCGCTGCTCAAGAACTTGGTCGACAATCCGGTGCTCGGCGGCGTTCTGATCACCTCGCGCGACGTCACCGAGCGGCGCAAAGTGGAGGCCGCGCTAAAGCGCGAGCGCGCATTCTTCCGCCTGCTGTTCGAAAACTCGCCCGCCGGCATCGTGATCCTCGACGCACAGCACCGTGTCGTCGAAGCCAACGCCTCCTTCGTCGACCTCTTTCAGCACGAGGTCGCCAGCCTCGCCGATCGGCCCCTCAACGAGATCATCGTGCCCGAAGAGGCTCGCGAGGAGGCCGAGGAGCTCGAGCGCCTGGTCGGAAGCGGACAGTCGGTGGCCCGCGAGACGACGCGGCTGCGGCGCGACGGCAGCTCGGTCGACGTCTCGATCCTCGCCTTTCCGATCGAGCTCGGCGGACGCCGCATCGGCGTCTACGGCATCTTCACCGACATTACCGAGCGCAAGAACGCCGAGCGCCAGCTCTTCCACGACGCCTTCCACGACGCGCTCACCGGCTTGCCCAACCGCTCACTCCTGCTCGAGCGCCTGGAGCGCGACCTGCGGCGCGCCAAGCGACGCGAAGACTATGCGTTCGCGGTGCTCTTCCTCGACCTCGACGGCTTCAAGGAGATCAACGACACGCATGGCCACGGTGCCGGCGATGCCTTCCTGATCGAGGTGGCGCGGCGGCTCGAAGCCTGTCTGCGCCCCGGGGACACGGTCGCCCGCCTCGGCGGCGACGAATTCATGGTGATCCTCGAGGACATCAAGGAGGTGTCGGGCGCGACGGAGGTCGGCGACCGCATCCTGGCGTCGCTGGCGACACCCTTCGCGCTCGAGGCCCAGGAGGTGCAGAGCTCGGGCTCGATCGGCATCGCCTTCAGCTCGACCGGCTACACCTCGGTCGATGCGCTGATCGGCGATGCCGACCTGGCGATGTACCGGGCCAAGGAGCGCGGCAAGGCCTGCTACGAGATCTTCGACGCCGCGATGGCGGAAACCGCGACGGCGCGCCGCGACCTCGAGGACGGCTTACGCGACGCCTTCGCCGAACATCGCCTGGAGTTGCACTACCAGCCGATTCTGTCGCTGCGCGACGGCTCGCTGACCGGCTTCGAGGCGCTGGCGCGCTGGCGCCACCCGGACCGCGGCCTGCTCGACGCCGCCGAGTGGATTCCGGCGACCGGCGACGCCGGCATGTTGGCCGAGCTCGACGCCTGGACTCTCGAGCATGCGGCGGCACGCCTGGCGGACTGGACGGCGCGATTCGGCGACCGCGACAACCTCTCGCTGAGCGTCAACCTCTCGGTCGCCGAAGTGCTGCGCGACGGCCTGGTCGAGCGCCTCGAAGCGCTACGCCGCCAGTACGAGTTCCATCCTTCGTCGCTCGTGCTCGAGATGTCGGAGCGGGACTTGATGTGTCTCGGCGCCGAGATCGAGAAGCCTCTGTGGCGTCTCCACCGCTTCGGGATCCGGCTCTGGCTCGACGACTTCGGCACCGGTGCCTCGCCGCTCGGCCTGCTCCACCGCCTGCCGTTCGACGCGCTGAAGGTCGACCGCTCGTTCGTCGACGAGATCGCGCCTGGCGACGAGAGCATCGAGGTGCTGCGCGCGGCGCGCAGCCTTGGCGAGGCGCTCGGTCTGACGGTGATCGCCGAAGGGGTCGAGAGCCCGGACCAGCTTCGGCAGCTCCGCCGCCTCGGCCTGCACCGCGCGCAGGGCTACCACCTCGGCCAGCCGCTCAACGCCGAAGAAGCGGAAAAGCGTCTGCTGCGCACCCCCGACGGCTCGTCAAACGAAACGACGACGTTTTGAGCTCTGTGCTGCCGAGCCCTGTGCCGGCGAGCTACCGGTCGTAGGTGCGGGCGCGCAGCATCTCGAGCGCGGTCGCGGCGTCGAGGTCGGCGTCGAGGCGCACGGCGCGCTCGGCGGTCCAGCCACCCTCGGCCGTGGTCTCGCGGTAGATCACTCGGTGGCGCAGAGGCCAGGCGAGCAGAGCGTCGCCGCCGTCGCGCGAGATAAAGAGCGACGGCACGACGTTCGCCGCCACCGCCGGCGCGGTCGGCACCGACCACGAACCGACGGCCGAGATCTTGAGGTGATGGCTGGCGCCGTCGCCGCCGACCGTCAGGATCTCCGATGCGTCGCCGTCGTCAAGACCGGCAGTGCCGACCCGCATGCCGATGTGGATGATGTGGCCGCCCATCCCGGAGGCGATGCTCTCGTAGTCGCTGGCGGTGGCATCAGCTCCGAGCTGATCGAAGAGGAGATTCGCGATCTCTTCCGCCAGGAAGACCAGGGTCGTGGGATAGAAGTCGCCGCCGTTCTCGAACACCGCTCGGCGGACGGCGTCGAGCGCAACGTCTTGGCTCACGCCCGGGCCGAGCGCGGCGATTTCCGCGGCCACCGCGTCGGCGAGGCGGCTCAGCACCTGAGGCACGACCTCGACCTCGACCGACCCGAGGCGATCCTGGTCGACGAAGCCCGCGACGACGGTCGAGCTGTCGCGTCCTGGCTGCAGCAGGCCCAGGCTGTCGACCGACGGAGCGGCGAAGCCGGAATCCTGAGCTCCGAGATACCGCCCGAGCTCACGCACCGGCCGATCGTCGACCTGCCGACCATTGTCGATCACCAACGGCGCGTAGCGCCAGCGGATCGTGTCGACCGTCTCTTCCCACCACGTCAGGTGCAGGACTGTGCGCTCGCTCGCCTTGGTCTCACCCTTCGAGTCGACGACGTCGCGGGTGACGACGAGGCGAGGATCTCCTTTGCGCGCGAACGGGCTGCCGGTGACTTCGAAGACATCGCCCCAGGCGGCGCCGTCCCAGCTGGTCAGGTAGAGGACCGGGTGGATGTCGTTGAGAATGCCTTCCCACAGCAGGTAGGTGAGGCCCGAGCCGTTCTCGTGCAGCAGGCTCGCGACATGCTCCGCCGAGGTGCTCTCGGTGCCGGGAACCAGGTGGCGCTCGATGTTGCCGCCGCGCCGGACGTCGAGCGCCAGCACGTCGGAGTCGGCGAAGAGCTCGGAGTCGCCGGGGAACAGCTCGGCGTAGGTGCCGGAATGCAGCTGCAGCACCGCGCCGTCGGCGCCGAGCACGGCCGCTTCCGGCTCCGCGAGCGCGAGGCCCGGAGCCAGCAGCAAGCCGGCGAAGAGGAGGGTCCAAAGAGGTCGCAGATTCATGATTCTTCAGTCCTCAGGCGCGCAGGTTGACGACCTTGGCCATGCCGACGGCGGTCACGGCGGACGGCAGGGCGGCGGCGTCGGGGTAGAAGCGGCGGCGCATGCGTTCGAAGCAGTCGCGGGCGGCGTCGAGATCGCCTCCGGCCTTCTCCACTTCGGCGAGCAGGAAGAGCGCATTCTTGAGCGCCGCTTCGTCGCCGTGCTCCTCGGCCAGGGCCAGCGCTTTGTTGGCATGGCGCCAGGCGTGCACCAGGCGTCCCGTCTCGAGGTAGCCGTAGCACAGGAAGAGGTGCGGCCACACCGCGTAGAGGTGGGCACCGTGCCGGCGATACCAGCGCAGGCAGCGGAAGAGGTCGCCGAACGCCTCGCGGAAGTCGCCGAGCACCATTCGGCAGTAGGCGCGGTTGCCGATCAGCATCGCGCGGACGATGCCTTCCTCGTCGCCCAACCGGTCGAGCGCCTTCTCGAACTCGGTCGCCGCCTGCTCGAAGTAGCTGTCGCCGAGCAGGCAGACGCCGATCTGGTTGTAGCTCTTGGCGAGGACGTCCTCGTCGTGAGCCGCCTGGGCGCGATCACGCGCGACGCGCGCATAAAAGAGGCCCTTCTTGAACTCCTTGCGCAGCTCGTAGGCGTGCGAAAGGTGGTACGCGGCGGCAAAGCTGGTCTCGGCACAGTGGTTGCGCATCAGGATGCGGCGCAGGTCGCCGAACTCGTCGCCGAAGCGACCGAGCGCAATGGCGACGGCGGCGCGATTGCAGCGCGCGAGATCGAGCAGCCGCGGATCGTCGAGGGTCTCAGCGATCTCGATCGCGGCCTCGGCGCGTGCCAGCGCTGTATCGAGCCGTCCTTCTTCGACCGCGCGGCGACACTCGGCGCGCAGCAGGTCGAATCGGCGCACCAGCTCGGGCCCGGTCGCGGCGAGGCTCGGCGGTGCGATGGGGGCGTCTGTGCTCGGGCTCCCGACGTCCCGCGTGGCGGGGACGGCCGGGACCAACCTGATGTCGGTCATGGCGGGCATCCTCGAAGACTTCGTCGTCGGTCCGGGTCGGTGGCGACCGGGGTGCCCGAGGCGTCGGACATCGAGCGGATCGGTGACGAAATTCTCCGCCATTGTGGGCCACACGGGGAGCGGCTGTCAACCGTAGCGACGCGGCGTCGGCCTCGCGGAGACGTCTCGCGGAGCACTCCTTTCGGAGAACTCTCTCGGACGACTCTCGCGTCGCCCCCGCGCCCGCCATCATCGCTGCGTCGGCGCCGATCCCCACGCCGTGGCCGGTGCGTTGAGCCCTTCTGTCGAATCCTGGGGACAAATGGTCAATTTTCTGGGCCGAGTTGACGTCGAGCCGACCTTCTCCTATCGTCCGGGGGTCTGTTGCTGCGTCTCTTCTCGTTGCGTTGCTCCGTCTCACCTGGTCGACGCTTTCTTTGTCGGCCGCTCGCGACCCCCGTCGCCGATCCGTGTACCCGTGTTTCCAAGGAGCGTTCCCATGTCTCGAATTCGACGCGTGCCGCTGGCCCTCGCGGTGCTTCTCTTCGCGCTGACGCCGACCCTTCTCTGCGCCGCCGACGACGTAACGAGCGAGCAGCTCGAGGCCTGGCGCGGTGTCGCCAGCTCCGACCTGCGCTGCGCCGTGCCGTCGACCGATGTGCGCGCCGCCTTCGGCGGCTGGGACCGCACGACACCGAGGCGCGGCGTCGCCGCCGACTGCTCGGACTCGTCGACCAATCCGAGCGGCGACTATGAGCCGTCGCAGATGCAGGTGATCCCGGTCGTAGTGCACATTCTGATGGACAACGCCTGCAACAGCGGCCAGATCAGCGACGAGCGGGTGTTCAGCCAGATCGAAATCCTCAACGAGGATTTCCAGGCGATCGTCGGTACCAACGGCGCCAACGGCTACAACTCGCTGATCCAATTCGAGCTCGCCAGCGTCGATCCGCAGGGCGACCCGACGACCGGCATCACCCGCACCTGCAACACCACCTACTTCCAGGACAACGGCTCGTACTGGAACGAGCTGGCCTGGGACCCCAATCGCTACATGAACATCTACACCAACCAGGCGGGCGGCGCCCTCGGCTACGTGCCGTTCTTGCCGGCCGACGGCGGCGGCTCGGGCGTCGGCCAGCTGAGGGACCGCGTGGTGATCCTGCACACCACGTTCGGCCGCGACGCACCCTTCGTGCCGTTCGACCAGGGCCGCACCGGCACCCACGAGGTGGGCCACTACCTCGGTCTCGAGCACACGTTCTCGGGCGGCTGCGGCACCTCGGAGTGCTACCTCACCGGCGACCTGATCTGCGACACGAACTCCGAGAGCAGCCCGGTGTTCGGCTGCCCCGGTAGCTCGAACTCGTGCAGCACACCGGATCCGTTCGACAACTTCATGGACTACTCGGACGACCTGTGCATGGAGCGCTTCACGCAGGAGCAGACGCGGCGTATGATCTGCACGCTGCGCAACTACCGCGACCAGCTGGCGCAGGTCGACGACGGGACGATCTTCGCCGACGGCTTCGAGTCGGGCGACATCACCGCCTGGTGACGAGGTCGACCGATCGCGGCCTCGACGGCTGAACGCACAGCGCCGACCCGAGAGCGGGTCGGCGCTGTTTGATTTCAGACGGCTCGGTTTCAGACGGTGTGGTTTCGGACCGTCTCGTTGCAGACCGGGTCTCGTTCAGCTCTCGAGCGCATGCTCGACACGGTCGAGCAGACCCTCGAGCTCGTCGAGCACCTCGGGGCCGGCCACCGTCGGCGTGGCGCCGTCGGGCGCCATGTCGTGCAAGCCGACGCCGGCCCACAGATCGCGGTGCGGGTCGTCGAGGAACTCGTGATCGAGCGCCAGGTCCCACTTGGCCAGGATCGGCTCGATCTGCTTGCGCCGGCGCCGCAGCTGGTTGCGCGTCGCCTCGAACGCACGCTCGCACACCGCTCGACGTGACGCGAAACTGAAGATGTTCGAGAAGAAATCCTCGTAGTCGTCCCGCGACGGCTCGATCAGGATCACGTCGGCGTCGGGGTACTTGGTCTCGTAGGCC
This sequence comes from Acidobacteriota bacterium, assembly GCA_039194425.1. Taxonomy (GTDB): domain Bacteria; phylum Acidobacteriota; class Thermoanaerobaculia; order Multivoradales; family J023; genus JAUIJL01. The sequence goes on along the minus strand of JBCCVZ010000010.1, from coordinate 34,299 downwards.
TCGACCCCGAGCACCATGCGCGAGTGGATCAACGTACGCACCGTCTGCGAGAGCACCGACGGCAGGCCCTTGCGCGTGATCTGGCCCGGCGGCAGCTCGTTGCGCTGGACCCCCTGGCGCGTGTCGACGGGCACCAGCGGGTTGATGCAGAGCACCAGCTGCGCGCCGGCCTCGAGCGCTACCGAGGCGTGCATGGTCTTGAGCAGCACGCCATCGACGTACCAGCGGCCGTTGATCTCGACCGGCGGGTACAGACCGGGCAGAGCGGTCGACGCCTGCACGGCGCGCGAGATCGGCACATAGGGCATGCCGAGGTGACCGAAACGCGCCGACTCTCCCGACTCGATGTCGGTGGCGACCACCGTGAGCTTGCTCTCGAGCTGCGAGAAGTCGTCGGTACGGCCCTTGATCGAAAAGATCTTCTTGACGTACTCGCGGATCGGCTCGTTGTCGAAGACACCGGTCGGCACCGCCTGCCCGAGGACGGTGAGCGCGTCGACCAGACGCCGCTCGCGACGTGACACGAAATCAGCGAGCGCGCCGCCGAGCAAGCGCGGCACCTGCAGCAGGCGCCGGCTCAACTCGCCGACCGCGGGCTGGAAGAAGGTCTCGGGGACGAAAGGATGCTCACCCGGCTCTTGCTTGACGATGGCGCGCACTTGCTGCGCTGTCGACAAGCCGTTGGCGAGGCACGAGGTGAGGAAAGCGCCGGCGCTGACGCCGACGAAACAGCCGCAGTCGCGCAGGTCGAGCCCGACGATCGCTTCGTCGAGCGCGCGCAGGGCGCCGATCTCGTAGATCGCGCCCCCGGGCGCCCCACCGGCCAGCGCCAGGCCGACCGGTGAGGTGAGCTCCCGCGCAGAGCGGCGTGAGACTCCGACGGATTCGGTCACCGTCATAGCGCCGCGCCGCGCCTCAGCTCTCGGCCGTGGTCTTGGCGGTCGAGCTCTTGGCGGCGGGTTTCTTCGCCGCGGTGCGCTTGGCCGGAGCCTTCTTGGTCGTCGACTTGGCCTCGTTGAGACGCTCGACCTGGGTGGTGAGCTCCTCGACGCGGCGCGTCAGAGTCGCGATCTCTTCGCGCGTCGGCACGCCGAAGCGGCGCAGCGACGCGGTGACGGCCTCGTCGAGGCGCGACTCGATCTTGTCGACGACAGTGTTCGCCTCGCCGCGCGCCCGGTCGACGCGATCCTCGACCTCGCCGCGCACGTTGTCGATCGTCTCGCGACCGCGGCTCTCGTAGCTCTCGCCCTTCTCCACCAGGCTGCGGAAGATGTTGGTGCCCTCTTCCTGCGCGGCGGCCAGCGCGCCGAGGCCGGCGAGCCAAATCTTGTTGGCGCTCTCTTTGATCTCGTTCTGCAGGTTCTTGTCAGTGGTCTTGTCGGCCATGTCGGGCCTCCTCGTTTCGTCTGGATTCGATTCTTTGATGGTTCGACGGTCGATCTCGAGCGCTCGCGGAACGAGCGCTCAGGCGGCCTTCGATTCGGCCTCGGCGACCGCGCTCACCTTGCGGGTCAGGCGCTCGACCTGGGCGCTCAGCTGCTCGAAGTCGCTGCGCGCCGGCACGCCGAGGCGCCGCAGGGTGGCGGCGACCCGATCCTCGATGCTGCGCTCGACGCGCTCGCCGAGGTCGCGGACACGGTCGCTCGCCTCGTGCAGCGGACGCAGCGGCGAGTGCTCACCCTCCGCGGCGCGGCCGCGCTCGACGAGCTCGGCGAAAAACTCTCGGCCCTGCGCATCGGCCGCGCCGACGACGCCGAGGCCCGCGAGCCATAGCTTGCGGCCGGCCTGGGTCAGCGACTCGGTGTTCAGGGTGGTGGCGTCGGTGGTCTTGGTCGTCATCATGCTCTCCTTGCGGGCACGAGCCCGCGGCGTGCTGTCGGCGAATGTCGTCGAGTGTGTGCGTCGAGTTCCGCCGCCAGCCGGCAACGGCGGGGTCAGCTGCTGCTCTTGCGGCGGCTGGCGGTCTTGCGGGTCGTACGCCGCGGCGTGGCCTGCCCGCTCTCGCCCTCGCTCTCGAGGTCCTGGAGAGTGACCTCGAGATCGGCGAGTCGCTGGCGCAGTTGCGACATTTCCTCGCGCGCCCGACGCACCGGAGCGAGTCGGTCGATCGATCTCTGGACGAGCCGGTCCATGCGCCCCTGCACTTGCTCGACACCGCTCGCCACCGCACGCTCACCGGCGCGCACCAGCTCGTGCAACAGCTCGGTGGGCAGGAACGAGGTGCCCCGCTTGCCTTCGTCGAGGATGATCTGTGTCAGGACGGCCCCGGTGACGTCGTCCGACGTCGCGTTGTCGACCACCTGCACTTCTTGACCTTCCCGCACCCAGCGGGCGATGTCCTCGAGCGAAACGTAACGGCTTTCTTCGGTGTCGTAGAGCTTGCGGCTCTCGTAGCGCTTGATCACACGGATCATGCTCATCCTCCTGACGCTCGCTTCCTCGGCGTAGAGCGCGAGCTCGTCGCGGGTGAATAGGGTCATCCGGTCGTTGGCGTTCAGCATGAGCTCGGCTCCTCACGTTGTCGTCGGCGCGGGCGTCGCGAGTCGGTCGCGAGTTGTCGCGCGGATGCCGTGCCGCGGCATCGACAAGCAAAAGATACCGCACTGCGGCATAGACGTCAAGAGTTTTTTGACGCACTGCGGCAAAAGCGAGGAGGTGAGCTCGAGTCAACTCTCTAAGTCTTTTTTCCTCTTCAGTTCCGTCGATTCACTGGAAGGTTCGCAAGGGGGTCGAAGATGTCAGATCGAGGCGTAGCGGCGCCGGACCAGACCGCCGTATGGCCGTCCCGGATCGCTGTATGACGCATCGCGTCAAGCCAAGCCATGCCGCGTCGCGTCAAAAGAAGCTCTGCCGCAACGCGGCGGGAACGAGCCGTCATCGCGCGCCCTCGAGCTGCGCCTGGATGCGCGCACCGAGCGCATGGAGCGAACGCAGATCGGTCGGTTCGTCCTTCTCTACCGGCAGCGCGACGAGCATCTGGTCGTCCGGCAGCAGGCGCCGCAGCTCGGCGAGCCCACCGCGATGGCTCGCACCGAGCCAGCGGAAGAGCTCGACGCCGTCGCCGGCCGCGCCGTCGACTACAGGCTCGACGACGCCGAAGTCCGGATGCACTCGGTTGACCACGATCGGCCCGAGCCGATAGCCGGCCTCGCGCAGCCGACGAGCGAAGAAGAGGGTGTCGGGAATTCGAGTCTCGCCCGGCCCTGTGACCAGGACGAAGACCGTGTCGCGTGCGGCGAGCAGCTCGCGTACTTTGTCGGCGCGCTCTCGGAAGCCGTCGAAGAGCGGGCCAAAGGCGCGGAAGAATTCCGACATGTCGCGCAGCAGCTGCAGGCCGACGATGCGGTCGAGGAATCTCTCCAGCCCCTTGCCGACGAAGCCGAGGCCGGACGTGGCGCGCAGGCGTCCGCTGTCGCCGAACCAGGGCCGCAGCGCGATCTGCAGGGCGCCGCTGTCGAGAAAGGAGACGATGCGCTCGGGCGCCTCGAGAAAGTCGATCGCCTGCGTGGTCGGCGGCGTGTCGAGAATGATGCGGTCGTAGCGCTGTTCCGACGCCACCTCGTAGAGCCGCTCGACCGCCATGTACTCGAGGATGCCGCCGAGGTGCGACGCCAGGTGGGTGTAGAACCGGTTGCCGAGAATTCGGTCGCGCGCCGCAGCATCGGGCGCATAGCGCTCGACCAGCCGGTCGAAGGTGCGCCCGGCCTGGAGCAGGCTGGCGTCGAGCCGGCCGGCACCGGAGCCGAGCTCGGCCGTCGGCACCGCGATCTCTTCGTCCTCGCTCGCCGCGCTGACGCCCAGGGCATCTTTCAGCCGCAGCGACGGATCGAAGGTCATCACCAGCGTGTCGCGCCCGGCGGCGGCCGACTCGAGGCCCATCGCGGCGGCCAGCGTCGTCTTGCCGACTCCTCCCGAGCCGACCACGATGACTAGGGGCGGCTGGTCGCTACGCAGATCGAGCCGTCCGTCACTCATCGCCCACCCTCCTCGGCGTCGAGCGCGGCGAGAGCCTCGTCGAGGAGCCCGCCGAGGTCGGCGACCAGCGCGGGTCCGCGATCGACCGGCAACAGCGGCAGCTCGACCCGCGGCCCGCTCCAGCGGCGCTCGAGGCGTGCCAGCTCGCGCTCGTTCACCGCGCGGCGGTGGCGCCAGAGATCGAGGAGCTCCTCGGGCGCACCGTCGGTGGCGTCGTTCGCAGCGTCTGCGACCTTCGCGGCAGGCAGCGCCGGATAGACGCCGTTGACCACCAACAGCTCCGGCTGGCGATCGAGCTTCTCCTCGAGGGCCTGGCGCAGCTCGATCGCTTCCTGCACCGGCATCTCTTCGGCGAGCGTGACCAGGACGACGCCCGTGGCGTCGGCGTCGGCGGTGAACTCGGCGACTTCGCGCGCCATATCGGCGAACGGTCCTTCGCCGATCGCCTCCGAAAAAAGCCCCGACGCGGTGAGCAGGTAGATTCCGTGGCCGGTCGCCGGCGCGTCGAGAATCACCGTGTCGACCGCGTCGACTCCTGGCGTCTCGCCGCGCACCAGGCGCAGGGCATGGCCGAGAATCGCCATTTCCTTCAGCCCCGGCGCACCTTCAACGAAGCGGTGATAGATCGGGCTCTGCTGCACGCGCTTGACGAGCATCTCGATCTTCACCTGCTTGCGCACCACCCAATCGACGACCTGGCGCGGCTTCAAGTTCTGCAGCAGCAGGTTCGGAGCGACCTCGACCGCGTCGCCGCCCGAGGGCGGCACGTCGAGGAGCTGGTGCAGGTTCTCGCGCGGGTCGACCTCGAGCACCAGGGTCCGGCGACCGCGTGCGGCGAGCCCGTGGCCGAGGGCTGCGGTCATCGCGCTCTTGCCGACGCCGCCCTTGCCGGTAACGACGATCAGGCGGCGCGCAGCGAGCCGGTCGAAAAGACTCATGCGTGGATCTTCGAGCTGTTCGGGGATGAAGGGCGAACCAGGGAACGAGGCCGTCTTCGCCGCGCTGCGGCAAGACCCGCCGATGGTAGCACAGCCGCAGTGCGGCATGCCCCTCCCGCTGTGCTTCCAACGTGCTTGCCGCTCCACGATCCATCGGCCACAATGCGGCGCATGAGTCGTCCGACTCCTGGCATCGACTTCGCCATCGTCGGCGGTGGCATCATCGGCCTCGCATGCGCCCGCGCGCTGGCCCGGCGCGGCGCCACGGTCGCCGTTCTCGAGCGTGGCGCGCTCGGCAGCGGCAGCGGCGACGGCGAGGCGAGCGCGGCCAGCGCCGGCATGCTGGCACCGCTGGCGGAAGCTCCCGACCCAGGCGGTTTCTCCACGCTGTGCCGGACTGCGCGTGACCTGTGGTCGTCGTGGGCGCCGGAGCTCGAAGACGAAAGCGGTCTGCGGCTCGACTACGACCGCTCCGGAGCGCTTCTCGTCGACGAGGACAGCGGCCACGAGCGCCTGCGGGCGAGCGCGCGCCGTCACGGAGAGCCGTTCGAAACCATCGACCCGCGCAGCGCTCGACGACTCGTTCCCGATCTCGCCGAGGAAACGTCGCTACTCCTCCTACCTGGCGAGCACCGCGTCGACCCGCGTCGGGTCTGCAGCGCGCTCGAGGCGACGCTGGAGCGAGTCGACGGCGGTCGCGTGCGACGGCTTCCGGGTCACCTCGTTCGCCGCATCGAGACGAAGCCGCAGGGTGTCGAGCTGCACGGTCTGGAGTTGAACGGTCTGGAGTTGCACGGCCTGGACGAGAAGCGCTCAGCGCCGCACGATCGCCAGGCATCGGGCGCCGGCTTCCGGCTCGCCGCCGGGCACGCGATCGTCGCCGCCGGCGCCTGGAGCGGAACGATCCAAGGCCTGCCGTCCCTCCCTCTGACTCCGATTCGCGGCCAGATGCTGCGGCTCGACGACATCGACTGGCCGTTCACCGGCACCGTCCGCGGCTCCTCGCTCTACGCCGTGCGCCGCCCGGCCGACGGGTCCGCGGGCAGCGGTCTGCTGGTGGGGGCCACCGTCGAAGAGGATGCGGGCTTCGACGCCCGCTGCACTCCGGACGGCCTGGCGCAGCTGGTCGACTGGCTGCGCCGCTGGCTGCCCGGCACCCTCCAGCGCCCGCTGCGCACGACGTGGGCGGGACTGCGCCCCGCGGTGCCCGATCATCGTCCGGTGCTCGGCGCGGTCTCGTCTCTGGGCGACGCGACCGACGGGGCGCGGGGTCTCGATCGCGTCTGGCTCGCCACGGCGCATCACCGCAACGGCATCCTGCTCGCTCCGTGGACGGCCGAGCGCCTCGCAGAGGCCTTGATCGACGACCTGGCGCCGCCCGACATCGTGTCGCCCCGGCGCCTGCGCGGCGATTCCACTGCTATACTTGGCCCACTGCGGCAGCAGCCCGATCCACCACCTGCCGACCCGTCCTGACCGGGCAACCACCGTTTCGAGGAGCGAATCGAACGTGACGCATATCATCGCCGAGCCCTGCATCGGAGTGAAAGACACCGCTTGTGTCGACGTCTGCCCCGTCGACTGCATCTACGGCGCCGACGAGGATTGGACTCAGCTCTACATTCACCCGGAGGAGTGCATCGACTGCGGCCTCTGCGTCGACGCGTGCCCGGTGGAGGCGATCTTCCCCGAGGAAGAAACGCCCGAGAAGTGGAGTATCTTCATCGCGAAGAACTACGAGCACTTCGACCTCGAGCCACCGATCTAGGGTCTCCTACCGCCGCCGCACGGTCCAGAGACGAGGGCGGTGACGGCGCGACCCGACGCGACCACCCGGAGCGGCGGCACCGCGAGCGCCGCGGCGAGCCGAGTGTCGAGCTCGACGATGGCGAGCCTCGCCGGCTCTGGTGGGCGTCGGAAGGCGAAGAGCGACAGCGACGACGACGCCTCGTCGTCGACCCAGAGCACGAGCTGGGTCGCGGCCGCTCGGCTCGAGCCCGGCTCGTCCTCCTCGAGCAGGGCTCGCACGGCGTTCCAGGCCTCGTCCAGGGCGCCGCGCCATACCGGGTCGAGCGCTGCATCTTGGACCAGGCGATGGAGCGCCGCGGCGCGCAGTGCCGGGCGCGCCCGCCATGCCGCGGCGGCGAGCAGGCGGGGCTCCGAGGCGACGGCGCGCGCCGCCGCGTGCACCGCGGCTCCGTCGTCGGTCGTCGACGCCATCGCGGCGTGAAACGGCGCCATCGCGCCTCCCGGCGCCAGTCCGCAGGCGCGATCGAGCGAGTGGTGCAGCGCCGCCTCGTCGTCCGCGCTCCACTGCCCGGGCGCTGACGCCCCGCGCGCTTCGAGACCGAGAACGGCCGCGCTCAGCCACAGCGGCGCCAGTCCGTCCGCTGCACGCGCCGCGCCGAATGCCTGCCGGAAGGTCGCCCGCCCGGGAGGCGCCTCGAGGGCTTCGCGCCAGGCGTAGGCGGGAAACGCCGGATCGAGGGCAGCCGCCCGGCTCCAGCGCGTGGGTTCGTCCGTCGATGCCTGGCGATGCGCGAGGTCGCGAGGCAGCTGCACTGCGCACAGGCCGAGCACTCCGACGAGCGCGGCGAGACGAAAACCGACCGGTGCCCACCGCGTCGACGGGGCACCGTCGAGCTCCGCACCACGCAAGGGCACCGCGGCGACCAACAGCCCCGTGACCACCGCCAGCGCCAGCCACGGTCCGGGCACCGTGAGCGGCAGCCCCGAGAGCGTCGCCGTCACCACCGCACCGAGCAACCCGGCCGCGGCGGCCTGCCGAAGCTCCTCGTCGCCCGCGGTCTGTCGTCCGTCCTCCGCGCGGCGCCCGCGCGCGAGCCCGCCGAAGGCGAGGACGAGGCAGATGCCAACGACGGCGACTCCACCGACGCCGAGCTCGTAGGCGAGCGTGAGCGGCAGTGAGTGCGCGTCGGTAACGACCTGCTCCGTCGGCAAAAGCCGGGCGACCGTTCCATCGCCAGCCGCCTGCTCGAGCGCCAGGTGTCGCGGCAAGAGCCAGGCGCTGGCCCCGGGTCCCCAGCCGAGCAGCGGGCGCTCGGCGACACCACGCAGCGCCGCCCGAGCGTAAAGCTGGCGCACGGTCGCCGAGGCGTCGTCGCCGCGCACAAGGTCCACCAGGCGCGGCCCGAGCCACGTCGACCCGGCCGCACAGACACCGATCGAAAGAAGACCGACTGCAAGAAGGCCGACCGCAAGGGCACCGCCCCCTGAGGGGCTTCCCGCGCCAAGATCACGCAGACCTGCGGCGCGCGCCCGATGCCTGAGGCGATCACGCCGCCACCACGTCAACACCACGAACGCGACGACCAGGCCGACCAGGCCGCCGAGCGAGCGCGACGCGACGACCGCAGCGACACCGCTCGCGAGCGCCAGCCAGGACGCCAGTCGTCCGCCGAGCCCGGCGCGCCGAGCCTGCCGCCCCGCCGTCGGCTGTGTCGTCACGGGCTGTGTCGTCACGGGCGGTGTCGTCACGGGCGGTGTCGTCACGGGCGGTGTCGTCACGGGCGGTGTCGTCACGGGCTGTGTCGTCACGGGCGGTGTCGTCACGGGCGGTGTCGTGACCGGCGGTGTCGTGACCGGGGGTGTCGTCACGGGCGGTCTCATCAGAGACGGTGTCGTCACAGGCAGCGTCGCCACCAGGAAGACCGCGAGCAAGTTGTGGTGGCCGAGCGGCAGCGACGCACCGGGCGTCCCGTCCCACAGCCAGCCACCAAGGCTCCAGAGCGCGACGCCGGCGACGGCGAGCGCGAGCAGCACCGCGCCGCGCCGCCGTGCCGCGGCCGTGCGCCACGCCGCGGCCGTCGCCGGCACCACGGCGAGCAGCGCCGGGAGGAGCGTCAAGCCCGTCGCGCCGGCACGCGGCACCGGCGAGAGACTGTGCGAGAGCAACACGACGCCCGCCGCAGGCAGCGTCAGAAGCCCGAGCGCGCCCAGGCGGCGCCCGGAGAGTCGAGGCAGCCGAAGCGCCACGACAGCCACGAGCCCGAAGAGCAGACCGTGCAGGGCCAGCACGGAGGTGGCGTCGGCCGCCGCCTGCCAGCCGCCGAGAACGGCTCCCGCCGCCACCAGCGCGGCCGGTAGAGCCGCGGAGGCCCAAAGCCCGACGCCTTGATCGTCCGAAGAGGCCCACGGACGGCGCGAGGAATCGTCCGGAGCTGCGGCGAGCGGAGACTGTGCAGGCATCGCCCCATCGTACGCGCGCGACCAGGCTGTCGCCCAGGATCTCGCGCCTCACGGTCGGTTCAGACGGTGGGCGCGCAGGCCGTCAAGCGATAGACTCTGCCGATCCGCACCGCGGATCCTCCTCCGACACCCTCCGAACGCCCCGCGTTCTTCCCACATCTGAGTCCGCCCGCGACACGAGCTGCCGCCCGCCGCCCTCCTGGCGGATCGCGGCGGCGCGCAAAGGAGACCCCATGTCCAACGCTTCGAAATACACCCGCGCCGACGTTCCCGCTCTGCTGCGCGAGCTCGGCATCGAGGACGAGAACCCAGGCGCCTTCGACGGCTCCTGGATCGCCGGCGGCGGCGAGGTCATCGAGTCGATCGACCCGGCGACCGGGCAAGTGTTGGCCCGCGTGCGCCAGGCCGACGCCGACGACGTCGAGCGCGTCATCGCGGCCTCGGTCGATGCGTTTCGCGCCTGGCGCGAGTGGCCGGCACCGAAGCGCGGTGAAATCGTGCGCCAGCTCGGCGACGAGCTGCGTCGCCTGAAGGAGCCGCTCGGCGCGCTCGTCTCCCTCGAGATGGGAAAGATCTACTCCGAGGGTCTCGGCGAGGTGCAGGAGATGATCGACATGGCCGACCTCGCCGTCGGCATGTCGCGCCAGCTCTACGGCAAGACGATGCACTCCGAGCGGCCGTCGCACCGCATGTACGAGCAGTGGCATCCGCTCGGCCCGGTCGGCATCATCACCGCGTTCAACTTCCCGGTCGCGGTGTGGGCGTGGAACGCCTGCGTCGCCGCCGCCTGCGGAGACTCGATGATCTGGAAGCCGTCCGAGATCACGCCGCTCACCGCCATCGCCACCACCAAAATCGCCGCCCGCGTGCTCGAGGCCAACGACGCGCCGCCGATCTTCTCGCTCGTGATCGGCGCGCGTGAGGTCGGCGAGCAGCTGTCGCGTGATCATCGCCTACCGCTGATCTCGGCCACCGGCTCAGTGCGCATGGGCCGCGCCGTCGGCACGATGGTCGCCGAGCGCCTCGGCCGCTCACTGCTCGAGCTCGGCGGCAACAACGGCCTGATCGTGATGGACGACGCCGACCTCGATCTCGCCACCGCCGGTGTCCTCTTCGGCGCCGTCGGCACCGCCGGTCAGCGCTGCACGACGACCCGTCGCCTGTTCCTGCACAAGGACATCGCCGACGAGATGACCCAGCGCCTGGTGCGTGCCTACCCGACCGTGCGCGTCGGCGATCCGCTCGATGGCGACACCCTGCTCGGACCGGTGATCCACCAGGGCGCGGTCGACCAAATGATGGCGGCGCTCGACGCCGTGCGTGCCCAGGGCGGCGAAGTGCTCACCGGCGGCGGACGCATCGAGCGCGACGGCTTCTACGTCGAGCCGACGATCGTGCGCGTGCCCGAGCCGCTGCCGATCACCTGTGAGGAGACGTTCGCGCCGATTCTCTACATCCTGCCGTTCGAGGATCTCGACCAGGCGATCGGCTGGCACAACGACGTGCCGCAAGGGCTCTCCTCGGCGATCTTCACGCGCAATCTGCAGACCGCCGAACGCTTCCTGTCGGCCGCGGGCAGCGACTGCGGCATCGCCAACGTCAACATCGGCACCTCGGGCGCCGAGATCGGCGGCGCCTTCGGCGGTGAGAAAGAGACCGGCGGCGGACGCGAGGCCGGCTCCGACTCGTGGAAGGCCTACATGCGGCGCCAGACCAACACGATCAACTACGGCAGCGAGCTACCGCTCGCGCAGGGCGTTCGTTTCGACGTTTGATCGAGCGTCCACAACTCTGGACGGCTCAGGGGACGACACCGTCCTCTGCGCCGGACATGCCTCGGGGGGACACGCTGGGAACACCGGCCGCTCGATCCCGGCCCGGGGCACCTTCATCCCTGGTTTCGGCTCGATGAAACCATCGCCCTGCTAGTTTCGTAACACCTGTCGAGAGTTGGCACCGACCTTGCGACTCTCCGACGCCATGAGACGAAACGCCTTCGACGCCCTCCTCCGTGATCTCGAGCTGCTGTGGTCGACGCTGCGCTGGTCCATCTGGTCTCAGCTTCGTACGTCGCGCCGCATCGACGCCAAGCTCGGCTCCTGATCACGGACGGCCCGCCGGGCCGTGCTCTCGGCCGCCGCCTCGCGAGTCGCTTCGAGAGCGGGCGCTCGAGGGCTTTCGCCTCGTACTCCACGGTCTCACGGTTTGGCCGCATCGGATCCTCCGCCGATGCGGTTTTTTTCTGTCGTCCCGGCTGGACGTGAAACGTCGATGAAGGCGGTGCCTCGGGCGCGATGCGCGAGGTAGGCTCGCGCGAGCCTCCGGTCTTGCCCGGAGGGCCTGTCGTTTCGAAGACCCTGACTTCGGAGATCCTGCCGTGACTCCTCTGTGCCACGCCCCGATCCGCGGGTGCCACCGTCTCGCCCGACCTCGTCTCGCGCTCGTTGCTCTCGCCGTTCTGGCGACGATACTCGGCCGGCCGACGCACGCCGCCGAGTCGCCTGCGCCCCCCGCGCGCGCGGAGGGAGGAACCAAGACAAAGCGCACAGTCGAGCACGTCGTGCTGGTCTCGATCGACGGCCTGCGACCGGAGTTCTATCTCGACCGCACCTGGCCAGCGCCGATGCTGCAGCAGATGGCCGCCGAAGGCGCCCATGCGCGCGCCGTCGAGACGGTGTTCCCCAGCGTCACCTACCCCTCGCACACATCGATGGTCACCGGCGTGCGCCCGGCACGCCACGGCATCCACTACAACGCGCCGTTCGAGCCCGGGGGCGTCAGCGGTCGCTGGTACTGGCATGCGAACGCGATCACCGCGCCGACGCTGTGGAGCTCCGTCGCCGCGACCGGAGGCACCAGCGCCGCCATCGGCTGGCCGGTCACCGTCGGCGCAACGATCGACTGGAACATCCCCGAGATCTGGTCGCTCGATCCTGCGATCTCCCACGTCGAGGCGATGCGCCGCGCGTCGACCCCGGATAGCCTGTTCGCCGAGATCGAGCGCGAGGCCACGGGTCGGCTGCGCGACGACAACTTCACCATCGACCACATGCGGCGCGACACCAAGGCCGCCGAAGCGGCCGCGCACATCCTCGAAACACACCGCCCGACGCTGCTTCTCGTCCACCTGATCGCGACCGACCACTTCCAGCACGAGGACGGACGCGAGGGTCCGCGGGTGCGTCGCGCGGTCGCGGTCGCCGATCGCGCGCTGTCGCAGCTGGTCGAGGCCGCCGAGCGCACAGGCATTCAAGACCGCACCGCCTTCGTGGTCACCGGCGATCACGGCCACGTCACCCGCCACACAAAGGTCGCGCCCAACATTTGGCTCGCGGCCGACGGCTTCGTCGAGCCGACCGCCGACCGCGGCTCCTGGCGCGCCGTGTTCCACACCACCGGCAGCGCCGCCTTCCTCCACCTGCGCGACCCCGCCGACTCTGAGACGCTCGACCGAGTGCGCGCCCTGCTGGCGGCCCGACCGTCGAGCGAGCGGGCCCTGTTCACGGTGCTCGAGCGCGACGCCCTCGCCGCTCTCGGCGCCGCCCCGGAGGCCGCTCTAGGCCTCGCCATGCACCCAGGGATCGACGCCACCTCGGCCGTCGACGGTCCGGCACTGCGTCCGACATCAGGGGCCACCCACGGCTACCTCCCCGGCTCCTCCCCCGACCTCGCCACCGGCCTCGTCGCCTGGGGCGCCGGTGTCGTCCCCGGCGCCCGCGCCAGCCGCCTCTCCCTGGTCGACATCGCTCCCCTGGTCGGTGCGCTGCTCGGCCTCGACTTCGAGCGCCAAGCGGACACCGAGGGCATCGCGCCCCGCGGCTGGCTGCGGACCGCCACAGCCGACGCCGACGATTGACGACGCGGCGAGCGGCAGAGGCCCGAGACGCCCGCCGCCGATCCGTCCGACTCAGTCGTCGTCTTCATCGTCATCATCCTCATCGTCCTCGTCTTCATCCTCATCGTCGCCGTCGACCTCGCAGCCGTCCGCTGACCGCAGAGCGTCGACCAGGGCCGACGGATCCGAGACCTGGGTGCCGTGCGTGGTGCCCGGGCCGAGCACACCGACGAAGCAGGCGAGCGATGCGTCGCCGGTGAGGTGGATGTAGAGGCCCTGTGACTCGCCGAGGAGGATGAATCCGTCGTTGTCGTAGGCGACGACGCGCAGGCGGGTGTCGTCGTCGAAGACTCCGGCGTCGACACTCGGTCGCGCGGCGAAGGGCGGCAGGCCGAGGAGCTGGGCGATGACCAGCTCCGGCTCGCCCGGGGCTACATAGCCACGGTCGACAATCTCTTGCGGCGTCGGCGCACCGTCGACCAGCTCGCCCGCGAGATTGGTGAAGAAGAAGGCCGGCCAAGCCTCGGCCGGAATGCGCATGATCGCGCCGAGCTGCGGATCGTCGACGATGAAAGAGCCAATCACCGGGCCGGCCGCACCGCTGTCGACGAAAGCCCACGGCACCTCACGCGGATAGTCCGATGCGACCAGGATCGCCTCCGAGATGTCGAACGCCTTCTCGAGGCTACTGCCCTGGTCGACCAGCCGCTGCTGGGCCATCTGCACGACCGTCCCGCCGAGACTGTGGCCGACGAGCGTGCGCGGCTCGATGTCGAGAGACTGGTCGAGCCGCTCGAGCACCGCAAGCACCGCGGTCACGTAGTCGTCCATCAGCAGCTGGCCGAAGACGATGCCCGTCGGCACGCTGCTCAGGCCGTGACCCGGCAAGTCGACCGCCAGCACGCAGACGTCGTCTCCTTCGGCGGCGCGCAGCGCCTCGAAGTACGGGCGCCAGGTCTCGGCGGTCCACGGCCCGCCGTGAACGGCCACCTGACAGGCTTTCGAGTCGACGTCGCCCATCACGGTCACGTGCAGATCGACCGCGACGCCCGGGCGCAGCGCGATGTCGTGGAAGAGCACTCCGGTGTCGGTGAGCGAGAGCGCGATCACGGGCGGGGCGGCGGCCGGCAGCGCGGCCGCGAGCGCCAGTGCGAGGCCGGCGGCAAGAAGAGTCACGGTCCGAAAGGCGGCGGGACGAGGGCTGTGGCGCATCGAGGGCTCCTCAGGTGCGGGGTGGCTCGAATTCGTCGACGGAGGACGGCGCCGGTCGACTCCGACGCGGCGCATCACTCACTCAACGCTTCGCAAACACCCGTTCCCTCACGCCACCCGCGAAGGCCGCTCAGCGCACGACGTGCCAGCGCGTCTGCCGACCGGCGAGGTAGAGCACCCGCTCGCCGTCGAAGACCGCACTCTGCTCGAGCTTGATCTGGACCCGCTGGTCGTCCCAGCCAGGAACGCGCACCTTGACGTTGCCCTCGATGGCATACCCGGTGTCGGGATGGAGCGGCCAGTCACCGCGCACCGGCGTCGGGCCCTGGTTGTCCCACATGCCGATCGTCGGCCCGGGCGCATGGCCGAAGACGCCGAGCGGATGCGTATAGACGCTCGACACGATGCCCTCGGCGTCGGCCGCGGTACGCGCGGCGGCGAGGATCTCGTTGCCCGTCCGGCCGGTGCGGAAGGCGTCGGTGAGCAGGTCTTGCCAGCGATTGCCGACCGCCAGGGCATGGCGCAGGTCGGCGGGGACGAAGGCCTGGTCGCCCAGCGCCGCGACCTCGTCGGGGGCGGCGTCGGCGAGATCCTCGAGGCGAGCGACGTAGCCCATCTCCTGCGTGTCGGTGCACACGCGCAGGTAGCAAATGCCGACGTCGGTGTGCAGCACGTCGCCCGGCTGGATCACGCCGCTGATGCCGCAGAAGTCCGTGTCGGCCTCGCACGGGACGCCGGGACGCTGCAGGTTGACGTAGGGCATGAACCAGATCGGCAGGTCGAGCGCGCCGAAGCGCTCGCGCAGGAACCACGCGATGTCGTCGGTGGTGGTCACGCCGGGCGTGATCACGCGGCTCGAGAACCCCTCCGCGATGACCCCACGCGCCAGCGCGACGACATGCGGGTAGACCGCGAGCTCGCCCTCGGCCCGCGTCTCGATCCAGCGGATGACCAGGTCTTCAGCCGACACCAGGCGCTCCTCGAAGCCGCTCGGCAGGATCTCGAGCAGTCGCTCGTGCAGGCCTTGGGTCAGCCCGTCGGCCACCGGCCAATGGCGCGACACGTTGATGCCGATGCGCCGCGGGTCGCGCTCCGCGAGCAGCTCGCCGAGGGCCTGCCACTGCGTCTCGAGGTCGCCGCCTTGCCAGGCCGCCTCGTAGGGATCGCCGAGCGGGTAGCGATTGACCGTCAAGCGGTCGACCGTCGTCTCGCCGGCTTCGTCCTCGTGCGCGTGGAACACCAGCATCGTCGTGCGCCGCGCGGCGAACACAGGCTCGGGCACCAGGCTGAAGAAGACCGGATCCTCGGCGTACTCGCGATTGATCACCAGCCACAGGTCGATGCCGGTCTCGCGCATCAGGGTCGGCAGCAGGGTCTCGAGGCGCTCGGTGAGCATACGGTTGATCGGCTCGACCCGCTGCCGCTCGGGCAGCACCACCGGCGGTCCGCCGAGCACCCGCCCCTGACTCGCTGCAGGTCGATCCGTCGCGCCGTCGGCCCCGTCGGCTGCGAATGCTGTGAGCGGCGTCGCGAGGAAGCAGGCGACCAAGCCACCAGCCAGGACGAGGCGACGCCAGAACGGGGAGACGACACGGACGGAAACGGCGGGCACGGAAACGCGAGAGGACATCGTGGCTCCTGGACGGATCGTCGAACGAAGTCGCCGGCGGCGGGCGGTCAGTGGACCGGAGTCTACCTCTCCGCGTTCCTTGACACGGGGGACCTCCAGGACTGCAGGCTCGCTAGCCCGCGATCATCGGCGTGCGATCGCCGAAGGGACTCGAGGAGGCGACAGCGTCGAGCATCCAGGCCGCGACATCCGCTCGGCCGATGCGTGCGAGGAGACCGTAGCGGTCGACGATCCGCGCGCGGCCGGTGGGGCCGGCGGCGAGCATCGGGGGCGTCAGAGTCACCGGACGGACCGCGAGCCAGTCGAGGTCGCTCGCGGCGAGCACGGCCTCCATGCCCGCAAGGTCGCGATAGGCCGGCCCGAGATTGCTGTGACCGATCAGCCAGCGCATCGGACCGTTGGTGCGGCGCAGGCTCGCTCCGACACCCGCAGCACTGATGGTCACCAGGCGACGCACGCCGTGCGTGGGCATCGCACGCACCAAGCGCTCGGCGACCCGAGTCGTGAGATCGGGCGGCGATGCCAGGGCCGACCATGGATTCTGAGGCACCTTCCGCCGAATGCCGAGCGCCGAGAGCACCGCATCGCGGCCTTCGAGCGCATGCTCCAGGGACGGATCCTGCGCCGGGTCGGCCAGAACCTCGCCGCGTACGACCTCGACGTCGGCAGGCGCCTCGAAGCTCGTCGTCGGGCGAACCAAGGCGCGAACATCGTGCCCGCGCTCCACCGCCAGCCGACACAGCCAGCGTCCGCAGCCTCCCGACGCTCCGAGAATCAAGAGTTTCACCGCCTGGTCTCCGTATTCGATGGTCGTGATGGTCGGTGAGTCGACTCGGCGCACAGTACCAGCGTCCACCCGCCCCTCAGGGCGCAATGCGTCTGCGACTCGTGGATGCGGCGATGAGTGGACTCGGCGAGTCGACGGACTCGGACCGCGCCGGGACGGCTGCAACGGATGGCAGCTCTTGACATCGGGAGTCGCAGCCTGCGATCATTTCGGAGTCCGAAGTATCTATCTGCCGAACACGACCCATCATGCACCGAATCGTTCCGACCCGCCCCATCGCCGAACGCCTTCACGACGGGCTCGAACGCCTGAGCGTCGTGCTGCGCGAGGAGACCTGGCGCCAGGCATGGCCGGCGGAGCTGACCGCCACTCAGGTGCAGGTACTCCGCCGCATTCGCACCCACGCCGGCTCGACTCTGCGCCAGATCGCCGAAGCGCTCGGCATCCGCGACTCGACCGCCAGCGAGGCGGTCGCCAGCCTGGAGACGAAGGGTCTGCTGTCGAAACTTGCCGACCCGGCCGATCGGCGGCGCCGATTGATCCAGCCGACGCGCCGCGGGCTGGCGCTGCTCGACGCCGCCGACGGCAGCTCCGGCAGCCCGCTGCACGACGCTCTCGACACCCTAGCGACCGAGCGTCAGCACGAGCTGGTGACGACTCTGCAGGCACTGATTCGCAGCCTGCAGGAGGCCGGGCGGATCCCGATCGCCGGCACCTGCACCACGTGCCGCTTCTTTCGCCCCGCGGTACACGACGATCCGCGGCGCCCCCACCACTGCGACTACGTCGACGCCGCGTTCGGCGAGCCCGACCTGCGGTTCGACTGCCCCGAGCACGCCGCGGCCGACGGCGTCGGCTAGTTCAGCCCACGACTCGAGGAGATCCACACGCAAAGGCTCCGAGCCATGTTCTCGTCTTAAAAACTTAGGAATCCTAAGTAAACTCTTCCGACTGCTCGAAAGGACTCACCATGTTCACCGATCTTCGTCATCGACTCGTGCCCAGCCTCGCCGCCGGCCTGCTCTGCCTCGGTCTCTTCGCTCCGCTCGCCGCAGAAGCCACCGACCCGCCGGATCGCGACCCATCGGCTCACGCGAAGCCGGCCCTCGTTGCCCCGCAGGGCACGCCACCGGCCGACAGCCTCGCCCTCGACCTTCAGTCGGCGCGCGTGCGCCATCTCGACGATCTCGACCTCCTGGTCTTCGAGATCGAGGTCGCCGGCCGGGCAGGCGCCAGCGTGCCGACCGCGCGAGGCCGGCTCGACGGTGCACCCGTTCTCGGCTATGTGTTCCCGACCAATCTCGAGCCAGCCGCCGTCGGCTTCCGCGCGGGCGACGGCATCGTCGCGCTCGCTGTCACATCACACCCCGACTTCGACGATACGCCGCTGTGGGACGAGAACGGCAACACCCGCTACGACGACGACGGCGTCGTCTACCACACCCATTGGGTCGTGCTGGTGCCGGATGCCCGCGTCGCGGGCGGCCTGGCCGTCGCCGAGATCGCCGAAAGCGCCATCGCCGAGGTGCTGCCGCCAACCCATCCGGGAATGCCGATGCTGATGGATTCTCCCGGATTCTCGGTGGTGCTGCGCGGCGCGACGTTGCGGGTCTTGGTGCCCGTCGCCCGCGCCGGCGGCGCCGACTTCCCCTTCGCCGGCTTCCGATTCGACGCCGTGACCGCGTACATGGAGGTCGGGCCCGGACCGGAGCGGCCGATGCTCGGCGTGTACCAGGTGTACGACGTGCTGTCGGGCGATCTTTCACTCCCCTTCGCGCTGAGCCGCTGAGGCTCGGGCCCGAGCTCGAGGGAGGGCGAGGTGCAAGGCCACCGAGTCGGCCACGTCGTCTTCGGCATCTTCGTCATGCAACTCCCTTTCATCGCGCGCGATCAGGTGCTGGTCGCGCCGGAGTGCGCACGAAGACCACGCCGCGAGCGTTTGGTAACAGCCCGCGCGAATCTGCCTCGACACCGAGAGGCCCGCGGTGTCGAAGGCCCTGTCGCGCTCCTCAGCCGGCCAGGCGGTTCGCGAGCGCCTTCTGGCGCACGTCGGGCGGCTGGATCGGCGAGAAGTAGCGATCGAGAATCACCGAGTAGAGCCAGGCCTCGTGGACTCCGCCGCGCGTCGACTCAACGCGATGCGCCAGCTCGGCGGCAAGGTCGTCCGCCAAGGTCGAGCTCGAGTCGTGTAGGTAGAGACCGGCGCGGGAGTACATCGTCAACGCCAAGATCTCGAGACCGAAGAACATCTTGTCCTTGTAAATCGAATCGCCGGCCGCCTTGAGCTGGTAGGCGAGGCGGACCTCCGGCTCACGCACCTCGTCGTAGTCGCTGAAACCGCCCGAGCGCAGCGCAAGCGCATACCCGGCGATCACGTCATCGAGCGGACGCCCGGCGGCTTCGACCGCATGGGCGATCCCCAGCGTCGCGAGCTGGTTGTAACGATGCGCCGGATCTCCACGCCAGGTCTCGTGCACCTGCCGAAAGATCTCCTCGGCATGCTGATACTCGCCGCGCGCCAGCGCCACATAGCCGAGATTGAGACGCGAGGTGACATAGCTCGACTCTTCCTCCAACGCCTGGACGAAGTGCTTCTCGGCTCCGACCAGGTCGCTGCGAATGAACTGGATGAAGCCGAGGCCGTTCAGGGCGCGCGCTCGCAGCATTCCGCTGCCGTGCTCTGCTGCGCGCGCGAAAGCATCCTCGGCGTGCGACCAATTCTTGCCGTAGAAGAACAGGATGCCACGATAGATGAGCGTGCTGGGCAGCGCGATCTCGGCGAAGAGGTCGTCGCGGCTGGCCAGCTCGCGCTCGGCTGCGTCGAGATGTGTCGCGGCCCGCGTGACAACGACCGGCGACAGCTCACCGCCTGCGTGCAGCCCGAGCCGTCCCGCCTGCAGCAGACAAAGTGACTCGAAGAACCTTCGGGTCACTGTCCAGCTCGCCGACACCGGCCGATCGCCTCGGGTCGCCGCCAGCACCTCGGCGGCGGCCTGAAAGTCCTTTGCCGCGTAGAGACCGGCCGCGTCGACCAGGATGCACCACGGATCTTCCGGATAGAGCCGGTGGAACCGCTCGACGAGTCGATCGAGACGCCGAGGGTCGTCGACCTCGCGCTCGTCGAAGGTGAGGCGGACGATCTTGTGGATGAGGTCGAGCCGTTCGAGCTCCTCGGTCGTCAGCTGGTCGCTGGAGCGCGCGGTCGCCAGTTCGTACTCGGCGTCGTCGAGCAGCTCGTCGCGACGCCACTGAAAAACAACGAGGCCGAGCAAGTCCTCGATCTCGCGCGACTTGGCGGACGCCTCGACTGTGACGTAGAACGGCACAGAGACGATGACCGGACGCAACGGGCGCGCCTCGACCTGCTTGGACCAGTCGTCGATCATGATCTCCCGCGTCCGCCAGGCGAGCACCGACCGACTCGCCCGCCATCCTTCCTCATCTTCGGTGGCCACGCCCTCGAGAGTTGTCGGCGTACCGTCGACTTGAATCTCGAGGGTCCGCGGTCCCTTCCAGGTGTAGACCTCCTGGGCCGTCAGCAGACCGCCAGCAATCGTCAAGACGATCACAGCGTAGAGCAAGCGCGACAAGCCAACGGTCGACAAGCTGTGCTCGATACGCCCCGTGATCCACTGGCGAGCCGAGCTCGAAACCAACCGATAGCCGAGCGTCGCAGTCGCCGCGACGCCTGCGACCGACAGCATCTCCATCAGCTGCGGTTCAAGCTCGAACACGGCGAAGAGTAAGAGGCGCACCAGCGCCACAGAGACGATCACGAGGAGCAAGTTGTAGACCGACCGAGGAATCAACGCGGAGCCCTCCACCACGACGCAAGCGCCGTCCAGATCGGCCCGCCGGGCTCCGCAACCCTGTGCGGTTGGCCTGGACCGAGCCCATGTCGAGAGAACAGATCGCCTGAGACTAGCAGACGACGCCGCGGCCTCTCGCCGCGGCGTCGTCGGAGGATTCCAGGGTCGACGGTCGGCGGTCAGTTGCCGCCGATGACGACGAACCCGATCTCCTCGGTGTTGTGGTCGGTTTCCGAGTCGGCGGACTTCTCCTCTTCGATCTTCACCTGCACTCCGGTCGAGCTCAGGCTGCGGTAGCGGACGACCGCCGGGTCGCTCCCGTCGTACGTCATGGCGCTGCCGAGCCAGATCGGGTTCGAGTAGCTGCCGCCGAACGAAATGTCGTACCAGCTCTCGGTTACCGCGTTGCCGGTCGAGCCGACGAGCACCGGCTGGCCGTCGTAGGTCCCGGTCCCTCGTTCGAGGGCGATCCAGTGCACCCTCTCACTGAACACGAAGGGGAACGGCAACGGGAGGTTGTCGAACAGCTCCTCGGTCTGGAGGCGCACCTGGAACGACGAGGTCCCGACGTTGCGCACCCGCACCGCGAACGGTTTGCCGCCCGAGGCGACGACTGCCAGGACCACCGGCGTGCTCGAGAACGACTGGTCGAACGAGATCGTTTTCCAGGCACCGGTCTTGGCGGTCGTGCTGCCGGCATCGACCTGCAGACCGGCGAAAGTCGAGCTGCCCGCCTCGACCACCAGGTAGCCGGCAGTCTCGTTGTTGTGGCTGCCGTCGAGGTAGTTCCACTCGACCACTTGGTGCTGGAAGCTCGAGGAGGACACGTTCTTGACCTGCATCGTGGCCGGGTCGGTTCCGTTGTAGGACGGGGCTCCCATCATCACGATCGGATCGTCGAAGCCGGTGATCGAAACCGTGCGGGTCCTCTCGTCGGTGGTCGCGCTGCCGAACTCGGGCGCGACGGGATAGCAAGCCGGGCGGCTGCCGCAGGCGATCCCGTGCGCGTCGAAGGCGTCCCAGATGCGGCAGCCGTTGGGCGTGCCGTTCGACAAGTCGCCGTCGTCGTCGTCGGCCGCGAGGAACACCGTGTACCAGTTGCTCGCAGCACAGCCGTCGACCGACGCCGACGGATTGCACTGTCCACCCGAGGCGACGCGGTAGGCGCTCTCGGTCGAGTAGAGCGTGCTGTACCAGATGTCGTCCATCGTCGCCCAGCCGTCATTGCTGCCGTAGGAGTCGACTAGCGACTGCGCCAGATCCCAGGTCGCGGTCGACGCGATGTAGCTCTCGCAGTGTCCTTGGTAGCCCATCGGGCCCTGGTAGGCGGAGCCGTTCGACCTGTAGTAGGGGCAGCTCCAGCGATCGCAGTTGATGCCACTGTTCGACTCGACGGTGGTCGGGTGCGCGATGGTCGAGGTGCCGCCCTGGGCGAATGACGCGATGTCGCGCACGCCCGAGCAATCGCTGTTGCAGTTGTGGCAGGAGCTGCCGAGATAGAAATTGTCGCCGATACAGGCGTTCTTGGTCTCGAGGAAGGCGAACGTATCGGCGAGCGCTTCGCCGGAGCCCTTCTCGGGCGGCGCGCCGCCGGCGTTGGAGTCCATGCCGTGGCCCCACTCGTGCAGGAAAACGGCGGCGATCTCACCGGTGTTGGCGCAGTTGCTCCCGGAGCGGTAGAAGTTGACGCGGCTGCCGCCCCAAAAGGCGTTGCACGTGTTGTTGATGTTCATGCGCGCGGTGAGTGTGCCGTCGAGCCAAGAATTGGTCGGCAGGAAGGTGGCGGCCTTTCGATTGATGTTGGTCAGGTGGTAATAGCCGGTGCGCGCCGAGTGCGTGTTGCCGTCGCCACCGTAGCCGGGTGTGGTGCAGTCGGTGCCAGACGAACCACCGAAGTCGATGTCGCCGCTCGACGCGTCGGAGAGCGAGATCGAGCCACACTGGTCGTCGATGTTGATGTACCGACCGTCGAGAGCCACCGTGGCGGTGCCGCCGGTGTAGCTGTACGACCCGTTGGCGTCGGTGATCACCTCGGTGCCGTTGACGTCGACCGAAACGTACGGCAGGCGCACCGTCTCGAGCGGGTCGGTGTTGGTGATCGGGTAGATGTCGGCCTGGACGTCGGCGTACATCGTCAGGTCGATGAACTCGAGCACTTCGCCGGTGTGCGCGTCGACCAGGCTTTGGTACTCGTGGTCGCCGGCGTCGAGCGTGAACGTGAAGCGCCACACCAGGCGGTGCTCGTAGCCAGTACCGGGAGCACCGGTGTAGAGCTCACCGCGCTGCTCCGAGCGCCCCATCGCCGGGTAGAGCACCAGCTCTTCGTCGAGCAGCTCGTGCCGGTCGTACGCCAGTTGGACGGAGTCGAACGCGAGCCCGAAAGCCTCGTCGCGGCGGATCGACGGCGTGGTCGAGATGTGGACCGGCGCGAGCTTGTCGGCACCGAACTGGACGATGTTGCCGTGGCTGATGCGGAAGAAGACACCCGCACCGTGCACGGGCACGCCGGCGTGCACCTGCTGCAGCTCGACGTTCCAGAAGTGGCGCTCCAGCCCACTGACCGCGCTCGAGTCCTCGTCGAGCACGAGGTCGAACTCGGCCGCGCGCAGCACGTCGTAGCGGCGCAAGAAACCACGGACCGCGGTTTCGACGTCGGCGAGCGTCGGCTCGGCGCCTGCCCGCAGCCCGAGCGACGCGGCGGTGAGGTCGTTGCCACGCCCCGGCAGAAGCGGCACGCCGGCGCCTTGCAGCAGATGCGGCCGATCATTGCGCTGGTCCCAGCGCATCTCCCAGCGGTCCGTGTGCTCGGCGAAGAAGGCGCCCAGCTCCGGGTCGCGCAGGCGGGCATTGGCCGGAACCATCTCGAGCGACGGCTCGACATGGAGGGCGGGAACGCTGAACGCGGCCAGGCCGAGGCTGTCCTCGGGCTCGTCGGGCGCGAGCGCCAGGGCGCTGCCGGCAGCGAGCGCCAGAGACAGGAGGACGACGAGGGCGAGGAGACGGCCGAGTGTGAGAGTGCGACGATGTTCCACGAGAGACTCCTTTGGGGGCAGGAATGGACGGGTTGATGTCTCGTCATGAGGAGAAGCGCAGAATCGACGACGGCGTCCCAGCGGATTCGTTCTCTTTCGTGGCACCCAGCCTTCTTCGCGGCCCACAGCGAAGCCAGCCGCCACGACGATGACTCGCAGCCGACGGCTGGCAGGCCGGATGACCGCACGGGCGGAGCACCCACGCGCCGCGACGGCGAACGGCTCAGAGGCGCCGGAGGTAGCTCTCGAAGCGGCGCTGCGAATCGCCCGAGAACGAGAGGAATCGCAGGCCGATGCCGCCGACCTGGTCGCGGCCGATCATCGTGTGGCGCACGATCTCGGCGATTCCGCGCACCGGACGCACGTCGTTGGGCAGCGAGAACTCGAAATCGATCTCGGTGCCGAGGTCGTAGCGCTTGTCGGTACGGATCAACATGCCGGTGGCGGAGAGATTCTCGGTCTGGCAGAGGATCATGTCGCTCGCTTCGCCGAGCTTGATCTCGACCCGGGCGAGGAAGCGCGCGGCCTTGCGCGGCGCCACGTTGAGCAGGCTCGAAATCGACGCCTGGATCGCGTCGGCCCCGGCCTCGAGGCTGATCGTGCGATTGGCGCCCCGGCCGATATAGCGCTTGGCCTCGCCGTCGTGGCTCTCGGGTGTCAGCAGCAGCAGCGACGAACGCAAGCAGGCGCTCTCCTCGTCGCGCACCGAGTCGAGGAAGCTGTCGAGCGGCATGTCGGGCAGCGGGTAGCGCACCAGGAGCATCTCGAACGGCACGCGCGAGACGAGCTCGAGCGCACCGGAGGCGCTCGGGAATCGATCGACTTCGAACGTGTCGCGGTCGAGAAACGGCACGACGGCCTGGAATTCGTCGCGGGTGACTCCGATCGCGAGCACGTTGCGCTGCTTGGGCTTCTGCATGTCAGGTCCGAGAGAACTCGAGGAGAAAAACGGGCGATGGCGACCCAAGCGGCAGACAGTGCCTCACGGCCGCGGCGGAACGGGATCTTACTACGCCGCCCCCGGCGGGTCGACCAGGCCGATGGCTCAGACGTCCGAGCCGTCGCCCGGCCGGCGGCGCACGACGAGCACATCGTGGTGCCCGTGCCAGCCCCGGGCTTCGTGCGCCAGGATCTCGACCTCGTCGAGCGCGCCGAGGCGCGCGCTCAGCCACTCGGCGTCGTGCCAGGTCATGCCGTAGTCGGCGCCGTGGTAGTAGCCGGAACGCTCATAGCAACGGTACGAAACGCCGTGCTCCGCGACTTCGCCGCGGATCTCCTCGGCCTCGTCGGCGTACTCTCGGTCGTAGAACTCGTGCAGCATGTCGAGGCTGTAGGCACCGTGAAGCGAGAGGACGAAGACGCCGCCAGACACGAGAGAATCGACAATCCGGCGCGCCAGCGCGAGGCCGGCGGTGGCATCGAGGTGCGTGAGCACCGAGCCCGCCCACACCAGGTCGTAGCGCTCGAATGCCGTGCTCGCGGGATCGATCGCGGCGACCAGCGGACGGACGTCGAACGCATGGGCGCAGAAGGCGACGGCGACCGGGTGGAGGTCGCAGGCGGTGATCCGCCCCGGTTCGATCTGCTGCACCAGCCAGCGCACGACCCGACCGTAGCCACAGCCGAGATCGAGGCACGATGCGACGTCGTCGAACCTGCGCCCGGCATGGGCGAGTCCACGGTCGAGCACCTCGATCGCCGAGGCTCCGGCCTCCAGGTACGACGCGACCACGGGATCTGACGAGGCCTCGGAATCCCTCGGGTCACCTTCACCACGCGGCAGCGCTGCGACACAGCGCTGCCACAACCCTTCCGCGAGCCGGTGCCGCGACCACGGCAGCATCGGGTCGTCGCAGTGGACCGGCCCCGGAACGCCCTCGATCCGACGCGTGAGGCGCCCACGGTAGCGCGCATAAAGACGATGCAGGGGTCGATGCGAGGGACTCACCGAGAGATCGTACTCGAATCACCTCGCGGCTGCTAACCTCCGGGAGATGAGCGACATCGACCCTTCCGGCCCACCGGCGCCGCCCGCCGCGGACGATGCGGAGCGGATGGTGGCCTGGCTCGAGCGGCTGCGTGAGACGGTCGCCGAGCTCGCACGCCACCAGGTGGCGCTGCACCGCGAGCTGGCGACGCTCGCCGACGTCGTCGACGCGCTACGCCGCGGCGAGACGCCACCGGCGCTTGAGCGGCGGCTGGTCGCGGCCGACGCGCAGCCACGGTCCGCGCGCCGTCTGCTGCGCGCGCTGCTCGCGCGCGGCGTCGGCCTGGCGCGCCGCGTCGTGCGGGCCGATGTCGACGAGGTGACGTTAGTTCCCGACCCAACGCGCGCCCTGACGCTGCCCGACGACGCAGAGCGCGCCGAGCTGGCGATCGACGCGACCCGTGGCGCGCCGGCGGCCTGGATCGACACCGCTCTCCTCGCGCGCGCCGCCGAGGACCTGGCCTTCGTCGAGCTGCGCGGTGGACCGCACCGCGTGCTCGTCGGCCGGCGCTCGCTGTGGAGCGACGGGCCCGGTATTGAGGTCAGAGCAACAGGTCTCGAAGCCCTGCCCCGCCACGAGATCGCCGGTCGCCGCATCCTGCTCGACGGCCGCCTCCCCACCCCAGATGCGATCACCGCCACCACCCGCGGTGTCACGCTCGACGACCCGCCCGGCGCCGGCCATCGCCTGCCGCGCGGCGCGCGGCGGCGGCGGCGACGGATCACCGCGGCGGCTGGCGCACCACCCGCCGCGTCGCCACCCGGCGACGGCGTCGCCGTGCTGCTGACGGTGCCGTGGAGTCGACGCCTCGAGCCTGTTGTGGCGCAGGCTCCCCAACTGCTCGGTCTCCCCGACGACTCACCTGGTGCCACGAGCTCGCCGCAAGTCGTCGGCCTGGCGGCGAGCGGCGACGCGGCGACGCGCGTCGCGCCGTTCGGCGACGTCTTCGCCCCGCCCCTGCGCGCCGCTGCAGCCGTCGCTCTGCTCCGCGCCCACGCCATCGGGCACGTGCTCCACGTCGGCCCGGGTGACGGCTGCTTCGACGACGAGATGCTGCGCACCGCACTCGGACCCCTCGAGGTCGCCGACCTGCCGCTCGAGGCCTTCCCCGGCCTCGACGCACCGCTCGCGCGGCCGTCCTGGCTGCACCGACGTCTGCAGGCGGACGATCTGCTCGCGGCGCATCTCGAGACCCGTCGCGAGATTTCTCAAACGACGACGCCCGACGCGAACGACACCGTCGACGCGTCGCACACCGCACGCCGCGACGACGCGCGCCGCGCACTCGGCCTGGCCACCGCTTTGGGTCCCGACGCGGTGGTCATCGCCCAGATCGCCGACCTGGTTCCCGCCGAGCGCCCCGACGACATCGTCGAGCTCGCCCACCGCGCACCGCCCGGCTGGCACTTCGTGCTCGCCGGCCGCGGACCGCTCGCCGGCACGGTGCAGGATCTGGCACGCTGGCGCGGCGTCGAGTCACTGCACGTGCTCAGCGACGCCGACCCGCACCGGGTGTTCGACGCGGCCGACGTCGTCCTCTCGTGCGCCGAGCAGCGCCCGCTGCCGACGACCGAGCTCGAGGCGCTGGCACGCGGCCTCCCTCTCGTCGCCACCGAGGTCGACGACCTCACCGAGCGAGTCGAGACTCTTCTGCCCGCCGCGCGCGCTCGGCTGCGCACGGCACCGGCGGGCGACGTCGACGCGCTGGTGTCCGCGCTCTCCGCCGCGCTTCCGCAGCCCGCCTCGGACCGGCGATGAGCGCGACCCCGGCGATCAGCGTGATCCTGCCGAGCTACCGCCGCCGTGCGACGCTCGAGCAGGTTCTTGGTGCCTGGGAGCGACAGCGACCGTCGAGCCTGGCCTTCGAAGTCGTCGTGGTCGACGACGGCTCGGACGACGGCACCCTCGAGCTGCTCGGTCACCTACGCCCGCGGCGATTCGCCCTGCGCTTCGCGAGTCAACACAACGCCGGCCCGGCGAGCGCCCGCAATCGCGGTCTCGAACTGGCGCGCGCACCGCTGGTGCTCTTCGCCGGCGACGACATCGAGCCCGAGCCCGATCTGCTGGCAGTGCACGTCGACGCTCACCAGCGAGACGACGACGAAGGCCTCGCGGTCCTCGGGCTGACCCGCTGGCCCGGCGACTGCCGCCTCACCGCGACGATGCGCCACATCGACGGCATCGGCGCCCAGCAGTTCAGCTACCACGGCATGCGCGACGGCGAGCACTACGACTTCCGCCACCTCTACACGTCGAACATCTCGCTGCGTCGCAGCCTGCTCGGCCCCGAACGCTTCGCCACCCACTTCCCCGCCGCCGCCTTCGAAGACGCCGAGCTCGGCCATCGCCTCACCTACCGCGGCCTGCGCATCGTCTACCACGCCGCCGCCGTCGCCCGACACCACCACCCCTACGACGCCGCGAGCTTCTACCGTCGCCAGGCGCGCTGCGGCGCAATGGCCGCGATCCTCTTCGTCGGCGCCCCCGAGCTCGAGCGCTGGACCCAGCTTCGCGCCCTCAGCCGCGTCCGCCTGTCGCTGCTCGGCGCACCCCACCCCGACGACCCACGCCTCGACCGCCTGGCCGCCAACTGGCCGCGCTGGCGACGCCGCGCCATCGACCTGGCTCGACGAGTCGACGCCGCCGACCCACCAGGCGTCGACCCCCTGCTCCACGCGCTCTTCCAGCTCGGTTTCCTCGAGGGCCTGGCCGAAGCGACATGGAGCCAGCCCACAGCGCATCGCGTGCTGGCCCGCGTCTACGCCGAGACCCTGCCCCCAGCCCTCGACGCCACCGCCCGCGCGCTGGCTCGAGTCGGCGTGCCGCTCCCGGAGAGCGACCGCCGCGCCATCGCCGCTCTCGCCGCTTGACTCGTCGTCGACACCGTCGAGCATAGAACGGCCGGGTCCATGGGAGAGCTGACCGGATCGCGTTACGATGCGGTCGCCATCATCGAGCGGAGTCATCGACGAGATGCCACGACGAATCGTGAACGACGCCGATGGAGGGGCGCCCCGGCTCGATCGGTCCGCGCCTTCATCGCCGCAGCGACGCCGACTTCCCCTGCGGCGGGCCGCCAGGGCGGACCGTCCCGAGCCCCGGGCGACGGCGTCCGGCGCTCCGGCTCTGCCATCGACAGCAGCGTTGGGGTCCAGAGTCACCCTGCCGAGTCAAGTTGCCCTGCGCGGCGTCCGGGCGCGGCTGCGGATCGTTTCCCTCAGCCTCGCCGGCCTGTGGATCATGACAGCTGCCGGAGTCCTGGTCCTGCTGTGGGTCGAGGGCAGCCTCGAGCTCGCCCGCACACCGCTCCTGTGGATCGCCGCATTGATCGGCTTGAGCCTCGCGTTGTGGGCGGCCGCCGGCTGGCAGCGCCTCTCCGAGCATGCCCTGACACACATCGGTCATGCCGTCCTACCCGTCGCCTGCGCCTTCACGGCGAAGTTTCACGTCGCCTACGAGAATCACTCCTTCGGCCTGGTGACGCCCTTCGGTCCCCATGTCCTCGTCGCGGCGCTGTTTCCACTGGTACTGCTGAGCCCGCCGGGCCGGACCGCCTGGATTTCTGCGCTCGCCGCCGGCGCCGGCTTGCTTGCGATCATCTCGAGCGAGGCCACCCAAGGCATTCCGATTCCGATCCAGTTCCTGCCCGACTACCTCGCGGCCGCCGCCATCAGCCCGGTCGTCGCCTGGGTGTTGGCACGCAACATCGGCCGTCTGCGCGCCCGAATGGAAGAGCTGCGGAGCCTGGGAAGCTATCGCTTGGAGCAAAAGATCGGCGAGGGCGGCATGGGGGAGGTGTGGCGCGCGACGCACCAGCTGCTGGCGCGGCCGACGGCGATCAAGCGGATTGGCAGGCGCCACCTGCGCGGCGACCAGACACAACGCGATTTGATGCTCGAGCGGTTCTCCCGCGAGGCGCGGGCAACGGCCGCGTTGACCTCGATGAACACCGTCGACCTCTACGATTTCGGCGTGACCGAAGACGGTACCGTGTTCATCGCCATGGAGCTACTCGACGGCGTCGACCTGCGCCATCTCGTGCTGCGGCACGGACGCCAGCCCGCGGACCGGGTGCGTCGTATTCTGCTCCAGGCCTGCGACTCTCTGGCCGAGGCGCACTCCCGTGGGCTCGTCCACCGCGACATCAAGCCGGCGAACCTCATGCTGTGCCGTCAGGGGCAGCGCACCGACGTGGTGAAGGTCCTCGACTTCGGGATCGTCGGGCTCGCGGAGCCCCCGGCGGCTGCGGTCGACGAGTCTCAGGCCGCCGACTTGACCCTTCCCGGCTCCGTCCTCGGAACCCCCGCCTTTCTCGCTCCAGAGGTCCTCTCTGGCGGCGTTTCCGGTCCGCGCTCGGATCTCTACGCCCTCGGTGCCACCGCCTACTGGCTGCTGACCGCGGACCTTCCGTTCGTCGCCAACGGTCCCCTACAGATGGCGGCAGCGATTCTGCGCGACGAGCCTGAGCCGCCGTCCGTGCGTGGTGCAGCGGTCGCGAGCGAGCTCGAGGCGATTGTTCTGCGCTGCCTGGCGAAGGATTCCGCCGATCGCTTCGCGAGCGCCGACGCCCTGGCGGCGGCCCTCGAAGCGTGCCCGGACCGCGGCACCTGGAGCTCCGATGCAGAACGCATCTGGTGGCACCGCCACACCGATCTGGAAGCGGCGACGGAGGCGGGCGATGAAGGCGGGCCAGCAGCGCTCGCCACTGAGACGATGGCGCCGCCGGCAGAGGCCACCGGCGGCACGACAAGGCTCGGCTGACTCCGGAGACCTACGGAGGAAAGACCTCGGCGAAGCTTCGCTTCATGCGGACGATCTGCCAGCCGAACGACTCGGCATGATCGATCAACTCCTGATCTTCATAGACGTACTCTCGAGGATCGTCGTGCACAAGAATCAGTCCGAGGCTGGGCCCTTCGCCGCCCGTCGCATAGCGCAGCATCTCGAGATCGCCCATCGAGTTGCCGAAGGCGAGCACCGGTCGCCGGCCGATCCGCTGACGAATCACCTCCGCCTTGCCGGCACCATCGACCGAGGGCGGGCGAAAGGAGCGCTGGCGGATCAGCGGGTCCGTGCGCTCGGCCGAGAAACTCAGCTCGACAGCATGGCCAATGGCCTGGGCCGGGGGGAGGTCGAGAACCGACGCGCCGAAACTGCGCGTGAATCCCTGCTGGGAGCCCGAGACGAGGTAGACCGTGAATCCGTTCTCCCTCAGAAAGTCGACCAGTTGCAGCATCGGCAGGAAAGCCAGCTGGCCGTAGGGCCGGTCGAATCGGGGATGCCTGGCTGTGGCGAGAAAACGCTCCACGTAGCGGGTGTAGAACCCCTGGCCTTCGTCGGCGAACGCCTCGAGCAAGACCTCCTCGACCTGCGCGTCGAGAACCGCGAAGTCACCGTCGCAGGCGGCTTGGTCGATCGACGTCTGGGCGTCCTCAGGCCGCTGGTTCGCCAGCTCGCAGAGGCGGGCTGCGGCCACCGCGACCTCCATGTAGTCAGGCTTCTCGCACGCGAGAGTCCCGTCGACGTCGAACGTCGCCACCCGGTCGCGGCGAGCCAGGTAGTCGGAACTCCCCGCAACGGTGACGCGGTCCACGAACTCGAGAATCGCCTGTTTCTCCGCGGTTTCGGTCCATGCGGAGAGTGGGTCCTGGGCCGTCGCCACGCTGCGGTCCGAGGAGACCGGGCCTGGCGAGGCGCACGCGCCGAGCGCGAGACACAAGACGACAATGGCTGCCAGGTGCTTCGTCGATCGTGATGAGTCCATCGATGTCTTCCTTCTGTGAACGCTCGAGAGTCTGTTGCATCGATCGCGCGCTCGACTGCGATCGCTGCGCACGATGTGCAGTCTACCTGCGCTCGATCGCCGGGCTCGGCAGCGTGCAATGCAATCTGCGAGACCGCGATCCGTCGAGGCCAAACGTCTCGCTGGCGGCGATCGACAAGTTTCGAATGCAGCTCTGATCCGTCAACGAGCCAGGAGGTAGAATTCTCCGGCGCCCTCACCGGGTGCCGCGCGGAACGACCAGACCAGAGTGCTCTGTGGCCGAGGTAGATCTCTACAGACCGATCAAGCGTTTCCTCGAGGCGCAGGGCTATGCCGTGAAGGGCGAGGTCGGCCCTTGCGACGTCGTGGCGATCCGAGGTGAGGAGAGCCCGGTCATTGTCGAGCTCAAGGAGCGCCTGAGCCTCGCGCTGATTCTCCAAGCCGTCGACCGGCTCACCGTCTCCGAGACGGTCTATGTTGCTTTCCGCGTCGGCAAGGGGCATAGCGCGTCGTGGCGATCGCGGAGAAAGCAGATCCTCAGCCTCATCCGCCGCCTCGGCCTCGGCCTGCTCACGGTCTCCACGCGCGGACAGGTGGTGCCGGTGCTCGATCCGGCCCCCTATCGTCCGAGGGTGAACGCTCGGCGGCGGGGACGCCTGCTCAAGGAATTCACTGAACGGGTCGGAGATCCGGAGTCCGGCGGCTCTGCGTCCGGGAAGCGGCTCACAGCCTATCGGCAGGATGCCCTGCGCTGTGCTCGGGAGCTCGCCGAATCCGACGTGCTCAAGCTCAGCGTGCTGCGCGAACGCACCGGCGTCGCTCGCGCCGGATCGATCCTTCAGGCCAATCACTATGGCTGGTTCGATCGAGTGTCGCGCGGTCACTATGCCCTCTCGCCCAAAGGGCGCCGGGAGCTGGCCGAATGGCCCGACCTGTCGGCCCTCGAGCCTTGACGGCTGTTGGCTCCGTGCGAACTCGGGGAGATCGCCTGAGCCTTCCGCAAAGACTCGTCGGCACAGGACTACGATCCATGCCCAGGAGCTCGCTGGATTCCGACAGGCGATACTGCTTCGGAGTCTCTGCGTCCCGTTGACCGGGAGTGACCGCCGCCGCCTTCGCCGCCTGAGCGGGCCTCGCGCGCAATTGAACCGCCCTCGTTCGTCTATGTGGGTATGCGCGACCCACGTCATCTTCCCTACCCCGGAGCGCTCGTCGAGATCACGCAGCGGACGATCCAGGGCCGGTTCCTCTTCCGTCCCTCCCGACGCCTCAACGCACTGGTCGTCGGCTGCCTCGCGCGCGCTCAGAAGCATACGGAGTGCCGCGTGCACGCCGTCGCCGTTTTGAGCTCCCATTTCCACGCCTTGGCATCGTTCGACACGGTCGAGCAGATGGCTCGGTTCATGTGCCACCTCAAGACCAACCTCTCGAAAGAGGTCGGTCGTCTCCACGACTGGGAGAGCTCGCTGTTCGATGGTCGCTATCGATCGATCCCGGTGAGCGACGAATGCGAGGCCCAGGAAGAGCGACTGCGCTACATCCTGAGTCAGGGCGCCAAAGAGGGGCTGGTGCTGTCGCCGCGCGACTGGCCGGGCGTCCACTCGGCGAACGCACTGGCCAACGGCGAGCCGCTCCGCGGCGTCTGGATCGACCGCACCAAACTCTACGCGGCGCGCCAGCGCCAGGGCACCGTCGGCGAGCGGGAGTTCACCATCGAGGAAGAGCTCGAGCTCGCACCCTTGCCCTGCTGGGAGCCGATCGACGAGCAGGCTCGTCGTGAGCGTGTCGAAGTGATGCTACGAAGAATCGAGCGCGAGGCGTTGGCAATGCACGAGAAGGCAGGGACCGTCCCTCTCGGCACGACCGCGGTCCGCCGCCGCCAGCCGCACGAACGGCCGACTCGTCGCCTCGTCCGCTCACCCAAGCCAAGATTCCACGCCGCGTCGAAGCGCGTTCGAGATCGTCTTATCGAAGGCTTCCGCGAATTCGTCGCCGCCTACCGCATCGCCGCCGAGCGCCTGGCAGCCGGAGATCTACAGGTGACGTTCCCGGAGAACTGCTTCCCACCACGTCTCCCATTCGTCGAACCCGCGGTCGGTATACGGTTCACGTAGCTCAAGCGGCATCGCAGCGTCTAAGAGGAGCGTTCGGAGCGCTCGATCGGACCGCATCGTTGTGGTGGACGGTCGAAGTGCGTCCTCAACTCGTCTCCGGCCAGAAACTCGCGCCCCATTAACGCCCTTCGGGCTCTCGCAGCATCGGATCACAGGTCCCGCAGAGCACTTTGGATGGCGTCTGCCTCTAGCTCAGAAGGTCTTGAAAGGCGTACTCGCCGAACTCTCCCATGAAGTGCTTGGCACCTTACTTGCAGATACGGCTAGACGAAACACCATCGACAGGCACGCCTGCCGACTTCCGCAGCCCTTCGTTCGCTTCTGTCGATGCTTCACAGTCGCGAACGTCGACTCGATCGGGTTGGTCGTCCGTATGTGGATCCAATGCTGGGCCGGGAAGTCGTAGAACGCCAGCATCTCGTCCTGGTCCTGCACGAGGCAGTTCACCGCCCGCGGATGCTTCCCTTCGTACTTGTCGACGAAGGCGTCGAAGGCCCGGTAGGCGTCCTCGCGGGTCTCGGCCTGCCAGATCTGATGCAAGGCAGACTTCGCTCGAGGCTGCACGCTCTTGGGCATCTTGTTCAGCACGTTCACGGTCTTGTGCACCCAACAGCGCTGATGCCGGGTGGTCGGGAATACCGTGGAGATCGCCTTCCAGAAGCCGAGGGCGCCGTCGGCGACGGCGAGCTGAGGCGGCTCCTCCAGACCTCGATGCTTCAGGTCCACCAGGAGCTCGCGCCAGGACGCGTCGGACTCTCGGTAGCCATCCTGGATCGCTACCAGCTCCTTGGTCCCGCTGGCGGTCGCTCCAATCACAACGAGCACGCATTGTTTGGTAAGTCCTCGCCCTGGCCCGTCTAGCCAGGCCGCCCGCTCTGCGACAAGGTGACCGTTCACGACGACGGAGGTCACCATGGAAGCACTCGCCCAACGATTCATCGAGGAACGAGCTCGGAGGGGTGCGCACGGGCGCGGACGCAGGGTTCCCCACGATCTACGGCGTCTC
>JBCCVZ010000009.1:0-332311 GCA_039194425.1 Acidobacteriota bacterium | reverse complement strand
TCGATGTCGGCTCATCGCATCCTGGGGCTGGAGCAGGTCCCAAGGGTTCGGCTGTTCGCCGATTAAAGCGGTACGTGAGCTGGGTTTAGAACGTCGTGAGACAGTTCGGTCCCTATCTCATGTGGGCGTAGGATACTTGAGGGGATCTGTCCCTAGTACGAGAGGACCGGGATGGACGAACCTCTGGTGCACCAGTTGTCGCGCCAGCGGCACAGCTGGGTAGCTAAGTTCGGAAAGGATAACCGCTGAAAGCATCTAAGCGGGAAGCCCCCCCCAAGATCAGGTATCCCTGAAGACCCCTGGTAGACTACCAGGTTGATAGGCAGGAAGTGTAAGCGCTGCGAGGCGTTGAGCTGACCTGTACTAATCGGTCGTCCGGCTTGACCATTGACTCGAGAGTGTTGATCTCTAGCGGATCACATCGCTCTGACCCGATTCAGTTCGCCCCGGACTCGTTCCAAGACGAGACCCTGGGCGTTTCGACCCACTTCGACGTGGAGCCTCGTCTCCGCGTGCGGATTTCGATCACCGATTCGCACAGAATTCATCAAGATCGATTTTTCCGGTGGTTCTAGCGAGAGGGAAACACCCGTTCCCATTCCGAACACGGCAGTTAAGCCTCTCAGCGCCGATGGTACTGCACGGGGGACCGTGTGGGAGAGTAGGTCGCCGCCGGGGATTAATTTTTGCAGTTCCCTGAGGAAAGCCCTCGGATTCGTCCGAGGGCTTTTTCTTTTGGGCCGATCGGCCTGCGCGTTGAGGCTGTCGAGACCGACTCGACGCCCTCCGGCCGCCGGCCGGCCGCTTGACACCCCGTCGGGCCGTGGCTACTCTCGATCACCGTCCGCGATCTGCTCTTGACTCATGGAACTCGTATGGCTTCCGAATCCGCGAAGAACCTCGTCATTGTCGAGTCACCGGCCAAGGCGAAAACCATCAGCCGTTTTCTCGGTCCCGAATACCGGGTCGAGTCGAGCTACGGTCACGTCCGCGACCTCCCGCAGAATGCCAAGGAGATCCCGAGCAGGCTGCGCAAGAAAGAGTGGGCTCGCCTGGGCGTCAACGTCGACGAAGGCTTCGAGCCCGTCTATGTCGTACCGGCGCAGAAAAAGGAGCACGTCAAGCGGCTCAAGGAGGCGATGAAAGACGCCGGCCGGCTGCTGCTCGCGACGGATGAAGACCGCGAAGGCGAGAGCATCAGCTGGCACATCCTCGAGCTGCTGAAACCGCCGAAGGGGCTACCGGTCGAGCGCATCGTGTTCCACGAGGTGACGCCGGAGGCGATCCGCGACGCGCTCGAGTCTCCGCGCGCCGTGGACGAGAACCTCGTGCGCGCGCAGGAGGCCCGCCGGGTTCTCGATCGTCTCTACGGCTACTCCCTCTCTCCCCTCCTCTGGAAGCGCGTACGCCCCGGCCTGTCGGCGGGTCGCGTGCAGAGTGTCGCGGTTCGGCTGACGGTGGAGCGTGAGCGAGAGCGCATCGCGTTCGTCTCGTCGGAGTACTGGGACATCAAAGCGGAGGTCGAGACCGACGGGACTCGCTTCGGAGTCCGGCTCGCACGCATCGACGAACGGCGCCTGGCCGACGGCAAGAGCTTCGACTCGGCCACGGGCGCGCTCGCCGCGGAGCATCGACACCTGGTGGAGACGGAGGCCGAGGGACTGGCGGCGGCCGCGCAGGAGGCTTCGCCGTGGACGGTTCGCTCGGTCGAGCGGCGTCCCGGTCAGCAAAAGGCCGCGGCGCCCTTCACCACGTCGACTCTTCAGCAGGAGGCGAATCGCAAGCTGCGCATGACGTCGAAGCACACGATGGCGGTGGCGCAGCAGCTCTACGAGGGAATCGAGCTCGGCGACGGAGATCGCGTCGGCCTCATCACCTACATGCGCACCGACAGCTTGACTCTCTCGGACCGTGCCCTCGAGCAGTCGCGGGCGGTGATTCGCGACGCGTACGGCGACGATTACCTCCCCGACCAGCCGGTGCGCTACCGAACCAAGGCGAAGCGCGCACAAGAGGCGCACGAGGCGATTCGGCCGACGGATCTGTCGCGCCGGCCGAAAGATGTCGCGCCGCATCTTTCGGGTGACCAGCTGAAGGTCTACGAGCTGATCTGGAAGCGCACCATTGCCTCCCAGATGGTGCCGGCGCGCATCGAGCGGACGAACGTCGAGATCGAGACGACGGCGCAGGGCGAGGCGCTCGTGTTCACGGCCAGCGGCCGCCGCATCGTCTTTCCCGGCTTCCTGCGCGCCTATGTCGAAGGCTCGGACGATCCTGAAGCGGAGCTCGGCGACAAGGAGACGTTTCTGCCGGCGTTGACCGAAGGGCAGGAGGTCGAGGCGTTCGACGTCTCCGCCGACGGACATCGCACCAAGCCGCCCTACCGATATACCGAAGCGAGCTTGGTGAAGAAGCTCGAAGAAGAGGGGATCGGACGCCCCAGCACCTATGCGTCGATCATCAGCACGATTCAGGATCGTGGCTACGTGATCAAGCGGGGCAACGAGCTCACGCCCACCTTCACCGCCTTCTGCGTGACGCTCCTGCTCGAGAAACAGTTCGCCGACCTGGTCGACACGCGGTTCACCGCCGAGATGGAGGACGAGCTCGACGAGGTGGCCTCTGGAAACCAGGCGTGGGACGATCTCGTCCGAGGCTTCTACTGCGGTGGTGACACCGATCCGGGCCTGGTGCAGCGGGTCGAAGAGGGAGAGGTGACGTACCCCGAGATCCCGCTCGGCGAGGATCCGGAGACCGCCGAAGTGGTGGTGGTCAAGGTTGGCAAGTACGGCCCCTACGTACGGCGCGGCGAGGGGGGGTCGGAGAATGCCGCGACGGTGCCCGAGAGCTTCGCTCCCGACGAGCTCACTCTCGAGGTCGCGCTCGAGCTCTTGCGCGTCAAGAGCGGCGATGCTCCGCCGGTCGGCACCGCCGACGACGGCCGCGCGATCCACCTCAAGACCGGGCGCTACGGCGAGTATCTCGAGATCGAGCAGACCGAGGACGAGAAGGAAGCCGGCACCAAGCCGCGGCGCTCGTCGCTGCCTCGCGGCGTCAGCGGCTCGGATCTCACGCCCGAGATGGCCTGCAAGCTGGTACGGCTGCCTCGGGTCATCGGGGTCGATCCCGAGGACGGAGCGGAGATCTCGACCGCGATCGGTCCGTACGGACCGTATGTCAACAAGGCCAAGGACTATCGCAGTCTCGAGTCGTGGGAGAAGGCGTGCGAGATCGAGCTCGAGGAGGCGCTGGCGATCCTGGCGCAGCCGAAGCCGAAACGGCGCGGGCGCCAGAGGACCGTGCTCAAGGAGATCGGCGAGGTCGAAGGCGCTGCCGGACCGGTGCAATTGCTCGATGGCCGCTACGGTCCGTACGTCACCGACGGTGAGACCAACGCCTCGCTGCCGCGAGGTCTCTCGGTCGATACGGTCGATGCGGCGAAGGCCAAAGAGCTGCTCGACGCGCGCCGCGGTCAGCCGAAGAAGAAGCGCGCGCGCCGCGGTGCCTCGAAGAAGGGCGCCAAGAGCAAAAAGTAGACTTTACATCGTGGTCTGGTGCTCGATCCGGACCGTGATGCGGTAGTCCGACTCATCGAGCGGACGTGTCGAGACCGGCTGGGGCGCGACCTCGAGCAGCTTCAGTCGGTAGCCCAACGCCTCGCCTTCGGTGCTGGTGATCCGCGACGGTGTGCCGAGCGAGAGGGTCTCGCTGGCAGCTCCGCTGCGCAACCCGATTGAGACCTCGGCCTCACCGGCGCGAATGCACTGGACGTCGACCGGGCAGCGCGAGTCGCGCAGGATCTCGAGCAGGACGACCTCGAGCGCCTCGCCGTCGACGCGGGTCGGCTCGTCGATCTGTAGAACGATGTCGGCCGGCAGGGCCATCTCGGCCTCCGTGTCGGCGTCGTCGGCCAAGCCGGTCTCGGCGCTCGGCGTGGCTGCCTCGGTGGCGTTTCCTGTGCTCGGCCCCGCGGCACAAGCGGTGACCAGGATGCTCGCGAGTAGGGCCGTCCCGAGTTGCCGGGTCGCCGCGAGATGCCTGGGCTGGCGTGGAATCGTGGATCGGGACATGGAGGCCTCCTTGTTGCGCCGATTCTGTCCGGCGCCGCTCGATTCGTCGAGTCGGCGGCGGGTTGGAGGATCGACGGACCCGACCTTCGTGCACGTTGGTAAAGTCGCTCGCGCCGGGCGGCGAGCTCTCGTGCTCGGGCCTCCGCTTCCCCATCGACCGACGTGCGAGACTCCATGGCCTGTTCGAATCGCCCGCTCCCCCGCAGTCTCCGCCCGCACAACGCCTCGCGGCTTTCCTCGGCCGTTCTCGGGCTGGCCGCGCTCGCGCTGCTCGCGGGCCCAGCGCTCGCCTCCGGCGCGAGCCTCTCCGCCACAGAATCTACCGGGGCGACAGGTTCCGATCTGAAAACCATCGACGGTCGGGTCGCGACGCCTCGTGGTATCGTGGTCGAACAGGCGCGCGTCGAGCGAATCGGTCTCCGGACCGGTTCCGAGACCGATGTCGGCTCGAACACCGCGCCGTACGTCACCTCGACCGACGCGGCGGGCCACTTCAGCCTCACGGCCGCCGGCTGCGTGGCGACCTGCCGTGTCCGGGTGAGCCATCCCCGCTTCGTGACGCGCGAGGTTGAAGCTCGGCTGGGGCATGCGCTCGAGGTCGTGCTCGAGCCGAAGCAGGCGGTCTACGACCGTGTCGAGGTGACAGCGACCCGCGGCGACGCGAGCGTCCTCGCGCCGGTCAGCCTGGCGGTGAGCGAGGTCTCGACACAGGATGCAGCGGCACCGCCGTCGACCCTCGCCGAGATCGTGCAGACGCTGCCCGGTGTCGCCGAGAACGGGCAGCCCGGCCTCTTTCA
Source organism: Acidobacteriota bacterium (assembly GCA_039194425.1). Classification (GTDB taxonomy): domain Bacteria; phylum Acidobacteriota; class Thermoanaerobaculia; order Multivoradales; family J023; genus JAUIJL01. Next base: position 327,444 of record JBCCVZ010000009.1, on the reverse strand, counting down.
GGTCGTCTCGGTGCGCGGCGTGTCGCGTCAGCGCGTGCTCACGTTCTTTGGCGGCACGCCGCTCGCCGGCGAACGACGGGCTGGGGTCGCGGCCTCCTTCGTCGACCCGCTGCTTTTCGGATCGGTCGAAGTGGTGCGCGGTCCGGCGTCGACCGTCTACGGCTCGGGCGCGCTCGGCGGCGTGCTGCGCATCGCTCCGCGGCGTTTCGACGAGACCTGGCTGGCGAGCGGCTGGGAGAGCTTCGGCGACGAGCGCTACATCGCCGCCGGCTGGGGCGACGGCGTCTGGTCTGTCGGCCTGGCGCATCGCCGCGCTGAGGCCGACGACGTGGCCGACGGCATGGCTCAGAACACGGCCTTCCAGCAGACGTCGGCGGTGTTGGAGCGTAGCTGGGCGCTCGCCGACGGACGGTCGCTGCAGCTGATGCTCGCGCCGTCCCTCGGTCGCGACATCGGCAAGCCGAACATCGACTTTCCAGAGCGCATCACCGTCTACCCCGAGGAAGAGCACCTGGTTTTCGAGCTCGAACTGGTGGACGACGACGGCTGGTCCGTGCGCGCGCTCGGTCATCCCAATCGTCTCGAGACCGAAACCGTCCGCGTCGGCCGGTCGGTCGCGACGGTCGAGAACGAGGCCTTCGATTTCGGGCTCTCGGCGCAGCGCTCGTGGCGCCTCGGCGGCGACGAACGAAGCGGTTGGTTGGGCGACGGAGCAACCCTGCGTCTCGGCGGCGACTGGTTCGCGCGCCGTGGGGTGACGGCCGAAGAGACGGAGCGTGATCTCTCCAGTGGAGAGACGACGACGAGCGCGACACTCGACGCCGCTCGGCAAGACGAAGCCGCGCTGTACGGCGACCTCCGGTGGCGACTCGGCTCGACCAGTGTCGCCGCCGGTGCGCGGGTCACCTGGCAGCGGCAGTCGAACCGTGGTGCGCTCGGGCGCGTGAGCTCCGACGATGCGGCGCCTTCGGCCTTCCTCGGCGTCGTCCAGCCTCTCGGCGCTGGCTGGGAGCTGGCCGCCAATCTGGGAACCGGGCTGCGCTTCCCGAGTCTGGGTGAGCGTTTCTTCACCGGCACCACAGGCCGCGGCGAGGTGATCGCCAACGCCGATCTCGAACCCGAGCGCTCGCTCTCCCTCGACACCGGCCTGCGCTACTACGGCAGCCGCACGTTTCTCGCCGTGCACGCGTTCCGCCTCGAGGTCGACGATTTCATCGAGCGAGTCGAGATCGAAGACGGTGTCCTGACTTTCGTCAATCTCGTCTCCGGCCGCATCCAAGGTCTCGAGCTCGAAGGCTTTCAGCAGCTCACCAGTGCTTGGCGCCTCGACTGGGCCGGCCACCTGCTCGATGGTGAGGCCGACGACGGCACGCCCCTCGCCGACATCGCGCCCGATCGGCTCCAGCTCGGTCTGGGGTTCGAAGCGGCCCCGTGGCGCGCTCGCCTCCGCTGGCAATATCGTGCGTCGAAAGACGATCCGGGGTCGGGAGAGGTGGCGATCGACGACGCACACGTCGTCTCGGCCTCCGTGGCCCGTCGCGTCGGCGCGGTCGAAATCGAGGTGCGCGGCGACAATCTGCTCGACTCCACGTACCGATCGTCGGCCGACGACAAGACGTCGGTAGCGCCGGGACGGTCGGTCGGAGTCGGCATCGTGTGGAGCCCGCCGTGAGCCCGCCGATCGAGCCGAGCTGAAGCGCTACAATCGTCGGCCAGAGCTCCACGCAAGAAAAAACCTCCGCGGGATGCCGGCCCGCGAAGGTCATGGAGAAGAAGAAGCTCACGTCGAGGTACGGAGCCGCTCTCCTGAGGTTTCAACGCATCGTGACTTTCCTGTCGACATCTCGTGCCCGGTCCTTGGCACGGCAGATCCTGCCGCCGACCGTGCTCGTCCTCATTTTGGGGACGTCGTTGGCCGGACCATTCGCCGCGGCCGACGCGGTCGCCCCGGCCGCGGTCGACCCATCGACGGAGAGCTGGTACCGGCTGGAGCTCGATGGCCAGCCGGTCGGCTGGTCGGTGGAGCGTACGACGGTCGACAGCGAGCTCGTGACCCGCAGCTCCGAGCTCCATCTCGAGCTGCGGCGGGCCGGCCAGGTGCAGCGTCTCGAGATCGCCTCGCGGTTCGTCGAGACGGCCGACCACCGGCCGATCGAGGCCTGGACGCGGCAAGACTTCGGTGCCTCCGCCCAAGAAACCCTCTTCGTCTTCGAGCCCGGCGACGAGTCGAATCCGGGGGCGGTCGTCGAGCACCGCGACGGCTCGACCCTGCGGCACCCGTGGCCCGACGGCCCGTGGCTTACTCCCGGTGCGGCCCAGAAAGAGCTCGAACAGCAGGTCGCGCGCAGCTTGGCGGTACCGGACCCGCCGCCGTTCGAGCTCGTCGAGATCGATCCCTCGCTCGGCCTCGAGCCGACGACTTTGCGTTGGAGCCTCGACGGCTCGGCGCCGGCCCAGCCGGAGTCTGGTCATGCGTCGGTTCGCAGCCGCTGGCGCGTGGTGCAGGACATCGCGCCTCAGACCCCGCTGCGCATCGCGCTCGACGCCGACGCGCAGATGGTGGAGATGGTGACGCCGCTGCTCGGTCTCGAGCTCACCGTGCGGCGGGTCGATGCCGCCGCGGCCCGCGCGCCGCTCGAGCCGCTCGAAGTGCTCGCGCGCTCGATGATCGCTGTCGAGCGGCCGATCGAGACGCCCCGGGCCGTGCGCCGCGCCGTCTACCGTGTGACCGTCGATCCGTTCGCCGGCGCGAGCGCCGATCCCTTTCCCCCAACGTGGCGCGACGTCGGCCACCAACTGGCGACCGCCGATTCCGCTTCCGGCCCGTCGGCCGGCTCGAGCTGGCGCGTCGTCGTCGATCTCGACCGCGCTCCACGCCGCGAACCGGCGCCGACCGCGGCTCTGGAAGCGACCCGCTGGCTCGACTACGACCATCCGGCCGTCGCCGCGTTGCACCGGACGGTGCGTGCCTCGCTGCCCGCCGACTCGCCGCCTGCGGCGCGCGCCGAGGCCCTGCGCCGCGCCGTCGCCGAGCATGTGCGCGACAAAGACCTCGGCACCGCGTTCGCCTCCGCCGGCGAGGTGGCGCTCCAGCGCAGCGGCGACTGCACCGAGCATGCGGTGTTGCTCGCTGCCCTGCTGCGCGCCGACGGAATCCCTTCGCGGGTCGCCGCCGGCCTGGTGTACGCTGAGGCGTTCGCCGGCGCCGAGCATGTTTTCGTCTACCACTTGTGGACCCAGGCCCATCTCGACGGAGCGTGGATCGACCTCGACGCCACTCTGCCGGCATCGACCGCCTTCGACGCCACGCACGTCACGCTCGACATCTCACTCCTCGACTCGGCGCTGGTCGATCTCGCCGCGATGGCCGGCTTGATCGGACGCCTCCAGCTCGAGGTCGAAGAGGTCGAGACGCCCGACGCACCATGACCGTTCTTCGGAGGAGAGCCGATGCTCAACTGGTTACGCGGTGATGCCGACGTCAACGCGATGATCCAGAAGCGGCAGTACAACCGGGCCGCGAAGGCGCTCGAGGCGCAGATCCGCGACGACCCCGAGAGCGTCTTCCTGCGCCAGCAGCTGGCGGATGTGCTCGTGCGCAAAGGCGACCGCCAGCGTGCGGTCGACATCCTCTTCGCCCTCGTCGACGAGTTCGCCGACAAAGGCTTCGTCGCCAAGGGGCTCGCGCTGCTCAAGAAGGTCCAACGCATCGATGCCGATGCCGCGATCTCTGACCGTCTCACTCGCCTGGTGAAAGAAGGACGGGCGATGGGGTACTCGTCGCCGCTCACGCCGGCCGGCGGCTGGGACGTGTCGGAGAGCAGCGGGTCGATGCCGGGCCCGGAGCCCGCCGAAGACCAGGGCCCACGCTCCGTCACCGTCACGCCGGCGACCGAGACCACCGACACCGGCAGTGTCAGCACGTCCGTCACCTCGGAGCTGATCGTCGCCGACCAATGGCTCCAGGAGGCCGAGAAGCGCGACGATTTCCACTGGTCGCCGCTCTTCGATCGATTCACGAGCGACGAGGTGGCGGAGATCTTCGGTCGGATGCGGCTATTGGTGAAGAAGCCCGGTTCGATCATCTACACCGAAGGAGAGCCCGGGAGATCGTTCTACGTTCTCGCCAATGGCAGCGCGCGCGTCTACCAGCGCGATCCTCTCGGTCACAACGACCAGCTTGCGGTGCTCCGTTCTGGCGACTTCTTCGGCACCGCCTCGGTGCTCGACGGCCGCGCGCGCGAGTACACGATCACCGCGGCCCTCGAGTGTGAGCTGATCGAAATCGACACTGAGACGTTCGATCACATCGCCGCCCGCCGTCCCGACGTGCGCATGCGCATCGAGATGCTCCGTGACGTCCCGGTGATCGCCTGAACGGAGCTTGTGCGGACGATGGCGCTTCACGAACTCGCACCGTCGCTGGATCCAGAGCTCGACGCTGAAGTGGCCGAGCCCGTGATCCTCGGCGTCGCCGGCGGAACCGGGTCCGGCAAATCGACGGTCGCGCGGGCGATCCTGCGCGCGGTCGGCGAGGAGCGCCTCGCCTTCCTCGCCCAGGACGACTACTACCTCGACATCGAGTGGCGCGACACCGCCCACCAGGCGGCACACAACTTCGATCACCCCGCCGCCTTCGACACCGACTTGCTGGTCGACCACCTGCGCCGGTTGAAGCGGGGCGAGGGCGTAGAAGCACCGATCTACGATTTCGTGCACCACCGCCGGAGCGAGCGCACGGCGCCGGTCGAGCCACGGCGAGTCGTACTGGTCGAGGGCATCATGCTTCTCGCCGAGCCGGCGGTGCGCGAGCTCCTCGACTTCAAGATCTACGTCGACACCGATGCCGACGTCCGCCTGGTGCGGCGCATTCGCCGCGATCTGCGCGAGCGGGGCCGCGACATCGACGACGTCCTGCGCCAGTTCATGACCACCGTGCGCCCGATGCACCTCGAGTTCGTCGAGCCGTCGAAGCGTTGGGCCGACGTGATCGTGCCGGAGGGCGGCGCGAACCGGGTCGCTCTGCAGATGGTGTCGGCGCGTGTCGAGCAGCTGCTCGCGGCCGCCGACTGATCGCGTCCGCTCATGCCACGCATCTCTCTGCCCGAGCTCGAAGACCAGCCGTGGCTGCCTGGCTGGCTGCGCGACTACACCACCGACTGCCTGCGCTTCCTCTTCGGCCGGTTCGTCGACCGGACCCTGCTCGACGACCAGCTCGCGGGCCTGCTGGCCGCGACCGGAGACGACGAGATCCTCGACTTGTGCTCAGGGGGTGCGGGTCCGCTCCTGGTCCTGCTCGAACGTCTCGAGGCGCGCGGTTGCCGGCCGCGGGTTGTGCTCTCTGACCTCTACCCGAATCTGCCGGCCTTCGCCGCCGCTGCCGCGTCATCGCCCCGCGTGACTTACCGTGCCGAGCCGCTCGACGCGCGGCGAGTTCCGTCCGAGCCGGCGGGCGTGCGGACGATGTTCTCCGCCCTGCACCACTTCGACCCGTCGACGGCGCGCTCGATTCTGCGCGACACGTCGGTTTCCGGCCGCGGCTTCGCCGCCTTCGAGGTCGCCGAGCGTCGGCTGGGGACCCTCGCCGTCGTCCTCGGCCTGCTGCCGCTGGGCGTCCTCGCGATGACCCCGTTCCTTCGTCCTTTTCGACTGCGGCGCCTGATCTTCACCTACGTCGTTCCACTGGTGCCGCTGATCGTGGTCTGGGACGGCCTCGCCTCCTGCTGCCGCAGCTACTCGGTCGACGAGTTGCGGCAGCTGGTGGACGGCCTCGAGATCGACGGCTACTGTTGGCAGATCGGCCGCGCGCCAGTGCGTGGCCTGCCCGTCTACACGACCTACCTGCTCGGCGTGCCGCGCTCGCCCTCGACCCATTCGGCGGGCGAGAGCCCGCGGGCGCCGTCGACCTACCCGCCACTTCCGGCAACTTGAGGAGTTCCTCATGCTTCGATCGATCGCACTGCGCGTCGCCGTTCCGGTGACCGCTCTCGCACTCGTTCTCACGATCTGCCCGCCGGTCGATGCCCGGCCCGACGCGCCGCCTCGCCTCAGCCCGCAGGGCTCGGTGACGCAGGCCGTCGGCGTCGCCGAGATCGACATCGTCTACGGCCGTCCCTCGGCGCGCGAGCGCACCATCTGGGGTGAGCTCGTTCCGTATGGCGAAGTGTGGCGCACCGGCGCCAACGAGGCGACGACCTTCGAGGTCAGCCATGACGTGACCATCCAGGGCCAGCCGCTGGCGGCCGGCAAGTACGCGCTGTTCACCATCCCGGGCGAAGAGACCTGGACGCTCATCTTCAACTCCGAGCCCGACCAGTGGGGCGCCTACCGCCGCGACCCGGAGCTCGACGTCCTCACCGTGGAGACCAAGGCTCAGCCGGCGCCGTTCCTCGAGCGCTTCGAGATCTCGGTGCCGGTGGTGACCGACCACAGCGCCCAGGTCCACCTGCACTGGACGGAGGTTCAGGTGCCGTTCACGGTGCTCTTCGACCTCGAGGCCGATGTCGTCTCGTCGGTAAGCGCACTCGCCGCGTCGGGAGAGGGCGGCAGCGGCCTGTGGAACTGGCTCGACTACATGTACGAGAACGAGATCGCGCTCGACAAGGCCGCGGGCTGGGCGAGCGAGCTCGCCGCCAAGGAACCGATGTACTGGACTCTGGCGCTCGACGCGCGCCTCCAGGCCGCCACGGGCGATCACGCGGCGGCGGTTCAAGCGGGCGAGAAGGCGCTTGGGCGTGTCGCGGCCGAGAAAGAGCAGCGCGGCGTGACGCAAGACGCCCAGAAGCTCGGTGAGCAGCTCGAAGGCTGGCGCGCCGGCGGCGCCGGCGACGCTCAGCGCTGACAGCGCGGGCAGTAGAAGGTGCTCCGATTCGACTGCACGATGCGTCGAATCGGAGTCTCGCAGCGCGCGCACGGCTCGTCTTCGCGGCCGTACGCGCGCAGCGACACCTGGAAGTACCCGGCATTGCCCTCGCCGTCGGTGAAGTCGTTGAGCGTCGTGCCGCCTTCCGCCACCGCGTCGGCGAGCACGGACCGCACGGCGTCGGCGAGGCGCACCCAGGTCGCCGACGCGGTGCGCGCGACGCTGCGTCGTGGATGCACTCTCGCTCGCCACAGTGCCTCGCTGACGTAGATGTTGCCGACGCCGACGACGACCTTGGCGTCCATCAAGAACGCCTTCATCGGTCCGCGTCGGCCAGCGGCCCGTGCCTCAAGCGCGGCGCCGTCGAACGCCTCGCCGAGAGGCTCCAGGCCGAGATGCGCGAAGTGGCGGTCGTCTTCGAGTCGGTCGGTCGGTAGCACCAGGACCTGACCGAAGCGGCGTGGATCGACAAAGCGAAGGCGCCTGCCGTCGTCGAGGTGGAACGCGACATGCTCGTGTGCAGCGCGCGGCGCGTCGCCGGCGACGAGCGTGAATCGGCCGCTCATGCCGAGGTGGACCACCAGGGTCCGGGGTGTGTCGAGGTCGATCAGCAGATACTTCGCGCGTCGGCGGATCCCGAGCACCTGGTGACCTGCGAGCCCGTGCAGCGCGTCCTGGTCGAGCGGTTCCCGCAACGCCGGCGCGCGAACCTCGACCGAGGCGATGGATCGACCCTCGAGGCGGGGGAGAAGGCTACGGCGCACGGTCTCGACTTCGGGTAGCTCGGGCATGGCGCCATGCTACCCGAGTTGACTGAGCGAGGCGGTAGGCGAGCGCAAGAAAGGCGCAACTGAGGCGAAAGAACTCTTGACGAAGGCGTAAGAGAGGCGTAATATAGGGCCATGACGACAACCACCCTCGACAGCGCCCTCCCCCTCGCCGCACACGAATCGCGCGTCGGTGCGTCCTCAGCTGCCCTGCGCCCGTGGCGCGCTCTGTTGCCGAGCACGGGCCAGGTGATGGGCACGGAGACGTGGCAGGGCCTCCGCGCACGCTTCCTGGCGGCGCGCGTCGAGCGTACTGCCGAGGCTGGCCGACCGATCGTCCTCGGCGATGCGTCCCACCCCTACGAGGTTCTCCCCGGACGTCGCGACCTCCTCGAGCGTCTCGGTGCCTTCCGCGGTCTCACTGTCCGCATCGTGAGCCGTGGCGGCGCAGCGGCGCTCGACGACCTCGATCGTCTCGCCCACCTCGATCGCGAGCATGTCGTCGCCGTCGACCTCCACCTGCCGGCCGCGGCCACCTTGCCCACGCCGAGCCACCTCGAGGTGGCCCGTCAGCTCTCCGCCCGCGGCCTCACGGTGCACCTCGTCCTGCCGGTGGCTGCCGCGGCCTGTCGCCTCGCCCCGATCCTGCGCGAAGCGCACGCCGCCGGAATCCACGACGTCGCCCTCGCTCCGTCCGCCCCCTCCGCCGCCCATCAGCGCCTCGACCGCCTCCGCTTCGAGGCCGGCTTCCCCCACCCCCTCCCGACCCGCGGCTGATCGGCCCGCGATCGCGGAGTGGCCGCGGCATACGACTCGTGCATGAAACCTGCGCGGGTCGTTTTTCGTTGGATGGAGAGATCTCGTCGACGCCGCCGGGGATATGCTCGGGGTGTGTCCGCGTGAGCACACCCCGCCGGGATGAAACAGCTACTCCCGCCCGTCGACCTCGCCTCTGCTGGAGCTTCACCATGCCATCGATCCGCCGTTCGTGCGACCTGTGGGTCGCTCTCGCCATCCTTGTCGCCGTCTCGTCGCCTGTTGGCGCCGCGGAGCAGTCCGCGGAGGGTAGCCTCGAGCGCAACGCACTGACCTCGTGGTTGGTGCTCGGCCCGTGGACGACGCCGCTGGCGGCCGGCGACGGCTTCGGTGCGGCCGATTTGCTCGATGCGCGGGGAGCCGAGCACGAGACTTGGCCCGCGGCGGGTGACCGGCTGGCTCATGCGGGAGGCGAGGAGCTCGAGTGGTCGCAGAGGACGCTCGATGGTGCGCTCGAGGCGCCGGAGGCCGACTTGCCGCGGACTGCTCTGCTGTCGGTCTACCTCGAGGCCTCACGCTATGCGTCGCCCGAACTCCAGATCCACTCACGCCATCCGCTTCGGGTGCTGCTCGACGGTGCCCAGATCGCCGAGCGTCGCGAGTCGACCCCGGTACCGGCGGAGCCGCCCCGACGGGCGAAGCGGCGGGCTCTGCCCGAGCTGCCGACGACTCACGCCGAGCTCGAGCTCTCGCCCGGTGTGCATCATCTCTTGGTCGAGGCGATCTACGATCCGGTCGCCGGTGGGCCGTGGGACTTCAAGGCGGAGCTGGTCGGCGATGGTGCCGGCGATGTCACGGCGGCCGCGTCGCCGCGTCGCGGCCTGCGCCTCGACGACCTGTTGCTCGCGCCCGCCGTCAGCGCGTTGGCACTCGAGCCCAACGGTCGGCATCTTGCCGTTGCCCTCGCGCAGCCGTCGGTGCCCGCGACCGGCCGCGAGCGCTGGATCGACATTCTCGACACGCGCAGCGGCGACGTCGTGCACAGCCTGCGCGGCGGCGCGCGCGACTTGGCCTGGAGCCCCGACGGCGCCTGGTTCAGCTACGCCACGCGGGGGCTCGATGCCGACACCACCGATCTTTGGCGCGTCGCGATCGGAGATCGTCAGCTGGTGGTCGGTCCGGCGCAACCGATCGTCCGCGGTTTGGAGAACTACAGCGGCCATCGCTGGGCGCCCGACGGAGCCTCTCTGTTGGTGTCTCTGCAGGAACCGGCCGAGGTCGACGAGCGGGGCGCCAAGCGCTACCGTGACCTCGCCGACCGCTGGAGCGGCCGCCGCGACGCGCGCCGCGTGATCCAGGTGCCCGCCGCGGGAGGCCTGAGCCGTCCGCTCACCGCCGGCCACCCCGACGACCAGCTGCTCGACGTGCGTCCGGACGGCGGTGCGTTGCTCTTCGCCCGTACGGACCAGACAGTCACCGAGCGTCCGTTCTCTCGGACCTCCCTGCTCGAGCTCGACCTGGCGACGACGAGCACGCGCGAGCTGGCGCAGGTCGGCTGGTTCGACCGCGCGGAGTACGGCCCAGATGGACGTCGCCTCCTGATCACCGGTGGCCCATCACTCTTCGACCGCGCAGGCACGCGCCTCGGCGCCGACGTGGTGCCCAACGACTATGATACGCAGGCCTACCTGCTCGATGTCGAAGGCGGCTCCGTCGAGGCCTTCACTCTCGACTACGACCCCGCCGTGATCGCAGCACGCTGGTCGCGGCACGATGGCCGCATCGTGCTCAGCGTGCAAGACGGGTCGTGGGTGCGCCTTGCGACCTACGATCCGGCCACGAGTAGCTTTGCCGAGCTGTCTTCGGGCGCCGATGTCGTTTCGGATCTCGACCTCGCTACGGCGGCCGACCTGATCGCCTACGTCGGCACCTCGCCGACGCGAGCCGAGACGGTCTTCGTGCGCACCACCGACGCCTCGGCCGCGCCGCGCGACCTGATGCAGCCGAGCGCGCCGTGGCTCGAGAACGCGGACCTCGGCGAGGTTCGCGACTGGAGCTTCACGGCCGAGGACGGTACCGAGATCATCGGCCGCTACTACCTGCCGCCCGATTTCGACCCGGCGAAGACCTATCCGCTGATCGTCGACTACTACGGCGGGACGGTGCCGGTGAGTCGTGGCTTCGGCGGTCGCTACCCGAAGCAGGTGTGGGCCGGCCACGGCTATGTCGTCCTGGTGCTGCAGCCGAGCGGTGCTACCGGCTTCGGACAAGAGTTCTCGGCGCGACATGTCGACGCCTGGGGCCGCCGAACCGCCGACGACATTATCCAGGGCACGACAACGTTCCTCGACGAGCACGACTTCGTCGACGCCGAGAAGGTTGGCTGCATCGGCGCCTCGTACGGCGGCTTCATGACGATGTATTTGCTCACCCGCACGGATCTTTTCGACGCCGCGGTGAGCCATGCCGGCATCTCGAATCTGGCGAGCTACTGGGGTGCCGGCTGGTGGGGCTATCTCTATAGCGCCGTCGCCTCGGCCGACAGCTATCCGTGGAACGACCGGGAGCTCTATGTCGAGCAGAGCCCGCTGTTCACCGCCGACCGGATCACGACCCCGCTGCTTCTGCTGCACGGCGACGCGGACACCAACGTTCCTCCGGTCGAGAGCCAGCAGATGTACACCGCGCTGCGGTTGCTCGGCCGCGACGTCGAGCTGATCGAGATCGAGGGCGAGGACCACTGGATTCTCGACTTGCCGAAGCGCCGGCTGTGGGCACAAACGATCATCGCGTACTTCGATTTGCAGCTGAAGGGCGAGCCAGGATGGTGGCAGAGCCTGTGGGGTGACGAGGACGCGCCGAAGGGTTGACCGCCTGCTATGCTGCGCGCCCCGCTGTCCGGTCGCGGGCCGCACCCATGAGCTCCGTCGCCTCCAACTCCAGCCCCGCCGTGCTCGACACGAGCCTGGATCGCACCCGCGCCGTGCTCGAGCGCGGCATCGCCGATGGTTTGCACTTCGGCGGCCAGGTGGTCGTGTCGCGCGGTGCCTCCGCGTCGGCGACACCGCGACGTGCCACGCTCGCCGTCGGTCGCTCGCGGGTCGGCGGAGACGATGGAGTGCCCTCCGAGATCACCGGGGACACGCTCTGGATCTGGTTGTCGTCGACCAAGCCGGTGACCGCCGTCGCCGTCGGATTGCTGTGGCAGCAAGACGCCCTGGGGCTCGACGATCCGGTCGTGCGCTTCCTCCCCGAGTTCGGCGCGGAGGGCAAAGACCGCATCACGCTGCGCCATCTGCTCACCCACACCGCCGGCATCCGCATGCTCAATCTCGGCTGGCCCGAGGCGAGTTGGGACGAGGTGATCGAGGCGATCTGCCGGCGTCGACCCGAGCCGCGCTGGGAGCCCGGTCACAAGGCGGGCTATCACCTCGCGTCGAGCTGGTTCATTCTCGGCGAGGTGGTCGCGCGCGTCGCCGGCCAGAGCTTTCCGGACTTCGTGCGCTCGGCGCTGCTCGAGCCGCTCGGTATGACGTCGTCGTGGATCGGCATGCCGAGCGAGGTCTATCGAAACTCCCAGGCGCGCATCGCGCACATGTACGGCACCGAGTCGGGAGCCGGAGCCGACCAGCGCCTGGCGCGGGGCTGGCACCGCGAGCCCCATGTGGTCGGCTGCTCGCCCGGAGGCAACGGTCACGGGCCGCTACGCGAGCTCGCTCTTTTCTACGAGATGTTGCTGCGCCGCGGAGACGCCGCCTCCGGACGACGCCTGCTGACACCGCAGACTGTGGAGGCGATGACGACGCCACAACGCGTCGGCCTGCGTGATCTCACCTTCAAGGCGACGCTCGACTGGGGTCTCGGCTTCATCACCGACTCGAAGCACTACCTCGCCGGCGACGGCGGACGAGCCGACGACCCGGCGGCCAACCTGCCCTACGGCTATGGCCGCCACGCCTCGCGGCGTACCTTCGGCCACAGCGGCTTCCAGTCGTCGACCGCCTTCGCCGATCCCGAGCACGACCTGGTGGTTGTCGCGGCAGTGAACGGCCAGCCGGGTGAAGAGCGGCACCGGCGCCGGTTTCGCCACCTCGCCGAAGCGATCTACGAAGATCTCGGCCTCGCCGCGTCGTCGGCAGGCCGCTGACCCGGAGACCCCGTGCTCGTCCTCTCAGTCGGTCTCGTCGTCCTCGGAATCGCCTTGCTCTACTGGGGCGGAGAAGTCCTCGTCGACAGCTCGATCGCGCTGGCGCGGCACTTCGGGCTGAGCCCGCTGGCGATCGGCCTGACGGTGGTAGCCTTCGCCACCTCGGCGCCCGAGCTGGCCGCGGCGCTCACCGCCACCCTGCTCGGCGCGCCCGATCTCGCGCTCGGCAATGCCGTGGGGTCGAACATCGCCAATGTCGGCCTGATACTCGGAGCGACCGCGCTCTTTTTCGCGCTGCCGGCCACCGGTCGCTTCGTGCGCCGCGAGCTCGCCTTCATGCTCGTCGTCACGGTCATCCTGTATCCAGTTCTCGCGACCTCAGGCAGCATCAGCCGCCTGGAAGGCGTCGCGCTCTTCGGCATCCTCGTGGTCTTCCTGCACGGGATGCTGCGGGATCCGGGAAGTCAGCAGACTTGGGACGAGGCCGAAGAAGGCGAGGACGACCCGCTGTGGAAATCGTTGATGGGAGTCGCGCTCGGCATCGTGCTGCTGGTCGGCGGCGCCAAGGCGCTGGTCGACGGCGCGAGCGACATCGCGCTCGCCCTCGGTGTGCCCGAACGGGTGATCGGCCTGACCCTCGTCGCGCTCGGCACCAGCCTGCCCGAGCTCGCGGCGTCGATCGCCGCCGGACGAAAGAACCAGGCGGACTTGGTGCTCGGCAATGTCGTCGGGTCGAACATCTTCAACCTGCTCTGCATCCTCGGGCTGACCTCGATCGTCGTACCGATCCGGGTCGCGCCGGACATCGTCCGCCTCGACTTCTGGGTGATGCTCGGGATCTCGATCCTGCTCGCGGCATTCCTCGGCCTGCGCGGCAAGCTCAGCCGCGGCGAGGGCGCCGTCCTGTTGGCGCTCTACGTCGGCTACTCGATCTACTTGTATCTGCCGTCGAGCGCGACGCCGTAACGCCCGGCGTCGCGTGGCACGTCGCGACTTCAGCCGTCCTTGAACGACATTGCGAGGTGGTGCGCGCCGACGTCGGCGTACACGGTCTCTCCCGTCACGCCGCCGGCGAGTTCGGAAAGCAGGAACAGGCCGAGCGACCCGACCTCGGCATGCTCTACCGTGCGGCCGAGCATGGACTGCGCCTCGGCCTTCTTGTACATCGCCATGAAGCCCGGAATGCTGCGTGCAGCGACCGTCTTCACCGGGCCGGCCGAGAGCGCGTTGACTCGCACGCCCTTCTCTCCGAGGTCGTACGCGAGGTAACGAACGCTGGCTTCGAGCGCCGCCTTGGCGACTCCCATGACGTTGTACTTCGGCACGACCTGCTGCGAGGCGTGGTAGGTCAGGGTCACCATCGAACTGCTTTCCTGGAACAGGGGCTCGGCGGCTCGTGCGACGGCGACCAGCGAGTAGGCCGAGACCTCGAGCGCGGTGACCCAGTCGTCGCGCCCGGTGTCGACATAGCGGCCGAGCATGGCGTCCTTGGGAGCGAAGGCGATCGAGTGGACGAGATGGTCGAGGACACCCCAGCGCTCCCGCAGATCGTCGAACATCGCCTGCAGCTCGTCGGCGCGGGTCACGTCGACCTGGAAGAGCTCCACGTCGTCGATGTTTGCGGTCAGTTTCTCGAGCTCACTACGCAAGCGTTCTCCTTGGTAACTGAACGCGAGCGTGGCGCCGGCCTGGTGCAATTGCTCGGCGATCGCCCAGCCCAGAGATCGGCGGTTGGTGACGCCCATCACCAGGGCGCGCTTGCCAGACATGTCGATGGAGATCATGCGACGGATCTTATCTCAGCGAAGTCGGGAACAGATTGCTCTTGAAGATTGTCTAAGGTAAGGTCTACCATCAGTGACTTCACGCAAGACCTCGCATCCTTCCGGAGAGATCGGGGGGTAAATCATGTCGAGCACCGAGAGACATTCGCGAAGAGATCGCCGAGGTGCCTTATGAATACCCTTGCAGGCTCGCCATGGAGGAGACGATGAGTTCCGGAGAATCCAGGAGCGACGACCTCCTCACGATCCGACGGGCGCCCTCGAGCCTGGCGGTGCGTCGCCGCCTGTGGATTCAATGGCTGCTGCGTCGGGTCCTGGCGCGCGGGCCGCTCATGGTTCTGGGAAACCTGCCGGCGCTCGGCTTGCTCGCGCTCCTGTGGCGCGATCGACACCGGCCGCTGGTCGAAATCTTGGCCACGCCGGCGACCTCGGCGCTCGTTGGCCTCAGTCTGGTCGGTCTCGCCCTGGTGCGGTATCGCACGGAGGTCCTCGACGTGATCGATCGGCGGTTTTTCCGTGAGCGGTATGCCGCGCGCAGAGTGCTCGGCCAGCTCGCCGACCAGGTGCGGACGACGCGCAACCTCGCGGACCTCGCATCCACCGTCCGTCGCGGTGTCGATTTCGCTCTCGGCCTCGAACGGGTCGCCTTGCTCGCGCTCGACCCGGTCCGAGGTCGATTCGTCGATCCGCTCGAGCGCATGCGGCCTCTCGACCCCGGCTCGAAGCTGGCGACCCTGGTGCAGAGCCGGCGAGCGCCGCTGGAGATCGACCTCGAGGTCACCGGGGCACCGCTCGCGGAGCTACCCGAGCCCGAGCTGCACTGGCTGATCGACGGCAAGGTCGAGCTGCTGGCGCCCGCCTTCGCGCTTGAAGGGAGCATGAACGGTCTTCTCGTCCTGGGTCACAAGACCAACGGCGAGCCCTTTCTGTCCGAGGATCGGCAGCTCCTCCAGAAGCTGAGCGCGGCGATCGGCCTGGTGATGGAGCTGCACAACGTCAATGAGCACACGCCGTCTCCGAGGGATCAGAAGATCCTCGAGCCCTCCGATTCGGGGTCGCGCGCGGTGGAGGTGGAGACCGGGCAGAAGGCCCAGGAGTGCGCCAGCTGTAGTCGCGTGTATCCAGGCGACCACGAGCGCTGCCCGCGCTGCGACTTGATTCTCGATGGCACCCTGGTTCCCTACGTGTTGCGTGGTCAGCTCCGATTCGAGGAGCGGATCGGTACCGGCGGCATGGCCGTCGTCTATCGCGCCACCGATCTGCGGCTCGGTCGGACGGTGGCGATCAAGACGCTGCCGCGAGTGTCGCCCGAGGCCGCGGTGCGCCTGCACCGCGAGGCGCGCGCGGCGGCGAGCGTGACTCATCCGGGCCTGGCGTCGATCTACGGCATCGAAACCTGGGAGGGTGTGCCGATGTTGATTCTCGAGCTGCTGACCGGAGGCACGCTGGCCGAGCGGCTGATGCGCGATCCTCTCGAGGTGCCGGCGATGCTCGAGGTCGGGAAATCGGTGGCGCTGGCGCTCGAGCGGATCCACAGCGCGGGCATCCTGCACCGCGACGTCAAGCCCTCGAATATCGGCTTCACCGGCGATGGCGACATCAAACTCCTCGATTTCGGCATCGCACGCATCCAGTACGACATCACTCAGGACGGTGACACGCCGTTCAACGAACAGAACCGCACCACGTTGCCCGTGACCTCGACGCGCTGGATCGCCGATCGCACGGTCGGCGGACGGTTGATCGGCACGGCGTCGTACCTTTCGCCTGAGGCGCTGAACGGCGACAAGCCGGGGCCGGCCCACGATCTATGGGCGCTGAGCGTCGTGCTCTACGAGTCGTTGACGGCGGAGAATCTCTTTCTCATGCGCAGCGTGCCGCAGATGCTCGACGCCATTCGCAACGCGCAAGTGCCCGATCTACGGACCAAGATCGCCGACTGCCCCTGGCCTCTGGCGAGTTTCTTCCGGCGCGAGCTCAGCCCGCGCAGCGCGGAGCGTGCGCCGAACGGTTTCGAGTACCACGAGCGTCTCGAGGTGCTCGAGCGCGAGCTGGTCCGCGCCGACTCGTCGCTCGAAACGCGCCCGGCGGCGTCGCTCGGCCGCCCGCAGGCTTGAGACGGACGATGGAGCGTCAGCCGAGGGAGTAGACGGCCGCGGTCGGTGCGTCCCCCGCCTCGCGGTCGATGCGACCGTTGGCGGCGAGACCCTCGAGCACGTGGAAGAGAAGCTCGGTCCGGGCCGCGTCGAGATCGAGAGCGGCGGCCAGGGCGTCGAGGCCGATCGGTTCCTCGAGCGCCTCGAGTGTTTCGACGGCGCGCACTTGCAGCGCCAGCACTTCGCCCGCCGCCTTCTTGCCCGCTTCGACGCCCGGCTGGTGGTAGGCGTTGATGCCCACCAGGCTGGCATAGAAGCCGACGGCGCGTTCGTAGAGAGCGATCAAGACCCCGAGATGATACGCGTCGACCCGCCGAACCGTGAGTGTGATGGACGGGCGCTGCGTCTCGCTCAGCGCCTCGCGGGTGCCGAGGAGGAATCCGCGCAGATAGTCGCCGGCGCCGATGCCGGGCTCGACTTCGTGGAATGGGGTCTCGAGTACCTCGATGAAGGTGACGAAGACGTTGTCGACTCCCTCGCGCAGTTGCTGCACGAAGGCGTGCTGGTCGGTGGAGCCTTTGTTGCCGTACACCGCGATGCCCTGCGCTGTCGGCTGCCCCTCGAGATCGGTGGCTTTGCCCAACGACTCCATGATCAGCTGCTGCAGATAGCGCGAGAAGAGCAGAAGACGATCGGCGTACGGCAGGATCACCATGTCGCGCGCTCCGCGCCCATCGGTCGCCAGGTGCCACGCCAGGGCGAGCCGCGCCGCCGGATTACGCGCGGTGTCCCGGCGGCGCGTCGCCGCGTCGCAGGCCGCGGCGCCGGCGAGCAGAGCGCGGATGTCGAGTCCCTGGAGCGCCGCCGGCAGCAGGCCGACGGTGCTCGTCTCGCTGGTACGCCCACCGACCCAGTCCCACATTGGCAGACGCGCCAACCAACCTTGCTCACTCGCCAGGCGATCGAGCTGCGAGCCCTCGCCGGTGATGGCGACGGCGTGGCGCGCGAAGAGCAGGCCTCGGCGCGCATAGGCGCTGCGGGTGCAGAGCATGCCGTTGCGTGTTTCCTTCGTGCCGCCCGACTTGGAGATCACGATCGTCAGAGTCGACTCGAGTCGGTCGCCGAGTGCCTCCAAGGTGCGCTCCATGCCGTCGGGGTCGGTGTTGTCGAAAAAATGGGGCCGGAGCAGATCTGTAGCCGGCCGCCCGAGCGCATCGGCGGTGAGCTGTGGTCCGAGCGCGGAGCCGCCGATGCCGACGACTAAGAAGTCGGTGAAGCGCGCGGCGCGTTCCGGCCGCAGGGAGCCGTCGTGCACCGACGCAGCGAGCCCCTCGACGCGCTCAATCGCCTCGAGGATCGCGTCTCGAATCGCATCGTCGGGCGCGCGATCCGGCGCGCGCAGCCAGTAGTGTCCGACCTGCCGCTGCTCGTCGGGATTCGCGATCGCGCCCGCTTCGAGCGCTTCCATCGCATCGAAGGCCTGCTGCATCGAATCCTCCATGCGCGACAGGAACGCGTCGAGTGTCTCGTCCGCGCCGAGATCGACGCGACTGATGTCGAGGCGCAAGCCGAGGTCGTCGTCGGCGAAGAGATGGCGGCGATAGCGCAGCCAGGCGTCTGAGTCCGGTCCGTCGGTCGAGCGCACGATCACGAGTCTCCGAAGTCGGCAGGCCACGGTAGGGGGAAGATCGCGCGCGAAGTCTATCGGCTCTCTCACCGTCTTGGTGGGGCGATCAACGCGGGTTGCCGTATTGGCGTATTAGTGTTGTAATACACCGAAGCGCTGGCTTCGCGCTTCACCAACGACCCGGGAGACCCGATGCTGCGCATCGACCCATCGAATCCGGTCCCGCTCTGGAAGCAGATCCAGGACGGGGTCCTCCGACTGATCGCGAGCGGTGTGCTGCGTCCCGGCGACGCGGTCGACTCGGTGCGCGACGCCGCGCGCTCGCTCGGGGTCAATCCGCTCACCGTGTCGAAGGCCTACCGTGGACTCGCCGACCAGGGAGTGCTCAAGGTGCGGCGTGGTGAGGGGACCTTCGTCGCCGACGCGCCGCCGCCGCTCGATCACGAGGCGTCGCGTCGCGAGCTCGTCGACGCTGCGCGCGTCTATGTCGGTCGTGCGCGCTCGCTCGGTGCCGAACGGGCGGAGACGCTCGAGGCAGTCGACGAAGTGTGGCCGCACCCCGACGATTCCAAGATCCGTTCCGAGGGAGGACCCACTTCATGAGCCGCACGATCGTGCACGTCGACAATCTGGTGGTTCGCTACGGTCGCCGGACCGTGCTCGATGGCGTCTCGCTCGACGTCGCGGAAGGGCAGGTCCTGGCCTTGCTCGGGCGCAACGGGATCGGCAAGTCGTCGCTGGTGCGCTGCGTTCTCGGCCAGCAGGTCCCGAGCGCCGGCTCATGCCGGCTCTTTGGCGAGAGCTCGCTGCGCCATCGTGCGCGCCTGATGCAGCGGGTCGGCGCGGTGCCCGAAGTTCCCGACGCGCCGCCCCAAGCGACCGCCGCTCGACTCGGTGCCTTCGCTCGCCGTCTGCATTCGGCGTGGAGTGACGATCTGTTCAACCGGCGCCTCGAGCGCTTCGGCATCTCGCCCGACACGCCCTTTCTCGCTCTTTCCCGGGGGCAGAAGACGCAGGTGATGCTGGCGCTGGCCTTGGCGCCGCGGCCCGATCTGCTGGTGCTCGACGATCCGACCCTCGGGCTCGATGCGGTCGCCCGCCGCGTCGTGATCGGCGAGCTCGTCGACGAGCTCGCCGAGCGCGGCACGCCGATGCTCATCGCATCGCACGACCTGGTCGGTCTCGAGCGGCTGGCGACCCGGCTCACGCTGGTCGTCGACGGCCGCGTGGCGCTGCGCGAGGATCTGGACGCGCTGAAGCAGCGGCTGCGCTGGATCACGTTCGCCCAGGCGCTGACCGACGCGGAGCTCGCGCCGCTCGCGCCGATTTCGAGCCGGCCCCTGCCCGGACGCGGTCAAGAGCTCTTGGTCGACCGCTTCGACGAGGCGTTGGTGGCACGCCTCGAGCAGGACGGTCGACGCGTGGTCGACGTCCGCTTCGCCACCCTCGAAGACCTAATCGTGGCGACGACCGATGAACGCTCCCCCCAGGAGGTGTCTCGATGACCGGCCCGACCCAGTCTCTCCATGGCTTCGGCTCGATCGTGCGCGAGGAGCTTCATTCATGGCGCCTCCTTCTCGTGGCGGCGTTGCTGAGCGGCTTCGTGCCCTTGACCGCGCCGCTGTTCGTTCCCTCGCAGCGCGCGGATGGCGATCTGCCGATCGCGGTCGCTCTGCTCGGTGCTGCGCTCCTGGCCGCGGTCACGGCGCTCGGCGCCGGAAGCTCTCTCCTCTCTCGCGATCTTGCCGGCGGGCGGTTGGGCTACTACCTGCGCCAGCCGCTGTCGGCCGCGGGGCTCTGGCTGGGGCGAGTGGCCGCCGGCACGGTGGTGCTCGTGGTCGTGCCGGTCCTCGTCCTGGCCCCGACGGCTCTGGTCCACAATCTCCTCGCGGCCGTTCCGGAGGCCCCGATGCTCGGCATCGAAGCGTGGAGTGGCTGGCTCGGGCCGTTGCTGGGCAGCATGTCGCTGTTCGAGCCTGTGCGTCTGCCTTGGGCCGTGCTGGTGCCCGTCGTGCTCGGTCTGCTGGTGGCGTTGGGACACGCCGGCGGTCTCGCCGTACGCCTGCGCGACCTCTGGACCCTGCTCGACCTCGGTGCCCTCTTCGGCTGTGTTCTGCTCCTCGCCGGTGCGCTCGATGCGCTGGTGGAGGTGAGGGCCTGGAGCGCGGTCCGCGCGGTCCTGGTGTGGCCGGCAGTGGTGTTCTGCCTCATCGTCGCCGTCGGCGGCTGGCTCCAGGTACGCCGCGGTGGTGTCGTCTCCACGAGCTCCCATCGTGTCTTCTCCCTCGCTGTCTGGCCTGTGATGTTTCTCGTGTGCTTGGGGTTTGCGACCTGGACACGCGCTTTGCTGCAGGCTCCGTTCGAGGATCTCGAGCGCGCCGTGGCGGTGCGATCGGTCGGCGGTGGCTGGTCGGTGGTCGCCGGGCCGGTGGGTGAGAGTGGCTATTACCCGACCTTCCTCGTGCCGTCCGAGCCGCTCGGCGCCGGGGACCGCGAGGCCGCCGCGCGCCAGGCGATTTCTCTCGGCGCCCCGGGCGGCCTCTCGACGCGGCCGCTCTACGCGTCCGCGCTCGAGCGCATGGTGTGGCTCCGCTGCGGCGGGGACGGAGAGCGCTGCGCCGTGATGTCGCTGGACCCGAAGCCCGGCGCGGTGCCTGTCGACCTCGGTGTCGAGGTCGATCTCAAGATCGCCGCATGGGCTCTTCGTTCGCTCGCTCTCGACGCGGAAGGGCGGTTTCTCGCCGTCGCCGCGGGCAGCCGGGTCGAAGTCGTCGACCTCGTCGGCCGTCGCAAGCTGGTGTCGGAGCGCTACGCCGACGAAGGTCCGGCAACGCTGCATGCGGCGCCCGAGAGCGGTCGCTGGCTCCTGGTCGGGCTGCCGTGGGCGGATCCGGACCACTCGCGGGCGATGGTTCTCGACGCACACCGTGGTCTCCTCGAGCCACAGACCGAACCCGTCGCCGCGGCCGCGGGCTCTCCTTCCGACCCTGAAGCACTCGGCATCGTGGTGCGGCCGTCCGAGAGTCTCTTGACGGTGGTCGATCGCTCGTCGGCCCGGATCGTGCGCAGCATTCCGATGCCGTGGATGCGCATCGAGGATGCGGTGATCCTCGCCGACGGGGGCCTCGTCGTTCTGGAGCGGCATCGTCGGCGAGGGGAGCCAGTGGGTCTCCGGCTGGTGCGCTGGAGCGCCGAGGGTGTTCGGCTCGGAGCGCTCGATCTCGACGCGACGCGCGGGCATCTCGGCGCCCTGGACGGGACGCACCATCTGTGGGTCGGAGTCGGCCGAGGCGAGCGCCAGCTCTCGATCGATGACCAGGGCGGAGTGACCGAACGATCCGGGACGCGTCGCGGGCCACGGTCGATCGAGGCGCTCCAGGCGTGCGCGCCGGCGGCGCGACCCCCGGGCTTGTCGACCGAAAAGGCCGCTCTGCTCGTCGATCTCGACACCTGGACCATCGAGCGCGAAGTCGAGGACCTCGTCCCGCTGCGGCCTGATGCGACCGGAGGAGCTGCCTGGCTCGTTGGCTGTGACGGCTGGCCACGCCCGGCCCCGGCGGCCGGCTGATCGGCTTGGTATGGTCGCCGCCCGTTCGAAACGCGAGGGAGAGCCATGTCGACGATCCAGACCCGCGCAGACCAGATGCTCGACGAGAACGGTTTCCTCGGAGTGCCGCGGGAGACCTTCGAAGCCGGCGGACGAGCACAATTCGTACGCCTGATGCAGCACGGCCTGCTGCCGGAATCCCGCGTCTTGGAGATCGGCTGCGGGTGTCTACGGGTCGCCTACTGGCTGACGCGTTTTCTCGATTCGGGGTGCTACGCGGGCATCGAGCCGGCGCACCGCCGGGTCGAGCTCGGGCGGCGCCATCTCTTCGCGCCCGGAGAGCTGGAGGCGAAGAGCCCTCGCTTCGATCACAATGCTGAGTTCGCGACGGGAGTCTTCGAGACGCAGTTCGACTACTTTCTCGCCGGCTCGATCTGGACTCACTGCAGCAAGGCGCACATCCGGACGATGCTCGAAGGCTTCCTCCGCTGGACGCCTCCGGGTGGCATCTTCCTCACGTCGTACCTCCCCGCGGAGAGCCCCGAGCAGGACTACATGGGTGGGACCTGGGTCGGCACCAGCCACGAATCGGACGTGCCGGGCGTGATCCGCCATTCTCTGGCCTGGATCGAGGCGGAGTGCGCTCTGCGGGGATTGAGTCTCGAGGAGCTTCCCGGTCTCGACTGCGACAGCCAGCTTTGGCTTCGCATCGAACGCCGGAGCGCGTGACCGGACCGGGCCGTCGGTCACGCGCCGGCGGAAGGGGGCGATTCGTTGCTAGTCGCGTTCCGCCGCGTGATCCAGCGGTAGGTCGCGTCGAGTCCCGGTAGGGAGAGCAGGGCCTGGCGCAGACGCCATGTCATCGACTGGTAGATCCAGTGCAGCTCGTCGGCGTACTGCGCCACGCGGCGGGTCAGCACGTCGTTGGCGTCCTGTGCGGCTTCGGCCTGCTCTCGCGCCACCGTCTCGCGGCTTTGTGCGGCCTCTGCCTCGCGGCTGCGCGCGGTTTCCACTGCGCGCAGACGGTCTTCGAGGTCGAGGCGCTCGTCCCGCCTCTGTGCGCGCTCGAGCTCGAGCGCGCTCTCTCGCTCCGCCAGGTCCGTCTCCGCCACCGCCAGCGCCTCGTCGCGGTCGCGGATCGTTTGCTCGAGCTCCAGCGCTCGGTCGATCGATTGCTGGTGGCGGGATTCGAGCTCGCTCCGCGCGGTTTCGAGCGCCGAGAGCTCCACGGTGAGGCGTGCGTTCTCGACGCGGAGCGTCTCGGCCGCGCCGGCGGCCACGGTCTTCTCCGCGAACAGAGAGTCGGCCGCGCGCCGCAGCTCGGCGGCGCGGCCTTTCTGGTGAGCGGCTTCGGCGAGGAGGCGCTCGCGCTCGGCGCTGTGGAGGTCGCCCCCGGTGAGCGGTCCGTGGCGCAGATAGCGGGCGACGGCGCGAGAATGCGCATCGAGTTCGAAGGCCGTGCGGCGGCCTTCGTCGGCGACTTCTTCGTAGAGCGCGAGCAGCGAGTCGACGCGGTCGCCCAGGCTGGCTGTCGCCCGCACTTGCCGACAGACGTCCGCCGCGTCCTCGGGGTCGTAGCGCTCGATTCGCTCGATGGCGAGGTCCGCGGTGACCCTGTCCTGCAGCAGGCTCACGCCGCAATTAACCGCCCGCAGCGCCTCGAGGTTTCGGCTCTGGACCATCGGGCCGATACCCTCGGTGTCGCACAGGACGACGGCAGCGCCGACGGCCGCCGCCTCGAGCGCCGAGCGCCCCTTGGCGAAGACGATGTCGTAGTCGCCGAGCAGACTCTCTGGCTCGGCGCTGGCCGTCCCGTGATCACGGCCGACGACGTCGAGATCGAGCCCGGCCCGGAGGCACGCCGCGCGCAGGGCGTCCAGGCAGTTCTCCTCGCTCACGTGGTTGCTCAACACCAGCGCCCGCTTCGGCTCGGTGGGCAGCGGCCCGCGGGGGCGAAACCGGCGCAGGTCGACGAAGTTTCGCTGCTCGCTCGTGCGTTCCGCGGGCACTCCAGCTTCGTCGATCAGGCGGCTGAGCACTAGCTCGGAAACGGCGCCGTATCGCAGGATGCGTGGATGGTGCGGCGGCGCCTCCTCGTCCGGCTGCCAGCCATGGCAGAGATAGATGGCCGACGTCTGTGGGAAGCGTGCCAGCGCGGTCATCGCCTCCAAGTGGTGCTGCGCGTGGATCACGTCCGGCGCGCGGCCGAGCTGCTCGAGATCGTCGACGACGGGAATCGTCGCGCTGCGAAGCTCGGCGGCGACCTCGCCCAGGCGCCGGCTGTAGGCGATCGGTTCATGGCCACGCCGAAGCAGCTCCAGGCAGACGTCGCGAACCCATAGCTCCGTGCCCGAACGCTCGGCTAGCGCGTGATTCGTCAGCAAGATCCTCATGCGTCGGCGGCCCAACGACGCAGGCTCGCCGCGAGCGGCAGCCAGTGCTGTGTGAAGCGCAGGACCTCTGTATAGGAGCCTCCGGCGACGCGCTGTTCGCCGAAGTCCTCGTAGCGCGGGCGGTCGCGGCCACGTTGCACCGCCAGCTGCCGAAGGTCGCGCCCCGGGGCCGCCGGGGACAACCATTCGCTGCGGAAGGCGGCCGTCGAGTGGTTCTCGAGTGCGCGCTCGACCTCGCCACGGAGCGGATCGTAGGTGCGCGCCGCCTCGAGCTTGCGCTCCATGGCGGGCTCGTCGAGGTCGATGCGGATCGCCCCCGAAGTGTCCGCGATCGCTCCGGGCTCGGCTTCGAGAGGGAACTCGAGATGACGGATCGGTCGGCCCAGCCGGTGCTCCGCAATCCGCGCGGCGCTCTCGGCGACGATGGAGCACAGGTCGTGTGTCGGACTGTATCCTTCGATCGCGTCGCTCGCGATCTGCTCGACGTCGGCGGCCACCAAGGCCGAGGCGATCTCGTCGATGACGCTCTGGACCTCCGCGGCCCGCTGGTCGAGCATGATGCGGTAGGCCTCGCGATCCCTCCAGCGACCGAAGCAGTCGGCGGGCTTGGCCTTGGCGGCGACCAGGACGCGGCGGGAACTGTCGATGCGGCCCGTGTCGTTGCGCCCGGAGCCGTCCGTGAGCACGAAGGCCAGCGGACGGTGGAGCTCGGTCCAGTGATGGACGCGCAGCTCATGGCCGGGGTGAGCCACGATCAGGGCCGATCGCGGGGCGGCTCGAGACGGTGCGTCGGCTGGAGGACGATCCGGGGATCGATGGGTCGTGTCGTGGCGGGATGCGGCCATGCGCCGATAGTACTGCGACGGTGTGGTCGGAAGTCACGCCACGCGCTGTCTCATTCGAGGGCCGGCTCGCCGTCGCGCGGTGCGAGCCAGCGCTCGAGGGTCGCGGCCAGCTCACTCCGGCGCACGGGCTTGGCGAGGTAGTCGTTCATGCCCGCGGCGAGGCAGCGCAGTCGGTCGCTCTCGTAGGCGTGAGCGGTCAGCGCTACGACCGGGACGTTGCGATGGCTCTCGGCTTCGAGCGCGCGCAGGCGGCGGGTCGCCTCGAGGCCGTCGAGGCTCGGCATCTGGACGTCCATCAGGACCAGATCGAACTCCTCGTGCGCGAGCCGCTCCAGGGCCGCTCTGCCGTCGCCGACCGCTTCGGCCTCGACCCCGAGGCGGTCGAGCGCGGCGAGCGCCACGATGCGATTGACTTCGTTGTCTTCCACCAGAAGGACTCGCCCTCGGCCGACCGTGACCTCTTCGCCGTCCACAGGCTCGTCGCGATCGTCCGACTCCTCGGGTTGACCGAGCGCGAACGGAAGAACGACCCGGAAGGTCGAGCCCTCGCCCGGAGTGCTCGAGACGTCGATCGAGCCACCCAACAGCTGCACGAGGCGGCGACAGATCGTCAGGCCGAGCCCTGTGCCGCCGAATCGCCGTGTGGTCGATGCGTCGGCCTGAGTGAACGGTTCGAAGATGCGCTCCAGGTGCTCGGGCGCGATGCCGATGCCCGAGTCGCGCACGATGATCTCGAGCCAGACCGTGCTGTCGGAGGTCTCGAGCGGGGCGTTTGCCAAGCCGATTGGCGGCTCGTCGGTGGTCGCTACCGCGACCCGGACGGTGCCTTGTGTCGTGAACTTCGCCGCGTTGCCGAGCAGGTTGAGCAGCACCTGGCGCAGGCGGCCAGCATCGCCGACCAGGTGCCGCGGTAGGTCGTCCGCGAGCTCGGCGTCCAGGTCGAGGCCGTGCGTCTCGACACCGCTTCGCGTCAGCTCGACGACGCGGAGAACCTCGGTCTCGAGGTGGAAGGGCTCGGCGTTGAGCTCGAGATGGTCGTCTTCGATTTTCGACAGGTCGAGGACGTCGTCGAGAATCAAGAGCAGCGATTCCGCCGAGGCGTGGAGCGTCCTCGCCCATTCCATTTTGCGCGGTGGCAGGTCGGCCTCGCAGAGCAGATCAGAGAGGCCGATGATGCCGGCCATCGGCGTGCGGATCTCGTGGCTCATGTTGGCCAGGAAGAGACTCTTCGTGCGGCTCGCACGCTCCGCGGCTTCCTTGGCCAGCCGCAGCTCGTCCGCACGA
Source organism: Acidobacteriota bacterium (assembly GCA_039194425.1). Lineage (GTDB taxonomy): Bacteria > Acidobacteriota > Thermoanaerobaculia > Multivoradales > J023 > JAUIJL01. The sequence continues at coordinate 301,336 of JBCCVZ010000009.1, read as the reverse complement.
TTGCGATCGGTGACGTCGCGGTTGACGCTCAGGATCGCCGTCTCGCCGCGGTACTCGATCACCGAGGCGTTGATCTCGAGATCGATCACCGTGCCGTCCTTGCGCCTCTGCTGGGTCGCGAAGGTCAGGAAGGCGCCCTTCTCGAGAGTCTCGGCGATCTTCTCTTGACCTCGCTCGACGTCGACCGAGATGTCGAGCAGGCTCAAACCGACCAGCTCCTCGCGCGAGTAGCCGTAGATCGACGTCGCTCGTTCGTTGGCTTCGAGCACGATCTCGCGCGTCGGCTCGAAGATCAAGATCGCGTCGTGCGCCTGCTGGAAGATCTTCTGGTAGTCGAGCTCGCGCTCGCGCAGCTCCTCGGTGATCTGTCGCTGAATCGTGGCGCGCCGCGCCAGCTCTCCCTCGAGCAGCTCGCGGGCCACTTGAAGGTCTTCGGTGCGCTCGAGCCGAATGCGTTGCTCGCGTGCGAGACCGTGCGACGCGCTCAGACAGTAGCCGGTGTAGATCAGCGCTCCGAGGGTGAGGAATGCGGCCTCGCGATCACCGAGTCTCGCGATGTCGTAGGACCACAGCGCGAGATGAGGCAGCGCGAGCGCCACCTGCTGCAGCGCGGTGAGGCCGAAGCTGGCGCTGTAGATCACGACCGCTTGGCCCATCACGGCGACCGTGGTCAAGACCGCGAAGAAGGCGGCGGCGCTCCATGGGTCGCGGGCGACCAGCCAGGCGCTGAACAGGCCCCATGCGCAGCCGGCGAGAACCACACTGACCGAAAAGAGGCGTCGGGACCGCACCGATCGGGCGTACTGGGGATCGTCGATCGGCCAGACCACCGTGGCGCGGAGAGCCGTAGTGGCGAGCAGAATGAACGCGCACGCCAGGAAGAAGAGGCTCGGCGACACGAATTGCCCAGCCAGTCCGCCCGCGAGAGCGAGACCGGCCGGAAAGGCGATCAGCCCTCGGCGCGACTTGGCAAAGGTTTCCCGCCACGCCTTCGACTCGACGTCGTAGCGATCATCGGTGGCCGACAAAACGGTCGTCGGCTGACTCGGAGGCTCCACTCTCTCGACTCTCTCCCCAGTTGAGGCCGCCATCTTATCTTCCGGCCATCCTTCTCTCGCCGGGGGCTCGTCGCGGCACGATCTGCGGCGTTAGGATCCGCACGTGCTCACCGCCGACCTCGTTTCCGCCCGCATCGTGCGCAAGAAAGTGCGGCCGCGCTATGTCAACGCTCGCGACCCGGAGCTCCTCGAGCTCGCTGCTCAGCTGATCGAAACCTTCGACGCTCACGAGGGCGCGCCGCGGGGTGAGCTCGAAGACGCGCTGCGCGAGATCCAGGGCAACGACACGGACTTCTTGCTTCATCGCTCGTTCGCCAAGCTGCTCTTCGACCGCTGCACCTTTGAGGCGACGTCGGTTCGGGAGCCCGAGGTGCTGCGACGGTCGGTCTTCGAGGCGGCGGCCGAGGCCTGGCGCGGCAGCGACGAGACAATGCGCTTCGAACGCGCCTCGGTGCTCGCCGCCGCGGTCGACGCGCTGAGCACGGACCCGTCGGCTGACGATTCGGCGGTCGAGGACCCGTTGCAGCCGGTCACGCTCGAGGATCTCGAAGCCGGCCTTTATGCCGACCTGAAAGACGAGCAGCGCCTAATGCGCTGGCGTCGGGTCGGCGCCGATTGGCTCCTGCGTCGCTACAATGTGGCGCTGGCCCAAGGCGTGCTCCTGCGCGCCAGCGAGCTGGAGATCGAGCTCGCCGCCGACGATCCGCTCCGTCATCGCGCGCTGTTTCGCAAGATCAAGTTCCACCGCCTGATGCACCGCATCGCTCGGCGTGACGATGGCGGCTGGCGAGTCCGCCTCGACGGGCCGCTCTCGCTCTTTCGGGCGAGCGGCAAGTACGGCTTGGCGATGGCCAACTTCTTGCCGACGCTGCTTTGTTTCGACGGCTGGCGTCTCGAGGCACGGGTGCGCTGGGGGCCGAAGCGCCGGCCGTGCGGCTTCGAGCTCTCGGGCGACGACGGTTTGCGCTCGCACCAGCGACTCGACGGCCAGTGGCGGCCCGACGAGCTCACCTGGTTGCCCGACCAGCTGGCCGCGCTCGACGCCGACTGGCGGGCCGAGGTCGGGGGCGAGATCGTCGACCTCGGCGGTCACGGGGTGCTGGTGCCCGACTATGTCTTCCACCATGCGCCGAGCGGTCAGCGGGTGGTGATGGAGATCTTCGGCTTCTGGAATCGCGGCGCGGTCGACGCCCGCCTCGCGCTCTTGCGCCGCCACGGTCCCGAGCGGTCGATCTTGGCCTTGTCCTCGCAATTGGCCTGTGGGCGCGAAGGGCTCGACGATCTGCCGGGAGAGGTCTACGTCTATCGGACCCACCCGTTGGCGAGGAAGGTCCTGGCGCTGCTGCGGGGCTTCGTGGCGAAGGTCTCTGAGTGAATCCCTGAGCCGACGGGTAGACTCCTACGGATCCGTGGCGGCCTGCCCCTCTAGCCAATCGATTCGCCCCTGCGCTAGGATTCTCGGCCCCTCGGGGTTGTGAAAAAAGTCACAAGCGACACCCGCACTGTTTGACGAATGCGTTACACTGGCCAGCCGAGACGGTTCGTCCGCGCCGTCTTCCTATCCGGCGGACGCCCCTGCACCCCTCCAGCATCCGGACGGCTCCGCCGCCAAGACATCGGTCGGTGCCGGTAGGCCCTGACTCGGATCAAAGATCGGATCACAGAACCGCGATGGCACAGATCTTCGGCCCCAGCACCAATATCTACGCGAAGCTGAGCATTGTCCTGGCGGGCATCGTCGCCGCCAGTGGCCTAGGCCTGGTGCTCGCGTTCGAGCGCTCGCCGTATCGGACGAACGAGAACATCGTCTACACGCAGCCGATCAAGTTTAGCCACGACCACCACACGGCGGGGCTCGGCATCGACTGTCGCTACTGCCATTACACGGTGGAGCACGCGGCATCGGCCAACATTCCCCCCACCGAGCTGTGCATGAACTGCCACAGCCAGGTCTGGGCCGACAGCCCGATGCTCGAGCCGGTGCGCGCCAGCTACCGCGACAACGAGCCGATCCAGTGGGAGCGTGTCCACGACCTCCCCGATTACGTGTATTTCAACCACAGTGTGCACGTCACCAAGGGCGTCGCCTGCTTCGAGTGCCACGGCCCGGTGAACGAAATGGCGTTGATTCAGCGCGGCGCCACGCTGCAGATGCAGTGGTGCCTGGACTGCCACGAGAACCCGGCGCCGCACCTGCGGCCGCCGTCGGAAGTGACCAACTTCCGCTGGGAGCCGCCGTCGGACGATCCGGCCTACTTCGCGCATCTCGCCGAAGAGGCAGAGATCGACGACCAGCATCGCCTCTGGAGCTGCTCGACGTGTCACCACTGACCGGCCGCCGGATTGATGACGAGATGACGGAGAAGATGGACGTGCCCGACACCCCGACCCCGCACAAGGCGTCGACTCTGAATACGGCTCGCGAGGGCTCGGCCGCTACGAACCAGCGCCCGAGCGCCTGGCGGAGCCTCGAAGAGCTTGCCTCGACGCCCGAGTTCGAATCCACGTTGACCCGCGAGTTTCCGCGCCAGGCTGCAGAGCTTGGTAGCGTCGACCGTCGTCGCTTTCTGCAACTCTCCGGCGCATCGCTCGGCTTGGCGGGATTGACTGCATGCACCAAGCAGCCACCGGAGAAGGTGGTGCCCTACGTGCGCCAACCCGAAGACATCGTGCCCGGCAAGCCGCTCTACTTCGCGACCGCGGTGGAGAGCTTCGGCTTTGCCGCTCCGGTGCTGGCCGAGAGCCATATGGGGCGGCCGACCAAGATCGAGGGCAACCCGGACCACCCGGGGAGTCTCGGGTCGACCTCGGCGACGACCCAGGCGTCGATTCTCGATCTCTATGACCCCGATCGTCTCCAGGCGATCACCCACCTGACGCAGATCCGCACGCAGCCGGCCTTCTTGCAGCAGGCTGCGGGTCTGCGCAGCGCGCTGCTCCCTCTCGGCGGCGCCGGCTTGGCGATTCTCACCGGTACCGTGACGTCGCCCACCCTGGCACGTCTTCTCGGCGACCTGCTCGAAGACATGCCGCAGGCTCGCTGGTACCAGCATGAGCCTACGTCCAGTGCCAGCCTCGTCGCTGCGGTCGACAGGGCCGCAGGCGGCCCCGCGACCCTGCGCTACGACTTCAACAAGGCCGATGTCATTCTCGCCGTCGACTCCGACTTCCTGCACGACGGCGCCGCGTCGATTCGCCACGGGCAGGATTTCGGCGCGCGGCGCAAGGCCTACGGCGACGTGGGGCCCGACAATGTGTCGCGGCTCTATTCGGTGGAGACCGCTCCTTCCAGCACCAGCACGGTTGCAGATCATCGTTTGGCTCTGAAGCCGACGGAAGTCGGTCATTTCCTGGTCGCGTTGGCCGCCCAGCTGGGAGTGCCGGGCGTCCAATCCGGCCCGACGTTCGAAGGGGACGAGGCCGCTTGGGTGGAAGAAGTCGCCCTGGATCTGCGTGCTCATGCTGGGCGATCGATCGTCGTCGTTGGAGAGTGGGCCGACGAAGAAATGCACACGCTGGCTTTGGCGATCAACGGCGCCCTGGAGAACCTCGATTCGACAGTCTTCGCGACCGAGTCGGTTGAAGTGCGCACTCCAACCGAAGAGCACACGTTGGCCGATCTGCTGAGCGCGGTCGAACGAGACGAGATTTCGACACTGGTCCTGCTTGACGCGAATCCGGTCTACTCGGCGCCGGCCGACCTCGATGTCGCTGCCGCCATCGACCAGATTCCGCTCCGCATCTATTGCGGCTCGCATCTCAATGAGACGGCCGAGCGCTGTCACTGGATCTTGCCCAAGAGCCATGCGCTCGAATCTTGGGGGGATTTGCGAGCCTTCGACGGGACCGCGACACTGATTCAGCCGATCGTCAACCGTCTTTACGACAGCATGAGCCCGATCGAGGTCGTCGGTGCTCTGCTCGGTCTCGAGGCCGACGGCGACAAGCTGGTGCGCGAGACGTGGCGCACAGAGCTGGCCGAAACAGGTGCTTGGCGCCGCGCGCTGCACGATGGCATGGTGCCGGACAGCGGAGCCGCGCGTCTCGCGTTGGCGGCCCCTGATGCGTCGGCCGCGGCCGCGACGCTCGCTGGTCGTGCCGCCGGGGAGCTCGAGCTGATCTTCCGCCCCGACCCGACGGTTTTCGATGGCCGCTATGCCAACAACGGTTGGCTGCAGGAGTTGCCCAAGCCGATTACGCGGCTCACCTGGGACAACGCGCTCCTCCTGAGTCCGTCGACCGCGCGTAGCGTCGGCTTCGACGACCTCTACTTCCACGACGACGCACGCCGCAAAGCGCAGCGCGCACGGCTGACCGTCGGGGATCGGGAGCTGGACCTGCCCATCTGGGTCACCCCCGGCATCGCCGATGGTTCGCTCCTTTTGCACCTCGGGTACGGTCGCCGACTCGGCGGCAACCTCGCCATGGGAGCCGGCTTCGACGCCAACGAAGTACGCACTCTCGAACACCTTTGGAACGCCACGGAAGGTGTCGCCGTGCGGCCGATTGGCGGCACCTACGTCCTTGCCTGCACGCAAGATCATTTCTCGATGGAAGGTCGAGATCTGGCCATGACCACGACAGTGCAGCAAATGCAGGCGACCCCGGACAACCCGCTCGGTATCCATCTCCACGTCGACCCGAAGAAGTCGATGATGGACAACGCCAAGTGGGAGTACGACACCTACGCCTGGGGCCTGTCGATCGATCTCTCGGCATGCTCGGGCTGTGGTGCCTGCATGATCGCGTGTCAATCCGAGAACAACATTCCGGTGGTTGGCAAAGACCAAGTGTCTCGCGGACGTGAGATGCACTGGGTTCGCGTCGACCGCTACTTCGTCGGCGACGACCCGAACACCGTCGAGGCCATCATCAACCAGCCTGTTCCCTGCATGCAGTGCGAGCAAGCTCCCTGTGAGGTGGTCTGCCCGGTGGCGGCGACGGTGCATAGCGATGAAGGCCTCAACGACATGGTCTACAACCGCTGTGTCGGAACCCGCTACTGCTCGAACAACTGCCCGTACAAGGTGCGCCGATTCAACTTCCTCCTCTACCAGGACTTCGACACGCCGCAGCTGAAGCTCGGTCGCAATCCCGACGTCACCGTGCGCAGTCGAGGTGTGATGGAGAAGTGCACGTATTGTGTTCAGCGCATCAATGCCGCGCGTCACGAGGCCAAGCGTGAGCGCCGAAAGATTCGCGATGGCGACATCCGAGCCGCCTGCGAGCAGGCTTGTCCTGGCGATGCGATGGTCTTCGGCGACTTGAACGACCCGAACAGCCGCGTGTCGAAAGCGAAGAAGTCGAACCTCGACTATTCGCTGCTCGCGGAGCTTGGTGTGCGGCCCCGAACGACGTATCTCGGCCGCGTGATGAACCCCAACCCGCAGCTCTGGGCACGCCTCTACCCGGATCGGCCGCTGGTCGAGGAGCACCATGGCGATCACGGAAGCGGCTATGGCGACCATGGCAAGAGCCATGGCTCGAATGGACACGGCGCCAGCGAGGCCGGCCACTGAGGCCAACCCCGGCCGCCATCGCGCCATGTGATGCGGCCGGTATCGACTCAACGCATTCAACCACTGGCTTCGAGTAAGAAGAGACTAGAGAGGATCGAGCATGGCCACTCCGGAAACCGCGGCTACGAAGGCGTCTCGCGAGACCACCCTCGTGCCGCCAGGCGATACGGACATCCTGGCGCCCGGCCACACCGCCAGCTCCGTCACACGGAAGATCTCGTCCGTCGTCTTTGGGCGCACGCCGCTTTGGATGTACGGCATCTTCGCGATCAGCTTTTCGCTGGTCGGTCTCCTGCTGATCTCGATCACTTACCTGATCTTCGAGGGTACCGGGATCTGGGGCCTGAACATCCCGGTCGCCTGGGGCTTCGCGATCATCAACTTGGTCTGGTGGATCGGTATCGGCCACGCTGGAACGCTGATCTCTGCGATTCTGCTCTTGCTCAACCAGGATTGGCGCAACTCGATCAACCGCTTCGCCGAGGCGATGACGCTCTTTGCCGTCGCCTGTGCGGTGATGTTCCCGCTGCTGCACACCGGCCGTCCTTGGGTCGCGGCGTACTGGCTCTTGCCGTACCCGAACACCATGAACCTGTGGCCGAATTTCCGCAGCCCGCTGCTCTGGGACGTCTTCGCGATCAGCACCTACGGCACCGTCTCGCTGCTCTTTTGGTACGTCGGCCTGGTGCCTGACCTCGGCACCATGCGCGACCGCACGAAGAACTTCGTGCTCAAGCGTGTGTTCGGAGCCCTCTCGATGGGCTGGCGCGGCTCGGCCAAGCACTGGCACCACTACGAGATGGCCTACCTGCTGCTCGCCGGCCTGTCGACGCCTCTGGTGCTCTCCGTGCACTCGGTGATCAGCTTCGACTTCGCCGTCTCGCAGCTGCCCGGCTGGCACGCCACCATCTTCCCGCCCTACTTCGTCGCCGGCGCCGTGTTCGCGGGCTTCGCGATGGTGATGCTGGTGGCGATTCCTGTGCGCGCGGCCTTCGGTCTGCACGACATGTTGACCTCGCGCCACTTGCAGAACATGGCGAAGGTCACCCTGGTGACCGGCATGATCGTCTGCTACGGCTACCTCGCCGAGTTCATCTTCGCCTACTACAGTGGCAACCCGTACGAGCGCTTCGCCATTCTGGAGAATCGACCCTTCGGTCCCTACAACCTCTTCTGGATGGCGCTGATCTTCTGCAACTTCCTGGCGATCCAGCCCTTGTGGTTCAAGGCCGTGCGCAGGAACGTCTATGCGTTGTGGGTGATCTCCTTCATCATCTCGATCGGCATGTGGCTCGAGCGCTTCGTCATCGTCGTGATGGCGCTGCACCGCGACTTCCTGCCCTCGAGCTGGGACCGCTATTCCGGTACCTTCTGGGACTACGCGCTCTTCCTCGGCACCATCGGCTTCTTCTTCAGTCTGATGTTCCTCTTCGTCCGCTTCGTGCCGATGATTCCGATGTCCGAGATCAAGATTCTGCTGCCCGAGGCGCAGGTGCGCTCCGAGCACGGTGAGACCCACTGACGCAGCCTATTCCGAGAACAGTCGCTCGACACGGCCGACCAGCCGACGAGGATCGATCGATGGCCACGAAGACACCAGACAAACCTCCATTCTACGGCGCGATGGCCGAGTTTCTGACGCCGCAGCAGCTGCTCGATGCCGTTCAGGCGACGCATCGTGCCGGCTACACGAAGCTCGACGCCTACATGCCCTATCCGGTGGAGGCGATCAGTCACGAGATCGCGCACCACAAGCCGTCCGCGGTGTCGAAGATCGTCTTCGTCGGCGGACTGAGCGGCGCGGTGGGCATGTTCCTCTTCCAGTGCTGGGCGATGGGCGCGTTCCAGCCGCTCCAGGATCTGACGATCGACCTCTTCCGCGCCAGCGGTTATCCGTTCAACATCGGCGGGCGCCCGCTGTTCAGCTGGCCGGCGTTCATTCCGCCAGCCTTCGAGCTGACGATTTTGTTCGGTGCCTTCTCGGCGGTGGTCGGGATGTTCGCGCTCAACGGTCTGCCGCAGCCCTACCACCCGGTCTTCAACGTGGAAGCCTTCGAGCGCGCCTCGGACGACCGATTCTTCCTCGCCATCGAGTCGGACGATCCGACCTACGATCACGATGCGGTCCGCGGCTTCCTGCAGGGGCTCGAGCCGGTGGAGGTTCACGATGTCGAGTGGTAAGCCCCTGACGCACGGGGCGCTGCTAGTGCTGGTCGCCGTCACTCTTCTCGGCGTCGGCTGTCGGCAAGACATGCACGACGCGCCGTACTATGAAGAGTTCGAGGTCAGCGAGTTCTTCGAGAACGGAGTCGTCAACCAGACGCCGCCCGAAGGCACCGTCGCGCGCGGCTTGCTCAAAGACGACACGCATTTCTGGGCCGGGCGCGACGCTTTCGGCCAGCTGGTCTCGACCCTACCGGACGATGTCGTCGTCTCGCGCGGGCTGCTCGAACGCGGGCAGGAGCGCTACGAGATCTTCTGCGGCGTCTGCCACGACTCGTCGGGCTCCGGCCGCGGCATGATCGTGCGTCGCGGCTTCAAGCAGCCGCAGCCGCTCTACGAGCAGCGCCTGCGCGACCAGCCGATCGGCTACTTCTACGACGTGATCACCAACGGCTTCGGCGTCATGCCGTCGTACAAGGTCCAGGTGCCGGTCGAGGATCGCTGGGCGATCACGGCCTACATCCGCGTCCTCCAGGTGAGCCAGGGCCAGAGCCTCGACGACCTGCCGGCCGAGGTCCAGGCCGAGTTCCAGCAGGCGCTCACCGCGCCGCCCGAGCCGGTAGACGACGGCCACGGTGGTCACGGTGGCGGCCATGGTGACGACAGCGACGGACACAGCTGAGCGCTCGACGATGAATCGCATTCCCTTGAACCCTGAAGACGCTCTGCTCGACCTGTCGGCCGAGCGTCCCGAGACGAAACGATGAGCCAAACGAGATTGACGATCGACGCGGCGAAGCTCGAGCCGCAAGCCGACCTCGACGCCGTGCGCAACAAAGCGCTGATCGTCGGCGGCATCGGCGCCGCGGCCACCGTGGGCGGCTTCTTCCTCGTCCCCGCCGACGTGTTCTACCGCGCCTACCTCGTCGGCTGGGTGTATTGGATCGGTTTCGCGGTCGGCCTCTTCATGCTCAACATGCTCACCCATCTCTCGGGTGGTCGTTGGGGCCGTCAGATGAAGCGAATTCAAGAAGCGGCCGGGCGCAGCCTCTGGCTGTTCGCCCTGCTCGCCCTGCCGTTCCTCATCGGTGGCATGCAAGAGCTCTTCCCGTGGGCGCGGCCGGAAGCCGTCGACGATGCTCTGGTGCAGCTCAAGCGTGACTACCTGAAGCTTTGGTTCGACGCCGACGGCAACGGCACCCTCGACTTCCCGCGCGAGGCGGCGCCTGGCTTCTACCCGCGTCAGATCCTCTACTTCGCGCTCTTTCTGTTCTGGGCCTTCAAGCTCTCTTCGCTCTCGCGCAAGCACGACGAGACGGGCGAGGAGCGCTACTTCGTGGCGCAGCAGCGCTGGAGCGCGGGTGGCATCATCGTCTTCGTGATGGTCGCGACCTTCGCTTCGATCGACTGGCTGATGTCGACCGACCCGCACTGGTTCTCCAGCCTCTACGGCGCACAAATGCTCGACTGGTGGGCACTCTCCGCGCTCGGCGTGTCGATTCCGCTGCTGGTCTTCTTCGGCAAGCGCAAGCCGCTCGACCGCTTCGTCCTGCCGAAGCACTTCCACGACCACGGCAAGCTGCTGCTCGCCTTCACCATGGTCTGGGGCTACTTCTCGGTGTCGCAGTTCCTGATCATCTGGTCGGGCGACTTGCCGGAAGAAGTCGTGTGGTACCTCTACCGCAACACTCACGGTTGGAAGCTCTACACCGTGCTGTTGGTGCTCTTCACCTTCTTCGTGCCGTTCCTGGTCCTGCTCTGGCAGAAGATCAAGTTCCAGCCCAAGCGCCTGATGTACGTCGCGTTCTTCATCCTGGCGACGCGCTGGTTCGACTACTACTGGCAGGTGGCGCCGAATCTTCACCACGACGGCGTTTCGCTACACTGGTTCGACTTCGTGCCCCCGATCGCCATGGGCGGTCTCTGGGTGGCACTCTTGTTCCACGACCTCAGGGGCAAACCGGTGATGCCGGTGCACGACCCGGTGGTCGAAGAAGCGATCGCCGAGGGCGACCTGGCGACCGGGGAGGCATTCGCCCATGGCTGATGATCACGCGACCTGGCGCAAGAACCTTCCCGAGGACTTTCAGGGCAAGCACGCCGACCAGTGGGACGGCGAGGTCGATGTCGGCGTGATCTATAAGAGCGGCGTCGCTGTTGTCGCCGCCTTCGTGATCGCGCTCGGCGTCTGCTGGCTGGTGATGATCGCGCTCTATGGCTTGCAGGAAGAGCCGTACTTCTCGCCGATCGCCGAGGCCAACGAGCGCCGTCTACCGCCGTCGCCGTTGCTCCAGGCGAGCCCGGAGGCGGAGATGGATGAGATGCTCGCCGAGCTCGACCTCCATCTCGGCAGCTACGGCTGGGTCGACGAGCTCGACAATCGCGTTCACATTCCGATCGAGCGCGCCATGGAGCTGGTGCTCGCCAGCGGCATGCCGGCGGCTCCGGTCGGCGTCGAGCCGGCGGTCGACGAGCCGTTCGATCTCGAGGGTGTCACCGAGCTGGTCGAGCCGAACGCAGGCGCCGAGGCAGGGCGGACCGCCGATGTCGCGTCGGCCGCTGAAGGAGGCGACGGCTCGAGATGATCTTGCGTTCGCATCGTCGGCCGGGTGAGCGCGCGCACCGCGTCGCCGGGGTTCTCGTCGTGTTGCTGGTCGCCGTGAGCGTCCTGGCTCCCACTGCGTGGGCACAGCGCGCACCGGGCCAGAGCGGCTTGGTGGAGCCTGAGGACATGCCCGGGCCGCTGAAAGAAGTACGCATCGACCAGAAGCTCGGCGCGCAGCTGCCGCTCGACGCCCGCTTCATCGACGAGAATGGTCGTGAGGTCATGCTCGGCGACTACTTCGACGGTAGGCGGCCCGTGATCCTCGCCTTCGTCTACTACGAGTGTCCGATGCTCTGCTCGTTGATCCTGAACGGCACCGCCAGCGCCCTCGGCGTGCTGAGCTTCGATCCGGGCGATCAGTACGACGTCGTCGCGATCTCGATCGACCCCGAGGAAACACCCGAGATGGCGCGGGAGACCGAGCGCAAGACGCTGCACCGCTTCGGTCGGCCCGAAACAGCCGACGGCTGGCACTTCCTGCTCGGCGACGAGGAGACGGTGTCGCAGGTCGCCGCGATCGCCGGATTCGGCTACGAGTACATCCCCGCCACCGACGAATGGGCCCACGCCAGCGGCATCATGGTGGTCACGCCGAGCGGGCAGATCTCGCAGTACTACTACGGCATAGAGTATCCGCCCAAGGATCTGCGCCTGGCGATCGTCGACGCGTCGCAGGACACCATCGGGAACTTGGTCGACCAGATCCTCCTCTACTGCTATCGCTACGACCCCCAGATCGGCAAATACACCGCTGTCGCCATGCGCATGGTTCGACTCGCCGGAATCGCCTTCGTCGTCGGACTCAGTGTGTTCCTGTGGTTCATGCTGCGCTCCGATCGGCGCGATGCGTCCGGACCGACGTCGACTCTAGGAGCCGCCTAGGATGTTCGATTTCGACGTTCCACTCTTTCCCGAGCAAGCCTCGACGTTCGCGCCGCAGGTCGACGCTCTCTACTTCTTCGCCCTTGCGGTGACGGCGTTCTTCACGCTCGGCATCTTCGTCGCCGTGATCTACCTCTTCGTGCGCTACCGCCGCCGCGACGAAGACGAGTACGGCGATCCGATCCACGGCTCGGTCGCGCTCGAGATCGCCTGGTCGGTGATCCCGTTCATCATCACGATGGTGATGTTCGGCTGGGGAGCACACGTTTTTCTGGTCGGTATGACGACTCCCGAGGACGCGCGCGAGTACCTCGCGACGGGCAAGCAGTGGATGTGGAAGTTCCAGCATCCCGAAGGACACCGTGAGATCAACACTCTGCACGTGCCGGTGGGTGAAAAGGTCAAGCTCACGATGACCTCGGAAGACGTGATCCACAGCTTCTTCGTGCCCGCCTTCCGGGTCAAGCAAGACGTCCTTCCGGGCCGCTACACGCAGGTCTGGTTCGAGGCCACTAAGCCCGGCGCCTACCATCTTTTCTGCACCGAGTACTGCGGCGCCGAGCACTCACAGATGATCGGCACCGTCTACGTGCTGGAACAAGACGAATACCAGGAGTGGCTGTCGGGAGGCATCGTCGGCTCGAGCCCGGTGGCCTCCGGTCAGGAGCTCTTCGCGCAGTACGCGTGCAACACCTGCCACGAGCAGGACGGCAACCGCCGCGGTCCGTCGTTGCACGAGATCGCCGGCGCCGAGGTTCAGCTCGCCGACGGACGCACCGTCGAGCGCGACGAGAACTACCTGCGGGAGGCGATCCTCAATCCGGCTGCCAAGCTCGTCGCGGGCTACTCGAACCTGATGCCGACCTACCAGGGTCAGATCAGCGATGAAGGCGTCGGACACCTGATCGCTTACATCAAATCGCTCGACACGGTGGCCCACGAGACCGAGGCTTCCGACGACACCGAAGCAGTCGCTTCCCTCGACTGACGGCCATACGCAACGGAGATCCGACCATGGCCCGATCCATGACTCTCACGCCTGACGCGACTCCCGAGCCGGAGATGCCGAAGGAGCACTACCTGAACGCGAGCCACGGACTGAAATCGTGGCTGCTGACGACTGACCACAAGAGGATCGGCATCCTCTACCTGGTTTCGGTGTCTGTCTTCTTTCTGCTCGGCGGCATCTACGCCGGCCTCATCCGCCTCGAGCTGGTGACGCCGGAAGGCGACCTCTTCCAGCCCGACACCTACAATCGCGTGTTCACCATGCACGCGATTCTGATGATCTTTTTCTTCCTCGTGCCGTCGATCCCGGCGACTCTCGGCAACTTCCTGCTGCCGCTGATGATCGGCGCCAAAGATGTCGCCTTCCCGAAGCTCAACCTGGCGTCCTGGTACATGTACCTCATCGGCGCCACGCTCACCATGGTGGCGCTCTTCGCCGGCGGCGTCGACACCGGCTGGACGTTCTACACGCCGTTCTCGACCACGTACTCGAACAGCTATGTGACCACGGTGGCGATCGGCATCTTTGTCAACGGCTTCTCGTCGATCTTCACCGGCGTGAACTTCTTGGTCACCATCCACCGCATGCGCGCTCCGGGCATGACGTGGTTCCGCCTGCCGCTCTTCGTGTGGGCGCACTACGCCACCAGCTTGATCATGGTGCTCGGCACGCCGGTGCTCGCCATCACCCTGCTCCTGGTCGGCTTCGAGCGCATGTTCGGCCTCGGCTTCTTCGATCCGGCGCTGGGCGGTGATCCGGTGCTCTTCCAGCACCTGTTCTGGTTCTACTCGCACCCGGCGGTGTACATCATGATCCTGCCGTCGATGGGCGTGATCTCCGAGATCATCTCGGCGTTCACCCGCAAGCCGATCTTCGGCTACAAGCTGATCGCCTTCTCGAGCCTCGGCATCGCGGTGATCGGCTTCTTGGTGTGGGGTCACCACCTCTTCGTGTCGAGTCAGTCGATCTACGCCGGCCTGATCTTCAGCTTCCTCACCATGCTGGTGGCGGTGCCGTCGGCGATCAAGGTATTCAACTGGTCGGCGACGCTCTACCGCGGGTCGATCGCCTACACCACGCCGATGTTCTACGCCCTGGGCTTCCTCGGGCTATTCACCATCGGCGGCCTCACCGGCCTGATGCTCGGCACCCTCGGCCTCGACATCCACATGCACGACACCTACTTCGTCGTCGCCCATTTCCACTACATCATGGTGGGCGGCGCGCTGATGGGTTACCTCGGCGGCATGCACTTCTGGTGGCCGAAGATCTTCGGGCGCATCGTGGGCGGATTCTGGCCGCACCTCTCGGCGCTGCTCGTCTTCGTCGGCTTCAACCTCACCTTCTTTCCGCAGTTCGTGCTCGGCTACCTCGGCATGCCGCGGCGCTACCACGTCTATCCGGACGAGTTCCAGGTGCTGCACGTGCTCTCCACCGCCGGCGCGACGGTGCTCGCCCTCGGCTACGCGATGCCGGTCTTCTACTTCGTGTGGTCGCTGAAGTACGGAAAGGTGGCGGGCGACAATCCTTGGGGCGCCGTCGGCCTCGAGTGGGAAACCACCTCGCCGCCACCGCTGCACAACTTCGAGTCGATGCCCGTGGTCGACTTCGACGCCTACCAGTACCATCAACCGAAGCCGCATTCGCAGGGCAAGCCGGCGACGGCCCCATCCGCCAGCTGACGCGCGCCCGCTGATCATCGACCAGGAGCCGGAGCCTTGATCCGACAGCTCACCGAATTCATGGGGCGCGAGGCGACCGTCGCGCACCACTTCGAGACCGCCGAGCAACAGAAGGAATCGTCCTTCCTCGGAATGTGGCTCTTCCTGTGCCAGGAAGTGCTCTTCTTCGGTGGCATTTTCGCCGCCTACGTCAACTACCGGGTCATGTACCCGGAGGCCTTCATCGCCGGCTCCCAGCAGCTCGACGTGTTCATCGGCGCCATGAACACGCTGGTGCTCCTGTGCAGCTCGTTCACCATGGTGTACGCGGTGTGGGCAGCGCAGACAGGCTTTCGCTCCAAGCGTTGGCACAACGGTGCGCACGTCGCCTTCGGCTTGGTCGGAACGCTGGTTTTCGGCGCCGCCTTCCTCGGCGTCAAGGTGGTGGAGTACAGCTCCAAGTTCGAGCACCATCTGGTACCCAATCTCGGCTTCATTCCGCCGGTGAGCAACATCGAACACCCCGAGGCGACCGAGATCTTCTTCTCGCTCTACTTCGGTATGACCGGCCTCCATGCCCTGCATATGGTCGTCGGCATGGCGATCATGCTCGTCATGCTGCCGATGGCCTGGAAAGGAAAGTGGAACACCACCAACCACAACTTTGTCGAGGGATTCGGCCTCTACTGGCACTTCGTCGACATCGTGTGGATTTTCATCTTTCCCTTCATCTACCTGATCGGCAACAGCGTCGGCAAGCTCACCTGACGAAGGAACGGAGACTTTCGATGGCTCATCACATCTACACCGACGGGGACGATCGCGGCGCGTTCATCAAGAGCACGCTGATCAAGCCGCACTTTTTCACGCTGCTCGCCCTCTTCGTGCTCACCATCGTCACCTACCTGGCCTCGCTGCCGCATCTCGGCGAGCCGCTCGCCGATCTGGTGGCGCTGGCGATCGCGGTCGCCAAAGTGGCACTGGTGGTCGGCATTTTCATGCACGTGAAGGGCTCGTCGCCGCTCATCCTGGTCACAGCGGTCAGCGGCTTCTTCTGGGTCTTGCTCTTCTTCGCCTACCTCGTCGCCGACGTCAAGACGCGCGACATGGTCACCGTCTTCCCCGGCTGGTGACTCCGGGTTCCGCGAGTTCCCTCGGCGCCTCGGCGCCTTCTGAGAAGACCACGAGCCGGGCCGACGCCCGGCTCGTCTGCGTTCGGCCGGCCCTCTCCGACTCCGGTACGGCTCCGTAGACCACCGCCTGCAGACCTCTCATGGACATCCTCATTCTCGGCTTCGTCGCCATCGGCCTCACGGGCCTTCTGGCTCTTTGGCTCGGCCGCGCCCGCTCGGCGCCGATGAATCGCTGCGTCGCCCCGGCGTCTGAGCTCGGCGACGTCGTGCGCCACTTCGCGGCGCAGAGCGACGGGCGCGACATCCTGGTCGTCCAGCAGGGTCGGCTCGCCAAGCCTTTCCTCCAGCTCGCTCGCCTCGCGGACGATGACGGCTCGACCCGCCTGGTGCTCAACTTTCCCCTCGTCGCCTGGTCGAAGCGCTACCAGGACCGAGTCGAGGAGATCGCGACTCGTCACGGCGCCACCGCCCGCCGCCTGCGGGTCGCCTCGCTCACCCCGCACGATGCCGACGCCCCCGACACCTACCTCGAGCTCGACTTCGGGCCCGGTGAGGACGGCCGCGAGGCGGCGGTCACCGCCTGCACCGAGATCGCCCGCGACGCCTTCGCCTGGCAAGACGACGCCTCTCTCACTTGTCTCGCGGTCGCCAGCCGCGACGCTGCCTGAGCGCAGTGGTGAAGTCTCTCTCAGCCGTCGTCCGTCGTCTCCTCGGCCTGTCGGCCGCACCCGGCTCCGGCGAGAGCTCGCCGGAGCTCGAGTTCTTCAACAGCATCACCGGCGAGCTGGAGTTCGAGCTCGAGGAGACCGCCGAAGGTGCTGTCGAGGTGCGCGGCCTCCGGCTGGAGCCGGAGATCTACCTCGAAGAGAGCGAAGAGTTCAGGCCCCTGTCCGACGACGAGTGCGCGCTCGTCGTGCTGGCGCAGCCGGCGATCCGCCTGCGCGGCGAGAGCGGCACGGTCGTGCTGCACCGCGCGCCGAACGGCAGCGAGTTCACCGTCGATGATTTGCTCGCGGCGATCCTCGAAACCGAGCGCCGTACGCGTGCCGCCTCCGAGTTTCTCGGCGGGGTCGACACTCACCACCGCTTCCTCGAGGGCATTCGCCGCGCCGAAGACGGTGTGTGGGAGATCGCCTGGGGCTCGTAGAGCTTGGGTCAACCGCGGGTCCCCGTTCTCGCCGTCAGTGGTCCGACGCGAGCAGGTACGACGACGCGTCCTTGGTCAGCGTCCACCTGAGGTTCGAGTAGACGTAGAAGAGCAGTCCGAGCGTCATGCCGACGAGCGCCTGCTCGGGGCGCGGCAGGAAGCTCGAGGCGATGGTGATGACGAGGCAGACGGTGCTGTTGATCAGGATGTTCGGCCGGTAGACCGGCAGCAACGCGTAGTACATCGTTTGCTTGCCGAGGTAGAAGAGCAGCATGCCGGAGATCGCCAGGATGCGGAAGTCGTGCATCGAGATCTCGGCGACGATCGTGTGGCGAATGAGGTTGGCGAGGAGCGCCAGGCCCATGCAGAAGAGCACGTTCGAGTAGAGCACGATGAACCCGTGCTCGAGGCGACGCGTTCGCTCGAGGATGTCGAAGCTGTCGAAGTAGATCCACCAGATCGAGCCGATGAGCACGAAGCCCGTGGCCGCGGCGGCGATCGTCGGCGGCGTCCAGGTGATGTCCTGCAGGCCGCCGACGAGACTGATCACCGACTCGCCGAGCAGAATGATCGACAACAGCCCGACGCGCTCGACGAGGTGGCTCCGGTGCACCGGGCGCGCCGTCGCGCGGCGACTGATCACGACGACGGCCACCATCTCGAACAGAATGCCGCCAAGAAAGATCACCTGGCGGAGCGGCTCGCCGGCGAGCAGCGACGAGCCCGAGATCGCCGCCCCGGCGACGCTCGCGAGGCCCATGTCGCGCGCGAAGGCACCGAGGGCGTCCGCGGGCCGGCGCGCCGCGGCGAAGTACATCCCGGCGAGGACGAGGCGAATCACGACGTAGAAGGCGATCAGTCGGCCGTAGTGCTCGAAGAGATTCTCGCCGAGAGACGACGCCATCGCCGTGATCAGGAACATCAGCACCAGGGTCGCCACGCGATGTCCCGGGCCGTCGGTGTCGAAGCGGTTGGCGAAGAGCGTGTGCGTGCTCCAGATCCACCACACGGGCACGAAGGCGACCGGGAACATCATCACGAGGCGCGAATCGAGATGCCCGTCGTGGAGATGCGCCAGCTGGTGGGTGACGACGCTGATCGCGGCGACGAAGACGAGATCGAAGAAGAGCTCGAGCCAGGTCGCATGGCGGTGAGACTCGTGGTATTTCATCGCACGCCCACCGGTTGGCTCACGCCGGCGTCGACGCGCGGAAGGATCCTCGCCAGGTACGCGTCGAAGCGCTCAAAGTCTCGCTCGACCTCGGGGTTCTTCATCACGTCGTGGCAGGAGAAGGTCTCGAGTCGCTCCATACCGAAGAACTCGAAGTTGAGGTGCGTCGGCCAGAAGAGATCGTCGACGCTGCCGCCGCCGAAGAACGTCTGCGACGGATCGTCGAAGGCGCCGCGCGGCGCGTTGAAGGTCAGTGAGAGCGCATACCGCGTGCCGCCGAGCGTGCCGCCGCTGCCGTACTGCGCGCGGGGATCCTGTCGACTGCGGCCGTCGCCGGCGCACAGGCGTCCATCCATGCCGGCCGTGTACACGAGATCCATGTAGCGCTTGAAGCTCCAGGGCACGCCCATCCAGTTCACCGGCGATTGCAGGAAGACCACGTCCGCCCAGTGATGGCGCTCGATCTCGCGGTCGACGTCGATCTCTTCCTCCATCGCGTCTTCTTGCATGACTGTGAGGAGTGTTTCGTGGCCGGCTTCGGCACAGTGGCGCTCGAGGCGCTCCACCAGCGATCGATTGAGCGTCCCCGCCGAGAACGGGCTCGGCTGATGGGCGTTGATGATGAAGACCTTGCTCATGACGTTCCCTTCTCGTTCGTGCGATTTCGACGCGGCGCTGCCGCGGGGCGACGCTGAAACGCTAACGAGATCTGCGCCGGGGCGTTAGAACGATCGACCGCGAGGCTTGCACGATTCTCCAGAGAACCACTGGAATCTCTGCGCTGGGCCTCGATTTCTGCCATGATCCAGCCGATGCAAGGAGACGCGACTCTTGACGGCGGGCTGGTCGACATCGCCCTGCGCCATGCTCCGCACACCGGCTTCACCGACACCGACGTGCTCGGCCTGCGCTTCTATCGCCAGGACACGCCGAGCCTGGAGCCGATGCCGGTGGTCTACGAGCCGTCGGTGTGCGTCATCGTGCAGGGTGAAAAGCGGCTGCGTTTCGGTGAGCGGATCCTCACCTACGATCCGGGCCACTACCTGGTCAACGCGCTCACCGTGCCGATCGAGGCCGAGATCCCCGAGGCGAGCGCCGAGCGCCCGTTTCTCGGCTTCTTGCTGCGCTTCGAGAGCGTGCAGCTGGGCAAGCTGCTGGCGGAGATCGACGAGCGGCCCGAGCCCGACGAGGCGATCTGGCAGACGATGGACACCTGCCGGCTCGATGACGACTTGGTGCGCGCGTTCACGCGCCTCTTGCGTTGCCTCGATGACTCGACCGACCTGCGCATCCTCGCTGGAAGCCTTGTGCGCGAGATTCTCTACGAGGTTCTGCGCGGTCCGGGCGGGCACCTGCTGCGCGCACAGGCGGCGCGCGGTGGACGCGCCCGCCAAGTGGGCCAGGCGGTGGCGTTCGTCGAGGCGAACTACCGCGAGCCGCTCACCGTCGACGCCATCGCTCGCGAAGCCGCGATGAGCCCGTCGGCGTTGCACCAACACTTCAAGCAGCTCACCGCCCTGTCGCCGATGCAGTACGTGCAGCGCTATCGCCTCCACCAGGCCCGCGCCCTGCTGCACAACGGCCACGCCGCCGCCGAAGCCGGCCACGAGGTCGGCTACAGGAGTCCGTCGCAGTTCAGCCGCGAGTTCCGACGCCTCTTCCGCGTCCCGCCGAGCCAGGTCCGCGCCAGCTGAATCACTCTCATCAGGATTCTGAAGTAGCCCTTTGATGTTGGGGGAGTCCGATGCCGACCATTTTCTTGTCCCACACTGGTGCAGATAAGCCGTTTGTCGAGAAGCTCGCGCGGGATCTGGAGAAGATCGGAGCGAGAGCTTGGTTCGATCGATGGGAAATCAAGGTGGGCGAGTCCATCACCTGGAAGGTCAATGATGGCATCCAAGAGAACGAATTCCTGGCAGTCGTTCTGTCACCCGAAGCTCTCGAGTCCGAGTGGGTTCGAGCAGAGCTTGGAGCTGCCTTCTACCGGCAGATGAAGGAACGGAGAGTCGTCATCCTACCGATTCTCTTGCGAGACTGTGAGGTTCCAGTGCTGCTTGCGGACCGTAAGTACGCCGACTTTCGGTCTGACTACGACTCTGGACTGCGCGACCTTGCGGCGGTTCTTGGCATCAAGCAGACGGCTGTTCTCTCGCCGGATAACTGGCGCTGGTTCGCAAGTCGAAGGATCGGGGACTGGCGGAAGTATCGAGAGGCCGAGTTTAAGGAGCTGGTCACCGGCCTTGTCGATCTCGCCAAGGAGTTTGGATGGTCAGGGTGGGTTGGGGGTTCAAAGCAGCCCTTCTCCATCACACTCAGAGTCTTTGTCAGCAGAGATGCGCGGAGATCTATCTCCTTGAAGCTGAGTGGCAAATCTCGAGAGTATCGTGCAAGTCTTGTTGATACGCATAACCCCAATCATCTGAAGCTGGGCGACTTTGATACCTATGTGGGGAACACTGTCAATGAGTGCAAGGAATTTGTCTGGAGACGTATGAATGACTTTCACAAGGTCCATGGGCGGCCTGATTCACCTCCAACCTATCAAGTCTTCCGTTTCACCACAGATAGCGAGAAGGTCGAGCTTGCACTCGAAGCGGTGCGAGAGCTCAGTTGGTACCAAGGCGATGAGATCCTCTAGTGCTCGTGTCCTAGAAATTGCCGCGAAGCGAGTAGAGTACGCATATGAGAACACCATCGGCTGTGAATCGGATTGGCCTAGGCTGCCTGGCGCTTCTCCTCAGTCTGACGCTCGGGTGTCAGGAGTCGACGCCATCGACTGAGCTACCGGAGCCGGCGCCGTCGCTTGAAGTCACTCCGCTCGATCACCTACCAGCGCTGCGCGGCGACTACTTCGAGCTCGCGTCCGAGGAGGTGGGACGGTCGTTCCACATCTATGTGCGGTTTCCCGAAGGGTACGAGTCTCCCGAGGTGTCTGAGGACGAGCCCGCGGGCGACTCTCCGGACGACACGCGCTACCCGGTGGTGTACCTGCTCGACGGCGACTCGCTCTTCCCGATCCTCGCGGCGAACCACCTCTTCCTGGCCTACGACGACGGCCTGCCCGAGGCCGTGGTGGTCGGCATCGCCTACGGCAGCTTTGAGCGGCCGATCAACCAGCGCGGGCACGACTTCTCGGCGCCGGCCGACGACGCCGAGGAATGGCAGGGCGGCGCGCCGGCATTCCACGCCTTCCTCGAGAACGAGCTGCTGCCGACGGTCGAAGAACGCTACCGCGTCGATCCGTCGCGCCGGGTGCTCTTCGGCCAGAGCCGCGGCGGTCACTTCGTGCTCTGGTCCGCCTTCGAGCACCCCGACGTCTTCTGGGGCCGCATCGCCAGCAACCCGAGCTTCACCCCCGGCCGCGAGCGCTTCTTCGCGCCGCCCGCGGCGGCGATCCGCGACGACCTGAACCTCGTCGTCACCAGCGGCACGGACGATCGTCCCCAGTACCGAGAGGGCGCCGTCGCCTTCGCCGATGCCTGGCGCGAGGTCGGAGATCTGCCCTGGTCGCTCGAGGTCGTCACTCTCGACGGCGGCACCCACGCCGCCGACAGCGCCCGCAGTTACCGCGCCGGAATGCGCCGGTTCTTCGGTCTCGAGGATCCGCCGAGCTGAGCCTTTGGTCCGCCTCGACGTGCTGGCCGCGAAGGACGTCGCTAGAGCCTCCACCCCGACCTCACGCGAGGCTGGATCGCGAGATACCATCTCGGGCGCAGCTGAGGCGCCTCGAATCGTGAGGTGATCTGCGTCACCCGACCCCGCCAGCGCGTCGGCGCATGAGGCGACCATCGACGAGTTCGGATCTACGGTGAACCGAGACACGAATTGACGATACGAACTGGAAGCTCCGGTGCTCCGTATCTCAGCGTCTCGCGCAGACAGAGCCGAAGCTCCCCCCAGCGCTCACCATCCACAGCACGACCTCCGAAGAGAGCATGGAGAGATCGACATGCACGCGCCGGCCGAGACTTCTCCCGTATCGCTTGAGCCAAGGACGATCGCGACGCCTGTCATCGTCGCAGGAATGCACCGGTCCGGGACCTCCCTGTCGACCTCCTTTCTGGAGGCGATGGGTCTCGACGTGGGCAGCGACCTGGTGCCGGGAGACGCCAACAATCGCCGGGGCTATTTCGAGGACCGGCGCTTCCTGGAGCTCAACCGCCGGATCGTCGCCGAATGCTGCGACGCGGAAGACAGCGGTCATCCGGATTGGGGGTGGACCGAAAGGGAGAGCTTCGACGCCTCTCGTTTGGCGTCGTATGCGGATGAGGGCCGGCAGCTGCTCGAGGAGATCGGTGCGCGCTCGAGGCCGTGGGGCTTCAAGGACCCGCGGTCGACGTTGCTGCTCGACTTCTGGGACCAGCTTCTCGACGACGCACGCTATGTGCTCGTCTATCGCCATCCCTGGGACGTCGCCGACTCGATGCAGCGGCTTGGCGCGGACGTCTTTCTGCGCCGGCCCGACTATGCGCCCCGGATCTGGAGCGTCTACAACCGGCACTTGCTCGAATTCTACCGCCGGCACCGGGAGCGGTGCGTGCTGGCCAGCACGCATGCTCTGATCGAGCAGCCTGAAGCCTTCGCCGAGCAGGTGATCGGCAAGCTCGGTCTGGAGCTCGACGCCGCGCGTCTCGGAGCCGTCTACGACGAGCAAGAGCTCACCAACCGACCGTGCGGTGACCCCCTGCCGCGCCTCTTCGCCGCGACGTACCCGGAGACGCTCTCCGTGCTCCGCACGCTGGAGGCTGAGGCGGATCTGCCGACGGTGGGGCGGTGGGCCGTATCCGCCGCCGAGGAGGCGCTGCGGCCCTATCGATTTACTCCGTCGCCGGAGGTCCCAGAACCTCCGGTGGCGGTGGTCATCCCCTGCCGGGACCATGGACACCAGGTGATCGATGCGATCGCCAGCGTCGAGCGCTCGATCCCGGAGCCCTACGAGCTGATCCTCGTCGACGACGGCTCGAAAGATCCCGCGACTGTAGGAATCATGGCTCGTCTTCGTGAGGCGGGCTATCACGTCGAGCACCAGGAGCCGAGCGGTGTCTGCGCGGCGCGTAACAGGGCCTTCAAGCTCGTCCGGGCTCCCTACGTCATTCCCCTCGACGCGGACAATCGTCTGCGGCAGGGTCCGTTCCTCGCGGCGGCGATCGCCGAGCTGGAGGCCGATCCGGGCCTCGGCGTCGTCTACGGCGATCGCTACGAGTTCGGGCTCCGGCAGGGGCGGGTGGCCGGCGGAGAGTTCGACATCCACCGACTGCTCAGCGGCAACTACATCGATACCTGTTCGGTGATTCGGTGGACGACCTGGAAAGACGTCGGCGGTTACGACGAGCAGATCCTGACGTGGGAAGACTGGGAGCTGTGGATTCGGGTCGCGCGGCGGGGGTGGAGGTTCCGCCACCTCGACCAGGTGGCGTTCGACTACCGAGTGCGGCCCGGTTCCAAGGTATCCACCGCGGGGGATCCTCAGGTCTTGAAGCGAGTCCTCGATCGCGTCGCGACCAACCACCGCGAGGTCTTGAAGAATCACCTGGTCCAGCAGCTCGGGCACAGCCTGGCCGCATGGCCCTTCCTGTTGCTCGAGGAACAAGAGCGACTGCGCGGCCTCGTGGCAGCCACGGGAGAGAGTGGGCCTGGTACCGAGGAGTCCGCTCAAGCGTCCGCGAATCCCGCGCTCGAGTCGAGTGAGTCGTTCGAGCTGGCGCGGGCGCGGCTCGCGGCCGTCGAGGCGGCTCGAGAGGCCGAGCGCGCCGGCTGGCGTCTGGAGCACGCCAAGACGTCGGCCCAGCACTTCGAGGACTCGGCGAAGCGGCTCCAAGACCAACTGGCGGCGCGCGACGAAGTGGTGCGAGTCCAGCAAGCGTCTCTCGACGATCTCAGGAAGCGAGCGGAGCTGGCCGAATCCGCCTATCAGCAGGTCGAGGCCGAGTCCGCGCTGCAGCGCGAGGACTCACGGCGCGTCGGTCTCGCCTACGAGAGAGCGATCCGCGAGATCGACGGGCTGCGACAGCAGATCGAGCATCTGGTCGCGGCGAACGAGACCGAGCCGCCCAGCGTGCTGGCGCGGCTATGGCAGAACCTCCTAGGGGGCGGAACCTCCTAGGGACGGTATGGCCGCGGTCGGTGCCCCAGAAACGCCCCCCGAGCCGGCGAGGTGGCCTGAGCGCGTCGCTGAGGGCCTCGGCTCAGTCGACGAGCTTCTGGAGAATCCGGCGCCGGGCGCGCAGGATGCGTCGCCAGCCCCTGGGCCACGGGCGGAAGCACCAGCGCGTGAAGCGCAGCGCCGTCTTGCTGACCAATGACAGCGTCGCGGCGCCGAGGGCGAAGAACAGCCAGCCCTGGAGTACTGGCAGCAGGCTGCCGACCACGCCCAGGAGCAGCAACAGCCAGCCGAGGACGATGAGCAAGACGCGCGTCAGGATCGGCAGCTCGGGCTGCGCGGTCGGATCGTGAGGCCGGTGGGCGTGATCGCCGGCTGGGGCGGCATGGCTCTCGGTGGGCGTCATGGCGGCGTCCGGTTGAAGACGCTCCAGTCTATCGCTCGGTCCGCGGAGGGCTCCCTTCACAGTGCAGATCGTCGCCCGTCGCGGCGGCCAGGACGGCGCAGGCGTCGAGCGCATCGTCCTGGCTCGCCCGCAACAGGACCCTGGCGACGGTGCTCGGCGACAGATCGGGGCGTCGCTCGAGGAGCAGCGCCGCCAGCCCCGCGACGTGGGCGGCGGCGATCGACGCACCAGAGAAGAAATCGAAGCCGCCGCCCGGCGCGGTCGAAAGCACGCTGTCTCCGGGAGCACTGATGCGCGCCGACGACTCGTCGACCAGGGTCACCGTCCCCGAGGCGGGTTGGGCGCGAACGGCGAGCACACCAGGGGCCGTCGCCGGGAAATCGGCGCCCGGCCCCCCGTCGGCGGCGACGACGAGAATTCCCCGCGCCACCGCCTCGGCCACCAGGCGCCCGAGAATCGGATCGGGCGGGCCGCCGAGGCTGAGATTCACCACCTGCACCGCCTCGACGATCGCCGAGTCGAGCGCCAGAGCCAGTGTGTAGCTGTCGCAGGTTGCGGCGCGGGATGCGGTGGCCTCGGGCCAGCAGGCCTTGAGCGCGAGCAGGCGGCAGTGGGGCGCGACGCCGAGGATGCCGACGTCGTTGGCCGCCGCGGCGATCACGCCGCTGACGGCGGTGCCGTGGATGTCGCGGGTGAAGCTCACCGGCGGGGCGACGAAGTCGCGAGCGAGCTCGAGATTCGGCGCCAGGTCGGGATGGGCGACGTCGACCCCGGTGTCGATCACCGCCAGGCGGACACCGCGTCCGGTGGCATGGCGATGGGCACGCTCGAGGCCGAGACTGTCGGCGGCATGCTGCAGATGGCGGTACGGGTCTCGCGCGCCGGCACGAGTCGGGGAGGCCTCGCGTGCGCCGGTGCGAAAGCGCTGCACCGGCTGGGCGAGGTCGATGCGCGGGTCGGCGGCGAGCTCGTCGAGTGTGGTGTCGAAGGGCAGCCAGGGAGGCACTTCATAGACGATGCAGCGCTGGCCGATCGACTCCATGTCCCACGCCGCGAGCATGCGCAGGCGATACGACGTGGCGATTTCGCGCTGATCGCGGATCACCACGCTCTTCGGTGCCGGTGGCAGCGTGATCATCACGCGGCGATCGTCGTTCGGCTCGCTCGAGCGCGACATCGAGGCACAGCCTCCGGCGAGAGTAGTCACCAAGGCCCAGAGCAGAGCGACCAGCACCGCACGCCGCGGGGCGGGCATCCTCTCGACTGGATCATCCGGGCGCATCGAGA
The DNA here is from genome assembly GCA_039194425.1 of Acidobacteriota bacterium. Taxonomy (GTDB): domain Bacteria; phylum Acidobacteriota; class Thermoanaerobaculia; order Multivoradales; family J023; genus JAUIJL01. The sequence goes on along the minus strand of JBCCVZ010000009.1, from coordinate 275,195 downwards.
CTCTCGGCCGACGTCTTGGGCATGCGTCAGAGTGCTCCCTGGGCCGGCTCGGCCAGAGCGACCGACGGTGCCGCGCGCAGCGCGTCGAGAGCGGTCTCGAGGTCGCTGCGCGGCGCCAGGGCGAGCGTGAGAATGCGGTTTGGAGGAGTCGCTCCGGCCGGCGATGGACGATCGTGGAGTGGCAGACCGTGGGCCTGAAACTCGACGAGCGTGGCGTCGACCGAGTCGAGCAGGTCACCGAGGGCGGCGAGCGAGAGCCTCGCATCGACCACGAGGCGAACGTGCGCCGGCTCGGCGGAGGCCTCGAACGTTCCGGTCTGCGCCGCCGTGCCGGTGAGTGTGCGATAGGCGGGAGCCGCCGGAGATTCGGCGGAAGACGGCACCTCGGGGCCCGGGGTGACGACCAGGAAGAGCAGCACGGCGATCGCCGCGGTCTGGGCGACGACCAGCGGCGAGCGCGAGACCGCCTCGAAGCGCCGCCGGAGGCGGTGCAGCAGAGAGTCCCGAGCAGGCCGCGCGTCTGTAGCGATCCGGTCGATTCTCTGCAGGACGCGCTCCGGTGACAGTCGGGTCACGGAATGCTGGTCCTCGTCGACCAGCGGATGAGTCACGGCGCGCTCGAGCTCGGCGAGGTAGCGCAGCTCCTGGCGCAGCGCGGGTGAGTGTTCGAGGTGGTGCAGCACGCCGCGCAGCTGCGCGGGCGTCAGGCGGTCGGTGGCCAGCCACGGCAGGAGCTCCCAGGCCTCGTCGTGGCGGATCGATGACTGCGGCGTCGCTGGGTTCATGGGCTCACGGTCTCCGGGCGTGATGAGAAGGTCAAGGCCGGGTCCAGCCCAGGCGTGGCAAGATGCGGCGCAGGTGCCGCCGGGCGTAGAACATGCGAGTCTTGACGGTGTTGACCGAGCAGCCGACGACGTCGGCGATCTCGCGGCACGAGAACTCCTCGAAGTAGGTGAGCTCGAGAACGGTGCGGTGGTCGGCCGAGAGAGAGTTGAGCGCCTTGTCGAGACTGAGGCGCAGCTCGCGCCGCCGCAGGTCGACATCGAGCCCTGCCGGCTCGGCCACCTGCTCGAGGTCGGTGTGTTCGCGGTGACCGCGCAGCGCCGTCATCGCCTGGCGATACGCGATGCCGAAGATCCAGGTCGACACGCGGGAGCGAAGCTCGAAGCGGCTCGCCTGCTGCCAGACCACGAACATGGTGTCGTCGATCACTTCTTCCACCTGCTCAGGGCTCGAGAGCCAGCGCAGCAGATAGCCGAAGAGCCGGCGCGCGTAGCGGTGGTACAGCCTTTCGAAGGCCTGTCGGTCTCCGTCGGCGACGGCGCGCAGGAGGTCGAGATCCGACGTCAGATCGCCCGTTCCCACGCGGGATGAGTCCACGGAGGGCGCGGTGGACGAGGAGTCGGAGGATGAATCGGTGGCCACGGGGCTCCAGGAGTCGAGGTCGCTCGTCCTCGGGTGTGTTGCATCCGATGGCTTCGCGGTTCGATCGAGTTTCGAGCACGCCGTGGATGCGAGCTCGATCGAACCGGGCGGCGGCATCGAGCGACCTACCGGCGAACCCATGTGAGTCGATCTCCGGTCGACGAATGCACCGACACTCGAGGAACCTCCCGATGCTGCCAGCTCAAAGCAGACTCTCACAGCCTTCGCCCACACCGTCCATCGAGCGACCGAAGCGTCGTTCGATTCCTTCCTGGCTCGTCGGAGCCGTGGTGGCCGTTCTCGGCTTGCTCGTCGGCCCGGGAGCCGGCGCGGCCGAGTTCACCGTCCAGGCCTTGCCCAACAACACCTTCTCTCCCGCCAACCTCACCATCTCGGTGGGCGACACCGTGACCTGGACCAACGGCGGCGGCTTTCACAACGTGGCGGCCAGCGACGGAAGCTTCCGCTGTGCCCAGGGCTGCGACGGTCAGGGCGGTGACGGCGCTCCGTCGTCGGCCGCCTGGAGCTTCAGCATCACCTTCGATCAGCCGGGCACGATCAACTATGTCTGCGAGGTGCACGAGGCTCTCGGCATGGTCGGCTCCATTGTCGTGCAGCTGGGCGGTGGCGACGAGCCGGGCAACCTGCGCTTCGCCGTCGCGTCGATCCAGCGTGGCGAGGGGTCGGGAGCGTTCAACGTCCAGGTGCAGCGCGTCGGCGGCGACGATGGCGCCGTGTCGGTCGCCTATGCCACCAGCGACGGTTCGGCCCAGGCCGGGTCGGACTACGCGGCGACGTCCGGCACGCTCAACTGGCCCGACAACGACGACGACCCGCGCAGCTTCTCGGTGCCGATCACCGACGACGGCGATCAAGAGGTGAACGAGACGATCAACGTCATGCTGTCGAATCCGGGCGGTGGCGCCGGTCTCGGATCACCGTCGACCGCGACGCTGACCATCGTCGACGACGACGCACCGACCAGCTCACCGGGCACGCTCGGATTCGTGTCGAGCACGGCGCAAGCGGCGGAAAACGGGGCGGCGGCGACGATCGCCGTTCGGCGCAGCGGCGGGACCGACGGTGCGGTCACGGTCGACTACGCGACCAGCGACGGCTCGGCGCAGGACGGCCTCGACTACCAGGGCACGGCCGGCACCCTCGCCTGGGCCGACGGCGAAAGCGGCGAGAAGGCGTTCACCGTGCCGCTGATCGACGATGCGGTCGAGGAAGGCGCTGAGACGGTGAACTTGGCTCTGTCGTCGGCCACCGGCGGCGCGTCTCTCGGTACCAGCAGCGCGACGCTGACGATCACCGACGACGATGCCGCCACCGACTGCGTGCCCGACGCGACCACCCTCTGCCTGACCCTCGACGATCGCTTCCGTGCGCGCATCACCTGGCGCGACTTCCAGGGCAACACCGGGGACGGCCAGGCGGTCAGCCTCGAAGGGCGCGAGGACTCCGGTCTCTTCTGGTTCTTCGGCGAGGACAATCTCGAGATGCTGATCAAGGTGCTCGACGGCTGCCCCGTGAATCAGCATTTCTGGGTCTTCTTCGCCGCCACCACGAATGTCGAGTTCACCCTCACCGTGACCGACACGGCGACCGGGACCCAAAAGATCTACGCGAACCCGCTCGGCCAGGCGGCCGAAACGGTGCTCGACGTCGAGGCCTTCGCGACATGCCCTTGACGGATCGTGGTGCAGAGCGGCGAGTGATTCTCGCCGCTCTGCTCGTCGCGCTCGTGCCTTGGGCGTCGAGCGCGACGGCGCAGGGTGGGTCGACGACCGAGCGACCGGTGCTCGACGGTGTGCAAGAGCTCGACTTCGACGAGCCGGAGGCGTGGGCGATGAATACCTTCGCCGCGATCAGCCTGCTCACTAGCCTCGGCGCCGTGGAGCAGACGGAGCCGGGCGCGGTCGATGTCGGTCTCGAGCTGTTGCAGGCCCCACATCTCGATTCCGAGCAGCGCCGCGTCGGCTTTGGCGGCTTCAAGGAAGAGGACCTGAACCGCTCGCCGGTCTGGGTGCGGCTGCGCGCCGGCGTCGGCCTTCCGGGCGGTCTGCGTCTGCTCCTCGCTTGGGCTCCGCCGGTGGAGATCGACGGCGTCGAAGCGAGTCTGTTCTCGGCGGCTCTCGAACGTCGGTTGTGGGCCTCGGGCCGGTGGTCGCTCGGCGGCCGCGTCTATGCCCAGATCGGTGAGGCCGACGGTGATTTCACCTGTCAGGCGGGGGAGGACCATCTCTTCCCTCCCGGTACGCCCAAGAACCCATTCGGCTGTGAGGAACCGTCGCGCGACACGGTCGCGCTCGACTATGCGGGGCTCCAGCTGGTGGCCGCCTATCGGCTGGGCGCCGCGGCGACCGTGCATGCCGGAGTCGCCTGGAGCCGGGTCGACACCGAGTTCCAGGTGCGCGCCGAAACGTTCGGATTCAGCGACCGCACGTTGCTCGTGTCGGACGGCGACCTGGTGTCGTGGACCGCCGGCGTTGGCTGGCGCCTCGGCGGTGCTGGCGAGGCGGACTTCGGTCGTCTCGTGCTCGAGGCGTTCTACACGCCGCTCGATGTCGAGCGACCGCGGCTCGACGGCGCGGGGCGCGAGCGCTCCAGCGACCCTCTGCTCAACCTACGCCTGGGGTGGAGCCTCCGCCTTCGGTGAGGTCGGTGTCTCGGGCCGGGCGCGTCGATGGACAGGGGCGGGCTCAGCGGCTAGCATATCGTGAGCCCGCTCCGCCTCATCCCATGCCCGAGATCTTCTCTTTCTGCCCTTCCGGTCCGCCGTGGCGTCTCGAGTGGGAGGCGATCGATCGGCGATTCGAGTGGATTCGCGCGCTGCGCGGCTGTCCGCAGAATCCCCGCTACCATGCAGAGGGGGACGTCTGGGTGCACACGCGGCTCGTCTGCGAGGCACTGATCGAGCTCGACGAGTGGCGTGCGCTCGATCCGTCGCTGCGCGAAGATCTTTTCGTCGCCGCGCTCTTGCACGACGCCGCAAAGCCGGAGTGCACGCGCGTCTTGCCCGACGGACGGATCACGTCGCGTGGACATGCCCGCCGCGGTGCTCTGCAGGCGCGGCGCATCTTGTGGCGGCAGGGCGTACCGGTCGAGCGCCGCGAGAGGATTTGCGCCCTCGTTCATCACCACATGGTTCCGCTCTACCTGCGCGACAGCGAGCGCCGGGAGCGACAGGTGGTCGGCGTGAGCCAGACGGTGCGTTGTGATCACCTGGCGATTCTCGGGCGTGCCGACGCGCTCGGCCGCATCACCGAGGACGCGGAAGAGCTCCACGCCCGCCACGACGCTTATGCTCGGATCTGCCGTGAGGTCGGCTGCTTCGACCGGCCGTATCCCTTCGACGACGATCACCAGCGGTTCCTTTTCTTTCGGCGTCCCGACCAGGCGCTCGGTGCCACGGTCGCGCCGGCGGGCGAGGCGCGGGTGACATTGCTCTGCGGATTGCCGGGCAGTGGACGAAGACCTTGGGCACAGCGGTACGCCGGCGCGGCGACCCTGATCGATCTCGATGCTCTGCGCCGTCGCTACGACGTCGGCGCCGAGGACAATCAGGGAGCGGTCGTCGCCGAGGCGCGGTGTCTCGCCCGCGATCGGCTCCAGCGGGGCGCCGACATCGTGTGGAGCGACACGAATCTGTCGCGCCGGCTGCGAGCGCACCTGCTGGACCTTTTCGCCGAGCACGAGGCACGCGTGCGGATCGTGTACCTCGAACGCGACGCCGCGAGCTGGCTGGACGGGTTCCAGCGCCGAGGTGAACCGGAGAGCACGCTGACCAGCTGGCTCGATCGTTGGGAAGTGCCCGACTTGACGGAAGCTCACGAGCTCGAATGGCGGGTCTCGAGCAATACGCCGTTGCAGGTCGCCGAAGTCCCATGAGCGGCCTCGGAGTCGCTCTCGCGGTGTCGAATCTCTTCACCGCATGCATCGTCGCCGCGCTCTCCTGGCCTCTCGCGCGCCGCCGAATCGCAATGAATCGCTGGTACGGCGTGCGCTTCGCGAAGTCGTACGCCTCGGACGAGGCCTGGTACGCGATCAACGAGTACGGCGGGCGACGGCTTTTGCTTTGGTCGGTACCGGTCGCTGGTCTCGGACTCTGCGCCCTCGTCTTGCCGGCCGATGCCGCGTGGGGCTTGGTTCTCGGGGCGGCCTCGGCGCCGCTGCTCTACTTGATCCCGTGCGTCGAGATCTGGGTTTGGGCACGCTCTCTGGATCTCCAGAGCTTCGAGACCGGCCGCACGGACTGAGACACCAGACGATTCGCCGGCCCGGTGACGTCAGTCGTCTGGTATCCTGTCGCGGCCTGCATCCCTTTCATCCATCCAGTCCGCACTCCGAGAGAGTTTTTTCATGACCGCTCTGCCCACCCGCCCGATCGTCCTCCGCAGTCTCGTCCTCCTCGCTCTGCTTCTTCCGGCCTCGTGGGCCGCCGCGCAGCCGACGTTCGACAAGGGCTTCTTCCCCGGCACCGTCGGTTTGGGAAATGTGTCGCAGCTGACCTTCACGATTCAAGAGGTCGATGGCGTACCGACCGACGACATTGCCTTCGTCGACTTGCTGCCGGTCGGAATGACGATCGCCAGCGCGCCGACCGCATCGATCAGCTGCACGGGAATGCTCGACGCGCCAGCGGGCGGCTCGACCATCTCGCTCACGGGCGGGCGGCTCGGCCCGGGCGAGACGTGCACGATCCAAGTCGATGTCGTCGGCGGGACGCTCGGAGTTCTGTCGAATACGACCGGCGATCTGACCTCGACGTCCGGCAACTCGGGGACGGCGACCGCCGACCTCACCGTCGACGCCAACCGCCTTCGGTTCAGCAAGGCCTTCTCGCCGTCGACGATCCTCGTCGGGCAAACCTCGAGGCTGACGTTCGACCTCGTCAACCCGTCGGGCAGCAACGTCTTCAACACGTTCTTCTCCGACATTCTGCCTCCCGGACTGCAGGTCGCAACCCCCGGCAATGCGACCACGAACTGCGTTGCGACGTTCACGCCGGTGGACGGCGCCACCTCGGTCAGTCTCTTCAGCGGGTTCTTGATGCCCGGGGCGTCGTGCAGCGCGAGCGTCGACGTCGTCGCCACGGCGCCCGGGCTGAAAGAGAACTCGACCTTCACGCTACAGTCGACCCAGGGAAACGCCGGTGAGGCCAATGCAACCCTCCTGGTGCAGATCGAGGCGTTCCGCAAGAGCTTTTCGGCCGACATCGTGGCGCCGGGTCAGACCGTCGATCTCGAGTTCACGATCGACAACCTCGACCGCAACTTCGCCGCCACCGACGTCACCTTCACCGACGACTTCGACGCGATGCTAACCGGCCTGGTCGCAGTCGGCCTGCCGCAGAACGACGTCTGCGGCGCCGGTTCCCAGATCGCCGGCTCGAGCGTCTTGACGCTGAGTGGCGGCACCATTCCCGCCGAAGGTTCGTGCACTTTTAGCGTCACACTGCAGGTACCTGTCGCCGCGACGTCGGGGACCTACACGAACACGACCAGCCCGGTGAGCCTCGAGCTCGACGGCATGGCCACGATGCTGAACGCCGCGGTCGACACGCTGCAGGTCGCCGAAGTGCCGCTGCTCACCAAGACCTTCATCGACGATCCGGTGATCCCCAGCGGCACGGTGACGCTCGAGTTCACGATCCAGAACACCAGCGCGACCTCGGCGATCTCGGCGATTCGCTTCGTCGACAATCTCGACGCGGTGGTCACCGGCATGGTGCCGACGCTTCCTGCGAACGGCTTCTGTGGCCCCGGATCGAACGCGTCGGTGACCACCGTGCTGCCACCGAACGGCGCGCTGCAGCTGGTGATCCAGAACGGGTCACTGCCCGCCGGTGGCTCCTGTACGTTCCAGGTTCCGCTCACCCTGCCGCTGGAGGTCGATTCCGGGATCTACCCCAATGTCACGAGTTCGGTGACCGCGACGCGGGACGCCGACAGCTCGTTCTTGTTCGGACCGGCGGCGAGTGACGACTTGGTCGTGGTCGCGGCGCCCAGCCTCCAGAAGCGCTTCACCGACGACCCGGTCGTTCCGGGCGGCACCGTGACGCTCGAATTCACGCTCGAGAACGACGAGAACGCGCCGGGCGATGCGACGGGGATTACCTTCATCGACGACCTCGACGCGGCGCTGACCGGCCTGGTTTCGACCTCGGGAACGCTGAACGACATCTGCGGCGTCGGCTCGCAGCTCAGCGGCACGTCGCCCCTCACCTTCACCGGCGGCACGCTGGCTCCGGGCGCGAGCTGTACCTTCTCGGTGACCGCGCAGGTGCCCGCGGCGACCCCGGCGGGCTCGTACCCCAACACCACGAGTGCGGTCTCGGCGACCGTGGTGGGCACTGCGACGACCAGCCTCGCGGCCACCGACACACTCGAGGTGGCGGGCCTGATTCTTTCGATGTCGTTCCTCGACGACCCGGTGGTGCCGGGCGGAACGATGACGCTCGAGTACACGCTGTCGAACGCCGCCGGCACGACGGATGTGACCGGCGCGACGTTCTCGCACGTCCTCGACGCGGTCCTGCCGGGGCTCTCGAGCGCGACGCCGACGCAGCTCGACGTGTGCGGCACGGGATCGCAGTTCGTGCGGATCTTTGCGGACATCTACTCTCTGGTCGGGGGTAACCTCCTCGCGGGCGAGACGTGCTCGTTCCAGATTGTCCTCGATGTGCCGGCGGGAGCCGCGCTCGGACCCTATTTCCCGGTGACGAGCAGTCTCACCGCCATCATCGGCGGCAGCTCGACGGTCTTCCCGCCGGCAAGCGACAGCTTCCTGGTCTTCTCGCCTCTCTCGATCGCCAAAGAGTTCACCGACGACCCGGCGACCTCGCCCGGCACGGTGACGCTCGAGTTCACGATCTCGAACGCCTCGGCGACCGACCCGATCACCGGCATCACCTTCACCGACGACCTCGGTGCGACTCTGACCGGCCTGGTCGCCACCGGTCTGCCGCAGAACGACGTCTGCGGCGTCGGCTCGACGCTTTCGGGCACTTCGTTGATCACGCTCACCGGCGGCCAGGTGGCGCCGGCGAGCAGCTGCACGTTCTCGGTGACTCTGCAGGTGCCGGCTGGTGTCTCTCTGGGGAGCGTGACCGAGAATGTGACGAGCACGGTGAGTGGTCAGGTCGGGGCCGCCACGGTGACCGGCGTCCCGGCACGCGACACTCTCCTCGTGCGCCTGGTCGAGTTCACCAAGGCTTTCCGCTCGGCCGGCGCTGCGACCTCGACCGTCGACCTCGAGTTCACGATTCAGAATCTCGGTGGCAATCTCGGCTCGGTGTCGTTCCAGGATGATCTCGACGCCGTGTTCCCGGGCCTGGTCGCCATCGGTCTGCCTCAGAACGACGTCTGCGGCGCCGGCTCGCAGCTCTCCGGTACCTCGGTGTTGGCACTCAGCGGAGGCGCGCTCGCAGCAGGCACGTCGTGCACCTTCACGGCCACCCTGCAGGTCCCGGCCGGCGTCGCCGCCGGGTCGTACCTCAACACGACGACTCCGCTCACCTCGGCTGGCTTGACGCTGGCCAATCCGGCCAGCGCGTCGCTGCAGATCGAGCCGCCGCCGACCTTCGCCAAGGCGTTCACGCCGTCCGCGATCGGTCTCGGCCAGACGACGACTCTGACCTTCACGATCGACAACGCGGCCAGCACGCTCGATGCCTCGTCGCTGAGCTTCGTCGACATGCTGCCGGCGGGCCTCGAGGTCGCCGCGGCCCCGAACGTGGTCGATTCCTGCGGCGCCACAGTCGGTGCCATGGCCGGCGCGACCTCGATCAGTGTTTCGGGCGGTTCGGTCGTCGCCGGCGCCAGTTGCACGATCTCGGTCGATCTGACGGCCACCGCGACGGGCGACCTGCTCAACACCTCGAGCGCCCTGTCGACGTCGAACGGCGAGGCCGCCGCGGCGTCGGCGATGCTGCGGGTCGATCCGCAGCCGGGCTTCACCAAGGCGTTCGCCCCGACCACGGCTGGCCTCGGCGTGGTCTCGACGCTCACTTTGACGATCGACAACACGGCGGCGACCAACGCGGCGACCGCGCTCGACTTCACCGACACACTGCCGGCGGGCCTGGTGGTGGCGACGCCGCCGAACGCGTCGACCACGTGCACCGGCGGCACTCTGACCGCGGTGGCGGGCACTGGCACCGTGACGTACACGGGCGGAACGGTGGCCGCGGCCGCGACCTGTGCGGTGCAGGTCGAAGTCGTGGTGACCGTACAGGGCCCGACGACGCTGGTGAACACGACCCTTCCTCTGACCTCGTCGCTGGGTGACAGCGGGACGGCGTCGGCTTCGCTCGATGTCGATGGCGCCCCCGGCTTCGCCAAGTCGTTCGCGCCGACGATGGTCGGTCTCGGCGTGGTGTCGACGTTGACCTTGACGATCGACAACACGGCAGCGTCGAACGCGGCGATGGCGCTCGACGTCACCGATCCGCTGCCGGCGGGCCTGGTGGTGGCGACGCCGCCGAACGCGTCGACCACCTGCACCGGCGGCACGGTGACCGCGGCCGCGGGCAGTAGCACCGTGAGCTACACGGGCGGCACGGTGGCCGCAGCCGCGACCTGTACGGTCCAGGCCGATGTCGTCGTGACCGTGCAGGGCCCGACGACACTGGTGAACACGACGCAGGCCCTGACCTCGTCGCTGGGCGACAGCGGGACGGCGTCGGCGTCTCTCGATGTCGATCCGCCTCCGACGTTCGCCAAGGCGTTCGCGCCGACGACGATCGCCGCCGGCGGCGTCTCGACGCTGACCTTGACGATCGACAACACGGCGGCGGCGAATGCTGCGATGGCGCTCGACGTCACCGACACGCTGCCCGCGGGCCTCGAGGTGGCGACGCCGCCGAACGCGTCGACCACGTGCGCTGGCGGCACGGTGACGGCGGTGGCCGGCAGCGACACCGTGAGCTATACCGGCGGCACGGTGGCGGCGGGCGCGACCTGCACGGTGCAGGCCGACATCACGGCGCCTGCCGATGGCAGCTTCGTCAACCTGACCGGCGACCTCACCTCGAGCCTCGGCAACAGCGGGACAGCGACCGCCACGCTGACGGTGAAGGGCACGGAGCTCTCGATCACCAAGACCTTCCTCGCCGACCCGGTGCTGCGCGGCGGCACGGTCCAGGTGGAATTCACGATCGCCAACGAGTCGGGCAGCTTCGGTGCCACCGGCATCGGCTTCACCGACGATCTCGACGCTGCCCTCACCGGACTGGTCGCCGCCGGCCTGCCGGCGAACGACGTCTGCGGCGCCGGCTCGCAGCTCGACGGTACATCGCTCCTCACTCTCACCGGAGGAAACCTCGGCGCCTCGGCGTCGTGCACCTTCACCGTCGACCTCGTCGTCCCGCCGACGGCGCCGCTCGGTGTGTTCACCAACACGACCAGCGCGGTGACGGGCACGGTCGACGGAGTCGTCGTCACGGGCCCGACAGCAAGCGACAGCGTCGAGGTCGTTTTCATCGACTTCACCAAGGAGTTCATCGGTGAAGCGATCCTCGGTGGCGACGTGGTCCTGCGCTTCACGCTGATGAACCCGGATTCGGTGAACACGATCACGGGCCTCGGCTTCACCGACGATCTCGACGTCGTGCTCCCCGGCCTGGTCGCCATCGACCTGCCGCAGAGCGATGTATGTGGTGTCGGCTCGCTGGCCGACGGCACGTCGACGATCACGCTCACCGACGGAGTGCTCGGTCCGAGTGAGTCGTGCAGCTTCGACGTGACGCTCGAGATACCGGGTTCGGCGACCCCAGACACCTACCTCAACCTGACCAGCCCGCTCGATGGCGTGGTCGGAGGCCAGCCGGTTTCCGGCGACCCGGCGGGCGCTGCGCAGGCCGACCTGATCGTCGGCGGCACGATTCTCGAGATTCCGACCCTCGGCCAGTGGGGCCTCGTGCTCCTTGCGCTGCTGCTCGGAGTTGCGGGCGTCCGCCGCCTGCGGTTCTGATCTGCCTCGGGCCGCGCGGGCCTTCGGGGCCGCGTGGCCGTCTCGGGGCCGCGTCGTCCCGCGTCGCAGTCTGAGTCCGAGCGTGGCGGTCTCGGGGCCGCGTTGTCCCGCATGGCCATCTCGGGGCCGCGTCATAGCCGCGCCTCGGGGCTCGCTCCGCGTCGCTGGGGCTCCGCGTCGCCAGCCCCGAGCTCTACGGGCTGACCCCTTCGGGGTCCCGGAATCCGGCTCGGGGCCCTGAAGGGGCCGTTTCGTAGAGCCTGGGGCTGGCCACGGGGCGCGTAGCGCCACGGGCGAGCCCCAGGTGTGTGGCTTTGGGCTGCGCGGCTCGGGTCTGTGCCTACGGGTAATAGCCGGAGAGGGTCTTGACCTCGGCGGCGCGCGGATCGTCGACCTTCAGCTCGATGCGCCGGAATGCCTCGTCGGATGACGTGTTCGACGACTGGTAGGTGATCAGCAGCTGGGAGCGCAGCTCGCTCTGGATCGTGGAGTAGATCTCGCTCAGGTCCGCGATGTCGCGCAGGAAGAAGGCACGGCCGCCGGTCTCGTCGGCCAGGCGCCCGAGCTTGCGCCGAGCGCCGGGATCTCCGAGGCGTAGACCGATCGTGTAGACCGTGATGCCGGCACGGCGCGCGTACTCGAGCGTGTCGTCGAAGGAGAACCGGCTCGATTCGTCGCGACCGTCAGAAAGCACCAGGATGGCGCGCTGGCCGCGCACGCCGGTGAAGTAATAGAGGCTGAACATCAGGCTGTCGTAGAGCGCGGTGCGGCCCTCCGGCGCCAGGCCGGCGAGGCCAGCGCCGAGGGCGTTGCGGTCGTTGGTCAGCTCGACGGCGAGGCGCGGGAAGTTGGCGAAGGTGATGATCGCCGCCCGGTCCTTCTCTTGCACCGCCTGGTCCAGGAAGTCGAGGGCGGCGAAGCGGACATCGGAAAGCACGTCGGCCATCGAAGCCGAGTTATCGATCAGCACGCCGACGTGGATTGGCAGGTCCTCGACTTCCTCGAAGCGGGCGATGGTTTGCGGCGTTTCGTCCTCGAGCACGCGGAAGCTGTCGCGCGCGAGCCCCGACACCGGTCGGCCCTGGGAGTCGAGGACCGTGGTGTAGAGCTCCACCATCTGCACGTCGATCTCGTCCACCAGGTTGGGTGCGTTGATGAACACCAGGTCCTCGGTGGAGTTGCCGTCGGGCAGGTAGGCGACGGCGCGCACGTACGCCACCTGGCCGGCGCGCGGCAGCACGATCGGATGCACGAACGGCTCCTGGTAGAGCGTCGCGACCAGGGTTTCGTCGAGGTAGAGCTCGACGCGGTCGAGGCTGCGGCCGTCGGGCACCTCGACCTCGACGCGGGCGCGCAGGCTGGAGTCGTAGCGCGCACCAGGACGCGGCTCGCGCAGCTTGGCGATGAAGCGATAGCCGCCGCTGTTGATCAGCAGCTCGTCGCTCGCCACCTGGCTGCCGGTGGCGTCGAGCGCTTCGACGCGCAGCGTGTGCAGGTCGGGATACTCGCCGAGGTCGATCTCGACGCTGTAGGGCGCGCGATTCTTCGCCACCACCATCTTGTCGTCGAGGAAGAACCGCACCTTGGAGATCTCGTCGCCGGAGACCAGGGTGTCGAAGCGCACGAAGCCCGTGAGCAGCGCGCTTCGCGGCGGCACGATGCGGATTCCGGTCTCGCCGGCGGCGACCGCGGCGGTGGCCTCGGCGAAGAGTGCTTCGGTCTCGGGGTCCTTGAAGGTTGGCAGGTCGATGCGCGTCTCGGCGCGCGGCACGTCGAGGTCTTGCTCGTGGCGGAAGACGCTGTCCGAGTTCAGGTCCTCGAGCTTCACGATCAGGCGATACGGTCCGGGCCGCAGGTAGCGCTGGAAGCTCATCGGCAGCTCGCTCGGCGCGGTGTCCACGGGGAAGCCGTAGCGATATCGGAAGGTCTCGAAGAGCTCGCCGTCTTGCAGCACTTCGCCGACGACGCGGAAATCGTGGGAGCGGTAGCCGGCGTACTCGCCGATGCCGGCGTCGCCCGCGGGCACCCGCAGCAGGCCCTGCACCACCGTGCGCTGTTGGTGCCGGCCGGGGTACGCGAGGTCGATGCGGGCAGGCAGGATCGGCGCGTCGTCGGCGATCTCGGTCGAGAACACGCGGAAGGCGTCGACCCACTCGGTGCTGCTCGGCCGCGGCTTCGCCAGCAGGCGGCGGAGCGCGATCGCGTACTCCTCGGAGTTGTTGGCGATCGCGTCGGCGAGCGCCAGCAGCTGGCGACCGCCGAAGCAGCTGCGGGCGCGTGTCGCCAAGGAACGAAGATCGGCCGACACCAGGCCGGGCTGCCAGATCCGCGCCTTGCCGCGCCCGGCCTGCTCGCGTAGGAAGATCAGTACGGTCTCGACGTTGGTCCAGTCGGTGCCCTGATAGGCCCAGACCTCGGCCGGCTTGTGGGTCTCCGTGCAGCGCACCTCGAAGCTCCGATCGGGCGGCCCGTGGACCAGCAGCATGCGCGCGCGGGCATCGGCGAGATCGCCCCACTTGCCACGCGCCTCGGCGACCCGCAGCGGCCAACGCTCGGCGAGCTCGTTGCGCGTCGTGCGCGGATACGGGTCGCGCACGCGCCAGAACTTGTCGATGAACGCGTCGCGCTGGTAATCCTCTGTGAGGCTGGCGAAGAGTTGTTGCTCGGCGACCGTGATCAGCGGAGCGACTTCTTCGAGCCAAGTCGTATAGGGGTCGGCGCCCTCGATCTGGCTCAGGTCGGTCGGAAGGTCGAGCTCGGCCTCCGGGGCCTCGGCCGTCGCCCCGAGGCCGGATGCGAGCAGCGCCGAGAGACCCGCGACGAGGACGCCGAGTCTGCGCACTCGCGCGACCCACGATGGAGTAACGTTCGGTCGAGAGATCTGTCGTCGAGAGAGTCGGTTCATCCCATGCATCGCGACGAGTCTATCGTGACCTCCGGCATGGCGGATGCCGCTCGCGGCGCTAGAGTGGCGTTTCGTCAGCTTCCGAGTCGACCTCACGGTCGAGCAGAGTCCGTGCACGTTCCGCGATCCGTCGCGCCATCCGCGGCGCGGCTTGGTCTCGGTGGCGCGCAAGATGGGTCAGGTCGGCGAAGTCGTTCGGCCCGAACGGACCGGTCTCCTCGAGCGGCATGAAATGGACGCCCTCCCGCGTCGCGAGGCCCTCGGCGAGGTCCAGGAACGGCTCGCGGAGCGCGCGGTCGTAGACCTCCTCCGCGACCGGGTGGATCGGCGCTTCGACGAGCAGGACCTCGCTGCCGATCCCACGCAGCGCCTCGACCAGGTCGAGGAGCACGGCCTCGTTGAGGCGGGTGTGCGGACCCGGTGCGACGCCGGCGAGCTGGTAGATCTGGGCTCTCAGTCCCGCCGGAGGAAGATGCGGCAGCAACGGGGCGAGGCGGGCTGCGAGCTCCGCTCGTTCGGCGTCGCTGAGTCTCAGGTTGGGCATCGGCGCGAGAGGCTTCAGCGCATCTGCGACGGCTGGCGGGCTGGGCCGATCAAGCCGATCGAGCCGATCGAGCGGAAAGCGGCGCCAGGAGTCGACAGCGGCCGCGTGGATCACCCGCCGATCGCGGTAGGCGGCGAGGGACGCGGACGCGGCGAGTCCCAGCAGGTCACGCCGCCGCTCGAGCAGTGTCGACGGCTCGAGGTGGTGGAGGAGATCACCCAGCGCCCGCCAGCTGCCGACCCCCGCCCACGGCTTGAGGTAGACGGGGCTGTGTAGCTCGATTTCGGAGAGCACGAGGACGGTGACGTCGACATCGAACGGTTCGAGTCTGTACGCGGTGGCCAAGCTCTCGTAGAGGTCCATGCCGGCATGCGAAAGCTCGATGTGCACAGTCCGTGGGTCGACCCGTCGTGCCTGGGCCCGCCGAAAGACGGCACGCGCCCGGCTATTGCCGAGAATCACCACGCTGCGTGCCTCCGCTCCGACGTCGCGCAGCTCCCGCAGCGCGAGGCGGTCGCTGACGATGCCGCGTTCCAGCGGATGCCCGCGCGGCAAGAAATCACTGATCGTCCGCCACGGGCCGGACAGGCCGAAGAGCAGCTGGTCGGCCAGCAGCACCAGACCTAGAGCGAGAACCACCGCGAGCGAGGTCGAGACGACGGCCGGTCTCGACCAGCGCGCGCCGCGAGGCGCCGAACTCTCAGAACTGGAAATAGATGAACGGCTGGCCAAAGTCTTCTCCGAAGAGGACGAGCACCATCACGAGGCAAGCATAGAGCACGGCACGCGCGACGAGCGGTAGCCGCAAGACGATCCACTCGTCGCGCGTGATGCGCTGTAGGGTCTCGAGCAGCGCGAGCGGCAGGACGAGGAACGCCAGCGGCCGCCACCAGAGCGCGATCGAGTGCAGCTCCCACGGGCCGGTGAGGCGAACTAGGAGGTCGAGAGCCTGCCCGAGGGTGGGAGCGCGAAAGAAGATGAACGTCAGGCAGATGATCGTGAACGTCAAGAGGCCGCGCCCGAGGTCTTGGAGCTGGCGTGCCCACACGGCCGCGGGGCGCCACAGTGGACGCCGCGCGCGCCATGCGCGATGCCCCGCCAGCCACAGTCCCTGGAGCAGCCCCCAGACGACGAAGTGCCAGCCGGCGCCGTGCCAGACGCCACAGAGCAGCATCGTCAAGACGAGGTTTCGTCCGCTGCGTGCCGCGGCGCCGCGCCGGCCATGGCGAGCGCGATCACGGTCGCGCAGAGAGCGATACACATAGTCGCGGAGCCAGGTCGACAGGCTGATGTGCCAGCGTCGCCAGATTTCCGCCGGGTCTCGCGAGAAGTACGGCAGGTCGAAATTGACCATCAACCGGAAGCCGAGCAGGCGCGCGACGCCGCGCGCGATCTTCGAGTAACCGGAGAAGTCGCAGTAGATCTGAATCGCGAATGCGAACGTGCCGAGGGCCACCTGGGCGGCGGTCGGTCGCGCCGCCGGGGCGTAGACCGCGTCGACGACGGCGGCGAGATTGTCCGCGATGACGACCTTCTGGATCAGGCCCCAGAGGATCAGCCAGCCGGCAGTCTGGAAGCCCTCGAGATCAGCGTGGCGACGCGAGGCAATCTGCGGCAGCAGGCGCGAGGCGCGTTCGATCGGGCCGGCGACGAGCTGGGGAAAGAATGCGACGAAGAGAGCGAAGTCGACGACATTGCGTGTCGGCGCGAGCTCCCGTCGGTAGACGTCGATCGTGTAGGAGAGGGTCTGGAACGTGTAGAACGAGATCCCGACCGGCAGGACGACCTCCAGAGTCAGCGGGTCGACGGTCCAGCCGACGGATGCGGCGAGCTCGGCGAAGCTGGTGGTGAGCCAGTCGAGATACTTGAAGACTCCGAGAATGCCCAGGTTGGTGAGCAGACTGAGGGACAGCAAGAGCTTGCGCCGCGCTGGTGTCTCCGTTGCGCCGAGCAGGCGGCCGACCCAGTAGTCGACCGCGGTGGAGAGCGCGATCAGGCCGAGAAATCGCCAATCCCAGGCGCCGTAGAAGACATAGCTGGCGACCAGCAGGCAATAGTTTTGCGCCCGCCGGCCGAGGCACCAGTAGGTACCGAAGACGAGGCCGAAGAAGAGGCCGAACTCGAGACTGTTGAAGATCATGGCGGCTGCGCGTCGGCGGAGCGGGGCATCCGACGGATCCGCTCGACGATCGCTTCCGTCATCTGGATCGCTCCGCGTTGATTGTGCAGGTGCGTGAGGTCGGCGAAGCTCGAGTCGTCGAAAGGTCCAGACTCCTCGAGCCTCAAGAGGTCGACACCATCCTGCTCCGCCAGCGACTCGGCGTAGCGCAGGAACTCTTGGCGCAGGGCGGGATCGAGGGCCCGGCGCACCGTAGAGTGGAGCGGCGGCTCGACGAGTAGAACCCGGTTGCCGCCCTCGAGGAAGGTGTCGATCGTTCGTTCGATGAGCCTTCGATTGTAGGCGACGTGGGCCCCGCGATAGAGCCGCAATGCGTGCCGCACCTGGAATCGGATTCCGTCGGCCGGAAGCTCGGGAAACGCGGCGGACGCTTCGGCGAACAGTCGACGCCGTGCCTGGAGCGCCTCTTGCCTCTGCTCCTGCTTCTGCTCCGTGCTGCGTGCGGCGCGAGGAAAGAACGAGGTCGGTGGCGGAGGAGTCTCGACGGAGGCCTCGGTCGTCCGTGCGACGAGGGAGCCGTCGAATTCTCTCCACGCGTCGAGACCGGCACGGTGCAGCGCCAGGCGCGTGCTGTAGGACTCGAGGGAGCAGGCCGCCGCCAGCTGCAGAAAGTGCCGACGGTGCCTGAAGACGACCCGAGGTCCGAGCCAGCGGGCCGACGCTCCCATGGCGCCCCACCGACAGTGGCCGCTCTCCGGTCTCGGTCGCTCGGCGCGGAACAAGTCGAACTCCGAGAGTGCGAGAATTCCGAGGTCGATATCGAGAGGTTCGATCCGTTCGGCGGCTGAGAGCATCTCGAAGAGGCCGATCCTGGCATGAGCGATCATGCGATAGGTCCTCGTCGGCTCGGCCTGCTCGGCCAGGCGGCTCCGCAGAGACGCGGCGGCGCGGCTGTTGCCGAGGACGACAGCAGTCTCGGCCGCTGGCCCGATCTCTCGGAGCTCTCGGAGCGTCTTCCGGTCGGCGACGATGCCGCGGGTCGCAGGAGACCAGTCTCGCGCCGGCCGCTCCCATCGCTGCCACAGCGGGCCGTCGGGCGCGAGAGCGACTCGGTCGAGCGCGAGCACCAGCAGGAGTGTCGCCAGGCCGGCCCAGGGCCCGCGCCGCCACAGGCTCCGCCATGATCGTCCCGACCGCCGCGTCACGGAGTCGGGAGTCGATCGGGAAGCGGCCACGTCGGTCACCTCAGAACTGGAAGTAGATGAAGGGCTGCCCGAAGTCCTGTCCGAGCAGGACGACGGCCGCGCACAGGCCGGTGTAGACGACGACGCGGAGCACGAAGGGCAGACGGAAGACCACGAAGTGATCGCCTGTCGCCTCCTGGACGAGCTCGAAGAGGGCGAGCGGGAGGATCAGGTGGAAAAATGAGGGCAGCCATGGGCCGACGTCGGCGAGCGACCAGGGAGTGAAAAGGCCGGCGAGGAGTCCGGCGCCGTGCAGGAATCCGCCGGCGCGGAAGAAAACCCAGCCGAGGCAAACGAGGTGGAAGGTGACGGCCATGCGTGCCCAGGTCGAGAGGCGTGTCAGCGGCAACGGGGCGCGGGGCGTGGCGCGCAGCGCGCGATCGATCGCCAGCCAGGCGCCGTGGAGCAGACCCCAGGCGACGAAGGCCCAGGCGGCGCCGTGCCAGATGCCGCCGAGGAGCATGGTGAGAAGGAGGTTGCGGTAGGTCGCGATCCGGCCGCCGCGGTTGCCGCCGAGCGGAATGTAGAGGTAGTCGCGCAGCCAGGTCGACAGGCTGATGTGCCAGCGGCGCCAGAAGTCGGACGGGCCGCGGGCGAAGTACGGCAGGTCGAAGTTGACCATCAGGCGAAAGCCGAGCATGTGGGCGACGCCGCGCGCGATGTTCGAGTAGCCCGAGAAGTCACAGTAGATCTGGATCGCGAAGGCGTAGGTGGCGAGGGCGATCTGGGTCGCCGTCGGCTCGGCGCCCTGTGCGTAGACCGCGTCGACCAGGAGGCTCAGGTTGTCGGCGATCACCACCTTCTTCACCAGGCCCCAGAGCACCAGCCAGCCACCGGTCTCCAGGCTCTCGAGGTCGAACCGCCGCGCGCCATGGATCTGGGGAAGAAGCCGGGAGGCGCGCTCGATCGGTCCCGCGACGAGCTGCGGGAAGAAGGCGACGAAGAGGGCGAAGTCGAGGAGATCGCGGGAGGGCTCGAGCTCGCCGCGGTAGATGTCGATCGTGTAGCTGAGCGTCTGGAAGGTGTAGAACGAGATGCCGACCGGCAGAACGACACCGAGAGTGAACGAGTCGACCTGCCAGCCGAAGCGCCCGGCGAGTGCCGCGAAGCTGGCGCTGAACCAGTCGGCGTACTTGAACACGCCGAGGATGCCGAGGTTGACCACCAGGCTGGTCGTGACGAGCAGCCTGCGCCGACCCGCGTCGGGCGCGGTCCCGAGGGCTCGCCCGATCAGGAAGTCGACGCCGGTCGAGAGGACGATCAGGCCCAGGAATCGCCAGTCCCAGGCGCCGTAGAACACATAGCTGGCGACGAGCAGAAAGCGGTTCTGGGCCCGCCGAGGTAGGCACCAGTACGCGCAGAAAACGGCACAGAAAAATGCCGCGAACTCGAGACTGTTGAAGACCATGCGGCAGCCAGAGGTCCGCGCGGGTCACGCCTCAGAGAACGGTTTCGCGCACCACTTCTTCGATCGTCGTCATGCCGTCGCGGATCTTGTGCAGGCCCGAGCCGCGCAGCGTGATCATGCCGTTCTCCACCGCGCGCTCGCGCAGCTCGAGGGAGCTGGCGCCGGAGAGGATCAGGTCGCGCAGGTCGTCGTCGACCTTCATCACTTCGTAGAGGCCGGTGCGTCCCTTGTAGCCGGTGTCGCCACACTGTTCGCAGCCGCGGCCTTTGAACAGCTTCAGAGTGCGTGCTTCGCGCTCCGGGAAGCCGGCAGCGACCAGCTCGGCCGGCGTCGTCTCGACCGGCTCTTTGCAGTAGGTGCAGATGCGGCGCACCAGGCGCTGTGCGACCACCAGATGCACCGAGGTGGCGACCAGGAACGGCTCGATGCCCATGTTCATCAGACGATTGATGGTCGACGGCGCGTCGTTGGTGTGCAACGTCGAGAGCACGAGGTGGCCGGTGAGCGCGGCTTTGATCGCGACCTCGGCGGTTTCGAAGTCGCGGATCTCGCCGACCAGGACGATGTTCGGGTCCTGGCGCAGGAACGAGCGCAGCGCCGCGGCGAAGTTGAGGCCGATCGATTCCTTCATCTGCACCTGGTTGATGCCGGCGAGATTGAACTCCACCGGGTCTTCCGCGGTCATGATGTTGGTCTCGGGCGTGTTGACGTTCGACAGCGCCGAGTAGAGCGTGTTGGTCTTGCCGGAGCCGGTCGGGCCGGTCACCAGCACCATGCCGTAAGGCTGCGCGATTGCGAACTCGAACTTGCGCAGCGAGTCCGCCTCGAAGCCGAGCTTCGTCATGTCGAGCATCAGCTTGTCTTTGTCGAGCAGCCGGAGCACGATCTTTTCGCCGAAGATCGTCGGCAGGCAGGAGACGCGGTAGTCGAGTTCTTTCTCCTTGCTCTCGATCTTGGTCTTGATCTTGATGCGGCCGTCCTGCGGCAGACGCTTCTCTGCGATGTCGAGCTTGGCCATGATCTTGATGCGGCTCGTGATCGCCTCGCGCAGGCGCAGCGGCGGATGCATCACCTCGTAGAGGATGCCGTCGACGCGGTAGCGCACGCGGTACTTCTTCTCGTACGGCTCGATGTGGATGTCGGAGGCGCCACGCTTGATCGCGTCGGTGAGGATGATGTTCACCAAGCGCACCACAGGCGCTTCGTCCGACTCCTCCTCGAGGGCGTCGATGTCGAACTCCTCGGGCTCTTCTTCGAGCACCTCGAGATCTTCGCCCATCGGATCCTCGTCGAGATCCTCCATCACCTTCTTGAGCTCGAGCGCGTGGGTCGAGCCGTAATACTTCTCGATCGCCGCGCGGATCGCGCTCTCGGACGCGATGACCGGCTCGACGTTGTAGCCGGTCATGAACTTGATGTCGTCCATGGCGAACACGTTGGTCGGATCGAGCATCGCGATCGTGACCTTGGCGCCCGTCTTCGACACCGGCATGATGGTGTACTTGCGCGCCACATCCGCCGGAATCAGCTTCACGACCGATTCATCGATCTCCACCTGCGAGAGATTGATCGCCGAGACGCGGAACTGTTTGGAGAGAAACTCGACCAGCTCGGGCTCGGTGACCAGGCTCATCTTCACCAGGTTCGAGCCGAGGCGTCCGCCTTCTTCGCGTTGCTTGGACAGTGCCTGGCGCAGCTGGTCCTTGCTGATCTTGCCCGACTGGACGAGCAAGTCTCCCAATCTATCGCTCATCGAAGAAAGTCCTTTCCGGCGGGCAGCTCCCCGCTCGACGCGCGGCGCATGCGCTCAGCGCGATGCGGGTCTAGTCGTGAGGATCTCGAGGATGGTGCCCATCGTGGAGGCGCCGCGGAGCACCGAGAGGTTCGCGGCCGTTCATTCTATACGGTTGTTTCGATTTGGCGACACGGCGGGCGCGGCGCCCGGCTCGGTGGCCTCGAGCAGCATCGTCGCGCGCTCGAGCACGCGCCGTGGCGTGAGCGCCAGCAGGCACGCCTTCGGCTCGTCGAATCGCTTGTAGCAGCGGCTGCAGGGCAGCTCGTGGAAGAGGACGTGCTCGGCGCGCGCGCCGTACGGGCCGTTGCGCGCCGGGTCGGTCGGGCCGACGAGGCAGAGCACCGGGGTCCCCAGGGCGTGGGCGAGGTGCACCGGCCCGGTGTCGCCACCGAGGAGGAGACGGCTGGCGCGCAGCAACGCGGCGAGCGAGCCCCACGGGCCGGCGTCGACGATGCGTGCGGCGCCGCCGGCGGCCTCGGCGGCGCGGCGCGCGAGGTCTTGCTCTCCCGGCACCTCGAGCAGCCAGACGTCGGCGCTCTGGTCGGCCAGGCCGCGGGCCACCGCGCCCCACCAGGCCGGCGGATAGACCTTGTTCGGCCAGCCGGCGCCGACCTGGATCGCCACCAACGGACGGCGCGGGTCGCGCGCCGCGAGCAGATCTCGGGTCGCCTCGGGGGTGTCGGTGAGCAGGTGCTCGCCGCCGAAGTCGACTGCGCCCGGCGTCACGCCGATTGCGGGGAGCAGGGCGCGCGCCTTGTCGACGGCGTGAACCGCCCGCTCCGGAAGATCGACCGTCTCGGTCAGCCAGACGCCGCTGCCCGCCTCGTGGCGCGGCAGGGCGCCGACGACGCGCGGCGCGCCTGAGAGGCGCGCCAGCAACGCACCTTTGAAGTTGCCCATCAAATCGAGCGCGACGTCCGGGCGCGTCGCCCGCAGCGCGTGCCGCGCCGACGTGATCTCGCCGCGGTGGCTCCACAGGCCGGCGCCGCGCCAGGCGCGCAGGCGCACCGGCACGATCTGGTCGAGGTCGGGATGGCCGTCGAGCAGCGGCGCGAAGACCGCTTCGACCACCCAGGTGATGTGCGCGTCCGGTAGCCCGCGGCGCAGCGCGCGCAGCACCGGCAGGCAGTGGATCACGTCGCCGAGGGCGCTGGTGCGGACGAGCAGAATCCTCACGGCGGGCTCTTCGTGAGGCGGCTCAATCGGGCAGCGCCTTGACCAAGCTCACCAGGTCGCTGGTCGCATGGTCTTTCGGGTCGCCGACCAGGGCCGTGCGCCCGCCGTAGGCGCTCACCACGGGGTACTCCGGTACGTTCTCCGGGCGGCCGTAATCGGTGCCCTTGCAGTGCACGTCGGGCTGCAGAATCTCGAGCAACGGGGCCGGCGACGAGCCCGAAAAGAGCACGACGTAGTCGACCGGCTCGAGGCCGGCGAGCAGCTCGGCACGCTCGGCGCCCGGGATGATCGGTCGTCCCGCGCCCTTGAGACCGCGCACCGACTCATCGTCGTTGAGCGCGACGACGAGTCGATCGGCCTCGGCCGCCGCGCCGCGCAAGTACCGCAGGTGGCCGACGTGTAGGAGATCGAAGCAGCCGTTGGCGAACGCGACCGTGCGGCCGGCGGCACGCTCCGTTCGCAGCCGTTCACGCAGAGTCTCGAGGTCGAGAACTTCACCCATCGTCACGGTCTCCTAGGTCACGGTCTCCTAGATCACGGTCTCCAGATTCACGGTCTCCCAAATCACGGTCTCCCGAGTCGTCCGCTGTGGCGGCACCGTTTCTCGGGGGGCCACCGTCGACCGGCCCCCCTTCGATGCGGTCGAGTAGGCCCGCACCCCGCCGCACCGCGTCGCGCAGCTCGCCCGGAGCCAGGGTCGCCGTGCCTTGCTTCATCACCACCAGGCCACCGGCGTAGTTGGCCAGGCACGCGGCCTCGAGCGGGTTCGCTCCGGCCGCCGACGCGAGCGCAAAGGTGCCGATCACGGTGTCGCCAGCGCCGGTGACGTCGGCCACCTGGTCGGTGCCGTGCACCGGCAAATGCCACGCCGCGCCGGCGGTGAACAACGACATGCCGGCGCTGCCGCGGGTGACGAGCAGGAACGGCAGGCCGAGGCGACGACGCAGCGCTTCGCCGCCGGGCTCGAGCGCTTCGTCCTCGAGTCTGCCGACGCCCCCGCCGAGTGCCTTTTCCGCCTCCTCGAGGTTGGGGGTCGCGCCGTCGAGCCCGCTGAAATCGTGCAGCCGGTAGCGGCTGTCGCCGAGCAAGGGCACGGTGGGCAGTCGAGCGCGCAGAGCGTCGACCAGGCCGGGGTGGACGACGCCGTAGCCGTAGTCGGAGAGCACCACGGCGCGCGCGTCCGCGGCGTGGCGGGTGACGGCGTCGAGCAGGCGCTCGTCGTCGTCCGTCGTCGGGACGAGGGTGTCCTCGATGTCGTAGCGCACCAGCTGCTGCTTGGCGGCATGGCGTCCGCCGGCGACGATCCGCGTCTTGGTCGGAGTGCGATAGCCGGGACGTACGGCGATGCCACCGACTTCGACACCGGTGGCACCGAGCAGCTCGAGCAAGCAGCGCCCCGGCTCGTCGTCGCCGACCACTCCGAGCGGCACCGGCCGCCCGCCGAGCGCGGCGACGTTGGCGACCGCGTTGGCGCCGCCGCCGGGCACGTTGACCTCGCCGTCGTGGCGCAGGATCAACACCGGGGCCTCGCGACTGATCCGTCGCGCCGTGCCGTGGATGAAGCGGTCGACCACCAGGTCGACCACCATCGCCACCGGCTGGCCGTGGAATGCGTCGACCAGCTCGAGTAGGCGCTCGGCGCGCGGTGGTGCGAGAGGAGTGTTGCCTTTCATGGCGCCGCCAGCGCGGCGATCGGCCGCTCGAGGTCCGGCGCGTCGTCGCGCTCGCCGACGGCCGTGCGGCCGAAGATCTCGGTGAACGACCGCAGTCGCGCGGCGTCTCCCGCGTGGAGCTGATCGTCGCGCAGGCGCCAATGCCAGTTGCCCTCGGCGCGCCCCGGTGTGTTGATCCGCGCCTCGGAGCCGAGGCCGAGCACGTCCTGAATCGGCGTGATCGCCAGCTGCGCCACCGAGGCGTAGGCCTGGCGCAGCAGCGTCCAGTGCACGGCGCGCGGCGTCGAGCCGGTGTAGCGGTGGAGGCGCTCACGGTCTTCGATCGGCAGCGAGCGATACCAGCCGACGGCGGTGTCGTTGTCGTGGGTGCCGGTGTAGACGACGCAGTCGACCTCGTGGTTGTGTGGTGTGTGCAGCGTCGGCTCGGCGCCGAAGCCGAATTGCAGAACCCGCATGCCCGGAAAGCCGAGCGCCTCGCGCAGGGCGTGGACGTCGTCGGTGATCTCGCCGAGATCCTCGGCGATGATCGGCAGGTCGCCGAGGGCTTCCCACAGGGCGTCGAAGAGTGGCAGGCCAGGGCCCTCGACCCAGCGCCCGCCGGCGGCGGTCTCGTCTTCCGCCGGCACCTGCCAGAAGCCGGCGAAGGCGCGAAAATGGTCGAGCCGCACGCAGTCTGCCTGGCGCAGGTTGGCGCGCACGCGGTCGATCCACCACTGGTAGCCCTCGCGGTCCATCGGCTCCCAGAGGTAGAGCGGGTTGCCCCACAGCTGGCCGGTCTCGCTGAAGTAGTCCGGAGGCACTCCGGCGACGTGCCGTGGCAGGCCGTCGGTATCGAGGTCGAAGAGATGCTGGTGCGCCCAGACGTCGGCCGAGTCGTGAGCGACGTAGATCGGCAGATCGCCCATGATCTCGAGGCCGCGTCGGCGGGCCGCGCGCCGCACCCGTCGCCACTGGCGGTCGAAGAGGCACTGCACGAAACGCTGGAAGGCGATCTCGTCGGCGTGCTCGGCCCGCGCCTTGTCGAGCGCGGTGCGATCGCGGGTTCGCAGTGGCTCCGGCCACGCCGTCCAGGATGTGTCGTCGAGCGCGTGCTTCAGGCTGCGGAAGAGACACCAGTCGTCGAGCCAGGGGGCTTGCGCTGGCGAGGCGGCGAAGTGCTCGATCGCGGCGCTCCAGGTGTCGTCGGCCTGCGCCCGCTCGAAGGCGACGCGCAGCAGGGAGTCCTTCCACGGCTCGACGAGACCGTAGGCCGCGCGCGTCGGGTCGTGCTCGGCCAGCGCGCGCGGTGGCTCGATGTCGCGCGGCGTGAGCAGGCCGTCGTCGACCAGGATCTCGGGCGAGAGGAGGGCTGGATTGCCGGCGAAGGCGGAGAGCGTGGTGTACGGCGCGCCGTACACCGCCGGCGGCCCGAGTGGCAGGACCTGCCACAAGCTTTGTCCGGCGTCGACCAGCCAATCGAGAAAGGTGTCCACCGACGGGCCGAGATCGCCGAGCCCGAACCGACCCGGCAGCGAGGTCGGGTGCAGAAGAATTCCGGCGCGGCGCGGCGGCGAGGGGTGGGAGTGGTCGGTGGCGGGCATGGAGGTCCTTCGCTGGGGGCGCTTCATTCGATGACGCGGCGCGTGGCGTCGCCGAGGCGGCGTAGCATGCGCCGCGCCGTTCCTTCCTCGGCATCGACCACCGCCTGCTCGGCCGCCACCTCGACGTCCATCTCGGCTCCGGCGTCGCGGGCGCGCTCGCGCCGCTCCTGAATCCACAGATAAAGATCGGTCTCGGTGCGTTCCGGCAGCTGCTCGAGCATCTGCTGCTCGCGGATCAGGTCGACGATCGGCGCATACACCTGGTCGACCCAGGACACCGCGGCGGCCGAATAGGGCACTGGCCCGCCGTACTCCTCGCCGAGATACCACCGATGCACCTCGATCTGATCGTACAGCGTGGTGTAGGCGTGGTGCAGGGTGGCGCGCAGGTCGACGTCGGGCCGCAGGCGATCGAGGCCGGTCTGGCGCACGAAGAGGCCGTATCCGATGTCGAGCAGGCGCTGGCGGACCGCCCCACGCCGCAGCAGGCGCGCGACCTTGCGCAGCGGTGCCGGCAGGTCGCGCCGACGGGCCCGCGGGTCCCGATCGTCGGCGGCGCGCGAGGCGGCGCGCAGAAAATCCTGGTACGTGGTGATCCAGAGGTAGAGCTCGACGTCTCCGGCCCGCGGAAAGGCACGATCGAATCCCTGCTCGCGCACCAGCTCGACGATCGGCAGGTAGACGTCGTCGAGCCACGAGGTCACCGCCTCCTCCCAGGGGATCTCGCGGTCGAGCTTCTGGCCGCTGAACCAGTGGTGCGCGCGGAGATGCTCGAGCAGTTGTGGGTAGCTCGTCGCCGCCCGGGCGTCGAGGGCCACGTCAGGACGGATCTCTGCGAGCCGCGTCGCCTCGAGGAAATCGATCCGCGCGCGCGCGAGGTCGATGTCTTCGAGCCCGATGGTCTCGATCTCCGCGTCTGCAGGGACTGAGACCGGCACATCGATCTCGATCACGTAGGCGTCGAGGAACTCCTGGCCACGCTCGCGCGCCACCGAGACGCGGTGGTTTCCGTCCTTGACGAAGTAGATGTCGCCGAGGCGGTAGAGATCCACCGGCGGTAGCGGCACGTTCTCGTCGCGCGCGTCCGAGATGCGCAGCCAGCGGTCGCGTGTTCCGGTCTGGGTCGGAAAAAACGCCCGATCGAAATCCCGAAATCGGCCGACGCTGCCGACGATCCGGTCGATCGGCACCTGGCGCAGGCCGAGCGCGCGCTGGCCGTGGATCGGCAGCCGGCGGCGCACTTCCTCGAACGGCAGCAGCTGGTTGCGGCTGCCGGTGAAGAGGCTCTCGAGCCGGCGCCAGAAAGCGCGGCTCAGAGCACGGTCGAAGCGCCCGCGGGCGCGCGTCGACGGCGCGTCAGCCACGGTCTGCCCTCGGTGCCTCGTCCTCTCCCGCCTTCGTGCCGGAGTCGCGGCACGGGACGTCGGCCGCGAGCTCACCGCCGGGGACGATCGCGAGCACGCGGCTGCCGTAGGCGTTGGCGACTCGGGTCGCCCCGTAGACGGTGTCGGTCGGTGTGTTGGGTCCGTAGAGGTGCACGTGGCCGTGGAGGTGGACAGTGGGACGGGCGACGCGCAGCAGCCAGCGGAAGGCGTCGATGCCGTGGTGCGGCGGGTCGGGGCGGTCGTGAATGCCGCGCGGTGGCGCATGGCTGACGAAGACGTCGAGCCAGCGCCCGAAGCGCAGGCGATTGTAGAGCAGGCCCGGCAGGAGGTGGAGAACGTGCAGCCACATCTCGAGCTGGGTCGACTGAAACGGGCCCGGCTTGTAGCGCACCGACCCTTCGACGCCGGCGAGCAACAGGCCGTCGTGCCGTACGACTCGCCGGTGCAGGTCGACGGCGCCGAGCGGTGCTCGCTGGGGTCCGGCCGGTCCGTCTTCGCTCAGCTGGTCGTGGTTGCCGCGCACGAAGAAGGTCGGCCGATCGAGGCAGCTGGTCACGTACTCGACATAGGAGTACGGCAAGTCACCGCAGGCGATCACCAGATCGACATCGCGATAGCGCGCCCGGGCTCGCGTGGAGTAGACGAGCTCGTCGACTCGGTCGGAGAGAGCCAGCACGCACACTGAGCCCGCCGTCGCCGAGGCCTCGCGGTGGCCGGCGGAGTCACTCGCGGCGGGGCTCGACGCCTCGCGTACTGTCGTCGCCGCCGCGTCCGCGGTACGATCGTTCGCTCGACGAGGGAGAGTGCGACTCATGAGAATCCTGAGTGGCGACATCGGGGGAACGAACAGCCGATTCGCGGTGCTCGAGGCGCGGCTCGACGGCCGGCTCGAGCGCGCGCGCGGCGGGCTGCCGGCGCAGACGCTGCCGAGCATGTTGTTCGGTTCGCTGGAGGACGCGGCGGAACAGTTTCTGGGCGATCACTCTATCGCGTGCGATGTCGCGGCGTTCGGCGTTCCGGGTCCGGTGATCGAGGGACGCTGCCGGACCACCAACCTGCCCTGGACCGTCGAAGTGCGAGCGCTCGAGTCCCGACTCGGTCTGCCGGTGGTGCTCATGAACGACCTCGAGGCGCAGGCGCTGGGCCTGCCGACTCTCGACGACGACGAAGTCGAGGTGCTGTACGCCGGCGCGCCGCGCGCCGGCAATGGCTGCCTGATCGCCGCCGGCACCGGCCTCGGCCAGGCGGGGATGTTCTGGGACGGCGCGCGGCACATCCCGTTCGCCACTGAGGGAGGGCACGCCAGTTTCGCGCCCCGCGGCGCGCTCGAGGTCGACCTGCTGCGCTACTGGGCGGGGGACGACGAGCGGCCGGTGAGCTGGGAGAACCTGGTGACCGGCGGCGGCCTGTGTCGGCTGCACGAGTTCGTCGGGTTCCATCGCGGTCGCGCGCCGGCTCAGGAGGTAGCACTGGCCGGCCCCGACGAGAAGGCGGCGGTCATCTCGCGGCTCGGACTCGAGGGTTCGTGCGCCAGCTGTCGCGAAGCGCTCGAGCTCTTCATTCGGCTCTACGGCGCCGAGGCCGGCAATCTGGCCCTGAAGACGATGGCGGTGGCGGGTGTTTGGGTGGGTGGTGGAATCGCCCCCAAGATCTTGCCGCTCTTGCTCGCCGACGACGCCTTCCGCACTGCCTTCGTCGACAAGGGACCGATGCGCCCGCTGCTCGAGGCGATGCCGATTCGCATCGTCCTCGCCGGCGACACGGCGTTGCGCGGTGCCGCACGCGCCGCCGTCGAGAATGCTCGGGCCGACGGCTGAAGGCGGCCGACACCGCGCGCCATGAGCGCCCCGGCCGGCGACGACACGGTCGGCTCCCTGCTCGCTGCCGCGCGTCGGGCGCTGGCGGCGGCCCCGGCCGATACCGCACCGCGCGAGGCGGCGCTGCTTCTCGGCCACCTGCTCGGGCTCGACGAAGCGCGCTTGCGGGCGCGGGCCGAACGGAGAGTCGATAGGGCGACGGCCGCGGCATATCGCGAGCTGGTCGGCCGCCGCGCCGTCGGTGAGCCAGTGGCCTATTTGCTCGGCCGGCGCGAGTTCTATGGTCGCGACTTCCTGGTCGATGCGCGCGTCCTGGTCCCACGTCCCGAGACGGAGCACCTGGTGGAGGTGGCGCTGGCCCTCGAGCTGCCGCCACGGCCGCGCATCGTCGATGTCGGCGCCGGCTCGGGGTGCATCGCCGTCACGCTCGCCTGCGAGCTCGAAGCGGCGCGGGTGCTCGCCAGCGACGTATCGCTCGGTGCGCTCGCCGTCACCCTTGCCAATGCGCGGCGTCTTGGCGTCGCGGACCGGGTCGCCTGCGTCGCCGCGGACGGCGCCCGGGCCTTCGATCTCGCCGCGGTGGACTTGCTGGTGTCGAACCCGCCATACATCGCTCCCGAGGTGGCCGAAAGCCTGCCGCTCGATGTGAGCGCGCACGAGCCGCACGAGGCACTCTTCGCTGCAGACGCCGGTCGGTCGGTGCTCGCCGCGCTCCTCGCCGCCGCCACCGACCTGCGCCCGGGTGTCCACCTGCTGCTCGAGATCGGCCACGACCAGGCCGACTGGCTGCGCGCCAAGGTCGCGTCGCAGCCCGCGCTCGAGCTGGTCGAGCTGGTGCGCGACTACGGAGGTCACGAGCGCACTGCCGTCGTGCGGCGCGGGTAGCCTCGGTATAGGCTCGGCGCCCACCAGCTACGAGGAGCTTCGAATGCCCGCACCGCCCTATGCCGACCGCCTCAGCCTGCCCGCGATCGCCGCCCCGATGTTTCTCGTCTCCGGGCCGCGCCTGGTGATCGAGAGCTGCCGCCGCGGCGTGGTCGGCACCTTTCCGGCGCTGAACCAGCGCACCACCGAGGGCTTCGCCGAGTGGCTGGTGGAGATCCGCGAGGCGCTGGCCGCCGTCGAGGACGAGGTGGCCGAGGACGACGCATCGTCGAGCGCCGCCCGGCCGCCGGCTCCCTACGGTGTCAACCTCATCGTCCATCGCTCGAACCCGCGGCTCGAGGCGGACCTCGCGGTCGTCGTCGAGCACCAGGTGCCGCTGGTCATCACCTCGCTCGGTGCCGTGTCCGAGCTGGTCGACGCGGTCCACTCGTACGGCGGCCTCGTCTACCACGACGTCACCAATCGGCGGCACGCCGAGAAGGCCGCCGCGGCGGGGGTCGACGGCCTGATCTGTGTCGCCGCCGGCGCAGGTGGGCATGCCGGCACGCTGAATCCGATGCCGTTCCTGGCCGAAATGCGCTCCTTCTTCGACGGCACGCTGATCCTCTCGGGCTGTATCAGTACCGGAGGCGACATCGCTTCGGCGCTGCAGATGGGGGCCGACATCGCCTACCTCGGCACGCGATTCATCGCGGTCGAGGAGAGCCGCGCCGACGACGCCTATCGGCAGATGATCGTCGATTCCGGCACGGCCGACATCGTCTACACCGCCGCCGTCTCCGGCGTGCCCGCGAGCTTCCTGCGCCCGAGCCTCGAGGCGATGGGGATCACCCAGGAGATGTGGTCGCGCGCCGCCAAGATCGACTTCGGCAAGGAGCTCGACGCGGCCGAGGCCGAGGCGAAGGCGTGGAAGACGGTTTGGTCGGCGGGCCAGGGCGTGACGACGATCCACGACGTGCCGTCGGTCGCCGAGCTCGTCGAGCGCCTGGGTGTCGAGTTCCGCTCGGCTCTCGCCGAGCAGGCAGCGCGTCTCGACCGCTGGTCGTAGGCCGGGGTCGGTCGCCTAAGCCCTCCGTTTCCAAGGCCGCCTGATCGATCTTCGTAGAACTCGGCGGCACCAAGCGTTTCGGTTCGAGCGCTCGGGTGCCAAACAACCGTCGAGATCACCCGAAACGCTCTCGCGCCTCACGCATGACGAGCTCATGAGGAACCGCCTCGACGGCGCCAGTGCGAAGCTCGGCATCGCGCCGCTTGACCTCCTCGATCCAGGCGTGCTCACCTCGGTTCTCCGTCGACTCGTCGACGAGACTCAACAGAAGTCTTCGCGCGAGGTCTGCGCGTTCATCCTCGGCGAGTCTGAGAGCCTGATCTTCGAGAGTCCTGACTGCGTTCGTCATCGATCGACAGTATCATCGAGGCTCTGAGCGAAGCATGGCGACTCCGCCCAGGGTTGAAACCCTAGGCCCTCGTCGTCCGTCTCTCCGAGACAAAGACTGGACGTTGAGCGACGACGAGGAGGGCTGCCGATGACGAACTTGCGTGCATTCGCCCTGGTTTGGTTGCTGCTGTGCTTGGGCTGTGGTCCCGGCGCGCACGATGTGGCAGACGGGGACGGCGAGCCGACAGCTTCAGTCGGCTCGCCGTCGCTCGAGCAGCGGCTCGAAGAGATGATCGCGGCCGCCGAGGTGCCGGGGCTGGCGCTGGCGACGGTGGCGCCCGACGGCACGATCGACGAGGTCGTCGTCGGGGTGGCGAGCCTTGAGAGCGGAGCACCGGTGACCACCGAGACCGTGTTCGAGGCAGCGTCGCTGA
Organism: Acidobacteriota bacterium; assembly: GCA_039194425.1. Lineage (GTDB taxonomy): Bacteria > Acidobacteriota > Thermoanaerobaculia > Multivoradales > J023 > JAUIJL01. The sequence goes on along the minus strand of JBCCVZ010000009.1, from coordinate 243,449 downwards.
GCAAGCCGGTGACGGCGTACGGCGCGCTGGTGCAGGTGGCGGCAGGGCGGCTCGATCTCGATCGTCCGCTGGCCGAGATTGTCGATGTCGTCGCGTTCGCCGATGGGCTCGAGGATCCGCGCCTGCTCGAAATCACACCGTGGCACGTGTTGAGTCACACCAGCGGTTTTCCCAACTGGCGCCGCGACGGGCCGCCAGAGCTGCGCTTCGATCCAGGGAGCGAGTTCGGCTACTCGGGTGAAGGATTCGTGCTCCTGGGTCGCGCGCTCGAGACGCTGAGCGGTCAGCCGCTCGATGAGTATCTTGCGTCGACCGTGCTCGAGCCCCTCGGCATGACGCGGAGCTCGTTCGTGTGGCGTGCGGCCTACGTCGAGACCTCCGCCGTCGGCCATGATCTGCTCGGTGTCGCGCGTGAGAAAGGGAAGCCCCCGAACGCCAACGCCGCGGCCAGCTTGCACACGACGGCCGGTGACTACGCGCTCTTCCTCCGCGAGATGCTGAGACCGACCCTGGTTCCAGAGGACCTCGTCGCCAGAATGGCGGCGTCGGCGATCACCATCGATGATGGAATCGGCTGGAGCCTCGGTTGGGGTGTCGAGACGGTGACCTGGGAGCGATCCGAGGGCTCGCTCGAGGATTCGGGAGTGCTCTGGCATTGGGGTGACAATGGGGCGTTCCGCTGCTTCACGGCGCTTTCGCCAGTACGGGGAGAGGCAGTTGTTTACCTCACCAACAGCGAGAACGGCCTCGCGTTGGCCGCGACAGCGCTCCACGACGTCCTGGGCCCGGCCGAGCATCCGGCGGTCGAATGGGCCGGCTATCCGCAGGTGGCCGATCCGGCGTTTCGTGCCCAGCAGGACCTCCTGCGGGCTGGGGTCGAAGGAGGTGCGGAGGCCGTACGACAGACCGATGCGGTGCTGCGCGCCGAGTTGCCCGAGGTTGCCGACGACGAGGCGCTCTACAACAGCCTCGGCTACTCCCTCCTCTGGCGCGACACGTACGACGCGGCGATCGCGATCTTCTCCCTCAACGTCGAGCGCCACCCCGAGTCGGCGAATGTGCACGACAGCCTCGGCGAAGGCTACCTGCGGCGCGCCGAGGCCGCGCAACCGGAAGAACGTGCCGATGATGTCGCGCAAGCTGTCGCCGCCTACGAGCGCTCCCTAGAGCTCGATTCCGGCAACGACAACGCGCGCGCCATGCTGGAGCGCCTCGCCGCGCTCTGACGCGCCTCACGATCGGTAGGGATCTCAGCCGCCAGCCGGCGACCCGTCGTGACGAGACAAGCTCGTGCGCACGAGCTCGATGTAGGCGTCGTCGAACATCGTCTGCTCGTGGTCGAGACCGGGCACGATGTGCACCGTCAGATCGGGCATCACCTCGGACATGCCGTCGAGCGTCGGACGGATCCAGTCGTGCTCGCCGAAGATCACCGTCGTCGGCACCGCGATGCGGCGCAGAGCGTCTTCGGCGACTGTCATCGTGAGCATGCCGCGCGACACGCCGGCGAGCGCGCGCGGATCGTTGGCGTCGATGATGGCGCGTAGCTCGTCGGACGGCGCCATCTCGGGGGGCGGAGCGAACGCGTCGAGGATCGAGGTCCCCGGCTCGACGGCTTCGAGCACCGGAATGCCGCCGGCCCAGGTTTGGTGCTTGAAGTCGTTGGGACGCATCCAGCCGGCGCCGCCGAGAACCGCCGAGCGGAAGCGCTCGGGCGCCAGCTCGAGCAGCTTCAGGGCGATCTCAGCGCCCATCGAGTAGCCGACGAGATGAACCTGCGCGACGCCGAGATGGTCGAGCAGGCGCACCGCATCAAGCGCCATCGGCTCGCCGTAGGCGGCGGGTTCGTGGGGCGTGCCGCTGCGCCCGTGGCCGCGGAGATCGAAGGCGATCGTCCGGCGCTCGGCGGCGAGCGCAGGCATCAACGCGGACCAGTTGGTGTCGAGGTCGAGGGTGAAGCCGTGGAGAAGCAGGGCCGGCAAGCGCTCGGGCGCCTCGGCCGCGGCGTGGTCGACGTAGCGGATCGCGACGCCGGCGGAGTCGAAGACCGATTCGCTCACGACGCGCTCCGCCGTCGGTACTCAGTTGTCAGCATGCCGGCGTAGCCCCAGTTGTCCGGCTCGATCTCGTCGATGACGATGTGCACGTGCTCGGGCTTCTTGCCGAGCACGCGCTGGAGCGTCGCCGTGATTTCCTCGACGATCTGCGTCTTCTGCTCGACGCTGACGCCATCCTTGGTGATCTTCACGTTGACGTAGGGCATTCGGATCTCCTCGGGGTGCGCGTGTCTTCGGAACCAGACTCCGCCACGATTGTGTCGATCGCGGCGGCGTCAGGCAAGGCGCGCCGTGCACCCCGAGAGCGATCAGCGCCAGTGCCCGCGGACCAGTACCCAGCCGCCGCCGCGGCGCTCGGTGCGCGGCGCCACCCAGACGGCTTTGCCGCGCGGCGGGACGGTCCAGGTGCCTCGGACCCAGGACCAGTTTCCGCGCCGCCACGTCCAGTGACCGGCGACCCAGACGTGGCGCGACGTCGGGCGTACGACCACGACCTCGCGGCGCGGCGGCGGCGGCGCCGTGCGCACGACGACGGTGGTGTCACCGCGATGGACGACAGCCGTGCGCGCCGGCGCAATGCGAGCGGTGCAGGCGGTCGACGAGAGAAGAAAGGTCCCGAGCACGACGGTGAGGACCAGCGGGCGGGCCCGCTGGACGCATAGCCGGCGGGCTCGGGATGGGTCGTGTGGCGTTCTCGGCGGTCGAGTGCGGTGCATGACGAATCTCCTGGTGTCGGGCGGTCTCCCCGCGGTCACCGGTGAAACCCGCGGCGGGCTCGATTCCTTCGCGGCCGGCGGACCCGATACCATCCACGCGTCGTATGGGACGAGAGGAACGCGGACGATGGACGACCCGACGAAGAGTCCGGGCGATGGCGACCCGGCGCAGCGCGACGACATCACCGAGCGTCTGGCGGCGTGGAGCGACGGGAGCGACGAGGCGTTGCTCGAGATCTTGCCTCGTCTCTACGACGACCTGCGGCGCATCGCGTCGCGACTGCTCGCGGGCGAGCGCCAAGGTCACACCCTGGAGACCTCCGCGCTGGTGCACGAGGCGTATCTGCGCCTCGGGGCGCAGGAGCGCGCGCGCTGGCGCAATCGGGGTCACTTTCTCTCGGTGGCCGCTTCGATGATGCGACGCATCCTGGTCGACCATGCGCGCCGCCGGCTCTTCGACAAGCGGGGCGGCGGCGCTCCCGTCGTGTCGCTCGACGAGGCCGTCGTCGGCGCCAGTGAGACGCCCGCCGAGCTGGTGGCGCTCGACGAGGCGCTCGATGCCCTCGCCGAAGTCGACGCCGAGCAGGCACGCGTCGTCGAGCTGCGCTACTTCGGTGGCTTGACCGTGCACGAGACGGCCGAAGTGCTCGCAGTCTCGGTGCCGACGGTCGTCCGCCGATGGCGCATGGCGCGGTCCTGGCTCTTCCGCCAGCTGCGGAGCGAGCTGGCGGCCGATGGCTGAGATGCCGTCGAGCGATCCGCGGCAGATCGAAGCGGCCCTCGAGGCGCTCGACGCCGCGGGAGACGAGGCCTCGAGACGCCGTGTTCTCGACGCCCTCGCGCCGTCCCTACGCGCCGAGGTCGACTCACTGCTCGCCGCCGAGGTCGCCGCCGACCGGATGGGCTTCTTGGCCGCCCCGCCCGCCCGCCTGTCGTCCGATCTCCCCGCCGACGAGCTGCAGCCCGGACAGCGTGTCGGGGCCTACCGCCTCGAGGCCGTCATCGGTCGGGGTGGTGCTGGCGTTGTCTACCGCGCATCGCGAGCGGACGACGCGTTCGCGCAGAGCGTGGCGATCAAGGTCCTGCGACCCACGAGCGGTTCGCGTCGCTTTCTCGCCGAGCGCCAGATTCTCGCCGGCCTCGAGCACCCGGGGATCGCTCGGCTGCTCGACGGGGGCACGACCGACGACGGTCGACCCTACCTGGTGATGGAACTGGTCGACGGCGTGCCGATCGATCGCTGGTGTCGCGAAACCAACGCGTCGGTCGAGGAGCGGCTCGAGCTGCTGTGGAGCGTCAGCCGCGCAGTGGCCTACGCGCATCGTCGCCTGATCATCCACCGCGATCTCAAGCCGTCGAACATCCTTGTCACCGCCGACGGTCGTCCGAAGCTGCTCGACTTCGGCATCGCCAAGTTGCTCGAGCGCGGCGACGATCCGGGGCTCGACACGCCGCCGCCGACCGCCCCGTGGCAGCGTCTGCTCACGCCGGGATGGGCGAGCCCGGAGCAGGTGCGCGGCGAGCGTCTCACGGCGGCCTGCGACGTGTACGCGCTGGGCGTGCTGCTTTTCGTCCTGCTCACCGATCTGCCGCCGCATCCCGACGTGATCGCAGGCGCATCGCTCGAAGACATGGAGCGTGCCCTCGCGGAGCCGGCGGCGCGACCAAGCGACGTGGTCCCGGCGCCGCGCCGTCGGCGTCTGCGCGGTGATCTCGACGTCATCGTCGGCGCGGCGCTGCACCCCGACGCCGAGCGCCGCTACGCTTCGGCCGCCCACCTGGCCGACGATCTCGAGCGCCACCTCGAAGCGCGGCCGGTTCTCGCGCGGCCTGACTCGCTCGGCTATCGCCTCGGCAAGCTGGTGCGTCGGCACCGTGTCGCCAGTCTCTTCGCCGTCTTGCTCGCGGGCGCCGTGTTGGCGTCGAGCGTGGCTCTTTCCGTGGCCTCGGTGCGTCTGGCCCGTGAGCGCGACGAGGCGCGTGCCGAACGCGACAAGAGCGCCCGACTGCTGCAGTTCATGCAGGATCTCTTCATCGAGGTCGATCCCTGGGAGCCGTCCGAAGAACCGACCGTGCGTGGCCTGCTCGACGCCGGCCGTGAGCGTTCCGCCGCCTTCGCCGACGAGCCGGAGGTGCATGCGGCTTTGCTCGCCACCCTCGGGCGGATCGAGCTCGAGCTCGGGAATGGTGAAGAGGCCGTGCCGCTGCTCGAGAATGCCGTGGCGTTGCAGCGAGCGCGGCGGCCGCCCGAGCCGCTCGCGCTGGCCGCGGCGCTCAGTGATCTCGGCGTGGCGCGTCGGTACGCCGAGCGTTTCGACGACGCGGCGGCCCTGCACGAGGAGGCGCTCGCTCTCCGCAGGTCGCTGGACGTGGCGGACCTGGTGGGCGAATCGTTGGGAAATCTCGCGGTAGTTCGGCGGCAGCAGGGCCGGCTCGAGGAGGCGATCGCGCTCGGTCATGACGCGCTGGCAGTGCGTCGCGGTCGCTCGACGACCGATCCGGTCGACCTGAGCATCACCTGGGCGAACCTCGCCGTCGCTCTCACCGAGGCCGATCGGCGGTCGGAGGCCGCGACGGCGCTCGACGAGGCGCTCCGTCTCCGTCGACGGCATCTGCCGCCCGACCATCCCCTGCTCGCCAGCGCACAGTCGCATCGTGCGCGGCTCGAGATGCTCGCCGGCGACACCGACTCGGCGATCGCGATGCTGAGCGAGGTGCTGGAGACGTATCGCCGGCGCCTCGGCCCGGAGCACCCCGAAACCCTGCGCTCCGAGGGCAATCTGGCGGTGATCGAGCTGCGCAGTGGTCGTGCGGCCGATGCCGCGAGGCGCCTGCGCGCGCTCGAACCACGCGCCCGCGCGGCGCTCGGAGACGACGCCCCGATCACTCGCTGGATCGTCACGCGGGCACTTGAGGCAGAGTCTGTGCGAGATCGTGAGAGGGAGTGATCAAGATCGAGGCGAAATCTCGCGGTCAGGTTGACGCGCCTCCCTCGATCGCTCGGGGGAGGCGGATCGTGAACCGCCGCGCGCCGCCTCCCGGCGCCGGCACCTCGGAGGCACAACCCCATGAAGCGATTCTCTCTCCTCCTCGTCCTCTTCGCCCTGCTCGGGCTCACCGCGGCCGCAACCGTCGGCGCGGAGGTCGCGCCGGCGACGCCCGATCTGCACGTTGCCGAAGTTGTGGACACCGACGCAACGACCGCTCTCGAGCTCGGTGCCGACTTCGAGACCGTCGAGACCGGTCTTCCGGAATCCGCCGTCGTCGAGATGGCCCGCATCCCGATTCGGAACCAGTGCCCTGCCTACTGCACGCGGACCAATCTGACCTATGTGGGCGTCACGGACTGCTACCACGGCGACTGTTTCCACGCCTGCAAGCTCTACCGAGACAACCAGACCGGCGTGATCTGCGCCGGCGAAAACCAGTGCTACGCCTACTGATCGAGGCATCCGACAGCCACTGATCGATCGCCGCGCCGTCCTCCGGCACGGCGTTCGTCGCCGCACGCGGGGTGCTCAGCCGGCGTCATCGAGGACGTCTTCGGGAGTCCGCGCCGCGCCGCGCAGCACCTCGTCGGCGTGGCGAAACGATGTCGGATCGCCGACGTGCAGGCGCTCGCCTTCCATGCGGTGAGCCCACAGCGGTTGGCGGGTCGCGACCCAGGCGATGAAGCGCCCGATCTCATCGCCCGGCTCTCCGGCGTCGAGGTACGGTCCGACGAGCGAGAGCGCCTCGGCGTCGAGACCGTAGATCGACGGGCACGACCAGGTGCTCGGCGGGTTCGCCGGTTTCTCGACCAGGCGCACGACACGCTCGTCCTGGAGCTCGAGCACGCCGGTGCGCCGCAGCCGGCGCGGATCCTCTTCGGCGAGAGCCAGCACGGTCGACGCGCCGCGCGCGCGGAAGGCGCGCCAGAAGGGGGCGAGCGAGAATCGAAACACGTTGTCGCCGGCGGCGACCAGCGCCCCGGAGCCCTCGTCGGCGGCGCCGAGGCGGCCGAGCAGGAAGCGCAGGTCGCCGACCGCGCCGAGGCGCTCTCCCGGATGCCCGGTGCCGTCGTCATGGACGGCGATCGGCTGCAGATACTGGTCGCGCCGTGCCGCCGCCCAGTCGGCGAAGTCGGCATAGAAGCGTGAGTTGGTGACGATGTGGATGGCGTCGAGGTCGTCGAAGGCGGCGACCTGGTCGACGAGATAGTCGAGCATCGGCCGGCCGGCCAGCTCGAGGAGAGGCTTCGGGGTGTCGAAGCCGAGCTCTTGCAGACGCGTGCCGTAGCCGGCGCAGAGAAGGATGGCGATGTGCACGGAATCTCGGGCTCTTGGGCGTGACAGGTGTCTCGTCGGGAGACGGGTGACGGAGCGAATCGTACGAGAGCGCGGCCAGGAGGGAGATGGGCACGGGATCCGCGCGGAGGAGGCCGGGCCGAGAGGAGCCCTGGGACGTCATTGTAGACTCGTTGCCGCCATGCGTCACCCCGCGACGAGCCCCCGATTCGTACTGCTCGGCACTGGAACGTGCCAGCTGCAAGCACACCGCCGTGCATCGTCCGTTCTGCTCGAGCTGGGCAACCTGCGGATCGTCTACGACTTCGGGCGCGGGATCGCCGATCGACTGGCCGCTCTCGGTTTACGGCAGGACGACGTGAGCCATGTCGTGCTGTCGCACTTCCACCCCGACCACGTCAGCGACCTGGTGCCCTACTTGCACGCCGCGTCGTGGTCGCGGATCGACGCGCGCACGCGCGACCTGCATCTCTGGGGTCCGCGGGGGATCGAGGTGCAGATGGCGAGGATTCTGGGCCTCTTCGGTCCCGACGAGCTGACCCGCCGGGCCTGGCGCGTGCATGTCCACGAGGTGCGTGAGCCGACGCTCACGATCGAAGACCACCGCTTCGACTGGCGTGAGCTGCCGCCGTCCGGAAACCACGGCCTGCGTTTCGAGCACCAGGGCCGTGTTGTGGCGCTCACCGGCGACTCGGGTTTCCACGACGCCGAGGTCGAGTTTCTCGCCGATGTCGATCTCGCGATCTTCGACTCCGGCCACCTGACCGACGACGAGATCGTCGAGCTCGCGGTGCGGAGCAGGGCTCGACGCCTGGTCGCGTCGCACGTCTATCGCGAGCTCGACACGGAAGCGCTGGTCGCGCGCGCTCGAGCGCGCGGCTTTTCGGGTGAGCTCTTGCTCGGCGCCGATGGCATGGCCTTCGCTCTCGACGACCTCGAGTCCCGGCCTCGGGTCTTGACGTCGAGGTTGGACAACTCGAGATTGGAAGAAACACACCTGGCAGAGGGGCGCGCATGATCACCGGCAACAATCGCGTCGTCGAGCACGACGGCAGGCAGTACCATCTTCAGGTCGAAGATCTTGGCGACGCCTCGCAGCAGTTCGAGATCCGGGTCTATGACGGCGGTACCGTGTTGTGGCAGAAGCGCGTGTCCTACGACGACGTGGTTGAGCCCGACATGTCGCGGCCCGCGCTCGAGCACGCGGTGCGCGCCAAGATGGACAAGATGTTGCTCACGGTGGAGGCGGGCATCCAGAAAGGCAAGATCGGTTGATGGCGCCCGACGAGCTCGCGTCGGTCGCCGCGTTCGCGATCGAGAGCGCACATCGCGCCGGCGAGCGCACCCTCGAGCATTTCCACACCAGCGAGCAGGTGGGGGTGACGGTCGAGACCAAGGACGACGGCACGCCGGTGACGCGCGCCGACCGCGAAGCCGAGCGCCTGCTGCGCGAGGCGATCGCAGCGCGCTACCCGGATGACGCGATCGTCGGCGAAGAAGAAGGCGGCGCACCGGCCGAGGGAGGGCGGACGTGGATTCTCGACCCGATCGACGGCACCAAGAGCTTTGTCCACGGCGTACCGCTCTATGCGATCTTGGTCGCGCTCGCCGTGCCGGGCGGCGCGGTCGACGGCCGGCCGCGCCCGGTGGTCGGCGTCGTCCACCTACCGGCCCTCGGCGAGACGGTGGCGGCGTGGCGCGGCGGCGGCTGCTGGTGGAACGGTCGCCGAGTCGAGGTGTCGGCGACTTCGCGCGTTGCCGACGCGCTGGTGCTCGGCAGTGACTTTCCGGGTCTCGAGACCGATGATGTCGCCGTGCCGCTGTTTCGCGCCGCGCGCTTGCGGCGCACCTGGGGCGACGCCTACGGCTACGCGCTGGTTGCGACCGGCCGCGCCGACGTGATGATCGACCCGATCGTGTCGCCCTGGGACGTCGCCGCGGTGCAGCCGCTGATCGAGGAGGCCGGCGGCGTCTTCAGTGACCTCGACGGGGCGCCGACTCCGTGGAGCGGCCACGCCGTGGCCTCCAACGGCCAAATCCACGACGAGGTCCTCGCCCTGCTCGAGCGCTGAGCGCCGGCGGTCAGAAATCGAGCTCTTGCTGGGCCAGGTAGCGGCCGGTCATCGAGCTGCGGGAGCGGGTGTCGCCGCTGGCGCTCTCGAGCTCGAGGTCGAGCAGGCCGTCTTCGGCATAGCGTTCGGCGAGCACTGCCTGCGCGGCGTGGGTGGCGGCCTTGCCGTTGAGCACGTGCTTCGACCATCCTTCCACGTCGCGTTCGAGGCAGGCCGCGGCGGCGCGATCGAAGTTGATCAGAGCGTTGCTGATGTGGTCGCGAATCGAGTCGTCGTCGGCGTCGGGGAGGTCGCTACGGGCGACGCCGAGCGCGTCGCGCAGGGCGTAGCAGCTCGGATCGTCGAAGCCATCGAAGTCGACTGCTTCGATCCGGTCGGCGACCGGGTCGAAGAGGCGACGGTAGTCGATGGCCCAGGCGCTCATCGACGCGCGCAGGTCGTCGCTGAGCTGCTCGTCGGACGCCGCGAGAGCCTCGTCGATTGGCGTCGGGCTCGGCGCGGCCTGCACCGAGGCCTCGGTGCCCTCGGAGCTCGGTGCCTCCATCGGACCGTCGGACGTGGAGGCAGGCGTCGCATCGTCGCCGCGTGACCAGACCATCCAGCCGAGCGCCGCGCCGGCGGCGACGAGGGCCACGAGCACCGCGACGAGGGCGATTCCCGGAACGCCGCGCCGCGCCGAGCTGGCGGCGTAGGCGGCGCCGATGGGCCGGGGCGGCGCCGTGGGGAGCGGGATGGGGCCGTCGCTCGAAGCGCCGCGGGCGGTCGGCGTCCGAGGTCGCGGAGTCGGGGCCCCGGCTGGCGCCGGCGCTGCGGTCGGGGTCTTCGGTGGCGACGGCCTGGGCGCTCGGGGCGTCGGGGCTTGCTGTGCCTGGCCTTGGGGCGTCGAGGCTTGCGGTGTTGGAGCTTGGGGTGTCGGAGCTTGGGGTGGGCGTGGCTGGGCGGGTTGGTGAGCTCGCGCGCGAGGTGTCACAACGCGCACCGACCGCTCGACCGCGCGATCATCGAGCGCGAACTCGATTCCGTCGGTGCGTGCGACGTTCGGCGGCGGTGGCTGCTGCGAGCGTTGGGGCTGCTGCCCGGTCGCCGGGGGACCAGCCGCTGGGGAACGAGAAGAGGCCGGGTCGGGGGGCGCTTGGGACGAGGCGGTCGTCGCGGCCGGTGCCGGCGGCGGGCCGGATGACCCGAGCAGGCTGTGGAGGTCGACGACATCCTCGCCTGGGGCACCAGGCGTCGATCTGCCGGCGACCGGCTGATGTGCGCCGACACCAGGTGGCGGGGGCGGCGGCTGCTGCCTCGGAGGCGGTGCGGGTGCCTTCGGGCCTGGCGCGGCCGGGGGTTGTGTCACCGCGGGTCGCGGTGTGACGGGTCCGGGCGCCGTGTGCGGGGATGCTGGCTGCCGGGGTGCCGGGCTCGGTGGCCGCGCTGGTGGTGCCTGGTGCGGGGTCGTCCGCGGCGCCCCCGTCGGCAGACCGGTCGGTCCCGCCTGGCGCCGCCGCGCCGCGACCTGGTCGAGATCGAGCAGCGGCTCGTCCTCGTCCTCGTCCATCTCGTTCTCTGGCGCCACGAATCCGACCTGCTCCCAGCCGGCACTCTGCGGAATCTCGAAGCTTTCCGCATGCCCGGTGTCGCGACCCTCGCGTCCCCCGAACCAGCCGAGCGCGATGACCAGCAGACCGAGCACCGAGGCGCGCACCTCACCGAAGGCGAGGCAGGCGACGAAGCCAGCCAGGCCGACGGCGGCGACGACGAATGCGAACGTCTGCAGCCCACCGGCTTCGAAGCGCGGGGGCGGGCCGTGGCGGCGCGGCTCGTCGACGGCGCGCGCGCGCGCCGCAAGGTACCAGCGCATGGAGACGAACAGAGTGAGGACCGTGAGCGCGGCCCAGCGGTGTGGCGGTCGGTTGCCGGGACCGACTCCGATGGCATGGGCGTCGCGCACCCGGGCGGCGTCGAAGTAGATCCACACACCGCCGAGAGAGAGGACGAGAAGGACGAAGAGGACGAAGGTTTCCATGCGCGGCCGCGGGTCGTGAGCAGACGCCGCGAGCTTATCGCGACCGCGCCGGGCGTTCAGGCGGGGCCGAGGCTCAGCTCGACATCGCCGCGCCAGCACCCTTCGGCACGACGGAGAGAGGGGCGTGCCGCGAGATGTGGAACGCCTTTGCGCCGGTGGCGCCGCGCGTCGAACGGCTCGCCCCAGAGGCGGGCGCTGAGCGTCAACAGCTTCGGGCCGGAGCGGAGAATCGTCGCCTCCGCGCGCCGAAAGACCGTGTCTTCCTGGGTGAGCACGGCGACCAGCTCCTCGATCCAGCGTGCGAAGAGGCGTTCCTCGTCGGCCGCCGAGACCTCAAGCTCCCGGGTTTCTCGCGGCATCACGGAGTCGAGATCGGTCATGCAAGCGCACAACGAAGGTGCTGCCTGCTCGAACACCGGGCACATCCGGTGAGACACCAGTTCGAGGCTCATGAATCGGTCCATCCCATCATCTCGGTCGTCTGCTTCAGACTAGCGACCTGACGGACGTCGGCGAAGCGTCGACCGGGTAGCGCCGGGATCGCGCGAGGGCGGGCCGCTCCCGCCTCGACGGGTGGGAGGCGCCACGCTGTTCGCTATATTCAGGTAATGGGCACTTTAGACTCCGACGCGTCGTCGACGACGACGGCTCAGCTCGACCACTTGAGCCGCTTCGTCGGCAGCTTGAACCACGAGCTCTGCACGCCCCTGGCCAGCCTGCGGCTGCTGCTCGATCTGGCAGAGCAGGGTGAGCTCGACGCGGTGCCGGGCAAGCTGGTTTCGATGCGCGAGGTGGTGGATCAGGTGCGGCGCCTGCTGCGCACCGTGTCCGAGCTGACCAAGCTCGAGAGCGGCCGGCGGCAGACGGCACGCCTCGAGACCGAGGTCGAAGGGTTGCTGAGCGATCTCGCCTCGGGGGTCACGACACCCGACGCCCTGATTCCGGCGCACGCGCTCGGTGTCCGGCGGCGCAGTCCGCTGCCCGCCGCGGTCCGGACCGACCGCGGAGCGGTGCTCGATGCGGTCCGTGCGCTCGCGGCTTTCGCCGTCGAGACGGGCGGTAGTGCCGACGTGACGGTCTCTGCGGCCGACGGCTCGCTGTGGTTCGAGGTCGAGGCCCGCGCGCCATCGTCCGACGCCTGGCGCCTGCCGGTTCAGGCTGCCGATCTCGCCGCCAGCCGCCGGACCGGAGGGTCGGGGCTCGAGCTCAGCGTTGCCGCGGCGTTCGCCGAGGCTCTCGATGGCGAGCTCGTCGCGGATCTCGGCGCTGAGACGGGACTGCGCCTGCGCCTGCCGATCGGCTGAGCGCCTCGATCCTGCGCGGCGCCACTGCGATCAGGCGTCGAGCAGCTGACGGACCTGCGCCAAGAGATCGTGGGTGCTGAACGGCTTGAAGAGGAAGGCGTCGTCCGTGCCGGCATCGGGCTCGATCTCGAGATCCGTGTAGCCCGACATTCGCAGCACCCGGAGCTGCGGTGTCCGCCGGCGCAGGCGGCGCGCCAGCTCGTCGCCGCTGATGCCGGGCATCACCAGGTCCGTGATCAGCAAGTCGACGTCCTGGCTCTCTGCAATCGCTTCGGCTTCGTCGGGTTGCGCGGCCGAGAGCACGTGGTAGCCGCTCGTGGCGAGCACTTCGACCAGCAGGCCGCGCAGCATCTCGTCGTCCTCGACCAGCAGAATCGTCTCCGAGCCGCCGCGGCTCGGCTGCTTCGCGGCCTCGGGGCGGACGGCCTCCGGCGTGCCCTCGACGTGCGGCAGCCAGACCGAGAAGAGGGAGCCGTGGTTCGGGCGGCTCTCGACGTCGATTACGCCGCCGCTCTGGCTCACGATGCCGTAGACAGTTGCGAGACCGAGCCCGGTGCCCGCGTCAGGGCCTTTGGTGGTGAAAAAGGGCTCGAAGATGCGGGTGCGGACTTCTTCGCTCATACCGCTGCCGGAGTCGCGCACCCCGAGACGAACCCACCCGCCGGTGGTCTCGGCGCCGTCGATCGAGTCGCCCGACCATGCGGCGGGAGGCTCGGCGACGCGGCCGGTGGTGATCTCGAGCCGACCGCCGTCCGGCATCGCGTCGCAGGCGTTGACGACGAGATTCATCACCACCTGCGCCATCTGGCCCGAGTCGGCGGCGATCAGCAAGGCCTCGCGGTCGAGCTCGATCCGGAGCGCGACACGAGCCGGCACCAGGCGCGCCAGCAGCTGATCCATGTCGCGCACGATGTCGTTCAAATCGAGAGTGCGTCGTTCGACGATCTGCCGTCGACTGAACGTCAGAAGCTGCGCCGTGAGGCTGGCGCCGCGCTCGGCCGCGCGGACGATCTGCCGCGCCGCGTGGCCGACACCCGAGGCGTCGGCGTCCGCAGTGCTCGTACTCTTGTCTTCAGTTCCCGGCGCGGCTGGGTCACGTACGGCCAGGAGCTCCGCGTAGCCCAGAATCGAGCCGAGAAGTGTGTTGAAGTCGTGGGCGATGCCACCGGCTAGCTGACCGACCGCCTCGAGCTTCTGGACTTGCTGCATCTGTGCCTCGAGGCGTTTGACCTCAGCCTCGAACTGCTTGCGCTCGGTGATGTCGCGCACGATACCGATGAACGAGCGGCGGTCGCCGATCTGGGCCTCGGAGACCGCGAGGTCGATGGGAAAGAGCGTGCCGTCCTCGCGCCGGCCGAGGACTTCGCGGCCGATGCCGATGATCTTGCGCTCTCCGGTGCGCAGGTAGTTCTCGAGGTAGCGGTCGTGCTCGCTGCGTTCCGGGTCGGGCATCAGCAACGAGACGTTGCGTCCCACCAGCTCGCGTGCCGAGTAGCCGAAAATACGCTCGGCGGCCGGATTGACGCTCTGAATGATTCCGCGCTCATCGATCGAGATGATGCCGTCGACCGCCGAGTCGAGGATCGCCCGTGCCCTCGCCATGCTTTCGCGCAGATTCTCGTCGGCACGGTGGCGTTCGGTGATGTCGCGCAGCAGCCAGCGTAGGCGCCGTGGCTCGGCGTCGATTTGCGATTCGCTCGACGCGTCGGAGGCGGGCCGCTCCGCCTCGACCGTGATCTCGGCCTCGAAAGCGGCGCCCGTGGGTCGGTCGAAGTGGACCTGCCAGTCCTGGAGCCGTCGGGCCCTGCCGCTGCGAAGGGCCTCGAGCCGCGCCGCGAAGAGTCGCTTCGCGGTGCCGGGGACGAGGTCCACGAGCGACAGTCCGACCAGCGCTTCGGGCGCCGCGCCGAGCAGGTGCGAGGCGGCTCGGTTCACCGCTTCGATGCGCGCTGTGGCATCGGTGAGCAGGAACGCGTCGGGCACCAGATCGAGCTCGAGGCGATGCGGGGACTGGGCGGTCTGCATCGGCCGATTCTACTGCTCGCGCGGTGATCGACGTGGGCACGGATCGGAATTTCGGTCCGCAGTGGTCGGTTGGCTGAAGTGGACGTTTTCTTGCCGTCGCCCGGAGAGGAATCCCGCTCGCATGTCCAGACTGCAGATCCCGTCGCGCCGCGGACTGCTTCCATCTCATCCGGCCTTGGTCTCGAGTACCGAGGTACCGCAGCACTGTGACGAAACCCTACGTCTCGTCTCGCTCAATGTCGCGCACGGACGACGGACGGCGACGCACCAGGCGCTGCTCTCGCGTCGCGTCGCAGAGCGCAATGTCGGCAGCATCGCCCAGGTGATCCGCGAGCTCTCGCCGCATGTCGTCGGTCTCCAAGAGGCGGACGGGCCGTCGGCGTGGAGCGGCAACTTCGACCACGTCGCCACGCTCGCCGAGCGGACCGAGCTGCCCAACCACGTACGCGGTGACCACAACCACTTCGGCTTCGGTCGCTTCAACGTGCAGTCGGGCACCGCGCTGCTCTCCGACCGGCCGCTCGAGCAGGTCGAGTCGCACCGTTTCGGCTTGAACTGGCGCGACACGAAGGGCTTCGTGGTCGCCAAGGTGACCGTGCCCGAATGGCGCGATGAGGAGATCGACGTCGTCTCCGTGCATCTCGATTTCTTGCGCCCGAGCGTCCGCCGCCGCCAGATTCTCCGCATGGTCGACACCCTGTTGGCGCGCCGCCGGCCGCGCGTCCTGCTCGGCGACCTGAACTGCTGCTGGCATCGCGAGCCGCGCTCGCTGCGCCTGCTCGAGGAGACGCTGGGTCTGCGGCCCCACCAGCCGGAAGACTTGGTGCCTACCTTTCCGGTCCACCGTCCTCGGCGTCGCCTCGACTGGATCCTGATTTCCGACGAGCTCGAGTTCGGCGACCACCACACGCTGCACGCGCCGCTTTCCGACCACCTCAGCATCGTCGCCGATCTTCGCCTGCGCGGTTGACGCCGGGCCGATCGTGTTGAAATAGGCCGGTGCCGACCGTATCGCCTCGCGCGCGCTTCATCGTTCTCGTTTGCCTGCTCCTCGTCGCCGCCTGCGGCGAGCGCGAGGAGGCGGCGGAGCTCTCGTTCTTGCTCGACCGCGACCGCTGGTCGTCGGGCACGGTCGCTGCGGGACTCGACACGAGAGTCGAGGCCGACGGTACGGTCGAGCACACCTTCCGCCTGGTGGCGAGCGATCTCGCGACTGGTGAGCAGGTGACCTTCTGGGGCCTGGCCGCGGGCGAGTTGGTCGGCACTCACTCGGTGCGCGTGTTCGGGCGCCTGGCCGGGTTCGGAGGCGTCGCGCCCCGCCCGATCACCAACGCCTGCAGCTCGAACGACCCGTCGATCGCCAGCGGTACGCTGAGCATCGAGAACCACGACACGGAAGACCGTCGTCTCACCGGCAGTTTCATCGCCAATGTCTGTGCCGTCGGCGAGCCCGACACCACGGCCACTCTCGGTGACGGTCGCTTCGTCGCCGTCGAGTACTGACCGAGGATCGACGGGCCGTGTGGCGTCGACCAGGAGCCACCCTTTGACCCCGGAATCCACCTATCCGTCGCTCCCGACCGTCGGTGACCTCCGCGTCTCTCGGCTCGGTCCGTGCCGCGTGGACAGCCCGCTCGCCGATCGGCGCGAGCGCTTCGTCGAGGACGACGACCGCGTTCTCGTCGGCTCCCGCGTGGCCGAGCTGCAGCCGATTCTCGACGGCGACGAGGACCTGCCAGCCTTCGAGCGGGCCGGTGCTCGCTCCCGGCTCTTCTTCGATCCGCGCCGGATCACCGCCGGCATCGTGTCGTGTGGTGGGCTGTGTCCGGGCATCAACAACGTCGTGCGTGCGCTCGTGCTCAGCCTGCACCATGCCTACGGCGTGCCGCGGATCCTCGGCTTTCGATACGGTTTCGCCGGTCTCGCCGGCGATCCCGAGGTCGGTCCGCCGCTCGAGCTCACGCCTCGGGAGGTCGAGCCGATCCACCGGCGGGGTGGCAGCATGCTGGGCTCGTCGCGCGGGCCGCAGGACGTGCGGCGCATGGTCGATCGGCTCGAGGAGCTCGGCGTGGGCATTCTCTTCGCCATCGGCGGCGACGGCACGCTGCGGGGCGCCTCGGCCCTGGCGTCTGAGATCGCGCGGCGTGGCGCGGAGATCGCAGTCGTCGGTGTTCCGAAGACGATCGACAACGACATCCGCTGGATCGAGCGTAGCTTCGGATTCGCCACCGCCGTCGACGCGGCGCAGGAGGCGATCGTCGGCGCGCACGCCGAGGCGCGCGGTGCCTGGAACGGCATCGGCATGGTGAAGCTGATGGGGCGCCAGTCGGGGTTCATTGCCGCCCATGCCGCGCTCGCCGTGGGCGACGTGAATTTCTGCCTGGTACCGGAGTCGCCGTTCGAGCTCGGGCCGCTGGTCGAGGCGCTCATCGCGCGTCTCGAGATCCGCCGGCACGCGGTGCTGGTGGTCGCCGAGGGCGCCGGCCAGGACTTGATGGCGAGCAGCGGCGGTACCGACGCGTCGGGCAATCCGAAGCTTGGCGACATCGGTCCGTTCTTGAAGCTCGAGCTCAGCAGTCGGCTGAAGGCGCGCAGGGTCGCACACACCATCAAGTACATCGACCCGAGCTACATCGTCCGCAGCCTGCCGGCGAGCCCGATCGACGCAGAATATTGTCTCATGCTAGGGCAGCATGCCGTCCATGCGGCGATGGCAGGCCACACCGATCTCGTGGTCGGCTATTGGAATCGCTACTTCACCCATGTGCCGATTCGGCTGGCCGTCTCGGAGCGCAAGACGCTCGATATCGAGCACGGCGAGATCTGGCAGCGCGTGCTGGAAACCACCGGCCAGCCGTCGCTACGCGCCTCGACGTCAGAGATCTGAGCGCGCCGATCGAGGGACAAAAAAAGCCTCCGCGTGGTGCGGAGGCGCCGGAGGAACGTTCGCCGAAGCGCTCGTACACTTCGTTGTACGGCGCAGAGAGGGAACTGTCCTATGCTCTGGCGCAATAAGCCGGCTGGCCAGGATCGATGCTCTTCGTTGAGAATTGAACGACCGGACGGGTGGAAAGGAGGAACGGGCATCGAAAAAGGCATAGCGTAAGGGCACCACACGGTGCAGCATCAGGTAATGACGCCAGCATGCTCGCCCGTGCCCGGAGGTGCTCATGCGCTCGAAGAAGACCCTGCTCCTGGCCGCGATCCTGACCTGCCTGTTGGCGCTGCCCGTCGCCGCCGAACCCGCGACGTCCAGTTGGTCGCTCGCTGACCTGGTCGACCGCGTCGTCGAGTGGTTCGAATCATTCGGTGATGGTGACGCGGACGAGATCGGGGTGATCATCGACCCGAATGGCTGAACAGCGGTGAGTCACACCGACAGTGACGGCCATTGCACAGAATCCGATCGCAGCGTGGCGAGCGTCTCCCGCACCTGGACAATGGCCTTCACTGTCAACGCAGCCTGTTCCAACGTGAGGAGCTGCCGCAGCGAGTCGGAGATGCGTCGGTGACGCTGCAGCGGTTCGATCAAAGCCCTCATCCCGCGAATCGTCGAAGAGGCCTCCGCGAGAGATCCCATCGAGACCTGGATCGCGGCCAGGTCGCAGGAGGCGAGCGCTGCTTCTCCGAGGTGGCGGCTCCTGAAGTGGGAAACGACGAGCTTCATCGTTCTCACAGAGTCTTCGAAGAGCCCGGTCCGCGCCTGTGCCTGTGCCTTCGACCAGCCGATGCGCGCACGAGCGGTTTCGTCGAGATCGGCATTGGCAGCGAGGGCGTCGGAGGATTGCAGAGCGCTCAGGGCGCGATCGAATTGGCCGAGCGCGGAACGGCTACCGGCAATGCACTGCCAGGCCGTACAGCTGTTGCGGGCGCAGCGGTCCTGGAGTTCCGGCAGAGCCGCGGTCGCACACTCGATCGACTCGTGGAACCGTTGCAGGTGATAGAGCCATTGGGCCTGGTCGACGAGCGCTCGCGAGACGGAGACGGGGTCCCGCCGCCGCAGGTGGAGGACGGATGCGTACTCCGCGAGATGCAGCGCTGCCTGAAACTCCTGCTTCTCGCCCAGGACGTAGCCCATGCGCTGGTAGAGGTCGGGGTGCTCTCGGCCCGCGTGGCGAGCCATCTGAATCGCCTCGAAGAGCAGGTGCTCGGCTTGCTCGATCCGAAACATCGAGCGCGCAGTGGAGCCGGCGACGCCGAGGAGATCGGGAAGCAGATCGCTGCGCACGTCGTGGACGAGAGACTCGGCTTGGCGCCAGGCGGCCGCGGCGTCGTGATGGCGGAGGCCGTCGAGCTCGTCGACGATCGCGCGGCCGAGGCCGCCGTCCCGTTCGTCGTCGAGAATGCGCCGCCAGGCGATCTCGACCAGCGCCGGCGGCGTGCCGACCGGTCGATGGAGGCCCGGAGCCGTCGCGGATGCGACCGACGCATTCGGTGAGCTGGTGCTGGTCGACCTGGTGCTCGCCGAGGCGTCTTGCGAGGAACCGTCAAGCGCGCCGCGGACGAAAGCAGGCAGGTCGAGGCCGAGGAAGGCTGCGGCGCGCTCGAGCTGCGCGACCCTGAGATCGCCGCCGCGGCGCCTTCGGTCGTGCCACCAGCCGCGGTGCTTGCCCAGCGCACGTGCCACCGCCGCCGCGGTGCCGTGGCCGCGGCGCGCGATCTCTCGATCGAGTGCCTCGACAAGGGGGCTGGATTGTTGGCATGGATCCGACATGGCGAACTCGATGTGGATTGGCTGTTGGCTGGTGGCCGACTTTATCGCGAAACAGACAGTTTGCCTCGCGTGGATCCTACGATGCCCATACGAATAGGCTGCTTCAGATCAGTTTCAGACGTTTCGGCCCAGAGGATATCGAGGAGCGATCGATGGATTCCGACACGCCAGCACCGAGCCCGTGGCTCGACCTCCAGCAGATCGACGCCTCGTCCCGGGAACGGACGAACAGTGCCCACGGCGACCACGAGGTCGTGTCGTGAGCATTTCGGCCCTGCGCCATTGGTGGCAGGTGCTTCGAGGTCGCCGCTCGGACGATCGCCCGCTCGAAGCCGACCTGCCGCCGTCGCTGTGGCGTCCGCCCCACGAAGACGACATCGAGCCCCTCGCCGACTTGCCGCCGGAGCTCCTGCGCGCCGGCCTGGTCTCGCTCACGCGCATCCACCACGCCATCGCGGATCATCATCACCGTCATTCCGAGACGCAGGACCATGTCTATGCGGCGGCCGTGCGCTGTGTCGAGCAGCGTCTGTTGCTGACACGAGACGAGCTGGTCGCCGCGCGCCGAATCGCTGAGCGCATCGAGCGAGCCCTCGACATGGCGCAGCGCCCACGAGGCGCAGGTGCCCGCGTCGCCGCCCAGTTCGCCTGCCGCTCGGTCGACCATCATCTGGCGATGGGCACGGCGGACGACAGCTCGACGTCGACCGATATCGACTCGGTGGACGCCGAGCCGGGGGGGACAGCGCGTGGCGGCGAGCACCGTTCGGCGCGCGAGTCGGCGGCGTGCCCGCAGCGCGGTCCGCGCTTGGCCCTCATGGAGCTCGGCGCGCTGCGGTAGACCCGGAACGGCACGAAAAAAGCGGGCCGGCTTGAGCCGACCCGCGTCCGTGCACGCCGAGGCTCAGATCGAGCCTCGGTCCCAGTTCAGGGTTCGATCAGCTCATTGCGGGCAGATCGAGAGATCGTCGATGCCACCCTCGACGATGTCGCCCGTGGCGGAGCCGTCCGAAGTCTGCACCCGCAGCTTGACGTTCGAGCCCGCCGGAATCGACGTCGTGACCTCGGTCCAGTTGGCGACCGTGCGCACGTCGCCGATGTTGACCAGGCTCGAGTAGCTCGAGCCACCGTTGGTCGACACCTCGATGCGGAAGAAGTCGCCGCTCGGATCGTCGCCGGTGTCGCGCTGGCCGTGGAAGTACCACAGCGACAGGGTCGACGCCTCGGACACCGCCCAGGTCGGCGAGTCGAGGATGCAGTTGCCGCCGTCGACGTCATTCGTACCGGCGGCGGTGTTGGTGGCGGTGAAGATCGACGTCGTGCCGCCGTGCGAGCCGTTCGGCTGCGTCACCACGGTGCTCGTCTGCTGCGTCGGGTTGCCCTCGACGTAGGCGCCGGTCGAGCAGGTGCTCGCGGCCGCGTTCGACCAGCCGGCGGTGCCGCTCTCGAAGCCGTCCTCGACGGTGCAGTCGCCGCCACCCGGGCCGCCGCCCGAGATCACGCGCACGCAGCGGAACTCGCCGTTGGCGCCGGAGCCGCTGTCCTGGTCGTTGGTGAAGACCAGGCGCCGCGAGCCGGTGTAGAAGGTGCCGACCGGGATCGTCAGCTTCTGCCAGTTGCCGCCGCCGGTATAGCTGGCCGCGGTGGCCGATGCGTTGCCGGTGCCGGTCCAGTTCTGCGTACCGAAGAACTGGAAGTGCGCGGCCTGGTTGTTGAGGTCGTCGTCGGCGTCGAAGCCGATGGCCTGGATCTCACCCTCGGAGGTCGAGCGGTACCAGAACTCGACCGACGTGTCGGCCGCGATCGAGTACGAGCCGGTGGTGCGGATCCAGGTGTTGTTCTGCAGGTTCACCTGCAGGCCACCGTCGGTCACGCTCCAGGAGTTGCTCGCGTTCTGGTTCGAGTAGCCCGTGAGACCGCCCGTGGTGAAGGTCTCCGAGTCGGTGGCGCAGGTCGGCGGCTCCGGCGGCGGGGTGCCGTCGCAGGCCGCAGGCAGGTTGAAGCCGTTGCTCGGGTTGGTGCTCGACGAACCGCCGGAGACGGCGTTGGTGCCGAGGCCGAAGGCGGCGAACGCCTCCCAAATCGTGCACACGTCTTCACCGCCGAAGTTGTCGGTGGCGGCCTGGATGATGCCGTCGCGATTGTCGACGAAGGTCGGCGAGCAGGCCGTGTTCTTCAGGCCCTCGTTGAGGTAGAACATCGCGCGCTTGTTGCCGGCTTCGTTCGCATCGGAGATGTCGAAATTCACCAGGTCCGACTCGAAGCCCCACTTGTCGACCAGCGCCCAGTAGACCTCCCAGTAAGCCTGCGCCCAGCGCGAGCCGACGCCGTGCGGCACCGCCGAGCCGCTGATCGACTCGTAGGTCCAGTTGTTGATCGACGAGCTGGTCGAGTACGGCAGATCGCGGATCGTGCCGCCGACCGCGGGGTAGTTGAAGAGGTACGCACCGACGCCGCGCGAGTCGGATCCGGCGTCGCCGGGCTCGTGGGTGTACATCAGCGCCAAGATGTCCGACCAGCCCTCACCCGCCTGCTGGCGGTTGTTGAGGCAGCTGGAGTTGCTCGGTCCACCGACCTGGCGGATCGAGATGCCGTGGCCGTACTCGTGGATGATCACGCCGTTGTCGTAGTCGCCGTCGCGCGACGGGCTGGCGCGGTTGCAGAGGTACATCTGCATCCGCGGGTTGCTGCCGTCGGTCGGGGTGGCGAAGTTGGCGTTGCAGTTGCCGCCGCCATCTTGCGCCTGGGCGTTCACCGAGTCGCTGCCGGCGCCGCCGCGGCCGAAATTGTTTTCCTGGAAGTTACCGGCAGGCTCGTCGAAGCCGTACTGGTACTGAATGTCGTGGATGATGTTGTTCCAGTAAAACAGGTTGGTGATCGCGGCCGGCTTCGAGTTCGCGGGCGAGCTCGAAAGGTTGATCGAGAAGTCGCAGGTGCCGCCGGAGCAGCTCGGCTGGCCGCTGTCGCAGACGTTGTTGTTGTCGGTGTCGGCACAGGCGTGGACGTTGTTTCCGTCCATGATGCCCGAGCCCGAGAACCAGAGGTTCGGCGACGCAGTGGCGTCTTCCGGATTCACGACCAGCGTCCGCGCGTCCGACGGCGGCAGCGGCGAGGTGTGGATCGGGCTCTCCACCGGCTGCTCGTAGACGCGGTAGCTGTGGTCGGCGACCCAGTCGAAGCGGGTCATCACCGCGCCGTTCGTGGCGTCGACCGTGAAGTCGTACCAGTGCTGGCCGTCGAGCGTCTCGATCTGGAAGTTCCACACCAGGCGCACGTCGCCGCGGCGTACCGGCAGCCACATCAGCTCGGCGGTGATCGGCGACAGCGCGAGACCGTCGTGGGCCACCGCGGTGACCTGGCGAGCGTCCCCGAAGGCGGCCTGCTGGGTCGCCGGGGCCTGGTCGATGCCGAGGCCGGCGTGGCGCGCGGCGGCGAGCACCGCGGCGCCTGCACTGAGGCGCGCGGAGGGTTTCGGCGCGACGGCGGCGAGCGACGGTACGAACGCGTTGGCGAGGCCCATCACGCGGCCGTCACGATTCACGTTGACCTGCAGCTGGCCGTTGTACACCGGCAGGCCGGCATGCGTCTGGCGCAGGTAGAGGTGGGTGGCTCCGGTGAGCGTCGAGCGCACCTCGTCGGTGATCTCGTGGCTGTCGAGATCGGCGGCGGAGAGGCCGAGGAGCTGCTGTTGGCCACGCGCGAAGTCGAGAGCGACCTCGAGCGCGGTGGCGCGCGGCGCCGCATCGGTCAGGTAGCCGGTATGGCTTACCAGCGTGCGGGCGACGCCGAACTCGGCGGAGTACTCAACGGCGAGGTCCGGCACAGAGGCGCGCAGAGCGCTCTCGGCATCGAGCTGTGCCGGGCTCGGCTGGACGGCGGCGAGGCCTTCGACGGCGGCAAGGCGCGCGTCGAAATTCGAATGGTCGTGGGATGCCGGGGCACCAAAGGCGGAGGCGGACAGCAAGAGAGCGCCGCCGAGAGCGGCCGCCGCACGGGTGACCCTGGCGTAGAACGGAGTGTAGGGAAGACGGACGGTCATCGAATCGGCTCCTTTGTGCATCTCGAAGCGAGAGGACCCTGTTCGCCAGACGTCTCCGACGGGCAGACTCGGCGGGCACACTCCGACGGTTCTGCACGGCGCGGGGGCGATGCAGTCAGCGAGCAGGGCTCGGGTTGGACTCGACTTCGAGTACAGCAAGACTCGCGCCACATCGCGCGTCGAGCGGCGAGAGGCCCTCAGGCCGCGAGTCGTCGTCGGAATGCCGTCGCGCAGGCAGCCGGTCAAGACGATCGGCGATCAACGCTGAGAATCGTCCGGTCTCGGAATTGAGAATCGACCGCAGTGTCCAGATCGAACGGCGCTCAGAGCTCCTAACCGACGCTGCGCGGCGCGCGCTCGATCTGCGGCGGCTCGTCGAGCGCGTCGGCGACTCCCGCCGACTCTTCGAGCCGCCGCGCGGACGGCATCACGCGTCGTTCGAGCGAACCGACCGCGCGGTTGTAGCTCTCCACGGCGCCGTC
Organism: Acidobacteriota bacterium; assembly: GCA_039194425.1. GTDB lineage: Bacteria > Acidobacteriota > Thermoanaerobaculia > Multivoradales > J023 > JAUIJL01. The sequence goes on along the minus strand of JBCCVZ010000009.1, from coordinate 219,740 downwards.
GAGCCCGCGTCCGATGCGTCCGAGGTGGTCGAAGAACACGCCGAGGCGCTCGTGCAGGGTGCGGCCGGCGGCGGCGATGTGCTCGGCCTCGCGGGCCACGGTCTGCCGGCGCCAGGTCCACGCCACTGCCTTGAGCAGGGCGAGGAGAGTTACCGGGGTCGCCGGCATCACGCGTTGCTCGAGGGCGAAGTCGAGAAACGCCGGGTCGCGGGCAAAGGCCGCTGAGAGCGCACCTTCGTGCGGCAGGAACATCACGACGAAGTCCGGTGCCTCGCCGAGCGCCGCGCCGAGATCTTTCCAGTAGCGTTTGCCGCCGAGATCGGCGGTGCGCGTGCGCAGTGCCTGCAGGTGACGATCGAGCGCCGCGCGCCGCGCGCCGTCGTCGTCCGCTTCCGACGCTTGGAGATACGCGGCGAGTGGTGCCTTGGCGTCCACCGGCAGGGCTGCGCCGCCCGGCAGGCGCACCACGAGGTCGGGGCGTTGGCCGGCCTCGGTGGTCGGCTGCTCGACGAAGTCGACATGCTCCACCAGACCGGCCATTTCCACCAGCCGGCGCAACTGCACCTCACCCCAGCGTCCGCGTCCCCCGGGCGAGGCGAGCGCTCGTCGCAGGTCGTCCGCGCTGGTGCGCAGCGCCTGGTGCGCGTCGCGCAGAAGCCCGATTTCTCGCCGCAACCCTTCGACGTCGCCGCGTCGCTCCTTCTCGAGGGTGCGCACGCCGGCGTCGAGCGCTCCGAGTGCTTCACGCAGCGGTTCGACGACTCCGTGCAGCCGCAGGCCGGCCTGCTCGGTGAGCGTGTCGGCGCTGGCGTCGAGCGCGCGACGGGCCAGGGCGTCGAAGCTGGAGCGCAGCTGCTCGTCGGCGGTGTGAATCCACGCCAGCCGCTCCGCATCGGCCTCGCGCCGCGCTCGCTCCGCAGCCAACGCCGCCCGCAGCTCGGCCGCCTCCCCCACGGCCGGTTCGGCTCGCCGCAGGCGGTCCTCGGCGACGCGCAACCGTGCGCGCAGCGACCCGGCGGTCAGCAGCGTGCCGAGCAGGCCTCCGACGACGAGCCCAGCGATCGCGCCCCCAACGAGCAGCCCGATCGGCGCTGGCTCTGGCGCCGCGGCGGCGAGTGCGATCGAGAAGGCTCTTGGGATGACGACGGTGAGCATGCGTCAGGCTATCAAGGTGCAATGCCCGGGCGCCTTGCTTCATCGATGTTTAGCCGCAATCCTGCGCGTCGTCTCGGTGTCCGGTGTCCCGCAGGGACAGACGAGGTGAGACAGGGATTTCAATGCCTGGTGTCGGCCGAAGCTCGTCGAGCGCGACCCTCGTGCCCTCCTCGATCCCTGGTGTCGGTGCGCACGCTTTGGTGCGTTGCCCGAAGGAGAGGGGCGATGGAGCCGGTGCCGCTCGGTGACTGACGTGGAGTGGGAACGGCGGCGGCGACCGGCTCCCCGCCCGGTGCGGCTCCCGCCCAGCAGCACCGGACGTCACGGACGAGGACGCAGAGGAGTCGCCACCGTCCAGCGATCGCATCGTCAAACTATGCCTGGCGTTCTTATGTCGCAACGACATTGGGGCCAGGCGCTGCCGGGCGGGGACGGACGGTTGAGGGTGCTCTGTCGGAAGCGGAGCGGTCTCAGGGCGTCGCGGAGCCGAGCCGCGGAGTCGTCTCGAACGGGAATTCGAGCTGCACCTCGAGGCCTCCCGCCTCGGCGCGTTCGAGCGCGAAGCGGTGCTCGTTCTCGTAGAGCTGCTCGAGCCGCTCCTTCGTGTTGGCCAGGCCGACGCCCTCGCGCTTCGGCGGCTGGCCGAACGCGAGGCCGGGGCCGTCGTCGGCGACGGCGAGAGTGATGCGATCGCCCCGTCGGCGGCCGTGGATGGCGACCAGGCCAGCGGCAGAGCGCATCGAAATGCCGTGCTTGATCGCGTTCTCCACCAGGGGCTGCAGGATCAGGCGCGGTACCTGGGCGTCGAGGCATTCGGGGTCGACATCGATCTCGACGCGGAGTCGGTCGCGGAATCGAATCTTCTCGATTGCGAGATAGCGGTCGAGCAGGTCGAGCTCGTCGCGCAGCGGCACCAGGTGGCGGTCGTCTTTCACCAGCGACACGCGCAGCAGGTCGGAGAGCTTGGCGATCATCTTGTCGGCGGCGTCGACGTCGCGATGCATCAAGGCCGAGACCGCGTTCAAGGTGTTGAAGAGAAAGTGCGGATGCAGCTGCATCTTCAGCACTTCGAGGTGCGCCAGCGCCAGCTGCGCTTCGAGACGGCTGCTCTTCAGCTCGCGCTCGCGGAGCTTGTCGTAGAAGAGGAAGGCGTGGATCACCGCGACGATGCAGAAGTAGGTCAGCAGGTGGTACTCGAGGCCCCAGTAGACCAGCCGCGGCCACTCGAAGCCGCCCCAGGCGGCGTCGCCGGTCGCCAGCGCGGTGAAGGCGGCGGTCACCGCCTCGCGCTTCAGCAGGTCGAGCACGGTGTAGAGCAGCGTGATCCCGAGCCCACCGAGGACGTTGATCGTGACGCTCGACACCAGTCGGCCGCGGTCGATCGGCGCACGCCGCGCCAGCCACCAGCCCAGAGGGGCGACCAGGCCCCACAGGTACCAGCGGAGCAGCTCCGACACCACCAGGCTCCAGGCCACCGGGGCGCCGGCCACCGCCTGGGCCAGCAGCGGCATGGTGAAGAGGCAGGCGACTAGCGTCCAGGCGCCCCAGTAGAGCCCCCAACGCCAGCGGCGTCGCTCGAGACCGCGCGACGGGCGCGGCGGCATGGCCAGGTCGACGCCGACGGCCGCCAGCGAGCCGGTGGCGGCGGTCACGAGGCGAAGCTCACGGTGTAGGACTCCACGATGAAAATCACGAGCGGCACAGGTGCAAGTCGAACGAAACGGATGCGATCAAGTCACGGCGAACCGAGTCAGAGTGAGAGGCGGAGGCCGATCTGCAGCGCACGGCCGTTGGTCGTTTGCTGAACGATGTCGGCGCGCGGCGAGGTCAATCGGTTCTCGCGCTCGAGCACGAAGCTCGAGTCGAAGAGGTTCAGGGCATCGACGGCGACCGTGGCGCGCACGCCGCCGAGGCGCAGGCTCTTGGCCAGGCGCAGGTCGACCGTGATGATGTCGTCGAGGCGGAAGGCGTCGAGATCGTCGACCAGCTGCACGTCGCGCAGTCCTTCGTCGGAGGCGTAGGTGGCGACGTAGGGCACCGGGTAGCCCTCGCGGCCGTGGACATGGGCGGAGAGGTCGAAGCCCCACGGGCGGTTTCGCGCCACTTCGTAGAGCATCAGCACGTCGAAAGCCCAGCGACCCGAGACGTAGCGTAGAGGGTCTTCGCTCGCCGGTGCGCCCTGGTCGTCGGCGCTGTCGATCTCGCCGACGCTCGGTCCACTGTCGGTCGGGTCGTCGAAGGCGAGAAACTCGGGCCCGAGGTGCCAGCGCCAGTCGCCCCAGCTGGCGCGCGCGCGCAGCATCCAGCCGTCGGCGAGTCGCCGATTGACCAGTAGCTCGACGCCTTCGAAGCGGCGCTGGCGGTCGCCGTTCACCAGCAGCGCGCCGCCGCTTGTTTCGAGGCCCTCGCGCAGGCCGTAGACCGGGGTCGCGTAGGGCGTGCCGTCGGGCAGCAGGCCGGTCAGCAAGGTCTCGAGGACGTAATCGTCGGCGCGCGCCAGCCGCTCGCCGGCATCGGGATCGAGCACGAACCGCCGGCTCTCGAGCACCGAGGTAGTGCGCCGGGCGACGGCGTCGAGGCGCAGCTCGAGCGCTCGGGTCGGATGGTGCTCGAGACCGATGCGCAACTCTTCGGTGCGTTCGGCATGCAGCAGGCGGTCGGCCGAATGCGCACCGGAGACGCCCGCTGCCCCGGTCTCCGGCTGGCCGACGTTGAAGAAGTCCAGTAGCTCGTAGGGCTCGCGCTTGTCGAAGCGGCGATCTCCGTCGAGGTCGCTGAAGCCGACGAGGACCTCGGCGTCGCCGAGCGGGCTGGTGCGCAGCACGAGCTCGTCGTCGAGACGCGAGGCGAAGCTGCCGTACGCGGCGCGCAGGATCGTTCGGCGCTCGTTGCCGAAGGCGCGCGCCAGCGACAGGCGGGGCGAGATGTCGATCCAATCGAGCGCCCGGTCGCCCGCGCTCTCGGCTTCCGGCAGCAGCTCGGGGAAGAGCGGATTGGCTTCGCGCCGTCCCTCGAGCGCGCGTCCCTGTTGTGCTTCGACGCGCACGCCGAGGCCGAGGGTCCAGTGGCCGTGCGCCGAGAGCTCGATGCGGTCCTGGAGCCACAGCGCCGAGGTCGCCCGCTCGACGCGGGTGGTGCCGTCACGCTTGAGGCGTAGCAGGTCGAAGGGGGTGCCGACGCCTTGGCCGGCGAGCAGCACCGAGGCGCTGTCGCCCCAGCGCTCGTCGCGGGCGTCGTCGATGCGGCGATACTCGAGGCCGAGATTGAGATCGTGGGCGCCGAAGCGGGCGCGGCGGGTGGTGTGGACTTCGGCGCGCAAGGCGGTGAGATCCTCGCGCAGGCGCACCTCGCCGGCACCACGCCAGATGCCGGCGGCATCGAGCACGATCGACGCGTCACTCGCCGGCAGCTGCGACAGCGCCGCGTCGTGGTGGACGGCCTGCAGCGACAGGTAGCTGTCGGCGCCGAGCATCTGGGTCAGCTCGAGCTCGGCGCGCGACGCCGGTTCGAGCTCGAGGCGCGTCGCCTCGGGGGCGCGCGTCGGCCCGGCGTCGGCGCCATCGCTGCGCCGGCGGGTGTCGCTGAAGTCGGCGACCACGCTCGAGGTGGCGGTCGGTCGCAGCTGCAGGCGCAGGCCGGCGTGGTCGAGGCGCTCGCCGACGGTCTGTCCACCGACGGCCGCGCGCTCGATATCCTCGCCGCGGTAGGTGCCCCAGAGCCACAGGCGGTCGCGCCATACGGGGCCGCTCGCCTCGGCGCCCCAGCTCGCGACGTCGAGCAGTCGCTGAGTCGCCCGGTCTGCCGACGCCGTGCCGGTCGAGGTCGCGGGATCCGACGCGCCGTCGCCGCCGGTTGGGCCGGCGTCGAGCGACGACTGCCACGAGCGGTCGGAGTAGGCGACATCGACCTCCGCCCGCCGCTGCTCGCGGCGCTCGGTGAGCACGGTGATCACGGGTCCACTGTCGGCCTGGACGTCGTCGAGCTTCTCGGACGCCGGGCGTGGCGGCATGCTGCGCACGCCGTCGGCCGGCGCCCAGGGATCGAGCGCCGCGGGCACGGTGCCGACGGCGTCGGCGTCGAGGCTCGACGGCTGGGAGTCGACGCGCGGGAGCGGCGGCTCGCTGAGCACGATCACCGTGTCTTCGAGGTCGCGTCCGAGGCGCACGCGCGCGGTGACGGCGCGTCCGAGGCGGACGTCGACTCGTTCGGCGTCGGCGGAGACGAACCCCGGCCGGCGCGCGCTCAGCGAGTAGCGGCCCGGATCGAGGGGCGCGAAGCGGAAGCGCCCCTCGGCGTCGGTGCGCGTTTCGTGCTTGCCGTCGGGGCCCTCGAGGACGACGTCGACCTCGGCGAGGCGCTCGCCGTCGGCATCGGTCACCGTGCCGAGAACGCTGCCGGCGGCGTAGGCGACGGCGGCGCTCGGCGCCAGCCAGACGCAGACGAGAAAAAGGAAGAGAGGCAGTTGAGCGATGCGAGCCTCGTGCATAGGTCGACCTCGGCCGTTCGAATCCCCTAAGAATACCGCGCCTCGGCGGTCCGTGCCGCCGCCGCGAGCCCGTCTCGCGGCACGTCGGCGCGTCCTCGGCCTCGGCCAGCGCCCTCTCGTCCCGCCCGGACGACGATCGAGCCCTCCAGCGAACGGCACCGGCCACCGTCGTGCCGTGGCCGGTCGAAAACTGTGCCGCATTGCGGCATTTCGTGCTAGGGTGCGAGCTTGGTACCGCGCACTCGACGTGCATCGCGAACGACCGCTGCTCCGACACGCCCCCCTCCACGAGCCGTCAACTCACGAAAGATCACCATGACGATCGTTCACGTCGCCACCCCCGACGCACCGCCGCGGGCCGCCGACGCGCCGCGCCTCGACCCCACCTTCGCCGATCACCGCGTGCCGCCCGACTCGTCGCACGAGGAGCTCGACACATCGCTTCGTGACCTGCGCACCGCGGCCGCAGATTGGGCGGTCCTGCCGCTCGACGATCGGCGCGCGATCCTGCGCGAGCTGATCAAGGACTTCCACGGCGTCGCCGACCGCTGGGCCGAGGCCTGTCGCCGTGCCGAGCATCTGCCACGTCGCGGCGCGGGCGAGAAGTACCTCAGCGGCCCGTATCTCGTGCTGCGCAACTTGCGGCTGCTCGAGGAGTCGCTGGAGCAGATCGACCGCTTCGGTTCGCCGCGTCCGAACGCGACCTACGCGCGCCTCGACGGCCGGGTCGTCGCCGAAGTCTTTCCGCAGACAGCGTACGACCGCACCTTCTTTCCCGGCCTGAGCGCGCAAGTCTGGATGCGGCGAGGAGTCGAGCTCGACAGCCTGCCGTTGACCCAGGCGGTTGCATACCGCGAGTCGGCCAAGGAGGGACGCGTCGCGCTGGTGCTCGGCGCCGGCAACGTGTCGTCGATCGGCCCGATGGACGTGCTCTACAAGCTTTTCGTCGAGAACACCGTGGTGCTGCTCAAGATGCATCCTGTGAACGCCTTTCTCGGTCCGCTGCTCGCCGAGGGGTTTCAAGCGTTGCTCGACTGGCGCGGGCTGCGCCTCGCCTACGGTGACGTCGAGGTCGGCGCCTACCTGTGTGAGCACGACGAGGTCGACGAGATTCACATCACGGGCTCCGACCGCACCGTGGAAGCGATCGTCTACGGCACCGGAGCCGAGGGCGCTCGGCGCAAGCGCGAAGGACGGCCGAAGAACCGGCGGCCGATCTCGAGCGAGCTCGGCAACGTGTCGCCGGTGCTCGTTGTGCCGGGACCGTGGAGCGGCGGCGATCTCGACTACCAGGGCGAGAACATCGCCTCGATGCTGGTGAACAACGCCGGCTTCAACTGCAATGCCGCGCGCGTGATCGTGCAGCATGCCGACTGGCCGAAGCGGCAGCGCCTGCTCGACGCGGTGCGCGCTCACCTCGCCGCGACGCCGGCACGCTTCGCCTACTATCCCGGCGCGGAAGAGCGCCACGCCGCGTTCCAGGCGGCGCATCCGGAGGCCGAGCACCACGGCGAGGCGGCGGAAGGCGAGCTGCCGTGGACGCTGATTCCGGGGGTCGATCCCGAGGCCCGCGACGACGAGTCCGAGATCGCGTTCCGCCAGGAAGCGTTCTGCAGCGTGCTCGCCGAGACGACGCTCGAAGCGCCGACGGTGGTGGAGTACATCGAACGCGCCGTCGAGTTCTGCAACCGGCGGCTATGGGGCACCCTGAACGTGAGCCTGCTGGTGCATCCGCGCAGCCTGCTCGATCGCCGGGTGGCCGCTGCCGTCGAGCAGGCGATCGCCGACCTGCGCTACGGCACGGTGGCGGTGAACTGTTGGCCGGCCGTGGGCTACGGCCTGGTGACCACCACCTGGGGCGCGTATCCCGGGCACACGCTCGACGACATCCAGTCGGGTACCGGCGTTGTGCACAACACGCTGATGTTCGACCAGGCCGAGAAGTCGGTGGTGCGCGCACCGTTCCGGATGACGCCGAAGCCGCCGTGGTTCCCGAGTCACCAGCACACGCTCGAGCTGGCGCGTCGACTGACCGACTTCGAGGCCGCGCCGTCGTCGGCCAAGTTGCCGGGCATCGTGTGGGCAGCGCTCCGCGGCTGAGCTCGTCGCCCGCGCTCCTCGACGGCGCTCTTCCGCAGACGGCACTGTGAGATGATCCAAGCGGAAGGAGAAGCACGTGTCGACATCATCCGGGGGCGGCTGGCGCCGCACATTGTGGGAAGTCTTGATCCTGGCTCTGCTGGCGGCCGCCGGCTGGCTCGCCTGGAACTGGCAGACCGCGCGTCACCAGGAAGCGCAGGTCGAGGCGGAAGAGTCTCTGCAGGCCGAGTTCCTGGCCAAGCGACAGGCGCTCGAGGAGCGGCTGTCCACGGCGCTCGGTGAGGAAGCCGAGGCGGTGGCGCGGACGTTCGCCGCCGCGATCGTGCCCGAGGTGACGACGCAGAACTGGGGCGCGGTCGACCGTGCCGCCGTCGAGCTCCTCTTCTTGCCCAAGCTCGCCTTCGTCCACTTGCTCGACCCCGACGGCAAAGTGCTGGTGTCGAGCGACCGCAAGCTGCTGGCGACCGGATACGCCGGAGAGGCCGGATCGTGGGCGCTCACCGCTGCCGAGACCGTGCGACGCAGCGAGCCGGACGGCCTGGTCGAAGTGGCGTCGCCGATCGAGGTCGATGGCGAGGTCGCGGCCGTGCTGTGGCTGGGCTACCAGCCCGCGGAGGCGGACTCGGCGGACTGAGCGAAACCACCCGACCTCCGCTCTTCATGGCTCTTCGGCCCTCGAGGCCGAGGGCCCGGCGAGTCGTTGCGCGACCGCAGGCCATTCGGTAGGGTGCTCGGGCCCGCCCGCCGTCGACTCGGCAAGATTCCGCGAAAAACCATCGAAGAAACCAATCTGTGAAGGAGATTCAGATGCGTCATCTGATCGGAGTCACCCTTCTCTCCGCCCTCGCTGCCTCGTCCGCCGGTGCCGATGAAGTCGGCGAGCTTCCACGGGTCGAGCTGACGACCTCGAAGGGCTCGATCGTTCTCGAGCTCGATCCCAACAAGGCGCCGTCGACCGTCGAGAACTTCCTCGGCTACGTGCGCGCCGGCTTCTACGACGGCACCATTTTCCATCGCGTGATCCCGGGCTTCATGATCCAGGGCGGTGGCTTCACCGCCGAGATGCGCAAGAAGGACACGCGGCCGCCGATCCAGAACGAGGCCGACAACGGCCTCAAGAACGCGCGCGGCACGATCGCCATGGCTCGCACCGGCGATCCGCACAGCGCCACGGCGCAGTTCTTCATCAACTCGGTCGACAACACGCCTCTGAATCACACGGCCAAGAACGCCCAGGGTTGGGGCTACGCCGTCTTCGGCCAGGTAGTCGAGGGTCTCGACGTGGTCGACGCGATCTCCGGTGTGTCGACCGGCGTCCGCAGCGGCATGCGCGATGTGCCGCGCGAGGCGGTGGTGATCGAGTCGGCCCGCGTCGTCGAGGCGTCCGACGGTGAGACCGCGGCGGACGGCGGCGAGGCCGGCGGCTCGTGAGAACGCTTCGCAGCTTTGTCGCGGGTTCCTGGCACACCGCGTCGAGTGGGCTGCGCCCGCTGGTCGATCCCTCGACCGAGGAAGTGATCGCGCAGGCGTCGAGTGACGGCGTCGATTTCGCGGCCGTGCTCGAGAGCGCGCGCCGTGCCGGAGACGAGCTCCGGCGCAGCACGTTCGCCGAGCGCGGCGCGGTGCTCAAGGCCGTCGGCAAAGCACTGCGCGCCGAGCGTGACGAGCTGCTCGAGCTGTCGCGCCGTAACAACGGCGCGGTGACGCCGGACGGCGCCTTCGACATCGACGGCGCCAGCGGCACCATGTCGTACTACGCCGCGGTCGCGCGCCAGCTCGGCGACCGCCACACCCTGGTCGACGGCGACGGCGCCCAGCTGTGGCGCGACGAGTCGTTCTGGAGCCAGCACCAGTGGGCGCCGCGCCACGGCGTGGCGGTGGCGATCAACGCCTTCAACTTCCCCGCCTGGGGGTTCGCCGAGAAGGCGGCGTGCGCGCTGCTCGCCGGTGTGCCGGTCGTGACCAAGCCGGCGACGGCGACCGCGTTGGTGGCCGAGCGCACGTTCGAGATCGTGCTCGAGGCCGCCACCGCTGCCGGCCTGCCGGATGGCGCGCTGCAGCTGATCTGCGGCGGCACGGGGGACCTGCTCGATCGCCTCGGCCCGCAGGACGTCTTCGCCTTCACCGGTTCGGCGGCGACCGCGGCACGGCTACGCGATCGCGACAACCTGCGCGCCCACAACACGCGCATCAACATCGAGGCCGACAGCCTGAACGCCGCAGTGCTGGCGCCCGACGTTGCGCCCGGAGCGGTGTCCTGGGACCTCTTCGTCAAGGATGTCGTGCGAGAGATGCGACAGAAGACCGGCCAGAAATGCACCGCCGTCCGGCGCATTCTGGTGCCGACGCAGCGTCTCGATGACGCGGCCGATGCGCTTGCCGCGGCGCTCGACGAGATCGTCGTCGGGCGTCCGGGCGCGGAGAGCGTGACGATGGGACCGCTCGCGACGGCCGACCAGCTCGCCGACACGGTCGAGGGCACGGCGGCGCTGCGCGAGGTCGCCGAGCTCGTCCACGGCAGCGGAGAGCGTGTCGACGGCGTCGGGGTCGACGCCGGGACGGGCTTCTTCTTCGGCCCGACTCTGCTGCGCGCGGCCAATGCCCGCGCTGCCGCCGTGGTGCACGAGCGCGAGGTCTTCGCGCCTGTGGCGACCCTGCTGCCGTACGGCGGCGAGGCGGTGGAGGCGGCGGAGATCGTCGCCCTCGGCGGCGGCACGCTGGTGACGTCGGTCTACGGCGACGACACGGACTGGCTGACGGGCTTCGTCGGCGCGGTGGGTCACGCCACCGGCCGTGTCTATGTCGGCAGCGAGAGCGCGGCCAAGGCAGCGCCGGGATCCGGCATCGCCATGCCGCAGAGCCTCCACGGCGGCCCCGGCCGTGCCGGCGGCGGCGAGGAACTCGGCGGAGTGCGCGGCGTGCAGCGCTACATGCAGCGCACAGCCGTTCAAGGCCACCGCAGCCTCGTCGACACGGTCACCGGCGCCGGAGTCGCAGAGGGCGACTGAATGGCGTCGCGCGAGGGCTTGTCCGAGCTCCGCGCGAGACGGCGGCTCGGCCCCTCGGGGCCGGGCGGTCGTGTCGTTCAGTGAGCCGCGGCGACCGATGGCGTCGGCGTGTTTGGCTCGGCATCGCCCAGACGCTCGGCCTCACCGAGAAACTCTGTCAGCAATAGGGCGACTTTGTCGGGCGCCATGAGCGGGACGAAATGCCCGGCTTCGATCCACTCGAGGCGGCATGACGGGATCTCGTCCGCCGCACGGCATGCGAACGAACGAGGGATGATCGAGTCTTCGAGCCCGTGCAGGATCAGGGTCGGTGCCTCGACTCGCGGCAAGACGCGCTGTGCCCGCCCGAGGATCTCCGACGGCGCTCCCCAACGGACCAGCCGCAAGAAGTGGCGCGCGCCTCCGCGACCGCGAAAGGGTCGCTTGAAGTCGTTCAGAATGGCGCGCATTTCCGTGTCACCACGGCCGATACTTCGCTCGAGGCTCCAGCCCCAGAGCACGGCGATCACCAGCGGAGCCAGGAGCTCACCGAGGCCGGGCTTGCGCAGGAGCCGAAAAAACCAAGGCGGCCGAAACGAGCCGTAAACTGGTGGGGAGAGCAAGGCGAGCCGGCGGGTGCGGTGGGCAAACAGAGTGCTGTAGTGGACGGCGATCGTGGCGCCGGCGTCGTGTCCGGCGAGATGCCACGACGCGATGCCGAGCTCACGACGAACCTCGTCGAGCTCGCGGGCGAGACGCTCTGGTGCGATTGAACCGTCGGGCAGCATCGGCGAGCCACCGAGTCCCGGAAAGTCGACGACGATGCACTGAAACTGCGTTCGCAGAGACCGCACCACCAGGCGCCACAGAGCTCCGCTGGATGGTAGGCCGTGCAGCAACACCACCGGTGGTCCGTCACCGTCGACCTCGTAGATCATGCGCCCTCCACGGGGCCAAAGTAACGCTCGACAGTCGCCTGGGCGTGGTCGAGGGTCGCTTCCACCGTCTCAAAGTCGCACCAACCACCGAAGTAAGTCGTGCGATTCTTGTGCTGGAGCCGCTCGAGCGCCTGGAACGGATTGGAGCGCAGCGCCTCGCTAGGAAAATGAGGAAAATAGTTCGTCCACGACGACACGTGGAGGACTTCACCCAACTGCCAGTCGGGGGGCTTTGCGGCGTGCAACAAGGCCGGAATCTCGCCTCGGGTGAAGTCGCCTTGGACATAGAACGTCAAGGCCGGATCCTCCCCATCGGCGATCGTATCGGAGATGACGAGGGGAACTCGTCGATCTTCGAGGAAGATCGCTTGGTCGGCCGGTGCACCGCTGCCTCGGCAGACGATGGAGGCATAGGGGCTATAGGCGATCGCCGAGAGTAGGGCTTTCTCGGCGGCGGTCGTGTCGAGGACCTGGAGGATACGATCCGGGCTCACCGCCAGAGCCACCTCGTCGAAGCGAAATCCGCCGTCAGTGGTTTCGATTCGCACCGCGTCGGAGGAGCGCTCGATCCTCGTCACGGTGACGCCCAGCCGCGTTCGAATCGCAGGCTCCTTGGAGAGGATCGAGCGCCAGATCGCTTCATAGCCACCGTCGACGTTGTAAGTCGGGATGCGGCGCCCGACGAGATCGTAGATCCCCTTGAGAAAGAAAAGAGATACTGCGTGCTCGTTGATGTAGCGCATGACGTACCACGTAGGCATCGTGGCGAGGGGCGGGTAGCCGAACGGATAGATCACGAAGTAAAAGAATTCTTCAAGTCGAGCCAGACCGCGGCTCGCGCACCAGTCGTGAAACGGCTCGGCGAACTCGCCGACGTCCCTTCGCCGCAGGGCATGGCGGAACTCACCCAGAGCGCGGCGGTAGCTGAGCAGTGGCCAGGCGTCGGCCAGAGGTCGGCTCGCGATGTGCTCGGATACAGGGACCAGGCCCTTCGATCGCGTGTAGATCAGCGTGTCTTTCTCGATCTTGACCATGTCGAGACCCGCTCGCTTCATCATCTCGCGGGTCTTGGTCGCTGCGCGCGTCAGGAGTGTCGCGCCCACATTCAATCGGTGCTCTCCCAGCACGAAGGACTGGCATTTGCCGCCGATGCGATCATTCTGCTCGAAGAGTGTGATGTCGAATTCGCGGTCAGAAAGATGAACCGCGGCCGCGACTCCGGCACAGCCGCCGCCGACGATGGCAATCGAGGATCGATCACCGAAGCTCTTTGTCGGTGAATGCATGCTTCCTCCAGCAGCGTCTCACCGGATGAATACAATCCGGAGAGACGAAAGAATCATCTATCTGATAGGGTGTCTAGCACAGACACTATCTAGTTTTTCGATCCATGTCGAATCGAGCCGTATCGATCAATCGGTCGGCTCTCCTGTGAGGCTCTATGCAACGTGCCGTAGGGATGTGCTTCGTCTGCCTTGCCGTCCTTCTTCTGGCTCCGGGGTGTGAGCGCCGCGAGCAGCTCCTCGGGGTTTTCGCTCTGGACCCCGCGGCTGAAGACCGACTGCCCGACGGTAGTCTCTACAGCTCGTCGACTCAGACCTTGCTCCGAGGCCACCACTGGCTCGACAGCGTGACCGAGCTGTCCCTCAGTGCCACACTGGACCTCCGGCATGGAACGGTGACTCTGCGAGACTCGGAGAACACACAGACTCTCCAACTGCGCGCGGTACCGCTCGACCAGCTGGTCCCGAGGCTTTACTACACGCCGGCCTCACCTCCCGATGCGTTCGATGCATTCAATCTGATGATGGCCGAGTACTCCCGCAACGGTCTCAGCATGCCGGTGGGTGACGACGGCGATGTGATCGCCCACTTCAGGACCACGCTGCGCTCGACCGACCCGTGGACACTTGACGGAGCGTATGATTTCCAACCCAACCCGCAGTTTCGGCCCTACCGTGTTTCCGTGACCAATAACTGCCTCGGCCCCGGGCTCTGGGAGCTCGCCGCGGTCGATCGCGCGGGGGAGCTCTACCATGCTTGGTTCTCGATTCCTGCGGAGGTCTATCTCCCCCTGGTCGCGCGTGCCAATGGTCTCGACCACAGCTTCACGGCGTCGGCTCTCACATGGGACCCCGGTCCTCGGCCGCTGGATCTCGAGAGGCTTCGGACCGAGCGAGAGTCGTACGGTGAGGTGCCGACGACACCCGTACAGCAGAGAGAGCCCGTTGGCTACTCGAGTCAGGGATCGCGCCAGAAGATCGCTCGCGGATTCGTCCGCGTCGAGAAAGAGGGCCAGCTTGCTGCGCCGGTGACCCTCGGTGAGCTGACGGCCTTGCCACTGCACCTGACGAGCTTCGTGGCACCTGGCAAGTACTCCGCGAGCCAGCGCCGACGCTTCGACCTCGACTTTCTCGCGCATCCCGAGACCGCGGAGATTCGGCGCGTCGAACCACGAACGCGGTATGCGCCTGAACGAGGCCCGGACTCGATCGATCATTCCGGTGCGCCTCACCTCGAGATCCGTATCGCGTTCGGCTCCCGCAAGCTCGTGCTCGGAAATCTCCCCCTCCCGTTGCTCGTCGAGCAGGAAGACTTCGCGATCCACGGCTTCGGTGTGGGGATCCTCGCAGCGGGGGATTTAGCGGAGCGTCGGGCTCTCTTGCTTCGGCAGGGACCGGCTCCGAGCTACGCATTCCTGATCGAGCGATCGGGTCACGAGAGCCTTGTTGTCAACACACACGAGCTGGGCTTGGAGCAGATCTTCTTGCGCACGCGTCCGTTCGCCGATCCGCCACATTGGGAGATCACACTCTCTTCCTATGAGCGCATCGTCGACTTGGTGAAGTACCGCGTTCCGATACCCGAGCCCTTACTGGAGAGTCTGATGGAGAGCTCGCGGCGTTATGTCTCCCCTCTGTATTTCAGCTATCGCGACGACAATCTCCGCTGAGCGAGGAGGATCCACCATGACGACTGCATCACCGGCGCAGGCCTCCGCGATGTCGCAGCGTGCAGTGCGCCGCCCGAGCCGATGGGTTTTTGCGGTCATTGGACTCCTGGCCCTCTATGGCGCTCATCGTGCCCTGCTCGAAAGAGTTCGCGAGGCGATCGACTCGGGAGGGCGCATCTACTCGGACGACCCCAAGCCCTTCGCAGCACCGGCGGCGCTCGACGCGGCGCCATCGCCAGCCGCTGTTCGCGCTGTCGCGTTCGAGGAGATCGACGCCTTCGACTCCGACGCCGCGGATTGGTCCAGCCTGTCCTCGCACTATGTCAGCGGTGTCCTGGTGTTCGACGCCAACGGGGACGGTCGGCTCGACGTCTACTTCTGCCAGGACGGACAGAACTGGACGCGGCCGACGGATGAGGCCGGTGTCTTGGTCGACGAGCCGCGACGCCAACACAATGCGCTCTTCTTGAACCAGGGAAACGACGACGAAGGCCGCCCGCTCTTCGTCCAGGCCAAGGAGCTGGCTCGCGCGAACAAAACCTTCACACGGGAAGAGCTCTTGATCGAGGATTCGCTTTTCCCACGCTCGTCGCCCGAGGAGCTGGAAAACCGGCCGGGTCGACAGTCGGTGGTCGCACTGGCCGCCGATTTCAACGGCGATGGCCGGCAGGACCTGCTGGTCGGCAACGCGATGCCGGGCATGATTTGGTCGCACCCGACGACTCAACACGTGCTGTCACCGTTCATCTCACCCGAGGGTCGCAAGTCGAAGTACGAAAAGGTGAGCCTTCCGGCGCAGGGCCTGGCCTTCATCGACTACACGCCGAGGCTCGACGAGGCCGGGCGCCGAGTGAGCGCGCGGGGTGACGAGGCGCTCGCTGCCAACAGCCTTTACCTCAATCTGGGAGATCGCGACGGCGACGGCTTGCCCGAATGGCACGACGTCAGCCGTTCGGCGGGCATCGAAGGCAGCCTCAACACCACGTCGTTGTCCGTCGCCGACATCGACCTGGACGGTGATCTCGATCTCTTGGTCGGCAACGTGATGGACGCAGATTTCTTCCCGATCGGTGCCAAGGCCTGGGCCGGCGGAGCCAACGAGCTCTACGTCAACCAACTTGCCGACACGGGAGAGCTGAGGTTCATCGAGTCCGCCGCAGCGATGGATCTCGACGGCGTCTACGACGATGAGAATCCGATGCCGGACTACTTTCGACTTCGACGGGTGCCCTGGCTACCCGCTGAATACTCCTTCGTGTTCCTCAAATACGAGGCCTACCAACCGGGCTTCCTGCAGATCAACGGCGAAGAGGGGGGACGCGGTCAGATCAGCTGGGCAACAGTGATGCAAGATGTCGATCTCGATGGCTTCCCAGACTTCTGGGTCGCCAACGACATGGGCTTCCTGCGCTGGTATCGGAACATCGAAGGTCGAAGGTTCGAGGCGACACCACATGTCGCATCCCGCACTTCCGGCAACTGGATGAGTCTGGCTGCGGCAGACTTCGATGGTGACCTCGAGGAGGATCTCTTCGCTGGCAATCTGGGCGGTGCGGTGTTCAGCCACGCGTTTCCCCGCTCGAATCCCTTCGCCTTGTTCGATCCGACCATCGAGAGCGCCACCGCGTCGTCGATGTTCATCAACGGTATGCACGACACGCGCCACGTGATCGTCCGGGGTGGCGCGCCGTCGTCGCAGCTGCGACCCAAGGTCCGTCATTCGTCCGTCCTACCGCCGGACGCCGCGTTGCCGAACAACATTCGCGGTTTTCGCTCCATACCGAACGACTTGCCGTTCGATGCCGACGGCCTCGACCCGTACGAGTTCACGTGGGGAGCGACGACCTTCGACGTCGACAACGACGGCGCCCTCGATCTCTACTACATCGGCTGTCTCTATGGTCGCGGCGGTGGCCTCGCGGCGATTCTCGGCACGGGTCCCGGACGTCTCTTGGTCAACCGATGGGACGAAGGTGATGGAGTCCATTTCGAGGACCTGACGGCCGAGTACCAGCTCTTCAACATCCACGAGCTACAGTACGATCGGTTGGCGGATGATGGCTACGTCTACCGGCGCTCGCCGTCGAAGAACTGGCAGAAGCGCGAGCTCGTCTATAGCTACGACCGCAGCTCCTGGGCGCTCCAAGGCCCCGAGATCCAAAGAAAGATCTCGAATCAAGACCTGATCCAAACGGCAGAGAACGGCAAGGGGGCGATTGCTGCGGACCTCAACGGCGATGGCTTCGCCGACCTCTTGGTCCGCAACTCCGGCGGCTACGACAGCCGCAGCTCGACGGCGACCAACCTGAAGACGCGGCGCGACGGTCGTGAGCTCGTGGTTCCCGCCCACAACTACTTCTTTCCGGTGCCCACCGAGTACGAGCCCGGGAGCTCACGACTCTTCGTCAATCGACACCACGAGAACCGTTGGCTCAGGGTCCGGCTTGTCGATCCGTCGCCGGGCAGCTTCAATCGCAACGCCGTCGGGGCGCGGGTGATCGTCAACGCTCGCCGGCTGCGGGTCCACCGCGCCGGCAGCGGCAGTTTCGTCTCGAACGCCCGCGACGACCTCCATTTCGGCCTCGGCGCTGACGGCGTTGCGCGGAGCGTCGTCGTCCACTGGCCCGATCGAGAACGAACGGTGACTCGCCTGGAGCTGCCCGATCTCTCCGACGGCACACTGACGATTGATAAAAGCGATGGCCGAGTCCACTGGATGCCCAGCGGTTCCCGCAGCGAGCAGCCGATCGTCGCTCCTGCGCTGTAAGGTCGGCGGCACGACGAACACTGGTTGATCGTGCGCACGCGCCCGTGTCGCGCAGCGCGATGCCTGAACAACCACTCCGTGAGGATCACCATGCTCCGTCCACTCGTTCTTCCCCTCGTCGTGGCCGCCGCTGTCGTTTCGCTCGCCACTTCATCCGTCGCCTCCGAGTTGGGGCCGCGAGCGATCGCGCAAATCTCAGCCCTTGCAGCAGAAAAGACCGCGCGCACGCCGACCGAGCAGAAGATCGCGTCGGCACTTTTGCTCGAGCTCAAGCGGCGCCAGGGTGACGCACGCCTCGCCGCGCTGTCCGACCTGCGCCTGGCCTCGGGCATCGAGGCCGATGGGCGGGTGCTCGTCGACCTCGATTGGACTGGCTCCGATGCCGATGCGCTGCGCCGGCAGGTCGAGGCGCGCAGCGGCCGGTTGGTGAGCGCCTTCCCGCGCTTCGATGCCGCACGGGTCCACCTGCCGCTCGAACGAGTGCCGTCGCTCGCCGCGCTCTCCGCGGTGCGGACGGTGCGCCCGGCCGATCGCTGGTTCACTCAGGTGACCACCGAGGGCGACGTCGCCCACGGTGCGGACGCCGTGCGCGCTACCCGCGGCGTCGACGGGACCGGGGTCGCGGTCGGTGCAATGTCCGACAGCGTCGACGCGCTGGCCGATCTGCAGGCACTCGGCGAGCTGCCGAACGATGTGATCGTGCTCCCCGGGCAGGACGGCAATCCGGGGACCAGCGAGGGCACGGCCCTGCTCGAGATTGTCCACGACCTGGCCCCGGGCGCCGATCTCTTGTTCGCCACCGGGCGCGGTGGCCAGGCGCAGATGGCACAGAACATCCTGGATCTCCAGGCCGCCGGCTGCGACATCATCGTCGACGATGTCCTTTACTTTTCCGAGCCGGTTTTCCAGGACGGAATCATCGCCCAGGCGGTCGACACGGTCGCTGCAGCCGGCACGATCTACTATTCGTCGGCCGGCAATTCGGGCAATCTGAACGACGACACGTCGGGTGTCTTCGAGGGCGACTACGTTGCGACGGCGCTGCCGGCGCCGCTCGCCGGTCTGGGCTTGTCGGCGCACGACTTCGGCGGTGGCACCAACGCCACCACGCTCGACGTCGACACGCCGTTCTTCATCACCCTGCAGTGGGCCAACCCGCAAGACGCCGCGAGCGACGATTACGACCTCTACCTGCTCGACTCGACTCTGTCGAACGTCCTTGCCGCTTCGACCACGACGCAGGACGGCACGCAGGATCCGTTCGAGATCCTCGACTCGACGGCGAGCGACGACGCGGGCAACAAGCTGGTCGTCGTGCAGTTCGGCGGCGACGCGCGCTTCCTCCACCTCAACACTCACCGCGGCGAGATCGAGCACGGCACCGACGGGCAGATCTTCGGTCACCCGGCGGCTCGCGGTGCGCTCGCCGTCGCCGCGGTGAACGTCGGCGTGGCCGGCGGCGGACAGTTCGTCGGCGGCCCGGGCGTCCAGGTCGAGCCGTTCAGCTCGGACGGTCCGCGCCGCATCTTCTTCAACCCTGACGGGTCGCCGGTCCAGACGCTCGGCGGTCTTCCCGCGGGAGTCAAGGGCGGGCCGATCTCCGAGGTGCGCCAGAAGCCCGATGTCACCGCTGCCGACGGCGTCACCACCGCCACCCCCGGCTTCGACCCGTTCTTCGGCACCTCCGCGTCGGCGCCCCACGCGGCCGGAATCTCGGCGCTGTTCGAAGAGCTCTTTCCGTCGGTGCCGGTGCCCGCGGCCTTCGACATCTTCAAGTCGACAGCGCTCGACATCGAGACTTCCGGCTTCGACCGCGACTCCGGCAACGGCATTCAAATGGCCGACCCGCCCTTCGATACGACGATCTTCGCCGACGGCTTCGAATCGGGAGACGCGACCTCCTGGACCGAGTCGAACTAGCCCAGACCGCGACTCGGCACCAGCCGATAGAGGCAGTGGCGTCGCAACGGGTGACCGATGGCGAGCGCCGGGTGCTCGAAGTCGCGGTCGTAGCGCATTCCCAGCCGCTCCATCACGGCGCGTGAGCGCAGGTTCGAGGCGGCGGTGAACGAGACGATCTCGTCGAGGCCGATGGGGCCGAAGCCGGCGTCGAGCGCGACGCGTGCAGCCTCGGTCGCGTAGCCGTGGCCCCAGTGCTGGCGCGCGAGGCGCCATCCGACTTCGACGCACGGTAGGAAGGGAAACGGGGGCCGCGGAATCGAGAGTCCAACGCCTCCGATCAGCGTGCCGGTGTCCTTGTGCTCGACCGCCCAGAACCCCCAACCCCGCGCCTCGATCTGCGCCTGCCAGCGATCGAGCAAGGCATCACTCTCGGCCCGAGTCAGCGGTGCGGGGTAGTGCTCCATCACCACCGGATCGGCGTTCAGCGCGGCGAACGGTGCACGGTCGGCGTCGCGCCAGGAACGCAGTTGAAGGCGTTCCGACACTGGCTCGAGCCGCGTCTCGAGCTCAGGCGGATCGGTCATGGTGCGTACTCGACTCCGCGGCAGGTGAGTGCCTGGCGCGGAGCACGCGTGCGATACCAAAGAGGCTGATCGCGACCCAGAACGACTCGATCACGAAGGCCGAGAGGTTGAACTCGACGGTGAGCGAGACGAGGATGAGCGCCGCGCCGCCGCCGTTCAGCACAAGGTAGGTGAGGCTGTCGCGATGAAACCGCGCGGTCTGAAGACGCCAGTAGGCGAAGACGATCAACGCCGCCCCGATCGAGCCCACCACATCATGCCAGCTCAAGCTCATGGTCGTGTTCCGAGGCGGAGGTTGCCGAGCCGACATCACGTGCGGCCGACGTCGCCGCCGAGAGGCTCCAACTGTAGAACAACATCCAGTGCCCCGACAGGCCGCGAACCTCGAGTGCGCGCAGATGGTGGAACTCGTCCTCCGAGATCGAGCGCACGAAGTCGCCGTGGTTGCGGACGGCGAAGGTGCCGTCGGGCTCAACGACGGGCATGCCCTCCCAGCTGTTGGCGAAGAAGAGTCCGAAGTTCACGAGCGCATAGATGAAGAGGCACGCGGTCGTCGTCAGCATCCAGCGTGGTGCGCGCTCGAAGACGCGCTCCGCGGCGAGCCCTCGCGCCTTCGCCAACGCCCAGAGCAACGCGCAGAGCCCCAGGGCACTGCCGTGGAGCCACCAGACACTGAGACCGCCCCACGACGGATCGACACCGAAGAACGTCGAGCCGTGCACGCCAAGGCTTGTCACCAATCCCAGAGCCGCGAGCGCCGCGATGAGCCAGAACACGATGCGATCCGGGAGGCTTCGAGCATCGCGAGGCGGATGGACGAGGGAGGGAGGATTCTCGAGGTTCATCCGACCCGTACGTTCGAGCGCGGCGTGGTCTTCGTCGTTTGCTATCGGCGCTGGTAGGCGCCGTGCTGGCGGCGGCGCTCGGAGGTGAACTCTTCAGCGGTGTCGTCGGCGACGACCTCGTAGAGCACCGCGCGCTTGCCTTCGGCGCGGCGCAGGATGCGGCCGAGGCGCTGGACGTGCTCGCGGACGCTGCCCGAGCCGGAGAGGACGATGCCGACGCTGGCGGCGGGGACGTCGACGCCTTCGTTGAGCACGCGCGAGGTGACCAGGAAGGGGTAGGTGCCTTCGTTGAAGCGCGAGAGGATCTCGTGGCGTTCCTTGACCCGCGTCTGGTGCGTGATCGCGGGAATCAGGAAACGACGCGAGATCCGGTACACCGTGGCGTTGTCGCTGGTGAAGACGAGCGCGCGGTCGTCGCGGTGGCGGTGCAGCAGGGTTTCGAGCAGGCGCAGCTTGGCGTCCGAAGCCTGGGCGATGGTCTTCTGCGCCCGATAGGCGAGAAAGGCGCGGCGTCCGCGTTCGGTGCGCGATGTGAGACGCAGAAAGCGCTGCCAGCCGCCCGGGCTGCCGAGGCGGAGACCTTCTTGTTCGACGAAGCCGCGGTAGATGCCGCGCTCGTGCAGATACTGCTCGCGCTCGGCCTCCGACAGCTCGACCCGCAGCTTCACCGTGTCGTACTCGGCGAGGTAGCTGCCGGCGAGCTCGCCGATCTCACGTCGGTAGACGAAAGGGCCGATCAGTCGCTCGAGGCGTGTCTCGGCACCGTCCTCGCGCTCTGGCGTCGCCGACAGGCCGAGGCGGAACGGCGCCAGCGACATCTCGGCGGCGAGCGAGTACGTTGGTCCCGGCAGGTGGTGACACTCGTCGAACACGAGCAGTGCGAAGCGGTCGCCGAAGCGCTCCATGTGCAGGTGCGCCGAGTCGTAGGTGGTCACGGTGAGTGGCGCGAGCTCGTAGGAGCCGCCGCCGACCAGGCCGATGTCGACGTCGAAGGCCGTCTTCAGCACGCCGTACCACTGCTGCATGAGGTCGAGCGTCGGCGTGACCACCAGGGCGGTGCGCGCCAGGCGTTCGATGATCATCTGCGCGACGAAGGTCTTGCCGGCGCCGGTGGGCAACACCACGACACCGCGGCGGCCGGCGGTGAAGAAGGCCTCCACCGCGGCGGCCTGGTAGTCGTAGGGCGTGCGCTCCTCGCGGGCCCGCAAGTCGAGTGCCTCGAATCCGCCGGCCGCGTTGTCGAGCGCGACACCGGACCGGTGCAGCACCGTCAACACCTCGCGGTAGCGCCAGGCCGGAGCGCGCCACTGGCGCACGCGGTCGTCGAACACGCAGCCAGGCAGCTCGACTCCTGGAGGTAGTAGGTCGCTGGCGTCGGTGCCTGGATGCGCGGAGCTCACGAGCAGCGTGCCACGGTCGAACGCGAGCCGCAGCGTTCGGGCGTCGTCGGACACTACGCGGTGCCCGGCAGCGTGATCGGCTCCGGGCGATGCAGCAGGTAGCCCTGGAGATAGTCGACGCCGAGTGCGTGCAGCGCGGACTCTACCTCCGGGCTCTCGACCCACTCGGCGATCGTACCGAGGCCCATCAGCTGTCCGATGCGATGGATCGAGTCGACCATCGCGTGGGCCACCGGGTCGCCAGCGATGTCGCGTACCAGCGCACCGTCGATCTTGAGCATGTCGATCGGCAAATTGCGCAAGTAGGCGTACGAGCTGAAGCCGCTGCCGAAATCGTCGAGAACCAAGCGACAGCCGAGCGTTCGCAAGGAGTCGAGGTAGGGCTGGGCGCGCTCGAGACGGGCGACCGCCTGCGTCTCGGTAATCTCGAATGCGAGGCGCGAGGGGTCGACACTCGATGTGCGCACCATCGCCACCAGCTCATCGAGAAACACCTCGTCGCCGAGCGAACGCCCCGACAGATTCAGGCTCACCGCCTCGTCGCCGAGCGCGCCATGAGCGAGTAGCTCGAGTGCGCGCGACACGACCCGCCGATCGATGTCGACGGCGAGGTCGTGACTCTCGGCGATCGGGATGAACACGCCGGGTCGATGCAGCGTGCCGTCGGCGTCGACCAGGCGCACCAGGATTTCGTGCAGGCTGCCCTCGCCGTCGGCCGAGAGGATGCGCTGGTGGTACAGCCGAAAGCGATCTTCGGCGAGTGCCTGGCGCAGACTCTGCACCCAGTGGAGCCGGGTCTGCCGCTCGGCCGCCAGGTCGCTCGACGGGTCGAAGAGGTGGACCCGGTGGCGGCCCTGCTTGCGTGCTCGGTACGACGCCGCGTCGGCGGCTTTGAGCACCTGGCGCACGCTCTCGCTCGACGCCGTGATGCGGGCGACCCCGCCGGCTGCCTCGACCTCGAGCGTTTGGCCGGCCCAGCGAAAGCGCAGTGCGGCGAGCCGATGCAAGATGCAGCGGGCGATCTCGAGCGCGGCGGCGACGCTACAGTTCTCGAGCAGGACCGTGAAGTCGCTGCCGCCGACACGGCCGAGCACCGACGCGCGCTCGCCGATCTCGTCGCGCAGCAGATCGCCGACGCGGCGCAGCAGCTCGTCGCCGGCGATGTGGCCGTACGTGTCGTTGAGCATCTGTAAGTCGGTGACGGCGAGAAAGAGCAGCGCATGCTCGGCGCGCCGATCGCGCGCGCTCTCGAGCGCCGCCTCGAGATAGATCTCGAAGTCCTGGCGGTGCAGCAGGCCGGTGAGCGGGTCGTGGCTGGCGGCCCAGGCGGCCTGACGCTCGAGGCTGCGGACGCGCGTGAGATCGCGCAGCACGACGACGGCGCCGAGGAGCGTGTCGCCGTCGAGCAGCGGCGAGGCGGTGTCGCGCACGATGTGCTCGACTCCGTCGCGGGCACGCAGCGTCGACAGTCCGGGGCGCGAGATCGGCTGTCGCTGCTCGAGGCAGCGCGCCACGAGGCCACGCCGCGGCCTCCCGTCGCTCTCGTGGTACACGCGGTAGACCTGATCGAGCACGCAGCCGGCGGCGCTCTCGGTGCACCAGCCGGTGAGCCGCTCGGCCGACGGGTTGAGGTAGGTCACACGACCTTCGACGTCGACCCGAATCACGCCGTCGGCGATCGCTTCGAGCGTCGCCTCGGCAAGGTCCGCGGCCGACGGCGGGCTCATTCGAGGGCGACCAGGGTGGCGCGGACGGACCGCCGAGAGCCGTCGTTCGCACGCAGCGTCAGCTCGATCGCACCGCCGACGCCGACGTCGTCGAACGCCAAGATCACGTCTTCGACCGAGCGGATGTCTTCGCCGTCGACCGCGACGATCACGTCGCCGAGCCGAATGTTGCCGCGCCGGTCGCGGCTCAGCCCGCGCACGCCGGCGCGCGCCGCCGGTCCGCGCGGTTCGACGCTGCGGACGATCGCGCCCTCGATGCCGAGCCGCTCAGCGACGCGCGTGCTCACCAGGTCGACGCCGATGCCCGGCCGCACCGGTCGCCCGTGCCGGATCAGCTGTGGCACCAGGCGCCGCACGGTGTCGACCGGGACGGCGAAGCCGATGCCGGCCGAGGCGCCGCTGGGGCTGAAGATCGCGGTGTTGACGCCGATCAGCCGGCCGGCCGAGTCGAGCAGCGGCCCCCCGGAGTTGCCCGGATTGATCGCTGCGTCGGTCTGGATCATGTCGCGAATGGGCAGGCCGCCGGGTGAGCGCAGCTCGCGCCCGAGCGCCGAAAGTACGCCCACGGTCAGGGTTTGATCGAGGCCGAAGGGATTGCCGATCGCCAGCACCCGCTGGCCGACCACGAGGCCTTCGGAGTTTCCCAGACGCACCGGGCGCAGCAGCTCGCGGGGTGCGTCGATGCGCAGCACGGCGAGGTCTTTCTGCGGCGCGGTGCCCACCAGCTCCGCCTCGAAGTCTTGCTCCTGTAGCGTCACGGTCCAGCGCTTGCCCGACTCGATCACGTGGAAGTTGGTGACCAGGTGCCCTTCGCGGTCCCAGACGAAGCCGCTGCCGGTGCCGGCCGGAATCTCGAACACGTTGAGCGAGAAGAAGTCTCGGCGCAGGGTGACGCTGGCGATGTTGACCACCGACTGCGAGACATCGCGGAAGATCGAGATGTCGCGCTGCTCGTCGGCGCCGAGCTCGAGCAGCGCGGACGCGGACGGCGAGTCGAGGGTCGTCGAGGCCGGCGACGCAGTGGAAGCCTCCGTCGATGCCTCCGCTGCTGCCGCTGCCGATACAGAGGTCGACAGCGAGGAGCCCGCGGCGGCGTGCACCGGAGCTGCCTCGACGCGCCGCGACTCACCGTTCGCGAGCAGCAGGCCGGCGCCGAGGCCGATCAGGAACACGAGGCCGATGAGACACAGCGTGGCGAATCGCGATCGCATCAGTCGGTGTCCCTTTGAGAGTCATCGCGCGGATCGTCGTCGCGCAGACTGTCGACGGTGGGTTCCTCGTCGTCCTCCGCCGCCTCGTCCAGGGCATCCGCCGCGCTCTCCGCGACCTGGGGTGCCGGCAAAGCGCGTAGCTCTTCGGCGAGCTCTTTGGCGTCGCCGAAGCGCTCGTCCGGCTTCTTCGCCAGCAGGCGCTGCAGCAGGTCGACCCACGGCTGGTCGAGGTCCGGGCGCAGCTTACGGATGTCGGGTGGCTGCTCGTGCAGATGCTTGAGCACGATGGCGGTCGGGCTGTCGCCGGTGAACGGTTCGACGCCGGTGAGCATTGTGTAGCCGATCACCCCCAGCGCGTAGAGATCGCAGGCGCCGGTGAGCGGCAGACCCTGGATCTGCTCGGGCGCCATAAACAGGGGCGAGCCCATCACCTCGCCCGTGCGTGTGAGATGCGACGGCGAGCCGTCGGCCATGCGCGCGATGCCGAAATCGAGCACCTTGGCGCGTCCGTCGACCAGAATCACGTTGCCGGGTTTGAGATCACGGTGGATGATCGACAGCCGGTGCGCCTCGGCCAGGGCCTCGGCGATTTCGATCATCAGGCCGCGGACGCGCTCGATCTCGAGCGGTCCCTGGTCGCGGATCACCTCGTCGAGGCCGGGGCCGTCGAGCAGCTCCATGATGATGAAGATGCCGCCCGGAAAACGGCCGAGGTCGTAGACGCGGACGACGTTGGGGTGGCTGATCCGGCGGCTGATCTGCACCTCGCGCAGCAGGCGCTCCTCGTCCTCGGTGCGGCCGAGCGCGGGCGCCAGCACGGTCTTGATCGCCACCGGCTCACCGAACTCACGGTCGGTCGCTTCGTACACCCGGCTCATGCCGCCTCGGCCGATCTCCTGCACCACCTCCCAGCGGTCGGCGAGGAGCTGGCCGCCGATGAAACCGAGCGCGGCGAGCGCGGCGCTCATCTCGGCGGTCGACGGCCGTTCGAGCGGGTCCGGGTCGATGCAGCGAACCAGGAAGGAACGCAGCGACGACGGAACTTCCTCGCGGACCTCGGCCGGCCAGGTGACGTCTTCCGGCTGCACCGGCTCGGAGCGGTCGAGCGCCGGCAAGATGGCGTCGAGCAGCGTCATCGCCAGCAGGCCGAGGCTATAGACGTCGCTCGTCGGCCCGATGACGCCGCGCTCGCTGACCTCGGGCGAAAGGTAGGCGCCGGCGACGCTGTCGCGGTCGGCGAGGAACTCGCGCAGGCCGATGCCGCTGAGCTTGCACTCGGCGCCCGCGCCGACGAGCACGGTCCGCGGTGAGAGCCACTGGTGAGTGATGCCGAGCTTGTGCGCGTTGGTCAACGCTTCGCACAGCTGGATGATCAGGTGCAGAGCGTCGCGCGGGCTGTAGGTGCGGCCCTCGGCGAGAGCGTTGTCGAGCGGCATGCCGTCGAACACCTCGTAGTAGAGGAGCACCTTGTCGCTGTGGATCTCGAAGCTCTCGAGGCGCAGGATCGCCTTGTGCTTGAGCGCCTCGACCTGGCGCATGACGCTGGCGAAGCCGTCGACCCGGTCGCTGACCTCGGCGAGCGGGAAGACGGCGAGGAGCACTTCGCTGTCATCGCTCTTGCGGCGTGCCGAGAAGAACTTCGATCCCGACCACCAAGGCTCGATGCGCTCGGTGAGCACGACGGGCAGATCGCTGGCGTCTCCGGAGCTCAGCCGCTGGCGCCCCGACGAAGTCTCGTCGAGCGCCTCGGAGTCCATCTTGTTGCGACTGCCGGTCGACGCCGCCGACGGCTTGAGCCGCACGCGCTGGGTCGAGTTCACCGACGCGTTGCGCAGGCCGGCGGCGGCCATCGCCGCCGGGCCGGCGGCGGCGATCCGCCCGGTGTCGCGCAGCGGTGGCCGCGCTGCGACACGTTCTTTGACGTCGTCGAGTCGGCGCACGGTGTCGCGAAAGTCCTGCACCAGGCCGAGCACCCGCTGGTAGCCCTTGGCGGCGGCCTCGAGGTGCCCGTGGGCCTCCGCCGTGCGCGCCTGGAAGTAGAGCACCTCGTGGCGCGGGAACTTCAGCCGTCCGGCGCTCGCCTTGATCAGCTCGAGACGCTCCTCCGCCGCCATCTTGTCGCCGATCTCGAGCAACAGAGGCGCGAGCAACAGCGAGGCGTGGGCGTAGTCCGCATCCTCGGGGCCGATCGCGAGCAGCATCTCGCGCGCCTCGTCGTCCGCTCCTGCCTGCATGTAGAGATCGCCGGCGCGGAACGGTTGGTCGAGGGCGGCCCAGGCGTCGGCCGCGTTGCGCGGTGCATTGGCCTGCTCGAAGAGCTCGGCGGCTCGATGGTCGTCCCCCGCGCGGGCCCAGGCCTGGGCGGCGTCGTAGAGCTTGCCGACGGTCTCGAAGAGCTCGGCGGCGCGGGCGAAGTTCTTCTCCCGCTCCCAGAGCGTCGCGGCATGGCTCAGTGAGCCGGCCTCCTCGTACGCGGCGGCGGCGGCGGGAAGGCGCCCGAGACGCTCGAAGAGCTCGGCGGCCTTGAACGGCTCGCCGGTCTCGGAGTAGACCTGCGCCGCGATCTCCGGATCGGGGCTCTCGGCGCGCTCCAGCGCCCGCGCCGCGTCGGCGAGGCGCCCGGCTTCGTGCCAGGCGCGGGCTGCTGCGGCGAAGTCTTCGGCGGCTTCGAAATGCGGCGCGGCGTCTAGCGGCGCGCCGTGGTCGAAGAGCAGCCGTCCGGCGTCGCCGTGCCGCTTGAGCTGCGTGAGGAGCTGGGCGCGCTGCTGCGCCAGGCGTCGTTGGCGCTGTTCGAGGCCCTGCGGTGACTCGTCGGCGCCAGCCTCGGCGAGGCTCTCATGCTCTTTCTCGAGCGCGCCCAGGGCCTGTTCCACCTCGCCGGTCTCGAGGTAGACCTGCGCCGCGCGTTCGAAGAGCTCGGCGCGCTCGAAGAGCCGTCCGGCGCGCGTCAATCGCTTGCCGTCGACGCAAGCTTCGGCGGCCTGGCGGAGAGCGCCGCCGGCCTCGAAGTGCGTCGCCGCCTCGATCGGCCGGCCCTCGGCGATCAGCAGCGCGGCAGCGTCGAGCGGGCGTTCGAGCTCGCGGTAGAGATCGACGGCCTCGTCGATCTCACCGAGCTCGCGCAGGGTTTGAATGGCCTGGCCCCACCGCTTGGCGCGCCGATAGGCGTCGGCCGCTTTCCGCAGGTTGCCGTTTTGGTAATGGGCGTCGGCTCGGCGCGCCCAGTCGCGTTGGAAGAACATGCCGGAGTCAATCGCGAGAGAGCAGGGTCAAGGCTCGATTGTACTCCACGCGCCGCGTCGCGGGCAGGTCGGACGCGTCGACCGTCGGGACGATCGCCTTCGGGTGGGCAAGGCGGGTCGGCGCCGTGCGGCGCCGACCCGGAGGGCGCGCGACGGATCAGCGCGAGCGGCGGTAGGCCATCGCCTCCGCCACGCGCTGCTTGGCCAGCGAGAGGGCCGCTTCGGCCGGGATCTGGCTGTGCTGCCGGGCCAGGTCGAGCACCGCGGCGGTGTTCTCGCGCACTTTCTCTTCGATTGTCTCGAAGGCGCGCTTCTGGGTCCCGCCCTTGTACTCCACCGAGGCGCAGATCACGCCGCCGGCGTTGGCGACGAAGTCGGGCACGGAGAGGATGCCGTTGTCGTGCAGGATGCGCTCGGCACGCGCCGTCACCGGGATGTTGGCGCCCTGGAGCACGACCTTGGCCTTGAGGCTCAGCGCGTTCATCTCGTTGATCGCGTCGGGACGCGCGGCGGGCACGAAGATGTCGCAGGGAATCTTGATCCAGTCGTCGATTCCCATCTTCTCTCCGCCGTCGTAGGCGGTGACCTGGCCGGTTTCGGCCTTCACCGCGGCGAGCCGGTCGACATCGATGCCGTTCGGGTCGTAGACCGTGCCGTCGAGGTCGCTGGCGCCGATGAGGATGGCGCCACGATCCTGCAGGTAGCGCGCGGCATGGGAGCCGACGTTGCCGAAGCCCTGAACGACGACCGAGGCGCCTTCGAGCGTGATGTCGGCGAAGTCTTGGCACACCTCGGCGCACACCGCGAGGCCGTAGCCGGTGGCGCCGATCTGGTCGAGCGGAATCCCACCGAGAACCTTCGACAGGCCGACCGATCGTCCGATCTCGTCGCGCACCCAGGCCATCGCGACCTCGTCGGTGCCCATGTCCGGGCCCGGGATGTAGCCGTCGAGCTTCTCGATCGCCCGGGCGAACTGGCGGATCAGGGTCTCTTTGTTCGGCGTGCCCGGGTCGGCCAGGATGCCCGACTTGCCGCCACCGTGGGGAATACCCGCCAGCGCGTTCTTCCAGGTCATGGCGCGCGCCAGGCGGAAGACCTCTTCGGTGGAGACGTCCGGAGCCATCCGGATTCCACCGATCGCGGGACCGGCGGAGATGTTGTCGATGACGACGATGCCTTTGAGACCGCAGCGCGGCTCGTAGATGTAGACGATCTTTTCCGGACCGTATTCGTCCGCGAAGCGATCGAGAACCTCGGCCATGTCAAGTCTCCTTTCGACCTGGGCGGATAGTATCCGTGCGCGGGAAAGCCCGCGAGATATCGGGGAATGTCGTTTCGTACGAGGATGGTCGGAGCGAGCCCCGGACGGCGCGCGCATGAGGGCCGACGGTGAGAGCCGGGAGCGATCGACGGACGCACCGAGATCGTCGATGCCGGATCGCGAAAGGATCGAGGCGAAAGCTGTCCAGGGAGCCGTCGCGTGTGCAGGCCGAGGATACCAGGGACCGAAGGACGGGAGGAATCGAGGCCGAGGCGGAACGACGGGCGTCAGGAGGCCGACTCGACGATGAGTCGAATCGCCATCTGCACGATCATATCGTGGCTTGGCGATTTCTTCACGAAACAGACCCCTGCCGTGTCGCCGCCCCGCCACACGATCCGTCCCGCGAGCTCGAGCATGCCCTCGCGGAGGCGCAGCCCGAAGCGCACCGGCGTGTCCACACTCCAGGTCTCGGGTGCGCGCGAGAGGCACAGGCCGCCGAGAGAGAGATTCTCGAGCACCACCCGGAGCGGCGCGGCGCCCTCGACGTGCATCTCGACCTCGTGGCCGCAGCGGATGCGGACCTCGCGGCGTCGTCCGAGCTCGAGCACCGACGCGATACTGTGCGAGTGGCGGCGTGCCGCCGTCGCCTGCAGCTCGAGCTGCACCGCAGGATGGCGCGTCATCCACGGGCGGACGGTGTCGGCGGCGAGTCGCACCAAGCGCGTCGGCTCAGTAGCGCGAACCGACGCCGAGTAGGTTCCCGCGCCGACCAGGCCGAGCTCACCGAAAAACTCGCCGTGGGCGAGACGTGCGAGCAGCTGCACAGGGAGCCCGACGGCGTCGCGGAAGACGGCGACGGCGCCGTGTTGGACGAGGTAGAGCGCCTCGGCGACCTCTCCCTCGCGCACCAGCAGGTGGTTGGCCTCGACGTGCAGCTCGTCGGCGGTCGTCGCCAGCGGCTCGAGCTCTTGGTGGTCGATGTCCGCGAACAGCGGAAACGCCGCGAGGTCTTCTGCGGTGACGCGGCGTGGGCTGGAGGATTCGTGCGGTGTCGGCGGAGAGGCAAGGGACTCGAAACGAGACATCGCCCGGAGACTAGCACGGCAGGCGAATCGGCGAATCGTCCGCGGTCGATCAATGCGGGTCGACGATCCCGTGGCGCAGAGCGTGGCTCACCACCTGGGCGCGATTGTGCAGGTGGAACTTGTCGAGGATGTTGCGCACGTGGAACTTCACCGTGTTCTCACTCACTCCGAGCTGCTTCGACAGCGCGCGGTTCGACGTCACGCCCTGGACCATCAGCTCCAGAACCTCCATCTCGCGTGCGGTCAGCGCGTCGGGGTCCTCGTCTTTGCGCGCCGGAGCCTTGGGGTTGGCGAACTCCGACAAGAGCTTGCGCGCCAGCATCGGCGTGAGCGCCGGCTCGCCCCGCGCGACCCCTTCGAGCAGGGTGACGAAAGCCTCGGCCTCGAGGTCTTTGACCACGTATCCCTCGGCTCCGGACTTGATCGCCTCGAAGAGATCGCGGTCCTCGGTCGAGGCCGTGAGCACCACCACCTTGACCTCGTCGAGCGCCTCGTCGGCGCTGATCACCCGGGTCGCTGCCAGGCCGTCCATCCCGGGCATCGCGAGATCCATGAGCACGACGTCGGGCCGGAGGCTGCGGGTCATCTCGACGGCGGCCTTGCCGTCCCCGGCCACCCCCAGCACGTCGTGGCCGCGCTGGCTGAGAAGGGTGCGCAGACTGTCGCGAAAGAGGGCGTGATCGTCGGCGATGATGAGGCGCATCGAATCTCCAACACAAAGGCGGGTTCGAACGAACGGCAAACCAGGTCTCGGTGAAATCCCAGTCTAGCCTACCTGCGTCGACGTCGCGGGCGGCTCGCCCGCGGGCCGCGATTCCAGCCGCGGGCGCTTCATGTCATCATGCCGCGACGCGGCCCGACGCCGCGCGCCGCGAGCTCCTCCTTCCCGCCATGCCACGCTTTCTCGAAACCGTCTTCCGCGACCTCGGTCGCATCGCGCTGATCTTCTGGCGGGTGCTGGTGTGGACGCCTCGTCCACCGTACGACCTGCGCCAGCTGCTGGTGCAGGTCGTGCGCATCGGTGTTCAGAGCGTGCCGGTGGTGCTACTCACCGCTGTCTTCACGGGCATGGTGATGGCGCTCCAGATCTTCACCGTGCTGGCGCGCTTCGGCGCCGAGGGCTATGTCGGTTCGATCGTCGGCCTGGCGATGGTGCGCGAGCTCGCCGCGGTGCTCGGCGCGCTGATGATCGCCGGACGCTGCGGTGCGGCGATGGGCGCCGAGCTCGGCACCATGCGTGTGACCGAGCAGATCGACGCCCTCGAGGTAATGGCCACCGACCCGGTGCACTTCCTGATCGTGCCGAGGGTGTGGGCGACCACGCTCGCGCTGCCGCTGTTGATCGCCCTCGCCGACGCCATCGGCATCTTCGGAGGCTATTTCGTGTCGGTGGTGGTGATGGGCGCCAACCCGGTGACCTACATGGAGACCACCTTCCAGTACATGGAGATGGACGATCTGCTCTCCGGCATCATCAAGGCCGGAGTCTTCGGCATGCTGATCGCGGTGATCAGCTGCGCCAAGGGCTTCCACACCACCGGCGGCGCCGAGGGAGTCGGCCGCTCTACGACCTCGGCGGTGGTGCTCTCCTCGCTCGCCGTGCTGATCTCGAACTTCTTCCTCACCAAGCTGATGTTCTGAGCGCGAGACGATGGCCGACGTCAAAATCAAGATCAGCGACCTGCGCAAGAGCTTCGGCGACAAGAGTGTGCTGCAGGGGATCGACCTCGAGGTACATGCCGGTGAGTCGCTGGTGATCCTCGGCGGTTCAGGCAGCGGCAAGAGCGTCCTACTCAAGCACATCATCGGCCTGCTGCGGCCGGATTCCGGCTCGGTCGAGGTCGACGGCACCGACCTCTGTCGGCTGCGAGGACGCGAGCTCACCGAGTTTCGTCGTCGCTTCGGCATGGCGTTCCAGGAAGGTGCGCTGTTCGACTCGATGCCGGTGCGCGCCAACATCGCCTTTCCGCTGCTGCGCCGGCGAGGGCGCCACGATCACGACGCGATCGAAGCGCGGGTCGACTCCTGCCTCGAGCTGGTCGGGCTCGAGGGCCACGGCGACAAGCTGCCGTCGGAGCTCTCGGGCGGCATGCGGCGGCGCGTCGGCTTCGCGCGCGCGATCGCGCACGAGCCCGACATCTTGCTCTTCGACGAGCCGACCACCGGCCTCGACCCGGTGATGACCGCGATCATCGATCGGGTGATCCTCGATCTGCTCGAGGGCAGCGACACCACCGCCATCACCATCACGCACGATAT
Organism: Acidobacteriota bacterium; assembly: GCA_039194425.1. Lineage (GTDB taxonomy): Bacteria > Acidobacteriota > Thermoanaerobaculia > Multivoradales > J023 > JAUIJL01. Next base: position 186,835 of record JBCCVZ010000009.1, on the reverse strand, counting down.
GACCAGCGCGTTCCGCATCGCCGATCGCGTCGCCATGTTGCACGGCGGCCGCATCATCGCGGTCGCCGAGCCCGATGCCTTCCAGAGCCTCGACGACGCGCGCATCCAGCAGTTCATCCAGGGCGAGGCGGAGGGGCCGCTGACCACGGCCGACGATGCTCCGCGCCGCGTCCACGACGCCCCCACCGCACCCTGAGGAAGTCACCATGTCACTCGCGATCAAAGTGGGCCTCTTCACGGCCATCTGCCTCGTCGTCCTCGGCTGGCTGATCTTCCAGGTCGACGACCTGAACCTCTTCGAGTCGGACGGTCAGATGGTGGACGTGGTCTTCGACTCGGTCGCCGGCCTCAACGAGAAGGCGCCGGTGCGGGTCGCCGGCGTCAAGGTCGGCGAGGTCGAAGAGCTGACTCTCGAGGGTCGCCAGGCACGTGCCAGGCTGCGCCTCGAGAATCCGATCGACCTGGGCGTCGGCGCACGCGCGACGATCTCCAACGCCGGCATTCTGGGCGATAAATTCGTCGAGCTGATTCCGGGGCCGGCGTCGGCGCCGCCGCTGCCCCCGAACACGGTGCTGCAGGGCGAAACCCCGATCTCGTTCGACGACGCCCTCGCCCGCTTCGACTCGCTCGGTCAATCGCTGCAGCAGCTCACCGGCGAGGTGTCGCGCCAGGGCGACATCGGCCAGACCGTGCGCCGGCTGCTCGACAACCTCGAGGCGACGAGCGCCGACATTCGCGCGCTGGTGGCGACCAATCGGGGCCAGCTCGACTCGACGATCGGCAACTTCGAGCAGTTCAGCGGTACGCTCGCCGCCGAGCTCCCCGAGCTGGTGCGCCAGATGAGCGAGCTGGCGGCGCGCATCGACACGCTGGTGGCCGAGAACCAGGGCAATGTGTCGGAGAGCATGGACAACGTGCGCCAGCTCACCGCCGAGCTCGGCACGTCGGTCGACAACCTGAACGAGATCACAGGTCAGCTGCGGCGCGGCGAGGGCACGATGGGCAAGCTGCTCTACGACGACGCCGCGCACGACCAGCTGGTCGACACCCTGGCCTCCGTGGAAGGCGGCGTCGAGAAGCTCGGCGACACCATCGGCAGGATCTCCGAAATCGAGCTCACGCTCGGCCTCGAGGGCGCCGTCTACACCGATCTCGACGATGAGAACTACGCCGCCTTCGACCTCCGCTTCCAGTCGCATCCGCGGCGCTACTACGCGCTCGGCATCGCCGACGGTCCCGTCAACCGGGAATCGACCGAGACGCGCACCATCGTCACCACGCGGCCCGACGGTGGAGTGGAGACGACGGTGATCGAAGAGACGACGCTCGACGACGACTACACCTTCAACGCCCAGGTGGGATACGAGCTCGGTGATCTCGACTTGCGCGTCGGACTCTTCGAGTCGACCGGCGGCGCCGCTGTCGGCTACAGCTTCTACGATCGGCGCGTGCTGGTGAGTCTCGAGGCCTTCGACTTCTCGGCCGATGACGACTCCGATCCCCACCTGCGTCTCTCGACCCGCTTCCACCTGAACGACAACATCTACCTGCTCGGCGGCTACGACGACCTGCTCGAAAGCGACACCGACAGCGTCTTTTTCGGCGCCGGCATCCGCTGGAAGGATGACGACCTGAAGTATCTCCTCGGCTCGCTGCCCACCGGCGGATTCTGAGCCGAACGGGACGCGGAGGCCGCCCCAGTCCTGGTCCCGAAGGGACCGACGAGGTGAGCCCGGGATTCATCCCTGGCGTCGGCGCGCGACGGCGGGCTCGGTCCTCGGCGGCGGCGGGGCGCGCCCGAGGTTGAAACCTCGGGCTCACCTCGTTCGTCCCTGCGGGACGTAGCAAGAGGCTCATCTGGATTCCCGAAGGGACCGACGAGGTGAGACAGGGATTTCAATCTCTGGCGTCGGGACGTGGCGCGTCTCGACTTACTCGGCGCGCAGGGCGAAGGCGATCAGCTCGTCGAGGTCTTCGTCCGGCGCGTTGTCGAGCCAGGCGTCGCCGAGGTGGAGGCGCAGGGCGGCGTGGCGACGCTGCGTCTCGGCACTGCTGCGCGGCGGGACCGGCGAGCCGATCTGACGTCGGAGGAGAGCGGCGCCGACGGCGAGGCGGCCGGCGCGCTCCGGCAACTCGGTGGCGAGCGCCACGTCAGCCAGGCATTCGAGGGCGCAGGCGATGCCGAGGCGGTCGCCGATCGCGGTGCGCAGGCGGAGCGACTCGCGGCCCAGATGCTCGGCCCGGTCGAGCGAGTCGTCGGAGTCGCCGCCGACCGTGCGCGCCAGCATCAGGCGGCCGAACGCATCCTGCGCAATGGCGATACCCCACGGCGAGTGCAGGCTGCGGTTGAGCTCGAGCGCTTTGTGCAGCTCGGCTTCCGCGGCGTCGAGCCGGCCGCGTGCGGTGAGCATGATGCCGAGCACGGTGCGCGCCATCGCGGTGCCGGCGCGTCGCCCGACGCCGTGCATCTCGGTCGCCACGTCTTCGAGCATCTCGCAGGCGCGCACCGCCGCGCCACGCTCGGCGGTGACCATCGCCTCGATCAGGCGGATGCGCAGGTCGAGCTCCGGGCGCTGTGGGCCGAGGCCGTGGCGACGCGCTTGCTCGATCAGCTCGTCGCTGCGCCGCGACCGGCCGCCCAGCTCCTCGGCCCACGCGAGGTGGCAGAGCACCGTGCCGACACCGTAGTCGTCGCCGATCTCGTCGCTGATCGACACGCTCTCTTCGAGGTGCCGTCGCGCTTCGTCGAGCTCGCCGCGGAACAGCGCGATGCGGCCGAGAAGATCGGCGACGTTGGCGAGCGCACGCCGGTGCTCGCGTCTGGCCGAGCCGTCGCCGTCGGCAAGCGCATTCAGCCGCTCGGTGGCGTCGAGGGCGTGCTCCCGGGCGCGGTCGAACTCGTCGAGCTCGAGCTCGACCCGGCCGAGGTACACCATCTCGCGAGCCCCTTCGGCACGGTCGTCCAGGTCGCGCCACAGGCCGAGTGCTTTCTCGTGGTGTCTCTTGGCCGCGAACGACTCGCCGAAGTGGCGCAGCCGACTGCCGATCCCGCGTAGCACCCGTGCACGCACCACGCGGCACGACTCCGGCGCCGGCGGGTCGAGCCGCTGGAGATCGGCGATCAGGGCGCTGGCGTCGGCGTAGCGCTGCTCGGGATTCTTCGCCAGCAGGCGCAGGATCAGGCGCTCGAGGTCGGCGGAGACCTGGGGCAGCGGCGTCGGCTCCGAGAACAGCACCGCATCGACCAGCGCGCCCGCGTTCGGGCCGGCGAACGGGCTGTGGCCGGCGACCATTTCGTAGAGCAGCGCGCCGAGGGACCACAGATCGGCGCGGCCGTCGATCCGCTCTCCGGCGATCTGTTCCGGCGCCATGTAGCGCGGCGTGCCGAGCAGGTCGCCGGGCTGGGTGAAAGTGGCGTGGTCGAGCATCTTGGCGACGCCGAAGTCGAGGATCCGCACCTCGCCGCCGTCGGTGACCAACAGGTTCGACGGCTTGACGTCGCGGTGCACCACCTGCGCGCGGTGCGCCGCGCCGAGGCCGCGCGCGGCCTGCAGTGCGATGCACACCGCGTCGCCCGCGGGCAGCGGTCCGGAGCGCAGAACGTGGGTCAGCGTCAGGCCTCGGTAGAAGGTGAGGACGAGGAAGTGGCGGCCATCGTCGGCAGCCTCGAGGCCGCGCACGGCGCACAGGTTGGGATGCGCCAGCGCCGAGGTCGCTCGCGCTTCGATGCGCAGGCGCTCGAGGGCATGCTGGTCGTGGGCATAGGCCGCGGGCAGGAACTTGAGCGCCACGTCGCGGCCGGTGCGGGCGTCGTGCGCTTCATAGACGATGCCCATGCCGCCACGCCCGATCTCACGCCGCAGGCGGAAGCGCCCGCCGACCCACTGGTCCGGCGCCGGCTCCATGCCCTCGGCGGCGAGCAGCTGCGTCATCTCGGAGACGCCGCGATCGAGCACGTGGGTTTCGTCGTCGTGCGCGCGCAGCAGCTCTTCGATCTCGCGGCGCAGCGTCGAGTCGGCGCCGCACTGTGTGTCGAGCCAGGCGGTGCGCTCACTGCCCGAAAGATCGACGGCTCGATCGAAAAGATCCGCGACGCGTTGCCAGTCGACCGATGCTCGAGTGTCCATGCGAAGCGATCATATCGCTCGCCGCACTCTCCGGCGAGGAGTCAGCTCGCAGGCGCCGTGTCGTCGTCGCCGTCCGCGGCCCAGGCGCAGACGATGTCGTCGACGCCCCGCGGATGCGGACCGACCCGCTCGACGCCCGGGCGAAGACTCGCCTGAAGACGCAAGATCGGCCGGCCTTCGTCGATGTACTTGGCCTCGTAGTTGGTGCGCGCGCCGTCGGGCCAGGGGCGGAGCACCGGCTCGACGTCGAGGTCGGGATGACCGCCGAGCAGATCGTGCACCAGCTCGCCATACTCGAGGAAGTCGGTGGCGAAGCAGAGCGTGCCGCCCGGTCGCAGCACGCCGAGAACGAGGTCGACCGACCCCGGGTCGAAGAGGCGGCGCCGCCGGTGTTTCACCTTTGGCCACGGGTCCGGGAAGTACACGTGGAGAACGTCGGCGAAGCCTCGCGGCAGCACCGTCGCGAGCAGGAAGAGCGCTTCGCCGCGGAGGTTCAGCAGATTCTCGGCGCCCTGTTTGTGTGCGCGCCGGCTCAGCAACTTGGCGTACTTCGACACCACCTCGATGCCGAGGTAGCGCCGCCGCGGATGGGCCAGCGCCTGGCGCAGCAGGTAACGTCCTTTGCCGTAGCCGATCTCGACCTCCCAGCCGCTTGCGTCCGGGGTCGCGGGCAGCAGCTCGTCGAGGTCGAGAGGATGGGCGTCGAGCAGTGGATTGCCGTGGCGCGGACCGATGGTGTACTCGGGCTGCAGTCGCATCGGGGGGGCCCTCAAAGCAGGTCGTCGCGACCGTCGGCCCGCAGACGCTCGACGATGCGGCGAACATCTTGCGAGCGTTCGCGCGGCACCACCAGCACGGCATCGCCGGTGCGCACGACGGCCAGGCCCTCGACGCCGAGCAGGGCGACCGTGCCGCCCTCCGACCGCACGAGGTTGTCGCGCGCGTCGACCAGCAGGGCGTCGCCGTCGATCCGGTTGCCGTCGAGGTCGGCGTCGAGAATCTCGGCCAGCGCCTCCCACGAGCCGAGATCGCTCCAGCCGGCGTCAAGCGTGACGGTGGCGATGTCGTCGAGCTGCTCCATGACGGCGTAGTCGATCGAGATCGATTCGAGGGTCGGGTAGATCTCGGCGGTGCGCTCGGGCTGCGCGGCGATCGCCGCGAGACCGGCCGCGAGCTGAGGCCGCAAGCGCTCGAGGTGGTCGAGCAGGACCGGCGCGCGGAAGACGAAGATGCCGGCGTTCCACAGGTGGTCGCCGCCGGCGAGCCACGATTCGGCGGTGGCCAGGTCGGGCTTCTCGCAGAAGCGTTCGACGGTGTGCGCTCGGCTCGGCTCGGCTCCATCACCGTGGTCCGGGATCGGGGCGCCGAGCTCGAGATAGCCGTAGCCGGTTTCGGCCCAGCGCGGTCGAACGCCGAGGGTGAGCACGCGATCGTCGCGTCGGGCGAGGCGTGCCGCGGCGCCGAGGGCGGCGCGGAAGGCGGCGGCGTCGGCCATGCGATGGTCGGCGGGCAGTACGGCGACGGTGTCGTCGGCCGTGTCAGGCGACTCGGCCTGCATGCGGCGGAGCGACCATCCGATCGCGGGCGCCGTGTTGCGGCCGGTGGGCTCGGCCAAGACCTGTGCGGCCGGCACCTCGGGCAGCTGGCCACGCACCGGCTCGGCAAGCTCCTCGGTGGTGCAGATCCAGACGTTCTGCGGGTCGATGCGAGGCGCGAGGCGGTCGACGGTCGATTGCAGGAGACTCCGCTCGCCGTCGAGCGCGAGCAGCTGCTTGGGGCGAAGGCGACGGCTGAGCGGCCAGAAGCGAGTGCCGCTGCCGCCGGCGAGAATCAATGCACGCATGATCGGATGGAGGGTCGGGAATGGGGACGGCGCCGCTGGGAGTGTGCGCCGCGCGCGGAGAGTTGCCGCGCGGAGAGTATCAGCGTGCGGCGTCGAGCAGGGCGTCGAGGTCTTCGACGCCCTCGGCGCCGAGCCGGTCTTGATCGAGGCTGCTCGTGACGCGCGCCAGCGTGCCGTCGGTGTCGCGCAGCAGCTCGAAGCGATCGAAGACGCGCGCCTCCCAGGCCTCGAGCGTGCAGGTCAGACCGCGATCGTGCAGCTCGCGGCACGAGCGCAGGTGCCAGCGCTCGCGGCCGCGGTCGCGGAACCGCACGAAGGCATCGCTCTCGTCGGGAAGGCCCAGCGCAGCGGCCAACGTGTCGAGGCGCAGTTCACCGTCGCCGCCGCGGAAGCGTGCGCTGGTCTGCAGCCGGCCGGTGACCCGACCGTCGCCGACATGAACGATCACCAGCCGATGCTCGAGCGAGCCGCCGGAGTCGGCCGCGTCGCCGGCGTTCGACAGCGCGACGACTCGATGCGCAAGGCGCGCCCCCGCCTCGGTCTCGGCTTCGACGTCCCACAGCCGAAAGCGCGACGTGCCGGCGTAGAGCGCGCGCTCGGCGAGGAGCGGCGCGATCTGCTCGCGGTGCCGTTCGACGAAGGCGCGGTCGGCGGCCTCGCTGTAGCGCGGCCGGTCGGCGTCCATCGGGTACTTCTCCACCATGCCTTCGACCTGGCCGTGGCCGAAGAGGGCTAGGCCCGGGAAGGTGACCAGCAGGGTACAGACGGCGAAGTAGCGGTCGCCCTTGCCGAACTGCTCGACCGCCGTCGCTTCGTCCGGATTGGTGAGGAAGTTGACGAAGCGCCCGAGCATCGCGGGGTCGACCGCTAGGGCCGAACGCACGTAGTCCTGGAAGCGCTCGAGATCGCCGTCGCGCAGCATGTGCATGAAGGCGCTGTTGTACACCCGATGCATGCCCAGCTCGCGGATGAAGTACGGCTCCATGTGCCAGAAGCCCTCGGCCAAGAGCAGCGTGTCGGGCGCCTCGGTGTCGATGCGCCGCACCACCTCGAGCCACAGTTCTTCGGGCATGCGGCGATCGAGCTCGCCGGCATCGAGGCCGTGGCCGGCGCGCGAAGGCACCGCGCCGCCCTGCCCCGGCTCCGGGAACCAGAGGCGGCGATAGTGCTGCTTCACCAAGGTCATGGCGGCGTCGAGGCGCAGGATCGGAAACCGTCCGGCGAGGTCGAGAATTGTGTCGATCACCGCTTGCCGCGTCGCGGGCTGCAAGTAGTCGAGCTGCGCGGTGTCGTTCCAAGGCAAGCGGGTGCCGTCGTTGCCGTGGTAGACGAACCGAACCTCGCCGGTCCGGCGGTCGATGCGCTGGAACACGACCGCGGCATCCGAGCGATCGAGGTAGTGATCCTCGAGATAGAGGCTGACGCGCGAATCCTCGGACAGGTCGTCACCCTGGAAGGTATAGCTCGGAAACGGCCTCTCGGGCACCGAGAGAAAGCGCTCCGGATGCTCGATCAACCACCGCGAGTCGAGACCCATGTGGTTTGGCACCATGTCGCAGGCGAGGCGCAGGCCGTGGCGCCGGGCGCTCACCTCGAGCGCGGCCCGTGCCTCCTCGCCACCGAGCGCGTCGTCGACCACGTAGTCGTCGATGGCGTAGGCCGACGCCACCGCGTCGGTCTGGCCGCAGCGTCGCTTGATCGTCTGCGACGCCGGGCTGCGTCTCCAGATTCCGATCAGCCAGAGCGCGTCGAAACCGTAGGAGGCCAGGCGGTCGAGCTCGGCATCGGGGATCTGGTCGAGGCGCTCGATGGTCGAGCCGTACTCCGCCGAGAGCTGGTGCAGCCAGACGAGCACGTTCTTGGCCACCATCGCGGTCCGCGCCATCCACGGCGCCTCGCGGCGCTCCGGCAGCAGACTCTGCTCGCCGAAGTCGGTCTCGGTGCGCGGCGCCGGGGCGTCGGGCGACCAGGCCGGGGCCTCCTCTTCGCGCAGCACGTCGAGCGCCATCCACATGCGGTCGACCAGCGGATCGGAGAGCGAGCCGCGCTTCTTGACCAGCGCCTCGAGCTGACCGGTGAGCGAGTCGGGCGCGGCGCGGCGCGGCGCGGCGAGATGATCGAAGAGGCTGGTCTCGGTCTGGTCGAAGGCGGGCTCGTCGGCGAGGAAGGCATCGAGCGCTTCGGTCACCCGGCGATATGGCTCGTGGTGGTTGAGTGGGCGGTCGTCGTAGAGCTGGCGCAGCGCGGCAGCGGCGCGGTTCTGGTTGAGGGTCGACACCAAGAGCAGTCGCTCGACCACGGTCTCGGTGTCCGGGCGCCCGTTGCTCTCGACCCACCGCTCTTGGCTCAGCGGATAGCGTTCGACGAAGAGGTCGAGCGCCTGGTCGAGATGGCGCTCGCCGAGCTCCTGGCGCAGGTGCGCGAGGGCGCGCTTCAGCACTCCGGGATTGCGCTCGGAGCGATAGGCGTGGAGCATCTCGCAGGTCGACTCGAAGACCATGCCGAGCGCGAACAGGCGGCCCGCGCGGACCGCGATCTCGGGTCGCTGGCGTACTTGCGGCGAGCTGTTGAGCTGGTGCACCAGGCGGCGCACCGACTGCAGGTCGCCGAGCCGCAGCTGGCCGTTCTGGGTGATGCGGGAGACATCGATCTCGAAGCGCTCCGCGGCCTCGCGCGATAGCGGCAGCTCGCGATGTCCGAGCGGTCGTCGCTCGCCGCGGCGCGGAGCCTCGACCGCCGCTGGCGCGGCCGAGCTCGAGGCCGAGTCGGAGCCGCGGACTTTCAGCTCGGCCCGCAGGTGGGTGAGCACGTTCTTCAGCTCCCCCAACCCGGCGATCAGCATCGCTGGCGCCGCGTCGCCCTCCGCGCCGCGCAGCGTGTCGGCGAAGTGGCCGGCGGCCTGGCCGCCCACCAGCAGGGGGACACCGCGGCCGAGCAGGCGGCGCAGCTCGGTGAGCTCGGCGGCGAGGCGCGGTGCCTCGTCGGTGGCCGAAAGCGAGAGGGCGACGGCGCGCGCCTTGAGCATGAGGGCGGCGCCGGCGATCTCGGCGGCCGGTAGATCGGCGCCGAGGAAGGTCACGTCCCAGCCCTCCAGCGCCGCGGTGGCCGCAGCCATCAACGCGCCGACCTCGTGGCGCTGACCGGACGGCGTGGTGACCACGAGACGTGGACCGTGCGGCGCCGGCGTCGCGCGGCGCATCATGTCTTCGACGAAGAGGCGGATCTCGAAGCTGGCGAGGTGCTCTTGGACCTCGCGCAGATCTCCGCGATGCCAGAGCTCGCCGATGCGCGCCATCAGCGGGTGCACCAGCTCGGAGAGAACCCGCGACCAGCCGAGCTCGACGGCCGAGCGCTCGAGCACGAAGCGCAGCGCGCGCGCGTCGAGCTGGCGGACGGCGTCGAGACAGCGCTCCACTTCGGGCGTCGACGTGACCTCGAGGGGCGCGGGAGGCGCGGAGGGCACCGTTCCGGACGCGTCTTCCGTGGGCGAGCCGTTGGAGTCGTCGAAGACTTCGGCGGCGGCGCGGCGGGCCGCCGCCGCGGCGTTGGCCTGGCGGTCTTCGGTGACCAGGGCGCGCAGCTGCTCGTCGTTGTAGGCGGCGACCTGGCCGATCGTGCGTCCGCCCGACGTCGCCTGGCGCAGCAGCAGCAGGCGGTCGATGTCGCGGTCGGAGTAGAAGCGGTGGCCTCCCGGCGTGCGCTCGGGCTCGATCGCCGCGTAGCGTCGTTCCCAGGCACGAATCAAATCGGCCTTGAGTCCGGTGCGTCGTGCGACGACGCGGATCGGATGCCGAGCTGTGGAATGGCCTTCAGGCATAAGAGGAGCGCCTTTTCGGGTCGCGACGGAGAACGAGGAGCCTAACGCGACCGTGAGCCTCGAAGAAAGGAGTTGTCCGAGGTTAGCGAGACAAAAAGAATTTGACAAGCCCTTGACAATCTTTGAACGCAACTTCTAGGATCGTCGGGTCCACCAACGATCCTGAGAGAAGATGCTGAAACTTCCCCGGCGTTTCGTGGCGGGAACTCGACCCGCTGCGTCTCATACTCCGTCCGACGGTGCCTCGTCCAACCGCTGTCCGGCTGCGGTCCGGCTCGGCGTCGGCTGCCTTTTCCTCGCGCTGCTCTCCGCGTGTGCATCGGTTCCGACCGATCGTGCGGCCGAGAACGCCGGCGCGAGCGCCGCGTCGCCTGCGGCCGCCACCGAGCAGGCCGCCACCGAGCAGGCCGCGACGGAGCAGGCCGCGACGAAGCAGACGGACGACCCGCCGGCGATCGTGCGCACTACAGCGCACTCGAGCTGGGCCGAAGCGGTGCTCTACTTCGTGATCGTCGATCGGTTCGCCGACGGCGATCCGAGCAACAACGATGTCGATACCGACCCGGCGAAGAAGGGGCACTTCCACGGCGGCGACCTGGCCGGTCTCGAGCAGCGACTCGACGATCTCGCCGAGCTCGGCGTCACCGCGCTGTGGATCACGCCGCTGGTCGACAACATCGACAGCTACGTTTCCGGCGCCGGCTTCCCCGACTACGCGTACCACGGCTACTGGGCCGACGATTTCAACAGCCTCGACCCGCGCTTCGGCACCGAGGCCGAGCTGAAGAGCCTGGTCGACGCCGCCCACGAACGCGGCATTGCCGTGCTCCTCGACGTCGTCTACAACCACGTTGGGTACGAGGCGGCCTGGACGCGCGATCCGCGCTACCGGCCGTGGCTGCGCAGCAGTCAGCCCGGCGGCTGCGGCCAGGACGACCTGACGCAGTGTCTGGCCGGGCTGCCCGACCTGCGCACCGAGCTACCGGAAGTGCGCGAGTATCTCTTCGACGCACACCTCGGGCTCGCCGAGCGCGTCGGCCTCGACGGCTTCCGCCTCGACACGGTGAAGCACATCTCGCACGACTTCTGGCAGGAGCATCGGCGCGCGGTCGACGAGCGCCTGGGCGAAGAGTTCTTCCTGCTCGGAGAGGTCTGGGGCGGCGACGCGCGGGTGCTCGATCCGTACTTCGAGCCCGACGAGCTCGACGCCGGCTTCGATTTCGGCTTCCAGGGCTCGACCCTCGCCTTCGTCCAAGGGCGCGGGCGCCCGGTGGCCTTTGGCCGCTATCTCGAGAAGCGGCACGAGACGCGCGACGGTTACCACCTCGCGCACTATCTATCGAGTCACGACGTACCGACCTCCCTCTACCAGCTCGACGGCGACATCGCTCGCCATCAGCTCGCCACGTTCCTCAAGTTGACCACCGTCGGCATTCCGACCCTGATGTACGGCGACGAGGTGGCGCGCTTCGGCGGTGACTGGCCGGAGAATCGCGCGCCCATGCCGTGGGGCGAGCTCGGGATCGAGCCGGGCGCCGGCCTGGAGCGCGACGACGCGCTGCGCGACTTCGTTCGTCGAACCATCGCCGCGCGCCGTGCCCATCCGGCGCTCTGGCGCGGCACGCACGAGACGATGGGCCACGGCGCCGATCACCTGGTGTTCCGGCGCGCCGACCCGCAGTCGGACGACGTCGTGTGGGTGGCGGTGAATCGCAGCGAGGAGCCGCTCGAGGTGTCTCTCGAGATCCCGGTGGGCTTGGTCGACGTGATGACCGGGGAGCGCTTCGAGTCGAGGGATGAGGTCGTTGCCGTCGTGCTGGAACCCCTCTCCGGAAGAATCCTGTCCGAAAGGGTGCTGTCCGGACGGGTGGTGCAGTCGGAGCCCTGACGAGCGATCGTTGGATCTGAGCCAGCAAGCATTCTGGAGCCGAGGAGCATGCAGTGGCCAACGTGACTTTCGACCACGTCCGCAAGACCTACGATCCCGACGTCACGGTGATCCGTGATTTCAGTCTCGAGATCCGCGACCAGGAATTCATGGTCCTGGTCGGGCCGTCGGGATGTGGCAAATCGACCGCGCTGCGCATGATCGCCGGCCTCGAGGAGATCTCGGACGGCACGATCTCGATCGGCGGACGCGTGGTGAACGACTTGCCGCCGAAGGACCGCGACATCGCGATGGTGTTTCAGAGCTACGCTCTCTACCCGCACATGACGGTGCGCGAGAATCTCTCCTTCGGTCTGCGCATCCGCAAGATGCCGAAGCATGAGATCGACGAGCGGGTGAACGAGGCGGCGGAGATCCTCGGCCTCACCGGCTTGCTCGATCGCAAGCCGCGTGCGATGTCGGGCGGCCAGCGTCAGCGCGTCGCCGTCGGTCGCGCCATCGTGCGCAAGCCGCAGGTCTTCCTCTTCGACGAGCCGCTGTCGAACCTCGACGCCAAGCTGCGCGTACAGATGCGTGCCGAGATCTCGAAGCTGCAGCGTCGCCTCGAGACGACGACCGTCTACGTGACGCACGACCAGGTGGAAGCGATGACCATGGGGCATCGCATCGCGATCATGAAAGACGGCGACCTGCAACAGGTGGGCAGCCCGCTCGAGGTCTACGCCACGCCGCACAACGTATTCGTCGCCACCTTCATCGGAACGCCGCCGATGAACTTCTTCCGTGGCCGGCTCACCACCGGCGTCGAAGCGGCCGAGACCTCGTTCGGTCTGCTGCCGATCGCCGAGTCGCTCCGACCCGGTGCCTCCGGAAAAGGTGGCGACGAGGTGCTGATCGGCATTCGTCCCGAGCACCTGGTCGATGCCCGCCAGCCGACGCGCGGCGAGACCTTCGAGGTGGATGCGCAGGTCGAAGTGGTGGAGCCGCTCGGCCACGAGGCGCTCGTGCACTGCCGGGTCGGCGACGAGCTGCTGGTCGCCAAAGTCCAGCCCTACCACACGCCGGACGTCGGGACGACGATGCGCGCCGCGCTCGATCTCGACCAGGTCCACGTGTTCGACGCCGAGACCGAGCTTCGTCTCGACGCCCCTGATCCTTCCCCGACTCGATGACATCAGGAGACCTTCGATGAACCGCTACCTCGCCGTCCGACCCACCGCGCGCCGTTTCCTTCTCTGCGTCCTCGGTGCTCTGCTCGTCGCGCCCGCCGCGCCCGCTGCGGCTGAGGAGATTCTGGTCTGGCACGCCTATCGCGGCGCCGAGAAAGCCGCCTTCGAGAAGGTGATCGAGCTCTTCAATCAGGCCAAGCAGGGTGACGACATGTCGGCGCGCACTCTCGCCGTGCCCTACGACGCCTACGCCGACAAGATCAGCGCCGCGGTCCCCAGAGGAAAGGGGCCAGACGTCTTCATCTTCGCCCAGGACCGCCTCGGTGGCTGGGTCGAGGCGGGCAAGACCGTCGAGTCGATCGACTTCTTCCTCGACGAGGAGATCGAGGGCCGCTTCATCCCCTCGACCCTCGAGGCGATGACCTATCAGGATCAGGTCTTCGGTCTGCCGGTGAACTTCAAGGTCATCACCCAGATCTACAACAAGAAGCTCGTGCAGACGCCGCCGACGACCGAGGCCGAGCTGCTCCAGGTCGCCAAATCGCTCACCGACAACGCCGCCGGCCGCTTCGGCCTCGCCTACCCCTACAGCGACTTCTACTACCACGCGTCGCTGATGAACGCGTACGGCGGCGGCGTGTTCAACGCGCAGCGCCAGCCCGTGGTCGACCAGGCGGCGAACGCCAAGTCGCTGAAAAAGATGATGGACTGGTTCAAGGGTGAGCAGATCCTTCCCGCCGAGCCGTCGACCGCGCTGATCACCAATCTCTTCAACGAGGGGCGCGCCGCGATCGTCTTCTCCGGCCCCTGGTTCCTCGGCGAGATCGACGACTCGATCGATTTCGGCCTGGCGCTGCTGCCGACGATCGGCGACGCCGGCGAACCGATGAAGCCGTGGATGACCGTCGAGGGGGCTTACATCGCGCAGCCGTCGACCAAGAAGGACACGGCCTTCGAGTTCATCGACTTCCTGACTTCGGGTGAAGCCGCCACAGTGATGGCGCTCGAGGGACGGCAGACGCCGGCGGTGGAGAGCGTGTACGACGACGCCAAGGTGCAGGCCGACCCGATCCTGCAGGCGTTCCGCGCCCAGGTCGACAACGCGGTGCCGATGCCGAACTACGCCGAGATGACGATGATGTGGTCGCCGATGACCACCGCGATGAACGTGATCGTGAAGGGGGCTGCGTCGCCCGAGGCGGCGCTCGAGCGAGCCCAGTCCGAGGTCGAAGAGCGGATCGCCGACCTGCGTCGCTGATGCCGACCGGGCGGCCGTGCCCCGGCTGCCCGTGGCCCCAGCCGACTTGAATCGAGTGACCTGAGCAGCCGGAGGAACGACGATGAGCGAGCGCAGGACATCGCGACGACAGCTGACGATTGGGGTCTTGATCGGCCTGGCGGTCGGCGTTGGCGTGATCTACTGGCTCGGCGCCGCCGGCCGGGCGAGCACGCAACAGGCCGCGCAGCAGCAGACGTCGCTCATCACGCTCGGCTCGCTGGTCGAGCTCGTGCAGCTGGTCGACGACGACCTCGGCGCCGTCCAGCCGGCGGTCGAGCGCTTCGCCGCCGGCCGCGGTGACCTCGCCGAGGTGCGGGTCGTCGATGTCGACGCGCGACGCCTCGTCGCGTCCACCGTCGCCGCCGACTTGCGCGGAGAGGACGGCGAGGCGCTGGAGCTGCCGCTGCGCCTGCAGCGCAAGAACGAAGACCACAAGGTCTGGTACGACCTCGGCCAGGAGCTTCGGGCCGCGGTCACCGCCAATCTCGACGAGGGCCGGGCCTGGAAAGAGGAGATCCTGGTCGAGCGCGACGCGGAAGGCGGCAGGCGCTACGCCGCGCCCTACACTCGCGACGACGAGATCGCTGGCGTCGTTTTGCTCACCTCCAGCGCCGAGGCGTCGGCCCCGGCGCCGCGCTGGGCGCTCGCGCTCGGCGTAGTGCTCGGTGCGACCCTCCTCTTCTTCCTGCTCTCGCTGGCCGTCGGCGGGTCGCTCTCGCCGCGCGCGCATGGCGCGCTGGCCGTCGGTGTCGCCGCGCTCGGGCTGGTCGCATACCTGCTACTCGCCGTCGGCGATCTCGACGGCGAGCGTCTGGGCGTCGAGTCGGACGTTGCCGCCGCGCTCGATGCCGAGGGAAGTCGCTTCGCCGAGGTGGTCGAGGCTCTGCGCGACGCGGAGCAGGCCGCGGTCCCTGACGAGCCCACCGCCGACGAGCCCGCCACGGACGAGTCTGCTGCCGCCGAGCCTGCTGCGGGCGCCGGCGAAGAGCCCGCGGCCGTCGCGGCCGAGCCGGTGAGCGCGCTCGCCGCGTGGGATCCGGCGGGCGTCGATCCGGGGCGCTGGGACGTCGATCTCTTCCGTGTCCCGCGCGACGTGATCGCCGCCGACGGCACGATCGACGGTGTGCGGGTCGACGCCCTGTTCGCCGACACGAAGAACCGATTCCGCGTCGTCTTCGGCCTCTTCGTGGTCCTCGGCCTCGTGCTCGTCGCCTACATCGGCCTCGGCTACGCGCACCGCACCTGGCGCGCCGCACGCGCTCACCGCGAGGCCTATGCCTACGTCGCGCCGGCGATGATCGGCATGCTGGTGCTCGTCTTCTTCCCCTTCTTCTACGGCATCGCGCTGTCGTTCACCAACCAGACGATCTACAACCTCGACGAGCCGCTCTACAAGATCTGGGTCGGATTCGACAACTACATCGAGATCCTCACGGATGTCGACCTCGTCCTGGAGACCGAGGGCGAGCGTCAGGTCCGCTACGACAACTTCTACTACACGCTCCTCTTCACCATCCTGTGGACCGTGTCGAACGTCACCATCGGCGTGTCGGTCGGTCTCTTCCTGGCCTTGATCCTCAACACCAAGGGACTGGCGCTGCGGCCGATCTACCGCGTGCTGTTGATTCTGCCGTGGGCGGTGCCCAACTACATCACCGCCTTGATCTGGAAGGGCATGTTCCACCAGCAGTTCGGCGTCATCAACCAGCTGCTGCAGATTGTCGGCCTCGACCCCGTCGCCTGGTTCGACAAACCGACGACGTCGTTCCTGACTGTGCTCACCACCAACGGCTGGCTCAGCTTCCCGTTCATGATGGTGGTCTCGCTCGGCGCTTTGCAGTCGATTCCGGCCGATCTCTACGAGGCGGCGCGGGTCGACGGCGCCTCGCGCTGGCAGCAGTTCCGCCTGGTGACGTTGCCGTCGCTCAAGCCGGCGCTGGTGCCGGCGGTGATTCTCTCGGTGGTGTGGACGTTCAACATGTTCAACATCATTTACCTGGTGTCCGAGGGCCAGCCGGGCGGCGCGACCGAGATCCTGGTGACCCAGGCCTACAAGCTGGCCTTCGAGCAGTACCAGTACGGCTACTCGGCCGCCTACGCCACGGTGATCTTCGGCATCCTGCTGCTCTACGGCACCTGGCAGAACCGCGTGACCAAGGCCTACGAGGGGGTTTGACATGAGTCGTCGCTCCGGAGAGCTGCCGCACTGGCCGATGCACTTGTTCCTGCTGCTCATGGTGGTGGTGACGATCTACCCGATCCTGTGGGTCTTCACCGTCGCATTCTCGGGCCAGCAGAATCTCGCCTTCGTCACTCTGCCCGCCGATCCGACGCTGGTCGACCGGCTGCGCGCGATCATGCCCTGGCCGCAGAACGTGTCGGCGCAAAACTTCGTCGACCTCTTCTCCGACCAGCCGTTCGCGCGCTGGCTGCTGAACAGCGTCATCGTCGCCGCGGCGACCACGGTGGTCGGAGTCTTCCTCGCCTGCACCGCGGGCTACGCCTTCTCGCGCTTCAAGTTCCCGGGTCAGCGCGCCGGCTTGATGTCCTTCCTCGTGTCGCAGATGTTCCCGGGCACCCTGACGCTGATTCCGCTCTACATCATCATCGTCCAGTGGCTCGGTCTGGGCTCGAACTACCTTGGCCTGATCCTCGTCTACTCGACGACGGCGATCCCGTTCTGCGTCTGGATGCTCAAAGGCTACTTCGACACGATTCCGAAAGAGCTCGAAGAGTCGGCGCTAATGGACGGCGCGTCGACCACCACGATTTTCTTCCGCATCATCCTGCCCCTGGCCAAACCGGCCGTCGCGGTCACGGCGCTGTTCTCCTTCATGACCGCGTGGAACGAATTCATCCTCGCCCTCACCTTCCTCGACAAAGAGGAGATGTACACCGCGCCGGTGGGGCTGCGCTTCTTCGTCGGCGGCTTCGCCGAGCAGCAGTGGGGGTATTTCGCCGCCGGATCGATCGTCGCGGCGGTGCCGATCGTCGTTCTGTTCATGTACCTGCAGAAGTACCTCGTCTCCGGGCTCACCGCGGGAGCGGTGAAGGGTTGATCCACCGGAGGACACTCCTGGCTTTCAGACCTGACTCTCAGACCAGACTCGAGACCGACATCCGACCGAGGAGAATCCCATGAGACTTCCGAAGCATCCCGCCGTCGTCGCGCTTTGCGCGCTGCTGCTGCTCGCCACCGCGGCCGTGGCCGACGACATCGTCTTCAGCGACCCGACGGGCGACGACAACGGTCCGGGCGAATACGTCTACCCGACCGACGCCGTTTACACCCGCGGCACCTTCGACCTGACCGAGCTGAAGATCGCCGCCAAGGGCAGCCGCCTGACCGTCGAGACCTCGTTCAACGCCAACATGGACGATCCGTGGGGCATGGGCGGTGGCTTCTCGACCCAGATGGTCTTCGTCTTCATCGACAACGCCGAGGGCGGTCACACCGAGGGCCTGCCGGGCCTCAACGTGCAGTTCGCCGAGGACGCCGCGTGGGACAAAGTGGTGATCCTGTCGCCGCAGCCCACCGCGCGCGTCAACCAGGAAGTGGAGGCCAAGGCCAGCGCGCTCGCCGAGGACGTCGTGGTCGCCACCCGGACGCGCGGCTCCGGGCGCTCGATCTCCGGCCAGGTGAAGGCCAAGGACCTCGGTGAAGGCGATCCCGCGACCTGGGGCTACCAGGTGGTCGTGCAGTCGAACGAGGGCTTCCCAGCGGACGAAGATCTGCTCACCCGCAAGGTGAACGAGTTCGAGGGCCAGCATCGCTTCGGCGGCGGCACGGACTACGACTGCGATCCGCATGCGATCGACATTCTGGGCGACCACGCCCAGCTGCAGTATGAGTGCGCCGCCGACGGTACGGCGACGAAGATGGCAACCCTCACCATGATGAAAGCGCAATAACCGTCGCGTACGGTTTGCTCGAGGAGAGACCCGATGAAGCGCATGATTCTGACCAGCGTCGCCTGTGCCCTGTTGCTCGGCGCGCTGGCCGTTCCTTCGTTCGCTGCCGATGGTCAGAAGCTGACCATCACCGGCATCGACTACACCAAGTGGCTGTGGGGTACCCAACGCCTCGACGGCTCGCTCTACAACTTCACCACCATTCCGGGTGAGGGCTTCGGCGACAACGGCCAGGGCACTGAGTTCGAGATGCTCTTCCACGCCAAGCCGTCCAAGAAGGTCGAGGTCAAGGGCCGCCTGAAGGCGCGCTTCACCCAGAACTTCTGGACCAACTTCGGTGGCTTCGGCAACCCGGACGGCGGCGAGCCGGGCTCCGGCGACTGCACCGGCGGCGACTGCGGCGAGTTCGATCCGCGCTCGGCGCAGTACGTGAAGTTCCGCGGCCTGACCGTGATTCTCACGCCGGGCTACAACTGGGTCGACACCGTGACCATCGGCTCGAACGATTTCGGCATGTTCGATCCGTTCACCATCGGCAAGATCCGCTACATCGACCGCGACAACGCGTCGGGCCTGCTCTTCCAGGGCAGCTTCCTCGATCGCAAGCTCACGTACGACTTCACGCGCATCTCGCTGCCGCGCCTGTGGGCCGGCCCGAACTACTCGACCGGTGAGTTCACCACCGCCGACGCCGCCTGGGGCATGCAGTGGCAGTACACTGCGTCGCCGAAGTTCGACTTCGCCCTGATCGGCCAGTACGTGCGTGACATCGAGGTCGACCCGGCGGATCTCGACATCGACGACGGGCGCGACGTGCGCACCCGCTTCCGCAACAGCGTCGTCGGCGTGCGCTTCGGCATCCACCCGAGCACGCGCCTCGACATCCGCGGTGCGATCTACAGCTCGTCGGCCGATTCGCAGCCGATCGAGGGCGCTCCGGCCGCGTTCAACGGCACCTCAGGCTTCGGCCCGGTGCCCGCCGGCAAGCTCGAGGACGAGACGTGGCGCCTGAACGTCGACATCAACGACGTCGGTCCGTTCAACATCAACCTCGAGGCCTTCGACTTTGGCGCCGAGTACGTGGCGATGATGGCCGCCCGTCGCGAGTCCGACGTGCTGCTCACCGAGGGTCATGACGGCGCGTTCGTCTTCCCCGGTCCCGACAACGCCGCGTTCAGCGTGTTCCCGGGCAACGCGACCCGCATCGGCATCGGCGGCTTCCAGGGTGAGGCGCAGCAGGTGGCGACGGTGAACGTCGACAACGAGTTCACCGACTTCGACGAGCCGCTGGCCGAAACGGTGATCGGCTGGAAGGGCTTCACCATCCTGCCGAAGCTGGCCGCCGGCGATCTCGATCTGTCGCTCGAGTACACCTACGTCGACTACAACACCAACTGGCAGGCCTGGGACGACCCGACTCGCGCGATCGGCGACACGCAGTTCCCGAACAACGAGTCGGACGCCGGCATCGGCTCCTTCCGCAACGCCTACGCCGCCTTCCAGGAAAAAGAGACCGAGTTCATCGTGCTCAAGGGCAAGTACTTCGTCGATGTCGGCAACGGCCTCGAGCTGTTCGGCAAGATCAAGCTCATCGACGAGACCGACGAGCGCATGAACGACTCGCGCTTCCTGCCCTACCAGCCGGGCGACTGCCCGGGTGGCGGCGTCGACTGTGCCGGCAATCGAAACTTCTACTTCGACGACGGCAGCGATCAGTTCTCGACCGCCGATCTCTACTCCAACCCGCCGGTGATCACCAACGCGCTGGGCGAGACGGGCTACCAGTGGGCGCCCTTCGACTCGCTCGACGACGACGATCGCGACATGGACTACCGACTGATCCAGTTCGGCGGTGGCTACCAGCTGACCGACGAGCTCTGGGCGTCGCTCACCTTCGAGCGCTACGACGTCGAGCTGCTCGACGGCAATACCGCGTTCCAGGCCTACAACCTGCACCACATGGCGTCGGGCGATCACGTGCGGAACAAGATCATGCTCAACGCCCGCTACTACATCGGCGGCGCCGAGTTCGGATTCGCATACGAGTACAATTGGGGCGACTTCGAGCCCGACTTCGGCGACGGCTTCGTCGTTCAGTTCGCCGATGCAGGCACCGCCGCCGGCGTCAACGTGCCGGAAGGCTCGCCGGGCTTCCGCAATCGCTTCGGCGGCTGGAACAGCTTGGCCGATCGCGACTACGAGCAGAACCGTCTGAAGGCCTTCATGAAAGTGATCTTCTGATCACCGGCCGTCCCGGGGCGCCCTGTCCGGGGCTGCCCGGGGCGTCCTGCTCAGGGCGTCCCCCGCCCCGGGGCGCCCCCTAGCCGTTCGTTCTCTTTCGATCTTCCCCGATCCAGCCATCCGACGATCCACCGCGGAGACCGCCATGAACCGTTCGACGCCGAGCCGGCGCGCTGTGCTCCTCGCCCTCCTCACCACCTCGCTGCTTCTCGCCGTGCCGGGTAGCGCCGCCGCCGACACGCCGCTCTTCGAGCTACGGGACGCGCGCGGCGACGACCACGGCAACGGCAAGATGGTCTATCCGCTGCGCTGGGAGTTCGAGAAGGGCGACTTCGACCTCATCGCCTTCCGGGCCTACCCTGCGGATGGTGGCACGCGCTTCGAAGTCGAGCTCGGCCGCTCGATTCGTCAGCCCGAGCGTGGTGCGATCGATGCGCTGGGCACCGACCTCACCAGCATCGCCCGCCATGGCTTCTTCACGTTCAACATCGACATCTACATCGACAAAGATCGGGTTCCGGGCTCGGGCGGTGTCTCGATGATTCCGGGACGCCTCGCCGAGGTGCGCTCCGAAGACGCCTGGGACCGCGCCGTCGTGGTCACGCCGCGGCCCGGATTGGTGCGCACCAATCTGCGTCGCATGTGGACCAAGCAACTGAATCGGGCGCTGCGCGAAGACGTCGATGGACCGGCGGCCGACAGCCTCGACGAGAGCGACCTCGAGCGTCAGCGAGCCCAGCAGGTGCGTGCGACTCTCGCCGAGAGCGTTTACTTCCCGCAGCAGATTCGCGTGCGCGGGCGCGAGATCTCGTTCTTCGTGCCGAGCGAGTTTCTCGGCGGCACCGCCAGCGCCGACTGGGCCTACGTGGTCGCGATCACCGGCTCAGACCTGGTGTCGAGCTTCGACCTCGCCGCTGGTGCCGGCCTGGCGGACGCCGTGTCCGACGACCTGATGGCGATCCAGATCTCGCCCGGCACCTGGCAAGATCGCTTCGGCGGCGGTCGCGAGGAGGCGCCGAATCAACCGCCGATCGTCGACATTTTCGCCCCCGAAGATCGCTCCCAGGAGCGCATCCTCTCCGAGTTCACCTCGCGCGGTGAGACTCCGATGCCGGTGCGCCTGCCGGGAATCGTGCCGTCCGAGGCCGCGTCGGGCTCCCGATGACTCTGCACCGTGCCCTCGCGCCGTCCGTGCTCGCTCTGGTCTTGTTGGGCGTGCTCGCCGCGGCCGGGCCGGCCGCGGGCGCCGACCTGTCGTTCCTCTCCGTCGTGCCGACCGAGGACGGCTGGCAGGCCGAGGTCGAGGGACGGCGCGCGCACAAGGACGCCGCCTCGCTCCAGCTGCTGGCCGATGGCGTCGCGCTCGAAGTCACGGCGGAGGCGCTCGACAAAGGCCGGGCTCGCCTGGTCGCGCGCGGCGGAGTGGACGCCGAGCGGCTGGTGCTGGCGCGCGCCGCGAAGAAGGGGCCGGAGCAGCTGGCGGCGCTCGACCTGGTCGATCGTGGCAGGTTCTCCGGCTGGACGGTGTACCACATCATGCTCGGCTATTTCCGCAACGGCAATCCGGGCAGCGACGGTGAGGTCGACTCGTGGCGCCACGCCAACTGGGCCGGCGGTGACCTCCAGGGCGTGCTCGAGAAGGCCGACTACCTCGACGAGCTCGGCGTCGACGCGGTGTGGCTCAGCCCGCTCTTTCTCAGCGCCACCTCGCACGGCTACGACGTGCTCGACTACTATCGACCGGGCGACCAGTACGCCGTGCCGGACGACGCCGAGGCGTCGCGCGCGCTCCTGCGTCAGGTGATCGAGGCGCTGCATGCGCGCGACATTCGCGTCGTTCTCGATCTGCCGCTCAACCACGCCCACCGCGCCTACGACCGCGACGCCGGCGATCCGTCGGGTCACGGCCCGCGCATGACCGGACCGCGTCAGGACGCCGAAAAGCTTTGGCACAGCTGGGGCTCGTCGTACGGCTATTGGAACGTCGACGACGCGGCGACCCGCCGCTTTCTCAAGGAAGTGGCGCTGCACTACCTGGTCGAGGTCGGCGTCGACGGCCTGCGGCTCGACTACGTGCGCGGCGTCGAGCACGCGTTCTGGAGTGAGCTCTACGCCGAGGTCAAGGCGCAGAAGCCCGACGCCTGGCTGCTGGGCGAGGCGTGGATCGACGATGCCGGCGCCGAGGTCAACGCCGCCGACATCGCGCTGTACTACGAGCCGGTGGATGGTGCGCCGCAGTTCGACTCGTTGATCGACTTTCCGATGCAGATTCTGGCCACCGAGATCATTGCCCGTGGCGGCAAGGCGCGCGGGCTCGAAGAGTGGCTTCAGGAGGCCGAGGTGCAGTACGGCGACGCCGCTGAGCCGGCGTTCTTCCTCGACAACCACGACCTGACCCGCTTCTTGTCGTGGACCGACGAGCCCGCTCGACTGCGCACCGCGCTCGGCTTTCTGGCGTCGCTGTCGAACCCGCTGATCGTCTTCTACGGCACCGAGACCGGCCTCGCCAACGCCGGCCCGAAGCCCGGTTTTCTCGACGCCGGCCGCCTCGCGATGCCCTGGGATAGCCTCGATCAGGCGCTTCTCGGTCATGTGCGCGCCGTCTTCGCGGCGCGCGCCGCCCATGCATCGCTCCACGCTGGCGGTCGTCTGCCGCTCTTCGCCGACGACGAGAGCATGGTCTTCGCCAAGATCGGACCGCCCGACGCCGGCGGCGGCGCGCGCGAGATCGCCTTCGTCGGCGTCCACCTGGGCTCGGAGCCGCGGGCGCTCGATCTCGCGGTCGGTCGTCTGGTCTCCGGCAACGGGCCGGTCGACGCGGTGCTCGGTGCCGGCGCGACGATCGAGGACGGTCGCCTGCGCTGGACCCTGCCGCCGTTCACGACGTCGATCGCGATTCGCCCGGCGAACCAGCCTCCGGAGTGAGATACCGCGCCAGCGTTTCGGCCAGCTGGCGCAGCTCGACCGGTTTTACGAGGTAGTCGTCGATCCCGACCTCGAGCGCGCGCGTTCGTTGCTCGTCGAAGACATCGGCGGTGAGCGCGACGATCGGCGTGCGCTCGAGCTCCGGAGTCGCCCGGAGACGGGCCGACGCCTCGAGTCCGTCCATCTCCGGCATGTGCAGATCCATGAAGATCAGATCCGGCTTGAGCTCGAGGGCCTTGCGCACACCGTCGGCGCCGTCGTCGGCCAGGTGGAGCTCGAGGCCGAGGGATCGGAACAGGGCCTTCGACACCAGCTGGTTCATCGCGTTGTCTTCGACCATCAACACGACGCGATCGGGCGGGAGCTCAAAGGATGAAGGCACGAAGGGGCGCGGCTTGGGCGTCGGAGGGCGGATCGTCGCGCTACGGATCGGTAGGCGGACGGTGAAGCGGGAGCCCTCGCCGGGTGCGCTCTCGAGAGAGACCGTCCCGCCGAGGAGCTGAGCGAACGACTTCACCTCGGCCAGGCCGAGGCCGGTTCCCTCGAAGCGACGAGAGAGCGTGTTGTCGACCTGCTCGAAGGGTTCGAAGACGATCTCGTGCTTGTCCGCCGGAATGCCGCGCCCGGTGTCGGTCACCTCGAGGATCAGGAGCTCGGCTCGTTGGCGGATGCGCAGCTCGACCCGGCCTCGTTCCGGCGTGTACTTGATCGCGTTCGCCAACAGGTTGGAGAGGATCTGGGCAATTTTACCGCGATCCAGTCGGACTGAGCCCTTGATGTGCTCCGGCAGAAAGAGCCGGTAGTGGATCTTCTTCAGGCGCGCCTGGATCTCGTGCATCGCGAAGACCTCGCGCAGGAATGCGCCGAGCTCGACATCTTCTTCCTCGATCTCGACCCGACCCGATTCGATCTTGGCGACATCGAGGATGCTGTTGACGGTCTGCAGCAGGCGCTCGCCGCTCCGTTGAATCCCGGCGACCGACTGTGCGACATCGTCCGACAGCCCTGGTTGCTGGCCGAGGAGCTGTGCGAAGCCGAGGATCGAGTTCATCGGCGTGCGGATCTCGTGGCTCATCTTGGCCAAGAACTCGGTCTTCGCGCGGCTCGCCACGTCGGCCTCGGTCTTTTTCGCGACCAGCTCGGCGTAGGAGCGCTCCAGGGTCTCGATCATGCGATTGAAGGCGCCGGCGAGATCCTCGATCTCGTCGTTCGACGCGATGTCGACGCGAACGTCGAGATGGTCTTCGTCGACTCGCGCCACCGCTCGGGTCAAGGCGTCGATCGGATCCGTGATCTTGCGAGCGGTCCACAGGCTGACGAGGAGCGATGCGATGAAGAGGCCGATCGTGGCGAAAGCGATTCGCTGCTCCATGGATCGCATCGCCGTTTCGATCTCCTCCGCTTCGAGTTCGAGCTCTTGTTCGGCGCCGATTTCGTAGAGACGCGCGCGCTCGAGAAGGCCCTCGAACTGTGGCCTGACAACTTCTCTGAAGCGCACGTCGTGGCTGTCCCGCCGTGAGCGGTCGGGGAGGCCTGAGACCATTGCTCCCAGCTCCTCGCGGTAGCGAGTGAAGTCGTCGCCGATGGTGCGGAGTAGCTCCAGCTCGCTCTCTTCTTGATCCTGCTCTTCAGCGTCTTCGCCGGCGGCGAGCTGCAGTCCCCTGCGCGTCATGTCGCGGCTCTGCTTCAGAGAGACCTCGACACACGTGAGATTCTCTTCGAGGCGCTCCATGATCTCGAGCTCGTCTTTGGACGATCGAGCGCTGCCAGAGGGTGCAGCGAGGAGCTCGAGCATGGCCAGGTGTGCCTGTTGCAAGCAATACGCCATCTCCGCGCCGGCTTTGGCCTCTTGTGCCGAACTGGTGACGGCCTGTTGGAGGTCTTTCTTCACGTCCCCGCTCGATGAGATCGCAATCAGGCCAATCAGCACCATGAAGAGCGAGATGCCGAGATAGCCGAGCAGGATCTTTTTGTAGATACTCATCAACGCGCGGGCCGGAGGCTGGAGGCCTACGAGGTATTCTGTCGTGTCCTGGAGCCGACGCCAAGCGGATCCGCGGGCTTCAGGGGTCGACCGCGAGCGCGAGGAAGACGTCTTCGAACGGGGCCTCGTCGTGGCCGAGCCGGCGGCGCAACGCGTCGGGAGAGTCGTCGGCGACCAGGCGTCCTTCGCGCAGAATGGCGACGCGCGGGCAGATGCGCTCGACGAAGGCCATCACGTGCGACGAGAGCAGGAACGTCGTGCCGGAGTCGGCCATCGACTCGATGCGGCGGCGCAGGTCGCGCATGGCGACGGCATCGAGGCCGTTGAGCGGCTCGTCGAGCAGGATCAGCGGCGGCGTGCCGAGAAAGGCGACGGCGAGGCCGAGCTTCTTGCGCTGGCCCAGCGAGTAGCCGCCGACGCGGGCATCGGCCTTCGCGTCGAGGCCGAACGCATGGAGCTGCCGTGTGGGCTCGTCCGGGTCGTCGACGCCGCGCAGGCCGGCCACCAGCTCGAGCGTTTCACGCCCGGTCAGGCGGTCGTAGAGATGCAGGTCTTCCGGCAGATACCCGATCCGCCGCCGTGCGGCCAGGCTGGCGTCGGCGCCGTCGCGCCGCGGATCGACTCCGTGGACCCGCACCGAGCCCTGGTCGAGGCGGACGAGATCGAGCACAGCGCGAAACAACGTCGACTTGCCGGCACCGTTGGCGCCGAGCAGGCCGACGATGCCGCCGTCGACGGTGAGCGAGACGTCGTCGAGCGCGACGACGTCGCCGAAGTTCTTGCCGGCGCCTTCGATCTCGAGCACGGGCGCGTTTGCTTCAGTGTCCAGGGGGCGGTTGTCGGTCATCGGGCCACCTCGAGCATCATCAACCGCTGGGTCGAGCGCTCGGCGAGCTGACCGACGAGCCAGCCCCAGCCGAGCGTCCACAGCCACCAGACGTTGGGCACGAAGAGCACCAGCGCGGTCAACGCGCTCGCCACCAGGCCGGCGAAGAGCAGCCCGAGGAGCGGCTCCTCGGGAATCTCATAGACCGCCAGGCCGAGCGTCGAGCCGAGGAAGAGCCAGGCGAGGAGCAGCTGGCCCGCGGCCGCGAGGCGCAGTAGCGGGTCGACGGGCAGTGCGGCGACCAAGAGCAGGCCGAGGGCGGCGGGGACCGCGGCGAGGATCACGGCGAGCAGTGCCTTGGCGCGCGCCGGCGCCGCCAGCGGCATGCCGGCGGCGCGCTCGAGCCACAGGCGCGGTAGCTGGTGGCCGGCGAGGAACGGTGTGATGGCGGCGGCGGCCAGGCAGCCGAGAGCGGCGAACCCGACGACCAGGCGGCGGCGCAGCAGATCGGCGTTCGCGGCGTCGACGAGGCGCGGGTCGAGCAGCGTTGCAGTGGCGGCCAGCAGGCACACCGCGGCGACCAGGGCGGCGACGCCGGTGGCCGGCCCGCCGCGCAGCACCAGGCGCACGTCGCGGCGGAGCAGAGCGCGCACCGGTCCGTCGGGGCGCCGGGCCCTCATGAATCGGGGAAGCACGGCGTCGCGGCGTGTCGGCCCCAGCCGGCCGACTCCGAGGGCGACGAGCAGCGCCAGCCAGGCGGCGGCGATCGAGCTGGCGGCGAGCACGCCCGCGGTGAGCGCCAGGTTCGTGCCGCCGTCGAGGAGAAGAGGCCCGAATCGGCCCTCGTCGGCGAGCACCAACAGAGCGGCGAGCAGCACCAACGCTGGCAACAGCGCGCGGCCGGCGGTCGCCAGCGCCGCCGCCACTCCGCGGGCACCTGCCGGCACCGGCTGCGGCGCCAGGAAGACGTCGCCTGCCGCCTCGCGCCGCGCGCCCGGCCAGGCGCTCAACGCCAGCAGAGTTCCCAGCGCTGCCATGACCGCGAGCGGTCGGGCGGCCACGACGTCGTGCGCCAGGCCGCGGGCGAGCTCGAGGTAGCGTTCGCCGATCCACCAGGAAGGCAGAACGATGATCGGACCGAGCACGAGCAGGATGAACGCCTCGTCGACTGCGCGGCGCCAGGCGCGGCGCAGGCGCATGCCGAGCAGCCGCACGGTCGGTGCTCCGGCGGCCGGCCGGGCGCTCAATGCCCCGGCCTGCGTCGACCGAGCGGCTTGGTAGTGCGCGCAGGCAGATCGTCCGGTGACCACAGGAGCGCCGCCGATCGCACCATCGCGTCGAGCCGCGCCGCCGCCTCGGCCGCGGTCGGCCGGTCGCCCGGGGCGATCGCCAGCAACTCCATGATCAGCGCCTCGAGCTCCGCGGGCAGATCGGGCACGGTCTCGGCGAGCGGCTGGATACGGCCGTGCAGGGTGTTGAGGATGGTGTCGCGCAGCGAATCGCCGGCGAGCGGGTGGAAGCCCGCGAGCGCTTCGTAGAGCGTGGCGCCGAAGCCGAAGAGGTCACCGGCCTCGGTGTAGTTGTGCTCTTCGAGCACTTCCGGCGGCACGTAGCCGGGCGTGCCGGACAGCTCGGTCGAGTCCTCGAGCATCGACGACACGGCGTAGGCGAGGCCGAAGTCGGTGACCTTGATCGCCCCGTCGCGTCCGAGCAGCACGTTGCCGGGTTTGACGTCGCGATGAATCACGCCGCGGTCGTGTGTCACCTCGAGACCGCGCGCGATGCCCAGCGCGAGCGGCAGCAGCTGCTCGGCCGGCAGTGGGCCGCGCTCACGCAGCAGCTCACCCAGGCTGGGGCCATCGATCAGCTCCATGGCGACGAAGGCCGAGCCGCGGGTGTCGCCCATGTCGTACACGGCGACGATGTTCGGATGGCTGAGGCGCGCGATGGTCACCGCCTCGTTGCGCAGCAGCTCGAGCAACTCCTGGCGCCGAGTCTCGGTGGTCGCGGCTTCGAGGCGAATCGTCTTGAGCGCGATGTCGCGTTCCAGGCGCGGGTCGCGTCCGCGGTAGACGGTGCCCATCGAGCCTTCGCCGAGGATCCCCAGCAGCTCGTAGCGACCGAAGCGCGAGGCGTCGTCGGTGCTGCTCGCTTCGGCGCTGCCGCGCCAGCTCGCCAGCCGCTCGACGCGGAGCATCAGCTCCATGGTGTCGAACGGCTTCACCAGGTAGTCGTCGGCTCCTTCGCGCAGGCCGCGCACCCGGTCGGCGGCTTCGCCCAGGCCGGAGAGGAAGAGAATTGGCACGCCGGCCGTCTGCGGCTCTTCGCGTAGGCCGGAGAGGAGCTCGAAGCCGGACACCGGCATCAGGACGTCGAGGATGATGACGTCCGGCCGGAAGTCGACGGCCATCGCCAGGACCTCGCGGGAGTCGGACGTCGCCACGACGTCGTGCCCCGCGCCTTGCAGCGTCAGGGTCACCATGCGGAGAACCTGGGGATCGTCGTCACTGACGAGAATTTTGGCCACGACTCAGTGGAGCCTCGAAAAATAGATAGTCGTGCAGGCGGAACGCTCGGTGCCCGAGCAAGACGAGTGCGGGCCAGGTAAGCGAGGATGGACAGCAGACGGTGCGGGCGGTGCCCCGGCCCGACTATCTTAGCCGATCCGCGTCGGACCGACGCTCGAACCGAGCGTCCGGCCGGCAGGTCGACGAGAGCTTTCTCTACGAATCGCGAGCCGATCGGGTACACTCGTTCCAGATCTATGCAAAGCCCCCGCCATCTCCGTCTTCTCCTGGTCGAGCACGATCGCCCGGTCAAGATCTTGCTCGAAAGACCGTTTCATCCTTCGGGAGCAACCGCAGTCGAGCTGCGAACGGGCGACGATCCGTCGCAGCTCGGTGTCGACGCGACGTTCGATGTCAGCCAGCTCGACTTCGAGCTTCCCGGCGTCGGACGCATCGAGACGCGTCGCCACCGGCGCGGTGACGTCGAAGTCGAAGTTCTGCTGGTCGTCGGCGATGGCCAGGCGGTCGGCGACGTCGGCGAGATCGGCGACGACGCGGTCGAGTTGCTCGGCGGCCTGTCGGGCGACGAGCTGTTTCTCACCCGTCCGCTCGCCGCCGGGCCGATGGCGGAGATTGCTCGCAGGGCGCGCGAATCGGCGGGCCAAGACACCGGCCTCGACGCCGTGCGCGGCTCGATTCTGGGAGAAAGCAGCGCGATGGTCGGGCTGCTGCGCCTGGTGGAGCGCGTCGCCATGGGCAACGCGTCCGTGTTGATCCACGGCGAAACGGGGACCGGTAAAACGATGGTCGCGCGCCGCATCCACGAGCTCAGCCCGCGCTGTGAGCAGCGCTTCGTCGCCATCAACTGCAGCGCGTTTCAGGACCAGCTGCTCGAGAGCGAGCTCTTCGGCCACGAGCGCGGGGCATTCACCGGCGCGGCCGTCGCAAAACCCGGCCTGTTCGAGGTCGCAGACGGCGGCACCCTCTTTCTCGACGAAGTCGGCGACATGAGCTCGGCCATGCAGGCCAAGCTGCTCCAGGTGCTCGACGACGGCCAGCTCCGGCGGGTCGGAGGCACCGACTTGCACGAGGTCGACGTGCGCATCGTGTCGGCGTCGAACAAGGATCTTCGACAGGAAGTGAAGGCGGGACGGTTTCGCGAAGACTTGCTCTTCCGCCTCAACGTGATCCATCTCGAGATCCCCTCACTGGCCGAACGCCGCGAGGACATTGCGGGCCTGGTCGAGCACTTTCTCGAGCGCTATCGCCTGCCCGGCAAGCCGCGCAAGCAGATTTCGCCCGAGGCCATTCAGCTGCTGCGTGCCTACGACTGGCCGGGCAACGTGCGCGAGCTGGCCAACACCGTCGAAGGTCTGACCCTGCTCGCCGCGGGAGACGAGATTCACGCCGAGGACTTGCCGCCGAATCTGCGTCCGCGCACCACGGTGCAGCTCGACTCGGCGGAGGCGCCGCTGCCGCTCAAAGAAATGGAGCGGCTGCACATCGAGCGCACTCTGCGCTACACCGACGGCGTGAAGGCGCAGGCTGCGCGCCTGTTGCAAATCGACATCAAGACGCTCAACAGCAAGATCAAGAGCTACGACATCGAGCTCTGAGCTCAGATCTCGATCTGTTCGAAACGGACCAGCTCTTCGAGCGCTTCTTCCATCACCTCGCGCGCCGCAGCGGTGCGCCGGTAGAGGTACGCGTGGACGGCGGCGTCCTCGGCGTTCTGGCTCTCGCAGTCGCGCGAGTAGGTCTCGAACGCGACCAGCCTTGAAACCAGCTGCGCCAGGTGGTTGGGGCACTCGCAGTCGACCGCGCTCGAGATCTCGAGCAGGCGAGCGAGCTGTCCATCGTCGTAGCGCCGGGCAGGGGCTTCGAAGGGAGTGTCGCGGGCGGTGTTGAACGGGTGATCACTGGACATGCAGAGCTCTTTCTCGGTGATTCGTGAAGCGAGAGGATGGAGATCGGCAGGCGCACTCAGGACATCTCAAGATGCAAGCGCCTCGGCCGGCACGCGGCTGCCGCAGTGTGGGCACGTCGCCGTCTGGGGGGTTGTCCCGCCGCCGTCCGTGAAGAGCTCGCGCACCAGGAGTCCGAGAATCTGCGAGCGGAGCGACGCCAGGGAGACCGGGCCCTGGAGTACTCGCGTGTCTTGTGCCTGCACGCTGTGCAGGATCTCGCGCTTGGCGAAGCGATAGATCACCAGGATCAGCTCCGGGCTCGTCGCGCGACGCAGCGTCTCGACCGCGGCCGCCGGGTCGTCGCCCAGACGGTCGAGATCGACCGCGATGACATGAGGTCGCGCCTCCGCGCGCATCAGTTCGTCCACCGACTGGCCGTTCCATGTCACTTCAACGCCGTCCAGGCCCTCCGGATTCGCCTGCATCTGGTCTTGGTATTGGGTTCCGACGAAAGCGATCTGCACCATCTCGAAGTCTCCTCGACCGGTCCGCGGGCGCCGAAAAGACCGCCGTTCATGCCCCGATGGGGGCCAGGCGGTAACTCTCAGTGGGCCTCAGCGTAGAAACCTCCGGACCGACAAGGAGATGTTCGATGAGCTCGCTCTCGATGGATGTACGCTTCGGCCTCCGTGTTCTCGCCAAGAGGCCGCTTCCGACCGTTCTCGCGATCGTCGCGCTGGCGCTCGGGATCGGCGCCAACACGGCGATTTTCAGTGTGGTGCACGCGCAGCTGCTGCGCGCCTTGCCCTATCCCGACTCTGAGCGCCTGGTCATGGTGTGGAACACCTACCCGCACATCGACCTGGGCAAGGCCTCGGTGTCGGTGCCCGACTACTTCGATCGCCGCGCTGGAGTCGATGCGTTCGAGGAGAGCGCTCTCTTCGACTGGCGAAGCTTCAATCTGCGCCACGGGCCCGGCCCGGCGCAGCGCGAGCTCGGTGTAGCGACCACCTCGAGCCTGTTCGCCACGCTCGGCGTCGCCCCGGCGCAGGGTAGCGTTTGGAGTGAGACCGAGGACGTGGAGGGCGGCGCCGCGGTGGCGGTGATCGGTCATCGGCTGTGGCAGCGTCTGGGCTCCGACCCCGCTCTCGTCGGCAAGGATCTGCGAATCGACGGCACGCCGCACCGCGTGCTCGGCGTGATGCCCGAGGGCTTTGGCTTCCCTGGGGACGACGTGCAGATCTGGACGCCGCTGCAGATCAGCGAGACGATGCGTTCGGACGAACGCCGCGGCCACGAGTCGTGGAGCATGGTGGCGCGGCTGCGTGCCGATCTCGGCGTCGGCCCCGGCCTGGAGCGGGCGCAGCAGCAGATCGACGCGATCCACGCGGCCAACTTCGAGCGCTTTCCCGAGGTTCAGGAGTTCTGGCGCACCTCGGGCTTCGGCGGTGTCGTCGTGCCGCTGCGTGAAGAAGAGGTCGGCGATCTGCGCTCAAGGCTTCTGCTGCTCCAGGCGGTGGTCGCCCTGGTGCTGCTGATCGCGTGTGCCAATGTCGCGAATCTCTTGCTGGCCCGCCTCGGCACGCGGCGCCGTGAGCTCGCCGTGCGCACCGCGCTGGGCGCCGAGCGGCACCAGCTGGCGCGCCAGATCCTCACGGAGTCGGCGGTGCTGGCGCTCGCCGGCGGCGCGCTCGGTCTGCTCGTCGGTCGCGGGGGTCTCGAGCTGTTGCAGCGCTTCGGTCTCGCGGAGGGTGCCGAGGGCGTCGGGCTCGATCCGGCGGTGCTCGCGTTCACCTGCTTGCTGGCGCTCGTCACCGCCCTCGCCTTCGGCCTCTTCCCCGTGGTCGCCAGCTGGCGCACCGCTCCGGCCGCGGTAATGCGCTCCGAGGGCCGAGGAGCCAGCGACGGTCATGCGGCGGTGCGCCCGCGACACCTCCTGGTGGTGGCGGAAGTGGCGCTGGCGACGATGCTGCTCGCCGGCGCCGGCCTCCTGGTGCGTTCGTTCCTGGCGCTCGAGAACGAGGACCCCGGCTTCACCACCGAGAGCGTCCTCACCGCGCAGGTCTCGCTGCCGACGCAGAGCTATCCCGACGCCGAGAGCATCGCCGGCTTCTATCGCCGCGCCATCGACGAGGTCGAGGCGCTGCCGGGAGTGCGCGCTGTCGGCCTGTCGAACAGCGTTCCCTTCGGCTCCTGGTCGAGCTCCGGCTCGTACGACATCGAAGGTCGTGAGTGGGGCCCCGGCGGATCGCCGGCGCACTCGTTCCGCCGCGCGGTGAACGGCCAGTACTTCGACGCCCTGGGCATCGAGCTGCTGCGCGGGCGTGTCTTCGATGAGACCGAAGAGCGCCCGGTGGCGGTGATCGATCGCCTGCTGGCCGACAAATACTTCGTCGACGAGGATCCGATCGGCCGACGGCTGCTCATCGGTGGGCGCGACGCATCGCCGTTCGAGATCGTCGGCGTGGTCGAGACGATCAAGGAGCGCGCGCTCGACGAGCCGGCGGTCAAGGAGACGATCTACGTGCCGTATCACCAGATCGGACGGCCGGCGATGGCCTTCTTGGTCGCCGCCGACATCGACGCGGAGAGCCTCACCGGCCCGGTGCGCGAGGCGATCGCCCGCGTCGACCCGGAGCAGGCGGTGTTCACGATCACCACCCTGAGCCAGCGCGTCGACGGTGCCCTGGCGCCGCACCGCTCGGCCACTCACTTGCTCGTCGCGTTCGCGGCGCTTGCCGCAATCCTGGCGGCGGTGGGTCTCTACGGCGTGCTCGCGGTGTCGGTGGCGCGGCGGGTGCGCGAGCTCGGGACTCGGGTCGCTCTCGGCGCCGAGCCGGGCGACATCTTGGGCATGGTGTTGCGCCAGGGGCTATCGCTGGCTGGAGCCGGTGCGGTGGTGGGCATCGCCGGGTCGCTGGCGCTCGGCCGCTTTGTCGCGTCGCAGCTCTTCGAGATCTCGCCGCAGGACCCGGCGACTCTGGGCGCGGCCGTAGCGATGCTGCTGCTGGTCGCGGTCGTCGCCTGCCTGCACCCGGCGTGGCGGGCGACGCGCATCTCGCCTCTCGAGGCGCTGCGCGAGGAGTGACCGCAGTCCCCGGGCTCGGGCGAGGCCTCTGGTAGGGTTGGCAACTCCGCGGCCGATCCCGGCCGACCTTCCGAACTTCCAGAGGTCTCTCCCATGCATGGACTCTCCCTGCTTCGAGTTGCCGCGTGTCTTGCGCTCAGCCTGCTCGTGGCCTGCGCCGCACCCGAGCCCGAGACCGCGTCCCCCGACGCCACCGAGGTCGCCGCCGAGGCGCAAGCGTTTCTCGACGGCTACACCGAGCGCTTCCTCGAGCTCTACGTGACGCTCAGCGAGGCCGAATGGGCCGCCAACACCAAGATCGTCGAGGGCGACGACACCAACCGCAAGGCCCAGGAAGCGGCCAACGCGGCGTTCGCCGAGTTCACCGGGTCGGCCGAGGTGATCGAAACCACGCGCAGCCTGCTCGAGCAGAAGGACGTGCTCGAGCCGCTGGTCGTCAAGCAGCTGGAGTCAGTCCTGTACCAGGCGGCCAACAATCCGCAGACGGTGCCCGAGCTGGTGACCGAGCGGATCGCCGCCGAAGCGCTGCAGAACGAGCGCCTCTACGGCTTCGACTTCCAGGTCGGCAGCGAGAGCATCACGACCAACGCGATCGACGATGTGCTCGTCACGTCGAACGATCTCGACCAGCGCCTCGAAGCGTGGGCGGCGTCGAAAGAGGTCGGACGCGAGCTGAAGACCGGCCTCGCCGATCTCCAGCGTCTGCGCAACGAGACGGTGCAGGCGCTCGGCTACGACGATTACTTCGCGTACCAGGTCTCGGCGTACGACATGAGCGTCGACGAGATGATGGAGCTCAATCGCTCCTTCGTCCGCGATCTCTGGCCGCTCTACCGCGAGCTCCACACGTGGGCACGCTACGAGCTCGCCGAGCGCTACGGCGAAGAGGTGCCGAGCCTGCTGCCGGCGCATTGGCTGCCCAATCGATGGGGTCAGGACTGGGCCGGGCTGGTCGAGGTCGAGGGCATGGACCTGAACGCCGTGCTGGCCGAGAAGGAGCCCGAGTGGGTGGTGCGCCAGGCCGAGGACTTCTTCGTCAGCCTCGGCTTCGAGAGCCTGCCCGAGAGCTTCTGGCAGCGCTCGTCGCTCTACCCGGTGCCCGAGGGCGCCGAGTACAAGAAGAACAACCACGCCAGCGCCTGGCACCTCGATCTCAACGAGGATGTGCGCTGCCTGATGAGCGTGCAGCCGAACGAGCGCTGGTGGAGCACGACCCACCACGAGCTCGGCCACATCTACTACTACATCGCCTACACCCGGCCCGAGGTGCCTGTGCTGCTGCGCGAGGGCGCCAACCGCGGCTTCCACGAGGCTGTCGGCTCGATGCTCGGCCTGGCCTCGATGCAGCGTCCGTTCCTCGAGACGCGCGGCCTGGTCGACGCCGGTGCCGAAGTCGACGAAGTGCAGGCGCTGCTCAAGGAAGCGCTCGACGCGGTGGTTTTCATCCCGTTCTCGGCCGGCACCATGACCCACTTCGAGCACGATCTGTACACGCAAGACTTGCCGGTTGACCAGTACAACCAGCGCTGGTGGCAGTACGTGCGTGACGTGCAGGGCATCGAGCCGCCGGCCGACCGCGGCGAAGAGTTCGCCGACGCGGCGTCGAAGACGCACATCAACAACGACGCGGCGCAGTACTACGACTACGCGATCTCGTACGTGCTGCTCTACCAGCTCCACGACCACGTCGCGCGCACCATTCTCGAGCAGGATCCAAGGGCCACCGACTACTACGGCCGCAAGGACGTCGGCGAGTTCCTCGAGGGCATCCTGTCGCTCGGCTCGACGCAGGACTGGCGCGAGGTGATGCGCGAG
Organism: Acidobacteriota bacterium; assembly: GCA_039194425.1. Classification (GTDB taxonomy): domain Bacteria; phylum Acidobacteriota; class Thermoanaerobaculia; order Multivoradales; family J023; genus JAUIJL01. The sequence goes on along the minus strand of JBCCVZ010000009.1, from coordinate 151,507 downwards.
CATCTCGGTGGCGAGCTTTCGGCGCAGCCGATGCTCGACTACTTCGAGCCGCTCACGGCCTACCTGCAGGAGCAGAACGAGGGCCGCGAGCACGCCCTGCCCGAGCAGCCGCCGGTCTGAGCGCGCTGCGACTCCCGCTGAACGAGCAACGCCCGGGCGGATCGCCCGGGCGTTTTTCGTTCGATCGGCGCCGAGACCTGCTCAGTGCAGGGTGTCGGTGAGCGGCACGACGTCTTCCGGCGACAGATCCGGGAAGAGCAGGCGCCCCTCGCGGATACTGGCGTCGCGCAGCGCCAGCGCCAGCACCTCGGCGAGCTCGCTGACGAAGGTGACGCTGATCTTCTCGCGCACCTCGATCGGGATGTCCTCGAGATCGCGCTGGTTGTCCTTCGGCAGGACGAACGAGCGGATGCCGGCGCGGACGCCGCCGAGGATCTTCTCTTTGACACCGCCGATCGGCAGCACTCGACCGTTGAGCGTGATCTCGCCGGTCATCGCGATGTCGTGGCGCACCGGCCGGCCCGACAGGCTCGACACCAGCGCCGTCGCCATGGTGACACCGGCCGACGGGCCGTCCTTCGGAATGGCGCCGGCGGGCACATGGACGTGCACGTCCTGCTCGAAGCTCTTGGCGTCGATGTGCAGCGCCTTGGCGTGCGCCTTGGCGTACGACCAGGCGGCGCGCGCCGACTCCTTCATCACGTCGCCGAGCTGACCGGTGAGCACGAGCTCACCCTTGCCCGGCATCGCGGTCGCCTCGACGAACATGATGTCGCCACCCACCGGCGTGTAGTACATCGCAGTCGCGACGCCCACCTGGTCGCGGTCGGCCTTCTTCTCGGGGTGCACCCGCGGCCGGCCGAGCAGCTCGGCGACCGTCGCCGCGTCGACCGCCACCTGCTCGCTGGTGCGCGCCGCGATGCGACGCGCCACCTTACGGCACAGGCGGCCGATCTCGCGCTCGAGCTGGCGCACGCCGGCCTCGCGCGTGTACTCGGAGATCACTGCCTGCAGGGCGTCGTCACCGAGCTCAATCTGGTCGGCCGTGAGGCCGCTCTGCTCGAGCTGGCGCGGCACCAGGTAGCGCTTGGCGATCTCGAGCTTTTCCTTCTCGGTGTAGCCCGAGAACTCGATCGTCTCCATGCGGTCGAGCAGCGGGCCTGGAATGTTCTGCAGGAAGTTCGAGGTGCAGATGAACATCACCTCGGAGAGATCGAACGGCAGGCCGAGGTAGTGGTCGACGAAGGTGTCGTTCTGCGCCGGGTCGAGAACCTCGAGCAGGGCCGACGACGGGTCACCGTGGAACGACGTCCCGAGCTTGTCGATCTCGTCGAGCAGGAAGACCGGGTTGCGCGTGCCGGCGTCTTTCATGCCCTTGATGATGCGTCCCGGCATGGCGCCGACGTAGGTGCGGCGATGGCCGCGGATGTCGGCCTCGTCGCGCGCACCGCCGAGCGACACGCGCACGTACTCGCGGCCGAGCGCGCGGGCGATCGACTTCGCGAGCGAGGTCTTGCCGACACCCGGCGGGCCGTTGAAGAGCAGGATCGGCGCGCGCTGCAGCTGCTTTATGGGCGGCTTCGCGGTCGCCGTCTCCTGCTCGGCCGGCTCGCTGGCGGCCTCGGTCGCCTCCGGGCTTTCGGTGGTTTCGGCGGCCTCGGCCGTCTCTACGGGCTTGGAGGCTTCAGGGCCCTCGGTGGCAGACCGCGTGGCGTCGGACGTCGTGGCCTCGGCCGCCTCGTTCTGCAGCCGCAGCTGCCGCACGGCGAGGAACTCGAGCACGCGGTCCTTCACCTCGTCGAGGCCGTAGTGGTCCTCGTCGAGCACCTCCTCGGCCGCCACCAGGTCGAGGCTTTCCTCGCTGCGCTCGGACCACGGCAGCTCGACGACCGTCTCGAGGAAGGTGCGAATCACCTGCGACTCCATCGACTCGCGGCCGATGCGCTGGAGGCGCTTCAGCTCGCGGTCGACCTCGCGGCGCGCTTCCTCGCCCAGGTCGAGAGCGTCGAGCGCTTCTTGCAGATCTTCGAGGTCGGTCGACTCGTCGTCGTCGCCAAGCTCTCGCTGGATCGCCTTCAGCTGCTCGCGCAGGAAGACCTCGCGCTGGCGATCCCCGAGCTCTTCTTGCACCTTGCTCTGCAGGTCGGCCTGGGCGTCGAGCACCTCGAGCTGGCGCTGGACGTGGATCAGCACGCGGCGCAGTCGATCCTCCACCGACAGCGTCTCGAGCAGGCTCTGGCGCTCGGCGCTGGGAATCTCGATGTAGCTGGCGACCAGGTCGGCGAGGCGGCTCGGGTCGTCGATGCCGGCGAGCACCTGGCGCACCGCCTCTTCGGGCAGGCCGGAGCGCTGACCGAGCTCGGCGGCGCGCTCGCGCGCTTCGCGGTACAGCGCGACGAACGCGGGCTCGGCAGGGTCGGGGGGATGGATCTCGTCGACCGAGCGCACCGCGGCGCGCAAGAAGCCCTCGGGCGTTTCCTCGTAGGCGCGGACGGCGAGCCCGCGATGGCGGGCGTGGAGCAGAACCTGCACCCCGGCCAGGTTGCGCTGCACCTGCTCGATGCGCGCGATCGTGCCCATGGTGAAGAGGCCTTCGCCTTGGACCTGCGAAACGTTCTGTCGTTGCGTGACGGCGAGAACGAGCGGTTCGTCCAGCGCCTTGGCGGCCTCGATCGCTTTCAATGTGCCGGGACGTCCGACTGCGATCGGCATGGAAATCCCGGGGAAAAGCACCAGCTCACGGAGCGGCACGACCGGGAGAGTCATCGTCTTGGATTCGAGCGGATCGGACATGGAGCGAACCCTCGTGTTGTCATCGAGCCGGAGCCCGAGGTTCAGGCGTCGACCCCTTGCAACAGCGGCCCGCCAGAGGTTATTCCGGCATCGCGCTAAATCTGAGTCGTGCGCTGATAGATTTTTCTCAGGCGCACGAAATCAGATCGCCACGTCTGCCGTACGGGCCTCCTCGTCTGAGCCTTCGGCCGCGAAGCCGCGACGGATGGGCCGGCGCCTGCGTCGCGGCTCAGGAGCGCGCGTCGAGACGCCGGTGGTGCCAGCGAAAGCGCGCGATCTCGAGCAGCATGCGCGGCGGGTCGAGCAGTGGCTGCACGCGCGATGACGGCGAGTTCTCCCACGCGACGCCGATCTCGGCGACGCGATGGCCGAAGCGGCGCGCCAGCCAGACGAGCTCGACATCGTAGGCGAAGCCGTCGGTGATCAGGTGCTCGGCGAGCGCGCGCGCGACCTCGCCGTCGAGCAGCTTGAAGCCGCACTGCGTGTCGCGGACTCCGCCGACCGCCGTGATCTGGACGATGCGGTTGAAGACCTTGCCCATCGCTTCGCGGTAGAATGGTTGGCGACGCACCAGGCGGGCGCCGGCGACGGCGCGGCTGCCGAGCACCACCGGTGCCTCCGCGAGATGCTGCTCGAGGCGATCGAGCTCTTCGATCGGCGTCGACAGATCGGCGTCCGAGATCAGTACGCGCGCGCCGCGGCTGGCGCGCAGGCCGCGCCGCACGGCCGCCCCTTTGCCCTGGTTCGGTTCCTGGCGCAGCACGCGGACGCCGCGTGGCGCGAAGTCCTCGGCGACGGCGGAGGTGCGGTCGCGCGAGCCGTCGTCGACCACCAGGATCTCGGCCGGGCGCCCGCCGCGCTCGAGGTGCGCGCAGATCGTCTGCAGGCTGGCGCCGAGGCGTGGCTCCTCGTTGTAGGCCGGGATCACCACCGTGAGCTCAGGGCGCATGCGTGGCCTCCTGGCGGGGGGCTGTGGGGGCTTGCTCGACGAGGCGCGGAGAAAAGTCTTGCATGCAGGGGTGGTGCGACGTAGAATCACCGACGCCCCTTCCGTCGACGCCTGGATCCCGACAATCCTGGAGACTCACATCATGGAAAACGTCTATGCCGCACCCCGTACGCTCACGGTCGCCGAGCTCGAGACCGACCGCCGCGCGGCCTTCATCCTGAAAACCTATGGTCATTTGATCGGCTCGATCCTCGCGTTCACGGCGCTCGAAGTCCTTCTCTTCTCGTCGGGGCTGGCGCAGCAGATCACCGCCGCGATGCTGCAGGTCAACTGGCTGTTCATCCTGGGGGCTTTCCTCGTCGTCAGCTGGATCGCCAGCCGAGTGGCGCATCGCACCGCCTCGCTGCCGCTGCAGTATCTCGCGCTCGGCGCGTTCATCGTCGCCGAGGCCCTGATCTTCGTTCCCCTCCTCTTCATCGTCAACCTTCAGGTCGAGGGCGGCATCGCCAGCGCCGCGCTGGTCACGATCATCGCGTTCCTCGGCTTGACCTGGGTCGCCTTCGCCACGCGCAAGGACTTCTCGTTCCTCGGCGGGCTCGTGCGCTGGGGCATGATCTGCGCCCTGGCGCTGATTGTCGCCGGCGGAGTCTTCGGCTTCGAGCTCGGCACCTTCTTCTCGGTCGCCATGGTCGCCCTCGCCGGCGCCGCGATCCTCTGGGATACGTCGAACATCCTGCACCATTACCCAGAAGACCGCTACGTCGGCGCCGCGCTCCAACTCTTCGCCTCCGTCGCGCTGATGTTCTGGTACGTGCTGCGGCTCGTCCTGTCGCGCGACTGACGCCTAGGGCCGGCGGGCACACGGCTCGCCGGTGTCGTCTACTCCGCAGAGAAGGCGCGTCCCTCAGCGCACCTCGAAGAGCCCGTCCGCGAAGTCCGCCGTGGTCGCCAGGCGCCAGGTCTCGCCGTGGTCGTCGGAGATCAGCACGACAGGCTCGTGCTCGGTGATGCCGGAGTATTTGTGCCTGCGCTTGGCTCCATCGCAGTGGGCTTCGGCCTGGACGATGGTCTCTTCGGGATACTTCTCGCGGTAGCTATCCGCATCTTCGGGAAGCAGACAAGTGCCGTAGTAGATGTAGGAGAGGAAGAGTCGGCCGAGACGGTCGATGGCGGGCTTCTGGTACCAGTGGCTGTAGTTGGTTCGGAACGGGCGAACCAGGGTCCTGCGCGGTTCCCAGTCCTCTCCAAACGGTTTGCGGAGATAGGAAATCCGCATGATGTAGGCAGACTCGCCAAAAGGGTGCCCTGCCCAACGCGCGAAGACGTGCAGATTGTCTCGATCGTCGATGATCAGGCTCGCATAGGTGTACTGCCCGCAACGGCCACGGCAATCAGGATCCGGATCCCCTGCCGGGACGGCGTTTCGAGACGGCGCCCTGTCGAAACGGGGCGATCCCAAGAGGACGGGGGTCGTCCACTGGGCGAGCGGTGTCGGCTCGGAGATCTGGAAGGACTCGGAGTCGACGGGATACTCGCTTCGTAGATATTGGAAGTTGTCGTGATGGCCTCCCAAGATGACGTGCAGGTAGCCCTGGCTATCGATATCGATCGCCGGCGAGTTGTGCCCGTCGATCATGCCGCCACTGAGATTTCCGGCGAAGCCCAAGAAGAAGGGCTGCCCTACGAGGCGCCCCTCGGCGTGATCGTAGACCTGGATGAAGGTTGGCGTGCCTTCTAGGGTCAGGTCCGGCGGTACGTTGGCCTCACTGAGGGACGCCCAGACGAGGAAGGTACGGTCCCCCCGCGAGACTGCAAAGCGCGCCCCCATACCGCCACCCTGTGTGCCGTTGGCATCCAAGAGGATCGGTTCCGGGACTTGGATCTGGCCATTCGCGTTGAGCGTGGGGGCGATCAGTCCGAGCTCGCGAGGATTGTCGGAATAGCTTGCGGGCTTCACCATGACCAGCGGCGGATGTGCCATCGTTCCGTGGAAGCTGCGCGGCTGCACACGGCCGTAGCTCCGATCGCCCTCGTCGAGCAGGGTGGCCGTCCAGACCGGATTCTCTCGGGAGGCAGCGGGCGAGAAAGCAAGCGCCGGCGCCCACAGGCGTGGCCAACGATTGGAGGCCACGAAGGTGTAGGCGTTGTCGTCGTCGTCGAAGACCACGCGCTGGTCGATACTGAACCTGAGATCGATGATTCGGGAATCCGTCGAGCCCAGCCAACCCAAGGACTCGAGAGCGGGAGCTAGGCTCGAGGTTTCCCAGGAGCAGCCTGTCAGGGTGTCGAGGCGCTGAACGCCCAGGAAATCCAATTGCCCGTCCGACCGCCTGAGCGGCATTCTCATGAACGGTACGTTGGCGCTGTCGAACGAGACGACGTTGGGCTCGTAGGAGGGGCTGTATTCGTAGCCTGGAAGCTGCCGCTCGCCCTGCCAGCCCGGCTGATGGTAGATGGGAGTGACCGCCACGAGCGGGTCACCGACCTCGTCGGTTGGCTCGAAGCCACAAACGTTGCTTGCGAACACTTCCGGCACAGCGAGGAGCACAGCGAGCAGAGCCACGAAGATCGCGGGACTCCAAATCCTTGCAGGCAGAGGGACCTTGGGCCGCTTGGCTTGAACGGGCTGCTTCCTCCGGTCGAGTTTGTGTTCGAATTGGATGGCCATGGTTGTTCCCCTTGGATTTGGTAGAGATCGCTCGGCAGCCTCGCCGGTGGCGCGATCGATATACAAACCATAAGAAAAGGGGCTCATCGAGACCTGTGGAAAGTATGTGAAGGACATTTGAGAGAGGATCTCGCTCGTCCGAATCAGCCACCGGCTCCACCGCGGCTCAGCGTAGGAAGGACAAGGTCTGGCAAGGCATCACGACATTCGCGTTCAGCCCGCAGCGGTCTCACCTGGGCAACCGGGAATGCTGTACGCAATACGAGAGACCGGCGATGAGCTAGCGGCCAGCAGTTCGAGCGATTCGCCTGAGCTATAGTCAGACCGAGTGAGCAGCGAGCTTCAGATTGGTGGACTTATCGTCCGTCCCGCGACCGCGGAGATTGTCTCCGCCGAGGGAGCCGTGCGGGTCGAGCTGAAGTCGATGGCCGTCCTGGTAGAGCTGGCCCGCTGCCCTGGCGAAGTGCTCTCCCGGGAGCAGCTTCTCGACGACGTGTGGGGCGAAGTCTTCGTCGGCGAGGAGGCGCTGACCCATTGCATTTGGGACCTACGCCGAGCTTTCGGCGATAACGCCCGCCGTCCGCGTTTCATCCGTACGGTACCGCGCCGGGGCTATCAGCTGATCGCCTCGGTCGAGATCCTAGCGACCGCCACAGTTCAGACCATCGTCGCCTTTGCATCCCCGCCTCCCAAGGCGATGGTCTCGCAGATCCACGGTGTCGCCGAAGCTCTCCGAGGCCGCCTCGTCAAGAATTTCGCCTTGAGCTTCACCCGTCCCGCGGAGGCTGTTGGATTCGCGCTCGCCAGCCAGCACGTCTTCGAAAGCGCTCTAGACATAGACCACGAAGGGGGTTTGCCGCCGCGAGTTGGAATCCACTGCGGAGAAGCGAGCCTGGGAGCCGCCCCGCCAGGGTCGAATGAGAATGAAGCTTCACGAATTCAAGGCCCAGCCGTGGACCTCGCCGAGAAGCTCGCTTCCTTGGCCATTCCCGGGCAGATTCTCCTGACGCGCAGCGCGTTCGACCTCGCACGGGAAGCTGAGAAGGTCCGAGGCATCCATGATCTAGATGCCCAAGACTCGGGCGACAAAGACGAAGGTCTGGACTGGCTCGCCCATGGCCCGTATTCGCTACCTGATCTCGAACACCCGCTACGAATCTACGAAGTTGGCGTCACGTACAGGGCGCCGCTCGAGCCTCCTCCCGATTCGAGGGCCGGAAGTCGCCTCGGTGCCGACGATCTGATTCCTGGCTGGCGTCCTGCCAACGGACTCATTGTGCCCGCCCGTGAAAGCTACCGGCTGGAACGCAAGGTCGGAGAAGGCGGATACGGTGAGGCTTGGCTCGCCCTCGATCGCGAGAGCGGCGAGCCGCGGGTCTTCAAGTTCTGTCACCATCGGGAACGGCTCAGAGCTTTGAGGCGGGAAGTCACCCTACTCCGGCTGCTCCGAGGGTCCCTTGGCGAGCGCGAGGACATCACGAGGCTACTCGATTGGAATTTCGACGAGAAACCCTACTTCCTCGAGACGGAGTATGCTGCGGCCGGAAGCCTGCTCGAATGGTCAGATGACCAAGGTGGCGTCGCAAAGCTCGACCTCGATCTGCGTCTGGAAATCGCGGCACAATGTGCCGAAGCTCTGGCTGCTGCGCATTCTGTAGGCGTTCTTCACCGCGATATCAAGCCAGCCAACATCCTGATTCAGACCGACGCGGCGGGTCGGCCGCGGGCGCGCCTCACCGATTTCGGCATCGGCATGCTGACAGACCGCGCTGTGCTCGAGGGGGCCGGAATCACCGTTCAAGGGCTCACCGAATCCGCGTCGGAAGACGGTTCTAGAAGTCGAGACCTTGGCACCCGTCTCTACCAGGCTCCGGAGCTGATCGAAGGCCGCCGGCCGACCGTCCAGGCTGACGTTTTCGCACTCGGCGTCACTCTCTACCAACTCGCGGTCGGCGACCTCCGCCGTGCACTGGCGCCCGGATGGGAGCGCGACGTTGAAGGCGATCTACTCAGCGAAGACATCGCTGCTGCCATTGACGGCGATCCCTCACGGCGACTTGCCGACGCCGGTCAGCTCGCGTCTCGGCTTCGCTCCCTCGGACCTCGGCGCCGGGAACGAGAATCTCTCAAGAACGAACGCGCTGAGAGCGACGCCATCAGGGCCGCCCTGGAGCTCTCCAAGCGGCGCCGCAAAGTCGCCTCAATCGCGTTCGTTTTAATGGCGCTCTTCGGCGCCGCCATGGCCTTTCAGTCCCACCGTGTCAGCTTGGCCGCCGAGGAGGCACGCAACGAGGCCGAGACCTCGCGCCGGGTCACCCAGTTCATGGAAGATCTCTTTCAGAACTCTGATCCGATCCGGGGCCAGCCGACCGAGCTCTCTGCCCGCCAGCTTCTCGACCGTGCCAGCGAAAGAATTTCCCAAGAGCTCGATGCAGAACCGGTCGTCAAATCGGCTCTCTTGACGTCCATGGGCAATGCCTATTCCGCGATGGCGCTGAATGAAGAAGCCATACGACTTTTCGAGGAGGCTCTCCGCGCAGGTCAGAAAGCACATCCGGCCAATTCCGCAATACTCCTCGATATTCGGCAGAAAATGGCCGCGGCCCACCGTGAGCGGGGAGAGTACGAATCCGCCAAGGTCATCTACGAGCAGGTTCTGAAAGCTCGTCGCCAGGCGGATCCTTCGGACCGCCCCGAGCTGGCAAGAACTCTCACTTTCCTCGGCATTGTCGAAAGAAAGATGGGGCGGTACTCGGAGGCGCAGAGCCTCCTGGAAGAAGCGCTGAGGATGAGTCGCAAGGTGCTTTCTCCCGAAGACCCGTACTTGGCCACCACCACCGAGAATCTGGGCCTCGTGTTCCTCGCCCTGAACCAGCTCGAGGCCGCCGAAGAGCGATTCTCGGAGTGTCTCCGAATACGCCGTCGGGTCCTCGGGGAACACCATCCAATGGTTGGCGTGACGACCAACAATCTCGCCCTCGTGGCAAGGACCGCCGGCCGCCCTGGTGACGCTGCGAAACGATATCGACAGGCGATCGATTTGCTGGAAGAAGCCATCGGCGAAGAGCATCCTTGGATAGCCGTCACGTACGCCAATCTGGCGAGAGCTCTGCAAGCCGACGGCCAGCTCGACGAAGCCGAGTCCGTCTGCCGGCGAAGCCTGGCGATGAAACGGAGGATCCACGGAGAGGCCCACCCGAGCATTGCCACCTCGCTTTCGAGTCTCAGCCAGATCCAGCTCCAGGCAGGCAACTTGGAAGAAGCCGAATCGCTCAGTGCGGAGGGCCTGGCCATGCGTCTTGAGCTGCTAGGCGAAGAGCATCCGGCGAACGCCCGAAGCCGTCTCGATCTCGGCAATGTGCTCTTGCAGAAAGGCGATTCGGCTGCTGCTCTCCAACTGCTCGAAGAGGCTCATGACCGATTCGAGGCCGTACTCGAACCCGGTCATCGAAACCTCCTACTTTCCGGTGTGAGCCTGGCCGAAGCACAGTCGGCCCTCGGCCTGGACGAAGATGCCAGCGCTACCTTTGCGAAGGCCTTCAAGGAGCTCCGCGAGGGCCGTGATGAAGACTTGAAGAAACGAATCGAAGCCGGGTTTTCGCGTCCCGCAACTCTCCCCAGCGTTCCCTAGGCAACTCCACGGCGGCAGGGCCGCTCGGTGGGCATTTCAGAGCCTTCCGAGAACTTTCACAGGTCTTCACGCCGCCTGTGTCGGCAAGCTCTCCGGCAGTCAACGAGCGCCTCAGGCGCCCGCCAATCGCCCCACGGCGCCAGGCGGCTGGATTCCCCAGGCTCGTGACACCCACTGACAGCTGCGATCGAGCGGATGACGACAAGGAGAACCCATGGATACCTACTGGGAACCGTACTCGCCGACCGACAATCAGACCACGAATGCGAGCAGCTACGAAGACCTCGAGGGTTGGCAGGCTGTCCACGTGCCGCTTGCGATCGGTACGACATACCTCGTCGAGGTCAACGTGGGTGGTCTGAAAGTCGAAGACTCGAACAGCTACGAGAACGCCTACGTGGCGGTCTACCGATTCTACGAGAATGATCCTAACACCACGGGGGTCAAGATATGCCAAGCAGGCATCTCCAAGAGCTCAAGTTCCGCTCTTCGGATGAACCTGTCCGCACGGGGTATTGACAAGCCCACAGAGGACGCGAAGTACCAAGTCCGCTGGAAGGTCGACTCCGGTGCAGAGTTGAAGCTGTATGCCTCCGGCACCAACGTGCTCACGGCGACTCCTATCGCCGAGCCCAGCAGCTAAGAGCCAGTACCGCGGAAGCCGACGGGCACCCACGGACCTGGTGATCGTGTGCCCTCGATCACCAGGTCCGGTTGGCCACAGAGTGCTGAGGTTTGGCCCGCCCGGTCGTTGTTTGCCGGGACGCGCGTCGCGAGCTACGAGATCGATTCGGTCCACCTCGAAGGCTCGTTGGCGGTGCCAACGCCCACGACTGCGATAGAGGCCGGTCGCTCGATTGGCGGTAGAGTGACGATCGTGGCTTTGAAACTGCGTCTCTTGCTCGCCGGCCTGGGAGCAGCGCTCGCTCTGCTGCTGGGGACCGTGTGGCTGTTCAGCGGTTCGCGGGTCCGTTGCGAGGAGCTCGCGGATGCTGACGGCTCCAGCCTTCTGTCATGCGATTTCGAAGTCGCCGCGTCTCCAGAGACCGTGTGGCAGGCGTTGACCCGTACCGACGTGCCCAATCCTCACTACTTTGATGCCGTGTTGCAGGCCGAGATGCGGCCGGGTGGGCGCTGGCGCTTCGTCACCGACGACCTCGAGCGGCTACTCGCCGACGGAGAGATTCTGATGCTCGAGCCGCCCAGACGCTTTCAGCAGACCTTCCGCGCCGCCGACCTCGACGAAGCACCGAGCCGGATCACGGTAGAGATCGAGGCGACGGCCGGCGGTAGCCGGGTGACCCTGACGCACGACCGATTTGCGGGGGAGACGATGACCTATCGCCGTTTTCGGCGCGCCCATCCCCTGGCCCTCTCTGCCCTCGTGTCGCTGCTCGAAGACGGTCGGCTGCCGATCCGCGCCCGCGCCTACACTCTCCTCTTCAAGCCGGGGATGAAGAGCGTTTCCGCCCGTGCCGAGCCGTGGCACGAAGGGCCGTGACGCTGTCCGTCCGCATCGAGATTCGTATCTGCTGGGCCGATTCGTTCAACGCGGGGCACCTGACTTGCTGACTCCAAATGGGCCAACCCAGACTGAGAGCGTGGACTGCGAGAACACAGGCACTAGGTCTCCTGTCGTCAACACCTACACCGTCGCCGGTGCTTGGCCACAACGCGCTTGATCTCGGTCCGCCCGGCTCGAGCGAGACCAGGCTCCTAGGTCTCTGCCGCAGTCCTGGCCCGCTTGAGCTCGTCGACCAGGCTCAGTTCGTCGATCCAATGTTCGATGTAGTCCCAGTCCAAGTGCTGACCCTGAACCCGAAGAATGCCTGCTGCATCGGAGATTTGGCGGTCCGAAGAACCCATCCGTGCCCACTCCAGCTTGGAAAGCAAGACATCCTCGGGCCGGGCGACGAAGAGCTGGATCCCATCGACAACCTCCACCTGGCGCCGCTCGAACTCCAGCGCGCTGAAGGGCCTCGATTTGCGCAGGATGAAGTCGACTTTCCAGCCGGTCTTGAAGTCGATGATGTTGAATTGCCCCTTCCGGGCGAAGGCACGGAGAGCCGACTCCTCGCTGAAATAGTAGGTGTCGTGGGGCAGGGATTGGAGCAGGCGAAGCAAGCTCGCGTGGTCCGGGGCGATGACCAGATCCACATCTTGCGTCGATCGGGGGGATCCGTGGACCGAGCTGGCGATGGAGCCCGCGACCATGTAGGGAATCCCGGCCCGGTCCAAGAGCGGGATGAGACGTTCGAACAGGTCCGTTGTTGTCTGCAAGGCCAGATGCCTGCGTCAGACGTTGTACATCTCGCGAATGAGCTCGCGGGTGACCTCGGGTTCGGTCATCTCCGGGTGCCGCTTGCGAATGTGTGACTTGGCACATTCGCGAACAAACTCACTCAGATCGAGGGCGACCTTGAGTCGCTGCGCCCCTGTCATCCGCCGGTAGACCTCGAATTGAGCTCGATCGGCGTCGGCACTGGTATCCAGGGGACGCGAGGTGATCATGGCGGCACTGTAGCATTACCGGTTTGACGCGCTACCGGGCGCCAGTCGCCGCTCGCCAGCTCGCGGGCGGCGATCTGCCAGACGACGACGCGCACTCCGTCGAGACGTGCGGCGTCGGCGGCCAGCCGCTCGCGCACGGTCGAGGCGCTGCCGTCGTTCACTGCCAGCCGGTCGATGCGCCGGCCGAGGTGGTACGACAGCTGTTCGCCGAGGCCGGCGCCTTCGCCCCACCCGAGCATCGACTCGGAGAAGACGTTACTGAACGAGTCGCCGAGCAGCAGTACCGAGGAGCCACGTTCGGGGCGCCAAAGGCGGTCGTCGGCAGTCGACACCACCTGGATCTCGACCGCCTCGCTCGCCACCAGGCGCTCGCCCGCCAGCCGGCCTGCCTCTGGCAGCGCGAGCAGGCGATACAGGTCCCCCCGGCCCTCGACGCGGCGGGGCGTGCGGCGCCACCACACAGTCTCGTCGGCGCTGCCGCTCTGCGACGGCGGCGGGTCGAGACGTGGTCGCAGATGTGCGGCGATCTCTCGGGCCACCACGTCGACCGCGGCCGGCGTCCAATGCGAGTCGGTGCGCAGGAAGGCGGGTGTGCCGGCGTCGCGGAGCTCGATCAACAGCGATGAGGCGTCGAGGAGCTCCACGCCGTCCGCCTCGAGCTCGTCGAGCAGGGCGTCGGTCGACGGGTTGCGCGGCACGCCGAGATCGGCGACGAGCCCGGCGGCGAGCGCCTCGGGGTGCACGGTGAGCTTCGTCGGCACCAGCACGACGACGAGGTCGATGTTGCGCGCCGCCAGCTGACGGGCGAAGTCGACGACCACGGGCAACGGATCGGGCCGCACCGGCTCGCGCCACGACGGCCCCGCGTCACGCCGCCGCTCGAGCACGGCCGGCGCCAGAAAGGGTCGCCCGACGACGGTGTCGTAGCCGTCGCGAAACACCAGCCAGCCGTCACGCCCGCGGTAGGTCGACTCGTTGCCGACGCCGCCCCAGGCGAAGCGCAGCCCCTGGATCGTCGACAGGGCGCGGGTGCGCAGCGGCGAGCTGTCCTCGAGATCGCCTTCGAAGGCGTCGATTACGGCCAGAAGCCGCCGGTTTGCGGCCAGCAGACTGCCGGGCTTGTCGGCATCACGGTCGGGCGCATCGAGCGCGGAGCGGGCCGCCGCGGCGAAGTCGACGAAGGGGACGAGCGCCGCGTCGTGCCAGCGCAGTGCCGGCACGGCGACGAGCGCGAGCAGGAAGGCCGCGACGAGCACGATCTGCAGCGCGCGCGGGCCGTCGCTCTCCGGATGCTCCCCGAGAGCGGGAGCCGGGCTCGGCGAGTGCAAGTCGTGGGCGGTGTTGGCCATGGTCTCAGAGGTGGTCTCGGGCCGTGAGTCAGAAGATGAAGTAGATGAACGGGTTGTAGCCCTGCGTCTCCATCAGCAGGACGGCGGCGGCGAAGAGCAGCAGCGTGAGCGCGGCGCGTGGCGCCGTCAGCCGGCGCGTCCAGGCGTCGGTCTGAGGCGCTGTCCAGACGATCAGCGCGGCGAGCAGGAGCGCGCCGAGGTGGAACGTCTGACGCAGCGCGCCGGCGACCAGTGCTGAGGTGTCCGACGAGGTGCCGAGCAGACCGAGGCCGAGCATGTCGCGCCAGTACAGGATGGCGTCGCCGAGCGTTGGCGCACGAAAGACGACCCAGGTGAAGAGCACGAAGACGAAGGTGGTGGCGACACCGAGAGCATGCCGCGGTCCGGATCGCTCGCCGCTCCGTGCGCCGCGATCGATGCCGAAGGCGCGTTCTACGGCCAGCGCCACGCCGTGCATCCCACCCCAGACGACGAACGTCCAGGCGGCGCCGTGCCACAGGCCGCCGAGCAGCATCACCAGCATCAGGTTCACATAGGTGCGGCGCGGACCCTTGCGGTTGCCGCCGAGCGGGATGTAGAGATAGTCGCGCAGCCAGCGCGAGAGCGACATGTGCCAGCGGCGCCAGAAGTCGGTCACCGAGCGCGCGCGATACGGCGAGTCGAAGTTCTTCGGCAGCGTGAAGCCGAGCAGCAGGCCGAGGCCGATCGCCATGTCGGAATAGCCGCTGAAGTCGAAGTAGATCTGGAACGCGTATGCCAGCGCGCCGAGCCAGGCGTCGAGCGGCGTGCGCGTGGCGGCGTCGAAGGCGAGGTCGGCGACCTTGCCGCAGGGGTTCGCCAGCAGCACCTTCTTGGCCAGGCCGAGCGCGAAGAACGACACGCCGCGCGCCGCCTTCGCCAGGCTGTGGCGGCGCTCCTCCAGCTGGTCGGCGATCTCGCGGAAGCGCACGATCGGTCCCGCGACCAGCTGTGGGAACATCGCCACGAAGCAGGCGAAGTCGATCGGATCCCGCAGCGCGCGGCAGCGCCCGCGATAGACGTCGATGGTGTAGCTCATCGACTGGAAGGTGTAGAAGCTGATGCCGAGCGGCAGCACGATGCGCAGCACCGCGTCGCTGGTGGCGGCGTCGGCACCCAGGGCCACGGCGAGGCGATTCCAGCTGTCGACGCCGAAGTCGAAGTACTTGAAGAAGCCGAGTAGCGAGAGGTTGCTCGCGATCGAGACGCAGAGCGCGATGCGCTGGCGGCGGCTGCGCGTGCCACCCTCGTCCAGCAGCGCCGGTGCCTCGCCGCGGCTGCGGAGCCCGGGCCGAGCGCCGGCGAGCACCAGGCCGCAGCCGTAGTCGACGACGGTCGACGCCGCCATCAGCACCACGAACGCGGGATTCTCCCAGCCGTAGAAGATGTAGCTGAGCAGCACCAGGCCGAGGTTCTTCGCCCGCCGCGGCAGCGTCCAGTAGACCGCCAGCGCCAGCGGCAGGAAGACGAAGAGAAAGAGGTGCGAAGAGAAGACCATCGCGGCGTGGGGCGTGCTCGGCGCTCGGCGTCAGGGCCGGATCACGGCCGGATCCGGTCGCTGAACCACAGCGGGACGCCGGGGTCGGTCGCGAGATCGTCGGCGACCACCAGCGCTTCGAGCTGTGGCTGCGCGCTGTGCGGCTCGAGGGTGAGGGTGAGCACGGTACCCGGCTCGAGGGTGTGGATGGGTGTCGTCTCGCCGTCGACCAGCAGGCGGTGTGCGACGCGCAGGCGCGGGCGCTGCCAGCGCCCGCCGAGCACCTCGACGACTTCGTAGTCGAAGACGCCGAGAGCATCTCGATACGGTGCGATCTCCTCGAGCCGCGGCGGCGCCGAGCGCGCCGTCAGCCGCGCCCGGACGACCAGCATCTCCGGTGCTTTGCGCCGCACGCGCTCGGCGGCCAGCCGGCGACCGTTCTCCGCCACCTCGTCGCCGCCGAGGGCGCGGGCGTAGACCGCCAGCGCCTCGACCCGGCCGCGCCACGACAGCTGGTCGGGCCACTCGGCGCCGACCAGGAGCGGCAGCTCGCGCCAGTGGAAGAAGCCCGACTGCAGATCTGCCGACGCCACGGTTTGCTCACCGTCGATCCAGGCGTCGAGATGCCCAGGCCGGTAGGCGACGACGAGGTGCTGCGGCGTGCCGGCGCGCACCGCGCCGAGATCGACGACGGGCCGATCGCCGTTGTCGCCGGTCGTCGGCGTGTTCAGCCGCCAGGTGTAGCGCGTGCCCTCCTGCGCCAGAGTGAAGTTACGACGCGACAGCCCCGACGAGAAGGTGAAGATCGTCGCGCGGCCGTCGGTGCGCGCCTGCTCGGCGGTCACGGTGACTTCGAGCGTCATCTCGTTGCGTGCCCGTGCGCCGCCCAGCAGGCGCTGCATCGTGTCCATTCCGGCCAGGTAGGAGCCGCCGCGCAGGACCATGCGGTAGTCCCGGTCGAACCAGGCGGCGCCGCGGCGCTCGAACAGGCTGGCCTGTCCGACGCCGTCCGGCCCGGTGATGGTGTTGGTGCGGTCGCCCGTGTGCCAGAGCAGTGCCAGGCCGTCGCGGGCGCTTGGCCAGCGCGGCGGCTCGAGGACGACGCGAGTCTCCGCGAGGCGATTGGGCTCCTCGGCGCGGTCGGTGACTCCGGCGACCAGCACCGCGTCGGGACCGCTCATCGGCGCCCCGTCGACTCTCAGAATCCAGGTCAGCCCACGATCCGCGTCGAGACCGACGGCGGTCAGCTCGCGCCCGCTCTCGAGCCGCGCCGACGCCTCGTAGACGCGCACCGGCTCGTCGAAGCGCAGGTGAATTTCGCGGCCGTCGCGGCGCACGTCGGCCTCCCGCAGCTTCGGTGAGCGCGCCGGGCGCAGCCGCACGCTGCCGCGCAGGACCGGGGCCCCAGGGTCGTCGCTGCGCGCGCTGATCTCGTAGCGCCCGGGGTCGGTGAAGCGGTGCTCGAGCGTGTCGCCGGTTCCGGCGTCGCTCGCGTCGATCTGCCAGTGCCAGGGCCCCGCCGCGCGCAGGCTCTCGGGAACCTCGAAGCTCCGAGTGAGCGGTGCCTCGGCGACGATCCGGCCGAGCGTCAGCGGCTCGGCCCACACATCGGGGAAGCGATCGGTCGACGGATGCTCGGTGATGCGCACCACCGGGCCGACGAGCTCGAGCGTGCGCGGATCGGTTTCGGCGACGAAGACCTCGTAGTCGGCCTGCTGGTGATCGTGGCTGCCGTCCGAGGCGCCGAAGGCGAGCAGCCTCGCGTCGTGCGACGGCATCGGAAAGTAGAGGTAGCCGTAGGGCGGTGGCAGCCGGGGGTCGCTCTTGGCGAGGATCGTCGTCTCGGTGCGGTTCTCGAGATCGAAGGCGCGCAGCGGCCCACCGGCACCGGCGATCCACAGCCCGAGACGGCCATCGGTCGTGAAGTAGGGCTGGCAGCCGCCGAGCGACGGGCGCTCGACGACGGCGCGACGCTCTGGGTCGTAGAGCGAGAAGGTCGGACTGCCTTGGGTCGCAAAGCGCAGCGTCGGATCGAGCAGCCAGCCGTGGCGCGGTGACGGCTGCTCGACCAGGATCCGCCCGGCACTCTGGGCGTCGGCACTTTGGGCGTCGGCACTCTGAACGTTGATGTCGAGCTCGCGCGTGCGTCCGTCGCCGTCGATGACGATGATCCGCCGCGAGTCGCGCCAGACGGCGGCTCGATGCTCGAAATAGGTGCGCGCCGGTCCGAGGTCGCGCACCGAGGCCGCGCGCGGCCGGTCGGCACCGTCGGCATCGCGCTCGAGCGTGACGAGGCGCAGAATGCCCTGCGCGCCATCGCGCGGGTAGCGCTCCTGCCCTTGCGGCAGCGAGAGGTAGACCAGGTGCCGGCCGTCGGGCGCAACGTGCGCGCAGCAGTGCGCTCGCCCGGCCTCGTCGGCGGTCAGCTGCTGCGGCGTGACGCCGGCGAGCGCGCGGGCCCACAGTCGCCACGCCCCCGAGCGATTCGACTCCCACACCACGAAGCCGTCGCCGAGCGCGGCGGGGTCACCGGTTTCTGCGCCGGCGTTTGCGCCGGCTGTCGAGGTCGCGGTGGTCGCCGCTTCGGCCGGCCGGGCGCCGCCCGAGGCCGCGCCCGCGGATTGCGCAGTCCCTCTCGGCTCGTCGGTGCAGGCGAGGAGCACGATGCCGATGAGGAGCAGACGGACGCATCGAGAAACGATCCTTCGAGGAATGCTGTCGGAGGGGCGAGGGGCCGAGCGGCGACTCATGGCGTCAGTCTATCTCCGCTCGACGGTCGCGGATCGTCCGCCGTCGAGGCTCGAGTGGACGTCTCGTCACAGCTCGGTGTGGTTGACACTCCCGTGGCCCCTCCCTATGCTCGTCTACCGCCTCGGCGCCGATCATGAGCGATTTCCACTGCGATCATCTCGAAGAGCACCGGCTCGACAACGGCCTGCGTGTCCAGCTCCACAGCGACCGCCGGCTGCCGCTGGTTGCACTCAATCTCTGGTACCACGTCGGCTCGAAAAACGAGCGCCCGGGCTGGACCGGCTTCTCCCATCTCTTCGAGCACTTGCTCTTCCAGGGCAGCAAGAACGTCGATACCAACGGTCATTTTCGCTACATCCAGCAGGTCGGCGGTACGGCCAACGGCTCGACCTGGTACGACCGCACGAATTACTACGAGACCCTGCCGTCGCACCATCTCGAGCGCGGCTTGTGGCTCGAGTCGGACCGCATGGGCACCTTCCTCGACGCGGTTACGCAGCAGAAGCTCGACACGCAGCGCGAGGTGGTGATCAACGAGCGCCGCCAGCGGATGGACAACCAGCCCTATGGGCGCGCGCTCGAGCGGCTGAACGAGATGCTCTTTCCGGAAGGGCACTCCTACCGCTGGCCGGTGATCGGCTCGGTGGCCGACATCGAAGGCGCCGATCTCGACATGGTGCGCCACTTCTTCCGCACCTACTACGTGCCGAACAACGCCGTGCTCACGCTCGCCGGCGACTTCGAGCCCGACGACGCGCTGCGCCGGATCGAGAAGTTCTTCGGCTGGATTCCGCGCGGTGACGACGTCGTCCAGCCCGAGATCGAAATGCCGGTCCTCGAGCAGGCGCGTCACGACGTGCAGACCGACCACGTGCACCTTCCGCGCCTCTACATGGGTGCACACTGCCGGCCGTTCGCTACCGACGAGTGGTACGCCGCCGACCTGCTCACCTCACTGCTCGCCTGGGGCAAGGCGAGCCCGATGTACCAGGATCTGGTCGTCCGCCGCCGCCTGGCGCAGGACGTTTCGGCCTTCGTCATGCCGACCGAGGCGGCCTCCACCACGTTGCTGATCGCCACCGCCATGCCCGATGTCGACCTCGACGAGCTCGAGGCGGCGATCGACGGCCACTTGCGCGACGCCGGCGACCGGCCACCGGACGAAGAGGCGCTCGAACGCACGCGCCGCATCACCTTGGCGCAGCACTTCAGCCGCCTCCAGACGCTGAGCGACCGCGCCGACCGCCTCTCGATGTTCGCCACCTTCCGCGGCGATCCGACCCTGGTGTGGCGCGAGTCCGAGCGCTGGCGGAACATCGGGCCGGAGGACCTCCGGCGTTTCGCCGCCGAGAGGCTGGCTCCCGAACGCCGGGCGACGCTGCGCGTGGTTCCGGAAGCGACGACCGCGCGAGCCGACGCATGACCCCACGCTACGAGCTCACCGCCCCGCCGCCACCCGGTTCGCGCCGCGACTTCATGTTCCCGCGCTTCGAAGTCGACCGGCTGGACAACGGGCTGACCCTCTACACGCTCGCCGACAGCACCGTGCCGCTGGCCAACCTCGAGGTGCTGAGCCATGCCGGCGGCCTGGCGAACCCGCTCGATCGACCCGGCCTGGCCTCTCTCCACGGCGACCTGCTCGACGAGGGGACGGCGCGCAGCTCCGCGCTCGACCTCGCCCTGCGCGCCGAAGGATTCGGTGGCTCGTTGCGTTCCGGCGCCGGCTGGCATCTCGCCTACGCCGATGTCGGGCTGTTGTCGTCGTCGCTCGATGACGGGCTCGAGCTGCTCGCCGAGGTGATGCTCGAGGCGTCGTTCCCGGGCGACGAGCTCGAGCGCTTGCGCGCCGAGGCCCTGGCCGGGATTCTGCGCCGGCGCAGCCAGCCGGCAGCACTCGCCGACGACCGGTTCGCCGCGACGATCTTCACCGGCACACCGTTCGGCAGCCCACAGATCGGCACGGCCGAAAGCCTACGCGCGATCACGCGCGACGAGATCGTCGCCTTCTCCCGGCGCTATGTGACGCCGCGAAATTCGACCCTCGTCGCGGTTGGCGATCTCGACCCCGACGCGGTGCGCGCGAGCGTCGAGCGTCTCTTCGGTGGCTGGAGCCACGAGGTCGAGCGGCGCGAAGAGCCGATCGTCGCCCGTCGGCTCGAGCAGCCCGAAGTGCACCTCGTCGATCGACCGCAGGCGGCGCAGACTCAGCTCCTGGTCGGCCACGATGCGCCGCCCCGTGACCAGGACGACTACGCCGCGCTGAAGGTGATGAACACGCTCCTCGGCGGCAAATTCACGAGCCGGATCAACCTGAATCTGCGCGAGAAGCACGGCTACACCTACGGTGCCAACAGCCGGCTCACGGTGCGTCGCTACGTCAGCCTGTTCACCGTCGGTGCGGCGATCGCGACGCCGAGCGTCGGCCACTCGGTGCGCGAGATCCTCGGCGAGCTCGAGCGCCTGCAGGCGGAGCCGCCGGGCGCGGACGAGATGCGCGACTCGCAGGAGTTTCTGCTCTCGAGCTTCCCGAGCACTCTGCAGACGGTCGACGAATTGAGCTCGCGGCTCGAAACGCTCGTGGTGTTCGGGCTGCCCGATGACTTCTACGACACCTACCCGGCGCTCTTCGCCGACGTCACCGCAGAGCAGGTTCGGGCGGCGGCGCAAGAGCACCTGCGACCCGACGGGGTCGCCATCGTTGCCGTCGGCCCGGCCGCCGAGCTTCGTCCGCAGCTCGAGGAGTTCGGCCCGGTGACGGTCCACCAGGCCTGACGCCCGGTTGCAGGGGCGCCGCGCCGTGTGATCCAGCTCGTGTGATTCAGCTGCGCTGAGCCGTCCTATTCCAGCTGCGCCGAGAAGATGCCGGCCTCGTCGACCCGCACCTTGAGGGTGCGTAGCTGTTCGGGCGGGAAGTTGCCCTCGAGCTCGCGCGCCTCGGTGGCGCCGTTGCTGTACACGTAGACCCGCAGGGAGTGGGTGCCGGCCTGCACTTCGCCGCTGTGGCTCAGGCCACCGGGGATTTTCTTCGGCCGGCGCAAGAAGCCGGAGCGCTCGGCGGTGAACTTGAAGTTCTCTTTGAAGAACTGCTTGGTGCCCACGTACACGGTGAAGATGCCCTCGGACGTCTCGGAGTAGAAGTCGATCGCCAGAGTCGCCGTCTGCTCGGCCGCCGGCACGTCGTCCGTGGCCGCCGCGGTGTCGCCGCCGGCCGCCACCCCCGCACCACGATTGAAGCGATCCTTCACCGCGCGGCGCGCTTCGTCGCGGCGGCGCTTGCCGTCTTCGGCGCGCGCCAGCAGGTCGGCCGCACGTTCGTTCTCGGGCGCCAGCTCGAGCACCGAGGTGGCGGTGTCGATCGCCTCCTGGAACTCGCGCGCGGTGAGCGACTCCTCGGCGCGGTCGAGGCGATCGCGCAGAATCTGCTCCTCGCGCGTCAGGTCGCCGTCGAGCAGCATCTTTTCGGCGCGATCCCGCAGCTCGCGGATCGTCGGGTCGCCGGGCTTCACCACCAGCGCCTGGTCAAAGACCTCGATCGCGCGCACCGGCTCCCCGGCCGCGATCGCCGCACGCCCTTCCTCGAGCAGCGGCTCGACTTGCTTGCGCAGCTCCTCCTCGGGATCGAAGTGGACGACGTCGGAGCCGCCGGAAGAGCGCAGCGAGAAAAAGCCGACCGTGCCGACGACGACCAGGAGGAGCACGCCGAGGCTGGCCAGCAGCAGACCGCGGCGCGCTGGGCTCGAGCCCTGGTCGACGGGAGGCACGTAGCGCGGCGGGACGGCGGCGGGTGCCGACGCGAAGGGCGGTGTCTGGGGCTTGAGCGTGGGTGTTGGGCCGCTGGAGGCAGCCCTCGGTGCGCCGGCAGCCGGAGGCGGACCGGCGCTTGGCGGTGCGGCCGTCGCGGTCGAACCGCCGGCGCCCGGCACCGGCGGTACGGCGGGTGCGGGTGTGTCCTCGACGTCGGTGAGGAACGACGCCGTTGTGCGGTCGGCCGGCCGCTCGACCGGCTCGAAGAGCGCGCGGAGATCGGCGGCGAGATCGGCACCGCTCTGGTAGCGCTCGTCGGGCGCCTTGCGTAGCGCGCGGTCGAGGATCTCCATCAACCGCGGCGGCAGGCCGGGCAGGATCTCGTCGGGCGGGGTGAACGAGTCGTAGACGATGCGGTGCGTGACGACGGTGAGATTCTCGCCGGCGAACGGCTTCTTCGTCGTCACCATCTCGTAGAGCATCACGCCGAGCGCGAAGAGATCGGCGCGATGGTCGACCTCTTTGCCCTGGATCTGCTCCGGCGCCATGTAGTTCGGCGTGCCGAGGAGCTGCCCTTCGACGGTGAGATTCGAGGCGTCGACCCGGGCGATGCCGAAGTCGGTGATCTTGGCCTTCTTCTCGGCCGTGATGATGATGTTCGCCGGCTTGATGTCGCGGTGCACCACGCCCTTCGAATGGGCGTAGTGGAGGCCGTCGGCGATCTGCGCCACGATGTCGACCACGAAACGCAGCTCGAGGCGCCCGGTCTGACGCTGCATCAGCTGCTTCAGGTCGGTGCCCTTCACGTACTCCATGGCGATGAAGAAATCACCGCCGTCGTCGACCACGACATCGTGAATGGTGACGATGTTCGGATGGCTCAGAATTCCGGCGCTCTGGGCTTCGCGCAAAAAACGCGCGCGGAATTGCTCCAGCTCTTCGTCCTTGGCCGAGTAGCCGAGGCGAAAGGTCTTGAGCGCGAGCTGGCGTCCGATGAGCGGGTCCCGAGCCAAGTAGACCAGGCCCATCGCGCCCTTGCCGAGCTCCTCGATGATCTCGTACCGGCCGAGCTTTTCAGTGGTCATGAGTCGCCAAGAAAGGTGGTGGCCATTCTAGGGGCTCCCGGAGGGTGGGTCAAACCAGGTGACGGCGGTGGTATATTCACGCTCCGTCCGACCCAGGAGACCCGACGACTCGACGGAAGCAACGTGCTGGAAGCACGTCTACTTCCGCAGGAGGAATCAGATGCAGGTGGAGAGCCCGGAGACGATCCGCAATATCACGCTGGCCGGTCACGCGGATACCGGCAAGACGACTCTCGCCAGCGCGGTCCTCTACACCAGCGGGGTGGTCAATCGCCTGAACCGCGTGGAAGACCACAACACCACCACCGATTTCGATTCCGAAGAGATCTCTCGCGGGTACTCGATCGGTCTCGCGCCCTGCTTCGCGCCGTGGCGCAAGCACAAGATCAACATGGTCGACGCTCCGGGCTCGGGCATCTTCGGCGTCGAGGCGCGCGCCGCCGTGCGTGCTACTGACGCGATGGTGTTGGTGATCAGCGCGCCGTCGGGAATCGAGGTCACGACCGAGCGTATGTGGCAGTACGGCGAGGAGATCGGCACGCCGGTGCTACTGCACCTGAACAAGCTCGATCGCGAGAACGCCGACTTCGCCGCGTCGGTCGAGCAGCTGAAGGGCAGCTTCGGCAACGTTGCGCCGCTTCAGGTGCCGATCGGCTCCGAGCACGATTTCGAAGGAATCGTCGATCTGATCACCGGCAAGGCCTACCGATTCGAGCGCGACGGCGACGGCAAGGCGCAAGAGATCGACGTGCCGGACGGTCTGGCGGACACCGTCGAAGAGTGGCGCAACCACCTGATCGAGGCGGTCGCCGAGTCGAAGGACGAGCTGATGGAGCTGTTCTTCGAGGAAGGAACGCTGCCCGACGACGCACTGCAGCAGGGGCTGCGCGAGGCCATCGTCTCCCGCGCCGTGTTCCCGCTCACCATCGGCTCGGCGCTGCACGGCATCGGCACGTCGACACTGCTCGACCTGGTCGTCGACTATCTGCCCGACCCGCTCGCGCGCGGCAGCTTCCCGGGCGTCGACGAGGACGGCGAGGAGATCGAGGTCGCCGTCGGGGGTGACGAGCCCTTCGCGGCGCTGGTGTTCAAGACGCTGCACGATCCGTTCTCGGGCAAGATCTCGATCTTCCGGGTCGTCTCCGGCACTTTGCCGTCCGACAGCATCACCTACAACGCGCGCGACAAGCAGCAGGAAAAGGTCGGCACCCTGCTCCACCTCCAGGGCAAGCAGAGCAGCCCGACCGAGAAGCTGGTCACCGGCGACATCGGCGGTGTCGCCAAGCTGAAGCACACTCTGTCGGGCGACACGCTCAGCGATCCGACCCGGCCGGTGACGCTCGGCTGGGTCGAGGTGCGGCCCTCGGCCATCTCGTTCGCGGTCGAGCCCAAGAGCAAGGGCGACGAAGAGAAGATCGGCGAAGCGCTCCATCGCCTGATGGAGGAAGATCTCGGCCTGCAGGCGGCTCGCGACCCGCAGACCCATGAGCTGCTGATCTCGGGCAGCGACGAGCTGCATGTCGACATCGCTCTCTCGCGCCTCGCCGCGCGCTACAAGGTCGACGTGATCCGTCACATGCCGAAGGTGCCGTACCGCGAGACCATTCGACGCGCCGCCGACGGCCACGGTCGTCACAAGAAGCAGAGCGGCGGTCGCGGTCAGTTCGCCGACTGCAAGATCACCCTCGAGCCGCTGCCGAGCGGCGAAGAGTTCGAGTTCAAGGACGAGATTTTCGGCGGATCGATTCCGCAGGGCTTCCGTCCGGCGGTGGAGAAAGGCATCCAGGAGGCGCGGGCACGTGGCTACCTCGCCGGCTTCCCGGTGGTCGACTTCCGCGTCCGCCTGCTCGACGGCCAGTACCACGACGTCGACTCGTCGGAAATGGCGTTCAAGATCGCCGGATCACTCGCGTTCAAGGACGCCATGTTGAAGGCCGGGGCGACCATCCTCGAGCCGGTGATGCAGGTCGAGATCACCACCACCGAGGAGTTCATGGGAGACATCATGGGCGACCTGTCGCAGCGTCGCGGCCGGCCGCAGGGCATGGACACCCAGGGCACGAGCCAGATCGTGAAAGCCGTCGTTCCGCTCGCCGAGATGCTCGACTATGCGCCGGCTCTGCGTTCGATCACGCAGGGACGCGGTCGCTACACGATGGAGTTCCTCGGCTATGAGGAGATGCCAAAGCAGATGCAGCAGAAGGTGATCGCGGAGTCCCAGGCCGCCGCCGAGGACTGAGTTCTGCGACGTGACTGCCGCGACATGACTGCCGCGATATGACTACACAAAGGCCGGGCGTCGAGCCCGGCCTTCGTGCGTCTGCGTCTGAGGACTCGAATCGAGAGACGGTCGTCAGCCCTCGGCGGTTCCGGTGTCGGAGAGATCGCCCTCGGGCACATCGCCGTCGACTGTGGCGCCGAGGCCGCGCAGCTGGACGATCACGTAGGGCCCGTCGCCCACCGAGGCCGGATCGAACTCCTCGCCGAGCTCGTCGGCCAGGTGCTGCTTCCAGCCGACATAGCGCTCGCGGTCGAGCTCACGGCGCTCGACGACGCCGCGTGCGATCGCCTGGTGGCCCTGCGCCGCAGTGGGGAACACGATGTCGCCGTCGTTCACCTTGAGTCGCAGGGTGCCGCCGCCATCGTCGATCTCGATCCAGCAGCCGGCGATCTGGCATACGCCGGTGATCTCGCCGGAGACCCGCACCTCGCGGCCCTCCCAGGCCGCGGCGTCGCCGAGAATGTCGGCGATGGCGACGATCTCGCCCTCGCCGCCGCCGGCGCCGAACTCGGTGCTGACCGCGTCGGCCTGGTGGTGATCCTCTGCGGCGGTCGCAGGCAGGGCGAGCAGAGAGGCCACGGCGAGGCCGACGGCGAATCGAAGGAACAGGCTGGCTGTGTCAGTCATTGGTTTCATCGGGGTCTCCTCGGGTGAGCCAAAGGAAGAGCGCGAAGCCGATCGCCCAGGGCAGGTCGGCGACCAGAGGCTGCGCCCAGCTCGAGGCGGGTAACTGTCCGCTGTCGAGCGCACGCAGACTGATGATCAGGCCGCCGAGCTTCGACGTCAAGCCGAGCCAGGCGATATCGCGGTTGCGCTCCGGTGCGGCGGCGAGCAAGAAGTAGCCGAGGCCGAAGACGAGCACCGCCAGAAACACCAGCTCGAACGCGAAGGGATAGAGAGGCGGCGCCATGCCGAGCGCCTCGGGGCGCGCCACCAGGCCGAGCATCCCGGCGACACCGCCGCCGACGCTGAGCAGGCCCGCGAGCGCGAAGAACGTGCGCCAGGCCGTTCGATGGCGCAGCGTCGGTGGACGGCTCGTCTGCCGGCTCACGAGGCCGTCACCAGGTCTCGGCGCGCGCCGCGACCGAGACCGTTTCGTCGCTCTCGAGCGTGATCGTCACCACATTGGGCCGGCAGCAGACGGTGCAGTCCTCCACCATCTCCTGGCGGCGTGCCGCCGACCAGTCGACCTCGATCACATTCCCTTCGCCGCAGTACCCACAGTCATAGGCCGCACTCTCGTCCATGCCGCCAGAATATCACTGCGCCACATCAACCACGCTCCTTCTCGATCTCTCCAGCTGCGGTTTCGAGCCGTATGTATGCTAGATTCAGCCCAAGGGCTTTTGTGAGGAGAAGCCATGACTGAACGCGAAAAAATGTCGCTGGTGCTCGATGAGGAAGAGTCCCGAGCCCAGTTGGAGACTACCTGGTTTCGCGAGCAGATCGAGCGCGGGGCTGTGCAGCTGGACCGCGGGCAGACGGTGGCCGCTCGAGATGTCTTCGCTCGCCTCGCAGCGAAGGAACGTACGCGCCCCCTGGCCGATCGCTGAGTGCTCGACGTCCGACTCTCGGCGCTCGCGGCCCGGGACCTCGAGGAGATCGACGACTTCACCCACGATCGTTTCGGTGTCACGCAGGCGCTACGCCTCCGGGCTCGGTTCGAGTCGATGCTCGAGCAACTCGCGACCTTTCCCGAAATGGCCCCGCTGCGGCCTGAGTACGATCCACCCGGCCGTCGATTTCGCTACTGCACCGTCGGCTCGTTCCTCATCGTGTATCGCGTTCGAGCGGATCGACTCGAGGTCGCTCGAATCCTTCATGGATCACGGGACATGCGCCACGTCGAGTGGTGACGGTCACGCCACGCGGCGCTGGACGCCGAAGAGGGCGAGATAGGCCTCGAGAGTTTCGAGGGCGAGACGGTCGGCGGCGGTGGAGACGACGCGGATGCCGGCGTGGCGCAGGCGGCTCGAGAGGGCGCGGTTGGCGCTCTGGATGTCGAGCGCGCCGACCTGGGCGAAGGCGTCGGCCGGAGTGGTCGGCGGCTCCGCGGCCAAGGCGACCAGCTCGGGATCCTCGAGATTGACCAGGATCGGGCGATGGCGTCGCTCGAGGTGCAGCAGGGCCTGGCGCAGCAGGTCGGCGGCGGCGAGGTCGACGACCGAGGTGAGGAGCACGACGGTCG
Source organism: Acidobacteriota bacterium (assembly GCA_039194425.1). Taxonomy (GTDB): domain Bacteria; phylum Acidobacteriota; class Thermoanaerobaculia; order Multivoradales; family J023; genus JAUIJL01. Next base: position 124,062 of record JBCCVZ010000009.1, on the reverse strand, counting down.
ACCGGCGCGATTCGAGCGTGGCGGCGGCCTCGGCGGCGAGGTCGAATGCGGGCTCGACGAGGCGCGCCTCGAGGTCGTAGACCGCCTGGTACGCGGCGCGCACGCTCCGCTGGCCGCCGTGCAGCAGCACCGTGCGTTCGACGCGGTCGGAGAAGGCGACGAAGGTGACGCGGTCGCCGCGCGCGACGGCGACTCGCGCGAGCGCCAGCGCTGCGGCCAGCGCATGGTCGAGTTTCGAGCGCACGAAGCGCGCGTCGCCGCCCGCCGCGCCGGGCACCCGCCCGGCCATCGAGCGACCGCAGTCGAGAAGCACCACGAGGCGCGCGCCGCGCTCCCAGGTGTCCTCGCGCGACACCAGGCGCCCATGGCGCGCCGACGCCTTCCAGTGAATCTTCACCGGCGGATCGCCCGGAAGATACTCGCGCAGCGCGTACGGCTCGGTGCCGAGGCCGCGCAGGCGCTGCGGATGCGCGCCGAGGGCGCGGCGGTGGGCGAGCAGCAGCAGTCGGCCGACGGTGCCCTGCCAGCGCACTTGCGGCAGGGCGCGCTGCGTTTCGGGGGCGATCAGCTCGCGCTGCGACCACGCCAGGCGCCAGGGGCCGAGCACGCGCGCCACTGTCGGTCCGGCACGCTGCTCGCCGCGTTGGCTCGGTAGCAGCGGCACGCGCCAGCTCGCCGCCCCGTGCGGCGGCAGCTCGATGGTGCGTCGCAACGGCCGCGCGGCGAGCGCCGGTGCGAGTGTCTCGCGCAGGCGCACGGTGAGCGGCCGCGCGGCGCCGCTTTCGACGCGCACCACCAGCTCGTCGTCGGTGCCCTGCATCAGCAGGCGTGGCCAAGTGCGTTCGGCGACGAGGGGACTGCGCGCGGCGCGCGCCGCGTCGACCACCCAGGCGACGATCAGCGCCGCGTCGAGGGCGAGGGCCAGCCCACCGAGCCAGGGCACGAGCACGCCGACGACACCGAGCAGGGTCGTCGCGGCGAGCACGTAGAGCACGCGCGTCGCCGGAATCGCCGGCCGCCATCGGCCACGTGCCCTCGGCTTCCGGCCCCTTGGCTCTCCGGGCACGCGTGGGCTCTCCAGGTTCACTTGCTCTCCGGGCTCACTTTGGAACCTCGACCCGTTCGGCGAGGTCTTCGAGCAGCCGACGCGCGCTGTGGCCTTCGAGCTCCGCTTCGGCGTCGAGGATCAGGCGGTGGCGCCAGCACGGCACCAGGCAGCGCTTGAAGTCGTCGGGAATCACGAAATCGCGACCCTCGAGCAGCGCCACGCCGCGCGCCATTTCGAGCAGCGCCAGCGCGCCGCGTGGGCTCACGGTGAGCTCGAGCAGGTCGGACGCGCGCACCGCCGCCGCCAGCCGCGCGAGATAGTCGATCAGCTCGTCGCTCACCGTCACCTGGCGCGATCCCCGGCGCAGTGTCGCCGCCTCGCCGGGCGCGAGCACCGGCTCGGGGAGCCGCTCGTGACCGAAGCCATCGCCGGCGACCGCGCGGCGGAAGAGCTCGCGCTCGGCGTCGGCGCCGGGTAGACCCATGTCGATGCGCGCCAGGAACCGATCGAGCTGTGCCTCGGGCAGCGGGTAGGTGCCTTCGAGCTCGATCGGATTCTGTGTCGCCAGCACGAAGAAGCTCGGATCGAGCTCGAGCCGCTCGCCGTCGATCGTCACCTGCCGCTCCTGCATCGCCTCGAGCAGCGCCGACTGCGTTTTCGGCGGCGTACGGTTGATCTCGTCGGCCATCAGGATCTGGGTGAAGACCGGGCCGCGGACCAGCCGGAAGCCGCCGCTCTCCTGGTCGAAGACGTTGGTGCCGAGCACGTCGGTCGGCATCAGGTCGGGGGTGAGCTGGATGCGGTGGAACTCGAGCCCGAGGGCCGCGGCGACGCAGCGCGCGAGCAGGGTCTTGCCGATGCCGGGAACGCCCTCGAGCAGAACGTGCCCGCCGGCGGCGTAGGCGGCGACGAGCAGCTCGGCGGCCGGGCGCTGCCCGAGCACGTGCGCCTCGACGGCGTCGAGCACGCGGTCGGCGAGCGCGGCGGCCGGTGGGCTCGCGCCGGGCGCGGTGACCTCGGCCGTGGGCTCGACCGCGGATTCAGAGATGGGCTCAGTCATCAGAGGTCCTCGGGTTGGTGGCGCCGGGGCGGCGTGCCCGCGCGATCGCTCGGGCGAAGCGCACCAGGCCGTCGCCGTCGCCGGCGACCGGCAGCGGAAGGTCGGGCAGCTGCGCCCGCGGGTCGAGACGCTCGACGCGCTCACGAAGGCGGCGCGCGGCGTCGTGGTGATGGCGGAGTCGATGGTGGAGCGTGCCCAGGCTGCGCAGGAAGTCGGCCGTCGAGCCGTGGGCGCGGAGGCTTTCACGCCACGGCGGACCGAAGCGCACCGCGACCATGGCGGCGAGCACGAGGTAGACGAGCAGTAGGTGGAGCACGAAAAGGTCCCAGGCCACCGTCGTCGAGCTGGCCGCGGCCACCGAGGGGCGCAGCACGCCGTGCAGGTGCTCGGCAAAGCTCCAGCGCGCGCCGAGCGCGGTGAGGCTCTCGAGCAGGTCGACGCTGCCGGCGACCTCGTCGTTGGCGAGCAGAGCCGCGGGCAGCAGCACGACGCGTCCGCCGAGGTGCTCGAAGCTCTCGACGAGCGCGACCGGCGCGTCGTGCGACGGCGAGCCGACCGTGTAGAACACCTGTCCCGGAGCCGCCGGAGCGAAGCCGCGCGCCGGCGCGAGATCGAAGGCCGCGACCTCGAGCGGCGCGCCGTCGTGGCCGGACGTCGGCTCGAGCGTGAAGCGCTCGCCGCGGTGGCGCCACCAGGCGCGGGGCGCCAGGGGTGGCGACGCGCGCAGCGACACCGTGTCGCCGAACCCGACCAGCTCGAGCAGGCGGGTCTCGCTCGGCGACGGCTCGTCGCCGCTGTAGCCGATCATCAACACGCCTCCGGCCCGCAGGTGGGCGGCGAGCGGGTCGATCTCTCCAGCGCCCAGAGAGCGCTGCAGCGGAAAGACGACGGCGACCACGTCGGCGTCGATCGGCTCGGCCTCGACGAGCCCCTCCGGGCTCCGGGGGCGTTCGGCCTCCGCACGGTCCGCCGCGAAATCACGGTCCGCCGCGAAACCATGATCTGCCGCGGGATGATGGTCGAAAGGCACGTCGCGTAGCGTCACCTCGACGCCACGCGCCTCGAGATAGGCACGCGTCGCCCACCAGCCCGACGGTGCGCGCGACAGGCTGCTGCCCGCGGCTTCGGGCTCGGGCAGCACCAGCAGCACGACGACGGCCACCGCCGCGAGGCCGCCGAGGCTCCACAGCCAGCGTCTGGGCGGGGCGCTCACCGGGTCTCCTCCGCCGGCTCGACGCGACCGTCGAGTTCGTGCCAAAGCGTCGACACGTCTTCAATGGACACGTCGTCAGTCGCTTCCCTCGACATCGACCGCGTGCCGTAGGCGAGGCGATCGAAGCGCTGCACCCAAGGCAAGAGATCGCGGCGCCCGGACCGGGTCACCAGCTCCCGCGCGGTCCACGACGCGTCGGCCCGGGCGGCGCCGAGGCGCCCGGCCAGCCACCACCACAGAGCCTCGAGTGCGCCGTGTAGGTCGCCGGCCGCGAGGCGTGCGCGCAGCGTCGCGTCCCAGGCGGATGCGTCCCGTTCCGGCGCCATCGACGGGCGCTCGATCTCGACGTCGACCGCGGGCGCGGTGCGCCGCGCGCGCCAGATCTTCACCGTGAGCAAGGTCACGGCGAGCAGCGCGAAGGCGCCGAGGATCCAGGGCAGCACGGCGTCGAGCCAGCGTAGCCACGGCGCCAGCCCGGGTAGAGCGTTCTCGAGAAGGCGCGCGATCTGCAGATAGAGCGCGCTCCACAGGTCGAAGAAGTAGTCGCCGACGCCTGCCGCCTCACGCCGCGTGTCGATCTCACCTTGCTCGAGCAGACGGCGCATCAGCTCCGAGTCGCCGCCGCTCGCCGCCGCAGGCTGCGACGGTGTCGTCGTCGGGAGCGTCGTCGAGGGCGCCGTCGTCGAGGGCGCCGTCGTCGAAGGTGGCGTCGAGGGGGACGGGGAAGCCATCGGAAGAGCTCAGCCGGCGACCAGGCGGCCGATCGCCGACTCGAGGTCCTGCGCTTCGCGCCGGCGCCGGATCTCGAGGTACAGCATGCCGAAGGCGAACGACCAGTAGAGCCATGCCGTGGCGGTCGCGACCGACCCGAGAACCTGCGCCGGCAGGTTGATCCACAGGCTGCCCTGCGCCAGCGTCAGCGGATCCACCGCCTGTCCGCCGACGGCCCGCCGCGCGATCCACACCTGCTGTGCGACGACGAAGGGTCCCTGGACCAGAAGCGCCAGGCCGTACTGGATCGCCCAACCGGTGACCAGCATCGCCGAGGCCTGCAGAAAGCCGCTGTCGCGCCAGCGGCCGGTGGGATTCCAGCGCACCAGGTCGGCGCTGCGGCGCAGCGCAGTCAGGCCGGTCGAGCCCTCGACGACCATCACCGGCAGCACCAGACTGAGCAGCGGCACGACGACGAAGAAGGGCACGATACAGAAGAGCAGCGACAGCATCGTCACCAGGCCGAGCACGATCAGCGTGCCGACCACCGACGGGCGCAGCGCGAACGCCCAGGCGCGGCGCATCGACAGGTCGCGGCCGTGGAGCACGTCGAGCGCGGCGGACGCCATCGCGGCGTAGCCGAGGTAGACCACCAGCCCGAGGCCGAAGAGCGCGCCGACATAGCCGGCCATGCCGAACAGCATCTGGTTCCACGTCAGGTCGCCGAGGAAGACCTGCATGAGGCTCGATTGCGCGAGCACGAAGGCGACGCCGACCGCCGCGATCGGTGCCGCCACCGGCCACACGGCGCGCGCGAAGATGCGCCGCGCCGGTGCCACTGGACGGTCGAGTAGCTGGCGGAAGGGAATCAGGTCGAGTCGGCTCATGCGGCTCCGTCCTCGGCGCTCGGCAGGGCCCGCAGCCATGGAGCCGTGGCCCAGAGCACGAATGCCGCCTCGAGCAGCAGGCCGAGCAGCAGCTTGGCGCGCCAGCCGACCGCGTTCGACGGCGAGACGAAGCCCTCGACGAAGCCGAGGAGCAGGATCCATGGCAGGCTGCCGAAGAGCACCAGCAGCGCCTCGCGACCGGCGACGCGCAGCGCCGCGGCGCGCGGGCGATCGTCGGCGGCGACCAGGGCACGGCCGAGATGCAGCCCGGCGCCGGCCGACACCAAGATCAGAGTGATCTCGAGCGGACCGTGCGCGGCGATGAACTCGAGCAGCGCGCCGCCCAGGCCGAATCGCTCGACCAGAGCCAGCACGGAGCCGAGCATGACGCCGTTCAGCGACGCCACGTAGAGCGCGCCGAGCCCGGCGAGGGCGCCGCCGCCGAAGGCGGTGAGCGCGACGGTGAGATTGTTGCGCGCGATGGCGCCCGAGAGCAGCGCCGCCGGTGCGGCGGCGAAGATCGAGTCGGTCCACAGGGTGCCGCGGTGCAGGCCGTCGATCGCCTCCTCGCCGAGAAACAGGCCGGCGAGCGCCGGATCGACTGCCACGACGGCGAAACCGAGCAGCGCCGAGACGACGAAGAGCGCCGCGGCGACGCCGATCGCCGGCGCCGCGGCGGTCATCGCGCGCGGAAAGTCGGTGGTCACGAATCGGCGCAGGCTGGGTAGCCTCTCGCCGGCGTCGCGGTGAAGCCAGTGAGTCGCTTCCAGCACCAGCCGCCGCCGGCGCGCCGCGGCGGCGGTACCGGGGAATCGCGCCGACGCCAGCGAGTGGTCGTGGAGCACCTGGCGGTAGCGCACGGCGAGCGTCTCGAGTTCGTCGTACGACAGGTCGTTGGGTCGGCGACGCGCTCGCTCGAGCTGCGCCTCGAGCTCGTCGTGCATCGGGCCGCGCAGGGCGACGAAGCGCGTGTAGTCCACTACATGGAGTCTAGCCGACTTCGAGGGTTCGGTGCAGGTTGCAACAGTCGGGTTTGGTGACTCACGCCTGCGATGACCGCTGCGGCGACGGGTCCCAGCAAGGCTGTGCCGGCAAGCAGCAGCAGGAGAGAATCCGGCGGTTTCGACGGCAGGAACAATCCGCCGCCCAAGACCAATCCCACGAACACCACGGTCCAGAGAAGAGCCTTTCGCGGCCTCATCAAGAACCAGAAGCTGAGAATGTTGAAGAAGAGGCCGGCCAGCGCCACGTTTTTCAGGCTGCGCGCTTTGCCGTGCAACTTGTGACAGCTCCAGCACTCGACCAGGAACCCGTTCCAGCGATCCCATCGGCCGATGGCCAGGTCCGCACCGCAGGCAACGCATGGTACGGCCTTCGCGGTGGCCCCCTCGATCGGACGTCCAGCGGCTGGATAGTTCATCGTGCTCTTCCCTGGAGAGCTTGTCGCCACGGGTCTCCCCACCGCAGGGGATGAAGTTCGAGCTCACGACCGGAGCTGGTGCAATGCATTGACCTCGAAACCCACCGAAAACTTCGCGAAAGGCCGAAACCGCGATGCCATTCCTCGAGCTGTAGGTGTCCCAGGTCGCGCCTTGCTCTGGCCGCGAGCGGGACGAGGAAATGGGCGGTCTGGGCTGGGCGCATGAATTCCTCCAATCAGTAGCAGACAACGGTTCTGCAGCGTCGACTGCCCTGATAGCGGTTCCGCAGGAGAAACTCCGTCATGCTGAGGCAATCCAGGTGCATTGTTCAGCGGGCGGCTCGCCGCCAGGCACGGATCCTTCGGAGTCTCGATCGTCGTCCGCTGAGAAGAGCCCGTGTGCTGCCGGCTACGCAGCGCGGCGAAACGAGAGGGAGCGCTCAGCGGACCTCCACACTCACGAGCGCCTGGAGGCGCTCGAGCGCGGTGCCTGCCTTCGCTGCCGCCGCCAGCTCGGGCTCACGCCGGACCAGCCAGTCGACGAGCGTCGACGCGAGCTCCTCGGCCCGTGCTGGATCCATGCGCGGCGCGCGGCGGAGAAAGGCCTCGACCACCGCGACCTCACGCGCACCCCAGCTGGTCGGTATGTGGCCGATCGACGGAGTCGGCTCGTGCGCCCGGTGGTGGACGACGAGCGTCGAGGCGAGGACGTCGCCGAGGCGCCGGTGACGGCGATCGATCGCCATCATCGGCAGACCGATCAACACATCGACCGAGCGCAGCAGGTTGCGCAGGATGAGTGCGCCGGCCGAGGCCTGGCCGCCGAGATGCGACACCGTGCGCAGGCCGAGAGCGCTTTTGCCCGGCGTGCGTCCGTCCATGGTGATCTCGGCGACAGCGAAGTACCCCCACTGCACGGCGAAGGCGCCGAGCGCGGCGATCGCCGTCGTCCAGCCCGCGCCGAGGAAGGTCGACAGCACGCCGAACGCGAAGAGCAGCCAGAGCACCATCAGCAGGCCGAGGAGCAGGAAGTCGAGCGTGAACGCGAGACCACGGCTGCCGATGCCGGCCAGTGGCAGGTCGAGGCGGACATTGTCTAGCCCAAGAACAGCGTCGAGCCCCAGAACAGCGTCTGACTCGAGAACAGCCCCGAGCTCGTCCCCTCCGGTCGGCTCGGCCTGCGCAGGCGCCGCCGCTGCAGGTTCGCGACGCGTCGATGAGCTGCTGGATTCCACGGTGTCCTCGCAGCGCAGAATAGCAGGCTGTCGGCGTCGGCCGACCGTCAGTCGTCGCGGTCTTGCTGCACTTCGCCGGTCATCGGCGTCAGACTCACCAGGCTCACGCGACGCACCTCGCGATCGCCCTCGCGCGACTTCGTCACCACCTGGAGGTCCTGGTGCAGCGAGTACCCGACGGCGATCACCATCTTGCCGCCGGGGGCCAGCTGGTCGAAGAGCGGCTCGGGAATGCGCGGCGGCGCGGTGGTCATCAGGATGGCGTCGAACGGTGCTTCGGACGGCCAGCCGCGATACCCGTCGCCCGCCTGCACGCGGACGTTGTCGTAACCGAGCTCGCGCAGCGTGCCGCGGGCTTCCTTCGCAAGATCCTCGTCGATCTCGATGGTGTAGACCTCGTCGGCGATACGCGACAACAGCGCTGCGTCGTAGCCCGAGCCGGTGCCGATCTCGAGCACCTTTTCGTCACCGTCGAGATCGAGCAGCGAGATCATGCGCGCCGAGACGTAGGCCTGCGACAGAGTTTGCCCCGGCGCGATCGGCACCGGGCGGTCGGTGTACGCCTCGCGCTCCAGCGTCTCGGGGACGAAGCGGTGGCGCGGCACGAGCTGCATCGCCTCCAGCAGCGAAGGCTGAGTGACGCCGCGCCGGCGCACCTGGCTTTCCACCATGTCGAGGCGCTGGGCGCCGAAGGTGTCGCCGGTCTGCGCCGCGCTCGGCGGCGCCTCGAACCCGACCAGGCACAGGGCGAGGGTGAGCAGAACGAGCCCGAGCGACCTCCCACGACGACACCGGCCGTCCGTCGCAGGGGACGCGGCCGGGGCGGAGCAGGGTGTCGAAAGCATGCAAGGTCTCATCGCGGATCCCGAGTCTATCGTCTCCGAGGTGGCCGCCGCAGCGGCGGCGCCCGGACGGACACGATCTCAGTGAAAGGGGTCTGCAAGCGATGCGCCAGGTCGACGATGTGACGACTCGGTCGGTCGATTGCCCCGTGCGGTCGGCGGGTGGCGGTGGGATAAGCTGCTCGACGTCATGGCGAGCGCCTTCACCGACTTCGACCGGATCGCCGACGTGTTCCGCCAGGTGCTCGACTCCTCGGTCGCCGACGAGACCGAGCTCGTCTGGTTCGAGCGACGCTACGGCGCCGCGTCGGTCGGCCCGCAGTGGGCGCCGCCGCTGCACGACCGCACCGGCGGCGACGATGCGTTTCCCGATCGACCGCTTCTTTCGGTGCTGGTGCGCGTCGTCCAGGGCGGGCGCCTGGGCTGGCATCGCACTCACGTCGGCGACGCCAACGAGCTCGAGAGCGGTGTGCGTCAGGCCCTCGCCGTCGCCACTGCGCGGCCAGCGCTCGGCCAGCGCCCGGTGTTGCCGACGGGGACGCGTCGCCGCGGCGCGGACGGCCCGCGGCTCCACGATCCTGGGATCGCGGCGCTCGACGTCGAGAGCGCGCGCGCCCTGCTGCGCGACGCGCGGGGAGAGGACGACGCGCTGAGCGCACACCTCGACTGGTCCGAAACGCGCATCGCCGTGGCCAACAGCCACGGTGTGCGCCGCCGCACCAGCACCACGGAGGCGAGCCTGCAGGTGCGCTGTGGAGCGGGGGTCGGGTGCGGCTTCGCCACCGCGTCGGCCCGCCGTCTCGACGACCTCTCACCGCCGTCTCTCGTCGAGCGGGCGCGGGAGCGCTCCGCCGACTCGTCCGCCCCGAACACGCTCGACACCGACGGCGAGCATGTCGTCTTGCTCGCACCCGAAGCGGTCGCCGTGCTGCTCGACGTGCTCAACGTCTTCGCCTTCGCCGGGCGCGCCTATCTCGACGGCACGTCGTTTCTCGCGCGGCACCGCAACGTCCAGGTCTTCGATCGGTCGCTCCACCTGGTCGACGACGCCACCCGCGCGTCCGGTCTGCCCTTCCCGTTCGATCTCGAGGGCTCGGCGAAGGAACCGATCGAGCTGATCGTCGACGGCAGGCCGTCGACGCCGGCGCTCGACAAGCTGCAGAGTACGCAAGCCGGACTGGCGGCGACCGCGCACTCCGTCGGCGGCACCGACGCGCTCTTCGGCAATCTCTTCCTCGAGCCGGGCGACGCCTCGTGGCCAGAGCTCCTCGAGCGCGCCGGCACCGGCCTGTGGATCGGCTGGCTCGAGCCGCCCGAGTGCGTCGAGCCGAGCACGCTCACGCTGCGCACCACCGCGCGCGGTGTGCGCCGGATCGAGAACGGTCGGTTGGGCGCTCCGGTCCCCGACCTGCGCTGGCAGCAGAGCCTGCTCGGCGCCCTGGCCCGGCTGCGCGCCGTCGGCGCCGACAGCGCGGTGCGTGTCGTTCCGTCGACCCCGCTCGGCGCCGTCGCCGCCCCGGCTCTCCTGCTCGAGAGCGTCACAGGCCTGCGCGTCGCGCCGTAGACACACCCGGGGATGAACCCGGGCTCGCATCGTTCGTCCCGACGGGACGGGGTGTCCTTCCGTGTCCCGCAGGGAAGACGCCATGAGCCAGGGATCGCAATCCCTGGCTCGAGCTCGGGAGGGATCGGGCTAGTCGTCGCTGGTGCGGCGGACGAGCACGACGGTCTGATCGTCGCCCTGCTGCTGACCGTCGGCGAAGGTGAGCATCGCCTCGTCGATGCGCGTCAGGATCGCGTCGAGCGGCTCGTCGCGCAGGCGCGTGAGCAGGGCCTCGAGGCGCTCGAGGCCGTACTCCTCGTCGTCGCGCGCGGCGCACTCGGTGATGCCGTCGCTGTACAGGCAGAGCAGGTCGCCTGCCTCGAGCTCGAGCGCGCTGCCCTCGTAGCGCGCCGTGGGCATCAGGCCGATCGGCATGCCGCCGGCGGGCAGATGGTCGATTCCGCCCGCCTGCCTGAGGACCAGACCCGGATTGTGGCCGGCGTTGAGGTAGGTGAGCCGGCCGGTCGACGGCTCGAGCACGGCGAGGATCATAGTGATGAACTTGTTGGCGCTCGACGAGTCGCAGACGTGGCGGTTCAGGCGCTCGACCAGCTGTGCGCCGACGTCGCTCAGCTCGAGCAAGACGCTGAGCGCCGAGTGCAGCGTCGAGACCAGCAGCGCCGCTGGCACGCCCTTGCCGCTGACGTCGCCGACCACGAGGCTCCAGCGACCGTCGTCGAGACGATGAAAGCCGAAGTAGTCGCCGCCGACGTGCCGCGCCGAGCGGTTCCAGCCAAGGATCTCGTAGCCCGTCATCGACGGCATCGAGTCGGGCAGCAGCTGACGCTGGATCTCCGAGGCCAGCTCCATCTCACGCTCGAGGCGCTCGGTCTCGAGCGCATAGCGATGCAGGCGGGCGTTCTCGAGTGCGATTGCCGCCTGACTGGCGAAGAGCGCGAGCGTTCGGCGATCGTCGGAAGCGAAGGGGCCGACGCCGGTGCGGCGCTCCTTGTCGCTGACTACCAGCAGGCCGCGTGTCGCGCCCTCGGCGTCGATTCGCGCTCCGAGCAGATGCTTGCTTCCCGGCAGCAGCCCGGCGCCGCCGTCGCCCAGGCCGGCTTCGAGCGCCTCCATGTCGATGCCGCCGAGGTCGATCTCGTCGCGCGCGTCGCCACCGAGCGAGCTCACGAGGTGGAACTCACCCTGATCGGCCGCCGCACCGTCCTCGCTCAGGTAGAGCGCGCCGCGACGGGCATCGAGCAGGGAGACGGCGCGTGCCAGCACCTCGATGCCGAGCGCTTCGAGGTCGAGCGTGGAAGCGATCACCAGCCCGACCTCGTACAGCACCTCGAGCTCGACGCCGCGGAACATCGCCTGGAAACTGTGCGTCTGTACCTCTTTCTTGAGCACCGCGATCCGACCGGCGGCGGCGAGCAGCAGCAGCGTCGGATCGGTGGAGTCGAGCGTGCCGCTCCCGGAGGCGACGAGCATCGCGCCGGGCAACGCCAGGTGCCGGAGCGCGCCCTGGGGCTCGCCGTCGGTGCGTTCGTCGAGCGTCTCGGGCAGCGCGACAGTCTCGATCGAGGTGTCGTCGAGGGGCCCGGTCGTCGCGAGCAGACCGAGCTCGGGCTCGGCGCCCGCCACCGCGCCGCGGACGTAGAGGCCTGCGGCGTCGACTCCGTGGGTCGCCGCCCAGCCGTGGAGCATGCGCGCGATCACCTGGCGGTCGTCGCGCTGCCGGCGCGACGGCTCGAGCAGGTCGGCCCAGATCGACGGATCGGTCGCGACGGAGTCGCGGTGACTGGCTGCGGACGACGGGGATGCGGGGTCGGTGGCCATGAGCCTGACGGGAGCCTCAGGTCAGCGCTTCGATCGCGGTCTCTTCGTCGCTGTACATGCCCGCGTACTGTGCCAGGCCCATGATGTTGAAGGTCTTCTCGATCGTCGGCGTCAGGCAGCAGAAGGCGAGCTTGCCGTCGATCAGAAGCATCCTCTCGATGATCTCGATCAGAATCGAGATGCCGATCGAATTCACGATCTTGGTCTGCGCCAGATTCAGCAGCAGCGTCGTGTGACCTTTCTCGATCAGCTCATAGGCGACGTTGGCGATTTCTTCGCCGCCCTGGTTGTTGATGTAGCCCTCGGTGTAGATCACGACCAGATCGCCGCGCTCTTCGTCGACGGTGAGCTTCAAGCTCTCAGTCATCGCTCGCTCCAGCGCCGCGCCCACAGGTCAACGCAGCTTCCTCATCGTCACCCGGGTGCCCGTGGCGCTCGACCGGATCGTCACTTCGTCCATCAGACTGCGGATGATTTTCAGACCGTGCCCGCGCTTCAGCTTGGCCAGCTCCGTGCCGTCCTTCCTCTCCGCGACATCCGCCGGATCGAATCCGATGCCGTCGTCGGCGACGGTGATCTCGAGCCCCTCGGGATCCTCGTCGGCACCCAGAACCAGCAGCTGCACCTGGACCTCTCGGACCTTCGATCGGGAGTGCTCGAAGGCGTTGATGCACGCCTCGACGACCGCCATCTGGACTTCCTCGACCTTGTCCTGGGCCATTCCGATGTGTTCCCCCAGAGCGCCGGCCGTCGTACTGGCGGTCAGCTCCATATTCGGAATCATCGGAAGCGTCAGGGTCACCTGCTGCATGGTCCGATCTCGCGGCCTGGCGACAAAGCGAGCGGCGCGCTCAAAAGGTCAGGTACACCTGAAGGAGGTAGATCACGAAGGGATGAATCTTGTTCTGGAGGAGTAGCCAGGCGAAGCCGAAGAGGGTACCCGCCGAGAGCAGAGCCTGGACGGGAACCTGGGGCAGGGTTTCCACGCGATTGCGAGCGGAGTTTAGCATGAGAGTCTCCTCAGTGGACGGCGACCCGGAGTCGAGTCTGCGATGAACGCCCCCTGAAAGAGCAAGAGTGCTGCCAACCCCGCACCCGGAGTCGTCGGCGTGGGACGATCGGTCCTCTTCGTGCCGTGATCGGCGGCTTTTCTCGGGGTCGGGCTCGCGTCGAGGCGACCGAGTCCCGAAACGGCAATGCGACAAAATGTCGCATAATTCCCTTGAAGAGCTCAATCAGCGGCTCGGAGGTGCTGATTCTTCAGCTCGAAGAGGCCACTTGCGGCATCTTGTCGCACATGCGGCGTGATGCCGCAGGCGCGAGCCCGAGCGGAGCCTCAAAACCCTTTGCGCTGCAGCGTGCGGCGGTCGACGCCGAGCATGCGCGCGGCCGCGCTCTTGTTGCCGCCGGTGAGGCGGAGGACCTTGGAGATGTGGCGCCGCTCGACCCGTTCCAGCTCGAGCGAGCCGCCGTCTTCGTCGTTGCTGCCTCCGAGCAGGCTGCGGACGAGCTCCGCGTCGACGCTACCGTCGGCGAGGGAGACAGCACCTTCCACCACGTTCTGAAGCTCGCGAATGTTTCCTGGAAAATCATGCTCGAGCAAAATGGCCAAGGCATCGGGCTCGATGCGCGGTGGCTCGAGCCCCTCGCGACGGCAGAATTCTTCGAGGAAGAGGCGCACCAGGTGCGGAATGTCTTGCCGCCGCTCGCGTAGCGCCGGCAGCTCGACTTCGACCCCCTTGAGACGATAGTAGAGGTCTTCGCGAAACAGGCGGTGGGTGACGCGCTGCTCGAGGTGACGATGGGTGGCGGCGACCACGCGGACATCGACTCGCCGCGGCTTCTGGCCACCCACCGGCATCACCTCGCGCTCCTGGAGCGCGCGCAGCAGCTTGGCCTGGAGCGCCAGGTCCATGTCGCCGATCTCGTCGAGAAAGAGTGTGCCGCGATCGGCGAGCTCGAACTTGCCGCGCCGTGCTTCGACGCCCGTGGCGACACCGCGTTCGATGCCGAAGAGCTCCGATTCGAGAAGAGCTTCCGGCATCGCCGCGCAGTTGATCGCCACCAGCGCCCCGCCGCGCCCGGAGAGCGAGTGCAGAAGGCGCGCCACAAGCTCCTTGCCGGTGCCGCTCTCGCCGCGCACCAGCACCGAGACGTTGCGCGGCGCGACGCGCTCGACGATCTCGAGCACTCGCCGCATCGCCGGCGCCTGAGCGACGATGCGGTGGCCGGCGAGCTCGTCGACGAGGCGGCCCTTCAGCGCCTTGTTCTCCTCTTCGAGGCGCTCGCGCTGGCTGGCCAGCTCGGCGAAGCGACGGGTCGCGTCGAGCGCCGCGCCGGCGAGCGCTGCGACCGAGTCGAGAAAGCGGCGATCATCGGCGCTGAAGCCGCCCGTGTCGCGGAAGCGCGACTCCTTGTCGAGCAGCGCCAGATAGCCGAGGAAGACGCCGCGATAGGCGAGCGGGGCGGCCAGGGCCTCGCGGAACGGTCGCCCGGCGAGCTCGCCGTCGCTGCGCGTCAACGACTGGCCGGCCGCGAGCAGCTCGCGCCAGAGGGCGGCGTCGAAGAGCGCCCCGGCGTCCGGCGGGCCGCCCTGCCAGCCGACGGTGGTCACCGCGCGCGGCGCGCCGACGACGTCGCGAGTCGCGGCCACGGCTGCCGCCGGATCGAGCGCCGCGCACACTTGCTGCAGCAGCTCTTCGACCAGCTCGTCTTCGGAGCGCTCGGCGGAGAGCGCCAGGGCGAGGTCGTAGAGCGTCTCGAGCTGCAGGATCCGTCGCTTCTCGGCGACGTCGATCGCACGCACGGACTGCGGGCCGGTCGGCGGTCTGGAGGTGGGGCGCGACATGATGCCGCACCCAGTCTATCGGCGGTCGAGAGGCTCTGTCTATGCGCTCTGCGTCGTCGAAGTCTCGGCCCGTTCAGCCGGTCGATAGAGCGTGACGGCGTTGCGCCAGAGCGCCAGTTCCGCTTGCTCCGGCGTCAGTGCCTCGACGAGCAGCTCGAGATCGCCGCCTTCGAACGGGCGCGGTGCCCGGGTCGACGGCAAGTCGGTGCCGAAGAGAAGCGCCTGAGGCGCCGCGTCGGCCAGGCTCCGCAGCACAGGCCGCGGGTCGAAGTCGAGGCGGCCGAAGCCGGTCGCTTTGACCTGGATCCCGTGATCGACCAGGCGCTGGAGGGCCGCCAGACCGGCGCGGCGCAGGCCGAGGTGATCGACGACGACGCGTGGCAGCGTCTTCAGGGTCGGCTCGAGAGCTTCGAGATCGTCGCCGGTGACGTAGAGCTCGACATGCCAGCCGGCCAGCTCGTCGATTCGCGCGGCGAAACGCCGCAGGTCGCGCACGGTGGCCGAGCCTCCGCGGCGCAGATTGAAGCGTAGAGCGCGGACGCCGACGGCATCGAGGCGCAGGATCTCGGCGTCCGTGACCTCGGGCGGCAGCTGGGTGACGCCGACGTAGCGTGGTCCGAGGCGCTCCAGCGCGGTCACCAGGTAGCTCTGGTCGAAGGCCTGGAACGAGCCCGAGACGACGGCGCCACCGATCGGTCGGTGATCGGTCAGGAGCGCGGCGACGCGCCGGCGGTAGGTCTCGACGTCGAAGGCCGGTGGCGTGTAGCCCTGGTTCGGCACCAGCGGAAAGCGCGGGTCGATGATGTGCAGGTGGGCGTCGAAGACGTTCATCTCTTCACGGCTCGAGCCGCTCGCAGCGCCAGGCGTCGCCGGCGAGGCGCCAGCGCAGTCGCCGGTGCAGGCGCCGGGCTCCGGCGCGCCACAGCTCGACCTCGTCGACGGCGACCCGTAGCGCGCGCCAGGTCGGCGGGCGCGGAATCTGCTCCGCCGCCGCAAAGCGTTCGTCGACCGCGGCGACGCGCCGCGCGAGCTCGTCCGGGTCGACGAGGACCGCGCTCTGGCGCGACGCCCAGGCGACGGCCCGGCTACGGCGCGGGCGATCCTCGAAGGTTTGGTCGTCTTCGGCGTCGAACGCTCGCCCGGCGATGCCGCGGAGGCGTACCTGCGCGTCGAGGTGGCGCCAGTGGAAGACCAGCGCGACGCGCGGCGCCGTCTGCGTCTGGCGCGCTTTCGGCGAGCGGTCGTCGGTGCCGAGCAGGACCTCGCCGCGCGCCAGGTCGCCGTGGACGAGGACGATCCGCGCATCGGCCGCGGGCTCGGTCTCGTGGTCCGCGGTCTCGATCGTGGCCAGGCAGGCGGCGCGGGCATGGCGCTCGTGGCGCTCGGCGATCACCAGCCAGCGCGCGAGCAGCGCGAAGGGCTCGTCGGGCGGCGGCTCGGGCAGCGGCAGTCTGGTTTGCTGCGGTTTGGCTCGCTGCGTTGCGGTCTGCGGCGGTGCTTCGGGCTCGCTCACCGTGGTGGCTGCTCTTCGGCGGTCTCGATCAACCGCCAGACGATCAGCCAGACCGACCCACCGCGCCGCCGCGCCCGCGTCAAAGTGATCGCCTCGTGCGCGCGCTCGCGGTGGGTCTCGTTGGCCAGCGTGTATTCGATGTCGAGGCTGCGCACGGCGACGGCGGT
This sequence comes from Acidobacteriota bacterium, assembly GCA_039194425.1. Classification (GTDB taxonomy): domain Bacteria; phylum Acidobacteriota; class Thermoanaerobaculia; order Multivoradales; family J023; genus JAUIJL01. The sequence goes on along the minus strand of JBCCVZ010000009.1, from coordinate 107,736 downwards.
CGGGCCGAAGACGTCGACCTGGGGTGTGCCGGTCTCGAAGCGGTCGATCGTCGCCTGGTCGACGAACTGGCGGTAGGAGTCGAGACAGTCTTCACGGCCGACGATGCGGCCGATGAAGCCGGGTGCTTCGAACACGACGCGCTCGTGGAAGCTGTCGGCCAGGCGCTCGGGCTCGGCGTCGAGCCAGGCGCGGTCGACGGCTGCGATCAAGTCGCGGATCTCGGCGCGCTTGGAGGTGTCGGTGGCGCGGGGGCTCGATGGTTGGTTCGTCATCGTCGCTCAGGTCCGGGGGGCGAGACGCCCGGACTCGCGTAGGCGATTCACTCGGTCCATCCCTTCGTTCGAAGGAAATCTTCGATCTTCCGTTGCAAAGACTCTGGTTTCGACGCCATCGATCCTCCGAAGGTTGACGGTCAATTCTTACCATGCAGACTTGCGGCGGAGTCGAAGGTGCGTGGGGCGGCTCGATGAGTCTTTGGGTGCCGATTTCGCGCGATGATCTGAGCAGCGAATGATTGGTTCGACCGTCGAATCCTGGGGTGCAAATGTCCGTCGTCCCACGTGATCTGCCCACTCTGCCAGCGTCTCTGCGTCTGTGGTTCCTCGTTTGCGCGCTCACCTGCGGGCTGGTGGCACTCAGTGGATTCGGCGGGCGAGAGGGCGTGAAGGAAGACGTCGCATTGCAGCGTTTCGTCGACCGGCTGAACGCAGCGTTCGCCGCGACGCCGCCCGACCTCGCCGCCTACTTCGACGCTCTCGAGACCGACGACCCGGTGCTGCGTGCGCGCCTCGATCTGCTCGAGGACTATGCGCGCACCAGCCTGGCTCTCGGCGCCGCGATGCGGGCGCGCTTCGGCGTCGAAGACTCGGAGCGGGCTCGCCCGGCGCCGCTCCGCCTGTCGGTGGTGTCGAGCGATCCACCGGGGTCCCGCGAGACTCAGGCACTGCTCGTGGCGCGGGCCGCCGACGGCGCGGAGCATCAGCTGGTCGCGCGCCGTCGAGGCGGGGGGTGGCGTCTGGAGGCCGGCGCCGCGCCCGCGATCGAGCCCGTCGCCGCGCAGGATTCCCGGCTTGGGAGCGATCGCTCCCGTCGCGATGCGACGCTGCGCGCGTTGACCGAGTCGATGCAGGGCGCTCTGGTGCGCCTGCGTGCCGGCGAGCTGTCGAGTCGACGAGAGGTCGAGGCGGCGGTCGGCAACGAGCTGGCGCGTCGCCTGGCGACGGAGATGTAGGCGCCGCTCAGAGCTCGAGCGCGGCGGCGATGTCCGGGGGTGGTTCATGGTCGTCCGGGTCGGCTGCCGGGTCGTCGAGTGAGGCAACCCAGAAAAGCAGTGCGAACGAGCCCGCCAGCGCCAGCAGCGACGGCGCCGCGGCGGGCAGCGACACCGCGGGAACGCCGGGGAGGAGGCCGCGGGTCGACGCTTCGAGACCGAGGCTGAGCGCCAGGCCGCCGCCGATCGACCAGCGCGCCGCGCGCGCCGAGATCCGTCGCCAGCCGAGGCCGATGGCCAGAGTCGGCGCGAGCGCGGCACCGAAGATTCCGAAGGCGAAGGTGCCGAGCAGGGCGACGAGCTCGCCCGAGGCCAGCGCCGCGAGGCCGGCGGCGGCCGGCAGCAGCAGCGAGACCAATCGGCCCCACGCCAGCTGGTGGCGTGGCCGCAGGCCGGCCGCCTGGGGCAAATCGCGCACCAGCGCCGCGGCTGCGAGATTCACGAACGAGTCGGCCGTCGACATGATCGCCGCCAAGACGCCGGCGAAGACCAGGCCGGCGAGGGCGTCGGGCACGAAGCCGAGCAGGAAGCGCGGGGCCGCCTCGTCGGCGACGGCGAGCGGCTCGAGGCGTCCCGAGGCGACGAGCGCCGGTACCGCCAGGCCGATCGCCAGCCAGAGCAGCACAACCAGGGCCTGGGATCCGCCGAGCACCAGGGGCATCCAGCGCAGCTTGCGCTCGTCGTCGAGCATGAAGAATTTGTGCAGCATTTGTGGCTGCCCGAGGACACCGAGGCTGAACACGAGAAAAAAGCCCATGGCGCCGAGCATGCCGAGCGGGCCGCCGAGCGGGTCGAGGAAGCCGGCGTCGAAGGCCGAGCTGGTGGCGATCCGCCGCGTGATCGACGCGGCGCCGCCCCCCGACTCGAGGGCGTAGTGGACGACGCCGCCGGCGGCGAGGAGCATCAACAAGCCCTGGAAGCCATCGGTGTAGACGCCGGCGACCATGCCGCCGGCGGTCGAGTAGAGCGTGATCACGACGACGCCGACGATCATCGCCAGCGGGAGCCCGGCGCCGCCGAAGAGGTTCGACAGGCCGAAGATCGAGTCGAGCAGCACGGCGAGCGCCAGCAGCTGTGCGCCGAGGTAGGCGACGCTGCCGACCAGCACGGCGAGTGCGGCGAGGGCGGCGGCGCGGCGCGAGCCCCAGCGTGCGAGCACCACGTCCGGCACGGTGTAGACCTCGCGCACCGCGGCGAGGCGCCTGAGTCGCCGGCCGACTGACCAGCAGAGCAGGCCGCCGGTGAGGCTCACCGGCAGGGCGATGAAGAAGGACCCGACGCCGAGGCGGTACGTGAGACCCGGGCCGCCGATGAAGAGAAAGCCCGAGAACGCCGCCGCCATCGTGCCCAGGGCGGTGACCGCGAGGCCGGCGCCCTGGCCGGCGATGAAAAAGTCGCGTGCGTTGCGCGTGCGCCCGAGCGACCACAGGCCGATCAGCAGCACGAGACCGAGGTAAGCCAGGGCCCCGGCGAGAATCCACGGACGGTCGAGGCTCATCCGGCCGGCTCCGCGCGGTCAGGGTCTTCGGGCCCGGCGCTCGTGGGATCAGGGCTCGCGGGATCGGGGCTCACGGTCTCGGTTGTTGCGGTCTCGGTGGTTTCAGTCTCGGTGCTTGCGGAGTCGTTTCTTCCGTCGTCGGTGAACGCGAGCGCGTAGGCGAGAGCGACGAGCGGCAGGGGAATCAAGCACAGGCCGTAGATCTGTACGGCGAGAGCGGCCGGGAGACCACCGATCCAGGAGCTCCCGGCGACCTCGCCCCGCAGCATCAGCAAGGCCACCGCCACGGCCTCCAGCCACAGGGCGAGCAGGGCGAAGAACGCGCCGAGCCAGCGCGGCGCGCCGGCATGGCGCGCTCCCAGCGCCATCAGCACGACAGGCAACGGAAGTGCGACGAGCACCACCAGGCCGCCTGCCCCCGGAACGAGGAACAGGCCTCCGACCGCGAGTGCCGCGAGTGCCGCGAGGCGCAGTGGAACGGGAGAGTTTGTCTTCAAAGGTGCCAGCGTCCGCTTTGTATACTCAAGAGATCCTGACGATCTTCCTGCCAACTTCCCAGCGCGTCCTCGGAGGACTCTGGATGGTCTCCGACCAGTGTGCAGGCCGCCGGACCGTGCTCGCTCTCTTCGTCGCTCTTCTCGGTGCTGTGGCCGCTTCGGCGCAGGACTCCGAGACCGCCGACAGTACGCCGCCGGCCGCGATTGTCGACCAGATCACCGGCGGCCCCTTCCAGGTCAGCGTGATCTTCACGAATCTCGCCGGCGACCCGAGCTCGGCGGTCCCTGGTCTGCCCGGCGCCAGCTTTCAGCCCGGCACGGGAACGACCCAATTCGATCGGGTGTTCGGCAGCCCGAGCGGACTCTGGATTCTCACCGCCGACACCGACCGCCCGGCGGGCACCGACGAAGTCTTGGTCGTCGACAGCATGCTCGGTGCGGTCGAGGGCGATCCGGCGAGCTGGACCGGGGGCACCGAGGCGATCGGAAGCCTCGAGACACGCTGTGGGGTCAACGACTCCGGTGACTGGGTCTTCGCCACCAACACCGACGGGCCCACCGGTGCCGACGAGTACATCGTCCGCTCGACGGCCGGAGTACTGGCCGCTGTCGCCCACGAAGGGCAGCCGGTCGCGGCGATCCCCGGTGCCACGTGGGGCTCGACGCTCGAGAGCGCCCAGATTGCCGCCGACGGCACGGTGGGTCTGGTGAGCGACAGCCTCGGCGGCGTGCCGACTGCCGAGAACGAGGCGTTCCTCTTCGGCTCGGGTTTGCTGGCACGCGAGGGTGAGTCGCCGCTCGGCCAGGTCGGTACCGAAGTGTGGGAGAACTTCGACGTCAACGACGCGTGGGTCTCGGCCGACGGTGCCCGCTGGATCGCACAAGGCGATCTGACGGGCGCCACCGCGACGGACGATGTCGTCGTGGTCGATCGCGAGGTCGTGGTGCAAGAGGGCGTCGTCGTGGCGGGCTCGGGCTTCGTCTCGCCGGTCGATTCGGTGCAGGGAGTGCACATGTCCGCCAGCGGCGTCTGGATGGTGCGTGGTGACAACGACGACGGGCTCGACTGGGTGCTGGTCGACGGCGCCGTGGTGGCCCAGACCGGCACGCCGTTCATCGGCGGCGCCGTCGAGCGCTGGGACGACACAGACTTCAGCGACTGCTACTTCCTCCACGTCGCCAACAGCGCCGGCGACTTCGTGGTCGGCGGCGTCACCGATGCGGCCAGCGACGTCAACGGGGTGCTGGCGCTCAACGGCACCACCGAGATCGTGCGCGAAAGCGATCCGATCGACCTCGACGGCGACGGCTTGTTCGACGACGATGCGTTCTTCGACACTTTTGGCAACGACGACGCGCATCTCACCGACGCCGGGTTGCTCTACCTGGTGGCGACGATCAAGGACGGTTCCGGAACCCGCACCGGTCAAGGTTTCTTCTCCATCGACCTCACCGGCGTGATTCCAGTCGAGCTGCAGAGCTTCACGATCGACTGACAGGGTGTTACGCGGCGTGGCGCTCGAGGAAGTCTTCGAGCGCCGTCGTTACGACCTCCGGCTGCTCGAGCGCCGCCAGGTGGCCGGCTTGCGGGACCGTCACCAGCTCGGCGCGCGGCAGGGCGCGGGCGAGCTCTTCCGAGTAGCGCGGCGGCAGCGCAAGATCCTCGGTGCCGACGAGCACGAGCGCCGGCACCTGGATGCCCGGCAACTGCTCGGTGCGCGAGCGTCGGCGGTTGAGCGCGCCGACGCCGTGCCAGATCGACGGCATGTGCAGACCGGCGAAACGGGCCTCCCACTCGCGCACCAGCTCCGGACGCTCGCGCCGCGTGGTGACGCCGAACATCAGCGGCGTGATCGCCGGAACGAACGGCCTGAGACCGATCAGCCGACCGCCGAGGGCGAGGGCGCGATACTTGATTCGTTTCCACGCCGGATCGACGCCGGCATGCGAGTCGAGGATGAGCAGGGCGTTGACCCGCGAGGCGTGGCGCAGCGCCGCCCGCATCGCCGTCATGCCGCCGATCGACAGCCCGCCCCACACCGCGGTGTCGACGTCCTCGGCGTCGAGCACGGCCGCCAGGTCGTCGGCCAGGTCGACGATGCGAAACGGCGCCGTGACCTGGCCACTCCGCCCGTGGCCGCGAAAGTCGACGTTGAGCACCCGATAGCGGCGCGCCAGCACCGGCACTTGCTCCCGCCACATCTCCCCCGAGCACAGGAAGCTGTGTCCGAGGATCACCACCGGCGCCCCGCGCTCCCCGTGCGCCTCGTAGTAGATCTCGAGCGGCCCGTTCTGCGTCTGACGTTCGATCGTCGGCATGGCGGGAGTCTACCGCGGTCGAGCACACGCGGTGGCCGCGCTCGCCCGTTGCGCGGCCTGGTTTGGCGCCGTCAGGAGTTGCCGATTTTTCTGGCCTGAGATAGTTTCAATAAACATTCAACCTGCCAGTTCGCCGGCTGAGGGAGCCCCGAAGTTGGTGGGCTGGTCCCTGTGAAAGGTGGTCTCGATGACCCTTCGTCTGTTCCCCCTCGCCGCCGTTCTCATCCTCTTTGCGATCCCCTGCTTCGCTAGCGACTTCGAGACCCTCTCGACGGTGACTGACGTGGCCGAGCCACAGCTCGAGATCGTGGCCGACGAGGTCGCAGCGACTCCAGATCAAGAGGCTGAGGATGTGATCTTCCCACTCGACTTCGCGAAGTCGCTCGAGATTGCGACGACCAGCTTCGGGACCTGCGGATTCTTTCCCTGTATTTCCCAGACCGGCTGCCGCAACAACTGCCTGTCCAGAAACTGCGCGACCTATCTCCCGCAGTGCTTCCCCTCCGGCCACTGCTTCTGCGACCTTCGCTGAGCCGAGGGAAGACGTCGGGACACTCAGCGGTCGACCGCGGTGCTCGTCGCCGGGGCGACGCTTGACAGCCCGGCGATGGCTGCCGTACGCTCTGGTGTGATGTCGATCGTCGCCGCATTCTCCGTCGTGTCCGTCGCCGTGCTCGTGGCCCTCGCGCTGCCGCTGTGCCGACCGATGGTGCCGGCGCCCGTTCGCGTGCCGCGACGCCCGCGGACCATCGGACGGGGACGATCGTAAGACCACGCGCAACCACACCAGCCAGCGCGCGACGAAGCCCCCGGAAGCAACTCCGGGGGCTTTTTTCGTTTGCGCGGGAGATTCACCATGATGGCGTCCGAGCCTTCTGACTTCGACACGACAGATCACGCTCGCTCTCCTCGTCCGGCGGCCTCGGTGCCGTCAGACGCGGTGCCGTCAGACGCAGTGCCGTCAGACGCAGTGTCGGTGGCGCGACCGGAGATCGCGGCGTGCCGACGGGTCGTGCTCAAGCTCGGCACGCGCGTTCTCGCCGACGACACCGGTCGGCTGGTGACGCCGCGCCTGCGCGCCATCGTCGACACCGCGGCGGCGCTGCGCCGATCTGAACGTGAGGTGGTGCTGGTGAGCTCGGGCGCGGTGGGTCTCGGGCGGCGTCTGCTCGGCCTCGAGGCGGCCGACGATCCGGCCGAGCGGCGCGCCTGCGCCGCGGCGGGCCAGAGTCGGTTGATGGGCGCCTACCAGCGACGCTTCGCGGCGCAAGATCTCATCTGTGCCCAGGTGCTGCTCACCGAGGACGACTTCGACCATCGCCGGCGCTGTCTCGAGCTGCGCGCGACGCTGCGTCGCTTGATCGACTGCGGTGCGCTGCCGGTGCTCAACGAGAACGACGCCGTGGCCCACGGTGCGCTCGGCCGGCTCGACCTGGCCAATCGCACCGTGTTTTCCGACAACGATCGCCTGGCGGCGCTGGTCGGCGCCGAGCTCGGCGCCGACCTGGTGGTCCTGCTCACCGACGTCGACGGTGTCTTCGACGCGGATCCGCGGCACGACCCGACGGCATGCGTGATCCACCGCCTCGAGAATCTCGACGCCGTGCTGACGCATCTCGATGCCGTACCCGGTTCCGGCCTGTCTCGTGGCGGTATGCGCGCCAAGGTCGAAGCGGCCAAGCTCGCCTCACAGGCCGGCGCGCACGTGGTGATCGCGCGGGCCGACGACGTCGACCGCGTGGTCGCGGGGGACGAGGTCGGCAGCTGGGCGCGGGCGACGACGGCGCCGCCGGCACGCCGGCGCTGGATCGCCTGGTCGGCGGCCGTGCGCGGTACGTTGCACCTCGACGCCGGCGCGGTGACAGCGCTTTGCGAGCGCCACGCCTCGCTGCTGCCGGTGGGTGTGCGCGGCGTCGACGGCAAGTTCAGCGTCGGCGACGTGGTCGAGCTGCGCGGTCCGTCGGGCGCGCTGATCGGCCGCGGCCTGATGTCCTACGATGCCGAGACGGTCCGCGCCTGGTGTCGCGGCCTCGCCCCCGACGGGGACCACAACTGCCTGATTCGACGCAATGACGTCTTCTTCGTGGAGAACGGACCATGAGCTCTCTCGCTGTCGATTCCCCCTCCGCTCTCGAGACCGGCGCCGACGATGCGACTGCCGCCGCGTTCGACGCGGCCGCCGTCGCGCGCTCCGTGCGCCACGCGCAGCGTCGCCTCGGCGCGGTCGATGGCACGACGCGCCGGCGCGTGCTCGAGCAGCTCGGTGCGCTGCTCGCGTCCCGTGAAGATGAGATCCTGGCCGCCAACGCCGCCGACCTGGAAGCGGCCGATGCCGTCGATCTCGCCGCGCCGCTGCGTGGTCGGCTGGCCCTGTCTCCGGCCAAGCTCGTCACGCTGCGCGAGGGCATCGCGCAGCTGGCGGCGATGGACGATCCGGTCGGCCGCGCCGTGCGCCGCACCGAGCTCGACGATGGCCTGGAGCTCGAGCAGGTGACGAGCCCGCTCGGCGTGCTGCTGATCATCTTCGAGAGCCGGCCCGACGCGGTGATCCAGATCGGCTCGCTGGCGCTGCGTGCCGGTGACGGAGTGATTCTCAAGGGGGGCTCGGAGGCGCTTCAGTCGAATCGCGTCCTGGTCGCCTGCCTGCGCGACGCGCTCACCGCCGAGGGGCTCGACGCCGATGCCGTCGTCGGCGTCGAGGGACGCGACGCGGTGCAGGCGCTGCTCGACGAAGACGAGTCGATCGATCTGGTGATCCCGCGCGGCTCCGGCCAGCTGGTGCGCTCGATCCAGGCGTCGACGCGGATTCCGGTGCTTGGCCACGCCGAGGGTGTCTGCCACCTCTACCTGCACGCCGAAGCCGATCCGGCGATGGCGGCGCGTCTCGCCGTCGACGGCAAGACCAGCTATCCGTCGGCCTGCAATGCGACCGAGACGCTGCTCGTCCATCGCGACTTCGTGCCGCGTCTCGGCCCCGTGCTCGAGGCGCTGCGCGACTCCGAGGTGACGCTGCGTGCGGACGACGCCGTGCGCGCCGCGTGGCCGGCGCTGGACCTCGACGCCGCGAGCGCCGACGACGCCGGCACCGAGTTCGGCGACCTCACGCTCACGGTGCTCACCGTCGACGACCTCGACGCCGCGATCGACCATGTCCATCGCCACGGCTCGGCGCACACCGACGCGATCTGCACCGCCGACGAGGCGGTGGCCGAGAGCTTCCTGCGCCGGGTCGACTCGGCGTCGGTGTTCTGGAACGCCTCGACCCGCTTCGCCGACGGCTATCGCTACGGACTCGGCGCGGAGGTCGGCGTCGCCACCGGGCGGATCCACGCGCGCGGTCCGGTCGGCGTCGACGGTTTGCTCACCACTCGCTGGCTGCTGCGCGGTCACGGTCAGAGAACGACCGACTACGGCCCGGGACGGCGCGCGTACACGCACCGGCCGCTCGACACTTGAGGCGGCTCGACCCGCGAAGTCGACCGTCGGTTCATCCGATTCCGCGCCCCTCGGCGTAGGTCTGTCCGAGCATCGCGATCGCTCCCACATTACGACGACCACCACGTCTCGTCGCTTCCGACGACGTCCGTGCCTCGCACGCGGCGCGTCGCGAAGCGCAGGGAGAATCCGATGCACCGAAACCACCTCGTCCACCGCGCCGCGACGGCGTGCCTGTTCTGCCTGGCTCTTCTCGTCACTCTCGGGTGCCCGGGTGCCACGCCTCCGCCTGAGACCACCCCGGCGGAGGACGACTCGGACTGCCCGGTCCTCGGTACCTGCGGTGAGCTGCTGGAGGCGATTCTGCCGAGCGGCGAGCCGGCGTGCGGTTGCCAGTCAATGGAAATCGTCGCGACGAGCGGTGCGAGCACCGGTGTCTACTGCATCCCACCGGAGCGCGTGTCGGAGCTACCGTCCGGTTGCTCCTTCGCGCAGCTCGGCGCGAGCAACCCGTGCGACGATGACCAGGTCCCCTTTCGCTGTCCGCTCGGTCGTCGGGCCCCCGATTTCCAGGGGCGCCAGCTGAGCTTCGGCTTCGAGACGCGCGTCAAGCTCCTCGCCGGCAGCACGCCCGACGTCTGCGGCCAGGGGCAGTACGTGCGCTCGGACGGGTTCAGCAACCGCGTGCTGAACGAGCCTCCGCCGATCGCGGAGCCGGCGCCCGATGCCGGTCTCAAGGGGCTGCGCAAGGCGGCCGGAACCGATCCGTTCCGGTTCCGCGCACTCAAGGAGCCGCGCGAGGTTCCGCGTCGCAACGCGATGGACGGAAACCTCGCGCAGTTCGGCGCCGACGGGTACACCGAGCAGAACGATCCGTCGAAGCGCTACGAGACCGACGCCATCCGCTGGCGGGACGCCCCGGGCGTTTCGGGTGTCTTCCCCTTCCAGTCGTCGGCGTACCAGGGTGACTTCGTGACCTTTGTCACGGCCGGCGACAACACCTGCTGGTGCCGCTTCGAGGTCGAGGTCCAGTACGTGCCACGCAACCCGAACGCGACAGGCACCGGATTGAAGTTGGTCGACGGCTTTCGCTGCGTCGGCATCGATCTTTGAGCCGGCTGTGGGGCCGCCGCAGCGTCAGCGGCGGCGGTCGACGAGCAACAACACGACACCGACACCGATGGCGCCGACGCCCGCCCAGGTCGGGATCTGCACGGTCTCTTTCTCTTCGAACGAGAGCTCGATCGGCCCGAGGTTGGCCTCGTGGCGCTCTTCGGTGTAGGTGATCTGGCCGTAGACCAAGGCGAGGACGCCGGCGACGATCAGCACCAGGGCGAGGATCTTGGCGAGTTTCATCGCGATATCTTAGCGCCTCACACCGGCCGCGCGCCGCGGCCGCAGGAGGTGCGCATTCATGTCCTTCGGATGGATCTGGCCCTTCGGTCGCCGCAGCCGTCGTGCCGCCGAGCAGCGGCTCGAGCAGGAGAGGAGGCAGCTCGCGGCGGCGCGCGAGCGCCTGCTCGCGCTGGTGCGCCCGTCGACCCGGCTGAGCTTTCGTCAGCTCGAGGAAGACGACAAGATGACGCCGGCGATGAGCCATGCCGGCGGTGCGCCGTACGCCGAGGCCGGTGACGACTGGCCGCCATGCTCGGGCTGCGGCGAGCCGCTCGAGCACATCGTCCAGGTCGACTTGCGGCGCTGCCCGGTCCGGCCGACAACCGCCTATGACCTGGTCGTCCTGTTCTACTGCCTGCGCTGCTTTCCGTGGGGCATCGACCGCGAGCGCGAAGCCGGGCAATGGCTCGTGCGGACCTATCGGGCGCCGGACGACGGGCGGGCGATCGCGCTGGAGCCGCCGGCTCGCGGCGTCGCCGACACCTGCGCGATCGATGCCGAGCGCTTCGACATGCTGCCGCTTTGGGACGAGCTCGTGGCGCACGATCGTGTGCTGGCAGAGACGCTCGACACCATCGACGACGGTTGGGAGGTTCTGGTCGAAGATCTCGCCGAGTTCGTGCCCGAGCAGAACGCCGCCACGACGGTCGGCGGCTATCCGCTCTGGGTGCAGAGTGACGATGCGCCCGTGGCGCGCGACGGCGCCGAGCGGCGGCGGTTCGAGCTTCTCCTGCAGCTCGACTCCGAGCCGGTGCCGGGCTGGATGTGGGGCGACGCCGGCATGCTCTACCTGTTCATCGACCCGGGTGACCCCCACGATGTTCGCCTCGTCGTGCAGTGCCACTGAGAACAGAACCGCTCCCGCTCGCGTAGGGAGGTGAAGTTCCCGAATCATCGATCACTCCCGAGGAGTTTCACATGACCCGTCCGCTGCTGCCCGCGCTCTCCCGCTGCGCGCTCTGTCTCGTGGCCGGAGCACTGCTCACGATGCCGAGCTTCGCCGACTCGCCGTTCGACGGCCGGTGGGAAGGCCAGATCACCCTGCCTACCGCTGCGCTCGAGATCGACATCGACTTCGCCAGCGACCCGTCCGGCGCTCTGACCGGTGACATCTCGATCCCGGTGCAGAGCATTCGCGACATGGCTCTCAGCGGCATCGAGACCGACGGTGACGCGATCGAGTTCTCCATTCCGGGGATTCCCGGGGATCCGACCTTCGACGGCGCGCTGTCGGCCGAGGGCGACGTGCTTTCCGGCGACTTCACCCAGGGCGGCGCGGCGCTCACCTTCACATTGGAGCGTTCGGCGCCGCCGGCCGACGCGGCGCAGGCGGCGCTCGACGGCATCGAGGAGGTGATCGACCAGGCGATCGCCGATTTCAACGTACCGGGCGTCGGCCTCGCCGTGGTGCAAGGCGGTGAGGTCGTCTACGCCGAGGGCTTCGGATCTCGCGATCTCGAGAGCGAGCTGCCGATGACCGCGGACAGCCTCTTCGCCATCGGGTCGACAACCAAGGCGATGACCGCGACCCTCCTCGCCATGCAAGTCGACGAGGGCAAGCTCGACTGGGACGAGCCGCTGATCGACGCCTACCCGTCGTTCCGCCTCTCCGACCCGATGATCTCGGCGCGCGTGACGCCGCGCGACCTGGTGACCCATCGCACCGGCCTGCCGCGTCACGACTTGCTCTGGTACAACGAAGACGAGATGACGCGTGACGAGGTGATCGAGCGCTTCGAGCACCTCGAGCTCACCGCCGACCTGCGCGAGACCTTCCAGTACAACAACCTGATGTTCCTGACGGCCGGCCATCTCGCCGGTCGCCTCGACGACGGTTCGTGGGAAGAGTCGATGCGCGCGCGTCTCTTCGCGCCGCTCGGCATGGAGCGGTCGAACTTCTCGGTCGAGATGTCGAAGCAGGACCCGGACCACGCGCTGCCCTATCGCGAGACCGACGACGACACGCTCGAGCGCATTCCCTTCCGCAACATCGATCTCGTCGGCCCGGCCGGCTCGGTGAACTCGAGCGTGCGGGAGATGTCCCGCTGGCTGCTCTTCAACCTGAACGGCGGCGCGGTCGACGGCGAGCCGCTGATCCAGTCGGCGAGCCTGGCCGATTTGCACAGCCCGCACATGACGATGTCGCGACCGGGGCCGGATGCACGCGTCGCGCAGCGCGCCTACGGGATGGGTTGGTTCGTCGAGGTTTACCGAGGTCATCGGCGGATTCAACACGGCGGTGGAATCGACGGCTTCATCACCACCGTGCAGTTCTTCCCGGACGACGACCTCGGCATCGTCGCCTTCACCAACCGCGGCTCAGGGCTTCCCGGCCTGGTCGCGCAAACCGTGGCCGACCGCATGCTCGGACTCGAGGCCGTCGACTGGATCGGTGAAGCCCTGGCCGAGATGAGGGCCGGTGAGGAGGAAGCGGAGGAGGCGGAAGCCAAGCTCGAGGAGACGCGGGTCGCCGGGACCTCGGCGTCTCACCCGCTCGGCGACTACGCCGGCTCGTATGCGCATCCTGGGTACGGGCCGCTCGAAGTGACCCTCGAGGGCGACGACCTGTCGTTCCACTACAACGACATCACGACGCCGCTGGAGCACTGGCACTACGACGTGTGGAACGGTGCCGAGGCCGAGGACGATACCTTCGACGGCACCAAACTGCTGTTCCGCGGCAACGTCGACGGCGAGATCTCCGAGCTCGTCATCGCCTTCGATCTCCGGGCGTCGCCGATCGTCTTCGCCAAGCAGGCGCCGTCCCGCCTGTCGGATCCGGCCGTGCTCGAGCGCTTCACCGGCGTCTATGCCGGTGCCACCGGACAGCGCGTCCGCGTCGAGCGCTCGGGCGACCGACTGACTCTGCAGGTCGCCGGCCAGCCAGTCTTCCAGCTGGTGCCGCAGGTCTCGGGGCGGTTCGCGCTCGAGAGTCTCCAGGGCTTCAGCGTCGGGTTCCGGGAAGCGGAGGACGGCTCGGTCGACACCGTGACGTTCTACCAGCCCAACGGTGTCTTCGAGTCGACCCGGGTCGACGAGGCGGAGAGCGAGGAGGACGGCGACTGAGTCCCGATCGCGTCGCCCGGTCGGCTCGGGCGACGCGCACTCCCTTTCGCTACACTGACGCGATGCCGACATTCGAGGTCAGGGGTGGCAAGCCGGTCGAGCGGAGCAATCTGCCCAAGGGGCTCTTCGGCCTGAAGCTCTCTCGAAATCGATTCGTGCTCGGCGATCCGGTCTCGGGAACCGAAATCACGACGTTCGAGGCTTACGAGAAGCACCTTGCGGAAGGCGCCAACGTCTACCTCGTGCCCGGGGCGGCGGCGACTCCGCGGGTGGTCAGCCTACCGACCCCGGCCGGTACGCCGACTCGAACCCTCGTCGCCACCTGGACGCCGCGGCTCCTCTTGGAGCCGCCGATGCTCGAGACGCGTCTGCTGCGCCTGGAGGATGCGGTGTATCGCGCCACCGGTCCCCGATCGCGCTCCGTGCAACGTCCGGCCGAGAGGGTGGTGGTGCTCGTCGCGGAAGTTGACGTACCGCCACGCATGGCGATCGACACGAGCTACTCCTGGCGGCCGGCCGTCCATCTCTTCATGGGGGTCGAGTACTACTTCAACCTGCGTGCGGGGCGGGACGGCGGGAAGACCGTCGTCCCGTGTACGGTGGCGGACCGTGATCGCATCCTCACGCGCCTCGAGCGGCTCAGCCATCGCACTCCGGGCGTCGTCTTGATCCCGGGAACCATCATCTGGCGCGATCGCTTCGGACGGTGCTGGAACACCGGCTATGTCTTCTACGACGGCGAGCTCGTCGAAAGCGTCGACCGCCGGCGCAGCTACGACAAGTTCGGCGTCGCGGACTACGAGCGCCGGATGCTCAGAGAGTTCGACTGGGAGGGTGGGCGGACTCCCTGGTTCACGTTTCGCCACCCGACCCTGCAGCTCATCTGCTGTCTGCAGATCTGCGCCGACCACGACTGCAATCCCGAAGGAGCGACGCCTGATCTCCAGCTGGTTTGTTCGACGTCGTTTGGCCGCGGCGGCAGGCCGGATACGCATGAGGGAGGCTGGTGTATCTACGCCGACGGCGACGGCGTCTGGCGCCGAGTGCGCGCGCAGGATCGCAGGGCCGAGACTGGCAAGAACGATCTCGAGGTGCACGACCTCGTCGTCTACAGGCGCTGAGGCACGTGCCGAGGTTTGAGCGCAGGCTCGCTCAGTCGAGCGTCTGGCCGGCGAGCGCGTCTTCGCCGTCGAGCACCCGCTTGAGCACGCCGCGCAGCTTGGCGGTCTGGTACGGCTTGCGTACGAAGGCGGCGAAGCCGAGATCGAGATAGCGGTCCACGAGGTCTTCGATCCCGTAGCCGCTCGACAAGATCACCGGGACATCCGCGTCGATGCGCTGTAGGCGCTCGAACACGGCGACGCCGTCGAGCCCCGGCATCGTGAGATCGAGCACCACGGCCGCCAGGTCGTCGTGCATCCTGGAATAGAGCTCGATCGCCTCGACGCCGCCCGCCGCGGCCACCACCTCGAACCCGGTGTTGCGGAGCATCAGGGTCACCACCTCGCGGACGATCTCTTCATCGTCCACGATGAGGACTCGGCCGCGCCCCCGCCAGGCGTCGAGCTCTTCCATGCTCGCCTCCGGGCCCGGGTCGCGGCGCTGGGCGAGCACCGGCAGAAAGACTTCGATCTCGGTGCCCCGCCCCTTCTCGCTCGAGATTTCCAGGGCGCCGCCGTGGCCGCGGACGATGCCGAGGGTGGCGGCCAGGCCCAGGCCGCGGCCGGTGAACTTGGTGGTGAAGAAGGGGTCGAAGATACGTCGCTGGACCTCGTCGTCGATTCCGGCGCCGTCGTCGATCACCCGGAGGACGACATGCTCGCCCGCCTGCCCCGCGTCCGCCAGCGGCGCCTGCTCGAAGAACTCGCGGTCGAGAGTCCGAGTTCCGGTTTCGACGGTCACGGTGCCGTGCCCTTCGATCGCCTCGATGGCGTTGATCACCAGGTGGGAGACGACCTGGCGCAGCTGGCCCTCGTCGCCGGAGATGGGGGGTGCCTCGGAGGTCAGATCGATTTCGAGCTCGACCCCCGGGCGCAGCGAGCCACGCACGTCGCCCAGCGTTTGGCGCACGATCACGTTGAGGTCGAGCGTGCGCCCGTCGACGCGGCCCTTGCCCGCGTAGACCAGCATCTGGTGGCAGAGCTCGGCCGCTCGCTCGGAGGCGACCCGGATCCCCTCGAGGCGCTCGCGGGTCTCGATGTTGAGCGACGCGGTGTCGAGGGCGAGGTCCGCATTGCCCAAGATGGCCATGAGGAAGTTGTTGAAGTCGTGGGCGATTCCTCCCGCCATCTGACCCAGGCTCTCCAGCTTGTTCGCCTGTTCGAGGCGAGCCTGGAGCTTCGCTCGTTCGACTTCTAGCTGGCGCCGATGGGCGTTTTCTTCGGCCAGCTTGGCGTTGACGATCTCGAGATCCCGTGCCTGCGCCTCGACCTGGTTTTTCTCGTCCGCCAGCTCGCGCGTTCGCTCGGTGACCTGGGACTCGAGACGGCGGCGGATCTTGCGCAGCTGCGCGGTGCGGACTCGCACGAAGGCGAGCACCAGCGCAGTGGCGAGCACGATCCCGCCGAACGCGGCCCACGGTGTGCGGTACCACGGTGGCAGGACGACGAAGCGATAGCTCGCGGGCGACGCGATGCGGCCGGTGGCGCTGCTCGCGCGCACTCGAAAGGTGTAGTCGCCCTCGGGCAAGAAGGTGTAGTCCTCGAACGGCTCGGCGCGCCACGCCGACCACTCGGTGTCGAGTCCGTCGAGGCGCGTCTGGTAGAGGACCTCCTCGCGCTGGCCGTAGAGCGGCGCGGCGAACTCGAAGCGCAGGCGATTCTCCGTGTACGGCAGCTCGGGCGGTGCCGCGGTCTGTCCCGGACCGAGCCCGCCCAGCTGTCGCTCGGTGCCCGCGCTGTCCCGGACCACCACGCGCCGCATCAGGCTCTCGAAGGATGTCGCGTCCACCGGGCGGTCGGTCTCATGGTAGCGATAGAGCCCGTCGACCGTTCCGATCCAGCCGGAGGCACCCGAGGAGTCGTCGAGGACGACCGCGTCGACCTCGGTCAGAGGGCGCGGGCCTGGATGCCGGAGGGACGCCTGTCCGTCGTCGCCGAACGTGACGATCCCGAGGCCACGCTCGGTCTCGAGCCAGAGCGAGCCGGTCTCCGTTCGCGCTTCGATCTCGAACAGACCGTCGGCGAGCTCCGCCAGGTCGTCGAGCGCGGAAGTGGATTCGAATGCCCGGCCGGTCCGCGCCGCCTCGAGGCCGAGATAGCGCTCGATCCCGGACTCGGTCACGAGATAGATCTGACCGTCGAGAGACTGCAGGACGCCGTCCCGGGTACCGAGCTCGAGAACGCGGGGCTGGGACTCGAGACCGTCGGGAAACTCGAGCACCGCGAGGCGACTCTGGCTGCTGAAATAGACGACCAGCTCGCCGTCGGGGCCGTTCAGCGCTTGGCGCACGGTTCCGCTCAGGAGCGCGCCCTGGCCGAGCCAGCGCCATTGACCGAGCTCACGGCGCAGGATGCCGAGGCCGTTCTCGAGGCTGGCGAAGACCAGATCCGGGTCTGAGGACGGCCGGAAGAGGTAGATCGTCGCATCGTCGCTCACGAGGTCGGTTTGGGTCAGCTCGAGGTCCTCGGCGCGCCCGAATCGAACCGAGTAGATGCCGGCCTCGGACGCGATGAGGAGCGCATCGTCGATCGATAGCGCCGACCACCCGGACGTGCGAAGTCCCGGAACGGGGTCGAAGCGCCAGCCGGACCGCGTCGCGTGACCCTGGTAGACGCCGCGGCTGGTGCCGACGATCAGTCGCCCTTGGTGGTGGATCAGGCAGTAGATCCTGCCGGCGAGGCCGGCCTCCTGATCGTAGCGGGGCAGACCCGATCCGACGATCACGCGGTCGATCGCCGTGTCACTGCCGATCCAGAGATAGCCGTCCCGGTCGGTCGTCACGAAGTGAATCTTGTCGTCCGAGAGACCGTGGCTCGAATCGAGGGTGCGCAGCAGCTTCAGCTCGTGGTCGACGAGCGCCAGCCCCCGGTGGATGGTCGCGACCGCGTAGATCTCGGGCGTCAGCGGATGACCGTGCTGGACACTGGCGGCGTCGAGCCAGCGACTCGAGTCGTTCTCGAACGGCGTGAGCGACGTGCCGTCGAAGCGGTAAGCACCGTCACGCTGCGTGAGCAGCCAGCCACCGCCATCGGGTGTCTCCCACATGGCGTTGAGCTCTTCCGCACCGGAAAACGCGCCGCCCGGGACCAGCTCGAGCCGATCGTCGTCGCCGAGGCGCAACAAGCCGACGCCGAGCTGAGCGAAGTAGAGCCGACCGTGGATCGAATAGGCGCGATAGAAAACGTGCCGCGGGTCCTCCGCCGGCCAGGTCGTGACCTCGCCGTCGCGCAGCCTCACCAGGTGCTCACGCGCCAGGAAGTAGACATCACCCGCGGTGGGCAGAATCGGCCATACGTGGCTGAAATCGCGAGCCTGCTCGGGCAGGAGATGAACCAGCGATTCATAGACCAGCTCGCCGGTGTCGGTCGGAACCATCCGTCCGAGATCGTTCGCGCCTCCGAGCCAGATCTGCCCTCGGTCGTCGATCGCCAGGGCGGGCATGAATCGAGGGAGCTCGAAGAGATGCCAGCGTTCGCCGTCGTACTCGAGGAGGCCGCTGTTGTTGGCTGCGTAGACCAGGCCGTTCGGGTCTTGCGCGATGGCGAACGTCTGGAAGTAGCCTCCGTGCTCTTCCCGCGGATAGGTTCGGATCAACGCCGCGCCCACGGCGTGTGCCGGCAGTTCGCTCGCCGCGGAGTGAGCCGACGGCGCCGTGGTCGGCCCCGTCGTTTCGTCGGCCACCACCCGAGGGGCCGCGGCCGCGAGGGCGCACAGCGCCGCGCACAGCGCTCGTCCCCAGATGGTCAATTGCGCACCTTCATCTGCGCACCTGCATCTCCGCGTCGATAGCGATCCCTCGGATCTCGTTCTCGAAGACTAACGCGTCTCGAGGTCGCGGCGGCACTCGGTCTCGGGTCGCGGTCGGCGAGAGGCGGGCTAGACCTCGATGCAGACCTTGCCGACGTGGTGCGCGGCGGCGAGGTAGGCGAAGGCCTCGCGCGCCTCGTCGAAGGGGAAGATCCGGTCGACGAGTGGACGAATCTCGTGCGTGTCGAACGCTCGACCCATCGCCTCGAAGCGGTCGCGTGAGCCGACCAGGATGCCTTGCAGGCGCACGTTCTGCATCAGAATCGAGGTCAGCGCGACATCGGTCTGCACGCCGCTGAGCACGCCGATCAGGCTGATCGTGCCGCCGATCGCGACCGCACGCAGCGACTGCGCGAGCGTGTCGGCGCCGCCGACTTCGATCACGTGATCGACCCCGCGGCCGTCCGTCATCTCGTGGGCGACGCGGCCCCAGGCCGGCTCAGTGCGGTAGTTGATCTCGCGCCAGCTGCCGAGGGCTCGGACCCGCTCGAGCTTCCAATCCTGCGACGAGGTGACGATCACGCGTGCGCCGAGCGCGGTGGCGATCTGCAGCGCGAAGAGCGATACGCCGCCGGTGCCCTGCACCAACACGGTATCGCCGGCCTTGACGCCACCGTAGCTCACCAACGCGCTCCACGCGGTGAGCGCCGCGCACGGGAGGGTGGCGGCCTCGACCGGGGTCAGGTACTCCGGAACCGCGCAGACGCCGTCCTGGTCGAGCACCAGGTGCTCGGCCAGCGTGCCGTCGAGCGGCCCGCCGAGCGTTTGGCGCAGCCGCTCACGGGTCGGCGGTCCGCCGATCCAGCCCTGGCAGAACATCGTCGCCACGCGCTCTCCCTCGCGCACGCGGTCGACGCCCGGACCGACGGCGTCGATGATGCCGACACCGTCCGAGCAGGGCACCAGGGGAAGCGGCTGCTTGGGGTTGTACTTGCCCGTCGCCATCAGCAGATCGCGATAGTTCAGCGATGCGGCCTCGAGGCGCACGCGCACCTGGCCGGGGCCCGGCTCGGGCGTGTCGCGCTCGGCGGCGACGAGGTGGTCGAGGCCGAAGCCTCCTTGAAGCTCGAAGACACGCATTGAAGAGTCCTTCCGCCGGCCGTTGCGACGCGTTGGATGGGTCGTGACCGAAGGTGATGTTAGCGTGATCCGGAAACTCGCGCGCTGATAGGCTCACACCATGTCGATCGATCGTCCGACCGTCCTCGAAGAGCTCGGTGCCTGGCTTCTGCTCACGCTCCTGGTGGTGGCAGCAGTGGTCTATGGTGTTTCGACCACCGGCCTGCTCGACCGCGCGCCCAGCGGCCCGGGTGATGCGGATCTCACGCTCGCGCGCGCACTCCTCGTGCCGCCGCCGTCGGCCTTGAAGCCGGGTCACCAGCTGACCGACGATCCGGCCGAGATTCTGCGCGCCCGCGCGCTGATCCAGCGTGCGCTCGAACGCTCCCCGCGGAGCGCCGCGGTGCATCATGCGATGGCGCTGTTGCAGCTCGCCGAAGGCAACCCGGGAGCAGCGGAGGTGAGCGTCCGCCGCGGCCTCGAGCTCGATCCGGAGGCTTTCGAGAGCCACATGCTGCTCGGCAATTTGCGCTATCGCGCGCAGGATTTCGAGGGCGCCGAGGCCGCGTTTCGGCGCGTCACCGAGCTCCAGCCGCGCAACTTCTTGGCCTGGCACAATCTCGGCCAGACGCTCCACCTGCTCGGTCGCACCGAGGAGTCGCTGGATGCGTACCGGCGCAAGCTCGAGGTGCGGGGTGAGCCGACGCCGGTGGGTCCGAGCCCACGTGCCGCGCCGCCGGGCTGAGAGCGTCGTCTCGTCCGCTCTGCGCGTGGGCCAACGAGAAAACGGCTCGGGACCGAGCCCGAGCCGCCGTCATCGAGGTCGTTCGTCGCCGGTGCGAATCAGAGGACGCCTTCCGGTACCAGCACCTTGTCGATCACGTGGATCACGCCGTTCGAGGTCATGATGTCGGCCTGGACGACGGTCGCGTCGTTGATCTGGACGCCGCTCTCGGTGGTGACGGCGAGCTCGCCACCCTGCACCGTCGCGACATTCAGCGGGCCGGTGATGGCCGCGGACGGAACCTTCTGGGCGACGACGTGGTAGGTGAGGACGGCGGTCAGCTTGTCCTTGTCGGCGAGGAGAGCGTCGAGTGTGCCCTCGGGCAGCGCGGCGAAGGCGGCGTCGGTCGGCGCGAAGACAGTGAACGGACCGTCGCTCTTCAGGGTGTCGACGAGGCCGGCGGCCTTCACGGCGGTCACGAGTGTGTTGAAGTCGTCAGCGGCGATGGCGGTGTCGACGATGTCGGCCTCGCCGTGCGCATCCTCGTGAGCACCAGCAAAGCTGACACTGACGAGAAGAAGGAGAAGGGAGGTGGCGAGAATCAGCTTGCTGTGGAGTTTCATATCGTCAAATCCTCAAGTGTGCAGTGAATTTGGTTGTCTGGCACGGCCGTTCCCAGGTGTGGGAGGTTCGGCGTTGGCGGGTGGAGCCAGGGCCCCGCAAGAGAGAGAAGAGCGCTCGGACAGAACGTCCTGTTGCTCCTTGGTTTCGCTCGACCGCGTCGACTGGATGAGGTGACGGGTTCGTGGAGTCAGCCTGCGGCCGCCGCGACCACGCTCGCACGACGTGCGGCGGTGGCGCAGCGCGCAATGATTTCGCCGGTCGGCTCGATCGCCTGGACCCCGGCGACACTCTTGCCGGCCTGGTAGAAATCCTTCGACGAGTACGATCGCCGAAGAGAGCGCTTGAGGCGCCACAGCGACTGCAGCGAGTAGATCATGCGCATCCAATGCTTGGTCTTGCGCCCGCGCAGCATCCAGCGCGCGATCGGGCCCGCTTTGTAGCCGATGCGGTCGAGGTGCGGGGTACGGATCACCGCCACGGGCACGCCGGTGAGTCGCTCGGTGAGGCGGATGTCGCTCTCGTCGGCTTCGACCACGGCGCGCTTGTAGTCCTTGTGCGCCGTGCACTCGGTGGTGGCGATGAAGCGAGTGCCCATCTGCACGCCGGCGTAGCCGAGACGCAGCATGTCGACGAAGGCGTCCTCGTCGCCGACGCCTCCGGCGCCGACCACCGGTACACCGAGGTCGCCGAGCTCGTCGAGCAGGCGCGCCGCAGAGTGATCGCCGGCATGGCCGCCGGCGCGCTCGTTGACCGCGATCAAACCGTCGCAGCCGGAATCGACCGCCTTCTGGGCCCACTTGCGCGCGGTGACATCGTGGTAGACCTTGCCGCCGACGGCATGCGCCTTCTCCACCACCCAGCGCGGGTTGCCGAGCGAGGTGACGAAGAACCGCACACCCTCCTCGATCGACTCGTCGACATAGCGGCGCATGCGGTCCTCGTAGACCTTGGACGACTTTTCGACGATCACGTTGAGGCCGATCGGCTTGGTCGTGCGCTCCCCGATCGCGCGCAGTCCGGCACGAAACTCGTGGCCGTGGACGTAGACCAGCGACAGCGGCTGGACGATGCCGATGCCGCCGGCCTCGGAGGCGGCGGCCACCAGCTCGACATTCGAGCACGGGTACATGGCGCCACAGATCAGCGGCACCTCGATGCCGGCGTCACGGGTGAGCGGAGTGTCGAGCAAGTCGGTCGGAGAGGCGGTCATGGTCACCTCGGCGGTTGTGCGATGGTCAGACGATGCGCTCGCGAATCTTGGCGCTGACGATGTCCATCGCCCACACCGTGACCGCGATCAGCAGCACGAGCGTCCCGACTTCGCCCCAGGCGCCGAGATCGACGCGCGGCTTGAGGATGTAGCCGATGCCGCCGCCGCCGACAAAGCCGATGATCGTCGACATGCGCACGTTGATGTCCCAGCGGTAGATGGTGAAGCTGAGGAAGGGCGGCACCACCTGCGGCACGACACCGTATCGCAGCACCTGCAGCGTCGAGGCACCGGTGGCGGTGATCGCGTCGACCGGTCCGCGGTCGATCGACTCGATCTGCTCGGAGTAGAGCTTGGTGAGCGCCGCGACCGAATGCACCCAGAGTGCCAGCACGCCGGCGAACGGGCCGATGCCGACCCAGGAAATGAAGATCAGAGCCCAGACCAGGGGCTCGACGGCGCGAGTGAAGTTCATCGCCGTGCGCACCACCAGGTAGCTGGTGCGGGCGATGAAGTTGCCGCGGGTGAGGTTGCGCGCGGCGAAGAACGAGAGTGCGAAGGCGACGGGGATGGCGAACGCGGTGGCCATGAACGCGAGGAAGATGGTCTGCACCAGCAGCACCAGGCCTTGCTCGAGCACTGCCGACGATGGGTTCATCAGGCCGCGGACGATGTCCGACGCCTTGTTGAACTTGGTCAGGAAGGTGACCAGTTGCACCTCGGTCACCAGCCAGCCGGTGAAGAAGGTGATCTGGATCAGCAGCACGGTGAACCAGCCGCGCGTCGTCTGCGTCCACGGCAGGTCGCGCTCGGACTCGGGCTCGCCGCGAATCAGCACTCGGCCGGGCGAGGCGCCGAGGCTGCGGTAAAACAGGTTCCACACGGTCGCCAGAACGAACGCCATCAGCGCCAGCAAGCCGTAGTGCAGGAGACCGAGGATCTCTTCCGGCGTCCACAGCAGCCCGGTCGGTCCACGCTCGCCCGAGAAGGCGACGGCGAGGAACTCGACCATCAGCAGCGCGAGGAGCAGGAGGACCGTGTCGGTGAGCAGCGCCTGCAGGCGCAGGACTCCCTTGCGCCAGGGTGCGTTCTGTCGCCGCAGGATGCGCGCCCGGGCCGAAGACATCTCTTCGCCCGTCGAGCTCGTGGCAGGAACTTCGCTCATGACGCCTCCGCGCCGGCCACCATGGCCTGCTCGGACGCCGCCGGATCGGTCGTGGTGGTTCCGGTCGGAGGCGGGTCCGCGAGATCCGAGGGGCCGAGACTCGCGCCCTCGGTCGGCTCGGCGTCGTGACCGTAGATCTCGCGGAAGGTGTCGGCGTCGATCTCTCCGGCGCTGCCTTCCCACACTTTGCGCCCGTCGCGGAGCGCGACGCAGCGGGTGGCGTAGCGGCGCACGAGATCGATGTCGTGCAGCGTGCACAGCACGGTCATCCCCTCGTCGCGATTCAGCGCCTCGATGTGGCGCATCACGGAGTGGCGCAGCGCCGGGTCGAGCGAGGCGACCGGCTCGTCGGCGAGGATCAGGCGTGCCTCCTGCATCAGCGCGCGGGCGATGGCGACGCGCTGCTGCTGGCCACCCGAGAGCGCGTCGGCGCGGCTCGTCTCGCGGCCGGCGAGGCCGACGCGCTCGAGGTGTGCGAGCGCGCGCCGCTGCTCCTCGTCGGAGAAGCGCAGGAGCAGGCTCGAGAGCAGGCCGGCGCGGCCGAGCGAGCCCGAGAGGACGTTCGAAAGCACGGTGTGACGCCGTACCAGGTTGAACTGCTGGAAAATCATGCCGACATCGCTCCGCAGCCGTCGCAAGTCGCTTCCGCGCGCTCGGGTCACGTCTTCGCCGAAGATTTCGATGCGTCCCTCGGTGGGATCGATCAGCCGGTTGATGCAGCGCAGCAGGGTCGATTTGCCGGAGCCGGAGAGGCCGAGGACGGCGAGGAACTCTCCCTCGCGCACGGTGAGGTCGACCGAGGTCAGCGCTTCCGTGCCGTCGGGGAAGATTTTCGACAAGTGTTCGACCTGGATGGCGACAGCACGGTCGACGCCGGTTGGTGGAGTTCGGGATGCGCTCACGAGCGACCTCTCAGTTTCTGCTCGGCGGCGTCGAGCAGCTTGTCGGCCGACATGCCGGAGCTGTCGAGCGCCCCGCGGAAGTCGTCGAATGCAGCGTCGTCAGTGGCCAGCGCATCGACCCCGGCGACCAGGTCGAAGTAGGCTTCGCGCCCGCGCTCGGTTTCGAGGAAGCGGCGGAACGACGCTTCGAAGCGCTCCCAGAGCTCGGGATCGAGGCCGGCGCGCGCCACCGAGACATCGTTCGGAATCGGGTCGGTGAGCGCCAGCACTCGCACTTCGTCGAGAAAGGCGCGGCGCGTCTCCATGTCGGGCATGCGCTTGAGCAGCAGCATGCGTGCATCGCCCACCAGCGTGCCGTCACGCGCCTGCTGCTCACCCGGCGGCGAGTAGAAAGCCGAGCCGCCGAGAGCTTTGCCGTCCCACACCGCTTGCACCACGTTGGGGTGGCCGCCGGCGTAGTACACGCGACCGAGGTCGATGTCCCTGCGGTCGAGAACCATGCGCGCGAAAATGTGTCCGGAGGTCGAGGTCTCGTCGGTGAACGCGAAGCTCTGGCCACCGAAGTCTTCGAGGCGGCGCGCCACCGAGTCGACGCGCGTGAAGAAACAGCCGAAGTACTCGGTGGCTTTCTCGGCCACCGGCACCTCGGTGGTGAAGACCAGTCGCGTTTCGTCGAGCGTTCCCGGGCGCTCATACTCGAGCTCCTTGCGCCCGTCGCCGACGAGGTCGTGCGGCCCCGAGAAGACGTGGGTCGACGCCGCGGCGTCGACCTCGAGCGGCGTGTCCACCAGCTTGCGAACCGCCTCGATGTCGCTGTCGACGGGGACCTCTACCCAGCCTGGCGCCTCGCGGTCGAGCGCCTCGACGAGACGCGCCCGCAGGCCGTCGCTGAAGGTGCGCGGGAAGGCGATGCGGCGCGCCGCCAGCTCGCCGATTGCCTCCGGCTGGCCGGCGCCCTTGCGCGTCACGAGGATCGCGAAGCGGTCGACCGCGCGCACCACCTGCAGCTTGGCCTGGGCGCCGTAGCGGTCGGACGCGATCACGTAGGCGAAGGCGGGCATCCAGGCGACGTCGGCCTGTTCTGAGCCGAGCGCCTGGATCACCGCGGCGTAGCTGGTCGGCACCTCGGAGCGCAGGATCAGCCCCGAGTCTTCGCGGATGAAGCGCGCCAGCTCGTCGCCGCGACGCACCAGGGTGCCTTGTTCCACGCTCGGCACGAAGAGCATGCGGATCACGTCGCGATCTGACGCCTCGAGCGTGGCGCGGCGGTTCATGCCCCACACGAACACGACGAAGCCGAGCGCGAGAAGCGTCCAGCCGATGCGGGGGAACCAGGGAGAGGGCGAACGACGAACGGGCGAAGACGTCACGGCGTCGAAGAGCTCAGGTCGGTCGTCGGAGTCGCTGGCGGGCGCAGCGGGTGGTTGGCTCGGGCGCGCCGAGCTTAGCAGGACTGTCGAGGCGGGGACGATGGCGCGTGCGTGCTAGCCTCGTGCGCATGAACCGGCATCGAATCCGTGGCGCCACCGTCGTGCTGCCGAGTGGCCTCGAACGCGTCGACGTGCTGGTCGAAGGCACGACGATTCTCGGCGTCGATCCGCCGCGCGCGGCGCGTGCCGATGAGGTGATTCAGGCCGCCGGGCTCCACCTTTTGCCCGGCGTCGTCGACGACCAGGTGCACTTTCGCGAGCCCGGGCTCGAGCACAAGGAAGACCTGCACACCGGCAGCCTGGCGTGCGCCAAGGGTGGGGTCACGACGTTTCTCGAGATGCCGAACACCGATCCGACGACGACCACCGTCGAGCGGCTGCACAAGAAGCTCGACCGCGCGGCGTCGAAGTGCGTCGTCAACTACGGCTTCTATATCGGCGCCACGGGCGACAACGTCGACCAGCTGGTGCGTGCGCACCGCACGCCGGGCATCAAGATCTTCATCGGCTCGTCGACCGGACCGCTGCTGGTCGACGACCAGGAGGCGCTCGAGCGGATCTTCGCCGAGGGCTCGCTGCCGATCACCGCGCACTGCGAAGACGAGACGACGGTGCGCGCCAATCGCGAGCGCCTGCGCGAGCTGAAAGGCGATGCGCTCGACGTCACCGACCACTCGCGCATCCGTGACCATGCGGCGGCGCGCATCGCCACCGCCCGTGCCATCGACCTCGCCGAGCGCCACGGCCGGCGATTCCACGTGCTCCACGTCTCGACCGCCGACGAGGTCGAGCTGGTGCGCGCGCACCTCGAGCGTGCGGCGGAGCGCCTGATCACTGCCGAGGCGTGCACGCATCACCTCTTCTTCTCGATCGACGACTACGAGCGCCTCGGGACGCGCGCGCAGATGAATCCGTCCCTGAAGACGCCGGGCGACGTCGCGGCGCTGTGGCGCGGGCTCGACGACGGCCTGTTGCAGGTGATCGCCACCGACCATGCACCGCACACCCTCGACGAGAAGGCGAAGCCGTACCCCGACTCGCCGTCGGGTCTGCCGGCGGTCGAGAACTCACTCGCCCTGCTGCTCGACCAGGTCCATCATGGACGCTGCACGCTGCGGGACGTGGTGCGCTGGATGTGTGAGGCGCCGGCGCGCGTCTGGGATGTGGTCGGCAAGGGACGCATCGAAGAGGGCTTCGACGCCGACCTCGTGCTCGTCGACCTGGCGCAGGAGAAGATGGTGCGCGACGAGGAGCAGGTGACGCGCAGCGGCTGGAGCCCGTGGCACGGGACGCGCCTGGTCGGCTGGCCGGTGCGGACGATTGTCGGCGGTGAGACGGTCTACGCCGACGGGAGGCTCGACGCCGGCGCACGCGGCCGGGAAGCTCTCTTCGACCACCATCGCGGCGGCTATTGGGCCGCCGAGTGATGCGCCGCGCGTTGTCGTCGTCGGCCTGAGCTCACGAGACCTTCAGATGGCGACCTTCGTCCTCGGCGACATTCACGGCTGGGCGTCCGTGCTGCATCAGCTGCTCGAGCGCCTGCCGTTCGACCCGCGGCGCGACCGCCTGTGGCTCGTCGGCGATCTCGTGCACCGCGGCCCGGACTCGCTCGGGGTCTTGCGCTGGGCGCGCCGCATGCACGAGGAAATGGGAGAACGCTTCGTCGTCGTTCTCGGCAACCACGATCTCAAGCTGCTCGCCGAGGCCGCCCTTCCGGGCAAGCGCCGCCGCGACCTGCGACCGATCCATGCCGCGGACGACGGCGCCGCGCTGCTCGACTGGCTGCGCCGTCGGCCGCTGATCCACGAAGAGGACGGCGCCGTGCTCGTGCATGCCGGCCTGTGGCCGTCCTGGACCGTCGCCGACGCGCTCGCCGCCGGCGCCGAGGTGTCGGAGGTGCTCGCGGCGAACGACGTGCGCTCCCGGCGCCTGCTCGCCGACCTGCTGCCGCTCGCGACGGCTCCCGAGCGCGGCGACTCGAACGATTCGCAGGCCGAGCTTCGTCGCTTGGCGCGCGCGCTCTATGCCTTCACTTACTTGCGGACTTGCACCGACGGCGAGCGCCCCTGCGACTTCAGCGGCGGCCTCGACGACCTGCCACCGGGCTGCCTGCCGTGGTTCACCGTGCCCGGCCGCCGCAGCGCGGGCGAGAAGGTCGTCTTCGGTCACTGGGCCGCCCTCGGGATCCACCGCAGCGACGGCGTCACATGCCTCGACGCCGGCTGCGCCTGGGGCGGTGCGCTCGCCGCCCTGTGCCTCGACGACGGCACGCTCGTTCAAGAACCGAACCCGGCGTCGGGGCGCTGAGCCCTGGAAGTCCGCTCGGCTCCCGGTCCCGAGTCGTCTCGACGCCGACCCACGATCCAGTCTCGATCCAAGAAGGAAGCGACCATGACCGATTCGACCTCGACTCCGCAGATCGTTCGTACCGACGCCGCGGCAATCCAGATCTACTACAATCTCGGCGCGCTGCAGATGAACGTCGACTCGATTTCCCACGAGGAGAGCGTTCGGATTCCCGGGGGCGCGGGAAACTGCCTGAACTGGATCGTCGGTCACCTCGTGCGCACGCGCGGCACCATTTTGGGCCTGGTCGGTGACCGCGAGTCCTATGCCGAGGCGGTCGACGCCGCCGTCTACGGACGTGGCACCTCGATGCCGGCCGACGACCCCGAGGGCACGGCCATGCCCTTCGACCATCTGGTCGAGCTCTTCGCCGCTGCGCAGCCCCGCCTGCTCGCCGGCTTCGCCGCGCTCAGTGACGAGCAGCTGCTCGAGCCGGCGCCGTTCAGCCCGCGCGGATCCGACAACGAGACCCTCGGCTCGCTGCTCGCCGGCCTTTCGTTCCACGAGGCGTACCACGTCGGCCAGACGGGGCTGCTGCGCCGCCAGCTTGGCTACGCCGGCCGGATCGCCTGACGCGCCGGCTCGGGCGATCGAGGGCAGTCCGAAAGGATGCGACTCAAAGTTGAACGTGTTCAAATTCTCAGGTACTGTAGTTGAACGCGTTCAACTAAGCCGCATTCAGCTCGACCACAGTCCAGCGAGGAGACACGAATGAGCACCCAGACAGCGCAACCCCGATCGCCTCGACTCTTCGCCGCGACCATCGGTCTCATCGCCGGCGCATCGACGATCGCCGCCGTGTTCCTGGTCGGCGAGGAGTATGGCTGTGTGCTTTTCCTCGGTGCGCCGCTGGTTCTCGGCCTGGTGTCGACGTTGGCGTTGGCGATGCAGGCGGAGCACGATGCAGGGACGATGCACTCCACGGCACAGATGGCACTCGGTGTCGGCTTGCTCTGGCTCTTGCTCCTCGGCCTCGAAGGTCTGATCTGCCTGGCGATGGCCTATCCGCTGGCGGCTCCCGTCACCGCGCTTGGGGTTGTTCTGGGCCGCCTGCTGGCGCGGCCGCGTCCTCCGCGCGCGGCACACGTCGCCCTGCTCGTGGCGCTCAGTCCGCTGCTCGTCGCGTTCGACGGCCTGACGCCCGATCCGCCGCTACGCGAGGTGGAAACCGTTGTCGAGATCGATGCACCGCCCGAGGTGGTGTGGCCGCTGGTGGTCGCCTTCGCCGAGCTGCCGCCGCCCGCCGATCTCGCGTTCCGCCTCGGCATCGCCTACCCGATCCGTGCACGCATCGAAGGCGAGGGCGTGGGCGCGGTACGGTATTGTGAGTTCTCGACCGGTCCGTTCGTCGAGCCGATCACGCGCTGGGAGGCGCCGCACCGGCTGTCGTTCGATGTCGTCGCGCAGCCGCCGACGATGCACGAGCTGAGCCCCTGGGGAGACATCGCGCCGCGTCACCTCACCGAGAGTCTGCACTCAGAGCGCGGCGAGTTCCGCCTCGTGGCTCTGCCCGGCGGGCGGACGCGCCTCGAAGGCAGCACCTGGTATCGCCACGAGCTCGCCCCAGGTCTCTACTGGAATCTTTGGTCCGACGCCTTGATCCACCGCATCCATCGCCGCGTCCTGCACTCGATCGCTGCCCGCGCCGAGGAGTCGGCCACATTGCCCGCCGACGCGCTGCGCGCCGCGGACACGCAGCGTCGATGAGTGGATCCCGCACGCGGGAGCCGCCCCCGGGTGCGGTGAATGAGGCGCTCACCGAGCGGGGCCGACTGACGAGGAGTCGCATTCTCGACGCGGCGCTCGAGCTCTTCCGCGAGCGCGGCTACGAGCAGACGACGATGCGCCGGGTGGCGCGCGAGGCCGGTGTGTCGCTGGGGAACGCTTACTACTACTTCCGCTCCAAAGAGCACCTGATCCAGGGCTACTATGCGCGCTCTCACGACGACCATCTCGCGGCCTGTACGCCGATTCTCGAACGCGAGACGGGTCTTCGAACGCGCCTGCGGGGTGTGCTCGAGGCCAAGATCGCGACCAGCGCCGCGTACCACCAGTTCGCCGGCGCCTTGTTCAAGACAGCCGCCGATCCGCGCAGTCCGCTGAGTCCGTTCAGCGACGAGTCCGAACCCACGCGCCGCGAGGCCACGCGCCTGCTCGAACGAGTCGTCGAGGGATCCGACGTGCGGGTGTCGGGCGATCTGGCGCGCGAGCTGCCGCACCTCCTATGGCTCTACCTGATGGGTGTGATCCTTTTCTGGATTCACGACGACTCGCCGAGAACGCGCCGCACCTATCGGTTGATCGAGCACACCAGTAGCCTTGTCGCACGCTTGATCCGGCTGGCGGGCAATCCTCTCTTGCGTCCGCTCACCGACTCGACGCTCCGACTGCTTCGCGAGCTGCGCGAAGACGGCGAGGGGCCCGGTCGCCAGAGCCTCTGAGCTGTCCCGCAGCGGACGCTGCGGCCCGGCGTCGGAGATCGCGCGTTTCTGAAAAAGGCTTGTGCTTTCGACTCTCCTGGAGGATCCCATGGACCATTCCCCCCTCGTGCGCCATGCGACGCTCGGACTCCTCGCCACGCTCACCTGCCTCATGACATCGACCGCGCTTCTCGGAGACTCGCCCGACCGCATCCTGCGCAACGGCGTCGCTGCCGGAGAAGTGGCCGACACGCCTGCGTCGAGACCGCTGGCCAAGAGCGAACGCCAGCTCAAGGGTAGTCTGCTCTGCGACTTCATCCTCTTCGTCGACTTCGACGACCTGACGGCACCGACCGGCTTCATCGAGACGATGCCGTTGACCCTCGAGTACGAGGACCTCGGCGTGACCTTTGCCGGGCCGAGCGCGGGCGAAGGAGGCGCCGTGCTCAACGAGGGGGGAGGATTCGGTGTCACCGGCTTCACGCCGCCGAACTTCCTCGCCTTCAACCCCACGACCTATGCACAGACGCCCGAGACGTTCTCCTTTTTCATCGACAGCGAGTATGTGCGCTTCCTCGTCGGCGGCCCGGAGGCCGGTCCGGCGACATTGCAGTGCTTCGACGACGAGGACAACCTGGTCGGCGAAGACTCGCTCACCCTCGCGCCGGAGCTACAGCCACTCGAAGTCGCCGGCGGTGGCATCGCACGCTGCGTCTTCGACTACACAGCAGTCGCGGCGGTGATCGACGATCTCGAGTTCCAGCCGTGCGAGGGGGACGGATTCGCCGAGATCCCGACCCTCGATCCGCGCGGCCTGCTGGCGCTGTTGGCTCTGCTCGGCGCGCTCGGCGTCTGGCACCTGCGCAGGCAGTAGCAACGCAACGCTCGGCCGCGAGGTTCTCTCCGCCCGGGTGATGGCTACGGAGCGTCGGACGCGGTGACGAACTCGATGTCGTCGATCTCGAGGTGGAACGAGCCGCGGGTGTCCGATGCGGTTTGCACGGCGAAACCGCGAATGCCTTCGGCGCTCCACTCGACCTGGCGACCCCAGTACGGGGACTGCTTCAGCTGGGTGAACGGGATCTCGACGCGCGTCCACTCCGCGGGGGCGCGGAACGAAGTCGAGAACTCATTGAAGTCTTGCACTTGCACGATGAGAATCTGGGCCAGGTAGGTGCCGCCGTCGCCGCGGACCATGAAGCGGAGGCTTTCATAGGCCGAGAGATCGTGGCCGGTGCCCTCGGCGTCGAGCAGCAGGTTGGCGCCCGCGAACGGTGCGGAGAAACCGTCGTTGACTTCGCCTTCGATGCGCAGCGCTTTGCTCGACTCCTCGGTGCCGCGCTCGACGACACTCACTGCCGACGTGCTCGCGCCGCCGTCGAGATACGTGTCGTCGTGGGCATTCCATGGGGTGCCGTTGAGTCCTTCAGTGTCGCCGTCCTCGAAGTCGTCGAGCCTGTAGGACGAGGACTCCGACGCTGCGGCGGCTTCGTCCGTCGCCGCCGCGCGGTCGGACGTCTCGGAGTGAGTCGCCTGCGGGGCGAGCAGAATGCAGAGGGCGAGAGCAAGGCTGGGAAGGAGCGGGCGGATCGCGAGGGGCATGACGATCTCCTGGAGTTGGGAGTGGATCGATCTAGTCGCCACGTAGCACGACGCTCGGGTCGAGGGCTGCAGCGCGGCGGGCGGGAAGCAAGCTGCCGACGACGGCGATGAGGGTCAGAGTACCGGCACACAGGCCAAAGACCAATGGCTCCGTGGGTGAGACACCGACCAGGTGCTGTGGCCAGACTCGGTCGATGGCTTGCGCGACGAGCACGGCGGCGAGCGCGCCCGCTGCGAGCCCGGCGCCGGCGAAGAGCAGGGCGCGACCGAGCACGCCGCGCAAGACCGTGCCGGCCCGTGCGCCGAGCGCCATGCGGACGGCGATCTCGCGTCGCTGCTGGCCGACCGCGTGGCTCATCACACCATAGACGCCGACGGCCGCGAGCAGCAGGGTCAATGCACCGAGAGCGGCGAGCACTCGCCCCTGGACGCGGCGTTCCGCGAGCGAACGTGCCGCCAGCGCCGCCATCGAGTCGAAACTCCGAATCGGCAGCTCGGCGTCGAGCTCGCCGACGCGTGCCGTGATCGCTTGTCGGAGGGTCGATGGCGGGAGGTCGGAACGAACCACCAGGGAGACATTGGGCGACGATGCCTGACCGATCGGCCAGTACATGGTCGGTGTCGGTGCGTGCGCGGGACCCCGGTGCCGCACGTCGCCGACGACGCCCACCACCTCGTACTCGTGGCTGCCGTTCCAGTCGATGGTGAGAATCGCACCGATCGCTCGTTCGTCGGGCCACTCCAGGCGCGCCATCGTCTCGTTGACGATCACCTGGCGCCGGTCGCTTTGCGCGTCGTCGCGGTCGAAGTATCGGCCGGAGCGCAAGGGGATGCCCATCGTCTGGTGGTAGCTCGGAGACACCAAGCGGAGGTGTGCCTGCGGCTGATCCGTGCTCGCGATCGACCGGCCACGCACCAGGTACGACAGGTCGAAATCGCGATCACTCGGGTTCATTGGCAAAGTGTTTGTGGTGCCGACGGAGAGGATTCCTGGCAATGCATCGAGGCGGTCTTGCAGCTGCTCGACGAAGGCGTCCTGCCGCGCGCGGGACGGATAGCGCGTGCTCGGCAGCTGGATACGGAAGGCGCTCAGATCGTCGATCTCGAAGCCGGGCGAAATGCGTTCGAGCCGGTCGAGGCTGAGCAAGAGGAGGCCGCTGGCGACGAGCAGAAACAGCGCCAGCGCCATTTCCAACGCGATCAGGCCGCCGCTCAGCCAGCGACGTCCGCGACCCGCAGAGCTTCTCGTATCGCCGTCGCCGAGCTCTCCTCGCGGATCCTGCTGGGCGGCGCGAAGCGCCGGTAGGAGGCCGAAAAGGAGGCTGGTGACGCAGGCGAGGCCCAGAGCCACGCCGACAGTTGGGAGGTAGAGAGCCGGTTCGGTCGGCCAGGCCAGGCCGCCGGTGCCGAGGCGAGCGACGGCGTGCAACGACCACTGAGCGAGCGGTAGGCCGAGGAGCGCGCCGCCGAGTGCCAGCAGCAGGCTCTCGACCAGCGACGCGGTGAGCAGTTGACGGCGACTGGCCCCGAGCGCGCTGCGCACCGCGAGCTCGAGCCGCCGCTGCTCGGCGCGCGCCAAGAGGAGGTGGGCGACGTTGGCGCACGCGATCAGAAACACTGCAGCGACCGCGGCAATCGCGGTGTAGACCATGGGCTCGATCCGGCCGTACGTCTGCTCGTGGAGCGAGAGCACCGAGACCTCGTCGCGCTCGTCGCCCGGTCGACCGATGGACTCGGTGGCGCGCTCGTCTGCAAGCCGCGCGGCGATGATCGTCATCGCCTCCTGCGCCCTGTGCAGGGTGACGCCGTCTTCGAGGCGGGCGACCACGCGCAGAGCCGGCCGCCGGTAGCCGGGACCGCGCGGGTTGAGCGCCAGGGGCACCCACAGCGAGACGTTCTCGTGCGGAAAGCGGAACCCGGGCGGCATGATTCCGACCACCAGATGGGGCTGGCCGTCGAGGGACACGGTGCGGCCGACGACGTCTTCGTCGCCACCGAAGCGGCGCTGCCAGAAGTCGTGCTCCAGGAGCACCACGTCTCCCCGTCCGGGCACCGCATCGTCGTCGCCGAAGGCACGGCCGATCCGGGGCTCGACGCCGAGCGTCGGCAGCAGCTCGGGTGTGATCGCCGCGACGGTGAGCGCGGCGGGCTCGCCATGGCCGGTGAGCGTGTAGCCCCAGAACATGTACGCCGCCATGTTCTCGAACACAGTGCTCGACTGCTCGCGCCAGGCGTCGAACTCGCCGGGGCTCGCCTGCCGGGTCGCCCCGTCGCGATCTGTCGACCAGACGACCGCCAGCTGGTCGGCGTCGGGATACGGCAGCGAGCGAAAGACGAGCGCGTCGAGGACGCTGAAGGTCGCCGTTCCGCCGCCGATACCGAGCGCCAGGGTGAGCAGGGTGATCCAGGTCGCGGCGCGCCCGCGGGTCAGCGACCGAGCGCTCGCTTTCAAGACATGGGGGATCAGTTCTTGCTCCTTCGCCCGGGCGCGGGTGTCTTTGCCGCAAGAGCAGGTCTGCTAGAGACCAGATCTGCTAGAGACCAGATCTGCTAGAGACTATGTTGCGACACGGAGTCGTCCTGAGAGCCGATTGTTTTGAGAGACTGTGTCGCAAGCCCCAGATCCGGTGATCTGGGACCTGCACGCTCAGACAAGGAGCGGCTCCCGTGACCCGGAGCGACAGTCGGTCGTCACTCAGAGACGTCGAGTGAGGTCATGACTCACTCGGCGTTCGGCTGATCGATGATGATGTTGCTGTTGCTACAGGAGCACATGCCACCACCACACGGGCAGACGCCCTCCGCCTCGATTTCATTCGAGTGGAGCTGCTCGATCTCGATGATCGTCTCGTTCATTTGCTTTCACCTCCTTTCATCGGGGAATCGGTCACGGGAGCCTTCCTTGACTTCTTGAAGCGTGGTGACGGAATGGGGGATGCCGTCGCGTCGAAGCTGGGTTGCGATGTCGCGTGCCGGACCGGCGATCACCGTCATGGCCCGCTCCGGAGCGAGCAGGTGCTCGGCATGTCGCCGCAGGGTGGCCGCGTCGAGTGCCTCGAGGCGGTGGGGTTGGCGCGCCGTCCATTCGCCGGATGAGTCGCTCAGAGCGGTGCGACGCATCTGTGCGGCGAGACGCTGAAAGGTCTGGAATTGCTGAGGCCAGGTGCCGACCAGGAAACGGCGCGCGGCGGCGAGCTCGGTGGCCGGGACCGGGACTCTGCGCAGCGCGTCGATCTCGCGGCGAATGATGCACAGCACCGTGGAGGTGGTCTCGGTGGCGACGGCGGTCGAGACGACGAACGGGCCGGCGCCACGGCGCCGGGCGAATCCGGCGCGCACGTCGTACACGGTGCCGTGGCGAGCACGGAGCTCGAGGTTGAGGCGGCTGCCGTACGATCGACCGAGGATGGTGTCGAGCAGCTCGAGAGCCCTCGGGTCGACCGCGCCGCGCGCGACGCCGCGGTGGCCGTAGCGCAGTTCGGCGTGGCTGGCGCCCGGGACGTCGACCACGAAGACTTGAGCTTCGGAGTGGGCCTCGGTGTCCGGCCCAGGGGTCGCCCCGGTATCCGGCTCGTAGCTCGAGTCGGCGGCCGACGGGTGGGCTTCGCCTTGGCACCACGACCGGCGCCGCAGCCATCGCTCGAGGCGGGGCGGGTCGAAGTCGCCGAGCGCGATGACACGCGCCTCGGAGGCGAAGGACTCGAAGAACGAGTGGAGCTCCTGCACCTCGATGCGTCGGAGCCCCTCGATGGTCCCCAGAAGCGGTAGGCCGTAGCGATGGCGACCGTAGACTGCGCGCGCAAAGGCGTCGTCGGCGATCGACGCCAAGCGACGCTGGCGTTCCGCGAGTGCGCGCACGCGGCGTCGAAGCTCGACGGTGAGCACCTGGTGGGTCACGGTCGGTGGCTGTGCGAGCAGCGTGAGCAGGTCGTATGCGGCCTCGAGGTCGCTGGCCAGGGCCTGGAACCCGACGAATGTGAAGTCCCAGTCGACTCCGATTTCGAGCTGGCTACCGAGCGTCTCGGCGCGCTGCGTCGGACTCTCACCGTCGCCGCCGCCGCGCTTGGCGTCCCGCAGAAGGCCGGCGGCGACTGCCGCCAGACCCTCGCGGCCGGTCGGGTCGCCCGCTGAACCGCGCGGCGCCAGCCACTCGAAGTGGACCAAGGGCAGCGTCGATTCGAGCAAGCTCGACGCCCGCGCGCCGTTCGCCGGCGCATGGTGGCGGATCGTCGGCGGCTCGAAGGCGGCGACGGGTGCCGCGGTGGGCGGCCGCATCGGGGCGCGAAGCATGCTCATGAGCGCGGGCTCCGCGGTGTGAACGTCACTGTGGCCCGTCGGCTCCCTCGCCGCAGTGAGTTGCCCAGCAGCAGCAGGTCGTCGGTTCCGACCCGCAGGTAGCGTTCGGCCTCGACGTCGAGGTGCGGCGGGCGATCGAGATCGAACACGAGGCGTGCGCCGACGGCTGCGCGCTTCAGCAGATTCTGCAGCGCGCGGAAGTGGCGGGTGAGGACGGCGCGGCGGGCACGCTCGAGGACCTCGCGCTCGAGCGGGCGTTGCAGCACCTCGTCGATCGCGTCGTCGACGGCGGCCCTGAGCCGCTCGGCGTCGACGCCCGGCGCCGCCGTGGTGCTGAGCACCATGGTGCTGGCGTCGCGCAGGGAGATCAATCGCGCCGAGACGGTGTGAGCCACCTTCGCCTTGTCGATCAACCGGCGACGCAGCGGGCTGGTGGATCCGGTACTCAGGGCGGCGACGAGGAGCGTTGCGGCGTACCAGCCTTTGCGGCCGAAGCCCGGCGCGCGCAGTGCGAGGTCGATCCGAGTGCGCGGCGCATCGACCTGGATCTCCTCGGCTGCGTGTGCCCGGTCTGCGTCGTCGGATTGCTCGGTCGTCGCACCGGGAGATCGGCCTCGCTCCTTCGGGCGCGTCTCGAGGGTGCCGAGCACCTCCTCGAGCTGCCGCCGTACCGGCGGCACCGTGAAGTCGCCGGCGAGCACGACGACGGCCCGGGAGGCATCGTAGCGACGCGCGACGAAGGCTTCGATCTCCGCGTCGGAAATGGCGGCGATCTCGTCGGGCAGGCCGCTCGTCGAGCGGTGATAGGGATGTCCCGCCGGGTAGAGCCGTGCGTGCAGCAGCTCGGCCGCGCGGCCGTAGGGTGAGCCGCCGATCGTCTGGCGTCGCTCCTGCCGAAGCACGCGGCGCTCGATCAGACTGCGCTCGAGCAGCCAGCCGGCGCTGGCTGCTCGCAGCCGTTGTGCGATCACCCAGAGGCCGAGCGGCAGCTCGGCGGCGGGCAGCAGGTCGCGGTACGCCACGTGGTCCGGAGCGGTCGAGGCGCCGGCCCAGCCGCCGCGACGCTGGAGCAGTGCCGGCAGACCGCCTCCACCCTGGCCGTCCTTGGATTCGTGCTCTTCGAGAGCCGGTCCGCTGAAGACGAGGTGCTCGACCAAGTGCGCCATGCCCGAGCGCCCGGGTGGATCGTGGCGCGATCCGGCCTCGAGACGCAGCTCGAGGGCGATCAGCGGGACGCGGCGGTCCGGCAGCAACACGACGCGCAGACCGTTGGCGAGCGTCCGTTCGTCGCCGCGCAGCGCATGCTCGAGGGCGGCGGAGGGGTGGGCGACGGGCGCACTCACGCGAGCTCTCCCGTGCGCGCTCGCCGCGCGATGTGGTCGGCGGTGCGGAACCCGTTGGCGACGATGGTCAGGGTCGGTGGCGCGCCGCCGCAGGTGGGCATGAAGCTGCCGTCGACGACGTACAGGTTGGGAACGGCGTGCGCCCGACAGCTCGCGTCGAGCACCGAGGTCGCCGGGTCATCGCCGGCGCGGCAGGTGCCGTGCACCAAGATACCCGCGGTGGCGCCGATCTCGTCGGCGATCACCTCGTCGGCGCCCATCGCCTCGAGCATCTCGAGGCCGCGCGTCACCAGCCAGCGGCCGGCTCGGCGATGGTGCTCGGGCTCTCGAAGATGCATGCGAGCGACGGGCAGACCCCACTTGTCGCGCACGGTGGCATCGAG
Organism: Acidobacteriota bacterium; assembly: GCA_039194425.1. Taxonomy (GTDB): domain Bacteria; phylum Acidobacteriota; class Thermoanaerobaculia; order Multivoradales; family J023; genus JAUIJL01. Next base: position 69,783 of record JBCCVZ010000009.1, on the reverse strand, counting down.
CTCGACGAACGTGTCGTCGTTGGGGACAAAGTCGTGGAAGACCTCGAAATCGATCGTGCGCACAGCGTTGAACGACTCGTCGAGACGACGCTTGAGCTCACTGCCCCAGGCCATGCGTCCGTTGCGGACCGCGGCACGGAGAGCAAATGAGATCGGGCTCGGGTCGGGAAAGCCGAAGCGGATCAAGCCACCGCGCGGCAAGTCCGAAACACCGTCGGGCAGCCAGTAGTGGTCCATCACGGAACGGCCGAGAAACGGATGCGAGTCGCGCAACGGCAGCGTCGGGTGGTGGCCGTGGCGGAACATGCCTCGGCCGCTCGAGAAGCCGTGGAACTGAAGGTTGCGGCCGATCAGGCCGTTGTCGTTGGCAAGCCCGTTGGGGAACAGGCTCGAGGTGGACATCAGCAGGAGGCGCGCGGATTCGACCGCCGAGCAGCAGACGCAGACCACCTTCGCGCGCACTCGCCGCTCGCGCCCCTCGGCATCGAAGTACAAGCAGCCGGTGGCGCGGCCATCGGCTCCCACGGTGACCTCGAAGACCATCGCGTGCGGCACCACGCGGCAATTCTCGGTGCGTCGTGCCCGGGCGATCAGGGTCTCCTGCGCGCTTCCCTTGGCGCCCGTCTGGCAGCCGTAGCCGGCGCACATTCCGCAGTAGCTGCAGGCGGGGCGCCCCTGCCATGGCTGAGAGCAGACCGCGCGCGGGGTCGGGAACGCCGTCGAGCCGAGTCGCGTGCAGGCCTGTTCGAGGTGCTCTGCCAGCGGATGGGCGTCGAGCGGTGGCAGCGGATAGGGGCGAGAGCGTGGGCCGTCGAAGGGGTTGGCGTCAGCGTCTCCGGCGACCCCGAGAGCCCACTCGGCGCGCGTGTAGTACGGCTCGAGCTCGTCGTAGCCGTAGGGCCAGTCGACGATCGCCTCGTAGCTGCCGCAGCGAGAGGCGAGCGCCATCTCGTCGGGGTGGAAGCGATAGAGGTAGCCACCCATGCGCACCGTGCCGCCGCCGACACAGCTGCCGACCCAGCCGAGCGTCGTCGGCTTGGCGAAGCGGCCACCCTGGACCGCGAGGAGATGCGGTTCTTCGGCGGGCGACGGTGTCCAGAAGTCGCGCCGCGTCATGTCGACTTCGTCGTGCGAGTAGTCCTCGCGGCGGTACTCCGGTCCCTTCTCGAGCACGACGACCTCGTGGCCGGCCTCGGCGAGCGCCAGGGCCAGAGCGCCGCCGCCCGCGCCGCTGCCGATGATCAAGACATCGGTCATGGCGTCGGTCGCCACCGCCGCGTTGGCGAGTGCGGCGGGGGTCACGGCGGAGTCTCCGTTGGGGGGTGCAGGCAGAAGCCGGTGCGTGGCTCTTCGTCCGGGTAGCCGGCGAAACGCCAGCCGATCAGGTCGCGGTTGCCGCCGTGCGCCGGGTCGCCGAGGAGGCCTTCGAGGGTGAGGTGGATCAAGGTTCTGAGCGCCAGCCGCAGGACGACGTCCGAGCTCGCTTCGGCCTCTGTGAGCACGGCATCTTGCTCGGCCGCCACGCAGGCGACGAAGTCGCGGCCGAACCGTTCGTTCGCGGCGGCGTCGAGGCGCTCGAGCGCCAGCAGAATGTGAGGACGCAGCCCGGCATAGACCGGATGGCCGAGAGCGCGTGGGAGCGAGTCGGCGATCCCCGCTTCGACGGCGCCGATACCGTCGCCTTCCGACGGCAGAATGCGCGCCGCGATCGCGACGAGGGTCTCGTGCTGGGCTGCGTCCATGGTGTTCTCAGTGCACGGTCACGGGTGTCTGCCGCCCTCGATCAAGGGCAGGCGACGTCGCCGCGGGTGATGATGTCGGCGGTACACGACACGCTGCCGACCGAGTTGCCACCATTGCTGAAGTCGCCGACACTGCCGAAGTCGAAGCGCAGGTCGCCGACGAAGTTGCCCGCCAGCGTGGTGTCGGTCATCTGCAGCACGCTCGCAGTGCTGATGAAGACGCCATAGACCTGGCCGGCGATGGAGGCGTTGCCGAAGAGCTCGAAGGTCGAGTTGCGATCGACGAAGATGCCGGCGAAGCCGTTGCCGATCGCAGTCGTCGACGCCAGGCTCGTGAGGTTGGCGAAGGGCGACATGATCGAGCCCTCGTCGACATAGATGCCGGCGAACCCATTGCCGTTGGTCTGCAGCGTGACGCCATAGTTGAAGGCACCGTTGCTCGCCACCAGCAGACCGTGGACCTGGTTGTTGTCGGCCGTGACCGAGCCGAAGACTCCCTCGAAGGACGACGACGTCTGGACGATGATGCCGAACAGGTTGTCGTTGGCGACAATCACACCCTCTTTGCTGAAGGTGCTCGAGGCGTCGGTGAGGATGATGCCGCCCTCGGCACTGTTGGTGACAGTGATGTTGCCTTCGAGCGAAATGTTCGAGCCGCGAGTGAGGAGGCCGGCGGTGGCCGAGCCGTCGATCGAAACGTCACGAATGTCGGCGACGGAGTCGCGGATGCGAATGCCGCGATTGCCCGAGTTCTCCACCACCATGTCGTGGATCGCGACCGAGGAGCCGGCGAGCGCCTCGATGGCGCCCTCGAGCTGGGTGTTGTCCTTCACCAGGAAGTCGCTGATCGCGACCCGGCTCGAGCCGTCGATCTGAATGCCGCCGATCAGCGTCGCGTTCGCGTCACTGCCGCGCAGCGTCACGTCGTCGCGGCGGATCACCAGGTCTTCGGTGCAGGTGCCCTTGAACTCGATCGTCAGCCGCGGGCCGAAGGCCTTGAGGGCTCGGTTCAAGGTGCCGCCGTGATCGCAGTTGACGCGAATCGTACGGGTGAAGAAATCGGCCTCGTCTTGTGTGGCGCGATCGTTTGTGGGGCTCTCGGCGAGCGCCGTCTGCGGTGCGAGCACGCAGGCGACGAGGACAAGCATCGAAACAAGGAATTTGGTCATCAGTGTCCTCTACAGGTCAGTTGCTTGGGAGTGTCGGTGGAGCGGCTGCCGGACGGACAGCACGCGGTCGGAGACGTGCACCTTCAGGTCATGGCATGGGGCCTCAATCCGTGGGTCGAGATCCCGTCGGTCGAAGACGCTGGCTCGCCGGACCGGCGATCGGGTCCGTAGAGTCGGGCGTAGAGCCCCTCCCTCGACATCAGCTCTCGATGACTCCCCTGCTCGGCGATGCGGCCATGCTCGAAGACGAGAACGCGGTCCGCCAGCTGCAGGGCGCTCAGGCGATGGGCGACGATCAAGGTCGTCCGCTCCTCGAGAAACTCGGCGAGCGCGGCATGGAGACGCGCTTCGGTTTCCAGGTCGACGGCCGAGGTCGCTTCGTCGAGCACCACCACGCTCGGATCGCTCAGAATCATGCGCGCGATCGCCAGGCGCTGGCGCTGGCCGCCGGAGAATCGCGCGCCGCGAGTGCCGACGACAGTCTCCAGGCCGTCGTCGAGGCGGCGCACGTCGTCGGCCAGCTGGGCGCTCTCGAGCGCGTGCCAGAGCTCGGCGTCGGGCCGGGCGCGCCCCAGGGTGAGGTTGGCGCGAATCGACTCGTTGAACAGAGCCGGATGCTGGAGCACTGTCGCGACATGCTCGCGGACGGTGTGCCAGCCGATGCGCTCCACCGGCACGCCGCCGTAGCGGATGCAGCCGGCCGACGGCTCGTAGAGGCCGAGCAGCGTGTGCACGAAGGTCGACTTGCCGCCACCGCTCGCGCCGACCAGGGCGAGCGTTTCGCCGGCCTCGATCTCGAGGTCGATGCCGCGCAGCACCTGCCGGCCGTCGCCGTAGGCGAAACGGAGATCCGCGACCTGGATCGCGACTCCTCTCCGGCCCCGGAACGGATTCTCGAGCGCGGGATGATGTGTCTCTTCGCGCAAGGCGAGCACTCCGCGAATCCGCCCCAGCGCGGCGCTCGCACCGTAGTACGAGTACTGCATGGTCAGCAGCGTCTGGACCGGCGCCATCATGAACCACAGGTAGCTGAAGACCGCCAGCATCTGGCCGACCGTGAGGTCCGAGAAGAGCACCGCCAGGATGGCGACGGCGCGAAAGAGGTCGAAGCCGAGAAAGAAGATCAGCGAGCTGGCGCGGTTGGCGGCGTTCTGCTTCCAGGCGAAGGCGGACGCATGCTGCCGGACGTCGCGGGCCCGTGTCACCAGCCTCTGTAGGTACGGCGCCTCGCGGTTGCTGGCGCGCAGCTGGTGGATCGCGTCGAGGGTCTCGGTCAGCGCGCCCTGGAAGATCTCGATCGCCGAGTTCTGGCGCATCTTCAGCGTGCGGACCCGCTTGCCGAGCACCGTCGTGAAGTAGACGACGATCGGGTTGAAGACGAGGATGAACAGGGCGAGCTGCCAGTGGAGCCAGAGCAGGACGACGGCGATGCCGACCAGCGTCAGCACCGACACCACGAAGCGGCTGATCGTCGAGCTGACGAATGTGTCGACGGTTTGCAGGTCGGTGACGAAGCGCGAGGCGAGGCGGCCGCTGCCGCGCGTGTCGTACTCGGCGATCTCGATGCGTCCCAGGCGCGCGAGCAGCGCGCGGCGCAGCTCGAAGATGATCTCTTGGGAGATCGTGGCGAAGCGCTGGGCCTGGAGGACACCGAAGACGAGGGCGAGCGCGCGCAGGAGAACAGTGACCGCGAGCACCGTGGCGACGAACGCGATCGGAGTCTGCCAGCCGGCCGGTAGGACCGAGCGCAAGGTGGCGAGCACCGGCCCCGGCTGGTCGAGAATCAGCTCGTCGACCAGGAGCGGGAAAAGGAGCGGGATCGGGAGCTCGGTGAGCGTCGTGGCGATCGCCACCAGGTGGCCTGACACCAAGGCGCCGCGCTGGCGCAGCGCCAGGTCGCGCAGGCCGCGCCAGTCGAAGCGCGGGGACTCCGGGGTCGACGTCGTCGACTCGGTACACTCTCCGGGAGTCGGCGCGTCGCCGAGCACCTCAGTCACCGTTGACCGGCCTCCGTCCGAGCGCCATCGGCACCAGCGGCACCTCGTCGACTCCGTCGATCTCGAGCAGCTCGGCCACGCCGTCGTCCATGAAGCCGCCGATCATGTAGCCGCCGAGTCCGAGCGACGTCGCGAGAAGGCCGAGGTTGTGCCCTGCCTCGCCAGCCTCCATCAACGTCATGCGGTAGCCGCGGTCGAGGTACTTCGCGGTCGAGCGCTGCAGCACCGCGGTGATCCACAGCAGCACCGCGGTCTCGTCGGGGTCGTCCATGTCGCCTAGGGCGACCTGCTCTTTCATCGCCTCCCAGCGGTCGTCCCGGGCGACGACATCGAGCGAGTGCTGGTCCACGTTGTAGTGATAGACCCACCTCTCGAGGCCGGTGACCCGGTGCGGGATCACGTAGATCTCGAGCGGGTAGAGGGCGCCCGGAGACGCGATCGGCCGCATGCGAGTTCCCGGCGCGGTGCGGCCGTAGGTGAAGTAGAGCAGTCGCGCGAGCTCCGCGCGGGTGATCGGCTCACCGGTGAAGTGGCGATGCGACCGGCGCTCGAGCAGCGTGCGCTCGAGCTCGGTCTCGGCGCCGAGCGCCGGGAGATCGACCTGGTCGCCGAGGCTGTAGACCTTGTACGGGTGCGCCATCAGCTTCTGCGCCGACGGCGCGCTGCTGAAGAGCGAGATGTGCTTGCCGTACTCGCGGCTCGAAAGCGGCGACAGCTTGGTGTTCTCGTGGAAGACCTCGCACAGGGCACCGTCGTGGCTCGGCAGCACGCTGCGGCTGCCCCGCCGCGCGTAGCTGCGCAAGACCGCGTTCTCGAGCTTGGCCATCGCGCCTCCTCAGGGGAACGGGTGGGGGTAGGGATTGAGTTGGGCGGCGATGTCGGTCCCGGGCGGATACCAGCCGAGCTTCGCCGGAACGTCGTACAGGCGCTGCACGCCGAGATACTGAGTCGCGTGGTTGCCGTGCAGCGGCACCAACCCCGGCACCATCACGCGGACGACGTGCAGGCCGACATCGCGGATGTCCGGCGTCGTGAGATCGACCACGATCACCTCCAGGCCGAGCGAGTCGAGCAACTCGACCGCGCGCTCGATGTCGCCGAGCGGTCGTCCCGTGGCGTGATTGGGCAGCTGCGAGAGTGCGATCTCTTGGTCCACCGCGTGACGAAACCCGATCGCTTCGTCGACCAGCTCCGGCCGCTTCAGGTAGAGCGTGAAGTGATGGTCGAAGGAGGTGATGTCGGAGTGATCGTCGGCCGGGGTCCAGTCCGCGAGCTGGTCGCTCAAGTAGCGCAGGTACGGCAGACACTGGCCCATCTCGCGCAGGCATTTGGCCAGCGCGGCCCGCGCGTCGAGTCGAGCGACGGTCGAGATCAGGAGCGCCGGTCCGAACTCGGACGGGCGCCGGCACATGGCGAAGAGCGACGGAATCGGCAGGTCCGTCGTGATGTCGTAGATCTCGAGCTCGACGTCCGGGTGGTCGGTGCGGAAGTGCCGGCTCAGCTTCTCGGCCAGCCGCTCGTCGTCGACCCGCACCCGGCGCCCGAAGTTGCGGTGCTGCCAGGCGAGCGTGAAGGCGTCGCGCTCGATGCATTCGAGCAAACCGGTCAGGATCGCCTCTTCGAGCGTCGCACCCGCGGCGAGACCGGTGGACGCGTTGTGGCCGGCCGACCCTTCCTCCTTGTGCATTCGGTAGTTCAGGTAGACCTGGCTGGCCGGAACCAGGCGTGGCCTCCCCGACGTCAGCGAGTGTCCCCACTGCCAGTAGATCGGTGTGTCGTCGTCGAAGAAGCCGCGGATGATGTGCGACGATCCGTTCTCGCTCTGGGCCCGCGAATGCAGGCGGATCAGATCAGGTTCGACGGCGTGCTCGGCGACCTCGCGATAGGGCGCGTAGGTCATCTGCTCTTTGTCGTAGAAGAGCATGCAGTAGCGCTCGACCGTCTCGCCGACGGTCGCGGCCAGAGCGACCTCGATCTCTTCGCCGCCACCGCCGGCTTTGTTGGTGTTGAGCACATCCGAAACACGGAACAGGTCCGGCAGGCTGACGCCGAGCGAGTGAAACCCGGGATCCTGGGCCCGAACGGGGCCGGCCTCGACGCTCTTGATCAGGCCGACGAGCGGAGAGATCAGGCGTGCGCCGCGGCGCACGGTGTCCCACGGGTCGCTCCAGTCGACGTCGCGGAGCTCAGGAGCGACGCTGCTGGGTGTCGCCATACGGGATCTCCTTCCAGGGGAAGTGGCTCGGCCCGGTACCGGTTCCGCGGTCGAGACGCGGCATGCGCAGCACCTCGTGCATGTCGAAATCCCAGCGGAAGAGGTCGATGGTGAGAAAACGCCCGGCGAGGCGCGGTGTGTCGATTCCCGTCACCAGCTTCACCAGCTCGATGGTCGCGGCATTGGCTAGGAGGTCGACGAACGCGTGGAGGCCGCCGATCGACGGCGGGGCGTCGTCCCGGTCGCGCACGTGTCGGTCGTAGGCCGCGTACTCGTCGTAAAACGGAATGTTGGCGCGGAAGCGGGCTTCGAGGCTGAGGTACGACGCGGTCTCGCCCGGAATGAAGAGTGGCCCGACCCAGCCCTGGTGGCGATCGAAGAGACGCAGCAGCAGCCAGCGCACACCACGGTCGCGGGCAAATGCGTCCATCGCCTCGGCCAGTTGGGGGTCGTGGGACTCCAGCGCCAGCACGAAGAGGTCGGGCGGCTCGAGATCGCCCGATGCGGGCCAGATCGATCGTCGATCGAGCACCAGGCTCTGCCATGACGACGTGGCCGAATCTTCGGCATCGGGTTCGGTCTCGCCATCGGTGAGATGGACGAGAGCCTCGAAGCCGGCGTTCGACAGGCTCGCGAGCATGCTCTGGGCGAGTCTCCCGCTGCCGATCACCGCGACGCGAGTCGTGGCGAGCATGTCCTGGTACGCATGGCCTCCGTCTGCCGCGTAGCGCGAGAAGAAACGAATCTGCGACGCGAAGCGCTCCCGATGCTCCGACATCAGGCTCGGCGCCTCCGCCTCTTCGAGCAACGAGTTGGTCTCGAGATGGTCGAGCACGGCGCGCACGATGCCGGGATCGATGCCGCGCGCCTCGAGCGTGGACAGGATTTCATCCGCTTCGCGGCTGCCGTCGAGGAACGGCAGGAGCGCGCCGAACGCCTCGATCCCACGGGGGTCCGTGAGCTTCACGCGCCAGACCTCTTCGTGTCCTCCGCGGAGGCCCCAACTGCCCTCTGCAAGCGGGAACACACACAGGAACTGCTTCAATCTCGGCTTCCGGATCATGGAGACATCCTCGAGTTCGCCATCAGGATTGGCGCCTGACGTCATCCCATGCATGGAAACCAACTGAATCGTGAGTCCTCCAGTCGTCTCGCTCTCATCGAATGGCCGAAAAGACTGAAACGGAGAAACGATCCAAAAAAGTACACATTGATACTGGCCTAGGAGAATGCTCTACGTCAAGCCTCTGGTCTGGATCGCTGTCCTGGTGAGATGAATCGCTTCATAGGGATGAAATTCACTTAATCGTTTAATTTGAATCGGCGGAGTGGTGTTTTCCCTTCAACCTCTTGAGGCCTCACGCTGTTGCGAGCGTCCTCTTGACTGCGCATGAGACCCGACACGATTCGCGTGTCGGCCAGTGAAATTGGCCAAGTTGTAGCCAATAAGAGCACGGCTCGACCCGGCCGGACGTGGCACGGATTCGGCCTCCACTGCGAGTGAGGGGTAGTGGCTCCCACTCCCCCCTCGAGACTCAGCTTGCTTGGAGGCATCATGCGTCGCGTCTTCTCCATCGGTTCGTTCTTACTTCTCGTCACCTTGGCCGTCGCCGGTTCGGCCACGGCCTCGAGCACGGCACGCAGCATCGTGCGACTCGCCCCGGGCGACGTCTGGTGTCCCACCGGCCTCACGATCGGCGAGGGACGCCCCGGACTGCAGTCGAGCTCTTCGGGTGTCTTCGATCGCGGCGACTTCGAGTCCAGCTTCCGAGCGCCGGGGAACGGCTGGGTCTATGTGACCCTGGTGGCTACCAGCACGGTGACGATCGACAACATCGTCACGATGCCACGTGCCCAATACTTCAGCCCGTCGACGCGTTTCTTCGACAGCGATTCGTGCCACCGCGACACCGATCCGACCTTTCCCCGCCTGCGCGTGCGGGCCTTCGATCTCGAGGCGCCAGACGGCGCCCCTGACTTGCTGCCCTCCGGCGCGCGCCTCGAGCGCTTCGACGTCGCCGACCTCGACGCCCTGCGCGAGCGCGGCTGGGAGATCGGCAACGCTGTCTTCAACAGCGCCGCCTCGGCGGTCGAGCGCCTGCCGCTCGGCGACCAGGCGGCGGTGACCGCCACGTGCCCGGGCGCCGGGCCGACGGTCTGCACGGGCACTGGCGGCTCCCTGCTCCTGCCCGCCGGTGAGCGCGTGCGCTTTCCGGTGCGCGTGCCGGCCGGCGAGGACATGGTGCTGCAGTTCTGGTGGCGCGCGGCCGAGGGGGCTCGGCTCGACGTGCGGGTCGACGACTACGCCGCATGCCCCGAAGAGCCTGAAGGTCTGTTCATCGAACATGCGAGTGAGATCGAGGTCGAGATCGAGAGCGCCACGCTCAAGCCCGGGATCGATCCCGAGATCAACCTCCTCTTCGCGCTGATCGAGGACCAGTCCGACACGTTCGGCAAGGTCACCATCGACGGTCGCTTGTTCGACATCCCACAGATCGACGGCGACGACGACCCGACCTGGAAGGGTCGCGCGCGCTTCGCAGTAGGTGACCTCAGCGACCCGTCGGCGGTGCCGATTCGCATCGAGCTCTTCGACAACGACGAGTTCGACAACGCCCATGTCGACCTCGACATGAGCCCCACCGACAAGGACCTCGACCTGGTGGTCGACCTCTGCAGCATGCGCGTCGAGGGGGACCTGTCGACCGACATGGCGGGCCCGATCGAGGCCCGCGGCGACGAGAGCTCGGTGGACGACCAGGGCCTGCTGCGATTCACCATCTCGAGCCCCTCGGGCCGGCCGGTGACTACCGACGACCTGGCGGTGGTCGATCTCGACTTCGTGCAGGCGGTCCATGGCTCGCGCTTCGCGGTCACGGAGAAGCCGGGCGTGGTGATGGTGAGCGTCGCCAACAACTTCGAGACGGCCATCGATACCGAAGTCTTGGTGGAGCTCTTCGCTCCGGGCTTTTTCGTTTCGCGCCGCTTCCCGGTGAGGCTCGAGGCGAAGGCTCGGGAGACCTTCTACTTCTTCCAGGACACGCCGATCTTCCCGCCGAGCCCGACTCCGGGGGTCGAGACTTTTCTCGGCATCAACGCCACCATCGACCCGGACGACATCTTCTCGTCCGGCTTGCCGTCGGGCGACTGTCGGCGCGACAACGACGCGGTGGAAGAGAAGTTCTGGAAGCTGGTCCAGACCCGCGACCTGACGATCAACTACTGCAAGGTGTCCCGCCTGCTGGAGACCGGCGAGGTCGACGGCCTGGTGGGCGACGCCCTGCTGCAGGAAAACCGGATCCTCGGCACCGACTTCATCCGTGCCGTCTTCCCGACCCCTGCAGTTTCCTCGCGCACCTGCCCGGCGCCGATGCCGGTGACGCCCAACCTCGCCGTCATCGAGTTCATCGGCAGTGTTTTCGAGGGCTTCGACATCCCCGCCCTCTCGGCCTTCCCCTTCGCCCTGGTCTGGGACATGAACACCTTTGCCGCGCTCGCTGGCATGGACAGGGTCCTCGGCGTGCTGCCGGACGCCGACTGGTACGAGCAGTTCGAGGGCTGGGAGACCACCATCGGCAACTCGCTCGGCGAGGCGGCGCCCCACGCCGCCATCTTCCTGCCGCGGGTCAAGGATCTCGACGAGGTGGAGCAGGTGAAGGTGACGCTGCCGGGCCACGAGCTCGCCCACACCTTTGGCCTCAGCGCCGATCCCGATCTCAAGGACACGGCGTCGTGTGGTGTCACGATCCTCGGCGATCCGTTCGGAATCGGCGATCTGATTTGCGGCGCCACCGGCGGCCTCGACGAGTACAGCTTCGCTGACCCGGCGCGCGCGCGCGGCAACCCGGCGACCGGCTTCTGGGTCGAGCTCGGCACGGAGGATCCGCGCCTCGCCGTCCATGCCGGAGAGCCACAGTGCAATCGCCACTGCTTCATGGGCCGCAGCCTGTCGAACCAGCTCGACGACTGGGCCGTCAACGGGCGTTGGATCGATCTCGGCGACTGGGAGCATCTGATCGGGAGCCTGAAGGAGCATCCCGATCCGGAGCTGATCTTCCTCGGCGGCATGATCGATCCGGCCGACAACGCGTATCTAGGCCCCTGGTTCCGCATTCCGTTCGGCGTGCCGGATCGTGTCGACGGCGATGCCCGCGGCTATCGCGCGCGCTTCTGGGACGCCAACGACGATCTGCTGCAGGATGTCGGCTTCCCGGTCACCTTCGGTGCCTCCGACTCGCCCTCCGAGACGCCGCCGATCACCTTCTTCGGCTTCACCGTGCCATGGCCTGCCGACACTGTGCGCATCACAATCGAACGTGGCGGCGACGACGACGGCGTCCCGGCGGCGACGGTGGCGACTCGCCTGGTGAGCGCCAACGTGCCGACAGTCGAGATCACCGCGCCGCCGACCGGCACACTGATCCCCGAGACCGGCCCGCTCCAGCTGGATTGGAACGCCTCCGACGACGACGGTGATTCGCTCTCCGCCGTCGTCATGGCGTCGCTCGACGGCGACACCTGGAGCGTGATCCACGGCTGGACCGAGCTCGAGACCGCGCCCCTCGCGCCGGAGCTTTTCCCCGGCACCACGGTGTCGCTCAAGGTCGTCGTCACCGACGGCGTCCACTCCGCCGAGTCGACGCCGATCGAGATCGACGCCTCGCGGCTGCTCTTCACCGACGACTTCGAGTCGGGCGACCTCGGTGCCTGGACGGCGAACGTGCCGTGAACGGTCGCCGAGCCGGCGCCCCGGCGTCGGCTCGGCACCATCACCCGAGGATCGTGAGCCTCGCGCGGGTTCGGTTCAGACGCTGACGGTCTCCGGCTCCTCGACCAGCCGGCGTGCCTTGAAGCCGCGTCCCCATGCCTGCATGGCCTCGAGGATCGCTTCGAGCGAGCGCCCAAACTCCGTGATCTCGTACTCGACTCGCGGCGGCACCTCGGCGTAGACGTGGCGAGAGAGAACTCCGTCCGCTTCCAGCTCGCGGAGCTGGAGTGTGATCATCCGTTCGGTCGCATTGGGGGTGAGACGCCGCAGCTCGCCGAACCGCTTCCGTCCGTCGAGCAGGTGACAGATGAGAATCGGCTTCCATCGGCCGCCGATCACGCTCAGTGTCGCTTCCACGTCGCAACCCGTTTTCCAGCAGTACTTTCGCGCCATTCCGAGTCTCCTGTTCCTCAGGAGTGTAGCTTACTTACAAAAATGTGGGTACTTGCCAAGTTCGTGGCACGTGCTTATCGTGATTCGAGGCTACGGTCGCCGCGTCGGTCTCGGCCCGGTCGTCCAGAACGAGTCGAGAGGAGCTCGGGTGATGCACAGACTCAGGTTTCTATCCCTCATGCTCGCGCTTGGCGTCGCTGCCTGGAGCGTGACGCAGACGGCTGCTGCAAGCAGCGAGTCGAGGCCGACAGCCGATCTCGCCACGCAGCGCGTTCTGGTCTCGGAGGTCGAGTGGGGGCCGCTCAACCCCGCCCGGGGCGACAAAGGTCCGCAGGCGGGGACGTTGTGGGGAGACCGTACTGCGGCCGGCCCGTCCGGCTTTCTCGTCGACTTCGCGGAAGGCTTCTCGTCGCCACCCCATGTCCACAACGTCGCCTACCGCGGCGTCGTCATCCGGGGCCTCGTCCACAACGACGATCCCGGCGCCGAGCCCCAGTGGATGCCGGCGGGCTCGTTCTGGACGCAGCCGGCCGGCGCGGTACACATCACCGCGGCCAAGGCCGCCAGAAACCTGGCGTACATCGAGATCGAGGATGGTCCGTATCTCGTCCACCCGACCGTGCAAGCCTTCGACGACGGAGAACGACCGGTCAACGTCGATCCGTCGAACATCGTGTGGCTGGACGCCTCCAGTGTGACCTGGGTCGATCGATCCGAGATCCTCGTCCCGGACGCCGGTCCCGAGCTTGCGTTTCTCTGGGGCCGACCACAAGACGACCGACCGAGCGGGACTCTGGTCAGGCTGCCGGCCGGGTTCCGCGGCGAGCTCCGCAGCCACGGCTCGACTCTTCGCGTCGTCCAGATCCAGGGACACTTCGAGCACCAGGCGCCCCACGAGACCGACTTCGAGAGCTTGCGGCCGGGCAGCTATTTCGGCTCGCAGGGTGAAGGGGCGCATCGGCTCTCCTGCCAGGCGACAGAGGCCTGCGTGCTCTACGTGCGCACGACGGGCAGGTTCGATCTCGTTCCAGGCGACCACCGAACACAGGAGATGAAGTGATGCACGCTGTTGGACTCTTTCGCTATCTGCCGATCGCGGATCCTGAGTCGCTGCTCGATGTCGAGATCGACAAGCCTGAGGCGGCAGGGCGCGACGTCTTGGTCCGCATCGAAGCGATCGCCGTCAATCCGGTCGATACCAAGGTCCGCGCGCCCAAGGACGAGGTCGAAGACGCGCCGCGGATCCTGGGCTGGGACGCCGCTGGCGTGGTGGACGCCGTGGGCGAGGAGGTGACGCTCTTCGCGCCGGGCGACGAGGTCTACTACGCCGGCGACATCACCCGCCCCGGCGCGTATGCCGAGTTCCAGCTCGTCGACGAGCGCATCGTCGGCCGCAAGCCGTCGACCCTATCGTTCGCCGAGGCCGCCGCCCTGCCGCTGACCACGATCACCGCCTACGAAGCTTTCTTCGATCGGCTCGGTCTCGATCGTGACGGCGGCAACCGCGGTGAGACCCTGCTGATCATCGGCGGGGCCGGCGGCGTCGGCTCGATGGGCATCCAGCTCGCCAAGGCGGCGGGGCTGACCGTGATCGCCACGGCCTCGCGGCCGGAAACCATCGCCTGGGTCGAGGACCTGGGCGCCGACCATGTCATCAACCATCGCGAGGCGCTGCGCCCGCAGGTCGAGGCGTTGGGACTGTCGTTCATCGATCACATCGCGATCTTCAACGACACCGACGGTCATTGGGATGCCGTGACCGACCTCATCCGTCCCCAAGGTCGCATCGTGACCATCGTCGAGAACGAGCGCCCGCTCGCCATGGACCGCCTCAAGACCAAAGCCGCGGGCTTGATCTGGGAGCTGATGTTCACCCGGGCGATGTTCGAGACGCCGGACATGATCGAGCAGCACAGGCTCTTGTCGTATGTCGCCGGCGAAATCGATGCCGGCCGCCTCCGGACGACCGTGAGCGAGACGCTCACGCCCATCGATGCGGCGAACCTGCGCAAGGCCCATGCGTTGATCGAGAGCGGCAGGGCCAAGGGCAAGATCACGCTCCGCCGACCGAACGCTGAAGTTGCGTGATCTGGTCTACGGCGCCGCTGGCTGCATCGGCCTGTCGGGCGTCACCACGGATCATAAGTCCCGAAACTCCAGAGATGCCCTTCCAGGTCACGGCAGCTGAAGCCGCGCCCACCATAGTCTTCATCCTTGATCTCGAGGACGATCTCAGCTCCGGCGTCTTGCGCGCGCGTGTAGACCACATCGGCGTCGGGAACGACGACATACGCGCTCTGAGTCTCAGCGCCGCCGATCTCATCGGGCTGCCGCATCAGGCGCCCGAACTCGGTTTCGTCGTCGAGTACGGACCCCAACATGATCATGCCACCGCCGAATCTTAGCTGCGCGTGGGCGATGGTTCCATCGTCGTTCGGCACCACGAGATGCTTCTCGAAGCCAAAATGCTCGCACAGCCAGTCGATGGCGGCAGGCGCATCGCGGTAACGAAGACAGGGGATGACCGTGGCGCGTGGAGTTCGTGCGCTGTTCGTCATGGCGGCTCCTCCGTCTGCACTCCAGGTACGGTTGCGTCCTCGAACGCTCGAGGTCGGCGGTGGAGGTGCCAGTCTACTCCTGGGTGCCAGTCTACTCCTGATCGGGGGGCCTGGAATCGCTGGAGCTCATGGCTCGCGCCTCTTCTTCGACGGCTTCGCGTCGGGCGTCCCAGGCGCCTGGTCGGCGAGGGTGCCGTGAATGGTCGCCGAGCGACGCCTTGGCGTCGGCTCGGTGCCCGGCGCGATCGTGGGTCTTCTGTTCGG
This sequence comes from Acidobacteriota bacterium, assembly GCA_039194425.1. GTDB lineage: Bacteria > Acidobacteriota > Thermoanaerobaculia > Multivoradales > J023 > JAUIJL01. Next base: position 54,677 of record JBCCVZ010000009.1, on the reverse strand, counting down.
AATGACGAGGAGCAAAGCTTGGTATGGTGCTGATGGCTCGGTTTCAGACCAAGGAGCGCAGATGCAGCGATTCGGCACCCCCCGGCTCTTCGAAGCTGAACTCTGGGTCGTCTTTGCTTGGATGCTGTCGAGCCTCTTCGCCGGCCAGCTCGAAACGGGACACGTGGCCTCGGCCCAAGAGATCGCGCTGGGCGTCGTCGAGACACTCGAGGTAGACGACCGACGAGTTGCGATCGAGCTCGAGACCGTCCGCGGCTCGCTTCCCGAAGGGAGTCTGATCCTCGAGCGAACGCATCGCGACTTCGCGCGCCTCCACGCCGAGCTCGAGGCCGGTCGGCGACAGGCTCGCAACATCCTCGTCGGCTGGACCGGACAACGAAGCCTGCACTGGGCTTTGGTCGGCACGCTTCCCGTCGTGACGTCTCCAGCGGAGCACTCGGGGAGCGGGGCAGGACTGGGGCCCTGCCTCGTCGTGACCGATGACGCGATGGGTCCCCAAACGCCGTGCGCAGAGCTCCGCACGCAACAACTCCTCGACGGCCTGCGCACCGCCGTTGTCGACGACACGCCCCTTCCGACCGAGCTCGCCACGCCGCTGTTCCTGGGCCGCTTGTTCTTCCTTCGCCCCTCGGATCACCGACGGCTGGTCGACGGATGGACCGATCTCATCGTGTCGTCGGAACGTCGCGTTCCAGAGAGTCTGGTCTTCGCCCTCGCCCACCCGCTGCTCCTCGAGCAGCTCGAAGCGCAGCGTCGCGACCTGCGGTCGCACCTGCCCGGCGTGGACGCCGCGACCCTCCACAATCGCCTCCTCGAGGTCGAGTGGGCGGTCGAAAGAACCCGGGAGGCGCTGTCGGCCGAGAGCGGTCGACACGACCTGGCGCGGTACCGACTCGACAGGACAGAGCTTTCCCACGCCGGGCCCGAAGCGCCTGCGAGCCGCTTGCTGATCGGTCGCTCGGACGGCGTCCACGAGCACACCTACCCTCCCGGGACACGGATCGTCCGTCGAGCGACGAGTGACGCTCACCTGATCGTCCAGTTCCCCCAGAGCCGCCAGGGTGCCGCGGTCTGGGCGGCACTCGAGCAGGTCGACCTCGACTCAGGCGAGCTCAGGTCCGTGATCCGAGACGGTGTGTCGTACCTGGTCGAGGGAGTTCCCGATGGCTTTCTCGTCTCGGTCCGGGCGATCGAAGACGACGCGTCCCAGAGGAGCCCCGACCGACTCGAGCTTATTGTCAGCGCTTACGATCCCGAGCGCCGAAGCTGGGATCACAGGACCGTGCGGAGCGCCTGGTGGCTGCCGGATTGGAACACCATCCGAGCACCGTGGGAACCCGACCCGCCTCGCCGGGTGTACGTCGAAGGTCACGTCTTGTTCGTGGCCACGGACGAGTCGGGAGCGGAGTTCGAGCGATTCGACCTGACCAGCTTCCGAAACCATGTCGAGGTCTCGAACCGACGGTCGCCGCAGCCGCCGATTCTGACCGTTGCCCGATTGGATCCGGCCGACGAGTTCAAAGACCCGCCGCGTGTCGTGCGCAGCTGGCACGGTGACGGACACGGGGCGGGCTTCGGTTGGCGAGTCCGCAACATCGGCGATGTCGACGCCGACGGCGTCGCCGACTTCGCCACTTCGGCGCCCCATCGCTCCGTGTCGGACACGTCAGGCTCAGGATGGGTGGCCGTCTACTCGACGCGAGGCGGCCAGCGTTTGTGGTCTCGTCGCGGTCGCCCGGGAGACCGCCTCGGGTTCACACTCGCGGCCGCTGGCGACGTGGACGGCGACGGCACGCCCGACGTCATCGCCGGTGCACCCGGTGGCGACAGGGTGGAGATCCTCGCCGGCGCGACCGGCACACCGCTTCACGTCTTCGAGTCCGACCCGCCAGGGCGTGGCTTCGGACGGAGCGTCGCCGGGGTCGGAGATGTCGACGCCGACGGACACGCCGATCTGCTGATCAGTGAGACCGACCCTAGCCCCTCTCCTCTTTCACCGGGCCGGGCGCTCCTCTTCTCGGGTCGGGCTGGCTCGATCCTCCGCCAGTGGCTCGGTGAAGAACGGCATTGGCTCGGCGAACAGGTGGCCGGAGTCGCGCCGGCTCGGAAGGGCCCCTATGCGACCGGTGTACCCCACGGTGGCCCGGGTCAGACCGGGCGCATCCTCGTCTTCTCCGGCCTCGACGACCAGCCCAGGCTGGTTCTCGACTCGGCCCCGTCCGGCGGCTTCTTGGGAGGTCACTCTCTGGCCATTCTCGGCGATGTCGACGCCGACGGAGTTGCCGATCTCTATGCCGCTGACATCTTCCGGCAGCAATGGGTCAACTACCGCATCGTCGTCTACTCCGGTGCCGACGGCCGAGAGCTCCACTCCGTGGTTGGAAACCAGCTCAGCGAACGTCACGGCTTGACCGCAGCCGACGCCGGCGATGTCGACTTCGACGGCCATGACGACTTCCTCGTCGGCGGCATGTACGGGCCAGACTGCGGCAAAGTCCTCATCTACTCGGGTCGGACCGGCGACTTGATCCAGACGTGGCCTTGTCTGTTGCCTGCCGAACTCGACGCCACCGCGATGGGCGACGTGGACGGTGACGGCTGGATCGAGCTCCTGGTTGGCTCGTCGTCCGCTGAGGTCGACGGCGAGCAAGTCGGCCGGGTTCTGCTGATCTCCACCCGCCCCTCGAGGTAGAGAAGCGCCGCTCGTCGTGCCGTCAGCTGTGATTGCCGGGCTCCGCGAGTGTTGGATTCTTCGCCGGGCACCTGGGGTCAACCAGAGCGGCAGGTCCAAGTTCTCTCCGTTCGGGCCGCGATCAGTCCATCGCGAGACTCGTCTTGCTCAAGGCGCCCAGGTTGCCGATCGCCAGCGGGTGACTTCGGCCGCGGCGGCGTCGGAGGTGGCGCCGTCGTCGAGTCGAGTGGCGACGGAGCGGAGCAGCTCGTCGCTTTCGGCGGCGCGGCCGGCGCCGCGCAGCACGCTGCCGTAGATCGCCTCGATCTCGAGCCGGCGATGGTGTTCGGGCGGGTAGAGGCCGCCGGCGGTCGCGGCGGCGGCCTCGGCCACCGGCAGCGCCTCGGCGGCGCGGCCGAGACGCTCGAGGCCGCGCGCCCAGCGGGCGGCCACCAGGATGCGCAGCGGATGGTCCTCGGCCATGGTGTCGACGGCCAGCCGATGCGCGCGCTCGAAGCCGTCGGCCGACTCCCCCAGAAGACCCTGCTCGAAGGCGACGCCGGCGAGATTGGAGTGCAGCGGAACAAAGCGCGGGTGCTGCTGGGTGCCGGTGGCGGCAAGGGTCGAGTCGAAGGCGCGGCGGTAGTGCGCGGCCGCCGCCTCGAGATCGCCGCGGGCGCGCGCGACGTTGCCGAGCAGGCCGTAGACGTGCGCGATGTCGAGCGTCTCTTCGCCGGTGGCGCGGCGCAGCATGTCGGCCGCTTCGAGCAGGTGCTGCTCCGAGCGGTCGAGCCGACCGCGGCTGCGCTCCACCGCCGCCAGGTTGGAAAGCATCACCGCGACGTCGGGATGCCCTTCCGCGAAGGCTTCGCGACCGAGCCGCGCCACGTCCTCGAGCTCGGCCGCCGCCTCGTCTAGCCGGCCACGGTCGAAGTCGAGCAGTGCCAGCGAGTTGAGGGTCGTCAACACCGCCGGATGTCGGTCGCCTAGGCGCCGCCGCTGCAGCTCGAGGACGCGTCGCTGCGTCGCCTCGGCGGAGTCGAAGCGGCCGAGCCGGCGCTGGATCATCGCCAGCTCGAAGAGCGTATAGGCGACGTCGGGATGCTCTTCGCCGAGCAGGCGGCGGCGCATGTCGAGCGCTTGCTCGAGCAGGCTCACCGCGCGCTCGGGGTCGCCGGCGTCGATGCAGTGGGCACCGAAGGCGTGGAGCGCGCGAGCGACCTGAGTGTGGTCGCCGACGTGGGCCGCGCGAGTCGCCTCGAGGGCCTGCTCGTAGAGGCTGCTGGCGCGCTCGATCCGGTCGTCGGCGGCGGCAGCGTCGGCCTGGGCCAGGAGCAGGCGGGCGGCGGTCCCGAGGTCGTCCGGGGCGAGATCGCGCTGCAGGCTCCGGGCCTGCTGGAACGTCTCGGCGGCGTCGTCGAAGCGGCCCTCGTGCAGCCTCAGGCCGCCGACGGTCTCGAGCGCCGCGATGCGCAGCGTCGGGTCGTCGGCCGCGAGCGGCTCGCGCAGCAGATCCTCGGCGCGCTCGAGGTCGCTGCGGTCGATCGCCAGGCGCGCGCGGCGCAGGGCGGTGCGAAGGCGCGTCGATGCCTCGACGCCGTCGACCGCCAGCGCCGCCTCGAGCAGCGGCACGGCGTCGTCGTAGAGACCGAGTCGGCGATAGGTCTCTCCGATGGTGCCCAGCAGCTCGGCGCGCACCGCCGGTTGGTCGGCGAGCTCCACCTCGAGCCGGCGCGCGCCGGCGTCGAGGGCCTGGCGGACGGTGAGGCTCTCGCCTTGACTGCGGTCGGGTTCGGCGAGCTCGAAGAGGTCGACGACGAATTCGGTCACGGCGCTCGCACGCTCGGCCTGGGCGGTGGCGCGTGTCGCCTCACTCCGCGCCCGCTCGGCCTGCCACAGCGTCGCGCCGAGTCCGGCCGCGAGAGTGAGCGTCACCGCCACGCCGGCGCCTGTGAGGGTGCGATTGCGGGCGACGAACTTGCGCAGGCGATATCCCGGGGTGTCGGGCATCGCGGCGACCGGGCGCCGGGCGAGCCAGCGCTCGAGGTCTTGGCGCAGCTCGAAGGCGGTGGGATAGCGGCGCTCCGGCTCGTGGCGCAGGCATTTGTGCACCACGGTTTCGAGATCCCGGTCGATTCCGGGGGCGGCGCCTTGGGCCGCACGCGGGCTGCCGATCGTCGTCGCGGTGTCGTCGGCGCCGTCACGTGGCGGCCGACCGGTGAGCAAGCGGTAGAGCACGCCGCCGAGAGCGAAGACATCGGTAGCGGTCGTCACCGGCTCGCCGGTGAACTGCTCGGGCGCGGCGAACGCCGGCGTCAACGCGCGCGTGCGGCTGGTGTCGTCGTCGGCCTCGTCGAGCAGTTTGGCGATGCCGAAGTCGAGCAGCCGCACGTGCCCCTCGCGGTCGATCAAGATGTTCGACGGCTTGAGATCGCGATGGACAACCAGGCTACGGTGCGCATGGGAGACGGCGTCGCAGACCTCGAGCAGGAGCTCGACCAGCCGGCGAGCGCCGAGCAGCGAGCCGTCGTCGTCGTGACGATCGATCGCCCGGCCGCCCTCGATCCACTCCATCGCCAGCCAGCGAGTGCCGTCGGGCTCGACGCCGGCGTCGATCAGGGTCGCGATCTGCGGATGCCGCAGGCGCGCCAGAATCTCGATCTCGCGCTCGATACGCTGCGCCGAACCAACGGTCGCTGCGAGGGTCAGGATCTTGAGCGCCACCTGCTGCTCGTAGCCGCCGGCGACGCGGCGCGCGAGAAAGACCACCGACATGCCGCCCCGGCCGATCTCGCGCTCGATGGCATACGGGCCGACGCGGCGGCCGGCGAGCGCGCTGGGCGCGTCGTCGTAGAGCCAGGCCGACGGAGCCGGTTCGTCGTCGATCCAGTCGTCGAGAGCGCGATCGAGCGGGCCGTCCGCGTCGTCGGCGTCGAGCAGTCGCCGCACGGATGACACGACGTCAGGCCCGAGCGCGTCGGCCTGCGCGGCGAGCGCGTCGAGGCGCTCGCCGGCCGGCAGGTCGAGCAAGCGGTCGAACACGCCCTCGGCGCGTCGCCAGACTTCGATCCGGTCGGCGTCGTCGCCCGCGGTTTCGCGGTCCGGCCTCATGCCGCGATCTGGGTGTAGAGGAAGGCGCGGGCTTTCTTCCATTCCCGGTGCACGGTGCGCAGCGAGAGATCGAGTAGGTCGGCCGTCTGTTCGGCGGTGAGCCCGGCGAAGAAGCGTAGGTGCACGACCTCGTGGGCGCGCGGGTTGATCGCGTGCAGGTCGTCGAGCGCGCGGTCGAGGTCGAGCAGCGAGCTCGCCGCGGGGGTCACCAGCGGCAGGTTCTCGGTCCAGGTGACGCGCTCGACCCCGCCGCCGCGTTTCTCGGCCGCTGCGCGGCGTACCCGATCGATCACCACCATGCGCATGGCGCGTGCGGCGCAGGCGAAGAAGTGCCGGCGGTCGGCGAGGCTCAGCTGCTCCGAGCCGACCAGGCGCAGGAGGACGTCGTGCACCAGCTCGGTCGGGCTGACGGTGGCGCTCTCGACCCGAAGGCGCGCCGCAGCCAGCGCTTTGAGCTCAGGGTAGACGAGCTCGAAAACCTTCTGCAGGGCGGCTGAGTCGCCATCGCGCACCGCGCCCAGAAGAACCGTCACCTCACCCATGGCAATGAGTCTATCGAAGGCGCAGGGTCGTCAGGTTCGCACTGTCTCTGTAAGGACACTGTGCTCTGTAGAGACACGGCCTTTGTAGACACACGACACCGCGCGACGCCTCGTCGTCGATCGAAGTCCTACGACGACGGCCTCTTCGGCATCTCGACCAGTGATTGGCCGCAGGCCGAGCGGAAGAGATTTACTTCGCACGTCATGCCGCTGCGCATCACCCAGAGCGCGGTGTCCCAGTCGAAGACGTCGGGGTGGTCGGCGAACCATGCGTCGAGAGAGTTGTCGAGCCGGTACGCGCCGTGCCAGTCGGCGTTTTCTTCGATCCAGAACGAGTAGAGATTCGTCGGCACCGCCGACGGCTTCAGCTCGGTGGCCAGCCAGGGCCAGAGCTCGTCGCACGGCACCATCGCGAGCACGCCGTAGACCGGCGCCAGCGACTCGGCCGCTCGGTGCTCGAAGTCGATGTATGTCTGCGCCGCCGGACTCGGTCTCACGGCGTCGCCACCGCGCAGGTGCCACTGCTCGAAGACTTGCTGGTCGTAGGCCTGGTAGCCGGCGTAGCGGGCTTGGGCGAAGGCCGCGAGTCGGTCCTCGCCGGCGGCGAGCGCTCGCTTCTCGATCGTTTGGTAGTCCGCTGCCGCGTGGGCACAGTAGGCGGCGTCTTGCACGGTGTACCGGCCGTAGTCGTTCGGATGGAGACTGCCGTGTGCAATGCCCTGGATGTAGTCGGTTTCGAGTCCGCGCTGCGCGAGGTCGGCGCAGGCCGTCCACAGCCGCCACGAGATCGAGTCCTCGGCTGGTGCCTCGGTGCTCAAAGACTGCTCGGCGAGCGCTGGATGGTGGAAGTTCGTCCGACGCGGCGATCGGTTTCCTGATTTCGGCATCGTTCCTCCTGCGAATGATCGGAGACCGAGTTTAGGAAACTCGCGCTCACGGACCGGCGCGCAGGTTGGTCGTTGGGCGTCCGGCCCCGGTACCCGGATCCTGGGAGATTCTCTTGGGCGCTGCGGCATCGCCGTGGACCTGGAAGCCGGCCCACGCGAAGGGGTGAGCATGCTCGGCGCGGCGCCGCAGAAGACTCTTGGCGCGATCAGTAAGCGAAGCACACGCCGGCGCAGATCACGCCTGACGTTCTCCAGGCCTCAGCGTTTCAAGCCCCGCCCCGTCGATACACGAGCTCCGTGATGGTCTCGTCGCGCGCGGCAGCGTACCCTTCGCCCACTCCGACGCGGCGGAAGCCGCAGTTTTCGAGGACCTTTCTCGAGCCGAGGTTGTCCTCGGCCACCCGGGCGTAGACAGGCCGCCGGATCTCGACCGACTCGAGGAACGCACGCAGGGCACGGGTCGCGACGCTGCGGCCCCAGAACTCCCGGCCGATCCAGTAGCTGACTTCGGTCCGCGGTTCGGGGCCGTCGATCGATTCATAGCTCAAGATGTGCCCCAGAGTGCAGCCACCGCCGACGATCGTGCGTGGCGTGACTGTCGGATCGGCCAGGATCCGTGCCCAGCTCTCGTCGAAGGCGCGGCGATCGGTCGCGTCCTTGGTGGTGAAGGCCGCCATGTGGCGCGCGTCGGGATCGAGCTGGTGCTCGAAGAACGCGGAGAGGTCGTCGTCGACGACTGTGCGCAGCTCGATCGGGTCGGAACTCCGCCTTCGCGGGTCGGCGGTCATGCTCGCGGGCGATCCGTGCTCTCGATGCGTCGCAGCAGTCGCAGGGCGCGCAGTGGCTCGGCCGCGGTCGCCGCGAGCAGGCCGCCCATCATGGCGCCGATGACGCCGACCATCGCGGCGTCGCTGCCGCCGAAAAAGAGGTTGCGGATCGGCGAGCGCGGGCGCAGCGAGTCGCTGGCGAAGCGCTCCGGGGTCGGCAACAGGCCGTAGATCGAGCCGTCGACCGGGCGCACGAAGTAGTCGGTCGAGGCCGGCGTCGAGAGCTCGACGTAGTCGACCATCGGCCGTAGCTCCGGCATGCGCTCGAGGAACTGCTCGAGCAGCGCGTCCTCGATCGCGGTCTTGAGCCGTTCGTACTCGGGCCCGCGATCGCGGCGACTGCGCGTTCCGCGCCACGCGGCGAAGGTCTGCCATGGCACGAAGGTGACCACCTCGCCGGTGTGGCACTGCTCCGGGCCCGGATCGTGCAGCGGATCCTTGAGCGACGGGAAGCTGCAGTAGAGCACCGGCGGGCGGCCGAGAGCGTCCGGGTCGTCGACCTCCCACACGTCGTCTTCCGAGTCCCAGGTGTTGTAGAACCACTGGTTGGCGCCCGAGGCGCCGGCCGTACGAATGTCGCCCCGGAAGCCCAGGTAGAGGCAGACGTGGGCCGGACCGGGCTCGAGCGTGTCGACGTCTCGGGCCCAGGCCTGCGCGCGGGCCTCCGGCGGCAGCAGGTGACGCACGGTTGTGGCGACGCTGGTGGCACTCACCACGCGGCGGGCGCGGATCGTCTCGCCGTCCTTCAGACGCACGCCGACGGCCTTGTTGCCGTCGAGCAAGATCTCGTCGACATCGGCCAGGATGCGCGTCCAGCCGCCGGCGTCGGCGACGGTGCGCAGCAGCTGGCGCGCGATCTCGGACGAGCCGCCTTCGGGATAGTAGCCACCGTGCAGGAAGTGGCGGGTGATCAAAGCCTGCACCGCGAACGACGATCGACTGGGCGGCGCGCCACAGTAGCCCCACTGCGCGGCGAGCACGGTGCGCAAGCGCGGATCGTCCGTGAGTCGGGCGAGCTCTTCGTCGGTGCGCTGGAGCAGAAACCGCCGCGCGTCGCGCGCGATCAGCCACTCGATCGGTCGTACCAGGCGTCGCGGCAGAGTGCGGCTGGCGAGGTAGCTGCGCATCGTGCCGGCGACCTCGCGAACGCGGAGGAGGAAGGCGTCGACCGCATCTTCCTCGTCCGGAAAGGCGGCGACGAGGTTGTCGCGAAACTGCCGCGGATTGTCGGGGAAGTCGATGCGGAAGCCGTCCGGAAAGTGAAACGCATCGTAGACCGGCCCGAGCGACGCCCAGCGCAGGCGGCCGTCGGTGAGGTGGTGGAGCACGCGCCCGGGCAGCGTGTGCCGGGTCACCTCGCCGACCGCGTGGACGCCGACATCCCAGAGGTAGCCCTTGCGTGGAAACGCATGCGTGTAGCCGCCGGGCACATAGTGCTGCTCGAGGACGAGCACCCGCCGCCCGAGCTTCGAAAGCAGAGCGGCGCAGGTCATACCGCCCATCCCCGAGCCGATGACGACGACGTCCCAGGGTCCGTCGGGCGTCTCGCGGCTCCACGGCTTGTCGGCGCGGCCGATGGCCGTCCCCTGCGGGCTGTCGGTCGACGTCACGGCATGCTCCTTGTGGTCATACCGGATGGTACCTCGTGCCGAGAGCCTGGAGGATGCTCTGCGTTGACCGGACGCATCGTGCCGCCCGGCGTTCAGAGGCGGAGCACGACGACCAGCAGGAGGCACGTGGTGGTGATCGCCAGCACGGTGCGGAAGGTGTTCCAGCGGGTCCATCGCGCCTCGAAGGCGTCGCGAGCACGGGCGAGGGACGATGCGTCCATTGTCTCCAGGGCGAGGGTCTGGAGCTGGTTGTTGAGCGGAATGTTGATGCCGATCGTCGGTGCCTGGACGCCACCGAGGTAGAGCACGACCGCCGCGAGCAGCAGACTGCGGTCGATGCCGGCGAGCTGGCCGAGGCCGACGCCGGCGGCGGCGACCAGGGCGACGACCGAGCCGATCCAGACCACCAGGAATGCGGGCTGGTTGTTCTGGATCACGCGGTCGATTGCGGCGAAGGCCTGCAGGAACTCGCGGTCATTCAAGGTGCCGATGCCGGGCATCACGATGCAAGCGAAGGTGAAGACCAGGCCGGCGACCAGCGCCGAGAGCAGTGTCGCCAGCCCGAGGACGACCGGGAAGGTCATCGCGCCACCTGCCAGATCCCGGTGGTCGCGACTTCGTGGGCATAGTCGGTGAAGTCCTTCGGCGGCCGGCCGAGCGCACGCTCGACGCCGTCAGTGAGATGCGCGTTGCGGCCGTCGAGCACGGTCGAGAAGAGATAGTCCATCATCCAGACGACCTCGCCCGGAGCGCCCGACGCGCGCACGCCGTCGAGGAAGGCGTCGTGCGGAATCTCGACAGACTCGATGATGCGGCCGGTGGCGCGCGAGAGCTCGGTCGCGATGTCGTCGAAGGTCATCAGCCGCGGGCCGGTCACCTCGTAGAGCTCGCCGGTGTGCCCGGGCTCGACCAGCGCCGCGACCGCCACCTCGGCGATGTCGTCGACGTCGACGAAGGGCTCGGCCGCGCTCGCCGGCAAGGTGATGCGGCCGGCGCGCACCATGTCGACGAAGGCGCCCTCGGAGAAGTTCTGGTGGAACCAGCTGGCGCGCACGACCGTCCAGTCGAGGCCGCTCTGCTGGACGATCCGTTCGCAGGCTTGCGCCTCCGATTCACCGCGGCCCGAGAGGAGCACCAGGCGCCGCACGCCGTGCGCTTTGGCGCGGTCGACGAAGGCCTGAATCGTGTAGGTCGCGCCGGGCACCGCGAGGTCCGGGGCGAAGCTGATGTACGCGGCTTCGACGTCCTGCAGACAGGCGTCCCAGGTCGACTCGTTGCTCCAGTCGAAGCTCGGCGCCGCCGATCGTGAGCCGATGCGGACCGGCACCCCGCGATCCTGCAGTGCGGCGGCGACGCGTCGGCCGGTCTTGCCGGTGCCGCCGAGCACCAGGACGAGGCCGGGCGAGGTGGTGTGGGTGGGTTGCGAGCTCTCGTGGTTCGTGGCGGGCATGGTGTGCTCCTCGGGTCGTCGACCGGGCGGTCGTGAGTGATGAGTACACGCTATCGACCGACGCTCGGCCGGTCTTGCCACACCGCGCCAAGGATTTGACGTGTCGCGCCAATCGGCTCGGCGTGGGCGTTCAGCGCCTCGAGGCCTCGAGGCGGTAGGAGCGCGGTGTTTGTCCGGCCCAGCGCTTGAAGGTGCGGGTGAACGAGCTCTGTTCGGCGAAGCCGGTCATGAACGCGATGTCGGCGAGCGAGTAATCGGTGTGCTGGAGCAGGCGCTCGGCGAGCTGGCGGCGCGCTTCGTCGACCAGGCTCTGGAAGGTCTCTCCGTCGTCGGCCAGACGGCGCTGCAGCGTGCGTCCGCTCAAGGCGAAGTGATGGGCCACCTCGGAGATGGTCGGCACGCCGTCGCTCAGGGAGCGAGTGATGCGATCCCGAACCCGCCGCGCCAGCGACGCGTCGTCGGTGAGCTGCGACACGGCTGCGTCGAGATGGCCATCGATGAAGCTCGAGACGCTCTCGTCGCCGAGCCGATTGGGGGCACGAAGCGCCGCGTCTGAGACATCGAGCGCGTCGTGCTCGGAGTCGAAGTGCAGCGGACAGCCGAAGAATTCTTCGTGCGATGCCAGGCCCTCGGGCGCCGGGTGGCGCAGGAAGGCCGCGGTCGGGCGGAACGACGATCGCGACGCCTCGCGGCTGATCTGGACGATGCTCGCCAGCGTCGCCTCGTTGGAGAGGCGGAGGCCGAGGCGGCGCTCGCCGGCACGGTGCAGGTGGAGCCGTGCACCGCCGTCGATCGGTTCGAGCGTGTAGGTCGAGACGCTGGTCAGGACCCGGCCGTAGCGCTGCGCGCGCTCGTACGATCGGCGCAGGTCGGGCGCCGTCTTCCAGGCGAGGCCGAATGCGCCGTAGTTGTCGCAGCGCATTGCCGCGCCGGCGCGGAGCGGCAGCGTCGTCGGATCGTGGTCGACGGTCGTCAGGTGCTCGAGGAAGCGGTAGTAGTCGGGCGCCGACACCATCTGCGCCGGATCGCCCGGGTCGTCCGTGCGGAGGCCGACCGAGCGCAAGATGGCCGCGCGGTCGACGGGCCGGGCTCCGCCGTCGACGATGCCGAGAACCTTGCGCACGAAGAGTGAAGTGACTTGACCCACGGCGCGTTAGCTGTCCTCTTTCGAGGCGATCTCCTTCAGGAACTGCACGACTGTCCACTTACGCTCGAAGCCAAGGTGCTCATAGAGATTCTGCGCCGCGGTGTTCTCGAGCTCAGCGTCGGTCGCCAGGTGGCTGCAGCCGTGCTCTCGGCACCAGGCGATCGCGCGGTCGATCAGCGCTCTGCCGGTCCCGGTGCCTCGATGAGCCGCTTCGACATAGAGCCCTTCGAGATAGCCGACCGGGCCGCCGGCCACACCGTCGACGATGTTGCGCAAGGAGACCTCGGCAAATCCGGCCGCCGCACCGTCGGGGGCTTCTGCGATGAAGCAGGTGAAGTCGTCCGATGCCAGGACCCGGTCCATCTCGGCCTGGTCGAGTGCCGGATCGAGGTCGCTGTAGACGGCCGCGCGCATGCGCGACCAGGCCGTAAGATCCTTTCCGGTGGCTGGTCGAATCGTCATGATCTGTCTCCCTTCAGCTGTCGTCGGCTCGGTAGACGATCTCACCGCCGACGATCGTGGCCACGACGGCGCCGTCGAGGAGAGCGCCGGGGTTGTTGGTGCCGACGGCCAGGGGATCGATGTCGAGCAGGGTCAGATCGGCCCAGCGCCCGGGAGCGAGAATTCCGGTGTGCTCGTCCCAGTGCGCCGCGTAGGCGGACCAGGTCGTGTAGGCGCGGATCGCTTCCTCGGGGGTGAGAGCCTGCTCCGGATACCAGCCGTTCGGTGGCTGGCGGTTCTTGTCGCGGCGGGTCGTGGCGGCGTGCAGGCCGTAGAAGATGCTGTGGTCCGAGCCGGCGAGGTCGGAGTTGAAGGTGAGGTGGGCGCCGGCCTCGCGCAGCGTGCGCCAAGCGTAGGCGCCGCGAATCCGTTCCGGGCCGAGGCGATCCTCGGCCCAGGTTTTGTCCTCGACTGCGTGGGGCGGTTCCATCGAGGCGATGACGCCGAGCTCGGCGAAGCGGGCAAAGTCGTCGGGGTGCACGACTTGCGCGTGCTCGATGCGGTGTCTCTCCGCCCGCGAGCTCGGCGTTTCGGTGAGCACGCCCGCGATGAAGTCCAGCGTCTCGCGGTTGCCGGCGTCGCCGATCGCGTGGATGCCGACCTGGAAGCCCGAGATCATCATGCGCGCGACCAGCTCTTCGTCGAAGCCGTACTCGCCGCCGCTGGTGCCGCGATGCCCCGGTCGATCCGCGTAGTCGTCGAGCAAACGCGCACCGCGCGAGCCGAGCGCAGCATCGTAGTAAGCCTTGACCGAGCGGACGGCGAGCTTGCTTCCCCCGCCGTCGTCCCCGAGTCCCGACAGCGGTCCCCGCTCGAGCCAGGCTTCACACAGATCCGCATCGCGCGCCGAGAGCATGGCGTAGACCCGGACCGGCAAGGCATCAGCGTCGGCGAGGGCTTCGAGCGCACGCAGGTGACGCGAGCCGGCACCGGCCTCGTGGACGGCGACATAGCCGTAGCGCGCCATCTGCTCCAGGCCGGCGCGCATGAACCTCTCGAACTGCTCGTCGGTCGTCGCGGGCACGGCGGCGCGCAGCAGGGGGCCGGCGCGGTTGAGCACTACGCCCGAGGGATCTCCACTCGCGTCGCGCAGAATCTCGCCGCCGTCGGGCGACGGCGTGTCGCGATCGATGCCGGCACGCTCGAACGCCAGGCGGTTGCCCCACACCGCGAAGCCGTGCAGCGAATCGAGGAGCACCGGATGATCGGGCACCGCGTCACTCAGGAGATCGAGGGTCGGGTAGCGGTTCGCCCAGGCGCCCTCGTCCCAGCCGCGGCCGAGGATCCACTCGCCGGCGGGTGTCTTCGCCGCATGCTCGACGACCCGAGCAACGGCCTCCTCTTCGGTAGTGACGCCGATCAAGTCGACCCGTGCCTCGAGCTCGCCGAGGCCGACGACATGGGTGTGCGAATCGACCAGGCCCGGCAGCACGGTGGCGCCGCGCGCATCGAGCACTGTGGTGTCGTCGCCGAGAAAGCGCGACACATCGTTCGCGCTGCCGACGGCGACGATTAACCCGTCGCGGATCGCGACCGCTTCGGCATCGGGCCGCCAGCCCTCGGCGTCGTATGGCGCGTCGGGCGCCGGCGTTCCGTCGGCCGAGGGATCGCTCCACGCGAGGCTGTAGACGCGGCCGTTCGTGACGACCAGGTCGGCGCGCTCGGGTGCGGGGTCGGGAGTCGAGCAGCCCTGCGCGCAGAGCGCGCTCACGAGCAGTCCGGCAACGAGGCGGGTGGTGGGCTTCATCCGAGTCTCCTGAATCGGTGGGCGACAGACGGGGCGACGGGGCGGCGAGCCGGGAGCTCCGCCGGATTCAGGTCGCCTCCGCCGGGACCGGGTCCAGCGAGACGCCGCGGCAGGCGTCGGCGGCGAATCCGGATCCGGCTTCGGTGTACAGATTGAAGACGCGATGCACGCCCGCCTCGCGCAAGCGTTTGGCGTCGTCTTCGTACTTCACCATCGCCGCGATGCGGCCCGTGTAGCCGTTCTTCAGCAGCTGCTCCGTGGCGAAGATGTTTTCGTCGCGTCGAGGCATCGCGAGCAGAACGAGCCGCAGCCTGCCGTGATCGAGGCGCAGGCGCGACCAGAAGTCCGAGTCCGTGGCGCTGCCCTGGAGAACCCGCCGGCCGCCGCGCCGATGGTGCTCGACCACTTCGGAGGCCAAGTCGATGCCGAGCACCCGCGCGTCGACCTTCTGGTCGATCGCGTCGTAGGCGCCGGCACCAACCCGCCCCATGCCGAAGACCAGCACTGTCGCGTCCTCCGTGTCGATCTCTTGCTCGTCCGGAGAACGCCGCGGGTCCTGGAAGCGGAGCAGAGCTTTGTGATGCCGCTCGTAGAGCTCGTGGGCCACAGAGTTGATCGGAGAGGCGGCGATGAACGAGAGCGCCAGGGCGACGGCGAGAACCAGCAGCCAGGTGTCGGAGAGCCAGCCGTTGGCGGCCGCGATCGAGGCGACGATCAGGCCGAACTCGCTGTAGTTGGAGAGGCCGAGAGAGGCCAAGAAGGCGGTGCGGCTGCGCAGGCGGAAGCGTGCCAGCAGCCCGAAGAAGAGCATGCTCTTGGCCGGCACGATCACGACCAGCAGCGCCGCGACCAGCAAGATCTCGAGGCTCGGCAGCCCCTTGAGGCCGATGCTCAAGAAGAATCCGACCAGGAAGAGATCCTTGAAACCGAGTAGCGCTTTGGATAGAGCGTCGGCGTTGCGGTGCCGGGCCAAAAAGATGCCGAAGAGCAGTGCGCCCAGATCGCCCTTGAGATTGAAGAGGTCGAAGAGCTGGGCGCCGCCGAGGGCCACCGACAGACCGAAGAGCACCATGAGCTCGGCGTGGCCGGTGCGATCCATCACCTTCAGCAGCAGCCAGCGCAGCAGCGGAAGGGTGACGAGGAGAGCCACCGACCAGGCGGTGGGAATCTTGCCGGCGGAAAAGACGAGGAAGACGACGGCCGCGATGTCCTGCATGATCAAGATGCCGATGGCCGTGCGGCCGTAGACCGACGACATCTCGCCTTTCTCCTCCAACACTTTGACGGCGAAGACGGTGCTCGAGTAGCTGAGCGCGAAGCCGAGGAGGAGCGCTGTCTTCCAGTCGAGGTCGGCGAGGAGAGGCAGGCCGACGACAGCCAAGACCGGCAGCCCGACGGCGAACGCCAGCGTCGTGCTCGTCATGTGGAGAAAGGCCACGCCCCAGACCTCAGGCCGCACCAACGTGTCCAGCCGCAGCTTGAGGCCGAGCGAGAAGAGCAGGAGCGTGACGCCCATTTCCGCGAAATGATCGATCACTTCGCCCGGGTCGATGCCGACGGCGGAGAGCACGAACCCGGCCACCAAGTAGCCGACCAACGGAGGCAGTTTCACCTGGCGTGCGGCCAGTCCCGAGAGGAACGCGACGCTGATCCAAACGGCATCGAGAATCATCGCCCGGAGTGTAGCGCCAATCGACCTCGCGGCGGATCTCCGGGCGCCGTCGCGGTGGCGGTGGAGCGGACTGGGCCGGACGGCGGAGCTGGTGGGGTAGTCGACCAGTTCACTCGGCCGATGTAGAATTAGACTATGAGTCTGTTGGCTACAGAGTCCTGCTCGATGTCAGGAGCCCTCGATGTCGGAATTCGATACGACGCACTATCGCGGTCGGCAGGTCGGTGTCGGGTCCTTCGAGTGTCGGCCGAGCCACCCTCGCTTTGCGGACACCGGGCCGATCGACAGCTACATCTGTGTCTTTCCTCGCACCAGCGTGTCGATCACCCACGCCGGCAAGAGCTCGGTCGTCGCCGACGCCAATGTCGTGATGTTCTACAACCGGAACCAGGAGTATCGGCGTGGGCCGATCAGTCTTGAGGGCGACCGGTGCGATTGGTTCATGGTGTCGCCGGAAGCCGTCGTCGACGCCGTGCGTCCGTACGATCCCGCGGTCATCGATCGGCCCGAGCGCCCGTTCGGCTTCCGTCATGGTCCGTGCACGGCGGACGTTTACCTGAAGCAACGACTTCTCCTCGAGTCCGTCCGCCGCACCTCGACTCCCGATTCGCTGTGGGTCGAGGAGTCGGTGCACGAGGTTCTCCGGTGTGTCGTGGCCG
This sequence comes from Acidobacteriota bacterium, assembly GCA_039194425.1. Taxonomy (GTDB): domain Bacteria; phylum Acidobacteriota; class Thermoanaerobaculia; order Multivoradales; family J023; genus JAUIJL01. The sequence continues at coordinate 37,853 of JBCCVZ010000009.1, read as the reverse complement.
CGCGCTTTCGGGCCGTTGGCCGCGCGCCAGCGCGCCCCGTCGGTCGGGCGACTCGGAGCGCCCACGCCGAGCTGGCCGAGGGCGCGCGTTCTCTCCTGGCGACCCGCTTCGACGAGTCGCTCTCGCTCGACGAGATCGCGCGGCGTCTCTACACATCGCCTTTCCACCTCAGCCGCGTCTTCCGGCAGCAAACTGGCAGCACCCTGCATGCGTATCGCAACCAGCTCCGCCTGCGCGCTGCGCTCGATCGGGTCACGCAGCCGGACCAGGATCTGAGCGATCTCGCCTTCGCTTTGGGCTATTCGGGGCACAGCCATTTCACACAGGCGTTCAGGCGGTGTTTCGGCCTGACGCCATCGCGCCTGCGCCGCGAACCGCGCGGCACGATCCGCTCGCTGCGCCGCCGTCTGCGCGTCGAGTGACGAGTGGTCGCCGAAAGACGAGCAAGTTTTTGACAGCGCGCCGAGTCGGTGCGCTGCCAACCTCCTGGGTGCAACAGATCGAATCGTGCGGCGACATCGAGGGTCGCCGGGTGCGATGCGATCAGACGACGCCTGAATCGACAGCCAGGAGGTTGCCATGCCCGATTCCACCCGAGTCCCCACTTCGTTCTCCGGAGACCTGATCTCCAGCGACCCGTCGAGGCCGCGTCTTCCTCGTCGTCTCCGCGGCGTGGTCACGGTCTGCGCTGCTCTGCTGGTTCTCGCCTGCGCGGCCCCCGCGCATGCGCAATTCGTCGAACCCGAGGCCACGGCTCTCGTCACCTTCGAGGGCGAGGAGCTCGGCGGTGCCTTCGGCTGGGTCAGCGAGACGATCGGCGACATCGACGACGATGGCGCCGAAGATCTCATCATCTCGGCGTTGACCTTCGCCGGTGACGGCATCAACCGTGGCCGCGCTTCGGTCTACTCGGGGGCCACCGGCGCCCTGCTCCACACGATCACCGGTGCCGCCGACTTCACCTTCCTCGGCTTCAGCGTCAACGCCGCGGGCGATGTCGACGCCGACGGCGTGCCCGATTACATCGTCGGCGGTGGCCAGGTCGAGGTCTACTCCGGCGCCGACCACTCGCTGCTGCTCGACCTCACGGCGACCACCGGCTTCGCTCACGACGTGTCGAGCGCCGGCGACGTCGACGGCGACGGCCACGCCGATCTCTTCGTCGGTACCCAGGGCACGAGCGTCAGCTTCCCCGGCGCCGGCCGGGTCTGGGCTCTCTCGGGCGCCGACGGCTCGGTGCTCTGGAGCCGCGACGGCGCCGGGGAGAACCATCTACTCGGCTCGGGCACCGGCCTCGTCGGCGACGTGAATCACGACGGCGTCGCCGATCTCGTCGCGGGCGCGATGGGCGCCGGCCCGAGCGGTGGCGGCGAGGCGTACGTCCTTTCTGGCGTCGATGGTGCCATCGTTCACACACTCAGCCCCGATCCCGAGACCGCCTCGGTCTTCGGACAGTTCTTCGCCTCGGGCGCCGGCGACGTGAACCGCGATGGCGTGCCCGATGTCTACGTCGGCGACTACAACGACTCCTCCGGCGGCGTCGCCGGGACCGGCCGCGCCTACGTCTTCTCCGGGCGCACCGGCCGCTTGATCCACGACCTGCCGGGCCGCGATCCGGGTGAAGGCTTCGGCGATGGGCGCGGCGCCGGCGATGTCAACGGCGACGGCTTCGGCGACCTGATCGTCGCCGGCTACCTCAACAGCGACAGCGCACCCCAGGCCGGCAAGGCCTACATCATTTCGGGCCGCAGCGGTGCGGTGCTGCGCACGATTACAGCCACCGTTGCCGGCGACTCGTTCGGCGTCGACGCGATCGCCACCGGCGACATCGACGACGACGGGGAGATCGACTTCCTGGTCACGTCGGTCGGCCTCAGCTTCGCGGGGCAAGACATCGGCCGCGCGTTTCTGCTCGCCGGAACGCCTCTTCCCTGCGTTTCCGACCTGAACGGCAACGGCTGGGTCGGTCCGCTCGACGCGTGGTTGCTCTACGGTGCGCTGGGCAGCGACGACACCGCGGCCGATCTCGATGGCGACGACGATGTCGACGAGGACGATCTCCACGTCCTGCTGCGCGACCTCGGTCGCTGCCCGAGCTAGCGTTTCCCGGGGCGCGCCCTGGCGAGGAAGATTGTGTGTCGCTCTCCCTTGCCCGGCCGCGCTCGCACCTGGCGGCAGTCCACCGCGAAGCCGGCCTGGCTCAGTCGCTTTTCGAAGCGCCGGTCCCGCGACGCCGACCAGACGGCCAACACGCCACCATTGCGCAACTTCTCGTGGAGCGTGAGCAGCCCCCGCGAAGCGTAGATCCGGTGGTTGCTTTCCAGGGTCAACGCTTCCGGACCGTTGTCGACATCGAGCAGGATCGCGTCGAAGGCCTCGCTCGACGAGGCGAGGTACTCGAAGACGTCGGTGACGACGACTTGGGAGCGCGGGTCGGCGAGCGGCTGGTCGGCGAGATGACCCAACAGGGTCTGGTTCCACTGCACCACGGCCTCGAAGACCTCCGCGACGACGACCGAGCTGCCTGGAGCGCAGCGATCCAGCGCGTCGAGGCATGCGCGGAGCGTGAAGCCCATGCCCAGGCCGCCGACGAGCCAGCGGACTCTGCCGCGGGCGGCGCCGGCCTCGAGCACCAGTCGAGCCATCGCGTCTTCGGAGCCGTGGCAGCGACTGGACATCAGGTCGCAGCGGTCGATCTGGATCAGGAAGTCGTCTCCCCGCTGCGAGAGCTCGAGCTCGCGGCCATCGGGGGTCGTCATTCCGTCCAGAATGCGTCGAGGCAGCATCGGGGGGATCCTAGCTCAAGCTGCGGAGCGTGGACGGTGCATCGGCGGCCCCGAGACGGGGTGAAACCCGCGGCGGGTTCCTTCGTATTCGTCTCACAATGAGAAAAACTAGCCGTGCGCCGTCGGGTCTGGCTCTCGACCTTTTGCTCCTGCTCTTCGAGCGACCTCGTGGATCGAGCGATCTGTCCGATGCGGTCGGTGTCCTGCGCGGTCAGCCGGTCGCCCTGGCGACGTTCTACAGACATCTGCAGCGCGCCGTCGACCAGGGTTGGGTCGAGCTCGAGGAGCCGCCGTCGTCCGCTCCGCCGTCGCCCGGGCGGCCGGGACGCCTGTATCGGTTGAGTGGGGGCGGCGAGCGACTTCTTCGCTCCGGCGTCGAACGGCAGCGGCGACGCTTGGCGCGGGCCGAAGCTCTCGGCCTGCTGGCGGGTGAGTCGCGATGAGCCGGAAACCTACGAGGCGAGAGCCGGGACGCATCGAGCTGGCCGTCTTGGCGCTGGCGCTGCGCCTCTATCCGCGACGATTTCGCGACCGCTTCGGTGACGAGCTGCGGTCCGAGTACCTGCGGCGACGTACCGGGCAAGCCGCGCACACCGACCGGAGCGCGATCGCTCCCTTGTTGGACACAGTGATCGGTATCCCCAGCGTTTGGGTCGACGAATGGCGTCGGCGCGAGCCCGGGCTGCCGCGTCAAGGAGAGAACTCGATGCAGAACCTCGTGCATGAAGCCGCCTCGGCCTGGCGTGTCTTGTTCACTCGCCACCTGTCGTTCACGGCACTCTGTGTCTTGACCCTGACGCTCGGTCTGGGCGCCGTGACCTCGATCTTCAGTGTCGTCCATGGCGTCTTGCTGGCGCCCATGCCCTATGGCGAGCCCGAGCGCATCGTCAGGATCTTTCAGCAGCCGCCCGACCAAGGTTTCGGCGTCTTCTCAGGCCCGAACTTCAACGACCTGCGCGATCGCGTGCAGAGCTTCGACGTGGTGGCCGCCTACGACGGATACCGCCCCGAAGGAGTCGACGCCACCGGAACGGACCGCGTCGAGAGGCTCCGCATCCTGCGGGTCGGCGCCGGATACTTCGAGGCCCTGGGGGTCACCCCCGTCCTGGGCCGTACCTTCACTCGCGACGAGGAAAGCCCGATCAACGCGGCCGAGATCGCCACCGCCGCGGCCGCGGAGCCGCCGGTCGACCTTGCGCCTGTCATGCCGCGGATCGCCGTGCTCTCGCACGAAATGTGGCGTCAACGATTCGGTGCCGATCCGGGCATCGTCGGCTCACGGATCGAGCTCGAGCGAGAGTCTTTCGAGATCGTCGGTGTCATGCCGGCCGGCATGGGGCATCACCTCGGCGGCTCTCCGGATCTTTGGCTACCCCAAAACCTGACGCCCGGCGGACGAAATCATCGCGGCAATCTCTACATGAGCGTGATCGGTCGCCTGGCGCCTGGCGCTTCGGTGGATCAGGCGCGAGCCGAGCTCCAGCGCGTGACGACTCAGCTGCGCGAGGAGCACCCGCGGATCAACGCGGACGTCCAGTTGGTGGCGACTCCACTCGACGACGTGGTGCTCGGTCCCAGCCGGACCATCCTTTGGGTTCTCTTCGCGGCGGTCGGGGCGATGCTCGCCATCGCCTGTATCAACGTCGCCAACCTCTTCTTGGCTCGGGGCCTGAGTCGCCGTCGCGAATACGCCGTCCGCGCCGCTCTCGGCGCCGGCTCGACGCGGCTCTTCGCGTCCGCCCTGGTCGAGAGCTTGTGGATCGGGCTGGCCGCCGGTGCGCTCGGTCTCGGGGTCGCCTGGGGCGCGGTGCGTTGGCTCCACGCGCTGCGTCCGGCCGCGCTGCCGCGCTTCGACGCGCTGGCCCTGAGCGCGCCGGTGTTCCTCTTCAGCCTCGCGGCTCTCGTCGGGACGGTGCTCTTCTTCGGCCTGTTGCCGGCCGCGCGCGCCGCCCGGGCCGACGCGCCCTCGTCCTTCGGCAACCGCGGCGCGGTGGGCGCCGGCGGGTTCCGCGACCGGCGCCTGCGCGATCTTGGCGTCAGTCTCCAGGTCGCTCTCTCGCTCGTGCTGCTCACGGCGGGCGGTCTGTTGGGCAAGAGTTTCTTGACGCTCAGCGGCACCGACATGGGGTTCGAGGCGGACCACGCACTGACGTTTCAGCTGCGACTCCCCGACTATGCCTACGACGAGCCGGAGCAGCGGGTGGCGTTCTACACCGAGCTCTTCGACCGCCTCGACGCGGCGCCCGAGATCGAAGCGAGCGGCGCCACGTCGAAGCTTCCCGGCAATGGTCACCGGAACCACTGGGGTATCGGCATCGAGGGTCGCGAAAGGACCGAGGAGCAGCCGTGGTCGGCGGAGATTCGCTGCGTCGCCGGCCGGATCGACGAGGCACTGTCGATCCCGCTGCTCGCGGGCCGCGGCTTCGAGCTCGAGGATCGCGAGGGCGCGGAGAAGGTGGTGCTGGTCAATCGGGCGCTGGCCACGAGATTCTTCGACGGCGACTCTGCCCTTGGTGCTCGCCTGTTCGTCGGCGGCGACGAACCGCGCACGATCGTCGGCATCGTCGGCGATGCGCGGCACGACCCGCGCGAGGCTCCGATACCCAAGATCTACGTGCCGCAGCCGCAGTTCGCCGACGACCGCAACTGGGACCTCAGTTTCGTCGTCACCCGCTCGGCCGACTCGCCCGTCGCCTGGGCCGTGATCGAAGACCGGGTGGCGTCGATTGTCGCCGAGATCGATCCCAGGCTCGTCGTCTACGACGTCGAACCGCTGTCCTCCATCGTCGCCGAGCCCATCGCGCGGCAGCGATTCGCCGCCCAGCTGATGATGATCTTCGCCTCGCTGTCCCTGCTTCTCGCCATCATCGGCCTGTTCGGCGCTCTCGCCTACTCGCTGGGGCAACGACGCGCCGAGCTCGGCGTGCGCATGGCGCTGGGTGCCGGTCGGAGTCACGTCCTCGGGTCCGTGGTCTCCCACGGTCTGCGGGTTTTCGCGCTCGGCGCCGCCGTCGGTCTCTTCGGTGCGTTCGCCGGGGCTCGGTGGCTCGAGTCGCAGCTCCACGAGGTTCCGCCGAACGACCCCGCCAGCTTCGTCTTCGCCTTGGCCGTCCTCTTCCTGGCCGCCGGGCTCGCGACGTTGGGGCCGGCGCTCGAGGCATCGCGCCTCGACCCGGCAAAGATCCTGCACGAGTCGTAGCCGAGCTCGGACACGTCGGCTCGGCTCTATCTTCCCGCGGTGACCTCGATCTCGATCTGCAGGTCTGGCGTCGCCAGCTCACTGACGACGAGCGTCGTGACCGCCGGCGCATGCTCGGAGCTGGCCCACCGCTGCTGGCGGATCGCGGTCAATGCGGGAAGGTGGCCAGCGCTCGTGAGGTAGTAGGTGACCTTCAAGATGTCGGCGGTGGAGAGGCCCGCCGCGGCCAGGATGGCCTCCACGTTGTCCATCGCCTGGTGACACTGCGCGTCGAAAGTGGGTGGCGTGACGCCGTCTCGATCGAGGCCGATCTGCCCCGAGATCAAGAGCAGGCGCTCGGGTGAGGTGATCTCGACGGCATGGGTGTAGATCCCCCGAAAGGTTTCGGGTACTGCGCGGACAGTCTCTGGGTTCAGGCGGCGGATCATCGGGTCCTCTCGTTCGTGGGTTTGAGTTGGTGGGTGTGAGTTCGTGGGTCTGATTCGTGGGTGAGGCTGAAGTGCTCGGGTGATGGATCGTCGGCCGAGTCGTCGCTCGAGCGATCGCTGAGGGACCAACGATCGCCGCTGCACGACTCTCTCAGGGATGTCGCCGAGCCTGCTGAAGATACGCAATTCTGCGGATGTGCAGCGAACCGTCGAACCCTAGTCTGTAGGTGGTTCGAGGGTATGCCCACACCGTCTTGAGAACGATTTGAGAACGAACACGACAAGCTTTTTCAAGCCTGCGTCGAGCGGGCATGCAGTCACGGAGAGTCAGCAATGAGACGACGAGTACGAAGTCTGTCGATCCTGGCGAGTCTCGCCATCCTTTCGAGCACCGGCTGGTCTTGGGCTCAGGCGACGCCCGGAGGCGGCATCGCCATTCCCGGAATGAGCCCCACCGACAGTGTGATCGCGTCGGGGAACTCGATGCAGTTCTTCCCCGGCACGGAAAGTCTCGCGCCCAACGAGATGCGGGTGTCGTTCATGGGCTCGTCTCCTCTGCCGCGGCGCGGCCAGTCGGGCATGAGCATCTATGTCGAGCTCGGCAACGGTGAGGCGTTCATCTTCGACATGGGTCCGGGCAGCGTGCACAACTATCTGGGCATGCAGATCCCCTATCCCGAGATCAACGACATCTTCATCACCCACCTCCATGCCGACCACTGGCTCGACGTGCTCTTCGTCTACCCCTTCGGTGCATGGAGCGGCCGCTGGGAGCCGCTGCGAATCTATGGTCCGTCCGGTGAAGCGAACCACGATGGCACCGCGTACTGGGGCACGAAAGTGAAGGAGCTCATGACCTGGCATCGCGACGCCTTCAGCCTCGTTCCGATCGGCGACGGCTTGGAGCTGCAGGTCCAGGAGTTCCCGTGGAATCCGGCCGAGGTTCCGCGAGATCCGGCCGAGCCGATCACGGACTGCCCGTCGTGGCTGGTCGATCCTGGAAAGGTCGTGCTCGAGGCGGGGACGACGTACGATCAGTACTGCGGGGTCGTATACAGGGACGACGTGAACAATGTCTTGATCACGCACTGGCCGGCTTCCCATGCCAAGGACGGAGCCTCGAGCTATCGGCTCGACTGGACCTACGAGCCCTCCCCTGATGCCTCGGATCCCAGCCAAGACAAGCGGCTGACCTTCGTCTACACCGGGGACACGCGTCCCACCGAGCTCGCTCGGCAGTTCAGTTACGGAGTGGACATGCTGGTCACCGAGTGCCAGCCGGAGACCTTCAACATCACCGGTCCGCTGTACGGCATGCCGGCGGAGATGGCGCAGTACACGTTGGACACCCATCACACGCCGGCCTACGCCGCGGGTGAGCTCTTCGCTCGCACCAACCCACTCGTCGGGGTCTGCTCTCACATCACGTGGGACCACAATCTCCTGAACGAAGTGTCGGCAGAGGTGCGCGAGAACTGGTCGACGGGACTCTTCCTGATGGGTGCGCCCGACAACATCGTGTTCAACATTCAGGCGGAAACCGAGAAGCCGGTGGAGGGTGGCGGCACCGAGACGGTCGAGAGGCGGGTCTGGCAACGCGAAGGAGTCATTCCGGAGTATGCGAATGCGGCCCAGGCGGAGACGCCTGACGATCTCTGCATTCCCGCGCCGACGACCTGCCGAGAGGCGATGCAAGACGAGTTCTTGCGGACCGCGGAAACCAACGAAGGCCGCTACTACGTCAGCGGATCGATGCGCGACCTGATCACGGAGTGGCAGGAGGTCGGAGTGGTCTGTGACAACTACTGCGACGGCGCGACCGAGCCGGTCGAGTGCGCGGACAAGATCCTGAAAGACTGCACGCCCTAAGCTGGGGCGGCGTCCGGGCGTCGACGATCGAACGGATAGGGAGGGGCCTTGGGGGCCTCTCCCCGCCGCCTTGTCCGAGTGGCCGGGCCTGGTCAGAGGGACTGCTTGGCCGGCAGGGGAAATGCTAGGATGAGGGAACTCGACCTCTCTCGATGCCCTCTTCCGATTCTCGATTTCGAGCCGCCCGACGTCTTCCCGCTCTTCTGGTCGCCGCAGCGGTGCTCGGCGGTGTCCTCGCCACTCTGCTGAGCTGGCTTTCCCTCCTTCAGGCTTTCGCTTTCGTTGCCACACTCTGCGCGGTCATCGTCGCTGGAGCGCTCGCCCGGCGCCGCACGGAGAGCGCGCTCCGGGCAGAGGTCGACAGCCTCCGGCTGGCGGAGCAAGAAGCGCGACTGGCCAACCGCACCAAGAGCGAGTTCCTGGCCAACATGAGCCACGAGCTGCGCACTCCCCTCAATGCGGTGATCGGCTCTGCGGACCTGCTGCTCGACGCTTCCCTGGAGTCCGACGCGCGTCGGCACGTGGAGGTCATCGACGCTTCCGCCGAATCCTTGTTGGCCTTGATCGACGACATCCTCGACTTCGCCAAGTCCGAAGCCGGACAGCTGCGCCTCGACGCGGTGGATTTCCGGCTGCCCGACCTCGTCCAGGGAGTGCGTGATTTGCTCGCGCCGACGGCCCGCGCCAAGGGCATCGCACTCGACGTGGAGATCGATCCCCGCGTGCCCGACGCGCTGCACGGCGATCCGGCGCGACTGCGTCAGGTGCTCTTGAACCTGGCGGGCAATGCGGTGAAGTTCACCGCGCAGGGAGAGGTCGAGATTCGCGTCGACTCTCTCGAACACGACGGCGACGAAGGTCGCCGGCTGCGCGTCGTTGTGCGCGACACTGGCATCGGCATCTCACCCGACGACCAGCGCCGGATCTTCGACAGTTTCTACCAAGCCGAGAGCCTGGCCGCCCGTCGCTTTGCGGGCACTGGCCTCGGTTTGAGCATCTCCAGGTCCCTGGTCGCCCGCATGGGGGGCACGATGGGATTCGACAGCGAGCGGGGTGTCGGGTCGACCTTCTGGTTCATCCTACCGATGGTTCCGCCGAAGGACGAGGTGCCCGCAACGGACCCCGCGCAGGTCGTCGGCCCGGACTTCGACCGCGGTCGCTTTCGCGTGCTGGTGGTCGACGACCATCCTTTCAATCGGGATCTGGCGCTCAGTCACCTGGCGAAGCTGGGCTATCGGGCCACCGACGCTCCAGACGGCGAGACGGCGTTGGCTCGGCTCGAGGCGGCGCCGATCGACGCGGTGCTCATGGACTGCCAGATGCCGGACCTCGACGGCTACGAAACCACGCGCCGGTGGCGCCGGATCGAGCGAGACCGGTCGTCGGGCGAGGCGCAGATCCGCATTCCGGTGATCGCGGTGACCGCTCATGCCATGGCGGGGGAACGAGAGCGCTGTCTCGCCGCCGGGATGGACGACTATCTCGCCAAACCGTACCGCGGCGCCGACCTCCGCAGAGTCCTCGACCGCTGGCTCCGTCCCGGGGCGGAGCCAGCGGTCGACGGTACCGGCCCCACGCCGCGCGCCGACGCCGAGTCTCTGGCACCGGACGCCGAAGAGCGCATCGCGGCCTTGCGTCGCCTGGGCGACGAAACCGGGCGAGACCTGCTCGGGGCAGCCGTCGCCGAGTTCGCTGGCCAAGGGAGCGCGCTCCGCGACCGCATGCACCGGGCTCTCGAAGAGCGCGATGGCCCGACGCTCTCCGACGCGGCGCACAGCTCGATCGCTGCTGCCGGAACCCTGGGTGCCGCTCGCCTGGTCGAGCTGCTGCGGACGATCGAAGCGCACGCCCTCGACGATCGGTTCCACGGCGTGCGGGCGCTGATCGACGCGGCGGCGGCCGAGTCGCGCCGCGTTCAGAATCTGCTCTGCACTGTGGAGGACGATGCTCATGCTGAGGATCGGTGATCACATCGGCGACATCCGACTCACCGAGCATCTCGGTGAGGGCGGCATGGGAGAGGTCTATGCCGGCTACGACGAGAAGCTGCGCCGCGACGTGGCGGTCAAGACTCTGCGGGGGGACCGCCTGAGCTTCGAGGCTCGGGCTCGGCTGCTTCGCGAGGCGCGGGTGCTCTCCCAGCTCGACCATCCGCATATCTGTCGTCTGCTCGAGTACATCGAGGGCGAGCCGAGCGATGTCTTGGTTCTCGAGCGGATTCGTGGCCGGAGCCTGCGCAGTGCGTTCGCCGACGAGGGGGACAGCCTGCCCGAGAGGCTCCGCTGGACCATTGCGGAGCAGGTGGCGGATGCGCTCGTCGTCGCCCACGGACAGGGCGTCGTCCACCGCGACCTCAAACCCGAGAACGTCATGATCACGCCGGAGGACGACGCCAAAGTCCTCGACTTCGGCCTCGCCCGCTCGCTGCAGCACGCTCCGGCCGGTGAGCCCACCACACCGTCTTCTGAATCGTCCTCGGTGGGCGAGGCGGATGCGGGCGACCTCGCGGCCGCGTCGCACGATCCAGCACCGCACCACTCGACGTTCGTGCACCGCACCGAGGCCGGGCAGATCTTGGGGACTTGGGTGGGCATGAGCCCCGAGCAGGCGCAGGGGCGACCCGGCACACCGGCGAGCGACATGTACTCGTTCGGCTTGCTGCTGCAGGAGCTCTTCACCGGCCGACGGCCCTACCCCGACGACTTGCCGCTCGCCGTTCTTCCGGCGCATGTCGCGGCCGGGCAGACGCTGCCGATGGTTCATCGCGACCGCGACCTCGTGGCCTTGGTCGAGCGCCTCGAGTCTCTCGATCCCGGAGCGCGCCCCTCGGCGGTAGAGGCCTTGCAGCGGCTGCGCTGGATCCAGGGCAAGAGCGGCCGCCGCCGCCGTCTGCTCATCGCGATGGCTGCCGGGATCCTGCTCGCCGGTGGCGCCATCAAGTACACCCTCGACTTGGCGCACGAGCGAAACCAGGCTCTCGTCGCGCAGGCGGAGGCCGAGCAGGCTCGGCTGGACGCCGAGCTGGCCAGGACCGACGCCGAGGAGGCCATGACCTTCATGGGGCAGCTCTTCTTGCTCGGCGATCCATGGCATGGCCATGGCGACGAGCTCACCGTGCGTGAGCTGCTCGCATTGGGCTTGGAGCGTGTCGATCAGCGTCTCTCCGACCAGCCGCGCGTGCGCACGCACGTTCGCACGGCGCTGGGCGTCGTCTACCTCCAAAAAGGGCTCCACGACAAGGCGCAGGAGATCTTTCGCCGCACCCTGGACGACTGTGAGGAAGGCTATGGCAGCGACTCGTTCCAGATGGCCGACCTTCTCCTGATGACGGCCATCTTGCATCGGCGGACAGGCGCCTACGACGAGGCCGAGGCGATCTATCATCGAATCACCGAGACCTACGAGCGCCTGGGGCGAGAAGGTCGCGTCGCGGCGGTCCAGAACAATCTCGGCGTGCTCTACGACGAGCGCGGCGAGTATCGTAAGGCGTCGGAGCACCTCGCTCGATCGGTGGAAGTCCGCGAGCGTCTCCTGCCCCCCGATGACCTGGATCTGGCGTTGACGCGCCACAACTTGGGCATGGCGCTCTACCAGCAGGGGCGATTCACCGAGGCCGAAGCGGCGGTTCGCGGTGCTCTCGACGTCCACGAGCGGGTCAAGGGTCCCGAAAGCGCGTCGGTGGCGCGCAGCCTCACGGGCCTCGCCTGGATCACCTCACGGTTCGGCCGATTCGAGGAGGCGCGCGAGATGGCTCGGCGCGCCGTGGCGATCAATGAGCGGGCCCTGGGCGTCGACCACTATGAGACCGCGATGAGCCTCGAATGCTTGGGGAACGCGCTCCATCATCTGGGCGAGCCGAATGAGGTGGAGGAGGTGTACCGTCGGGCTCTCGACATCTACCGTGCGGCCCTGGGGCCCGAGCACAAGAGTGTCGGAAAAACCTGGTGGCGGCTGGCCGCCCTCTACCTGGAGAGTGGTCGGCCCGCGGAAGCCGAGGCGTTGGCGCGTCGAGCGCGCGGCGTTCTGGGGCCGGCGGTCGGCGAGGAGCATGTTCTCGTTGCCCGGACCGAGGTCCTCCTGGCTCGGCTCGACATCGCTCGGGGGCAGGCGGAGACGGCGGTGACCGCGCTCGATCGAGTCCTGGAGTCTCTGCGCCAGTCGTTGGGAGACGCGCAGGAGGACACTCTCGATGTGCAGCTGGCGCTGGCGGACGCGGTTCGGCGTCACGGGGAGCTGGTGCGGGCCCACGGCCTCTATCGACAGGCCCTCGACCGTCTCGACGAGAGGTTGAGCGAGCATCCCGGGAATCTCGTCGACCGGCGGCGGGTCGCGAGTGCCCATCTGGGATTGGGGCGGGTCGAAGCCGCTGCTGGAAACCACCAGGCCGCTCTCGGGCAGTGGAGCCGTGCCCACGAGATTGTCGAGGGCCTCACCGAAACCACGACCGAGGTGCGGCTGCGCACCCTCCACGCGATCGTCCTCCTCGAGCTCGGTCGCGTCGACGAGGCGCGACCCCTGGTCGAGGAGCATCTCGCCGCTGGCTGGCGAGACGCCGACCTGCTCGCTCTCGCCCAGGCACGGGACCTTCGATGAGTCGGCGAACCGATTCGATCCCTCGCGGCCCGGCATCGTCCCGTCCCGCGCCCGAGATCGAACGCTGTGGTTCTGCTGTCGTCGATAGACTGCGGCGCATGGAACAACTCGTTGACTTCGAAGTCGATCGCCGAGACCACGGAACGACACGGGTCGTGGTTCGCGACCGCTGGCCGACCTTGGCGAAGGGGCAGGTCCTCTTCGCCATCGATCGATTCGCACTGACCGCGAACAACATCACCTACGCCCTGATCGGCGACCAGCTCGACTACTGGGGTTTCTTCCCGGCCGACGGAGGGTGGGGCCGCATCCCGGCGATGGGCTGGGCCGACGTGATCGAGTCGAATCACCCGGAGATCGAGGTCGGTGGTCGCTACTTCGGCTGGTACCCGATGTCGAGCCACGTCGTCGTGCAGGCCGCTCCGAGTTCCTCGGGCCTCCTCGACGACTCGCCGCGCCGTGCCCACCATGCGCCGATCTACCGGTCCTTCCAGGAGACCTCCCGGGACCCGTTCTACCAATCGGAGCACGAAGACAGGCATGCGCTCCTGCGGGGACTGTTCGTGACTGCCTTTCTGGCCGATGATTTCCTCTTCGACCACGACTTCTTCGGATCGGAGCGTACGGTCGTGCTCTCCGCGTCGAGCAAGACGGCGATCGGGTTCGCCAGGCAGAGTCACGCCAGAGGTCGTCACACCGTCGGCGTCACCTCGGAGCGCAACGTCGAGTTCGTCCGGGGCCTCGGTCTCTACGACGAGGTCACGACGTATGGAGAGATCGAGGGGCTCGAGGCCGGGGTCGACACGGTCGTCGTCGACATGGCAGGGAACGGCGAGGTCCTGCGGCGCGTGCACCAGCAGCTGGGATCCAGCGTGCGCTACTCGATGGGCATCGGCCTGAGTCACGGCGATGCGGCCCAGCTGGAGGCCGAGCCGGGAGAGGTGCTGCCGGGCCCTCAGCAGGAGTTCTTCTTCGCGCCCAGCCAGGTCGAGAAGCGACTCCACGATTGGGGTTCTGAGCTGTACACACGACGGATCGCGGAAGCGCTCGGTGGCTTCGTCGAGAGCAGCCCGTCATGGCTCGAGATCGAGCACTCTCGGGGTGGTGAGGAGCTCACCGCGACCTACCGCTCGTTGCTCCTCGGTCGGCTCACGCCGAAACGCGGCCACCTCGCGTCACTCGGGTGAACCGAGATCCCGACGGCGCGGACGGTTTCTCGATCAGGCCTCCTTGGTGTCGGCGACGCCAAGAACGTGAATCGCCCAAGGCGCGATCGTCGTCTCACTCACCCACGAAAAAGGCTCGCTGTCGAGCGCCAGAGGCCGGTGGGTCGAGATCGCTTCGAGCCCTGCCCGTTCGAACACGTCCCGATACACTGCGTCGGTGCAAAGAACATCCTCTACCGGGCGCTGGTCCTCGACATCGAGCATGACGACACGCACGGTGTCGCCACTCTGCGCGCTGCGATTCTCGGGGAAGTCCGCGGTGGAGAATGAAGCCCATTCGTTCACATAGAGCTCTGGAGCCGACACCACGATCACGATGCGCCCGCCCTCGCGCAACAAGGCCTTCAACGATCGAAAGAGAACGTCCTTCTTGTCCATTGTCGGAATGTTGTCGAACGTGAACGCTGCGAGCACGAGATCGTAGTGATCGATCTCCAGGGCGCCGAGATCGCCATCGGACACGAGACGATAGTCGCCGTCGGGGTCCTGCTGGCGAGCCAGCGTCAGCATCGGTTCCGCGATGTCGACGCCGACCGTGTCGAAGCCGAGGTCGCGCAAGAATCGGCTCGATCGTCCCGTCCCGCACCCGAAATCGAGAGCTCGTGTTCCCCGGACCTGCTCGCCGAGGATCGCCGGCAGATCGCGATACGCGAGGTAGTACGTACCGGGGAGTTCCAGCTTGGCGTAGGCGCTCGCGCGTTCGGCGTCGTCGTAGACGTTGGAAAACACTTCGCTCATCACCGCCTCTCCTCGTGGAAGGGCCGTCGTTCATCCGTCAAGGGGCCGCCTAGGACGTGCGCCGCTTCGCGCGCTTCGGCCGAGACATCTCGTACGACTCGCGGAGCCAGGGTCGCCAGATGGAGCGCGCCAGAGGCTCCTCGGCGGTAAACCGGGCGGTCACCCAGCCGGTGGTGCCGACTTCGATGCGGTGCGGCGTCTGCGGCCAGCTCGTGAGCATTGGGCATGGATTCCCGGAGCTTGAACATGGCCTTGAACCCTTGCCCTTTCGGGCCTGGTCCGACGAAGAGAAACGACTTGCCGCCAGTCTTGAAGGAGGTCTGGTTGCACGAGGTACCCTCCTCCGTCTCGGGAAACGCTTTGGCCTCGGCACGCAGCTCGAGGGTGGGATCGCGGGGATCGGTCATGAGCGACTCGATTCGTCGTTGGTGGGAAACTCGCGAATGAGTGTACCCGACGGTGCCGCGCCTGAGACCCGAGACTCCAACATCAGTCGTTCGTACGCATACCGACGATGTGACGCCGACGACTTTGCTGCTGGAGGAACTTCGGAGCCGAAGGACCGTACTCAGGGCGGACTGCGGTTCATTCCTCCAAGACTGAAGGCCAAGGGCTGAAAGGCAAAGCATGGTCCAAGATTTCAAGATCGGGTTGCGGATGTTGAGCAAGCGGCCGGGCTTCACGGCCCTGGCCGTGTTGACCCTGGCGCTCGGCATCGGTTCGACGACAGCGGTCTTCAGCCTCATCGAAGGCGTCTTGCTGACGCCTCCGCCCTATGCCGAGCCCGAGCGCCTGGTGCTCGTCGAGCCGGCTCGCCCGGATGGGGACATCGATCGCGCGGCTCCCGACTGGGCGCAAGATCAATGGGCGACCTGGCAGGAGCAGCTCACCAGCCTCGAGTCGGTCGCCGCGTATCGTTGGACCTTCAGCTTCTTGGTTTCGGACGAGGGAAGCACGTCTCTCGAAGGCATGTCAGTGTCTGAAGGCTACTTCGAGGTCACGGACCTGGCCCCGATCAAAGGCCGGGCCTTCGAAGCCGCCGACCGCGCCGAGGGTGCGGCTCCGGTGGTGATCATCGGCTACGACTTCTGGCAGACGAGCCTCGGGGGTGATCCGGAGATCGTCGGCAAACCCCTCGAGCTCAGTCGCTGGGAGACGCTGCCGACGATCATCGGCGTCATGCCGCCCGGCGTGCGCTTCCTTCCCTCGCCGTCCATGGCGCAGGAGCCGAACTACGATGTCGATTCTCGGGTCGACTATTGGATCCCGGTCTTCCGGCGCGAAGGTAGCGAACGGTGGCGGTCGTGGAATGTGGCGGCGCGTCTGAGCGACGGCGCGACCTTGGAGAGCGCCCAGGCGGAGCTCGCCGTCGTGATCGATCAGCAGATCTCCCAGGATCCAGAGCTCGGTGGAGCCTTGCCCAGAGTCCGCTCGTTGAGCGAGACGATCAATCAGGACGGGCGAAGAATTCTCTTGCCTCTCTTGGGAGCGGCCCTGCTCGTCCTGCTCATCGCTTGCGGCAACTCCGCGGCACTTCTCCTCATCCGCGGCCTACAGCGCCAGCGCGAGTACGGCGTTCGCCACGCCTTGGGTGCCGGCCGCGGCAGCCTGGTCTTCCAGGTCACGGTCGAAAGCCTGCTGATCGCGACGCTCGCGGGCCTCGGTGGCGTCGCCCTCGCCAGCGGCATTGTGCGCATCTTCAAAGCCATCGGATCGCAAGCCATTCCCCGCCTCGACGCCGTAGCGCTCGGCTGGCCGATCCTGGCGTTCGGTCTTGCGGCGGCGGCGGTGGCGGCTCTTCTGGCGGGAACCTTCCCGGCCCTGAGAGCGGCCCGCCTCTCCGTGACCGAGACCCTGCAGAGCGCGGGCACCAAGAGCAGTCTCGGTCGCCAGGAGCGCCGCCTCCTCTCCGGAGTGACCATCGCCCAGGCCGCGTTGACTCTGGCGCTCCTGATCGGTGCCGGCCTGCTCCTCCGCACCATGGGCAACCTGACCCGGGTCGAGGCCGGCTACGACGTGGAGCGATTGCTGACCATGAGCGTCACGTCGGTGTCCGGGGAGTGGCACGATTTTCATCGCCGAGCCTTGGAGAAAACGGTCGAGATCCCCGGAGTCGAGAGCGCCGCCTTCGTTTGGGGAGTGCCGTTGACCGGCAACAACTGGCCGGGTCGGCTGGAGGTGGAAGGGCATCCGCCCGCCGAGGATCCCAGCGAACGCTTCGCCGTCCCGATCCGCGCGGTGACGACGGGATACTTCGAGATGCTGGGGCAGGCGGTGATCGAGGGCCGCGACCTCCGACCCAGCGACGACCGCGACGCGGAGTCCGTGGCGGTCGTCAACGAGACGTTCGCCAAGCGGTACTTCCCCGGAGGCACCGCGATCGGCAGAAAGATCTGGGGCCGCGGGCGCGACGAGGACTCGACGCGGATCGTCGGTGTCGTCAGCGACACCCGCACCGATGACTTGGCGCAGGGCGCCCGGCCCGAGGTCTACCTCTCGCTGTGGCAGGCGAGCGCGTTCTCCAAGCACCTGATGGTGCAAGCCTCCGGCTCCCCCGTCGCCATCGCCGGCCGCGTGCAGCGCGCGCTGCGGAGCGTCGAGCCCACCGTCGCCGTCGAGAACGTCCAGACCCTGGAGTCGATCCGCGGCGACTCGTTGGCGCCTCGCCGCTTCGCGATGCATCTCCTGATCGGCTTCGGCCTGGTCGCCAGTCTTCTCACCCTCGGCGGTCTCTACGGCGTGCTCTCGCTCTCCGTCGCGTCCCGCCGCCGAGAGCTGGCGATCCGATCGGCCGTCGGAGCCCAGCGCCGCGACATGATGAACCTGGTGCTCGGCGAAGGGCTGAAGCTGACGGCCATCGCCGTGGTCCTCGGCCTGAGCGCGGGCGTTCTGCTCTCCCGCGGCTTGCGATCGTTCCTCTTCGAAGTCGGTCCCGGAGACCCGGTCACCCTGGCGCTGACGGCGGTGCTGTTCATCACCGTGGCTTTGCTCGCCAGCTGGGCGCCCGCCCGACGAGCGGGTCGTCTCAATCCGCTCGAAGCTCTTCGGGACGAGTGATCGGCCTGGATCGACGGAGCGATCTCTCCTGAGCTTCAATGAACAGCCTCAGCAGCGCGAGGAGCCTCGACTGCTGGTCGGGGGATCCGTTGGATCTCTCAGTGATGGGACGATGGAGAATCGATGAGTCTTGAAAGCTATTTCACAGCATCGGGCCCAGGTGCGATCCTGGCGCTGCAGCGGCAGGGCGAGGAACCAGTCGTCTCGTGCCGTGGCTTGGCCGATATCGCAAGCGGCCGAGCGATCGGCCCCGAGACGCCCTTCGACTTGGCGAGTTGCACCAAGATGTTCACCGCCGTCGCAGTCCTAGGCTTGGCGGAGCGCTCCCACCTGCGCCTCGAGGATTCGCTCTCGCGGTATGTCGAGCTCGGGCCCGTCGACGGCGGGCGGGAGATCACACTCCAAGACTTGCTTTGGCACACGTCCGGCCTGCCCGACTATGTGCTGGCTCCAGATCTCGCTCCGGCGATCCAGGCGACATCTCTCACCCCCGAGCAGGTCGTCGAGTGGCTGGTCGACCAGCCCGCTGCGGGCCCGCCTGGAGTGGGCCATGAATACAGCAACACGAACTACTTTCTGCTCGCCAGGATCATCGAAAGCGTCACCGGGTCGACCTACGCAGACTATCTCGATCAGTCTGTGTTCCAGCCCTTCGGCCTCAGAGATTCCCTGGTCGTTCAGGGAACGCGTCCTCCTCAGTGCGCTCGCGGCTACGCCTCCGTCGGTGTCGGCGCAGAGCGCAGTGAGATGTCCGAGCTCGACCTCTCGGTCGTCGGCGACGGTGGGGTCTTCAGCTCGCAGCCTGATCTCTCGCGCTGGTTCGAGCTTCTCTTTCGAGGCGAGATCATCGACCCGGCGTCGCTTCGCATCGCCCTGTCGCGAGGTCGTCTCGACGACGGAACGCGCTTCGACTATGGCTGTGGGTTCCTCCTGGAGACGCTTCCAGACGGAGGCACCTGGTGCGGCCATACCGGAGGCTGGCACGGCACGACCACGATTTGTGGACGCTTCCTCGATCGAGGTCTCACGGTGATGGTCCTGTCCAACGATCAGTCGGCGCCAGTGGTTCGCATTGCCCAGCGTGCCGTGGAGACGGTCGACGCCTCGGCGGATCCGCGTGGGGAATCGGTTCGCCCAGCCAGCTGAGTCAGAATCCGATGGTCGAGCTGCGGTCGCACTGTAAGGATGAGTCGAATAGCCAGGCATCAAGGTTGCCGGACTCGAAGTCGTCCGAGAAGAGAGCGCCTGACGGCGGCATCAGGCGAGCCTGGACACTGTAGCTGTCCACGTCGCTGCCGCCTGAGCTCTGGCTCATCCAGACGACGAGCAGGTCGTCCGTGGGCAGCAGCGCGACCTGCACCCAGCGCTGGGCACCTTCCCAGAAGCGCTCGACCTGCTGCTCCTCCGGGTCGAGCGCCGAGCCGTCGGCCGCGAAACGACGGGTCAAGAGGCTGCGGCAGGACGGATCGTTGCCGGTGGAGGTGAGACTCTCCCAAACGATCTGCGCCTCGCCAGTGCTCGCGATCGCAACGTGCGCCAAGGTTTGCCAGTTTGCGGTCGTTCGATTGACTTGCGCCTGCCCACCGAGCGGCGTGCCGTCGCTCGCGAAGTGTCGGCGCTGGATGCTGAAGCTGCTCTGATCGTCGCCGGCGGACGAGATGCTGTCCCAGACGACGATGAACTCGCCCGTAGGCCCGACTCCAAGGTCGGCTCGCTGCTGGCGCCCCGTGATGATCTCGTTGACCTGAAACTGGCCGTCGAGCGGCATTCCGAGGCTGTCGAATCGGCGTGCCTGAATGCTGAAATTGTCGTCGTCGTCGCCCAGAGAGAAGCGGCTCTCCCAGACGGCGATGAAGCCTCCGTTGGGTGTCGACGCGACCGATGGCAGCCGCTGAGCGCCTGTAGTCAGATCGTTGACGAGGAACTCCGCCACCACCGGAGTGCCGTCGTTGGCGAAGATCTGTGCCGCGATCTCCTGTTCGGCGGGTACTGCGATGCCCCCGATCATGTAAACGATCACGAAGCCGCCACCGCTCAGAGCACTGGGGCGCACCGCTCGCTCGGCGTTGAGATCGAAGCTCTCGGCGGCGGGAGTCCCGTCGGCGAAGAATCGTTTACCCCGTGCGGTCTGTGAGTCCTGCTGCCACCAGGTGACGACATGGCCGCCATCGGAGAGCTGCACTACGCGAGGCGCAGCCCAACAACCGCTCGAAGAGTTGGGTACGGGCGTTTGCACGTCCGAGACGGTGATCGCCTCTCCGAGCGGAGCTCCGGCGGGGTCGAGGAACCGCATGCGGACGGTGTCCCCGAGATTGCTTTCCCAGACGACGACGAATCCGCTCGAGCTCGGCGCCACGTGTGGGCACCTCTGCAGCCCGTCCGTGAAGGTGTTGACCTGGATCTGCGGGCTCGGAGTCGGCGCGGCGGCAGTGGCGGTCAAGAGCAGCAAGCCAACAAGCCATGGGGCTAGAGCATGTCTGTGAGGAGTCACGCGATCGAGGGAGGCTCGCAGGACAGCGCGATGGGTCGAGAAAGCAAAGCTTTTCGGCACGGCAGGGCTCCTCATGAATGGGCAGTGTCAGATTTGCTGTCAAAGCATAGTCGATCTGCCTCGATCGTGCCAGTGCCTCTGGCCGCGGCGGATGGCTACCGTTGCCAAAGCCCGTGCTCGACCCCGCCCAGGATATAGATCGCGAAGGTGCCGTAGCCTGGGATCTCCAGCGGCGGATGGGCCAGTTGGGCGCCCGCCTCGACCGCACTGGCGACGGCGGACTCGATCTCATCGACGAGCCAGTACGGCCGAACGATGGGCTCTTCAGATGCGCGCAGGGGTGCTCGAACCCCGACCATTCCCCCTCCGGCGAGGGGCGCCGTGCGGGCGTTGCCAAGAGCGGGCTCAGGGGTGCCGAACTCGACACCAATCGCAGCAGCATACGCGGCACACACGGCGTCGACATCTGGCGTGACGATCTCGAGGTAGTAGGTTTGCATCGAATCCTTCCTGTGGTCGGGCTCCTGCGCTGATGCGGTGCCGAGGGATGCGCAGAGGACGAGGGCGACGGCCGAGGCGATGGACGCTGTGCGCATGAGACTCACCTCACTGAATGCAGGCTCTGAAACGGTAGTTCGGAACATCGGTTGGCGCCCGCAGCCTAACTGAAGAGGCTGACGCACGGCTGCGGCGCTCATTTCGCTGGAGCGGACAGGGTCTTCAAGAGGATCGAAGCGCTGGAGTGTAGATTTGTTCGAGCCCGACTGCCATCCGCCTCGCTCTCGCGGCGGAGGTCTGCATGGGAGGTGTCAGCCATACAAATCACCGTTCAAGTACCTCAGGCCAGAATCGATGATCACAGTCACGATCTTCTTTCCGGGCCCGAGGTCATAGGCCCGCTGCAGGGCTGCCCAGACGTTGGCACCTGAGGTCGGGCCGGCGAGTATCCCCTCTCGTTGAGCGAGCGCATTGGCCGTTTCATAGGCATCCTCGTCCTTGACAGGGACGACGTCGTCAATCAGGTCTCGCCGCAGGATTGTCGGAACAAAGGACAAGCCAATCCCCTCGAGCCGATGCGTGCCACTTGTATCTCCTCCCGAGATGTTGCGAACATGGAAAGGCTCCACGGCGACCACTTTGATCCCAGGATTGGACTCCTTGAGGACTTCTGCGTTGCCCGAGATGCACCCCCCGCCGCCAACCGCCACCACGAACTCATCGATGTTCGGTCCGAGAGCGCCAACGATCTCGCGAGCCATGGAATGGTACCCGCGCTTGTTGTCCGGGTTGTTCACCTGATCCGGCCAGAACGTTCCGGGCTCATGGATCAATTCCTCGGCCCTGGCGATCATCTGGTCGATGACAGTCGCTGTCAGGATTCCGTGTTCGGCGTGCACCAACTCGACGGTGGCACCATAGGCACGCATCGTCCGGATCTTCTCTTCGGCGAAACCGTTCGACGAAACAAAGTGTGCATCGTAGCCGCGAGTTGCGCAGACCATCGCCAGAGAGCTCCCCGTGCTTCCACCGGTGTATTCGACGACGCGGCCGCCTGGCTTCAGGTCACCCCTGCTTTCGGCGCCCATGATCATCGACAAGGCCATACGGTCCTTCATGCTGCCCGTTGGATTCGCCGCTTCAAACTTGACGAAAACCTCCGCATCATCGCCGCCTGGCAGATGTCGCAGCTTCACGAGAGGCGTGTTGCCGATCAGGTCCATCGAGTTCTCATGCCTTTCTTTTCCTCTCCCGCTCTTGGACCCAGGCCGAAGGGCCGCTCGTCTCGGACTCGGGAGTCTCCTTCGTCGTCAGTCCCTTCTCTTCAGACACTTCTCCTCAGACACTCATCCATGTGTCCCACATGAATGAGACTGCAAGAAGATAAATCACAACATGGGGCAGAATGATAGAAAATGCGAGTAGAGCACGGTGGGGCCTACGTTCGCTCGGACGAAGTAGTCTCGAGACGATCAAAGCGATCAAAGCGAGTGTCGCGGGCACGATGGAGAACAGGCAGTAGAAGAGAGGGAGGATCATCGCAAGTGGCATGGTCCCGGTGCTGTCACCATAGAACACAAGTGATAGCGCAAGAAGCGCTGGTGCCAGCCAATTCACGATCCCAATCCAGAGGCATACCGACGAGACGAGATAGTCAGTACGAGGGTTCATCTCGAGAGCTCTCGATTCGTCTCGATTCGTAAGACCTCGCGGTCTGCATTTGCGAGATCTTCGGGAGGCTCTCCCGCATCTCGACCACCTCCTGCGCAGCGTATCGCCTGGACCCTCATTCGGCCGGCAGTGTATCCGACGGCCGGATCGCCACCAAAGGGCTGCCTCTGACTTGGCCTCTCACTTGGCCTCGCAACGAACCAGGGCGGTGACCAGGCGAGGTTCGCGTGCGTCTCGCACCGATTAGTGCACTGACTCCCTGTCACCTAACTCTCTTGGCGTTCAGATCTCGCTCGATCGGGTGCTAGCCTCGCCGGCGACCGATCGACACTGTCACCAACTGGAGTCCAGCTCGATGTGGAACGGAAAGCTCAAGAAGGCGTGGCCCGTGGCCTTGCTCCTCGCCCTTTGCAGCGCTCATGCCGTCGGGGCGGAGACTGGCCTCGAGGCCATCCGAACGGCTGCCGAGCAGGCCCATAGCGACGCGGTCGTGATCCAGCGCGACGGCGAGGTCGTTGCCGAATGGTACTTCGGCGAGGAACGAGGGCCCATCGAGCTCATGTCGGTGGTCAAATCCGTCGTCGCGGTCGGTGTTGGCCGTCTCCTCGAGCTCGGGATCATCGATTCGGTCGACCAACCGGTGCATTCCGTGTATCCCGAGTGGAATCAAGGACGGAAGAAAGACATCACGATCCGTCATCTTCTGAACCACACGTCGGGTCTTCAAGATCATCGAAGCGCCGGAGTCGAGATTTATCCGAGCCCGAATGCCATCCGCCTCGCTCTCGCGGCGGAGCTCAGCGAGGATCCCGGCAGCGCCTTCCGCTACAACAACAAGGCCACGAATCTGCTGGCCGGGATCATTCACGAGGCGTCGGGACAGCGCATGGATCAGTTCCTGGTCCAGGAGCTCTTCAGGCCCTTGGGGATCGAGCGATACCAGTGGTACTACGACGCGTCGGGCAACCCCCACGCCATGGCGGGGCTGAGGCTCCACGCGATCGATCTGGCGAAGATCGGTCAACTCGTTCTCGACCGTGGTGTGTGGAACGGTCAGCGCCTGATCCCCGAGGCCTATCTCGACGACATGCTGGCCCAAGGTCAGGCTCACTATCTTCCCTGTGGCCTGCTCTGGTGGCGCTTGCCCTCCGAGACCCGGTACCTCTACGACCGGCAACGCCGGGCAGAGCTCGAGTCGGCTGGTGTCGCGGAAGAGGACCTGCGTGCGCTTGAGCCGCTGCTCGGACAGACGTTCACCACGAGGCCCGACCGCGACCGCGCGTTGGACGACGCGCTCGGGTCGGATTGGCGACAGATTCTGCTCGAGCGGTTTCAAGGGACGGGCATCGATCCGGTGTTTCGCCGCGAGTACGGTGAGATCGTTGGCTACTACGGTGACGGCTACCTCGGGCAGACCGTTTTGGTGATACCGAGCCATGGCGTCGTCGCGGTACGGCAGGTTCGTGGGGATGACGACTACGATCCCGAGGTCGATGGCTTCACAGACTTCAAGGATCTCGTCCTGGAGTGGCTCGAATCTGGTGAGTGACCTCACTGAACGAGCTTGGGATTGCCGCGGCAAGAGCTGAATGTGCCTATGGGCAAGTCTTGTATGTTGAAGTGGACTGCCCGATGAGAACGAGATTCATGCGCCTGCTCCCGCCCTGGTCTCCACCACGAACGACATCATCGCGTCCAGAGCGCCGTCGTTCTCGACATCATGTCTCTGCATGAGCTTCGCACTGCTCGATCCAGGTGAGATCCGTTTGGAGCAGGTAAAAGCGGTTCGCGACCGTGTCATACAGGCCGTAGTCGTCCGCCGAGAACGCGCCTTCTCGGTGATCATGGATCCGCCGTGCGATCCATTCCATGGCCATCGCCTTCTGCGGAAAGGTGATCCCGATCGCCTTGCCTTGGTCGAAGTCGATGACCACCAGGGCGTTCTCGACGCCGATTCGAGCGAGTCGAGGAAGGACCGCGAAGGACGCTCTCTTCGCCAACGACAAGAGGGCCTCCGTGCAGTCGTCGATCGTCTTTCCTCCTGAGGCGTGGACGAGCTGCAGGCCGTCGTTCAGGCGATCGAACAGGCGGTTGAACGCCTGCGTGTCCGGATCCTGCGTCGCTTCACCTCCCCGAACCACGCCGTCTGTGCTCGGTGCCACGAAACCTCTGACGTAGCGTCCACGGTGAAGAAACCGGCACACGAGCTTTCCATGGTCTACGAAGGCATGGCAGTCTGCCTGGAGCTCGTCGTGGTGCAAGGTCACGCGAATGTCCTCGGCCCCGATCTTGCCTAGACTCTCGAAGAGATCGTCCACGAAGTCGTTGTCTCGTACCATCGGGGTCACGAGGTCGGTGTCGATGGACCCTCGATAGACGACCGTGGCGATGCCATCCGCCCAGGACGATCCGGATGCTTCGATCGCCGCCTCTTCGAACAGCGCCCTGACCTTGTTGCGCACGCGGGCCAAGTGCTTGGCCAGCGGCTTCTCGGGTCGCGCGAAGCGGATTGCGAGGTAGCTGGTGGCTTCCTCGACCAGCTTTTGGAGCCTGGCGTCGGGCATTGTTTCGATCGCTGCGTCGTTCGCGCTCCTGTTGAGCGTCTCGAGGGTGTCGAAAGCCAGCAACTCACCGTCGATGAGACCGTAGAGGGTTGCTTCTCCAGTGGCGTCGTTCCATACGCGAGCATGGGCATCGGTGCTTCCGAAGCCCTCCAACTCGGAGAGGAGCTCGGCGAGAGCCGAACCCTGCAAGGCAGCCCGCTCGATCGTGAGTTGTACGCTGCGACCTGTGAGGGCGACATCGAACGAGTGGTGGGGCTCGTGCGCTGCAAGACACCGCTTGACAGCCGCCAACGCTGGTGCTTCATCGGTCGAACCGGCTGGCAACCTGAAGGTGATCATCGTTTGATCTTCACTCATGCTCTTCCATTCACCTCGAACGTCGTTCAGGAGATGCTTCCCGCATGCCTGCAGGGGTCTCCTAGACCAGTCTTGACCCGCGGCCCGTCGTCTTCGAGCAACAAGCATTTCGCGACGTCGTCACGTTTTTCATGATCTCTTGGCCCACAAAGCAAGCAGCGAAGCGCTGGCTCGCCGCTCTTGTCCTCCAGGTTTCATTCGAAGACAATACCCCGCAAAGCCCAAGAGATCGACGTGCGGTCGCCCGAGAACCCGTGTAGGAACCAACATGTACCTCGACATTCTGATCCAGTCTGCGTCGAAGCGGGATGCGCTGGTCCACAAGATCAAAGCCGACGGTGACGAGCTGAGGCTCGGCTCGACGAGCATCCGTTGTCGGAGCCTGCTGGTCGACGACCTCGTTTCACTCGAGACCCAAGACGTCGACGCGGCAGCGATTCAGGAGGAGCTCGAGACCTGGCTCGCGCCATTCGAACCCGGCGCTGTGATCTCGGGCTTGGCAGACAGTGAGGACACCATCAATCTGATCAAGAGCGAAGAGGCTCCGACGTCGACGGTCCTGGAAGCACTCGCGGCCGTGTCGAGCAGGGCGCGCCATTCGCTGGCGGTCCGAAATCTCGCACCCGATGAGCTCGATGAGCCCGAAGAGGAGCCCGGCCGTGCTCTTGTCGACTACCTCGAGGAGCACCGCGTCGATCCGGACGAGGTCTTTCGCGGCATTACGATGCTCCAGTTCTGTCTCGACTACGAGATCGAGGCGGCGATCAAGCACTTCATCGATGTCGAAGCGATCCCTGGCGACCATCCACTGCCCCTGCTCTTCGCGATTGTTGTGTTCGAAGAGCTCGGCGCTCGGTATCTCGCGAAGCGAATTGCGCAGGGCGAGGATCCGGCGCGACGGGACGAAGGGGGCTACGGCCTTCTCCACAGTCTCGCTTGCTCGAGTCGCGACACGGAGATGACGCGCTACTTGCTGGAGCTTGGACTGGATCCGAACCAAGTGACGGACGAAGGGGAGAGCCCACTCCTTCTCGCGGTTCAGTATCTCTTCGACGATGACGAGTGGGACGGCGATCTGGACGAGTACGAAGAGGCGTTCGCGTATCTCGAGTTACTGCGCTCGTTCGGTGCCCGTGCGGACACCTTGAGTCATGCCGGTTCCGGCGTGCTGATCCATGTCGAAGGCAGCGAGAAGCTCACGACTTGGTTTCGCGACCACTTTCCCGAGCTCGAGGAAACGAAAGCGTCACGTTGGACTGAGGGCGCGATCAGGGAAAAGTACGGAGTCGAGGAAGGGACCTTCGACTTCTATGAGCGGTGCCTCGAGAAGGGCGTGCTCGCTCCGTTCGAGCGGCCTGCGTTCGCAGCGCTCTTCGAGGTGGGTCGGAATGCCGAAGCCGGTCGTAAGAACACTGTCGTCTCGAGGGCTCGACGGATTCACGCGCTGGCCTGTGAGCACGACCAGCCGTTTCTGCTCGAGAAGCTCGAGACTTGGGGCTTCCCTCTACTGCTTCGAACGCAGGTCGAAATGAGTGAGCTGCTCTCCGAACGGGACTACGACGCCAACACCATCGCACTCGCTCATCAACGCGAGGCAACGAAGACCATCGCCTATCTCGAGCAGCAAGGATTGACCCTTGGGCGGTACGAGCAGATCAAGAGCTCCTTCGTCGACTGGTGCCAGTTTGCCATGGACCAGCCGGAGAACCTCGGGACGGTTCAGAAATGCTGTTCTGAAGCCTGGATCGATTGGGCGACCGGAAAATGGGAGAGGCGAGGTCAGAAGTCTTCCAGCCTTGAACGAAGCTTGGTCAAGGCCTTTCGCGCCTGGGTGAACAACCGCGAGACGGAGCGCGCCTTCGATTGGGTACACGTCACCGATCGGCTCCTCTTCAATCAAGGTGGCATGATCAAGGTGGGAGACGGGTATCAACTCGCCACCCTGGAAGAGGTTCTTGCCGAGCTCGGCCTCGAAGACTGATCTCCCCTTCGATCTCGAGTGGAACAACTTCCCACCATGCACCCCACTCCCGGGCCGGTGGTGGGTTCGTCGAAGAGCAAGAGGTTGTTGGGGCCGTCCTTCGTCGAGAAGCTGGCGAGCTTGAGCCGCAGCGCGCCTCGCCGCGGGAGCGAGCGGAGAATCTCGGATCTCTTGGCATCTCCGGAGTCTGTCGAGTATAGGCTCCAGGCGACCCGGACCAGGCGGAAGACTGGCAAGAGCAACGCTATAGTTGGCCGGTCCATAGAGTCGCAACTCACAACTCCTGATCGGAGCCCCTCCCATGTCGATCACTCAGATTTCGGTGCAGAACGTCACCCCCCAGGATCGCCGGTTCTTCGTGTTGGCCCAGAAGTTCAACGTCGATCAGGTCAACTCGATCGTCGAGACCGCCTGGAGGACGATGCTCTTGACTACCGGCGAGTTCGGCTATGGCGCCTACTCTCTGAGCACCCCTCAGCTGGCAGCCCGATCTCTCGACGCCGCCATCGAGCATCAGCTCCAGCTCGTCGACGCGCCCCTGGGAAGCGCGTGGACTTTCGGCGATCAAGACGGCGTCCCTTCTTTGTCCCAGAGCGGCGGCCAAGCTCCTCCGGATGGGGTGCAGTGTCAGAACGCGACGGCTGGTTCGGCCGAGATCGGCCTCTACAACGACTACGCCTCCCTCGGCATCGAAATCGTGGTTGCCCCGAACTTCAACGTCCTGCTGCAGCCCACGAATCGGCTCTATTTCTACGCTTCCGTCGCAGTCGTTGATCCGCAGCAGCCGATCGTGATCGAGGGTGAAGTCGGTGAAGCCATGGTCGGCGGCTCGGCGCTGAACGCCCAGCTTCTGCTCGAGGGCTCGACGTTGAAGTGGAGCTTCAGCTAGCTCGCGAGGATGACCAGCCATCTGCTGTGCCGCGGCAGCAAGCTAGTCGCGAGCGCGTCGAGGTGATGCTGCGGCAGATCGAAAGCGAGACGCTGGCGATGCACGAGAAAGCGGATTCGTGCCGCTCGGCACGACCGCGATCCGTCGTCGCCAGCCACACGAGCGCCCGCGTCGTTGCGAACGCGGCGACTTCGGGGAGTCTCTGGGAGTCTCTTCATGAAGTGCATGGCACCTTGATCCCCGTTTCTCGCAGTCTATCCCTGCTCGCTAGCCAGCCAGCCACGGAAGAGAACCTCGAAGGGACCGTCGCGTAGGGGGGGCGGACACACCGTGATCGTCGCGGAGGTCGCCACTGGCGGCCGGCCCATTCCATGATCGGTCCCGATCGGCCACCGCTCTAGCCCGCGTGGAGCGGCGAGCCGGCCCCGATGGAGGTCTCCATGTCTTGGACGCACGCTTCGCTTCCCCGTCATCGGCCCGCTCTCGACGCTCGAACTCCGGCAATCCCCCGGAGATCGGCCCGCACCTTCGCCGCCGCACCGTTCCGCGGCCCGGCTCCGGCCCTGCCCGCGGTCTTAGCCCTGGCCATGGTCCTGGGCCTCGGCCCGGCGGCCTCCGGCGATCCGGCGGCGGCCCAGGTCTACGTCGCCGACGCCGGCGGCGGGACGGACGATCGCGGGCAGGTGCTGGCGGTCGATCCGGCGACCGGCCAGCGGATCCTGATCTCGGACCTGGGGGATCCGAGCCAGGGCCCCGTCGCCCTCAATCCCCGCGGCGCCGTGTTCGAGGCCGGCGGCACGATTCTGGTCGCAGCGCCCCTCATCGACGAGGGCAAGCTGCTGCGAGTGAACCCCTCGTCCGGCGCGCGGACCCTGGTCAGCGACTTCGGCGACCCGGGCCAGGGGCCGACCGGGGGGGTGCCCGTCGGAGTGCTGGTCGAGCCCGGCGGCACGATCATCGTCAGCAGCTGGACCGACGACTCGCTCTTCCGCGTCGACCCGACGACCGGTGCCCGCACCCTGCTCAGCGACTTCGGCGAACCAAGTCAGGGGCCGACCGCGACCGCGCTATCCTTTCCCGCGATCGACGACGGCGGATTCCTCTGGGTCTCGGGACGCGACGGCGGCGAGGGGGAAGCCGTGTTCCGGGTCGATCCGGCGACCGGGAACCGGACCCTGGTCAGCGACCTCGAAGACGCGACCCAGGGGCCGACGTCCGTCTTCGCGGGCGCCGTCGCCGTCCTGCCCGATGGACGGATCGTTCTCTCGGCAAGCGACGACCTCCGGGAGGTCCTGTTCTTCGTCGACCCGGTCGACGGCACCCGGACCCTGATGCACGACCTCGATCCCGCCGGCTTGATCTGCGGGGCCGCCTCGGCGCCGCAGATCACTGCCCTGGTGGTGGGGCCCGACGGCCGGATCTGGGGCAACATAAGGGAAAGCGTGATCGGAGGAGTACCCGGAGCCCTCCTCGCCTTCGACCCGACGTCCGGAGGGCGGTCGATCATCACCTGTTTCGGCGACGAGACCCTCGGACCCGAGGGATTCTCGCCCTTCGGCATCGCCGTCCCGCCACCGTCGTGGATCTTCGCCAGCGGCTTCGAGTCCGGCGACCTTGAGGACTGGAGCTCCTCGAGCTGAGGCGACCGGGCCCGATGTCACGGCAATCGGGCCGGCCATGGCACCAACGCCGCGGCAACGGACGGAGTCAGGCACCGATGCCGATGACCCGATTGCGGAACGGCTGACGACAGAGAATGCCCTGGGAGCAGGGATGCAGCGTCTCTTCGTGCAGGCGGAAGCCTACCCAGAGTCTCAATTCGTCGCCGTGCCAAGGAGGCCTGGTGCTGTCGCCGCGCGACTGGCCGGGCTGCATGGCACCTCTATCCAGCAGCACCCCTGTCCAGATTGGCCAAGACGTTCTCGATCAGGCGAACGAGCTCCTGGCATTTTCGCGGATCGAGCGCATCGGGGTGAGGCGGGGCGAAGCGGCCCGAGTCGTTGTCGAAGTACTGTCCCGAAGCGGTCGCGAACTCGTCGTCCAGGGCGGCACGGCGCAGGATGTCCGCGCCCTTGCGAACATCGCCGCCCGCCACGCCGAACGCCTCCTTCACCATCTTGGTTCCGAGCAGCGACCCAGGATTCACCGCGATGATGGACGGGCCGCGATCCTCGAGCGACAGCGCCAGGCTGCGCGACCACATAGTCAGCGCCAGCTTGCTCTGCGCGTAGGCCGCGCCTTCGGAAAGGCGCGCTCTACCGGCCAGCGCCGCCGGATCGACGGGCGACTGTGCCGCAGAAGACAGGTTGATCACCCGGCCGGCCGGACCGAGCAGCGGCAGGAGCTGCTGGGTCAGCAGGTAGGGAGCAATCGTGTTGACGGCGAATCGCACATCGAGCCCGTCGTCCGTCCAAGGATCAAGTGCGTTGTAGACCCCAGCGTTGTTGATCAGCACGTCGATCCGGTCGTGATCGGCGGCCACGGCCTCGGCCAGCGACTCGACCTCGGCCAGGCGCGACAGGTCGACCAGGTAGCCTTGGACGCGGCCACCGTTCGACATCGCGGCGAGCGCTTGCTTCGCCGCTTCGAGCTTCGACGGATTGCGCCCGTGCAGCAGCACATGGTGGCCCGCCGAAACGAGCATCTTGGCCGTCTCGAGCCCGATGCCGTCTGTCGAACCGGTGATCAGAATGGTGTTCGGCATGGTCAAACTCCTTTGCCTGCAAAGTCCGGCAAGAGGTCATCGGCCAGACGCTTCATCGTGGTCTCGACGTCGGCCTGATTGAAACGCAGGTTGAGCGCGACGTGGTTGACGCCGATCTCCTCTCGCGACCTCAGATACGACCGGAGATGGCGTATCCCGAGCCGAAGCCCGAGGTGGATCGGTCGTGGCGAAGCCTCGGGATCCTCGGCCAGGTCGATGTACAGGGGCTGCATCACAGGCTTGTCGGGAACGCCCGCGGCCTCGATCCGCGCACGCCAGTCGCGAATGACCTGTGCTTGTACGGCGGTACCGCGCGGATAGATCATCCATCCGTCGCCGTTGCGCGCGATCCACTCGGGCGATTGGCGGCTGCTCCCTGTGACGAGCAGCGGCAGCTTTCCCGAAGCGGGCTTGGGGAGCATGTCTACGCCGCCCCGCAGGCTGCCGAACGGGTTCTCGAAGGATGGGGCGACCTCGACCATGTGCCGGATGTAGTCGTAGCTGGCGCGGAAACGTGCGCCCCGGTCGCCGAACGGGATGCCGAGCGCCGGATACTCCTCGGGACGGTCGCCCGAGGCGACGCCTACGATGAGCCGCCCACCCGACAGCACGTCGGCGCTGGCTGCCGCCTTCGCCACGTGAGCTGGATGGCGCAGCGGCAGAACGATGCTGGCGACGCCCAGCGCGATGCGCTCCGTCTGGCCTGCTAGAAGACCGAGGTAGACGAACGGATCGTAGAGCTGGCCCGCGTCACCGAACGACGGCACACAGAACGGCACGTCGCGCAGCCAGATCGCCGAGAACCCGAGCGCTTCGGCCAGTTGGGCGCGCTCGAGGTGACGCTTCATCGTCGGTACCGGGCTCGTCGCGTAGCTTTCGAGCGGCACGACGAGCCCGAGGCTCAGACGATTCGGACGAAACACCGCGTCGAATCCCCGGTTGATCGGGGAGAAGGCCTGATCGGCGACGGACTCGACCTGTTGGATCGCATTCATGGGCGGCTGGACCTGATCTTCTTGCCCGCGTTCATCAAGTGATCTCCTGAACTTGCATGACCAGCTCATTCCAGTTGCGCTGATTCTCCAGGTCATGCTCCATCCCCTTCTCGTCGGCGATGGTGAATCGCTTGACGGCCGGCGTCTTGCTAGTGGCCTGGTAGAGCCAGTAGGCCTCTGCCTTGAGCGCCTCGCCGATCGGCTTGTCGATGGATTCGTAGACCGCTCGCTTGCAGGCATTGATGGATTCCGCCGGGAACTTGGCAATGCGCTTTGCCAGGGTGTCCACGTACTCGCCGATCTCGTCCGGGTCGAGGGCTTTGTTGACGGTGCCATAGGCTTCTGCCTCATCGGCGCTGAAGTCGCGGGCGCTGAGGATGATCTCCAGTGCGCGCCCCAGCCCGACCTGGCGCGCCATACGCGAAGCGCCGCCACCGCATGGAAGGATGCCCATGCCGACCTCCATCTGCATGAACTTGAACTTGCCGCGCGCGGCGAAACGCATGTCGCAAGCCAGGGCGAACTCGTGACCGCCGCCGCGAGCGAAGCCTTCGAGCTTGGCGATGGTCGCCTGTGGGACCTTGCTGATGCGCTCGAGGACCGACTGCAGGTCGAGCAACTCCGCCTCATCGCGGGAGACGGCTTCGGTCGACATGTCTTTGAGAAGCTCCGTGTCGTAGTGGCAAACCCAGATCTCTGGGTGAGCCGACTGAAAGACGACCACCTTCGTAGACCGGTCTCGTTCGAGTCTCATCGCGAGCGTGTTTAGATCAGCCAGCATCGGCGCGCCTTGAACGTTCACCGGCGGATAGTCGAACGTCACTGTGAGAACACCTTCGTTCTGCTCTGCCTTGAACGTCGTAAAGCCTTCGTACCTCATGGTTCCTCCTGTGGCCTTGGTGTTGAAGCGCTCCGCTTCGTCGAAGACAATCTAGGCTTTATTCTCGATTT
Organism: Acidobacteriota bacterium; assembly: GCA_039194425.1. Classification (GTDB taxonomy): domain Bacteria; phylum Acidobacteriota; class Thermoanaerobaculia; order Multivoradales; family J023; genus JAUIJL01. The sequence continues at coordinate 4,856 of JBCCVZ010000009.1, read as the reverse complement.
TGGTAAGTACCCACATTTTTGTAAGTATGGGATCCCGTGCGCTGAACCAGAGGTCAACGTGGCGCGAAAGTACTGCTGGAAAACGGGTTGCGACGTCGAAGCGACGTTGGGCGCGACTCCCCCCAACGCCACCGAGCGCATGATCACGCTCCAACTCCCCTAGCTGGAATAGGACGGCGTCCTCTCGCGGCACGTCTACGCCGAGGTGCCGCCGCGGGTCGAGTACGAGATCACAGGCTTCGGGCGCTCGCTTGAAGCGACACGAGTGCCCGGCCTCTAAGCGTCCTGGCGAGGCTCGCGGCGGCGGCTTCCGATTCGCGACGAGCTTCAGCTCGATCCGCGACTCCTGGTTCGACGGCATCGAGGCCCGGGCCGGCACCGCAGTGGCCGGCGGTGGCTTGGCGCTGCGCGGCGGCGTGGTTGATCGACGTGGCTGGCGGTTACCTGCTGCGCGTGACCTTCACCGACAACCTGGCCTTCGCAGGTGTGGCGGCGACGTCGGCCGCGCTCACCGTCCAAGCGAACGTGGCGAAGGCGGGCACGGGCTCCGGCGGCTCGGGTCCGTGCCCGGTGGCGGTCTCTTCGTGGAAGACGATCCGGACGCGAACGCCAACGCGGCTGGGATCGATCTAGTCGGCGCTCTGGTCGACGCAAGGGACGTCGAGCCGAGGGCTCTCGCTCGATCTCGGCGCGCTGTAGATCACCCTCGAGCCGTCCGGCGGGCAGCCTTGTCCGGAGAAGATGAGCCACTCGCCGCCGAGGCCGGCGAACGAGGACGGGCGCGTCCCGGCGTCGGGACGCACCCGATTCCAGCAAGTCGTACCTTGCTGGCCGCTCGCCGCGAAGCGGGTGCCGCTGTCGACATAGATCCCTTTTGTGTTCATTCCCATGCTGGGCCCCTCGCAAGCGAGCTTCAAGCTCACAGCTCGGGGAGCCGCGAAGTCAACACACTCGAGATCCTGAGCGGGATCGTCGCTTGTCTTCTCCGCAAAGTACATGATCTTGGTGTTGTCGGCGGGGCAGTCTGCCGCCGAGAAGAGTTGCCACTCGCCGCCCAAGCCGGCGAAGGAGGACGGGGTGACGGACGATGCGTTGTCGATACGATTCCAACAGGTCGTGCCCGTCTGGCCCCCGGCGACGTACGGCCGGCCGCTGTCGACGAAGATCCAACTGGCGGGGTCATAAGGATGAGTCTCGCTCCGGCAGGTGATCACCAGCGGTGGCCGTTGGACGCAAGAGACGTCGCGGATCGGGTCATCAGTCGTCATCGGCCACTCCCTCATCACTGCCGAATTGTCGGCGGGGCAGTCGGCCCCGGCCAAGAGGTACCACGTGCCCGCCGCGCCCGCAAACGAGGTCGGCGTCTCCGACGTGGCGTTGTCGATACGGTTCCAGCAGGTCGAGCCGGACTGGCCCTCGACCACGAACGTCTTGCCGCTGTCTGCATAGACTTCCGAGGCTGGTGAATACGCGAAATTCGAGGTGTCGCAAGCGCCGTAGTCGGTGATGACGGCGATCGTCTTCGGGTGCTGGTCAGCGTGCGCCAGAGCGGCGCCAAGCGGCAATGAGACTAGACTTGCCAAGCAGGCGAGCCACGAGGTGGATCTGGAGATGCGCATGTCCATTCCTTTCACGGACGACTTCCGAGCGGTTGGCACCATCGCTGCGATGAGTCGTGGGCATTGAATCAGCTGAACCCGACTGGGATGGCTGAAACTACCGCAAATTGCCGACCGAACAAGACGAATCTTCGTCGGGAACTCGCTCCCCCCGCTGTGCGCTGGACGTTCGCTCTCTGCGTCTTGAGCAGCGATCGGGTTGGGTGTCGGTAAAGACGTATCAGCGAGTCGCTCTCGAGGACCAAGCGCTGAGGTCGCCGCGTTCAAAATCGTCAGCGAAGACCCTGGGGCACAGGGGATTGCCGGCGTCGGTGGCCGCGGTCGAAACATCGAACACCACGACTGCGAAGGGCCCCGTGCCCGCGACGTAGAGCCGATCGCCGATCACGGCCACCCCTTCACCGTTGGAGAATCCGGCAACGGAGGTTCCGGGAAAGCTCTCTTGCTCGGTCATGGCTGTGCCGTCGAAGAAGTAGTGCCGCGCCGAGTCGGTTCCGCTGTCGAAAATCCAGAAGGAGCAGCGCTCGGCATCGAAGGCGACTCCATCCTGAGAGGCTCCGTTGATCGGAAAGCCTGCGACGAAGGTCCCGTCTGGCTGATATTCAAAGACGCGATTCTCTCCGTTCCCACCCACGACAAAGATGTTGCCTGTCACAGGGTGAAAGTCCAGCCCTTCGGGGGCGCTGGTCTGGGGCAACGTCGAGAAGCTGCGTACGAACTCGCGTCGAAGGTATTGAGAGCAACCCTCGCATCTCCGAGGTCTGTGAGCCAGACTCCTTCCGGTGAGTCAGCCACTCCGAGTGGACCTGTGGTGATCGGGCTGGTCGGCACGGCCGGGCGCACGAGCGTGCCACTGGTATCCATGACGAAGAACGCAGGATCATCACCAAGCTCCGTCACGAGTAGGTGTCCGTCGAACTCATCCAGCCCGGCCGGCAAGTCGCCGGGCTCGACCGGCGGATCGGGGTAGTGGATCGTTCCCAAGAACGTTCCCAAAGCGCCGCGGGCCTCAGAAGCCGAATCAGCAAAACCAGGCGTAGCAGCCTCCGCTTCCGACTGGCCATACCCCGGGAGGGCGACGACGAGGAGCAAGGCGCTGAACAGGGATTTGACCAATTGCATCTTCTAGAGCGTTCCCTGACGAGAGTTGTGAAATGGATCTTCGCTTGGGCGCAGACTAGCGAGGGCCAGCCAGGCGTCACCGTGAAGAAGGTCTTCGAGTGCTGGAATGCACACGAGTCTCTTCACCCCGTCATGCGCAGATCTGGTGCTTTCTGTCAGGGCCCTACGCGACCAGCTCGCTGTCTGGCCGCCACTTCTCCTCTAAGCCTTTCATTATCAGCATTTTAGGATTGATACAGAAGCGCTGATTGAACCACCGACCCCCTGATTTCAGTCAGCGTTTCCACCCTCGAGATCGACGATCCAGTCCGCACGGGCGATGAGATCGGTGGAGTGCTCGACCACAATGACGCCGTCACCGCGCTCGCCCAGACGGCGGAGGGTGCTGTGGAGGAGGTCGATGTCGGCGAGGGGGAGGCCGGTGGTGGGTTCGTCGAAGAGGGAGAGGGGCCGTCGTTCGACTTCTCCTCGAGGAACTGGCGAGCTTGTGGCGTTGGCTTTCGCTGCCCGAGATCGTCCTCATCGACTGGCCGAAGTGCAGGTGCCGAGGCCGACGTCGCACAGGACGGCGAGCTGCGGTGGAGGAGTTTGAGCAAGCAGCGCCCGCCGCTTGAGTGGGAAATGCGCCGGACGGAGCGTTCAGGGTGAAATCGAACGTGGGGTCTTCGTCTTACACCTATATGACCCGAGATCCACGTCATCTTCCCCGACCGGGGGCGCTGGTCGAGATCACGCAGCGGACGATCCAAGGGCGGTCCCTCTTCCGCCCTTCCCGGCGCCTCAACGCGCTGGTCGTCGGCTGCCTCTCGCGCGCCCAGAAGCACACGGAGTGCCGAGTGCACGCCGTCGCCGTCCTCAGTACGCACTTCCATCTCTACGCATCGTTCGACACGGTCGAGCAGATGGCGGGGTTCATGTGCCACCTCAAAACCAACTTGTCGAAGGAGATCGGTCGTCTCCACGACTGGGAGAATTCGCTCTTCGATGGTCGCTACCACTCGATCCCGGTGAGCGACGAGACAGCGGCCCAAGAAGAACGCCTCCGCTACATCTTGAGCCAGGGCGCCAAGGAGGGCCTGGTCCTGTCGCCGCGCGACTGGCCAGGAGTCCACTCGGCCAACGCGCTCACCGACGGCGAGCCACTGCGGGGCGTCTGGGTCGACCGAACGAGGCTCTACGCCGCCCGCCAGCGCAAAGGCACGGTCGATGAGCGGGAGTTCACCGTCGAGGAAGAGCTCGAACTCGCGCCTCTACCCTGCTGGGAGGCGATCAGCGAGCAAGCGCGTCGCGAGCGCGTCGAGGTCATGCTGCGGCAGATCGAGCGCGAGACGCTGGCGATGCACGAGAAGGCAGGAACCGTCCCGCTCGGTACGACCGCGATCCGTCGTCGGCAGCCGCACGAGCGCCCGCTTCGTCGCCTCGCCCGCTCGCCGAAGCCGCGGTTTCACGCCGCATCGAAGCATGTCCGCGATCGTCTCGTCGAGGTCTTCCGTGAGTTCGTCGCCGCGTACCGTATTACCGCCGAACGCTTGGCGGCCGGCGATCGGCAGGTGACGTTCCCGGAGAACTGCTTCCCACCACGTCTGCCGTTCGTCGAGCCCGCGCTCGGCGCGCGGTTCACGTAGCTCAAGCCAGCCGCTTCATGGTCCTCAGAGGAGCGTCCGTAGCGCTCGATCACAACGCGTCGGGGCGGTGGACCGGCGATGTGCGTCTTCAAACCGCTTTCGTCGACGAATTAGCGCTTCATTACCGCCCGCGGCGCTCCCGCAGCGACGGTTCAAGGGTCCTACCGGGTACTGATCGGGCATTCGCCGCCTCGTCGGAAGGCTCCGCGAGGCGTTTCGCGCCGAGGTCTCCATGAGACGCCTGGCACCTTATTCCCCCGCACCAAGACTCCATTCGAAACGATTCAACGTGCTTTTGCCCGCCAGGAGCGGGCGAGACCTCTCGCGAGCGGGAGGCGCCGTTCGAGCCGGCTCGGTCTTGCCCACGCACTCGGCCAGCAACTCGTCAGCCCTCAGCGTCTCGTGATCATTGAGATCCTCGTATCCCAAAGCCCATGCGTAGACTCGTTGGCGCACCAGATCGAGGACCGAGTGCTCGGTGCGTGAGACG
>JBCCVZ010000008.1:0-359998 GCA_039194425.1 Acidobacteriota bacterium | reverse complement strand
CCGAAGCCCTGCTGCGCAATGGCGGGCGCGGCGACGAAGCCGGCGGCCAGCACGAGGGCGAGCAAGGCGAAGGCGAGAGCGGTGCCGGAGAGGCGGCGAGGCGGTCTGGACGGGGTGGTATGGGTCATGGTGATCTCCTGAAGGCGATGGGTCGGGGCTCGCTTCGAAGAGCGAGATGAGAACCGGTGTCGGCGTCTCACAGGAACCATCGTAGGTCTCGGAGCGGCGCGAGTCTTCAAGCCGGCGCAAGAAGATTGCAATAGATGTAAAGCCGGGTGCGTGGGCGCACAGTGTCATCCCAAGACGAATTTATATCCTCGGCCGTGGACCGTGAGCAGGTGCCGCGGTTTCGACGGCACCGACTCGATCTTCTGGCGCAGCGAGGCGACGTGGACGTCGACGGTGCGTGTCACCGGGGTCGCGTCGTAGCCCCAGACCTTGTCGAGCAGCTCGTCGCGCGAGAGCACCTTGCCCGGGTGCTCGACGAAGTAGCGGAGCAGGCGCAGCTCGAGGGTCGAGAGATCGATCGGCTCCTCGCCGCGGACGACCTCGGCGCCGGCGAAGTCGATCCGCAGGTCGCCGAAGCGGACGCGCTCTCCGCCGGTGAAGGAGTCCGGCGCGCGGCGCAGAAGGGCCTCGATGCGCGCCAGCAGCTCGAGGGTGTCGAAGGGTTTGGGCAGATAGTCGTCGGCGCCGAGCTTGAGACCGACGATGCGGTCGACCACGTCGGCGCGCGCGGTGAGCATCAGAATCGGGGTCGTGACGCCGTCGCGCCGCAGATCGCGGCAGATGTCGAGACCGTTCTTGGTCGGCAGGTTGAGATCGAGCACGACGAGGTCGACATTGCCGGCCCGTGCCCGCTCTTCGCCGCGCGCACCGTCGCGTTCGGTCGCGACCTCATAGCCCTCGGCGCGAAGCCGGTCGCCGAGGGTGAGAGTGAGGCTCGGTTCATCTTCCACCAGGAGGATCCGGGCGCGGCTCATGACGTCGGGTCTCCGGGATCGGCGATCGGTAGCTCGAGCACGAAGGCGGCGCCGCGGCGGCCGAGGCTGGCGGCGTCGGCGAGCCGGATGCGGCCGCCGTGAGCACGCGCCACACCGTCGACCAGCGCCAGGCCAAGGCCGCTGCCGGCGACGGCGCTGGCAGCGCGTCTACGACCGCGGGTGAACGGCTCGAAGAGGTCGCGGCGGTCGCGCGGATCGACTCCCGGTCCGTCGTCGGCGACCGAGATCGCGACCCGCCGGCCGACGGCCCACGCCCCGACGCCGAGGGTGAGCCGGCCGTCCTCTCCGCGGCCGTACTTGAGCGCGTTGCCCAGGAGGTTGCGCAGCGCCAGGTCGAGCGCCTCGGGGTCGACGGCGACCGCCGGCAGGTCGGCCGGCAGATCGCGCTCGATGCGCGCGTCGGCGGCCTCGAGCATCGGCCGCATGCTGTCGAGCACGGCGCCGACCGCAGCTGCCGGATCGACCGCCCGTGGGTGCCAGCGACGCCGTCCGCCGGCGGTGCCGGCGAAGGCGAGGACGCGCCGGACCGTGGTGCTTAGCCGTTCGGCCTCGTGGTCGATCGTCGCGCCGTAGCGCGCCACATGGTCCGCGTCCGCGACAATGCCGGCGGCCAGATTCTGGCCTGCCGAGCGCAGCGCCGCGAGGGGCGTCAAGAGCTCGTGCGTGACTGCGGCGACGAAGTCGAGCTGGCGCCGGGCGAGCCGGCGCGAGCGGGCCGCTGCGGCGGTGAGCAGGGCGGCGCTGGTGGCGAGGAGGAGGAGCACGCCGACGCCAACGAGGGTGTTGCGTTGGCGAGCACGCGCGACGGCGGCGGCGAGGGAGCCGGCCGGATGGAGAATCTCGAGCCGCCACTGGCCATAGTGGTTTGGCAGCCGTCCCGAGTCGCGGGGGCCCTGTGCCGCGCGGTCCCACCAGCGACCGCGCCGTCCGGGTTCCTGCTGTCCGGCCTCCTGTCGTCCAGGGCTCTCTCCGAGGTCCTGGCTCTTGGCTTCCTGTCGTCCAGCCCCCTGTCGTCCGGACCCATTCAGCCAGGGCGCCTGGGACACGCCGCGCAGCGCCAGGAGTCCGTGGAGGCGACGGCTCACCGCATCGCCCCGCCGTCCAAGCGCCAGCGGGCCGAAGAGCTCGACCTCCAGGTCGACCGTCGCCGTGTCGGGCACGGAGGGGCCAGTGGCGAAGAGCAGGCGCGACGGCTCGCGGTCGACGATCCGGATGCGGACCGCGGGCTCGGTTCCGAAGGCGCGTTCGACGAGCTCGGGCAACATGCGCTGGCGCAAGACGGTATCGTCGAATCGCAAGACCAGGAAGTACGGTGCGGCGCGTCCGCCGCGGGCGATGAGGCTGCGGTTCCGGGTGCGGCGCTCGGCCAGGCCGCGCGCCGGCCCGGGGCCGGCCAAGTGTGGGAGCGGCAGGACGAGTCCGGGGAGCTCGTCGGCGAGCGGCGTCGGTTCGCCGGCGGCGAAGCGCGCCACGACCCGGCGCAAGGGCTCGCTCGGCTCGGCCGGAACGAAGCGCGCGGTCGCCGGGTCTTCGAGCTCTGCCGGGCTCGGCTCGAGACGGTGGACGGCGATCTGCGGCGCTTCGCCATTGTCGTCGGTGACGCTGCTGCCGGATCCACTGGAGTCCGCGTCGGGGTCGGCGCTCGGGACGACGAGCGAGACCTCCGCCAGGAGATCAGGGTACGACGCCAGCTGACGCCAGTTGACGATGCCGGTCGCCAAGGCGCCGGGGATCGTCTGCAGGTCGCCGACGTCCGCTCGGCGCTGCGCTCGCCACAGCGCGGGCGGCAGCTCGAGCACCGGGCGCACGAGCTCGGCGTCGAAATCGCGGGCGACCGTCGACGCGGCGGCGCGGTAGGCGGTCCGACTTCGCTCCGCGTCGGCCTCGGCGACCCGGTCGAGCCAGCGCTGCTGCAACACAGCGAGCAGCGCCAAGAGGCCGAGCAGAGCCGCCAAGAGCAGCCAGGGCGACGCCTCGCGCAGGCGCTCGCTCGCGCCGCGGACCGAAGGCCTCGCCCGACTGCTCATGCGCTCACCCGATCACTCGCTCGCCGGCGCCGGGTCGGTGAAGAGCGCGTCGTCGAGATGCTCGAAGACGGCGATGTCGCTCAACATGCGCTCGCTGCCGTCGTCGACCATGCGCCGCACCGAAGAGAGCACCACGTCGCCGTAGGGCTGCCAGTCGAGCCACAGCCAGCGGGTCGGCTCGCGCTCCGCCTCCCAGCTCTGGAGGTGGTAGGCCCATTGGTGCATCAGGCCGGTCTCGGTGTCGAACCAGGCCCAATAGGTGTCGCCGGGCGTCAGGCCGACCTGATCGAAGGTGAGCTTCACCTTGTCGTAGCTCTTGCCGTCGATTTCCTCGCGCCCTTCCGCCACCAGGTGCACGCCCGGATCGAGCAGCTTGGCGGGCATCAGCAGCCAGTAGGTGTCGTTGATCCAGGCGCCGTGTGCGCGCTCGAGCCACTCGGCCGTCGTCGCCTCGTCGGCCGCTTCACCGTCGATCCAGACGTGTCCGGTTCGGTCGTCGAGATCCTGCACCACGACGTAGCTCTGCCCGTCCCGCGATGTGCCCTCGAGACGATGGCGGCCGGTGGAGCGGTCCCAGTGATGGGTGCGCGCGCCGAAGAAGTTGAAGCGCAAGAAGCGCGTCGCCTCGAGCGCGGCACCGCCCATCGCGTCGCGACTGCGTTCGGCGATCTCGACCGCACGGGCGTCGCGGTGCGGCGTGTCGGACTCGTCGGCCGACGCGGCGGGCACCGCGCACACGGCTCCGAGGAGCGCGATCGCGACGAGTGCACGCTGGGTGCAGACTCGTGCGATGTCGGCAGGTGAAGTGAACGGTCGATGCGGTCGGCGCTGAGCGCGTTCGCGAAACATGGGATCTCCTCGATCTCGTGAATGCCGATGATAGGCTCTGCGGGTGACCCTAGATACTGAACCCGCCGGCCTCGACTACGCTGCGATGGTGCAGGACGCCCTGCGTTCGATCGCGCGCCGCGCGCTCGAGCAGGTCGCCGATTCCGGCTTGCCCGGCGCACACCATTTCTATCTCACATTTCGCACCCAGATGCCGGGTGTCGAGATGAGTCGGTCGCTGCTGGATCAGTATCCGGACGAAATGACGGTGGTTTTGCAGCACGACTACCGCGATCTCGATGTCGATTCCGACGCCTTCGCCGTGACACTCCGCTTCAGCGGTGTTCCACACCGCCTGATCGTGCCGTTCCCGGCGCTCACCGCGTTCTACGATCCGTCGGCGCAGTTTCTCCTCCGTTTCGAGGGTGACGAGGCGGCGGCGGACGGTGAGCCCGCGGTCGACGGCCCCGGGCCGCGGCCGGTGGTCGCGCGCGCCGAGCCGGCGCGCCCGCTCGCCGACGCAGCGCGCGCGGACCAGGCGTGGGACGCCGCCGCGTGGGGCGAGGACGATGGTGTCGATGCCGGTGGTGCGGTGGCCGGCGGCGTGCTCGCGGACGCGGAACAGGCTGCCGAGGACGAAGCGGGGGGCACCGAGTCGGCGTTCGAGCAGGCCGCGTCCGAGAAGACGTCGACCGACAAGGGCTCGACCGACAAGGGCTCGACAGACAGCTCGGGCTCGGCCGACAACGTCGTGTCGATCGATCGCTTTCGTCGCGATCGCTGAGCGGGAAGGGCGGCATGTCGAGCCCCTCGCCCGATCTCGCCGTGCTCGCTCCCGAGCTCGCCGCGCGCTACGAAGGTCTCGAGCTCCTGCGTCGGCACCCGGCAGGTGCCTCGTTGCGCGTGCGTCGCCGCGCGGACGGTGCCGAAATGCTCCTCGAGCTGCTCCAGCCGACGGTGCGCGATCCGCGCGCCTTCGCCGCCCGGGTCGGTGAGCAGGCGCGGGCGGCCGCCGGAGTCGAGCATCCCGGGGTCGCCCGACTGGTCGAGCACGGCGCGTCGGCCGACGGCCGGATCCACCTCGTGCGTGAGCCGGTCGAGGGGATCGAGCTACAGCGCCTGATCGACGCGCGGTCCGAGCCGCCGTCGGTGGCACTGGTCGTAGCGCTCGCGCGGCGCTTGCTCGACGCGCTCGAGGCGGTCCACGCGGGCGGTTTGGTGGTGCGCGAGCTGTCGCCGGCCCTCGTGCGCGTGCAGCGCGACGGCGAAGGTGGCGTCCGGCCCATCTTGCTCGAACTCGGTGTCGGCCGCGGCTGGACCGACGAGGTGTCGTTGAACGCTCCGGGCATGGTGCTCGGCGCGCTGCGCTACAGCGCGCCCGAGGCGTTCGATTCGGCGCAGGCCCTCGGCCCGGCGGCGGACCTCTATACCGTCGGCCTGGTTCTCTACGAGCTGCTCACGGGGCAGTATCCGATCGCTGGTGAGACGCCGACCTCTTTAATCGCCGGCCATCTCTTCCGTCCGATCGTGCCGTTCGCGACGTCCGACGCCGACGGTCGAGTGCCCGCCGAGCTTCGGGAGGTGGTCGAGAGGGCGTTGGCGAAAGAGGCCGCCGCGCGCTGGCCGAACGCACGCGCCATGGGCGACGCGTTGACCGCGTTCGACGTCGGCGAGGTCGACCCGCGAGAGCTCGATCGCCTCTTCGGATCGACCCCCGTGGATCCGAGCGTTCCGCGACGAGACGAAGTCGAGAGCGCGCTCGAGGAGGGTGAGATCGCCGTCGCGCGGACGCTTCTCGATCGCGCCCTGGCCGGCGCCGCGCCGTGGGCCGTCGAGCTGGCGCCGCAAGTCGCCGACGTCGAACGTTTCACGCATCGCCGGACCATCCGCCACCGTCTCGACGAGGCCCGCAGGTTGCTCGCCCACGACGAGCCCGAGGCGGCGGTGGAGCGGCTCGATGATGCCCTGGCGCTGGCGCCCGACGAACGGGAGCTGCGCGAGCTGCGGGCGCAGATTCTCCGCCAGACCCGCGGTCGTCGCGCGGAACCCGAGGCATCGCCGGCGACTGCGCCGGTTCCGCCGCCGCACGAGCCGCAAACGACCGCCAGGACGATCGAGTCGCGGCTCGACGAGGCGCGCGAGCTTGCGCGCGATGAAGACTTCGAGGCCGCGCTGCGCGTGATCGATCAGGCGCTCGATTTACCGGGTGACCACGGAGAGGCGCTGGCGCTGCGGGCGTCCCTCGAGGCATGCCTGCGCATCCAGCGTGAGGAAGACGAGCAAGACCTGGACCTCGAACGGACCGTGCACGGCATCCGCCAGCTGCTGGTCGACGGTCGAGGGGACGACGCTCAAGAGGCACTCGACGCGGCGACCCACCGTTTCGGCGAACGCCCCGACCTGATCGATCTGCACCTCGACGCGGTGACTCGTCGTCTCGACGAGACCGTCACCGGCCTGTCGACCGTACGGGTCGATGGCGGCGACCTGCCGTCGCGGGAGACCTTGCAGGCAATTGCCCAACGCCCCTCGTCGACGCATGACGACGAACCCGTGCCCAACAGGGCGCTCGACGAGCAAGCCGACGATCGGACCACCGCGGCGCGTCCGGTGGCGGGCGACGGGATCCCGGCGCATCCTCCGTCCCCACCGCCGCTGCCCTCGCCTCCGCCTCAGTCCCTGTCCCCGTCGTCACCTCAGTCCCCGACGCCGCCGTCTCCATCCCCGCCGAGCGTGCCGGCGCCGCGCGAAGAGACGACGATCGGTACTGCCGACCTCGGCAGCCTGACGATCCCGATGGAGCGCATCGACTCGGCGAAACGGCGGGCCCTGCATGCGCGCCACCGGGGTTCCGAGGGGGCCGGCGGTGGCCTCGAGCGCGGCTCCGAGGGCGTCGTCGCGTCGCCGGACGGCAGCCCGCCGGCCGTGCCGATCGCCGCAGAGCCCGCAGCGTCGCCTCCGCCGGTGGCTTCCGCCGCTGCGCCGAGCCGCCTGCCTCCGAGCGCGCCGCGGTCGGGCCCCGATGTCACCCTCGCCGAGCTCGGTTTCGGTCTCGCAGAGCCGGCGAGCGAGCCCGAGATCTCGCACGCCGGCCCGGACTTGCCGCGCCCGACGTCTCCCCGGCGTCTCTTCGGCTGGCCGGGCGTGATCGCCGCGCTGGTTGTGGTCTTCGTCGTCTCGTTCTCGCTCTCCGGCCTGCTCGGTGGCGATCGCGAAGACGGCGCATCGGGCCCGAGGGCGTGGCTCGAACAGCTGACGGGGGGCGAAGCCGGAACGGCGGAGGACGGAGCCGCCGACGAGCAGCCCGCGCCGCCGCGGCCGTCGGGACCGCCGGGGATCTTGGTGCTCGACGCGGCGCCCTGGGCCGAGGTGATGGAGCTCGTGGATCCAGTGGGCGAAGACGTACCGATCGCAGGATCGCGCGCGACGCCACTCCTGCTGAGCCTGCCCCCGGGCACCTATCGCGTGCGCCTGCTGCATCCGCCGAGCGCCGCAGAGACGGCGCTTGAGATCGAGATCGCGAGCGATGAAACCACGCGGCGGCGGGTCGACCTCGCGCCGCTCACCGTCGGGGAGTACTTCGATCATGTCGGTTGGTGAGCAGGGCGTCACGAACCGTGCGCCGCACCGCGCCGGAACGCCGGTCCTGGGAGGGTTGCTTCCCGCGGTGGTGCCGCTCGGGATGCTGATCCTCGGGCTGGTCGGAGCACCCGGCGATGGGAGTGCGCAGGACCTCACCGCCGCACGCCAGCAGGCGAAGGCGGCGCTCGAGGCGGCCCAGGCCGCCGACGATGCGGCAGGGTCAGTCGCGGGGCATCCGGACTTCGCCGCGGCCACCGACGGTGACACATCGTTGGCGCAACGATTGACCGAGGCGCGGCGCTATCTCGGCTGGGCACGCTCGGCCTGGGAGCGCGCCGAGCGGGAGCCGTCGCCGAGCGCGTACCGCGATGCCCGCGTGCTGCTCACGCGCGCCGAACGCGAGCTCTCTGGCTATCGCGCGGCGGTCGACGACGCGATCGCCGCGATCGAACGGGCGCGACGGCCCCCTCCGCCACCACCTCCGCCCCCGCCGCCTCCGGATACGTCGCCCCCACGTGCCCTGCGCGAGATCGTCGAGGTGTTCCTCGACGGCGACTACGCCGCGGTGATCGAGCGAGTCGACGGTGTCCTGGAGGCGTCCGGTACCCGGTTCTCCGGCGTGCGGGGCTCGCGCGCCCGCAAGTCGGTCGGCCATGCGCGATTGCTGCGCGCGGCGTCCCTCTACGCGCTCTACCTGGCGGGAGGCGAACGCAGCGCCGACGCCGCGCTGCGCGGCGCGGCGGTCGACGACGTGCTGGCGGCGAAAGAGCGCCTGCCGGATCTCGTGCTCGCGCCCGAGATCTTCTCGCCGCGCTTTCGCGACTTTTACTCCGCAACGCGCTGAGGCCCGGCGTCAGGCGCGAGGCCTGACGTCAGGCACGGCAAATCCCACGGCCGAGCGGGTCGGCCGTGGGATCGCAGGCTAACGGCGCGTGGGACGCGCCGAGTCGCTGAGTCGGACGGGTGAGATCAGGCGTCAGATCGACGGAACAGTCGGCTCACCAGCCGCCGCGCCGGCCGCCACCACCGCCACCCCGCGGGCCGCCGGAGTTGCGCGGACGGGCCTCGTTCACGTTGAGGCTACGGCCACCCATGTTGTACTGGTTGAGGGCTTCGATCGCTTCGTCACCACCGTCGCTCATCTCGACAAAGCCGAAGCCGCGAGGGCGTCCGGTCTCACGATCAGTGATCAGCTGGACGGAGTCGACGCTTCCGTACTCGGAGAACAGGTCGGAGACCTCCTGCTCGGTTGCACTGAAGGGGAGGTTACCAACGTAGATTCTCTTCGCCATTTCTCTCAAGTTCCTTGGCCTGCGTTCCCGGCTGCTCGGTGCAGTCTGCTTGGTTTTCTGGCCAGTCGATCACCTGCGGCTCCATGCCGAACAGGCAGCGGGCCCGGGAGGTTTCCCGAACGAACGGTCGTCGCGAACTCTGACTGGGGAAGGAACAGGCACGGAATGATTCTGAGCTGGTCTCTTCTGGCCGGCAGAAGGAGCTTGGTACCGTTGGAGGGCCCGACGGGAGGACCATAGCCTATTCATCCGCCGAGAGCAAGCGGCGTCGAGTCGCGGGTTCGAATCGCCGCGGTGACTCGGCTCGGCTAGAGTCGGGGCTCCGTTCCCGTCTGCACTATCTCGCCGAGGAGGTCTCATCGTGGAATCGTCATCATCGTCTCCCGTCGCCAACGATCCCTGCCGTCATTCGATGGCGTGCCTGATGCCGCCCCACCTGGTGGAAGCCGTGTTGGCCGGCGGCGGCGACGACCACAAGGCGACCGTGCTGGCGGTCGGTGAGCATATGGACGAGGTGCGCGAGGCGCCGCCGCGGCAGCCACCGCCGTCGACTGCGACGCCGCCGGCGCGCCAGGTCGGCGATGCCGGCGACAGTGACACTCTGCCCGGGACAGTGGTGCGTGAGGAAGGTGGGCCGGAATCGAAGGATTCGCGGGTCGAGGAGGCCTACGAGGTCGCGGGCGCTGTCTATCGGTTCTACCGCGAGGTGCTCGATCGCAACTCGATCGACGACCGGGGCATGACGATCGTCTCCACGGTGCACTACAAGAAGGACTTCGCCAACGCATTCTGGAACGGCGCCGAGATGATCTACGGCGATGGCGACGGAACGATCTTCAAGACTTTCGCGGTGCCGACGGTCACCGCTCACGAGATCACGCACGGCGTGATCGCCTACTCGGGTGGGCTCGTCTACCGCGACCAGCCGGGGGCGCTGAACGAGAGCCTGGCCGACGTCTTCGCCTGCCTGGTCGAGCAACACACGCTTGGTCACACGGCCGCCGAAGCGAGTTGGCTGGTCGGTCAGGGCGTCTTCGCCGACGGCATCCAGGCGACGGCGCTGCGCTCCTTGAAAGCTCCCGGCACCGCCTACGACGATCCGCACCTGGGCAAGGACCCACAGCCGTACCACATGGACCACTACGTCCACGTCACCAAGGACGACGGAGGAGTCCACATCAACTCGGGCATCCCGAGCCACGCGTTCTACCTGCTCGCCCAGGCTCTCGGCGGGCACGCCTGGGAGAAGGCCGGGCAGATCTGGTACGGCACGCTGCAGGCCCTGCAGAACCCCCACGCCACGTTCCACGACTTCGCGCGCAAGACAATCGAGGTCGCCGGCTGGATCTATCAGACGGGCAGCCTCGAAGTGCAGCACACTCGCCGGGCCTGGAAGCTCGTCGGCATCGACGTGTGAAAGCTCCCTCGGTGTAGACTCACTGAATGGCGATTCCTCGGCTGGACTCCACACGCGATCTGCTAAAGCCACACATTGTGCGCAACGACGAGGGTGCCGCAGTCGTCCAAGGAACGACGATGAAGGTCGTCGAGCTGGTGATGGCACGTGAGGCCAACGGATGGAGCCCGGAAGAGCTCTTCTTCCAGTTTCCCCATGTCTCGATGGCACAGATTCACTCGGCGCTGGCCTATTACTGGGATCATCGCGCCGAGATCGATCACGAGATCGCAGAGCGGTGCGAGCGGGCCGAGTCCCTCCGAGCGAAGACTTCTTCCGCCCTTGGCGATCGGCTGCGACAGCTCCGGGTAGTGCGTTCGCGATCTGGAGTTCATCGCGATGGCTGCTGAGCTCCCCGACCTCGAGAACGAGGTGTTGTTTCTCCCGCTTTGAAGTCCTGAGGCTCTGATGACTCGAGCCTCACGTCGGCTCGGTCCCGGGCTCTTTGACCTCGCTGACCGGGACCTCATTGGCCGAGGCTTCGTCTTGCGAGACCTCAGCGTCTTGCGAGACCTCGGCGCCTGCGAGCTCGACGCGGTCGCGGCCGAGCTGCTTGGCGCGGTAGAGGGCGCGGTCGGCGGCTTCGACGAGGCTCTGGCGATCGGCGTTCTCGGCGGCGGCGTCGAGCGCCGCGAGGCCGATCGAGATGCTGGGCTCGACCCGCCGCGACTCCGGCATCGGCAGAGTCAGTTTCGCGATCTGCTGGCGTAGCTTGTCGGCGACATGCCAGCCGCCGTCCGCGTCGGTCTCCGGCAGCACGAGCAGGAACTCTTCGCCTCCGTAGCGTCCGACCGCATCGGACGAGCGCAGGCCCGCCACCAGCTCGTCGGCGACGCGCTTGAGCACGGCGTCACCGGCGAGGTGACCGAAGCGGTCGTTGATCGACTTGAAATGGTCGAGGTCGGCCATGCCGACCACCAGGGGGCGTCCGTAGCGGAGGGCGCGCTCGATCTCGCGATCGAGGTGCTCGAGAATCGCCTCGCGCCGGCGGAGGCCGGTGAGACCTTCGAAGGTGGCCGACTCGAAGAGCCGCACGTTCTCGAAGGCGGTCGCGGCCTGGTGCCCGACCAGGCTGAGTAGCTCGATCTCCTCGCGTGCGAAGCGTCGCCGCGACTCCGGGCTGCCGAGGACGAGCAGACCGATCATCTGGTCGTGCGCCATGAGGGGCACTGCGAGCGCCGCGTCGCGCTGCGCGAAACGCTGGGCCAACGCCGAGCTGTCGTCGAGCAGGGTCGCCATCGGCAGCGGCCGGCCGAGGAGCCGCAGGCGCTGCACGCCCGGATCGTCGGGCGGAACGAGGAACGACAGGGGCGATCCGTCGAGGCTCTCGGCCGGGCTGGCGGCGATCGACAACAAGACGCCGTGCTCGGACTCGGCGAGGAGCAGCGTCGCCGACGACACGGCGAAGATCGAGCGCAGCCGCTCGACCAGGTGCTCGCCCATCGCCGGCACGGTGCCGAGCGCCGGCAGCTCCGAGGCGAGCTCGATCAGGTGACGGCGGAGCGCCTGGCGCTCCGGATAGAGACGATGATCGATCCACCGCTGCAGGCGGCGACGCAGCGTGCCGAACGTGAGGCCGGCGAAGAACATGGCGCCGGCGACGATCCACATCGAGCGGCGGGCGTCGTCGACGCCGCGGGCGACCAACGCTCCGAGTAGCCCGGCGACGCTATAGAACACGGCGATCAAGAGTGTCGTCAGCAGGGTGTAGAGCACGCTGCGACGCACCACCAGCTCGATGTCGAAGAGCTGGTAGCGGAAGATTGCGACGAACACCGCGATCGGCAGGCTCAGCGGAATCAGCGAGAAGAGCTCGTCGGTCCACAGCGGCAGGTCGGTGCCGACGAGGTCCGCCGCCGAGCCGGCCAGTGTGTAGACAGTCCACGGCAGGATGCCGAAGAAGATCAACCCGGCTTGCTGGCGGCAGGCGAGATCGGGATGGCGAACCGCCGGCGGCAAGAGCAATGCCGGAACGGCCACGGCGACAGCGTTGAACAGGATGTCGAAGAGTGGCGCCTCGGCCTCGAGCAAGGTCCAGGGCAGCCACGTCTTCCCGCCCACGACCTCGATCCAGAAGGTACACGTGACGAGCAGCGCGGCGCCGAGGCAGACGACGTAGGCGATCGGAACCAGCCACGGACGACGCTGCAGCAACGGACGCCGCTCAGGTACCACCGCCGCGAGATGGAGCACGATCGAGAGCTGGGCGCCAGTGGCGAGGTAGAAGCCCGACGAGGCCAGAATGTCGACCACCAGAGGCGGAGTGCCTGGAGCCGGGAGCGCCAGCTCGAGCGCGAGCAGGAACGAGAACCACGCGATCAGCCGTGCACGCACGTCGTCGCCGCGCTGCAGGACGGCGAGCAGGCAGAGGGCGAGGCTGATCAGGACGACCAGCCCGTTGATCGACAGGCCGAGCCATCCGACGGGCATCCCGGGCATCACAGAGAGCTCGAGCGCGCGGTCTCGCTGTGCGTCGTCGCCACGGACGACACGCAGCGTCACCGGATCGCCGCGCTCGAAAGCCTCGGCCGCGAGGTCGAAATCGCCTGCGGATTCGATCGGATTCGCGCCGACCTGGACCACGCGGTCGCCAGCCTGCAGCCCGGCGGTCGCCGCCGGTCCGTCGGGCGTGACTTCGTCGATCACGACGCGATCGGCCGTGGCGAAGAGCACTCCGAGCCTGCGATCGGCGGAGTCGAGGGCGAGGTGCACGTGCAGCACCAGGAGCGCCAGCACCACGAGTGTGGCCGCGCACGCGAACACCCCACGCACGAGCGGACCGTTCGTCCGGTCGATCATGACGGGCCTCCACCAAGCGCCGAGTCGGCAAGAAAAGAAGACGCTAGGATAGGTCGGCAGCCGATCGGAGGCAACTGCGCGACTCCAGTGTGCGTCCCGTGAGCGAGCGTCCCCCGAGCGGCAGTCCCTGACTCGACTCCCAATCATGCTGCAGATCCGCCAGGCCAAGAAACGATACGGCGATGTCGTCGCGCTCGACGCGGTCGACCTCGTGGTCGAGGACGGCGAGACGGTGTCCTTGGTCGGACCGTCCGGGTGTGGCAAGTCGACGCTGTTGCGCGCGATCATCGCCCTGGTCTCGCTCGACGGCGGCGAGGTCTTGCTCCGCGGTGCGCCGCTCGCCGCCGACGCGGCGGCGGGCGAGATCGCCTGGCGTCGCCGCCTCGGCTACGTGATTCAGCACGGTGGCCTGTTTCCTCATCTCACGGTGCGCGGCAATCTCGCGCTGCAGGCGCGACACTTCGGCTGGGACGATCCACGGATCGACGCGCGCATCGCAGAGTTGCTCGAGCTGGTGCGGCTCGCTCCCGCGCTTCTCTGCCGCCACCCGGGGCAGCTTTCGGGAGGCCAGCGCCAGCGCGTCGGCCTGGTCCGGGCGCTGATGCTCGATCCCGAGGTCCTGTTGCTCGACGAGCCGCTCGGTGCGCTCGATCCACTGATTCGTGCCGACCTGCAGCGTGACCTACGCGAGATCTTCGCGGAGCTCGGCAAGACGGTCGTGCTGGTGACGCACGACCTGGCGGAAGCGCGCTTCCTCGGGCATCGAGTGGTGTTGATGCGCGACGGGGCCATCGTGCAACAAGGACGGTTCGACGAGTTGCTCGAACGGCCGGCGACGCCATTCGTGCGACGCTTCGTGCGCGCGCAGCGTCAGCTCGCCGAAGGGCGTCTCGAGGTCGACGACGCGATGGACGACCCAGCGGAGACCGAGGCGTGAGGCGAGCACCGCAAGGGCTGCGTCGAATGGCGGCGCTGGCGTTGCTCTTCGCGCTGAGGACGGTGCCTGGCACCGGCCTCGAGGCGGCCGCGTGGGCGCAAGAAGAGGTCGGGACGCACGAGGAAGCCGGCGCGCGAGACGACGCCTCGAAGATGGTGCCTGGCACCGAGACCGGCGTGAGGACGGTGCCTGGCACCGCGTCTGCGGGCGAGGCAGGCGAGACGGTGGTGATCGGCTCGAAGAAGTTCACCGAGTCGGTGATTTTGGGCGAGATCGCCGTCGGACTCGTCGATTCGGCGCTCGGCGACGGCGCCGCTCGACACCGCGATCAGCTCGGCGGCACGCGCGTCCTCTGGGGCGCCCTGCTCGGTGGCGACATCGACGTCTACCCCGAGTACACCGGCACGCTCGAGCAGGAGATCTTTGCCGAGCGCCGGATCGACGGGCGTCCGGTGCGCGGCCTCGAGGCGCTGCGCACCGCGCTCGCCGCGGAAGGCCTCGCGCTCGGTGCGCCGCTCGGCTTCGACAACACCTACGCTCTCGGCATGCGCGCCGAGCGCGCCGCGGAGCTCGGCGTCGAGACGATCTCTGACCTCGCCGCGCTCGACGATCTACGCCTCGGATTCACCAACGAATTCATGGACCGCGGCGACGGGTGGCCTGGGCTGCGCGCCGCCTATGGCCTGCCGCAGCGCGCCGTCGGCCTCGACCACGATCTCGCCTACCGCGGCTTGGTCGGCGGCACGCTCGATGTCGTCGATCTCTACTCGACCGACGCCGAGATTCGCGAGTACGGTCTGCACGTCTTGCGCGACGACCGTGGCTACTTCCCCGAGTACCAGGCGGTCTTTCTGTGGCGGCGCAAGCTCGAGACGCGCGCGCCGCAGGCGGTGGCGGCGCTGCGGCGCCTCGAGGGCCGGATCCCCGCGGAGCGTATGGTCGAGCTCAACGCGCGCACCAAGATCGACGGCGTGCCCGAGACGCAGGTCGCCGCCGACTTTCTCGATGCGACTTTCGGTCTGGAGGTCGTGGTCGACGAGGAAACGCGCCTCGAGCGCTTCGTCGTGCGCAGTCGTGAGCACCTCGGGCTGGTCGGCGTCTCGCTCGGCCTGGCGATCCTGTGCGCGTTGCCGCTCGGCATCGTCGCCGCGCGACGACCGCTCTTCGGCCAGCTGGCGCTCGGCGTCGCCGGCATTCTGCAGACGATTCCGGCGCTGGCGCTCCTCGTCTTCATGATTCCGCTCCTCGGCATCGGCGCCGTGCCGGCGATGGCGGCGCTCTTCCTCTACAGCCTGCTGCCGATTCTGCGCAACACGGTGACCGGTCTGGCCTCGATTCCGCCCGAGCTCTCCGAGTCGGCGCGTGCGCTCGGCCTCGACGCGTGGGCGCGGCTGCGCCACGTCGAGCTACCGCTGGCGGCACGCTCGATCCTCGCCGGCATCAAGGTCTCGGCGGTGATCAACATCGGCACCGCGACCCTCGGTGCCTTGATCGGCGCCGGCGGCTACGGCCAGCCGATCCTCACTGGCATCCGGCTCGACGACCTCGGCCTGATTCTCGAGGGCGCCGTGCCGGCGGCCGGGCTGGCGCTGCTCGTCCAGGGCCTCTTCGAGCTGGTCGAGCGCTGGCTGGTGCCGGCCGGTTTGCGCGGCGACGACGCCTGATGGCTCAGTCGCTGGGTGGTGACGGGTCGGGGCGCTTGCGCTGCGGTGCGAGACGCTCGAGCACCTCGCGCGTCGCATCGGCGTCCCGGGCGCGTGCTCGCTCGAGGATCGCGGCGGCGGACGCGAGGTCGCCGCGCACGTCGGCCAGCGCGGCCTGGGCGACGAGCAGCGCAATCGAAGGATTGCCCAGCGCCTCGGCTTCGGCGATCAGACGTGCGGCTTCGTCGACGCGTCCCGCCTGCAGCTCGAGAAGGGCGAGAGCGACGCGCGGCGGCGAGTAGTCGGGGGCCAGAGAGACGGCATGGCGATAGGAGATGAACGCCTTGCGCCGGTCGCCGAGCTTCTCGTGAACGAGCCCGAGGTTGTGGTAGATCCGCGGTTCGTTGGGCTCGAGGTTGCGCGCCACGTCGAGATGGATCAGGGCGCGGTCGAGGCGTCCTTCCTCCATCCGCAGGGTGCCGAGCTGGAAGCGCGCCGCCGGGTCGTCGAGGTGCAGCGCGAGCGCGGTTTCGGCGTCGGCGATGGCGTGGTCGAGCTCGCCGCGTTCCTGCCAGGCGATGGAGCGGAAATAGTAGTCGCGAAACCAGCTCTCTGGGCCAACGCCGGTCCAATCGACGAACGTGAGAGTGCCGAGGCCGAAGGCGACGGCGGCGCCGACGACTAGGCGTTTGAGCGCGCGCTGCCGCACCGATCGATCCAGGCGGCGCACGCCGGCGAGTCCGCCGAGCGCGTGCCGAACGCCGATGCCGGCGAGCACAGCCATCGCCGGCCACATCGGGAGCCGGTAGCGCCCCGCAACGAAAAAGAGCAGCACGCCGGCGCCCCAGGTCGCGAGAAAGGCGACAGGCCAGCCGGCCCGCAGGCCCTCGCGTCGTGCCGCCAGAAGACCGATCCCGGCGAGCACCAGGAGGACGCCCCAGCGGATCGGCAGGGCGCCGAGCACACGCGATTCGTGGGTCGCGGCGAATGCGAAGCTGCGGTTGTTCGGGATCTCGCGAGTCCACGTTAGGTAGAGCGCCTTGCGCGCCATCAGCCCGAGCCAACCGGTAGGGTCGGCGGTGATCTCGCCGACGGTGCGCTGTAGCCAGTAGCCGGAGCCGTGGCGTGCGACGCCGGCTGCGCGGGCTTCTTCGGTGGCGAAGAGGGCGACGGAGTCGACATAGCGGTCGCCCGAAGCGGTGTGGCGATCCTGCAGCGGTTGGCGACCGTCGGCGCCGCGCTCGTTGCCGAGGTAGAAGTTTACGCCGCCGGCGCCAGGCAGCAGGCGGAAGCCGTCGGTGACGCCGCGCTGCAGGAAGCCGGCGAGGGCGAGCACGACGAGCGCCGCGCCCAGGCAGGCGCCGGTACGCAGCGCCAGGCGGGGGGCGAGGCGGTCGGTTTCCGAGGCGGTGTCCGCGCCGCGGCGGCGTGAGCGGTACACGACGAGCACCGCGGCGAGCGGCGGCAGGCCGAGCAGCAAGAGGCCGTTCGGCCGTGCCAGCGCGAGCAGCGCGGTGACGACGCCGAGAGCCAGCCACGGTGTCCAGCACCGCGAGACGACGTCCGGTCGGTCGAGGCGCAGCGCCAGCGCCGCGAGCAGCCAGGCGGCGGCGAGCAGAGTCGCGAGGCTGGTGGCGAGCAGCTGCCCCTCGAAGTAGATCGGCGGCCCGGCGAGCGCGTAGAGGCAGCCGGCCGCGGCTGCTGCGCCGGGTCGCGCACCCAGGCGTAAGGTCGCGGCGGCGACCAGGCCTGTGGTCACGGCGCCGAAGAGGTGCTGGACGACCAGTGCGGCGGCCGGTCCCGCGGCACCGAACAGACCGTAGATGGCGGCGAGCAGGGCGGGGTAGAGGAGAGGCCGGAAGCCTGAGCCGAGCGCGACGGTGTCGAGCGCGCCGTCGCGCGCGGCGAGCAGCGCGCGCGCCGCCTGATCGTAGAACTGTTCGTCGAGAACCGGCAGGGCGAAGAAGGCCGAGCGTGCGTTGTCTGCGAAGAAGAGCAGACGCACGAGCAGGGCCAGTGCCACCGGCCAGGCGATGGCACGGCGGCGCGCCGCGGTGGCCGGGTCGGTCGGCTGGAAGCGGGCGCGCAGCGAGCGCCAGCGCCCGGGCCACGAAATCGAAAGCGAGGAGAAAAGCATGGAGTACACTGCCGCGATGCCTCGACGCCGGATGCGCACCGCCAGCCCCTCGATTCTACGCGCTCGGGTCGGCGCCGAGCGCGAGGTGGTGGTGGCAGGCGGCCGGACCGTCTCGGGACCTCCGGCCTGGACGCATACGGCGCGGGCTCTCGCGGTCTCGAGTCTCACCGCTTGCGTTGTCACCATCGGGCTCTGCATTGCTGCGGCTGTGCCGGTGTCTGCCGACGCTTCGCCGCGCGCGGTCGAGCGGCTGCGCGAGTACCTGCAGATCGACACCACGAACCCGCCCGGCGGCGAAGCGCCCGCGGCGCGTCGCCTCGCCGAGTGGCTCGAGCAGGCGGGACTCGAACCGCAGCTGCTCGAAAGCCCCGAGGGTCGCGTCAGTGTCTACGCCCGTGCGCGCGCCGACGCGTCGACCCCCGACGCCGACTCGCCGGCGATGGTGCTCGTCCACCACATCGACGTCGTGCCGGCGGGCGAGGGCTGGACCGTCGAGCCGTTCTCGGGCCGGCTTCTCGATGAGCGCATCTGGGGGCGCGGCGCGATCGATATCAAGAGCCTCGGCATCGCGCAGCTCGAGGCGCTCGACGCTGTGCTGCGCTCCGGCCGACCGCTGCGCCGCGATCTCATCTATCTCGGCGTCGCGGACGAGGAGCAGGGTGGGGGCCAGGGCGCCGGCTGGTTGGTCGACGCGCATCCCGAGCTCTTCGCCGGGGTCGAGGGAGTGCTCAACGAGGGCGGCAGCAATCGCGTCTTCGCCGGCCGGGTCGTGTGGTGGGGCGTCGAGGTGGTGCAGAAGCGTCCGCTGTGGCTGCGTCTCCGCGCCGAGGGGCGGGGCGGGCACGGCTCGTCGTACATGCCGGCGAGCGCCGGCCATCGCCTGCTGCGTGCCCTCGGACGCGTGCTCGAGCGCCCCCCGCGGTACCGGACGACGCCTGCCGCGACGCTGCAGCTCGCCGCGCTCGCCGGTCTCGAGGGCAAGGATCCCGCTGCCGCCGCGGCCCACCTCGAGTCGCTCTTCGTCGACGGCTTGCCAACCGCGCCGCTGCAGCCGGGCACCGAGATCTTCTTTCTCGATTCTCTGCAGGTGACCCAGGTCGAGCTGGCCGATGCGGTGAACGTGATCGCCGCGGTCGCCACCGCCGGCCTCGACATCCGCCTGCTGCCCGATACCGATGCCGACGCCTACCTCGCCGAGCTGCGCGAGCTCCTCGGTCCGGGAATCGAGGTCGAGGTGCAGCTGCGCGCGCCGACCGCGGAGCCGTCGCCGCGCCGGGGCCCGGTGTGGCGTGCGCTCGAGCGTGCCCTCGGCACCCGCGCCCCGGTGGTGCCGACGATGCTCCCCGGCACCACCGACTCGCGCTATTTTCGCCAGCGCGGCATCCCGGCCTACGGCGTCTCGCCCTTCGCCATCCCGTCGAGCGAGCTCACCGGCATCCACGCCGCCGACGAAGCGATCCCGCGCGAAGGGTTCCTGCGCGGCGTCGAGACCCAGCGCCTGATTCTCGAGGCCTACGCCCTCGACCCGCCCGCGCCGTGAGGTCCGAGGATTGAAATCCTCGGCTCACTCCGTCGGTCCCTCTGGGACCAGGAACTCCGCTGAGACGTCCGTTCCGAGGCCCTTCGGCGCCGGTGCCTTCATCGACTCGACCAGGCGAATTTGCGCAACACCTTTTTCGGTCAGCAAGTCTTCAAGCAGCCGGGGATATTGGTTGGAGCGGGTCGGGACCGCTGCGACCACACGGATTCTTGCTGGGCCTGTGCGGAGGTAGTAAAAGTGGAAATGACCTCCTCGGCTCCGGCCATGCTTTAGCTCGAGCGGGACCTCCTCCCGACCCTCGGTGACTCCGAGGGCGGGAGTCTGGCTCGGGCGGACATCGGCGGCTGCTTCGAGCTCAGCAAGGCGAACTGCATCGTCGTGCAGCATGCGAGCGTAGCGAGCCGCCTGAATCGGTGTCAGGCGATTCTGCTCTTGCTGCCAGCGGTAGTGCTCGTTTACGCGAGCGCGAGCCTGGCGGCTGAAGACTGCGATGCCCATGCTT
The DNA here is from genome assembly GCA_039194425.1 of Acidobacteriota bacterium. Classification (GTDB taxonomy): domain Bacteria; phylum Acidobacteriota; class Thermoanaerobaculia; order Multivoradales; family J023; genus JAUIJL01. The sequence continues at coordinate 340,251 of JBCCVZ010000008.1, read as the reverse complement.
CGAGTTTCCGTTCGGCGTCCTGAGGGTCAAGGACGATGAAATAGTCTCGATTCGCCGCGAGGTCTTCAGGCAGGACCCAAAGCCTGACTGGCTGCTGGAGAGGCATGCCGCCCGATACCGGCGGCTGCTCGACTAGAATTCGCCGCTGCCGCTCGTCGTCAGTCGGGTGATGCTGCATTGCGAATTCGTGCTCGAAGCCCGGATCGCTGACTCGCATCGAGCCGTCAGAATCGAAGAGTTGTGCCATGGTTCAAGTGTATCGTAAGTCTTGAGTAGGTCTTCCTCAGGGGCGCGGCCGGGTGGCGAGCAGCTCGGGGAGGGCGCGGTCGGCGCGCTCGAGCGCGGCAGCGAAGGCGGCGACGACGCGGGGGCGGGCGATCGCGGGAAGCGGGTCGACGCCGACGCGGCGACGCACACCTTCGAGGCGGCCGACGAGGCCGTCGGCGTCGGCATAGCCGGCCGGCCAGGGTCCCTCGGCGATGCGGTCGAGGAGCTCGACGACTCGGGTCGAGGCATCTCGCCGTGGCGACTCGACATGGTGGGCGAGCGCGGCGTCGAGGGACGCGCCGCGGGTCTCGGCGAGGGCGTGGCGCAGCGGTTCGAGGTGGGTCTCGAGGCCGTCGCGGAGGAGCAGCGCGCCGTCGAGGCACAGCTCCCAGCCGATGTGGGCGAAGAGCGGCAGGTGGCGTACGCCGACGGGGTGGAGATCGTCGGCGAGCGCTCGCTCACCCTGCGCGAGCACGGGGTGGCGGTGGAACCAGTCGTCGACCCAGAGGTGGTGGTCGACGCCGCGCAGCAGGTCGCCGACCGGACCGTGGGTCGACGCGGGGGACGAGTCACCGCGAGGGCGAGGCCGGAGCCGACGGTCGGCCATGCTCCAGACGTCGGGCAGCATGGCGCCGAGGCCGGCGATCTCGCTCCCCAGGTCGAGCGTGGCGAGGTGACGGTGGAGAAGGAAGTTCAGGCGTCAATCGTCCGTGCGGCCGGTGGTGTTGTCGACCAGGTCGCCGAAGAACAGTGCGTTGAGGACGAGCTTCTCGGTGCCGTGCCAGACCCCGCGGAAGGCTGGGTTGTCGCCGAAGCGGACCACCGTGCCGCGGCCCAGCCGGTCGGCGAGCAGCGCCGGCGTGCCGGCCAGCCGGCCGAGGTTCTCGCTCGAGGCATAGCCTGCGACCAGCGGTGACGCGGTGTAGACCGCGACCGCCGAGTATGGATCGCGCGCCGGCGGCAGGACCCGCGTGCCGCGGCGGAAGACGGTGAGTCGATCGCGGTGGTAGCCGAAGGCGAGCGGATGCGTGAGATCGAGCTCGACCTCGACCAGCGCGCCGGAGACGAGATCGCGTGCGGCGTCGGCGTCGCGCTGGCCGTAGGGGCGACGCTCCGGCGGCTCGGCGGCGGCCTCGAGGCGATCGGGAGCACGTTCGCGGGGACGGGCCTCGGGATCCTCCTGCGGCACGCCGCCGTTCGCTTCGCGACCCTCGTCGGCACGGAGAACCTGCCGCTCCGCCCAGGCGGCGGCGTCGCGCGTTGCGATGAGCACGCCGCCGGCGCGCACCCAGCGACGGATCGCCTCGACCGCGGGCTCGCTCGGTCCGCGCCGGCTGCCGTCGGCGACGATCAGGTGGCTGTAGCGCGAGAGATCGGCGCGGGCCAGGCGGTCGGCCTCGAGCAGCGTGACCGCGACGCCGTAGCGCGCGTCGAGCAGATGCCAGAGCTCGCCGGTCTCGTAGGCGCTGACGCCGAACGAGCCTGTGCCGGCAGAGCTCTCGCCGACCACCAAGGCCGGAGTCGGGCGCCGGAGCGGTGCCAGGCTGGGGCTGCCGAGGTCGAGACCGAGGCGGCGCGAGCCGGCGCGGCCGACGGCGCCGCGACGGGCGCGGGCCAGGCCGCTGTCGAGTCCGACGATGTCGAGGCCGTCGGCGTGGGCGACTTCGGCGAGCAGCGTTTCGATGGCATCGCGCTCGAGGTCTTGGATGCCGAGCGGCACGACGATCGTGCCGCGACCGAGCATGCTGGGGCCGCGAACGCTGGAGTCGAGAGCCGAGTCGTTCGACCCGGTACCCGATACCTCGAGCGGCTCGTCGAGTGGCTCGAGCGCGACGCGGACGCGCACGTCGGCGTCGAGCAGGCGGCGCAGCGCGCGCGGTGCCCACAGGTCGTGCCAGCCGAAGGCGTAGGCGAGGGCGTCGGGCGATGCGGCGAACGAGCCCCGGCGCCTGCTCTGGTCCGCGTCGGCCGTTTCGCGGCCTCCCGGGGCGAGGTCGGCGAGCGGCGCGCTGTCGACGGCGGCGAAGGGTAGGCCGAACGAGTGGGGCAGGGTCCAGGCGGAGACGTCGTAGAACGTCTCGTCCGGGCAGTCGACCCGCTCCTCGAAGATCGCGCGTACCAGCCGCGCCTGCGCCTGGGCGTGGGGTACAACAACCGCGTGGCCCGGCCGCCACGTCGAGTCGGCGGTCTCGAGGGCGCGCGTCAGCGGTCGGACCTCGACCCCGTGCAGTCGCAGCAGGTCGACGAGCTCGGCCAGCCGCGCCGGGTCGCCGTCGTCGCCGACGACGTAGCCGCCGAGTTTCGAGGCGCGCGCCTCGGCGAGCGCCTCCCGGTAAAAGGCGCGCTGGTGCTCGAGCAGACGCGGACGCAGAGCGCGCGCCGCCTCGAGCGTGGAGAACGACGCCGCGACCTGGTTGCGGATGGCGAAGGGAAAGCTGATCACCGTACCGTCGGGCGCCTCTTGACGATGACCCCGCGCGCTCGCCTGCTCGAACAGGACGCCGACGGCGCCGTGCAGGTCGGGATAGGTCGAGCCCTTGCCGTAGTAGAAGTCGTCGAAGATCTGTTCGGTGAAGTAGAGCGAGCCGAGGCGGTCGAGCGCTCGCGCGTGGTAGGTCGCGATCTCCTCGGTGAGCGCGACCGTGGCGCGGGGCGTCAGCGGATGAGTGCGCGACGGCACGCCGGGCTGAAAGAAGTAGGTCGCGCGTCGGCCCATCTCGTGGAAGTCCGCGAGCAGATTCGGCCGCCAGCGGTGGAATGTGGCGAGACGGGCGCGCGACTCGGGCTGACGCGCGAGCAGCCAGTCCCGGTTGAGATCGAAGAGATAGTGGTTGGTGCGCCCGGACGGCCACGGCTCGCGGTGCTCGCGGTGCTCCGGGTCGGCGACGGCGACCTTGCCGCGGTGTGAGTTGGCCCAGTGCGCGAAACGCGCCAGGCCGTCGGGGTTGAGCACCGGGTCGAGCAGAATCACCACGTCGTCGAGCAGCGCGACGACCTCCGGATCGCGCGACGAGGCCAGCTGCCAGGCGACGATCGGTGCCGCGTTCGAGCCGCTCGGCTCGTTGCCGTGCACCGAGTAGGCGAGGTAGACGACGGCCGGCAGGTCGCCCGTGTCGATGCCGGAGGAGAGCTCCGGGTCGTTGAGCTCCGGGTCGGTGAGAGCGCGCTGGCGGGCGCGGATCTGCTCGAGGCGTGCATGGTTGCGCGCCGACGTGATGGTGGCGAGCAGCAGTGGCCGACGCTCGTGGGTGTGGCCAGTGACCTCGAGCGCGACGCGCGGCGAGGCGTCGGCGAGGCGGCGGAAATAGGTCTCGATCTGTTCCGGGCGCAGGTGCCAGCTGCCGAGATCGAAGCCGACGACGGTCTCGGGTCGCGGCACACCGTCGATGCGCGGTTGCGTGAGCGCTTCGCCGAGATAGGTCGCCAGCCCGGCGTCCTCGAGGTCGGGACGCTCGGCCTGCGCCGATGCCTGCGATAACAAGACCGGCGGCAGGAACAGCGACGCCACGCCGAGCAGCGGGACGAACAGCGCGCAACGCAGCGCGCGAAGAGAGCGGGATGCACGGGACATGGCGAGGTTCCTCGGGCCGAAGAAATGGAGTCATGAACGGAAAGCGACGAGCGGCGGCGCGTCGGTCGGGGACAGAGTCTCGGAAGCGGGCGGAGCCTCCTGCTGCACGGGCTCCTCGGTCGGTTCCTGGATGCGGATCGGCTCGATGCTGAACGACAAAGGCACCAGCAGGAGCACGGCGACGCCCAGAATGCGGCGGCCCCAGCCGAGCTGCGAGCTGCCGCGCGCCGCCGGTGGGTGGCGCAGGCCGATCAACAAGAGCAGCAGGATCATCAGCGTCCACTGCCAGTAGCCGCGCCAGACGACCACCGCGATCCAGGCACCGATCAACGCGATCGACACCCGGTGGGCATGGCGCGGCATCAGCGTGTAGAGGATGTGTCCGCCGTCCAGCTGGCCGATCGGCAGCAGATTCAGCGCCGTGATGAACAGGCCGACCCAGCCGGCGTACGCCAGTGGGTGAAGGATCAAGGTGTGGCCCTCGGGAATGTCGAGCGCCAGGCGTCCCAGCCAGTCGTAGAGCGGCGGCACGGAGAAGGTGATGCTGCCGAGCGAGCCATCGGGATCGATCGGCACGATCTCGGAGCGCTGCAGGCCGAGGAAGGTGAAGAGCAGGGTCGGCACCAGGCCGGCGAGCGGGCCGCTGACCGCGACATCGAAGAGACTGCGGTGCCGCGTCGCGCGCGGACGCATGGCGAGGATCGCGCCCATCGTGCCGAAGGGCGGCAGCGGCAGCGGAATGAAGAAGGGCAAGCTGGTCGGCACGCGGTAGCGCACGGCCTGGAGGAAGTGGCCCATCTCGTGCGCGGTCAGGATGAAGAGCAGCGCGCCGGCGTAGAGCGCAGCCAGGCCGAGATCGGTCCGGAACGCGGCCGAGGTGAGGTACGCCTCGCAGCTCTGCGCCGCATCGGGCACGCCGAGGCAGGCGCCCGCGGCCTCGGAGGCGTGCATGAAGAAGCCGACGAGAAGCGTGCTGCAGCAGGTGAGGACGAAGAGAACCAGCGGCAGCCTCCAGCGCCGCCGTGGTGTTGGCGGCGTTGGCGGTGCGGCCGGAGGGAACGTCTCGTCGCCTTCGCCGACGATGCGATAGGTCGGCTCGATCACGACCAGCCGTCGATGCTCGGTCATGGTCCGACCTCAGGCTGCGGACTCGTCGTCTTCGTCGCGCTGGATCTCTTCGCCCGGGTTGACGAAGAGATTCTGCTCGAAAGCGTGCTGGCGATCGTGCAGCTCCTTGTAGCGTCCGCCCCGCGCGATCAGCTCGGCATGCGAGCCTCGCTCGACGATCTCGCCCTCTTCTAGGACCAAGATCTGGTCGGCGCTGCGGATGGTCGACAGGCGGTGCGCGATGACGAAAGTGGTGCGCCCGGCGCGCAGGCTCTCGAGACCGTCCTGGATCTTCGCCTCGCTCTCGCTGTCGAGGCTCGAGGTCGCCTCGTCGAGGATCAGGATCGTCGGGTCGGCGAGGATCGCGCGGGCGATGGCGATGCGCTGGCGCTGGCCGCCCGAGACCTTCACGCCGCGCTCGCCGACTACGGTGTCGTAGCCGTCCGGGAAGTCGCGCACGAAGTCGTCGACGTGAGCGATCTTGCCGGCCGCCTCGACCGCGTCGCGCGGCGCCCCGGGAACGCCGAAGGCGATGTTGTCGGCGACGGTGCCGTCGAAGAGGAAGTTGTCCTGCATGACGATCCCGATCTGGCGGCGATAGTCGCGCAGACGCAGCGAGTCGAGCGGTCGCCCGTCGACCGAGATGCTGCCGCGATTCGGGCGATGGAAGGCGGCGACCAGGCCGATCGTCGTGCTCTTGCCCGAGCCGCTCGAGCCCACCAGGGCGGTGGTCGAGCCGGCGGGCGCGGTGAACGACACGCCGCGCAGCACCGGCTGGTCTTCCTCGTACTCGAACCAGACGTCGTCGAACGAGATGTCGCCGCGCACCGTCCCGAGCGGTGTGCGCGCGGCGTCGGACTCGTCCTCGGTAGCCATCGAGCGCAGCTCGTGGATGCGGTCGAGGCCGGCGAACGCCTCGGTGATCTGCGTGCCGATGCTCGAGATCTGCACCAGTGGCGCGGCGACCAGGGCGGTGAAGAAGATGTAGGAGACGAAGTCGCCGAGGGTCATCGTGCCCTCGAGGATCGCGTTGCCGCCCATCACCATCATGATGACGCCGATACCGCCGAAGACCAGCGACGCGCCGGCGCTCACCGCCGAGGTGGCGGTGATGGTGAGCGCGACGTTGCGGAAGAGCGAATGCGCGCCCCTGGCGAAGGTGAGGTCTTCGCGTCGTTCGGCGGTGTACGACTTGACGATACGCACGCCGCCGAGAGTCTCGCCCAGGCGTCCGGTGACCCGCGCGTTGAGCTCGCCGCGCTCGCGGAAAAGCGGACGCAGGCGGCGGAAGGCGAACGCCATCATGCCGCCGAAGGCGAGCAGAAAGACGAGGGTGACGAGGGTCATGCGCCAGTTGAGGTAGAGCAGTACCGAAAGAGCGATGCCGGCGGTCAGCAGGCCGCCGATCATCTGCACCAGACCGGTGCCGACCAGGTTGCGGATGCCCTCGGCGTCGGTCATCACGCGCGAGATCAGGACGCCGCTCTTGGTCGAGTCGAAATACGACACCGGCAGGCGGACGACATGCTGCTCGACGCTCTTGCGCATCTCGGTGATCGCGCGCTGGGCGGCGATGCTGAGCAGCTGGGCCAGTGTGAACGAGGTCGCGGCCTGCACCAGAGTGGCGACCGCCGTCGCCGCGACCAGCGGCATCAGCAGGTCGGTGTTGCCGCCGGTGAGCACGTCGTCGACGAGAAACTTCGAGCTTGCCGGCAGCACCATGCCGGCCAGGCGGCTGATCACGATCAGCATCAGGCCGAGCGCCAGTCGCCAGCGATAGCGCCAGACAATGCCCTGCGCCTCGGCCCACACGCTGCTCAGGTCGGCTTTCTTCTTCTTCGGTGGTGATTGCGCAGAGTCGTCGGCCATCGTTGCTCCGGCCGGCAGGCTAGCGCATCGACCCGGGTGCGACAAGCAGTGCCCGACCCGACGTCTCGCGCGGGCGTCGCTCGGCCGCCTCCGGACGGATCGGACTGATAAGCTCAACGCGTGCGGTACGTCTTGACGCTGGTGGCGGGAGATGGGGCGGCGCGCGATCTGGTCGGCGCCGCGGCCGACGCGTTGACCGCCGCCGGTGCGACGGTCGGTGCGGTCGACTGGCTCGATTCGCTGCGTGCCTGGGATCTGCCCTTCGACGGCCTCGATCCACACCGCGCCGAAGAGCGGGCACGCGCTACGTTCCCCGGGTTGCCCGTCGACCTCGCTGCCCAGCAAGCCGCCGGCCGGCGCAAACGGCTGCTGGTCGCCGACATGGAGTCGACGGTGATCCGCAACGAGATGCTCGAAGATCTCGCCGAGCGCGTCGGTCGCCGCGCCGAGGTCGAAGAGATCACGACGCGGGCGATGAACGGCGAGCTCGACTTTCGTGCTGCGCTCGACGAGCGTGTCGCCCTGCTCGCCGGCCTCGACGCCGGCGTGCTCGAGGAATGCCTCGAGTCGATCCGCATCGACACCGGTGCCCGGCGCCTGGTGTCGACCCTCGCCGCCCACGGCGTCCACACCGCGCTGGTCAGCGGCGGATTCACGGTGTTCGCCGACTGGGTGCGTGACCGCGTCGGATTCGCCGAATCGCACGCCAACCGCCTCGGCATTGACGACGGCCGCCTCACCGGACGCGTCGAGGAGCCGCTGCTCGATCGTGATGCCAAGCTTCGACTTCTCGAACAGCTCTGCGCTCGCCTCGGCCTCAGCGTCGCCGACGCGGTCACCGTCGGCGACGGCGCCAACGATCTGGCGATGCTCGAGCGCGCCGGTCTCGGCGTCGCCTACCACGCCAAGCCCACCGTCGCCGCCGCCGCCCGCTGGCGCATCGACCACGGCGACCTGTCGACTCTGCTTTACTTCCAGGGCTATCGCGCGGCCGATCTGCACGCCGCCGGCTGACCGGCCGCGTCGCCGACTCGACGCGCCGCGGGCCCTTGGACCTCCTCCCGACCCAAGCCAAGCTCCAGCCTCTTCCCAGGAGATTCGCCATGTCTGGAAACCCTCTGTTCCGACGTCGTCTGTCCCGCGTGCTCGGGCTCGCCGTGTCGTGCGCGTGCCTCGCGCTCGGTCTCGGTCCGTCCGTCGCCGCGTCCGAGACCGCCGGTCTCACCGCGCACGATCTGGTGACGATGCAGCGGATCGTCGACCCGCAGCCCTCACCCGACGGCACGCGCGTCGCCTTCGTTCTGCGCACCACCGACCTCGAGGCCGACCGTGGGCGCACCGACCTGTGGCTGGTGCCGACCGACGGCTCGGCGTCGGCGCGCCGCCTGACCACGCACGAGGCGAGTGATTTCAGCCCGCGCTGGAGCCCCGACGGTCGCTCGATCTTTTTCCAGTCGACACGCTCGGGCTCGAGCCAAGTGTGGAGCCTGCCGCTCGACGGCGGCGAAGCACGCCAAGTCACCGATCTGCCGCTCGACGTCGGTGTCTTCGTCCTCTCGCCCGACGGCGAGCACCTGGCCGTCACACTCGAGGTCTTCCCGGGCTGTGTCTCTGCAGACGCCGAAGTCTCTCCGAACGCCGACGACCTTGCCTGCACCACCGAGCGCCTCGAGGCGCGTGAGAGCGGCAAGACGACCGGGGTCGTCTACGACCAGCTCTTCGTGCGCCACTGGGATCAGTGGAAAGACGGTCGTCGCTCGCATCTCTTCGTCGTGCCGGTCGACGGCGAGGGCGCGCCGGTCGACGTCACCGCCGGCTGGGACGCCGACGTGCCGTCGAAGCCCTTCGGCGGTGCCGAAGAGATCACCTTTACCCCTGACGGAGAGGGCCTGGTCTTCGTCGCCCGTATCGACGATGAGAAGGAGCCGTGGTCGACGAACTTCGATCTCTGGCGCGCGCCGCTCGACGGCTCGTCGGCGCCCGTGCGTCTCACCGACAACCCGGCCTGGGACACGCAGCCGGTGTTCTCGCCCGACGGCTCGACCCTCGCCTACCTGGCGATGGAGCGCCCCGGCTACGAGTCCGATCGCCTGCGTATCGTCCTGCGCCGCTGGCCCGACGGGGGCGAGCGCGTGCTCAGCGCCGACTGGGACCGCTCGGCCGGCTCGCTGACCTGGGACGGTGAAGGGCGTCTATTCGTTACCGCCCAGGACACCGGTAACCATCGTCTCTTCGCCGTCGACGTCGCCACCGGAGCGGTGCAGGAGATCCTCGGCCGTGGCCATGTCCGGTCTCCCGCCGTCGCTGGCGAGCGCCTGGTCTTCGGTCGCGACACGCTCGAAAGTCCGGTCGATCTCTACACGCTGCCGCTCGGACCGTCGGAGACGATGGCGCGCGCCGAGGCGAAGCGCCTGACGGCTGTGAACGACGACGTCCTCGAGTCGATCACGATGGGCGCCTACGAGCAGTTCAGCTTCGCGGGCTGGAATGGTGAAACCGTCTACGGCTACCTGATCAAGCCGGCGGGCTTCGAGGCCGGCACGAGCTACCCGGTCGCCTTCTTGATTCACGGCGGTCCCCAGGGCTCGTTCGACAACGACTTCCACTATCGCTGGAACCCGCAGACCTACGCCGGCGCCGGCTACGCTGTCGTCATGATCGACTTCCACGGCTCGACCGGCTACGGACAGGCGTTCACCGACTCGATCGCCGGCGACTGGGGCGGCAAGCCCCTGGTCGACCTGCAGAAGGGCTGGGCGCATGCGCTCGAAGCCTACGGCTTCCTCGACGGCGAGCGGGCCTGTGCGCTCGGCGCGTCGTACGGCGGCTACATGATCAACTGGCTCGCCGGTCAGTGGCCCGACGGCTTCAACTGCCTGGTCAACCACGATGGTCTCTTCGACATGCGCTCGATGTACTACACCACGGAGGAGCTGTGGTTCCCCGAGTGGGAGATGGGCGGCCCCGAGTGGCAGCGGCGCGCGGAGTACACGCGCTGGAGCCCGTCGCAGGCGGTCGAGAAGTGGACGACACCGATGCTGGTGATCCACGGCGCGCTCGACTACCGCGTGCCGCTCACCGAGGGCCTCGCCACCTTCACCGCCCTGCAGCGGCGCGGCGTGCCGTCGAAGTTCCTCTACTTCCCGGACGAGAATCACTGGGTGCTGAAGCCGAACAACAGCATCCAGTGGCACGAGGTCGTGCTCGACTGGCTCGGTCAGTGGACGGGTGCGGAGACCGCGGCCGAGTAGCACTCTGAGGACGCATTGAGGACGGTGCCTGGCACCGTCCTCGCCGGCACCGTCCTCGTCCTGTCCTCAATGCCTCCTAAGCACCGTTGCTATCGCGTCGAATACACCGGAGGTCGCCACCGTAGAGCGAACGTAGCTTCCAGCTCGACGGCGGACGGACTTCGGAGAACGAGGATGCTCGAAGCGGTGGCGAGAGGTTTCCTGTCCAGGGACTATCGAGTCGAAGTCGACGGCGAGCCAATTGTGCTCAATGTGTCGTCTTGGCGGGAGAGTGCACGGTTCACCTGCGACGGCCAGAGGTTCCGCGTGTGGCGAGAGGGGTTCGTCTCTGGTGCGTTTCGCCTCGATGCCGAGAATGAGTCGACGCCGATCGAAGTGACGTCGCCCGCCGTGGTGACAGCACGAAAGCCGAGCGCCTTCGAAGAGCACTTCGAGGTCGACTGGGCCGGTCGCATCTACAGCCTGCGCAGGCTGTCCTTCTGGAGGCGCGACTTCGGACTCTTCGACGGAGTCGAGCAGGTTGGCACGGTCCGATCGACAGGCTGGGGCCGACGGTTCGAGCTCGACCTTCCTCCGTCCTGGCCTGCAAAGGTCCAGATCTCTTTGCTCTGGCTCGTGGTTTTGCTCTGGAACCGCCGGGCCGCCGCCGCTTGATCTGCAGGGTCCGGAGCTCGGCGCCGGTTCTCGCTGCGAGCTTAGAAGAGGCAAAATGTCTGGATGTGAGAGAGTGGGCTTGAGACCTGGACAAAATGACCTCAAGGAGATCGCGCCATGAATCGTTCCCTCGTGCTCGTCGCTCTCGCGCTCTGTGTCGGCCTCGTCGGCTTCCTGTCCCTCTCGGCGACAGCCGATGTCGCGCCGGAGCGGTCAACCGCAGTCACCGTGCCGGCGACCCAGGTCGCCCTCGACTTCAACGAGTGTCTCTGTGTCTGCGTCAGCGCGACGTGGTCGATTCAAGAGGTCTTGACGACCGGCTCGTGCGCTGCGCTGGTCGGCACCGAATGCTGGGACGTCGGGCCGGGGATCTTCACTCAGTGCTCGCAGGGAGGCGGCGCTATCTGAGCCGCTGCCTCACGAGGTCTACAGACTGGCTCGTCAGCGCCGCTCGCGGCGGACCAGCGCGCCGTGGAGCAGAGGGGCGATCGACTCGACCGTGAGGAACCCACGATGCTCGGCCTCAAGCTCGCGGGCGCGTGGGTGCGAGTCGGTGACGACGACCTCGTCGAAGAGCTTGCTGGCGCGCAGGCGGGCGAGAGCGTCGCCGGGCAGGACGCCGTGGGTGGCGATGGCGGCGATGCGGCGCGCGCCGGCGTCGCGGTAGGCGCGGGCGGCGCCGAGCAAGGAGCCGCCGGTGCGGATCATGTCGTCGTAGATCAACACGGTCTGGCCGTCGACCGCCGCACTGACGGCGGCGACGCGCGTGGTGTCGCCGTCGACTCGGCGCTTGAAGACGAAGGCGACGCCGGCTCCGAGCTCGAGCGCGAGGGACTCGACCTGCTTGGCGCGGCCGGTGTCGACGCTGCCGAGCACGAAGCGGTTGTCTGCCGTCAAGCGCTGCGCGGCACGCAGGACGACTGCGCGCGCCGAGAGATGCACCGGAGTGATCGGCCCCTCAAAGTAGTGCGGCAAACCAGCGGTGTGCAGATCGAGCAGCAGCACCTCGTTGCCGTGATGCGCCAGCGGCACGCTCGAGAGCAGCCGTGCGCGCGACTTCGCGGTCACCACCTCGCCCGGCTTGGTGGCCCGTTCCATGGTCGAGTAGCCGTAGTAGGGCACGACCAGTGAGAGCGCCAGGGCGCCGCCTTCGGCCGCGGCGCAGGCGAGGTCGTACAGGCGCATGGCCGCGGCGTCGTCGATCGTGCCGCCGAGGAGGGCGACGCGCCGTCCCGCGACCGGGGTGACCAGGCGCTGATACCACTCGCCGTCGGGGAACGTGCGAACGTCCAGGGTGCCTTCGTCGAGCACGCCGAGCTCGAGCATCGCCGCAGCGAGAGGGCGATAGCGTGGCGTCGCGAAGAGCAGGATGGGCGCGTCGTGTTGGTGCATCGGCGGCCGGATCTCGAAGGGATCGAAGCAGGGAGCGGAGAGGTTACCAGGTCGTGACGTCTGTCACGATGCGCCGTCCGAGACGTCTGCTAGGCTCGTGACGGGGCGGCCAGCCCCGTCCAGCACCGACCTCCGCGCCCGCGACCGGCCCACGCCGTGCCCGACCACGGCGCCCCTCACCGACCTCAAGCGAAGATCGCAGCGAACGCCGGCTCCGCTGCTCGCCTCGATCGTTCCGAGGAGCTCACATGCCTGCCCGATTCTCGAGATTCGTCCGCCTCGATCGGTCTGTTCCGATCGTTCCCGTGTTGCTGCTCTGTCTCCTGGTGCCGTTCGCCGCTGCTCAAGACGCCGCCGCCCAAGACACCGCCGTACCCAAGGCCGTCGTGCTCGGCTTCGACGGCGCCGACGGCGATTTGACACGGCAATGGATGGACGAGGGCAAGCTGCCCAATCTCGCCAAGCTGCGCGACCAGGGCACGTTCGCTCCACTGCGGCCGACGATCCCGTCGCAGACCCCCGTCTCGTGGTCGACGTTCTCGACCGGCCTCGATCCGGGTCGGCACGGCATCACCGATTTTCTGAAGCGCGATCCGCAGACTTATCGGCCGCAGCTGGCGCTGGTCGAGGAGGGCACACGGACCCTGCTCTGGGGCGAGCGCAATCCGCTCTTCCTCGGTCTCGGCGTCGGCCTGGTGCTGGCGCTGCTGCTCTGGCTGGCGACGCGTCTCGTGCCGGTGGGACGAGGCCGCACGGTCGCCACAGTAGTCGTCGTGCTGCTGGCGGTCGGCGCAGGCGTCGCCACCAGCCGCGCGGTCGACCAGTGGGTGCCGCAGGAGGTTCCGACCGTGACCAACCCACAGCAGGGTGACACGGTGTGGCAGCTGCTCGGCGCCGCCGGCTACGAGGTCCGTGTTCTTCGGATGCCGCAGACCTTCCCGCCAAAGCGGTTCGAGGGTGGCAAGCTGCTCACCGGTCTCGGCACGCCCGATCTCTCGCTGCGGGTCGGCAAGCCGTTCTACTTCACCTCGGAGCTCTTCTTCGAGGCTGAAGACGGGGGCTTCTCGCTCGAAGTCGTCGAGCTGATCGACAACCGGGGCGAGATCCCGACCACCATCAAGGGACCACCGGATCGCCTGTTCAGCGAGCCGGGCAAGCTGCAATACATCGAAATCCCGATGGATCTCACGGTCTCGGAGGCGCGCGACAGCCTGCAGATCGCGGTGTCGGGCAACGAGCTCACGCTGCGCCCAGGGGAGTGGAGCGACTGGCTCGACTTCGAATTCCCGTTCAACCCGCTGATTTCGATGCACGGCATCGGCCGCTTCCACCTGCTGAGCCTGCAGCCCGAGGTGAAGCTCTACCTCACGCCGATCCAATTCGATCCGGAGAATCTGCCTCCGGGCTTCGAGCTCTCGACGCCGTCGGAGTTCGCGGTCGATCTGATCGAGGACGAGCACTACAAGACGATCGGCTGGGCGGTTGACACCTGGTCGATCAACGAGGGCACGATGCCCGAAGATCTCTTCATGCAGGACGTGGAGATGACCGTTAATCGCTACGAGCAGATGCTCGAGACACAGCTCGAGCAGATGGACGAGTGGGACGTCCTGGTGCACTACTTCGAGTTCACCGACAAGGTCCAGCACGTGATGTTCCGCCTCTTCGATCCCGAACATCCGCGGTACGACGCCGAGCTGGCCGCCGAGTACGGTGATGCGATCCTCGAGTCGTACCAGCGCATGGACACGCTCGTCGGCAAGGTGATGGACGCGCTGCCAGCCGACGGCCGACTCTTCGTCGTGTCGGACCACGGTTTCTCATCCTGGCGCTGGAGCATGAACTACAACACCTGGCTGGTGGAGAACGGCTACATGGTGCTCGAGGGGCAAGAGGACGACGAGATGAACCTCCAGGACCTCTTCGACCAGGGCGACTTCTTCATCAACACCGACTGGTCGCGCACCAAGGCCTACGCGCTCGGCTTCGGCAACATCTTCCTCAACCTCGAGGGACGCGAGGCCGAGGGCATTGTCGCGCCCGAGGACTACGACGCGATGCTTGAGCAGCTGCGCGAGGAGCTACATGCCTATGTCGACGAGAGCACCGGCTTGAATCCGGTGGCCTACGTCTACCGCCGCGACGAGGCTTATGACAGCTTCGATCCGCTGCTCGTTCCGGACTTGATCGCCACCAACGCGGACTACTATCGCGCCGGCTGGCAAGACACCCTGGGCGGCATCGCCAATGCGGTGGTCGAGCCGAACACCAAGCGCTGGAGCGGCGATCACTGCTCGCTCTACCCGCCGCTGGTCGAGGGCATCCTGTTCAGCAACAAGCCACTGCGCGATGATCGCGCGCCGTACATGGCCGACATCATGCCGACCCTGCTCGAGCTCTACGGCGTCGACGCGACGACCGAGCTCGACGGTGAAAGCTTGCTGGCCCGTTGATGTCCGGTCCGCGCCTGGTCGGCATGCGCCTCAATCTGGTCGCCGGTCTCCTGATCGGCGGCTTCGGCGTCGGTCTGACCCTGGTCCTGCACGGTGCGGGCCTGCTCCGCGAGCCGCTCGGCGGGCGGCTGTCGGCGCTCGCGCTGGCGGTGCACGCCGGCGTCCTGGTGTGGGCCCTGGTGTTGCACCGGCGCGCGGTGTCGCCCGAGCCGGTGCCGTTCTCGCGCCTGCTCGGCGCCGGTCTGCTGATCTCGCTCGCCGCCGGCGTCGTGCTCTTCGTCGGCGCTCTCGCCTTCACCACGGTGATCGATCCTGGTCACTTGCCGTGGCTGCGCGAGACGATGGTGGCCGAGCTCGAGCGCTGGCAGCAGGACGCCGCGGTGGAAGGGACCGCCTCCGCGGTCGAGGCCGGCTCTGCGGTCGAGGCTGGCTCTGTGGTCGAGGGCAGGGAGCCGGCGGAACCGGCTCTGTCGCCCGAGGAGCTCGCGGCGCAGCGGCGGGCGATCGAAGAGCTGTCGCCCGGAAGCTACGCGCTGCAGTGGTTGGGCAGCGCGCTCTTCACCGGCCTGCTCCTGACGCTGCCGATCGCCACGCTGCTACGCATCGGAGCCCTGCGGCAGGCGCCGCAGGGCTCGAGCTGACTCGGGTCAGCGAAGAACGAGCCGGGGCCGGTCAGTTGCTGAAGACCGTCGCTGCTCGCAGGGTGCCAAGCCAT
Organism: Acidobacteriota bacterium; assembly: GCA_039194425.1. GTDB lineage: Bacteria > Acidobacteriota > Thermoanaerobaculia > Multivoradales > J023 > JAUIJL01. Next base: position 324,972 of record JBCCVZ010000008.1, on the reverse strand, counting down.
CCGCCGCCAAATTGGGTGACGGTGTGGCGCCCTTGCTTCCAGCTCGACGAGCCGGTCAGCCACTCGACGTAGAGCCACTGGTCGTGTGTCAGCGGCAGCGAACTCTCGACGACCCACTCCCAGCCGGCGCCGGTGTTGCGCCACTCGGAGTGCCGGATGACGGCTCCGATGCCGCCGATCGAGCCGCCGCAGTACGCGGTGAAGGTCTGGATCCGTCGACGGTTCTCCTGCCGGATGTTGTCCCACCACCTCTGCGAGTCGCAGAAGATCACCAGATCAGAGCCGCCGAAGGCCTGGTTGCAGAACTGCGCTTCGAAGTTGGCTTGCGTGTCGTCGGCGCCGCAGCCCCACGAGGCGGCGTTGCCGCCTCCGGTGATCGGTAGATCGAGGTGCTGGCGGCCGACGCTCTCGACGATCGTCCGTGAGCCGATCTTGGTGGTCCCGAGGGGATCTTCCGTCACGAGCGCGCGCGGCACCGGCGCGCTCGGCGACGCCAGGGCGAGGTAGCGATCGAGCAGAGTCGTGGTGCGCTCGACCGAGAACGCCAGGCTGGTGCCGGCTGCGCCGACCTCGAAATAGGCGAGATCATCGCTCGTTGCGCCGCCGCCGAAGACGATCAGGTTGCCGTTGACGCGCTCGAAGCTGGCGAGCTCGACGATGGGCGGCATCGTCGAATCGGCGAGGACACCGGCGTTCGTCGACTGAGCGCCGGCGGCGATCGGGACGAGCAGAGCGAGGAGGGTGCAGAGGATCACGAACGGCGCAGGGACGCCGATGCGTTTGGAGGCTGATGTGTTGAGTCGGTGCATGAGGAGCTCCTGAGGAGGTGATGTCAGCGATCGTCATTGATCGGTGGAGGGTCTCAACGACCGACGGGCGCAGAGTCCCTCACCTCAGACGTTCGATCGTGTCTGACGACTGTCTGAAGACGGTGCCTGGCACTGTCGTCACTGGCGGCGTCGCTGTTGGCGTCACTGTCGGTGCCGGTGTCACTGTCGGTGCCAGGCACCGTCTTCAGTCACCGTGCCAGGTACCGTCCTCGACGGTCCTCGACGCCTCTTCGTCATCTGGCCGCGGCGCCGCAGGAGTCCCCGCAACGTGCCGACGCAGTGTGCTGAGCGGTGTGTCGGCAGGCGGGTTGACGGCGCGGTCGAGGGCTTCTAGAATGAATTGGCCAGTCGGTCAATCGACTGGCCGATTGGTCGACCAAGGAGCCTCATGCCCATCCTCATCGGTGAGACACAGCCCGACGTTCAGGATCTCGACATGCTCGAGACGGACGAGGAGACCCCCCGGCGGCGTGATCCCGAGGCGACCCGCCAGGCGATTCTCGAGGCGGCCGAGGAGCTCTTCGTGTGCCACGGCCCGAGCGCGACGTCCCTCAGCCAGATCGCGCGCGCTGCCAACATCACCAAGAGCCTGATCCACCATCATTTCGGCTCCAAGGAAGAACTCTTCGCGGAGGTTCAGCAGCGTCACTTCCAGGAGTACTTCGAAGCGCAGAAAGAGATGCTCGAGAGCTCGGACTCGACCTCGTCGCTGCTCGAGGACTCTCTGATCACCTACTTCCGATTCCTCCAGAGCCATCCCGAGTCAGTGCGTTTCATGATGTGGTCGACGGTCGAAGGGGGCGACGATGGCTGCCCGAAGAAGGCCGAGAAAGGGCTCTTTGAGCTCGGAATCCAGAAGATCCGCGAGGCCCAGGAGCGAGGAGAGATCCGCGCCGACCTGGAGCCATTCTTCATCATCAAGACTCTTCTCGCTCTGCCGATGGCGTGGTTCCAGTCGCGTGCCGAAACCCTTCAGCTGGTCGATTCGGAGATTGAGCCCGAGGCCCTCGACGAGCTCTATTTGCGCGACATGATCGCGATCTTCCTTGAGGGCGTGCGCCCTCGGCCGACAGACGCCGATCCCCAGTCTCCCGATCGCCAGTCTCCAGATCGACAGACGAGCTCGAGCCCAGACTGACCTCGCCCGAACCGTGCCAGATCCAACGCGCCGCGCCTTGAGTGCGTGTCGATAGCGATCGACCGGTCGGACAGTTCATCGACTGTTCAGCCGATCGACCTTTCAGGAGCCCAGCCGTGCACCGTATTCTCAGTCTTCGCACAGTCCTTCTCACCCTGCCGCTCTTGGCCGGCGCGATCTACCTCACCGCCGATCCACCGACGAGAGACGCGAGCCCGCGGGCGACGATGAAGCGCGTCGAGGTGGCCGAAGTGGGGGACGCCACCGACCGGCGCGCCCTGCGGTTCGCCGGCGTCACCCGCGCCGCGCGCCGGGCACGACTCGCGTTCGCCCTCGGTGGGCGGGTCGTCGAGCGACCGGTCGAGATCGGCGACGAGGTGGCGCGGGGCGCGGTCGTCGCGCGGGTCGACGACCGGGAGCTGCGCAACGCGGTCGACACCGCGGCCGCGACAGTGACCGATCTCGAGGTCCGGAGGCGGCAGCTCGAGCGTGATCTCGAGCGGGCGCGGGCGCTGGTCGAGGTCAAGGCGGCGACGCCGGAGGAGCTCGAAAAGACGCAGGCCGCGCTCGAGTCGACGCAAGCCAACGAGATGGCTTCGAAGGCGCGCCTGCGCGAGGCGCGGCGGTTGCTCGACGAGGCGACGCTGCGCGCGCCCTTCGCCGGTACCGTGACCGAGGTTCTGCTCGAGCCGGGCGAGTACACGACCCCCGGTCGGTCGGTGCTCGAGCTCTCGGGCTCGGGTCCGACGGAGGTCGAGGTCGAGGTGCCGGAGACCGTGGTGCCGCGCATCGCCGAGGGGGACATCGTCCAGGTCTTCATTGCGCGCCTCGGCACCGAGGTCGACGCGCCGGTGCGGCGCGTCGGGCGCGCGACCGGTGGCCCGGGGCAACTCTTCCCGGTGGTCGTCGACCTGCCCGCCGATCTCGACATCGCGCCGGGTCTCACCGCCGAGCTGGTGCTGACGCTCGAATCGTCCGGCGCGCTGACGGTGCCGGTGGAAGCGGTGATCAATCCGGGAGGGCGCCGTCCCTCGCTCTTCCGGCTCGTCGACGGCGAGCGCGTCGAGCGCGTGTTCGTCGAGGTCGGGACGCTGCTCGCCGACCGCGTCGTCGTGCACGATACGTCAGTTCCCGCCGAGGCTCGCAGCGAGCAAGGCGCCGCGACCGAGGCCGCCGGACGCGAGGCGCTGGCAGTGGGCGATCTGGTCGTCGTCGGCGGGCAGCGCGGCCTGCTCGACGGTGAGCACGTCGAGACCGTGTCGCGGGACGGAGGCGTGTGATGGGACTGTTCGATGCACTCCTGCGCCGCCGGCGCCTGGTGGTCGCGACGACGGTGCTGCTGGCGCTCACCGGCATCGGCTCTTGGTTCCAGATGCCGCGCGAGGAGGACCCGCAGTTTCCGCACCGCGACGGGCTCGTCGTCACCGCGTTCCCCGGCGCCGACGCGTTGACCGTCGAGCGGCTCGTGGTCGAGCCGATCGAAGAGCGCCTCGCGGAGGTCGAGGCGGTGCGGCAGGTCACGTCGACTGCGCGAGCCGGCGTCGCCATCCAGCACGTCGAGTTCCACGAGGACGTCTACGCCACCAGCGATGCCTGGGATGAAGTGGAGGATGCGCTCGACGAGGCGCAGGAGGATTTCCCGCTCGGTGTCCACGCGCCCGACCTAGACGACGATCTGATCTCCCAGGATGCGGTGGTCTATGCGCTGCTCGGAGCGTCGGATCCGCTGGTCTTGCTCGATGCGGCGGAGCGCCTGAAGCGAGCTCTGGTGTCGATCGACCAGGTGAAGCGGGTCGACATCTTTGCCGATCCTGGAGAGCAGATCACGATCGAGTACGATGACGCCACAGCGCGGCGTCTCGGCGTCGATGCTCAGAGCCTAGGCCTTCAGCTGGCGCAACGGAGCCTGATCGTCCCCGGCGGCGTCGTCCATCTCGGCCAGAAGACGGCGATTCTCCGTCCGCAGACCGAGTTCCGATCGCTCGACGAGATCCGCTCGACGCCGATTTTGCTGCCGTCGGGATCGAGCGTTCCGCTCGGCGAGCTGGCACGTGTGCGCCGAGGGCCGGCCGAGCCGCCGCGTGAGCTGATGCGCTGGAACGGCGAGCCGGCTGTCGGTGTCGCCCTGGTGCCGCAGGACGGGCTCGACCGGGTACGCCTCGGAGAGGTCGTGCGCGAGCGGGTGGCGGAGCTGGTGCCAAGCCTGGCCCCGGTGCAGATCGAAGAAGTGGTCTTCCAGCCCGATCTCGTCGACGAGCGACTCTCCGAGCTCACCGGCTCTCTGCGCCTCGGCATCCTGATCGTGGCTTTGGTGCTCTTCCTCGCGATGGGACCGCGGCTCGGGATCGTCGTGGCCTCGGTGGTGCCTCTGGTCGCTTTCGCGTCGATCGCGGTCTTCGCGCTCGGTGGCGGCATCTTGCACCAGATCTCGATCGCTGCGCTGGTCATCGCTCTCGGCATGCTCGTCGACAACGCGATCGTCGTCGCGGAGAACATCCAGTATCGACTCGACGAAGGCACCCCCATCCACGTCGCGGCGGTCGAGTCGGTGAAAGAGTTGGCGCTGCCGCTCGGCACGGCCACCGGCACGACGCTCGCGGCCTTCTTTCCGATGCTGGCGGCGCAGGGGAACACGGCCGACTTCACGCGCTCGATCCCGGTAATGATCATGCTGACGCTGAGCGTCAGCTACCTGTTCGCCGTGTTGGTGACGCCGGTGCTCTCGGAGCTCCTACTGCGTCCGCGGACCGGCACCGTCGGGGCCGTGCTGCGCGCCCGGCGCGTCGCGCGACGCGAGGCCGAGGCGGAGGCGGAGGCGCTCGAGACGGAACGCCTCGATGTCGCGATTCCCGATGCCGAGAGCGCCGACGCGACTCGATCCGAGGACGACCCGGAGACGGAGGCGTCTGCCAACCATGACCTCGAGTCTGATGCCGAGTCCGAAGCCGAGGAGGTAGAGGCGACGCGTGAACCGTCGGCCGCCGAACGCCTCGCGGCGGTCGTCTCGCGGCTTGCGGTCCAGCGTCCAGGCTGGGTGCTGGTCGGCATTGTCGTCCTGCTCGCAGTCACCCTCTTCGCCACGCGCTGGGTCGACCTGAAGTTCTTCCCGATCGCCGACCGGCACACGGTTGTGGTCGAGCTGGAAATGCCGGAGGGCACACATCTCGAGTCGACTGACGACGTCGCGCGGCGCCTCGAGCGCGCGCTGCTCGAGCTCGACACGGTCGAGACGGTGGGCACCTTCGTCGGTCGCAACGGACCGAAGTTCTACTACAACCTGACCTCGAAGCCGGCGAGTCCGCACCGCTCGATGCTGGTCGCGGAGACGGTCGACATGCCATCGGTCGACACCGTGATCGCCTGGGTGCGCACATGGGTGGCGACCGAGCTCCCGTCGGCCTCGGTGGTCGCGCGTCGGCTCGAGCAGGGGCCGGCGATCGAGGCACCGGTCGAGCTGCGCGTCATGGGATGGGAGCTGGCCGATCTCGAAGTCGTCGCCGATATGCTGCTCGCCGAGCTGCGCACAATCGAGGGGACGCGCGACGTGCGGCACGACCTGAGTCTGGGCGTGCCGACGGTACGGTTCGAGATCGACGACGCCGAGGCTGCGCGTCATGGTCTCGACCGCGCGGATGTCGCGCGCTCGCTGCTCGGCCGGACGCTCGGGACGGAAATCGGCCAATACCGTGTCGGTGAGGATCCGGTGCCGATCCTGGTGCGCTCGGCCGAAGGCGAAGACCTGCCGGTCGCGGAGTTGGAGACGATCGACGTCGCTACGCCGGGCTCGGATCTGGTGCCGTTGACACAGCTGGCCACACTCGAAGTCGAGTGGCTGCCGGCGGCGATCTACCACCAGGACCGAACGCGCGTGGTGACGGTCCAGGCACAGGTCGTGGACACGACGGCACATGCGGTGCTCGACGCGCTGCTGCCGACGCTCGACTCGATGCAGCTGCCCGAGGGGGTGCGCGTCGAGCTCGGCGGCGAGCTCGAAGAGTCGGGGAAAGCGAACGCGGCGATTGCGCGGCAGCTGCCGCTCGGCGTCTTGCTGTTGCTCTTCTTCCTGCTGCTCGAGTTCAACTCGTTCCGCCGGGTCGGCATCATTCTGGTCACGGTTCCGCTCGCCGCTGTGGGCGTCGTGCCGGGCCTGATTCTCTCGGGCAACCCGTTCGGCTTCATGTCGCTTCTCGGCATCATCTCGCTGGTCGGCATCGTGGTGAACAACGCGATCGTCCTGCTCGACGTGATCGAGACCCGTCGCGAGGGCGGCGCGTCGATCGACGAGGCTCTCGACGAGGCGATTCGACGGCGCCTGCGGCCGATTCTTCTGACCATGGTGACGACGGTCGCGGGCCTGTCGCCGCTGGCTTTCTCCGACGCTAATCTGTGGCCACCCCTGGCCTGGGCGATGATCTCGGGCTTGATCGCGTCGACGGCGCTGACCCTGCTGGTGATCCCGGCGCTCTACAAGATCCTGTTCCAGCGACCGTCGTGGCGCCAGCTCGGGTTCGGTCGCCGGTCCGCCCTGGCCTCCGCGGCTTTGGTGGCGCTGACCCTCGGCGGGCTCTTCGTCGCGGATCGCGCGGGAGCCGAGACCGTGCCGGAACCGAGCGTGCTGCGTCTGACTCTCGAGGACGTGATGGCGCGCGCGGCGTCGCGTCCCGCGGCGGAGGCGTCGGAGGCGCGCGCCCGGGCCGCCGACGCGACCGCGCGTGCGACGCGCCACGAAGTGCGCCGCGCGCGCGTCACGACGTCGCTCGAGGGAGTGTGGCGAGACGATACGCTCGAGCTCGAGACGCCGATCGGTCCGTTCGAGCTCGGCGACGAAATGAGCTGGACGGGTTCGTTGACGCTGAGCCAACCGGTGCTCGATCCCTCGGGCATGCTCTATGCGGCGCCGGCCGCGGCGCGCCGTGCCGATGCGTCGAGCGCGACGTCCCAGCGGACGCGACGCGAGCTGCAGGCGACGGCGGCCTCTCTCTTCCTCGACATGCTCGCCTTCGACGCGTCGCTGGCCTCTACCGAGGCGTTCATCGAGAGCCTCGACGCGCGCTTGGCCGAAGCCCGCGGGCAGGTCGAGGCCGGACGGACGCTCGAGGCCGATGCGCTGAAGGTCGAGCTCGAGCTCGAGTCGGCACGCCTGGAGCGTACCGAGCTGGTGGCGCGCCGCGATGTGGTGGCGCGGACGCTGGGCCGGGCAGTCGGGGTCGACGGTCCGGTGGAGCCGGCGCCGTCGGCGGCGATCGATCGTGCGCAGGCGGTGGAGGTCGACACGGAGGCCGCCGCGATGCTCCGGCTGATCGAGGAGGCGCGTGCGGCGCGGTCCGATCGAGTGGCGCTGCTCGCTCGGCTGGAGGCCGGCGAGCTGGAGGCGCGCGCCGTGGGCGCCGAGCGCTTGCCTCGAGTCGACGCGCGGGCGACGTACTTCGTGTCGGACGGTGATCCGCTGGCGCCAGAGAGTCAGCTCCAGGCGGCGGTCGGAGTGCGCTGGACGCCGTTCGACGGAGGAGCGCGTGGAGCCCGGCGAGCGGCTCGGGAAGCGGAGGTCGAGGCCTTGCGCGCCGACCTGGTGGAGCTCGAGCGTGCGATCGAATTGGCGGTGCGCGACGCGGTGGCGGAGCTGCGGGTGGCGCGCGCGGCACAGGCGGTGCGGGCGCGCGGTGTCGTGCTGGCGACGGAGACCCTGCGCGTCGAGCGCGAGCGCCATGCTGCGGGGCGCTCGACGACCAATGACCTGCTCGATGCGGAGGCGTCGCTGCGGCGACAGCGAACGCTGCACGATGTGGCGCGGCTCGAGGTCTTGCGCGCGCTGGTGTCGCTCGACCTGGCGCTCGGCCGTCTGGGCTGACTCGCCTCTGAAGACGGTGCCTGGCACGCCTCCGCGCGCTTCCTTATGACGGTGCCTGGCATCGCTCCGCGAGTACCATTTCGCGAGTACCTTCCGCGAGCACAGGTCGAGAAAAGCTGGTTATAGAGTGAAATCGGCGGCCGGTCGTTCGTCTATCTCTTCTGTATGGCCAGAACTCCACGATTCCTTCCCAGGCCCGGCATGATGGTCCACGTCACGAGTAGGACCGTCGAGGGGCGCTTCCTCTTGCGCCCCGGCCCGCGGCAGAAGTCCCTCGCGATCGGATGCCTCCACCGCGCGCTCCAGGGGCGCGACCTGCATCTGCACGCCGTAGTCATCGCCTCCAACCACGTCCACTTACTGCTCTCACCCGCCTCGGTCGAGGAGATGGCTTTGTTCGTCGGCCGCTTCAAGCGGCTACTGACGCTCGCGACGCAGCGCCTCCACGGTTGGCGCGGCTCGGTCTTCGCTCAGCGTTATGACGCGGTCGTCGTCAGCGACGAAGAAGAGGCGCAGCTGCGCACGCTGCGCTACGTCCTAGCCCACGGCGCGAAGGAGGGCGTCGTGCTCTCGCCACGTGACTGGCCGGGTGTTCATTCGGCGGCAACCCTTGCCGACGGCGTGCCGCTTCGCGGGAGTTGGGTCCGGCGCAAGGCTCTCTGGCAGGCACGTCGACGGTACGGCGCCGCGGTCGATGCATCGGACCATTGTGAGGCGGTCGACGTGGAGCTGACGCCGCCGCCATGCTGGGCGGGGCTCGGAGCGGCGGAGGTGCGACGCCGTGCGCGCGATCTGGTGGCTTCGATTGAAGAGGAGGCGAGGAGTCGTCACGCCGAGGACGGGACGGCACCGCGGGGTGCAGCCGCAGCGCAGGCCGTCGCGGTCGATATGCGTCCGTTGGACGAGCCGGAGCTCGCGGGCTGTCCCCGATTCCATGCGTGGAGCCGTCGCGCGCGGCGGGAGTTGATCGAAGCGTTCTCGCTGTTCATCGCGGCATACCGCGCCGCGTCGGAGGCCTTGCTGGTGGGGGAGACGGGGCCACCGTTTCCTGTGGGCTGCTATCCGCCGGGAGGTCCATTCGTCACAGCCTTGGCCTGATCGCGCCGTCGCTCTCGATTCACACGTTCCGTACGGCCTCGATTCTGCTGGTCTAGGTACAGCGTTCCCGCGGAGCCTGTGTGTCTCGGTGGTTTGGCGAGGAGCCGCTCTGCGCCAGGTCGACGTCAAGCGACTCGGGATCAGGCATGCTCGAGGGAGAATTGAGGACGGTGCCTGGCACGGCCCAAGGAAGAGCGCGGGAAATCTTTTTCTGTTAGGGAAGGAGAATCTGAAGACGGTGCCTGGCACCGTTGACGGCGTCAGCGCAGGGTCGACGGCACGAAGAAGAACTCGGCGAGGTCGTTGCGGGCCCACTTCATCGTCGCGAACTCGAGTCCCGCACCGCGATCGGCCAGGCGCTCGTTGATCTCGACGTAGAGCCTAGACGCCTCGAGAATGCCATCGTTCTGCTCCAGCAGCTCGACGAAGGTGTCGGCGAAGCGCGACGGCCGCGCCTGCTTGGGCGCGGTACCGTCAGTGCCTGGGCCGCCCGACGAGAGGACGAGGCGGGCGCGCTTGTCGAGCAGGAGCTTGATGTGGAAGTAGCGCTCCTCGTTGGTCATGCCGCGGGGCAGCGCCGCGATCGACGACCGCGTGCGCAGACCCGAGTAGACTGAGTCGGCGACAACGAAGACGTGGCGCGCCGGGATCAGGTCGAGATGCTCTGTGACGACCTCGTTCGGGATCCAGCGCACGGTGCTGTCGGCGTCGGCGTCGACCGGCTGCCAGTACGCGGCGCGCCCCGCCGCGTCGCGCTCGCCGTGCCCGGCGTAGTAGACGAGGAGATTGTCCTCGCTCGTCAGCTGCTCGCGCAGGTCGTTCAGCGCGGCCATGATCGCCAGCCGGTCGGCGTCGATCAGCAGACGCACCTCGAAGCCGTACTTCGACCGCAGCAGGTCGGCCACCAGACGCGCGTCGCGCGCGGCGCTCTCGATCGCCGGCAGCGCGCGGTACGACGAGTTGCCGATCACCAGCGCGTGGTAGCCGCCGAAGGGGAGCTCGTTCAGGCTAGCGCTCTGCGCCGTGGCGCTAGCGGTCGCCGGTTCTTTCGAGGAGATGGTTCGCAGGCGCTTTTCGAGCTGTGCGACCTCGTCGCGGCCATCGGCGATCTCACGCTGACGTGCGGCGAGGTCGGCCTCGAGCCGCTCGACGGTCGAGCGCAGGGCGTCGACCCGGCGCGCCTCCGCGGCGTCGTCGGCAGCCTGCTGTGCCGCCGCCTTCTCGAGCTCGTCCCGCAGCACCTCGATCTCGTTCTCGAGATCCTGTGCCTCCTGCTCCTTGGCCGCCAGCTCGGCGACCAGCGCGTCGTACTCCGAGCGCTCGAGGACGACCAGGTCTTCGGCCAGGCCGGCCGCCTTGCGGTACCAGTTGAGTGCCGCGACCTCGTCGCGCTCGACGCCCAGCCCTTCTTCGAAGAGATAGCCGAGCGCCACGGCCGAGGGGGCGTCGCCCTGCTCGGCGGCCTTGCGGTACCAGAGCGCCGCCTGCGCGAGATCCGGCGCGGCCCCGAGCCCCTTTTCATAGATTTGACCGACGTAGAACTGCGCCTCCGCGTCGCCGGCCTCGGCCTGGGGCAGCCACACGCGCAGCGACGTCGCATACGTCGCCTGGTCGGGCTCGGTGTACTCGCCACCGCGGATCCGGCAGTCGGCGGCGGTGGTGCGCAGGGGCTGCCGCGGCTGCAGATAGGTGCTGCGGCGGCCGAGGCGACGGGTCTTCGGCGGCAGCAGGCAGTCGACGATCACGAGGTCGTCGGCGCGCGCGGTGGAGGTGTCCTCGGCGCGGGCCGGCACCGGCGTGCTCGCGGCTGCGATGAGAGCGAGGCCCGCGGCTGTGAGACCCGAGGCGGTGAGACCCGCGGCCAGGCCGCCGGCCAGCCGGTGGACGAAGAGACTCGATCGATCGAATAGGCGCATGGTGTGGTCTCGCCGTCGGTCAGAATTGGAAGCGGACGCCGCCCGACACGGTGTGCAGGTTGAAGTCGTCTCGAGCGAGGTCGGTGTCGTACTGCAGGTAGCTCGACCAGCCGTGAGCGAAGGTCGCGGTGAGCGCGGCGGCGAGGTTCAGGTAGTCGCGGTCGGGTGCCTCTGAGCGAACCGCGAAGGTGCGACCGAGCGGGTCCTCAGCGAAGCCGGCGAGCAGCAGCTGCTCCCCGTCTTCAAACTCGTGCAGGTACGCGAGGCGAAGGAGCGGTTGGAGGATGCCCCACGACCTGCTGGCCGCGTACGAGATCTCGACGCCGGCCTCGGCGAGCAGCGACGTGGACGTCTGGTCGTCGAAGCGCAGCGCCAGCGGACCGGCATCGCGTTCGGTATAGCCTTCGAGCGTCGCTTCGACCCAGCTCAGGCGACCGTAGCCGCCCCAGGTCCAGGCCTCGCGCGTCCAGTCGACTCCGCTCGCGAGATGGAGCGCCAGCTGGTCACCGTCGGACGAGCCGCGGGCGGTGAAGCGCTGACGCTCGAGGAACATCGACGGCAGGTCGACGATGCGCGCGCTGTCGTAGTCCTGGACTCCGTAGACGACGACCGCGTCGACATACCAGCGCTCGCGCCACATCGTGCCGTAGAGCGAGAGCGTCCAGCCGTCGAGGTCGATGCGGCCGGCGTCGTCGACGAAGTCGATGTCCGAGCGCGCGTAGCCGAGGGCCGCACCGACCACGCCGCGTGCGCCGAGCCGGTAGTCGATGCCGGCGGTGAGACCCTCGGTGCCGAAGTCGTAGCCGGGGTCGCCGCCGCGTGCCGGGGCGTCGCCGAACGAGATGCGGCCGTTGGCGAAGAAGCCCCACGGTGACTCGGCGTCCACGATGGCTCCGGAGGCCGCGGTGTCGTCGGCGGTCTGGGCGAAGGACGGACCGTTTCGACGCAGGTCGGCGCGCGCACGCTCGACGGCGGCGGTCAGCACGCCGCGCAACGCTTGGTCGTCAGCCGGCAGCCCGCTGGTGCTCGCCAAGCCGCCGTGCGCGAAGGCGAGCTCGTCGAGGCCGCTGCGTACGGCGGCGCGTTGCAGCGAGCCGGCGCCGGAGCGGAGTGAGTCGCCGTCGAGCAGGGGGCCGAACGGAATGTTCTGGCCGCGCACGGCGACCGCCAGCTGGCTCAGCGGCGCCGCGGCAAGACCGCCACGCAGCGCCGTCAGGCGGCTGTTCACGTTGCGGATTTGCACCCTGGGCGCGCGCAGCGCGCTGCGCGCTTGCGCGACCAGACGCGACGGAGCCAGTGCACGCACCGCGCGGGCACGGTCGGCCGAGTCGTCGAGGTTGTAGACGAAGTCGCAGAGCTGGGCATACTCGCCCTGCGCGTCGAGGCAGGCACGGTCGAGCAGGTCGGCGACGCCGAGCTCGGCCTCGTCGCCGCCCGCGACGTCGTCGACGAGACCACCGCGCGCGTCGACGCTGAACACCAGCTCGATCTCTGTGCCGACGAGCGTCACCGTGACGCGCAGCGACTCGGGCCGTGGGCCGAGAGCGACCACCTGACGCGCGACGCCGTCCTCGTCGCTCGCTCCACGATTTGGGCCGAGCAGGCGGGCGCCGGCACCGTCGAGCGTCCAGTCGACGAGGGCGCCGGCCACCGGCTCCCCGTCGTCTCGCACGACGCGTACCGCGAGCTCGACCTGGCTGCGGGCGCGGGCTTCAATCGTCTGGTCGCCGACGACCTCGAGCCGCATCGGTGTGTCGTCGTCGAGAATCGTCAAGACCGTCGCCGACGGCTGCCCGATTGTGGCGCCCTGGGCCTCGGCGAGCACCACGCGCACGCCTTCGTCGTCCTCTTGTCGCGCGTCGTCGACGAGACGCAGAGCGACCTCGCGCAGTCCGGTCTGGCCCGGCCCCCAGGTCACGGCCTGGCGCAGCGGCAGGTAGTCGGCACCGGCCGTCGCCGAGCCGCCGGGCCGTGTCACGACGAGGGCGCGTGCTGCGCCCGCGGCCGGTCCAACGCGCTCGACCTGGAGCACGACAGGACCCGCGTTCTCCGTCGCGCTAGGAGGCGCCAGCAGGCGCACGGTGCCGCCGTCGTTGCCGCCTCCGCCCCCTCCGCCGCCACCATCGTCGTCCTCGTCGTCGTTGCGGATCACGCCGCGCGCGCTCGACATCTCCAACGTCAGCCCCTGGGGCTCGGAGAGCTCGACCCGGAAGGTTTCGTCATCCTCGACTCGCAGATCGCCGACCACGTCGACGCGTAGAGTCGCGCCCAGCGCGCCGGGGGCGAAGTCGAGGCGGCCGGTTGCCGGCAGGTAGTCTCCGTCGGAGGCCATGGCGCTTTCGTCGGCCGTCGCAAAGGCGACGCTGGTCGCTTCGCCCGCCGGGCGATCGAGCACCAGCTCGAAGACGGCGGGGGTGGTTCCTTCGTCGCCCTCGTCGACCACCACGCCGACGAGCCGGGCGCGTGGCAGGGGGCCTCCACCGCCCCCTCCGCCGTCGTCGTCGCGGATCGTCCCGGTCCCCTCGCCGTCGGCGATCTCCGCGCCGTCGGGAGCGGTCAGGCGCACGAAGAACGTCTCGTCCTCCTCGGGCCGGATATCGCCACGCACGCGGACGGTGAGCTCGCGGCGGGTGTCGCCGGGCTCGAAGAGCAGCGTCCCTGTCGTCGCCTGGTAGTCGGCCGTCGGCCCCGTACCGCTCGTTGCGCTGCCGTCGGCGGTGCCGAAGTCGACCGTCACTGGCTCGCCGGACGGTGGCGCGAGCGTCACGACGAAGGTCGCATCGACCACCTCGTCGTCGCCCTCGAGCACCGCGACGTCACCGATCGCGAGCTGCGGAGTCTCGGTGACGCTGTCGTCGTCCTCGATGGTGACGACGGCGCGGCCGTCGTCGATTCGCAGGCCGAAGGGGTTCGACAGCTCGACGAAGAAGGTCTCGTCGTCCTCGGCGTCGAGATCGCCGAAGACAGGCACCGTGATCCTGTGCTCGGTGTCGCCCGGATCGAAGCGCACTAGACCGTTGGTGGTGCGGTAGTCGCCCTGTTGTGCGCTGGCGGTCTCGTCGCGCGTGCTCCAGACGACGCTCGACGACTCGTCGGTCGGGCGCGACAGGCTGAGAACCAGCTCGGCGTCGACGCTGCCGTCGTCGCCTTCGACGATGCGAGTGTCGGCGATCGAGACCTCGGGTGGCGGCGTGTCGTCGTCGCGGATCGTGCCCACCGCGCGCTCGCGCACGATGATCCCGCCGTCGGGATTGAAGATCTTGACTTCGAGCGTTTCGTCCGGCTCTGCGAGGGTGTCGTTCTCGACCTGGATCGGAATGCGTTGGATCTCGCCCGGCGAGGTGAAGAAGAGCGTGCCGGATTCCTTGATGAAGTCGGCGCCGTCAGTCGCCGTGCCCTCGAAGGTGTCGTAGTCGACCTGGACGAAGAATCCGCCGCGAGGCGGTTGAGGAATGACGTCGAGCCGCACCGCGAACTCGATCTTGCCCTCGCCTTCGTCTGCGACCGCGTCTTCGATCGAGATCTCGATGTCGCCGAGGGTGTCGTCGTCGAGCAGGGTGACTTTGCTCTGCGCGTCGCCGAGAACCACCCCGACGTCCGGGTTGAAGAGATCGATGAAGAAGAACTCGTCCGGCTCCGGGATGGTGTCGCCGATGATCGTGATCGCGATCGTCTCGTTGATCGTCGAGCCGAACGGGCCGGTGAAATCGACCTGGCCGAGCGCCGGCTGATAGTCGTTGTCGTTGGCCAGCGCCGTGCCGTCGGCGGTCATGTACTCGACCGACACGGTGCCGCCCGGCGCGTTGTCGAGCGCCACACCGACCTGCGCGATCGCGGGCCCGTTGCTGGTCTCCGAGATCGTCAGATCGGTGATGAAGATCGTCGGGATCGGCCCGGCGAGCGCCGCGGAGGTCGGCAGCAGTGCGAACAAGAGCGCTGCGACGCACGCCGTGCGCAGAGCCATGCGCCGCCGGAAGCCGTCGGCGGCCGGGAGCGAAAGGGGCGAGGCCAGGTGCCTCGGGGCGAATCGCGAAGCCATCGATCCTCCATCCGCCGCTGAGGCGACATCCAGGGCACTGCATCGACTGCGCTCGATCGAGCGGGCGGGAAGAGTACGTGCAAGGCTACCACCGACGAATCACGCCGTCCACGGACGATCCTTCCGTCGGACATCCTCGGGCCGGCGGCGCCGAGCTCTTCGAGCCGGTGCTCGAAGGCTCAACGTTCGCGCGGGCTCGAAGTCTCATCGGCGGCCGGCGATGCGCTTCCCTTCTCTCGGCAGACACCGCCTGCAACAGAAGTGTTCAGGATCGGCGTTCGAGCCTTGGGCACCGGACGGGAGGTCTCAGGACAAGGGAATATTGGTCAACCCGGTGGTCTTCTCGGCCAGCGAGCGCAGCTCGTCGGCGATCGCCAGCGAGCTACGCGTCGCGGTGGCGACCCGCGCCTGGATCTCGGGGGTGGTGGCGATGCGTTCGAGCACCTCGCGCCCCCGGCGGTGGTGATGGATCTCTTCGGGATGGATGATCTCTTCGTAGAGACGCGCCGTGTCTTCGTCGCCGACCGAGCGGCAGAAGGCGATGAACTGCGCGTTGCGGACTTCGGCGACGGCCTCGCAGGCGAACGGGCCGGCGGCGATGCGCTCTTCGATCGTGCGCAGGCCGCGTAGGTACTGGAAGAGTGGGCTCGGGCCGTCCGGCATCGGCTCGATGCTCGAGGTGTCCTCGCCGAGCTCCTCGAGTCGCTGCATGATCAGGTGGTAATGCCGCAGCTCGTCGGCGCACTGCTCGGCGAGCAGAGTCTTGGCTTCGAGATCGGGCGTCGTCGGCAGCCAGTGCGCGGCGATCTCGGCGGCTTCGTACTCGCTGTCGAGCGCCAGCTTGAGCAACGGCACGACCTCGACGCATCCGTCCGACTCGGACTCGAGGGTTTCGTGCTCGTCGAGCTGGCTGAAGAGGGTCTGCATCTCGTCGACCAGCCGGGCGATGAATGTCGGTGCGTCGGCCACTGTATTGTCCCCTGGGGCGTCCTTGGTTCGGGCCTGACCTCTCGGGGCCAGGGAATCGGTACTCACGAAGGCTGTCTCCTGGGTGTCGCGGTCGCGCTCGACAAGTGTCGACGAGCGAACGGCGGATGATCGAGAGACCAGCTTATCGCGTCCGCTAGAATGCTTCACATGATCATCCGACCGTGCCGTGTCCGCCTCTCCCGTCTTGTTCCTGCTGTCGCTCTTCTCGCAGCCGTCGGCTCGACCTGGCTCGCGCCCGGTGCCGCCTCGGCGCAGAGCGAGCCTCGAGGCGCGGGAGACGAGGCGGCGGTCGCGTCGGTGCAGGCTCCGACGCGCCTGCACTCGGAGCCGAACGTCTACGGTCTGGTGACGCTTCCCGGCGATTTCGTTACGGTACGCTACTCGGCCGGTCATCTCGATCGCGCGGCGCGTCTCCAGGCACGGCTCGAGCCGGCGCTGCGTGTGATCCGCGACTGGGCCGGGGTCGACGACCTGGAGGTGACGACCTATCTCCTGAGCCGTGAAGACTGGGAGCGCGCGCGTATCGCCATGCCGTACGGCGTGCCGGTCCGTGTCGGTCGGACCGCGCTGGCGGCCCCGGCTCTCGGTGACGACGGCACGGTCGGTCTGTGGGCCGATCTCGGCATCGGCCTGCCGAGCGCTCAGGAGACTCCCCTGCGCGGCACTCCGCAGCAGGCGCAGTCGATGGTGCTGGCGGACGTCCTCGCGCTGCTACAGCAGAGCGAGATCGTGGTCGATCGCGCCATCCTCGCCGGCGACTCGTTCTGGTCGCGGGCGCTGGTGACCCACATCGCCCTCGAGTCGTACCTCACCCGCTACCAGCCCGACACCGCGCGAGATCTGGATCTCGTGTGGCGGCAGATCGACGGTCTCCGGCCGCTCGATACGTTCTCGACCGCCGACTATCGGTCCGAGATGGGCCTGCTCGACTGGCTGTGGTTCCAGGCGCGGTACCAAGAGGGAGCGCGCCTGGTGGTCGCCGACGAGGGCCGTGGAGCCGTGCGCAGAGTGCGCAAGATCGCCAAGCGCAACGGCGGCGGGCTCACCGGTGCGTTGCTCTTCGACGAGTACGCTGTGCTCGAACCCTGGTTCGATCGCACCTTCAGTGCGGTGTCGATGCGGCGCTGAGTCGTCGACCTCGCCACACGGACGGCGCGGTGCCGCAGCGCGGCGAAATCGTGATATCCTGCCACGCTGCGGCATGGGCCGCAGCATCCTGGGGCCTCTTTGCCGCGGGTTCTTTGCCCGTCGCCCATCCCCGAACAAGCCGAGAGGAGCGAACGAAGAGATGAGCAACGAGCGCATCGACGAGAGCCGTTCATCGCAGGCCGAGGCGCCGCCGGCGCCCGGATTCGTCGAGATCGAGGACGGCGTCGCCTGGGTCCACCTCGACGATCCGGAGCGCGGTGTCAACACGCTGAACACGCGCTACTTCACTTGGTTCGAGCAGACCATCGACGAGCTCGCCGGCGAGCCGTTGCGCGGGCTCGTCTTCGTCTCGGACAAGGACGGCTACTTCATCGTCGGTGCCGACATCGAGGAGCTCGAGGCGTTCGATGATCCGGCCGAGGTGCGGGCGATGATCCGCCGCGGACACCGGCTGACGCGCCGCTTCGCCAGCCTGCCGTACCCGGTGGTGGCGGCGATCGACGGCGCCTGCCTCGGCGGCGGGCTCGAGCTGGCGCTGGCCTGCGACCGGCGCGTGATCACCAACGCGTCGCACACCAAGCTCGGTCTGCCCGAGGTCAAGCTCGGTCTCTACCCGGGGCTCGGCGGCACGCAGCGCCTGCCGCGCCTGATCGGCGTGCCGGCGGCGCTCGACCTGATCCTCACCGGCAAGGATGTCTATCCGCGCAAGGCCAAGAAGCTCGGCCTGGTCGACGAGGTCGTCCACCCGGCGGTGTTGCGTCAGGCGGCGCTGCACCAGGTCGCCCAGGGCAAGCGCAAGGAGAAGAAGCTGAAGGCGCCGGCCAAGGGCGGCTTCGCGGCGCTCGCCGGAGATCTGCTGGCGCGCACTCCCGGCGCGCGCAACCTGGTGTACGACAAGGCGCGCGAAACCGTGCTCAAGAAGAGTGGCGGCCACTACCCGGCGCCGCTGCGCGCGCTCGAGGTGATTCGCGACGGCATCAATCTCGATCTCGACGAGGCGCTCGAGCTCGAGGCCGAGGGCTTCGCGGATCTCGTCGTCACCGACTCGGCGAAGAGCCTCATCTCGATTTTCATGGCCAAGCAGGACGTCGACAAGCGGGCGCGCGAGATGGCGCAAGGGTCCAGCGACCTCGAGCGCATCGGTGTCCTCGGCGCCGGCTTCATGGGTGCGGGCGTCGCCCAGGGGCTGGTCCACAAGGGCTACGAGGTGGTGCTCAAGGATCGTGACAACCAGGGCCTCGGCCGCGGCGTGAAGCAGATCGACGATCTCTTCGGCAACCTGGTGAGAAAGCGCCGCATGCGTCCGGTAGAGCAGAAGATGGCGATGGCCCGGGTGCATCCGACCACCGACTATCGCGGCTTCGGCTCGGTGCCGTTCCTCGTCGAGGCGGTCTTCGAAGAGGTCGAGATCAAGCACGCGGTGATCCGGCAGGTGGAAGAGGTCGGCCCGGACGACCTGATCTTCGCCTCGAACACCTCGACGATTCCGATCGGTCGCCTGGCCGAGGCGTCGAAGCGGCCCGAGAACTTCATCGGCATGCACTTCTTCAGCCCGGTGCACAAGATGCCGCTGCTCGAGATCATCCGCACGGACCAGACGTCCGAGGAGACGCTGGCGACCACTGTCGACGTCGGCCTGAAGATGGGCAAGACGGTGATCGTGGTCAACGACGGCCCGGGGTTCTTCACCAGCCGCGTGCTCGGTCCGTTCGTCAACGAGGCGCTCTTCCTGCTCGAGCAGGGTGCGCGCATCGAAGAAATCGACAAGGCGCTCACCGGCTGGGGCTGGCCGGTCGGCCCGATGGCGTTGCTCGACGAGGTCGGTCTCGACATCGCGCACCACGCCGGCAGCGTGATGGCCGAGTACGCGGGCGAGAGGGCGAAGGCGTCCGACGTCTTCGATCTCATGATCGACTCCGGCCGCACCGGCCGCAAGGGCGGACGTGGCTTCTACGACTACTCGAAGAAGCCGAAAGAGGTCGACGAGTCGGTCTACGACTTGATCGGCTGGCAGGAGGCCGAGGTCGATCCGCAAGAGATGGTGGAGCGTTGCTGGATGCAGATGCTGAACGAGACTGCGCGCTGCATCGAGGACGGCGTGATTTCGAACCCGAAAGACATCGACATCGGCGTCATCTTCGGCTTCGGCTTCCCGCCGTTCCGCGGCGGCATTCTGCGCGAGGCCGATCGTCTCGGTCTGCCCTACGTCGTGTCGCGTCTCGAGACCTACGCCGCGCGTCACGGTGCCCGCCTCGAGCCGGCGCAGCTGCTGCGGGACATGGCGGCGAAGAACGCCACCTTCCACGGCTGACCGACCGCTCTCGACGCGCCGACGCTTCCCGCGTCGGCACGAGAAAGGCCGCGACCCCTCTCGGATCGCGGCCTTTGTTCGTCTCGCGAGGTCCGTTGCGTGAGGACGAACGGTCAACCGACGGCGACCGGCTCCTGCTTCGACCAGGCGAAGCCCTGGAACCGCTCGTCGAGCGGTGTGTCGGTCACGTGGTTGGTGTAGTTGGAGAGCGTCTTGAGGGTGACGCCGAGCACGACGTCGAGCACCTGCTCGCGCGCAAAGCCGGCGGCGAGGAACGCATCGACATCGGCTTGGTCGAGCCAGCCTCGCTTCTCGACCACCGCCAGCGTGAAGACGCGCAGCGCCTCGAGCTTGGCGTCCGAGGTGATCGGTCCACCGTCACGCAGCGCGTCGATCACCGCGTCCGGCACCTTCGACATCTTGGCCACGCCGGTGTGCGCGGCCATGCAGTAGGTGCAGCCGTTGACGCGGCTCGCGGTGAGGAGCACTGTCTGCTGCTCGGCGGGCGAGAACGACGACTTGCCGAAGATCTTCGAGAGCGCGGCATAGCCTTCGACCGCTGCCGGCGCGTTGGCCAGAATGCCGAAGAGGTTCGGAACGAAGCCATACGCCGCACCGACGCTGTCGAGCGTTTCGCGAGCGGCTTCGGGAGCGGTTTCAGCGGACTGAACGGTCAAATCGAGCATCGAGTATCTCCTCGGTGAGTGAGTCGGGGAAGGACTGCGCCGGTGCCGGTGTGCGCATCGTCGCAGTCGAGGCTTAGGTGACGGGTCGCGTCGGCGGGTTACACGGGCGGCGGTCATCGTCGCTCCGGGCTGTCGCTGAGGACGGTGCCTGGCACCGTCTGGGGGGAGTCATCGATGAGGACGGTGCCTGGCACCGTCCTGGGGAGCCCGTCGAGCCATCTGATAGGGTCTCGCACCGGCCGCGCCGCCTTACCCAGCGCGCGCCGTGTGCCGCATTCCCCTCCGACGGACTCACATGACACCCCCCGACCGCACCCGCGCCGCGCGCTCTGTCGACGCCATCGACTGGTGGCTCTGGCAGCCCCGAGATCTCGCCACCCTCACCTTCGTGCGGCGCGCGGACGACGTGCTGCTCATGCGCAAGAAGCGCGGTCTCGGTGCCGGCAAAGTCAACGCGCCGGGCGGTCGGCTCGAGCCCGGGGAATCGCCCCGCGACTGTGCCGTGCGCGAGACGCAGGAAGAGCTCGGGGTCACGCCGCGAGGGGTCGCCGATCACGGACGCCTGTCGTTCCAGTTCGTCGACGGCTACTCGCTGCATGTCTATGTCTTCCGGGCGGATGCCCACGACGGCGTGGCGATCGAGACCGACGAGGCGGTGCCGCTGTGGACGCACGTCGATCGGATTCCCTACGACGAGATGTGGTCGGACGACCGGCTTTGGCTGCCGCACTTGCTCGCTGGCCGCCGCTTCGCCGGCCGCTTCATCTTCGAGGGCGACACCATGCTCGATCAGCGTCTCGAGCTGGTCGATGAGCTGCGGTCCGACGATGCCGTATGGCGTCGGCGCATGCAGAGGCCAGCGTCTGCAGAGACAGAGTCTGGGTAGAAAAGCTGTAAAGAAGCTCTCCGGGGTCTCGTCCCCGGTTGACCCTCCGACGGGGCTTCGGCAGACTCGCCGGGCCACGGATTGAATTGAACAAAGTCAAGGAGAAAGAGTCCAATGCATAGACTGTATCGACCGGCTCTCGTGCTGGCGATCGGCCTGCTTCTCGGTTGCCTCGGCTCCACCACAGCCGACGCCGAGCCCGAGAACAGCGACGCCCGAAAAGACAAGATTCTCGCCAACCTGGTTCTCCAGTTCCCGCAGCTCGAGCGCCTGAACCCGACGATGGGCGACCTCGAGGCGACCTCGTACGATGGCCTCGAGAAGGGCACCTTCGTGGTCCAGGGTCGTCCGCAGGTGTTCCTGGTGTCGAGCGACGACTCCGAGCTGTACCTGGTCAGCGGTGAGCCGATCGATGTCAGCAAGACGTCCGACCAGATCGCCGAAGAGCAGGCCAAGCGCAAGGCCGACGAGGCGCAGCAGGCCGAAGAGCGCATGGCGCAGATCGAGAAGGCGATCGAGGGTGAGCCGGTGCGCGGCAACGCCCAGGCGCCGGTGACGATCGTCGAGTTCTCGGACTTCCAGTGCCCGTACTGCGCCCGCGGTGCCGACACCATGGAGCAGGTGCTCGAGAAGTACGAAAACGATGTGAAGTTCGTGTTCATGCACTTCCCGCTCGGCTTCCATCCGTGGGCCAAGCCGGCCGCCATCGCGGCCGAGTGTGCCGGCAACCAGAGTGACGACGCGTTCTGGCTGCTGCACGACAAGTATTTCGCCGACCAGAAGGCGCTCAACCCTGAGAACGTGGTCGCGAAGAGCCGCGAGTACCTCGCTGGCACGAGCATCGACATGGACGTGTGGGCCACTTGTGCCGAGAACACCGAGAGCGACGAGTACAAGGCCGCCGCGGCCACCGTCGACGAAGAGATGAAGCTCGGCCAGGAGCTGGGCGTCACCGGCACCCCGGGCTTCTTCGTCAACGGCACCTTCCTCAACGGCGCGCAGCCGCTCGAGCAGTTCGTGCCGCTGATCGAGGCCGCCAAAGCCGAGGGCTGAACCCCACCCGATCGACGGATCGTCTGTGAGCCCCCGCGCCCCGCGGGGGCTTTTCTGCGTCGGTTGAACGAATCGCCGTGAAGACGGTGCCTGGCACCGGAAGACCGGAAGACTCGATATGCTCGGGCCGGGCGTGCCGCCGCGGCGCCAGCCCGTTTCACGAGCCCACAACGCCTGCCCAGGGCGAGGAGAGAGTATGAGCCTCTTGGCCAGCCAGAAAATCATCGACGCCTTCAACACCCAAGTCGGCCACGAGCTTGGCGCGTCGAATCAATACGTCGCCATCGGCAGCTACTTCGCCGCCGAGAACCTCGACCAGCTGTCGGACTTCTTCTTCCGCCAGGCGGAGGAGGAGCGCGAGCATGCGCTGAAGTTCGTCCGCTTCATTCTCGATGTCGGCGGTCACGTCGCGATTCCGGCGATCATCGAGCCGAAGAACACGTTCGACTCGGCCGAAGAGGCGGTGCAGTCGTCTCTCGACTGGGAGAAGCACGTGACGCAACAGATTTACGACCTGGTCGAGCTCAGCCAGAGCGAGCGAAACCACATCGCGAGCCGCTTTCTCGACTGGTTCGTCGACGAGCAGCTCGAGGAGGTGTCCCTGATGGATAACCTCCTCGGTTTGGTTCAGCGCGCGGGCGAGGACAATCTGCTCTTCATCGAAGATTACCTCGCACGCCACGGCGTCGAAGGCGGCGGCTCGGTCGAGTGACGCCGCCGTGGGTGCGTGCTCGGACGCCTCGGTCTTCGGCGCTCAGGCGCCGTAGAGATAGCCGCGCCGGGCGCGCACCTTCAGGTTCGGATCGGCGACTTCGACCGTCACTTCGCGGTACCCCGTCTCGCCGGCCTCGTGCTCGCTCTGGTAGCTGAGCAGGTAGTAGCCGTTGTTCTCGTCGGCGATCTCGCGCAGCGGCGTGATGAAGTTGACGAAGTTGTCGTAGAGCAGGCCGCCGGTGTCGAAGGCGAGGGTGTTCAGGAAGTCGGTCTGGATGTGCTCGACGCCGAACGGCATCATGTCGACCGGGTAGACCGCGATGTTGTGATCGTTCAGAGCCTCGATCATGTCGTCGTAGTAGCGTCGATCGGGACGCGCGACGGCCAGGCCGGCGCTGGCGCGGACGTCGCCGAAACCGATCGAGAAGAGCACGAGGTTCTTGCGGCCCGGAATGTCGCCGGCGGCGAAGGCGAGGAGCTCGAGGGCCTTGTAGAAGGTCTTGGTCTCGTCACGCAGCGCCTTGCCGGTCGGCAAGTCGTCGAGGATCGACGGTCCCTGGCCGAGGCCGACAGCCTGGCGTGAGGGCCAGTCGCCCTCGGACTTGCCGGTCGAGGCGCGGTCGATGGCGGCGAGCAGGGCATCGCGATCCTGGCTGAAGTCGCTGTGTACCTTCAGTTTCACGTCGTAGCTCAGGACGGCGAGCCAGTCGCCGGGCAGCATCTCCTCGCGCACCCAGCGCTTGGCCTGCTGAACGGCCTGAAGGTGGCGGCGGACGATCTGCGAGCCGGCGCCGGCATAGCGCGTGTTGTCGTCGAACACGAAAAGGAAGTGGCGATCGGCCAGAACCTCGTCAGTGGAGGGGTTCTGGACGCCGACGGCGTCGCCATCGAGCTCGAACCGATTGCTGTAGAAGCTCACTGAACGCACCGGCAGCGCCTCGCCGTTTTCCACGACCTGAAAGTCGTCGGGCCCGAGGCCGAGCACGATGTTGCCGTCACGGTCGGTGACCAGGACGTCGAGCAGAACCTCGGAGACCTCGACCGTACCTTCGAAGGTTCGGTCGCGCAGTGGCTCGCTGTCGGATTGGGCGGCGAGCGGTAGGGCGCAGAGCGCGGCGACGAGGGCGATCAGGACGACAGCGAATCGCTGGTGCCGGGATGAGGAGTGCAGTCGAGAGTGGTCATGGCTGGTCATCGGAGCTCCTTCTCTGGAGTCGTCGGCCGCGAAACGGTCCGGCCTAGGATCATCGCGGTTGGATGGGCGGGGAACGACCGCGCCGGCCCTTCGTGGAGTTCGTGCGCGGTGTCGGGCCGACGCGAGTCGGCGACTGGTTCAGCAAGGCTCGTGCCAGCGCCCGATCACTGGTGTCTTCGTCGGGCGCGACCGATTTGCGCTCGGAATCGCCGTGGATTCCGGCGCCGTTGACCTCTCGAGAGGACATGCTTGACCGCGAGAGGGAAAACAATTATCCTTCGCCTCCGCTCGGCGGCGCCACCGCCTCCGAGTGCTGTCTTCAACCTCGGGGCGTAGCTCAGCCTGGCAGAGCGCACGGTTCGGGTCCGTGAGGCCGGAGGTTCAAATCCTCTCGCCCCGACCATTCTCCCTCCAGACAGGAAGACGACAGCGCGACGGCGACCCGACCCGTCGCACCCGCCGTCCGGCCCATGCGGTCGGCAATCGAATGAGCCGGCTGGCCTCAAGGCCCGCCGGCTTTTCTGCGTTGAGCGGCGAGTCGTCCGATCCCTCATCTCTTGCGGGCGGGGAGTGAATCTCCTATCCTTCCGGCACCTTTGTGTCTCTCGACCCCGGAGAACAGCATGAGCTCAACGCAAGCCGCCGACGCGCAGTGGTTCGGGCAGCCCCGTGGCCTCTCGACTCTTTTCTTCACCGAGTTGTGGGAGCGCCTGAGCTATTACGGCATGCGCGCCATCCTGATTCTCTTCATGGTCGATGCGCTCGAGACGGGCGGCTTTGGCATGACCGAGGGGAAGGCAGCGGCGATCTACGGGCTCTACACTGCCGGCGTCTACCTGCTGGCGCTGCCCGGTGGCTGGGTCGCCGACCGGCTGATCGGCCAGCAACGCGCGGTGTTCTGGGGTGGTGTCGTGATCGCCGCCGGTCACTTCACCATGGCGCTGCCGGTGCTCCCGGTGTCCGACGCGCTGGAGAAGGGCAGCTTCTACCTCGGCCTGGTGCTGATCGTGATCGGCACCGGTTTGCTCAAGCCCAACGTCAGCGCCGTCGTCGGTGACCTCTACCCGGAGAAGGGCGCCCGGCGCGATGCCGGCTTCTCGATCTTCTACATGGGCATCAACATCGGCGCGTTCCTGGGACCGCTGATTTGTGGCTACCTGGGCGAGACGATCGATTGGCACCTCGGCTTCAGCGCCGCCGGCTTCGGCATGGTGATCGGCTTGATCCAGTTCCACTACGGCAAGAAATACCTCGGGACGTACGGGACGCTGTCGGACGACACGGCGGCGGTGCAGGCGCGGCGCGGTGACTGGACCAAACTTTGGGCGGGCGTGGGCGCCACCCTCGGCGTCACGATCCTGCTCTTCGTGCTCGCCAGCCCGCTGGGGCTGACTCTGCAGAAAGTCGCGGGCGCGATGGGCGTGGTGATCGTCTCCCTGGCGGTGGTCTACTTCCTCTTCGTCATCTTTGCCGGCGGTCTGACTCGCCGCGAGCAAAAGCGTGTGGTCGTCATCTTCTTCCTGTTCTGCGGCGCGGCACTCTTCTGGTCGGGCTTCGAGCAGGCCGGTTCGTCGATGAACCTCTTCGCCGAGCAGGAGACCGACCGCATGATCCTCGGCTGGGAGATGCCCGCCAGCTTCCTGCAGGCGGTGAATCCGCTCTTCATCATCATCTTCGCTCCGGTGTTCGGCTGGCTCTGGCTGGCCCTCGCCTCACGCGAGCCGTCGATTCCCATGAAGTTCGGCCTCGGCCTCGTGCTCCTCGGCGCCGGCTTCTTGGTCCTCGCCTGGGGCTCGACGTTCCTCGACCAGAACGGCGACGGGGTGTCGCCGATGTGGCTCGTGGTGACCTACTTCCTGCACACCGCGGGCGAGCTCTGTCTGTCGCCGGTCGGCCTGTCGAGCGTCACCAAGCTGTCGCCGCACCGCTACGTCGGCCAGATGATGGGCACCTGGTTCATGGGCGCCGCGCTCGGCAACCTGATCGCCGGCCTGGTCGCCGGCCGAATCGAGTCGATGCCGCTGCCGCAGCTCTTCTCGACCGTCGCGACGATCGTCATCGTCGGAGGTGGACTCTTCATCCTCTTCACGATCCCGATCAAGTGGTTGATCGGCGACCTCAGCCAGGACGACGACGCCGCCGCGGCTTGACCATGGCCGCCGTCGGCCGACCCGGCGCGGGCAGTGGGGTCGTATGGTCGAGACGCTGCGCGACGCGGCTATACTGAGGCGGTCGCGTTTCTCGTCCGACCTCGAGCTCTCCGGAAAGGGCCGCGTCCGTCATGTCCGCGAGCGACCATCCCGCCCGCCCCGCCTCCCCCAACGCACGATCGGGAGACCCTTCGCCCGACGCCGACTCCGAAGGGCGCTCGTCGGGCGTGCGTTCGTCGAGCGTTCGACCATCGAGCGGTGTCCAGAGCGTCGGCGACGACTCGTTGCGCTATTGCCTGCGGGGCGAGATCAACGGCGTCGACCAGGTGTACGCGCTGCGCCGCGGTGACAGTCGGCTCGGGGCGCTCGACTCGAACGATGTCGTGTTGCCGCTCGCCGGCGTCTCGCGCATCCACGCTCGGCTGCGCGTGACCAGCGCCGGCAAGCTGCAGATCGAGGACCTCGAGAGCAAGAACGGAACCTTCATCGAGGGGCGAAGGATTCGCAAGGCGACTGTCGAGCCCGAGACCGATCTGCGCTTCGGTCCTGTGGCGCTGCGCTTCGAGGAGTACCACCGCGACGATCACGAGCTGGCGATCACCTTCGACTACAGCTCGACGCAGCCGACCGCGGCGTTTCCGGTCCAGGAAGTTCCGCGCCGCACCGGCACCCACACGAGCTCGATGTCGCGGCAGTGGCTGGTGCTCGCCGATGCGTTTCAGGAGCGGCTGATGCATGCCCGCGCGGGCGACTTCACCAGCGCTCTCGGAGTGCTGGTCGAGGAACTGCACCTCCAGAGCGTGTGCATTCTCGAGCTCGATCCGTCGGGGGCGCCGATCGTCCTGCATGCGGCGGGCCGCGTCGACGAGGCGTCGACGCGCGAGCTCGCGAGCGTGCTCGAGCCGCTGATTTCTGACGAGCCGCCGTCTGAGCATCTCTTCGCCTCGCGCAACGACGTGCGTGGCGCGTCGGTGCGCGGCGAGTCGTTGCCTCCCACGGCGCTCACCGTCGCCGGCCTGCGTTCGCCCGGTCACGATCCGCTGGCTCTGGCGCTGTGGGGCAAGTTCCCCGGCCGGCGCGATTCGGAGATCCTCCTACGGCTCCTGCTGCGCATGCTCGACGCCGCCCGCCCCGGCGCGCGCAGCCACGAGGCGGTCGGTGAGGAGCGTGAGTTCCCTGGTCTCGTCGTGCCCAAGAACTATGTCTACGGTCGCTCCGACGTGATGCGCCAGCTCTACGGGCTGATGCAGACTCTGGCCCAGGGCGACCTACCGATCCTGATCATCGGCGAAACCGGAGTCGGCAAGGAGTATCTGTCGAAGATCCTGCACGACTCCTCGCCTCGGCGTCGCGGTCCGTTCGTCGCGATCAACTGCGCCGCGATTCCGTCCGAGCTGCTCGAGGCCGAGCTCTTCGGCATCGGCGACGGCGTCGCCACCGGCGTGACGGCGCGCAAGGGCCGGTTCCAGCTCGCCGACGGCGGCACGCTCTTCCTCGACGAGATCGGCGACATGTCGGCCGATCTCCAGGCCAAGCTGCTGCGCGCGCTGCAGGAGAAGGAAGTCCACCCGGTGGGCAAGGATCCGGTGGACGTCGATGTGCGTGTTCTCGCCGCCACCAACCAAGAGCTGATCGACCGCATCCAGGACGGCTCGTTCCGCGCCGACCTCTACTATCGCCTCGCCGGCTACGTGCTCGAGATTCCGCCGCTGCGCGAGCGCAAGGACGACATCCCGCCGCTGGTCGAGCATTTCCTTCGCACCTGTGCCGAGGAGCTGAATCGGTCGATTCGCGGACTCACCGTGCACGCGCTGCGCCTGCTCACCGAGTACCCGTGGCCGGGCAATGTTCGTGAGCTCTCCAACGAGGTCCGGCGTGCGGTCTATCTCTGCCCGGACAATCGCACGATCGAGTCGTCGACGCTCTCGAAGACGATCCGCGACCACTACGCCCAGGTGATGGGCGGGGTAGGCGAGGCCGAGCTGGTGCCGGGCGCGCCGCGCGGTGACGGTGACGCCTCGAAGCCTTTGCCGGCTCCGCTCGGCCTGGGCCTCGATTCGCTGAATCTCGAGCAGCTCGAGAACCAGGCGATTCTCGAGGCGCTGCGTCGCTGCCAGGACAACCAGGTGCAGGCGGCGAAGCTACTCGGAATCTCGCGCCAGAAGCTGCGCCGCCGCATGGAGCGGATGGGGCAGCTGAAGCCGAAGAAGCGCAAGAACTGACCGCTGGCGGACACTTGCGCTGTCCGCTGGCGGACAGTTGGTGTGGAACGGACAGGGCCTCGCGGCCTCGTCGGTCGCGATCGATTCCGGAAGTTTCTGCCTAAGCGTCTTGCGCTCAATACTTTGTGGAGATTTCAGCTGTGCGAGGGTCGGCCTGGCATGCCACTTGCTTTAGAGGAATGCCGAGAGCGGGCTCCGCAGCGATCGGGGGCCTGGACGACACGGCAGCGGCATTCCTCACGATCGACTCCACGAGCCGCACCGACGTTGACCTCCCCGACGCGCGGAGCGTTTTTTTATGCCCGCACGAGCTGCCGCGGTCCCGAACGCGGAGAGATCGCGAGGCTCCGGCGATAGACTGCCGGCATGAGCACCGAGCGGAGCCCCTCGTCCGAGTCGTCGCCATCCGCCGGCCAGCGCCCGCGGGTCCTGGTCGCCGACGATCAGCGTGACGTGCTCGACTCGCTCAGCTTCCTCCTGCGTTCGGAGGGCTGGGAAGTCGAAACCGCGACCTCGCCGCGTCGCTTTCTCGAGGTACTCGAGAACGGCACGTTCGATGTCGCCCTGATCGACCTGAACTACGCGCGTGACACGACTTCGGGCCAGGAAGGGCTCGACCTGCTGCGCGCGATCCAGCGGCTCGACGATGCGATACCCGTCGTCGTGATGACCGCCTGGGCGAGCGTCGAGGTGGCGGTCGAAGCGATGCGGCGCGGTGCGCGCGACTTCGTCGAGAAGCCGTGGGACAATCATCGCCTGCTCTCGATCCTGCGCACGCAGACCGATCTCGGGCGCGCGCTGCGCAAGGGACGCCGGCTCGAGGCCGAGAACCGTCTGCTGCGCGCCGACGGCGCGCACCGCCTGATCGCCGAATCGAGCGCGATGCGGCCGGTGCTCGACCTGATCGAGCGGGTCGGGCCGTCCGACGCCAACGTGCTCGTCACCGGTGAGAACGGAACCGGCAAGAGCCTGATCGCGCATCTCTTGCACGAAGTGTCGGAGCGTGTCGACCAGCCGCTGATCACAGTCAACATCGGCGGATTGTCCGAGACGATCTTCGAGAGCGAGCTCTTCGGTCACGTCAAGGGAGCCTTCACCGACGCGCGCAGCGATCGCGTCGGGCGCTTCGAGCTCGCCGACGGCGGAACGTTGTTCATGGACGAGATTGCCAACGTGCCGACGGCGCAGCAGGCACGGCTGCTGCGCGTGCTCGAGACCGGGGAGTTCGAGCGCGTCGGCTCGTCGAGAACACGGCGCGTCGACGTCCGCATCGTCTCGGCGACCAACGCCGACCTCGCCGAGGCGGTGAACGCCGGCCGGTTTCGTCAGGATCTCCTCTTTCGCCTCAATACCGTCGAGATCCCGGTGCCGCCGCTGCGATCCCGACGCGAAGACATCCCGCTCCTCGCGCGTCACTTTCTAGCCAAGCACGTGGCGCACTACGGCAAGGAGATCGACGGCTTCGACCCGAGCGCGCTCGAGGCGCTTCTCGCTCACGCATGGCCAGGCAACGTCCGCGAGCTCAGCCATGTCGTCGAGCGAGCGGTGCTGATGGCCCGCGGCGCGTCGATTCAGTCGGTCGATCTCGGGCTGCAGCCGTCGACCGACGCTGACGGCTCGCTCGAGCGGATGACGCTCGACGAAGCCGAGCGCCACCTCATCGCCAAGGCTCTCGAGCGCTGTGAGGGCAACGTGAGCGACGCCGCGAAAGAGCTCGGCGTCAGCCGGAGCGCGCTCTACCGTCGGCTCGAGAAGCACGGGCTGTGAGCCGGTCGATCCAGTCCGTAATGGGTCGATTGGAAGTAGAACTTCCAATTTACTCACAGTCGAGCCGTCCAACTGTGGCCTAATTGGAAGTTGCACTTCCAATTTGCCCGATTTTTGGGTAGGCTGCGATCATGTCGGAGACTGCGTGGCACGTTCGGCGACGGATTCATGCGACGGTTCTCGACCTCGTGTCGTCGTATCCCGCCGTCGCGATCACGGGGCCTCGTCAGTCGGGCAAGACAACTCTGGCGCGGCAAGTCTTCGCCGACCGTCCTTACGTTTCGCTCGAGGATCCCGATGAGCTCGATTTTGCGACTCAGGATCCACGCGCTTTTCTCGAGAACTATCGGGACGGTGCGGTGTTCGACGAAGTGCAGCGCGCGCCTCATCTTTTCTCGTATCTTCAGAGCCTGCTCGACGAAGAGCGCCGGATGGGGCGCTTCGTTCTCACGGGCTCCCAGCAGTTCTCGATGGTGGAGAGCATCACGCAGAGTCTCGCGGGGCGCGTCGCCCTCGTCCGATTGCTACCCTTTTCCCTCTCCGAGCTGCGGAACACGGGCCGAGAGCCTGGCACCCTGGACCAGCTTCTGTTCCAGGGGCTCTACCCACCGATCTATGATCGCGAGCTGGACCCAACGCGCTGGTACGGCAACTACGTGCGGACCTACATCGAGCGCGATGTCCGCCGGTTGCTCAACGTACGAGACCTGACGCAGTTCCAGCGATTCCTGCGGTTGTGTGCCGGCCGCACCGGCCAAGTTCTAAATCTCTCGGCCCTCGGCACGGATGCTGGTGCCAGCCACCACACTGTTCGGTCCTGGCTCTCGGTTCTCGAGGCGAGCTTTGTCGTGCATCAGCTGCGGCCACATCACGCGAACTTCAACAAGCGGCTCACCAAGTCGCCGAAGCTCTATTTCTATGATCCCGGTCTCGCCGCGTGGCTCCTCGGTATCCAGACGGCTGAGGACCTGGCGGCGCACCCTTTGCGGGGCGAGCTCTTCGAGACGTGGGCTGTCTCCGAGCTGCTGAAGATGCGCTTCGATCACGCCCTGGAGTCGAATCTTTCGTTCTGGCGTGCCCGTCAGCGTCTCGAGATCGACGTCCTTGCCGACCATGGAGTCCATCTGGTGCCGATCGAGATCAAATCGTCCCAGACGATCTCCCGCAGTTTCTTTCGTGGATTGACGCGGTGGCGTGAGCTGGCGGGCGACGCGGCGGGGCGTGCGTGGCTCCTCTACGGCGGAGAGAGCCGTCAATCGCGGACCGCTGCCGAGGTGATTCCCTGGCGGCAGATCGACGCGATCGCACCGGCACTGCTGCCGGAGCGCCTGCTCGGAGACAAGGGTGGGGCTCGGAGAGAGGGCGAGGGCTGATGGGGCGCCTGGCCTTCGAGCAGCGGGTCTTTCTGCTCGCGCTCGGTGCGGGGGCGGCCGGTTCGGTGACGGCGCTGGTGCTGCTCTGGAGCGGTGGCTACGCACCCAAGGTGCAGTGGACGCTGACGGTTGTCATCGTCCTCGGCTGGCTCGGCTTCGCCGCCGCGGCGCGCGAGCGAGTCGTGATGCCGCTGCAAACACTGGCCAACTTGCTCGAGGCGATGCGCGAGGGCGACTACTCGATCCGCGCGCGGGAGCCGGCCCGTGGCGACGTGCTCGGCGACCTCATGATCGAGGTGAACCAGATCGGCGAGCTGCTGCGCAGCCAGCGGTTCGCCCGCGTCGATGCGACCGCTCTGCTCCAGCAGGTGATCGAGGAGATCGACGTCGCCCTCTTCACCTTCGACGCCGAGGGCCGGCTGCGCCTGGTCAACCGGGCCGGTGAACGGCTCCTCGCTCAGCCGTCGACTCGTCTGCTCGGGCGTGCGGCGTCCGACCTCGGGCTCGACGACTTGCTGCGGGACAGCGAGCCGGTACGAACGATCGAGCGGGCCTTCCCAGGGCAGACCGGCCGCTGGCAGAGCCGCCGCAGCATGTTTCGCGAGGGCGGCGCGCCGACCCGGCTGCTCGTGCTCAGCGACCTGTCGAAGGCGCTGCGCGACGAGGAGCGACAGGCCTGGCAGCGATTGATCCGTGTCCTCGGCCACGAGCTCAAGAACTCGTTGGCGCCGATGAAATCGACCGCTGCCACGGTCTCTGGGCTGCTGCGCCGCGACTCGCCGCCGGAGCTGTGGCGTGACGACGCCCAGCGTGGCCTCGACATGATCGCCGAGCGCTGCGAGTCGCTCAACCGCTTCGTCTCGTCGTACGCCCGGCTCGCCCGCCTGCCGGCACCGCGCCTGCGGCCGACGGCGATCGAGCCTCTTGTGCGGCGCGTCGCCGAGCTCGAGACGCGCTATCTGGTGGCTGTCGTCGACGGACCCTCGGCCGACGTCGCCGCTGACGCCGGGCAGCTCGAGCAGCTGTTGATCAACTTGGTGAAGAACGGCGTCGAGGCGGCGCAGGAGACCGAGGGGGAGGTCGAGGTGTCGTGGCGTGTCGACGAAGAGCACGTCGAGATCACCGTCGCCGACACCGGACCAGGCCTCGCCGCGACGCAGAATCTCTTCGTGCCGTTCTTCACGACCAAGCCGGGAGGCTCTGGCATCGGCCTGGTGCTCTCGCGCCAGATCGCCGAGGCGCACGGCGGCGAGCTCCGCCTCGAGAACCGTGAGGATGTCGCCCACGGCTGCGTCGCAACACTGCGCTTGCCGCGGGCCGTCTCCGAGGCGCCAGACGTACGCGACGACGGCGACCGGGATCGTGCACCGCGCGATCGTGAGATGACTGAGCCGCCGGCGGCGGCGCGGAGAGCCGGATGAGGGACCGCGAGAGCCTGAACGAACGAGCACCGGGGCTCGGGCGCGTGCGCGTCGTCCACCACCGGGTAGGGGAGCCCGAGACGGACGCCGAGAACGATTGGGTCGCGGTCGAGGAGCCGCTCGAGCTGCGTGTCGACGGCGAGCCGCTAGTCGTCACGCTGCGCACGCCCGGAGCCGATCGCGAGCTCGCGGCCGGGTTCCTGGTCGCCGAGGGTGTCGTGCAATCGCCCGACGACCTGGTGTCGCTCGAGACGTGTCGCGACCCGCTGGCCTACGATCCCGACAACGTCATCGAGATCGAGCTCGCGCCGGCCGCCGCGGCGCGCCGCGAGGCCCTCGAGCGTGCCCGCCGCGAGCAGGTCGCCGTCGCCGCTTGCGGTCTCTGCGGCAAGGCACGGCTCGAGCACGTGGTGCGCGAGCTGCCGAGCGTCGCGCCGCCGCGCCGACCGGTCGACGCAGTGCGCATCACGGACCTTCCGCCGCGCATGCGCGGCGAGCAGGAGCTCTTCGCACACACCGGCGGCATCCACGCCGCCGCCCTCTTCACCCTCGACGGCGATCTGCTCGCGGTGCACGAAGACATCGGCCGCCACAACGCGGTCGACAAACTGGTCGGCTCCGCCCTGCTCGCGGGTGAGCTGCCGCTGCGCGACCGCATCGTCGTCGTCTCGGCGCGTGCCGGTTTCGAGATCGTGCAAAAGGCCGCCGCCGCCGGCGCCCCCATCCTCGCCGCCGTCGGCGCGGCCTCGAGCCTCGCCGTCGACGTCGCCCACCGCGTCGGCCTCGAGCTCTGGACCTTTGTCCGTCCCGGCCGCGCCAATCGGCATGTCTGAGCGCGCGGCTGGCGCTGGGCTTGCATGGAAGAGCGGCATGACCAAGTGCATTCGTCGTGCAGTCGAGGTTTGTCGGGGCGCCGAGCTGACGCGGCGCGCAAAGTTGACCCTGTTGATGCTGGTTTTGGCGCTGGGGGGTCTCGGGGGGGCGCCGTCTGCCCGGGCGGACGGCGCGGTCGGTGGAGTGGACGCATGTCCGTTGCCGATTGAGCTGACGGCGCAGCTGCTGCGCGGCGGAGTCGAGCTTGGCGACCTGCCGGTGACGGCGACGTTCACCGTCGACGAGGCGCTGCTGCTCGACGAGGGGCGGCTGCGCGCGACGGTGGAGGGCACCGTCGAGCTCGAGGCGCTGGCGCTGCGGCAGAGCGTCGAGCTGTGTGTGTTCCTGCTGCTCGACGTCGATGGCGAGGCGTTGCTGGCGCATGGTCAGCGGCTCGAGCTCGATGACTTCGCGCAGGTCGCCGGCCTGCGCTACGTGCTGCGCGAGGACCTGCCCGAGGGCACCCGGCGCATGACCTTCGTTGTGCTCGAGGCCACGTCGGGGTTCTGGGGCGCGCGGCCGATGGAGGAGCCGACGCCGTCGATTGCCGGTCCCGGCTTCGGCGCGGTGCGAGTCGCCGAGCGGGAAGACACGTACTACGAGCTGCGCTACCGCGACGACGGATCGGCGAGCACCGAGCCGAGCACGACCGTCGCCGAGCTGCCGGTCGACACGACGTCCGACGACGCGGGCGACGGTCCAGCGACGATCGACGTCCCGCGCGTGCAGATCGGCGACGCGCCTCGACGGGAGCGCACGCGCCGGGCGTCCGATGCGCCGGTGGTGCGGCTGGTGCCGCCGCGGGGCCGCGTCGCCGGATCGACCGCGTTCGACGTACTGACCTCGAGCGTCGCCGTCGACCGCGTCGTCTTCGAGCTCGACGGCGTCGTCGTCGGGGAAGACGGGCGTGCCCCGTTCCGCGAGCGCATCACCCTCGCCGACCCGCCACGCGAGCAGGTCGTGCGCGTCGTCGCCTACGACAACCTCGACACGGTGATGGGCGAGGACAGCCTGCGCGTCAACGTCGACGACACGCCGTTCCGCGTCCGCCTGCGCCGGGCAGGCGGCGTCGTGGCGGAGGCAGTCGACGACGGGCAGACCGTGTCGGTGCCCTTCGAGATCGAGGTCGACGTGCCGGCCGCGGCGCGTCTCGAGCGGGTCGAGCTGTGGCGTGGTGAGCAGAGGATTCAGAGCGTCGCTGCCGATCAGCTGCGTACCGAGGGGACGCGGCGCCTGCTGCGCGTCGAGCTCGACGTGCCGATGCCGCCCGATCCGTCCGACTTCGTGCGCGCCGCCGCTTTCCTCGCCGACGGCTCGAGCATCGATGATGTCGTGCTGCTGGCCGGGCCGGTGGGCGACGAGGTCGACGTCAACCTCGTCGAGGTCCATGTCGTGGTCACTGACGCCGACGGCCGTCCGGTGACCGACCTCGAGCTCGACGATTTCTCGGTCGTGCTCGATGGCGCCGAGCGAGAGGTCGCGAACTTCGCCCATGCCGACGACGTGCCGCTGATTCTCGGCCTGATGGTCGATAGCTCGGGCAGCATGCAGCTCTTGATGCAGGACACGCGGCGCGCCGCGGCGAAGTTCCTCGGCCAGACTCTGCTGCCGCAGGACGGTGCGTTTCTGGTCGACTTCGATCGTCAGCCGCGGCTGCTGCATCCGCCAAGCTCGGATTTGCCGGCCCTGATCCGTGCCCTCGGCGACCTTAACGCCGACGGCCGCACGGCGATGTACGACGCGATCATTTTTTCCCTGCTGCAGTACGAGGGGCGGGCCGGACGGCGGGCGCTGGTCGTGCTCAGCGACGGCGATGACCTCGACTCGCGCTACGGTCCCAAGCGCGTTGCCGAGCGTGCGCAGGCGGCCGGCGTGCCGGTGTACCTGATCGGCCTCGGCGCGCTCGACATCTGGCAGCGTCGCTACAGCGAGCGCGACCTGCGTCGCATCACCGGCGAGACCGGCGGCCGCCTCTACTTCGTCGACAGCTTCGGCCAGCTCGACGCCGCTTACGCCGAGATCAACGCCGAGCTGCGCAGCCAGTACACGCTGTCGTTCTATGCCGACCGCGATCTCAGCCCCGAGCAACGCCGCGAGGTCACCGTGCGGGTGCCGGCGGGGCTCGAGGCGCGGGCGGTCGTCGGCGTCGACGCGGACTGACGCGGGCCTGATTCGGGCCGCGCCACGGGTCGCCAGGGCTGTCTGGGGCCCGGTGTCGAGCTGCGCCGAAGGTGATCTGAGCGATTATCGCTCAGATCGGGAATATGGACAGAAACCTGAGTGTTGAGGACTCATGAATGGCGGCTGGACCAGGCCGCGCAGGAACCAAGTCAGAAAGTCGGCTCGACGTACGAGCCAAGACCGATACCAGACCGTTCGAACCGATCAC
The DNA here is from genome assembly GCA_039194425.1 of Acidobacteriota bacterium. Taxonomy (GTDB): domain Bacteria; phylum Acidobacteriota; class Thermoanaerobaculia; order Multivoradales; family J023; genus JAUIJL01. The sequence continues at coordinate 288,924 of JBCCVZ010000008.1, read as the reverse complement.
CTCGCGGCGCGAGGCCTCACCCCAGGAGGAGAACCCACCCATGCTGACCCGCTATCGCAGGAATGCTCCCACCACGTCCTCGAACACCGTCTACCGCGATCCCTTCTACAGCTTCGTCGACCGCTTCTTCAACGAGTTCGCGGGCTCGGACGCCTCGCTCTCCAACGCGTCGGCCGGTAGCTGGGTGCCGGCGATGGACATCATCGAGACCGAGAACGCCTTTGTCGCCACGGCCGATCTGCCGGGCATGACGAAGGACGACATCGATGTGTCGCTCGAGGACGGCGTGCTCACCGTGTCCGGCGAGCGTCACTTCGAGACGACCGACGAAGGCGATGGCAAGTTCCGACGGATCGAGCGCAGCTACGGCCGCTTCACGCGCTCGTTCTCGGTGCCGCAGGGCATCGACCAGGAGAAGCTGACGGCGACCTTCGAGAACGGCGTCCTGACGCTGACCCTGCCGAAGTCGGAGATCGCGAAGTCGCGCAAGATCCAGATCTCGTGACCAGGTTCCGATCGACGTGACATCTGGGCCCGCTTCGGCGGGCCTTTTCTTTTGCGATGCTGCCCCGTCGGTGCCAGGCACCGTCCTCAGAGACGGTGTGGACGGGTATGCTCGAGCGACTCGACGATGCTGACGCTGCCGACCGACCACCCGAGCCTGCGGCCCGAGGCCGACCTACGCCGCGCCCGCGAGGTGCTCGCCGGCTATCGTCCGGCGGCGCCCGACCAGCGACGTCAGCGCGACGAGATTCTGGCCTGGATCGATGACCATCCGCGGTCGGCGCACCGGCGCAGCTGTCTCGAGGGTCATTTGACGGCGTCGGCGCTGGTCGTCGAGCAGGGGCGCGAGCGAGTCCTCTTACTCCACCACCGAAAGCTCGACAAGTGGATCCAGCCGGGCGGTCACTGCGACGGCGACGCCAACCTTCCTGGCGTCGCGTTGCGCGAGTGTCTCGAGGAGACGGGGCTCGAGAGCCTCGAGATCGCGCCGCGGCCGATCGACGTCGACATCCACTGGATTCCAGCGCGTCCCGAGACGCCGGCGCATCGGCACTTCGACACGCGGTTCCTGGTGTTGGCACCGGCCGGCTCGACGCCGCGCGGCAACGACGAGTCGAACGCGCTACGCTGGTTCGGCGTCGACGAGGCGTTCGAGCGGGCCGGCGACGAGAGCGTACGCCGGTTGATCCGGACCTGGCGCGAGGAGTCACAATGAGCGTCGCTGGCAACGATCGCTTTCGGCGACGCTTCGGGCCGTGGGCCCTGATCACCGGCGCGTCGGCCGGTCTCGGCGCCGAGTTCGCGCGCCAGCTGGCGGCGCGTGGCCTCGACCTGGTACTCGTCGCGCGCTCGGTCGAGCGTCTGCGCAAGGTCGCGGACGAGGTCGAAGTGACGCACGGTGTCACGACGCGGACGCTCTCCGTCGATCTCTCGCGACCCGCTTTCTTGCCCACGCTCGCCGACGCGACCGACGATCTCGACCTCGGGCTGCTGGTGTCGAACGCCGGCGGCGACGGCTTGCGGCCGTTTTTCCACGTGCCGCTCGACGAGGTCGACGGCATGCTCCATCTCAACACGCGCTCGCACGTGCTGCTGGCGCGCCATGTCGGCGGACGCATCCTCGACGCCGGACGGGCCGGAGGCCTGCTGCTCGTCGCCTCGACGGCCGGCCTGCAGCCGACACCGCTGATCGCGAACTACTCGTCGAGCAAGGCCTACCTCATCCACTTCGCCCAGGCGCTGCGCTGGGAGACGCGCGGCACCGGTCTGCGGGTCGTGGTGTCGCTGCCGGGGCCGACCGAGACTCCGGGCCTGGTGGAGAGCTCCGGGATCGATCTGACCAAACTTCCCGCGCCGATGAAGCCCGGGCCGGTCGTCGAGCGGGCGCTGCGAGCGCTCGAGGTCGATCGACCCGTCGACATCCCGGGCGCGACGAACCGCGCGATGGCATTCCTCGGCCGACGCCTGCTGCCCATGCGCTGGACCACAGCCCTCTGGGGCTTTCTGATGCAGCGCATCGCGCCGCCGTTCGACGGCGACGTGCGATGAAGGGAGACACCGCATGAACGACCTCAAGCTCACCCGCGACGAGAAGCTCGCCCTCGTGCCGCTCGTCCAGGACTACGCCCGCGACGAGCTCGATCGCGACCTCGGCGACTTCGAGGCCGAGTTCCTCGTCGAGTTCTTCGCCGAGACCCTCGGCCCTCTGCTCTACAATCGCGGCCTGCACGATGCGCAGGCGATGCTGCACCGCCGCATCGACTCGATTGGCGAGGTGATCGTCGAGCTCGAGAAGCCTCTGCCGTTCGTGCGCTGACTTCGATCGCTCTGGAGACCCGAGATGCTACGACGCCCGACCCCCGACGAGTATGCACCGTTCTACGCGACGTACGTCGACGCCGTGCCGAGCGGCAGATCCGAGGACGGTGACATCCTCGAACGACTCGCCGCGCAGGGCGAACGCACCACTGCGTTGCTCCGCGGCCTGTCGCCAGAGCACGAGACCTTCCGCTACGCCGCCGACAAATGGAGTCTGCGCGAGCTGGTGGGCCACATGACGGACACCGAGTGGGTGTTCGTTTCGCGGGCTCTCGCCTTCGCGCGCCGCGACCCGGCGCCGCGTCCCGGCATGGACCAAGACCTCTGGGCGCAGGCCTCGAACGCGAATCAGCAGCCGATGGCCGAGCTGGTCGCGGCCCAGAGCGCTCTGCGGACCGCAACAGTGGCTCTGTTTCGCACCTTCGACGACGACACCTGGAATCGCTCGGGCATCGCCAGCGGCAGCGAATGCAGCGCGCGGGCGATTCCGTACATCATCGCCGGCCACGAGCTGCACCACCTGAGGGTGATCGAAGAGCGGTACCTGGCACACTCCTGACGAGAGCGCCGAGGGCAGATCGTCCGTCGGCTTGCGCTTTCCCGGGCTCTCGGCGACGATGCTGGGATGAGCGTGCGCAATCAGTGGATGCGCGGGCGCGGCGTGGGGTGGCTTCTGGGGGCCGTCGTCGCCATGCTCGGCACGGCCGGCGGCGGGAACGCGCAGTCGCTGCCGTTCCACTGCTGGACCACGGACGACGGCCTCGCGCAGTCGGTGGTCAACACGCTGTTCGAAGACTCGCACGGCTTCCTGTGGGCCGGCACGGCGAGTGGTTTGAGCCGCTTCGACGGTCAGCGGTTCCTTCACTTCGACGAAGAACACGGGTTGCCGAGCGCGCGCATCTATGCGCTCGACGAAGACCCGACCGGTGTTCTTCGGGCAGGCACCTCGCGCGGCGTGGCGCGCTTCGAGCCGGTGCTCGGCGCCGCCGGTGGGGGAGTCTGGCGACTCGAGGCGCCGGGCACCGACGTGGCGACGGCACAGGTCTCGGCGTTGGCGGGCCATCGCGCCGCCGATGGTTCCTGGCGTCTTCTGGTCGGTTCGCGGGACGCCGGGCTACTCGAGGTGGAGCTCGCGCCGTCCGGTCCCCGGGTGCGCAAGATCGACGGCCCGGCCTCGGTGGGCGCGCTCCTCGTCGTTCCGGCGACCGAAACGACCGCTGACCCACCGTTCGACCCGGGTGACTCCGGCGGTTCTTCGATGGGTGACACCGTGTGGATCGGCGCAGAGCGCGGCCTGGAACGACTCGACGGCGCGAGCTCTCGACTCGTCTTCGAGGACGCGCCGTGGACCGGTGGGCGAGTCGCCGCCGTGGCGCCGGGACGGACCGACGACGAGCTCCTCGTGGCGAGTGCTGCAGGATCCTTCGCCGTGACGGGGTCGACCGGCCGGTGGCGGCGTCTGGCCGAAGCCGACGCCGGGCTGCAGCTGACGATCACCGCGGGAACGAACGATCGCGTATGGATCGGAACGCAGCGGCGTGGGCTCTTGCGCGTCGATGCCGAGCGGCTCGATCGCTTCGAGCTGGCGGGCGGCCTGCCGGTGGCCAGCGTGCGCGCTCTGTTGCCGACGGGGGGTGGCATGCTGTGGGTCGGAACCTATGGCGGCGGTGTCTGTCGCCTGGCCGACGAGCCGTTCGAGCTCTTCAACCGAGCGCACGGCCTGCCCAACGACCAGGTGCTGAGCATCGCCGAGACCGACGACGGCATCCTCTGGGTCGGCACCCTCGAAGGAGGGCTCGCGCGCTTCGACGGGGAGCGGTTCGACGTGTTCGGAGTCGACGACGGCCTGCGCAGCGCGGCGGTCACCAGCCTGGCGGTCGATGCCGACGGCGCGCTGTGGATCGCCACCCTGCGCGGTGGTCTGCACGTCCTGCGAGTCGGAGAGCGACGGATCGAGCCTGTCGATCTGCCGCGGCCGCCGGGGGATCCACCGAAGGAGTGGCCGCCATCCGTCTTCCATGTCGACGTCGATTCGAACGGGCAGGTCTGGCTGGCGACCTGGGGTTCCGGCGTCGTGCGCTTCGATCCGACGACCGGTGCGGTGCGTTGGCTGACGACCGCTGACGGCCTGCTCGAGGCGCGCGTCTTCTCGACCGCTCCGGGAGCCGAGGGCCGGCGCTGGTTGGCGATGCCCGTCGGTGTGCAGAGGCTCGAGCCGTCCGCGTGGCGGCTCGAGGCGCTCGGTGAAGGCGTCGAGCAGCCGGGTCGTGTGCGGGCCGTGGTCGACGATGGCACGGTCGCCTATCTCGCCACCGACCGCGGCGTCGTACGCTTCGACGGCGCGAGGTTCACCGCCATCGGCCGCGCCCAGGGGATGGGCTCGAACACGGTCTACCTGCTCACTGCCGATCGGGCCGGACGGCTGTGGGTGGGCACCGACCGGGGGCTCGACCGCATCGATCTCGACGCTCTGCGGGATTTCGACGAGGCCGGAGGCGCGCGCCTCGCCGTGCGGCATTTCGGCGCCGACGAAGGCTTTGTCGGCGTCGAGACAAATCAAAACGCCGTCTTCGAGGACGCGGCCGGGCGCCTGTGGTTTGGTACGCGCGGCCTGGCGCGGTTCGATCCGTCCGAGGAAGCCGGCGTGCCGCCGCCCCCACGTCTCCTCATCGAGCGCCTGAGTCTCTTCGACGGTACGCCGATTGCCCGGACACCGTCGCCGCGTCTCGAGTGGACGCAGAACGATCTCCAGGTCGAGCTCGCCGCGGTCGAGCTGCGCACGCCGAGCGCGCTGCGCTATCGCTATCGTCTCCTCGGCCACAGCGAGGGCTGGTCGCCGCCGTCGGCGAGCCGGACCGCGGTCTTCCCGGGCCTCGCGCCCGGCGACTATGTCTTCGAGGCCGCCGCGCGCGGCCGTGGGGCGTGGAGCGAGCCGGTGCGCCTGGAGCTGACGATCCGGGCGCCGTTCTGGGCGACGTGGTGGTTCCGTGCCGTGCTCGGGTTGGTCGTTGCGGGTGCCTTCGTCGGCTGGCTGCTCGATCGCGGGACGCGGGCCCGTCGGCGCCGGGTCGAGCTCGAGACCGCGGTGCGCGAGCGGACGCGCGAGCTCGAGGTGGCGAAGCGTGCGGCCGAGGCGGCGAACGAGGCGAAGAGCGAGTTCCTGTCGAACATGAGTCACGAGCTCCGCACGCCCCTCACCGGGGTGGTGAGCGCCGCAGAGCTGCTCGCCAAGGGACAGCTCGACGACGCGCAGCGTCATCTCGTCGACACGATCGAAACCAGTGGTCGCGTGCTCCTGTCGGTGATCAACGACATCCTCGACCAGTCGCGAATCGATGCGCTCGGCCTCCAGGTCGAGGCGCGCGAGTTCTCGCTCACGCAGTGCTTTCGCGAGTGCCTGGCCGTCGTGCGCCAGCCGGCGGCGGACAAGGGCCTCGAGCTGCGGTCGAGCGTCGATCCGGCGGTGCCCGAACGGGTGATCGGCGACCCGGTGCGCCTGCGCCAGGTGCTGCTCAACCTGCTGGGCAACGCGGTCAAATTCACCGACGCGGGACAGATCGAGGTCACAGTGCGCCGCGGCGAGCGCCGCGGGGAGCGCCTGCAGATCCTGATCGAGGTGCGCGACACCGGCATTGGCATTCCACCCGAGCAGCAGCGCCTGATCTTCGAGCCGTTCCGCCAGGTCGACTCGAGCGCCAGCCGCTCGCACGGCGGCACCGGGCTCGGCCTGTCGATCTGCGAGCGGCTGGTGACGCTGATGGGCGGCTCGATCCGTCTCGAGAGCATGCCCGGCGAGGGCTCGACCTTCTTCGTCGCGCTCGAGGTCGGCCTGCCGTCGGAGACCGCGTCCACCGGCGGACCGTCACCCGCCGAGACGATCGACGCGTCGGCGTCCGGTCTGCCGCCGATCCGCGCGGATCTCGTCGTGCTGCTGGCCGAAGACAACCCGACCAGCCAGCTCATCACCCGCGCCCAGCTGGCGGCTCTCGGTCTCGAGATCGAGGTCGCCTCCAACGGGCGCGAAGCGGTCGAGCACGCGCTGCAGATGCGCCCGGACATCGTGTTCATGGACGGACAGATGCCCGCGATGGACGGCTACGAAGCGACGCGCGCGATCCGCGGCGCCGAGGCGGAGGTCGCCCGGCGCGGAGAAACCGCGGGGCGAATCACGATCGTCGGCCTCACCGCGCATGCCACCGCCGAGGCTCGGCAACGCTGCCTCGATGCGGGAATGGACGACTACCTGGCCAAGCCCGTTCAGCTCGCCGAGTTGGCGGAGCTCCTCGCGCGTCGCTTCCCGGCCGGCGAGTGAGACGGTCGGCCGCGGATTGGCCGGGTGACTGTCGCGTGAAACGATAGGCCGATCTTCTCTCTCACGCGTCTGGAGACGTCATGAAGCGCACCCGTCCCCCCGTCGTCGCCTCGATTCTCTTCTTCGCTTGCCTCGCGATTCTCGCGGTGCCGGTGGCGTCGGCGTCCGACTCCACGGCGCTGCACTGGCTGCGCGTCGACGCTGCCGACGCCGAGCTCGTCCAGAGCCTCGGCGGTGCGGCGCAGGTTCTCGACTATGGTTCGTACCTCTGGGTCGGCGTCGACGCCGCCGACGCCGCGGAGCTGGCGCCGCGCGCGACGTCACCGGTCGCCGACTTTACGCTCGACCTCGGCGGCGTGCGCGTCGATCCGCGGGTCGCCGAGCCGTCGAGCCTCGTGCCCGACGCCTGGCGCGCGGCACGCGCGGCGGACGAGCAAGCCCTCGGCCTGGTGCAGTGGCAGGGACCGATGCGCGCCGCCTGGCGCACCGACCTCGAGGCCGCGGGCCTGCAGGTCGTGCAGTCGATCTACCCGTACACCAGCATCGTTTGGGGCCCCACCGCGGCGCGTGACACCCTCGTCGGTCGCAGCGGCGTGCGCTGGACGGGCGCCTTCGAGCCCGCCTACAAAGTCCTTCCGCGCTGGCGCGCGCTCGGCCCCGAGCCGGTCGCGACCCAGGTCATGATCGTCCGCTTCGGAGACGCCGCGGCCGTCCGCGACGCGATCGAGCGGCTCGGTGCCACGCCGCGGGGCGTCGCCACCATCGACCATCGCTTCGAGATCGCGTCCTTCGATCTGCCCGGCGATCGCTTCGCCGACGCCGCACGCATTCCAGGCGTCTACAGCATCCAGCCGGTGCCGACCGACGGCGGCTTGCGCAGCGAGATGAGCAGCCAGGTGAACGTCGGCGGCTACGACGCGCAGAACGTCGTCTTCCCCGGCTATCCGGGCTGGCTGGCGACGGTCGGTCTTTCCGGCGCCGGCGTGGTGATGGCCAACGTCGACGGCGGAGTCCAGCAGAGTCACCCGGATCTCGCCGCCCGCATGGTCGGCTGCACCGGCACCACCTGCTCGTCGTCGTCGAGTGGCCACGGCACCCACACCGCCGGCATCATGGCCGCCGACGGCGCCAGCGGCACCACCGACGGCGACGGGTTCCTGCGCGGCCTCGGCATGGCGCCGGGCGCGACGCTCTTCGAGCAGGTCTACTCGCCGTGGTTCACCCAGGCCGGGGGCATGCTTCTGCTGATGAAGGACTCGAGCCAGAACGGCGCCGTGCTTTCGGGCAACAGTTGGGGACCGGCCGGCTCGCCGCGCGGCTATGACAACGACACCTTGCAGGTCGACATCGGTGTGCGCGACGCGGATCCCGATTTGGCGGGCAACCAGAACTTCACCTACGTCCTGTCGTTCATGAACGGCAACGGCGGCACGTCGTCGCAGGGCACGCCGGACGAGGCGAAGAACCTGTTCAACATCGGCTCGACCAAGATGCGCACCGGCGGCGGCAGCCAGATTCTCGAGATCGACGACCTGTCGGCCAACTCGGCCCACGGCCCGGCGCTCGACGGACGGACGATCCCGCACATGGTGGCGCCCGGCTGCAGCGTCGACTCGACCGTGCCGAACAACTCCTACAGCCTGCAGTGCGGCACCAGCATGGCGTCGCCGGCGGTCGCGGGTGCGGTCGGCCTCTTCTTCGAGCGCATGCGCGGCCTCGGCCTCGGGGATCCCAGCCCGGCGCTGGTGAAGGCTGCGTTCCTGCCCGTCGCCCACAACCTCGAGGGTCATCGCGACGCCGACGGCGGCCTGCTCGGTCATCCGTTCGACAGCAAGCAGGGGTGGGGCCGCATGGACGCCGCCGCGGTGCTGGCACCGACCCAGTCGGTGGTCTACGTCGACAATCCGACCGTCTTCGACGCCAGCGGCGAGACCTGGAGCCAGACCTACACGGTCGACGATCCGACCCGGCCGGTGCGGATGATGTTGGTGTGGACCGACGCGCCCGGTCACGGCATGGGCGGCTCGACGCCGGCGTGGAACAACGATCTCGATCTCGAGGTCGACGCCGACGGGTCGACCTACCGCGGCAATGTCTTCGGCACCGACGGTTACAGCGACGCCGGCGGCACGGCCGACGGCATCAACAACACCGAGGGTGTCTTCCTCGATGTCGGCGATGCCAGCTCGGGCTCGATCACGGTGCGCGTCGTTGCCGCCGACATCAACTCCGACGCCATTCCGGGCGTCGGCGACGACACCGACCAGGACTTCTCGCTCGTTTGCTACAACTGCACGGGCGGCGTTAGCTCGCTGATCTTCGCCAACGGCTTCGAGGAAGGAAATCTGTCGGCCTGGGATTGAGCTGGCGCTGCATCGGATTTGTGCCGATCGACGAAGAGGTCGGCATGAGAGTTCACACTGCGCGCCCTCGTCTCCGTCCTCGCTCACCCGTCGCCGCGCGCGCTGCAGAAGTCCGCGTGCTCGACGCCGTCGTCTGGCGCGCCGGGCTCGCGGCGCTCGGTGCCGTGGTGGCCCTCGTCGTCGTCAGCCAATTCGCCGCGCCAGCGTCGGCAGCCGATCTCGAGACCCCATCGACTCGCGCCGTCGCTCCGCCCGGCGATGCGCTGCAGTGGCCGGGCTGGCGCGGCCCGCACCGCACCGGCGAGGTCGCGGAGTCGTCGCCTTGGCCGACCGACCTGCAGGGCCTCGAGCAGGTCTGGCGGGTCGACGCGCTCGGTCCGAGCTACTCGGGGCCGATCGTCGGCGCCGAGCGGATCTACATCACCGAGACGCGCGACGAAGAAGACGAGATCGTCACCGCCTACGACCGGGCAACCGGCGAGGTGGCGTGGACGGCGCGCTGGCCGGGCGCCATGGAGGTCCCCTTCTTCGCCGCGAAGAGCGGTAGCTGGATCCGCTCGACGCCGGCCTTCGACGGCGACACGCTCTATGTCGGCGGCATGCTCGAGGTGGTGGTGGCGCTCGACGCCGCGACCGGCGCGGAGCGCTGGCGCGTCGATTTCCCCGAGCGTTTCGGCACGCCGCGTCCGCCCTTCGGCTTCGTCAGCTCGCCCCTGGTCGACGGTGAGCATCTCTACGTCGAGGCCGCCGGCAGCCTGGTGAAGCTGGACGCTGCCACGGGCGACGTCGTGTGGCGCCACGAGGGCTTCTCGAGCGGCGAGATGACCAGCGAGGGCACCTTCTCCTCGCCGGTGCTCGGCGAGCTGCACGGCCGTCGTCAGCTGGTGGTGCAGACGCGCCAGCAGCTGCGCGGCGTCGATCCGATCGACGGCGCCATCCTGTGGTCGCAGGATGTGCCGAGCTTCCGCGGCATGAACATCTTGACGCCGACACTGTGGCGCGACCACATCTTCACCAGCACCTATCGCAACGCGACCTACATGTACCGCGTCGAGCCCGGCGAGGCGGGCGCGCTCCGTGTCGCGCCCGCGTGGCAGCAGAAGTCGCAGGCCTACATGTCGTCGCCGGTGGTGATCGACGGGATCGCGTACGTCCATCTCGGCAACGGCCGGATGACCGCTCTCGACCTGGCCGACGGAACACAGCACTGGACCACCAAGCCATTCGGCGACTACTGGTCGATGGCGTATCAGGGGACTCGGATCCTGGCGCTCGACGAGGGCGGCGAGCTGCTCTTGATCGAGGCGTCGCCCGACGAGTTCAAGCTCCTCGATCGCCGCACGGTCGCCGACAGCTCGACCTGGGCGTACCTCGCGGTCGCCGGCGACCTGGTGGTCGTGCGCTCGCTCGACGCGCTCACCGTGTGGCGCTGGCGCGGTGGCGAGAGGCCCGCCGTGTCGACACGGTGATCTCCAGGCCAACGCGGCGGGAATGTAACGAGGCGGCGGCCGGCGCGTACTCCCGTCAGACTCCCTCTACCGACCCCGGAGATCTGACGTGAGCCCGACCCCTTTCGCAAAAACCTCACCGCATGACGATTCCTCGACCCCTCCCCTGCGGCTCTGGCCCGGACTCGTGCTCGTGGCCTTGCTGTTGGGACTGCGCTTCGGGCTGCCGGCGCTGTCGGCCGAGCTGGTTCCCGTCGGTTTCATCGGCGGCCTCGTTGCCGGCTTGCTGACCCTCGTTTGGTGGCTCGGCTTCAGCCGGGCTCCACAGGCCGATCGCTGGATCGCCGCGGCGGTGCTCGTCGGCGCGCTGCTGGTGACGCCGAGCATTCTGCATCCGTCGCTGTCCGACGCGATGATGGGCCTCGGCTTTTACTTCTTCGGCGTGCCGACGGCGCTGCTCGCACTGGTCCTCAGCGTGGTGGCGACCCGGCGTCTCGACGCCGGGCCGCGCCGCCTGCTCACCGCCGCCGCGATCATCCTCGGCTGTTTGGGCTGGGCGCTGGTGCGCTCAGCGGGCATCACCGGTGCCGCCGAGTCGCAGCTCACCTGGCGCTGGACGCAGACCGCCGAGCAGCGTCTGCTCGCGGCGTCTGAAGACTCGGGCGTCTCGACCACGGCGACGTCGTTGCCGGGCGTCGAGAAGTCGGGTGCGCCTACCGAGATCACCTGGGCCGCGTTCCGCGGCCCAGGGCGCGACGGCGCGGTGCATGGCTCGTCGATCGGCGCTGATTGGCAGGCCGCGCCGCCGCTGGAGGTGTGGCGTCGCGCGGTCGGTCCGGGTTGGTCGTCGTTCGCGGTCGCCGGGGACCTGGTGCTGACGCAAGAGCAGCGGGGCGACGATGAGATCGTCTCCGCTTACGATCTGCGCAGCGGTGCGCCGGTGTGGACGCACAGCGACGCGATCCGCTTCTGGGAGTCGAACGCCGGCGCCGGGCCGCGGGCGACACCGACGATCGCGGACGGGCGCGTCTACAGCCTCGGCGCCACCGGCCGCCTGAACGTACTCGACTTGCGCGACGGTTCCCTCGTGTGGTCGCGCGACGCGGCGGCCGACGTCGGCGCCGCGCTCGACGCCCCCGGCGCGTCGGTCGAGGTGCCGATGTGGGGCTTCTCGGGCTCGCCGCTGGTGCTTCCCGGCGCGCTCGAGGAGCGCGCCGACGGTGAGATCGGGGAGGACTCGCTGGTCGTCGTCGCCGTCGGCGGCACGCTGGCCGCTTATGACGCGGACGGCGCGCTGCTCTGGGTCGGCTCCGACGGCGGGGTCGAGGCCTACAGCTCGCCGCAGCGTGTGGTGCTCGACGGCGTCGAGCAGATCCTGCTCGTCGGAGTCGGCGGCCTAGCGTCGTTCGACCGCGCGGGCAAGCTCCTGTGGCGTCACGAGTGGTCGGGCGCGCCGATCGTGCAGCCGGCTGCGCTGGCCGACGGCGAGCTGTTGCTCGCGGTCGACGCGCGTAGTGGCCTGCGGCGCCTCGCGGTGCACCGTGACGGTGACCAATGGCAGGCCGACGAGCGCTGGACCTCGCGTGGTCTCAAACCGTACTTCAACGACTTCGTCGTCCACGAGGGGCATGCGTACGGCTTCGACGGTCGAATTCTCGCCGCCATCGATCTCGACACCGGCGAACGGGTGTGGAAAGGTGGCCGCTACGGCAACGGACAGCTGCTGCTGCTCGCCGACCAAGACCTGCTGCTCGTGCTCTCCGAAACCGGTGAGCTGGCTCTCGTCGCCGCACACCCCGATGGCTTCGAGGAGCTTGCACGCCGGCCGGCGCTCGAGGGCAAGACCTGGAATCACCCGGTGCTCGTCGGCGACACGGTGCTGGTGCGCAACGATCGAGAAATGGCCGCCTTCCGGCTCGCTGGCACGCACGGCTGAAGCGGCGGGTCGAGGGCGATGGCTGAAGGCGACGGAGAGGTATGGAGCTGCACGACAGAGTCGTTCTGATCACCGGCGGCGCGCGCGGCATCGGCCGCGCGCTGGCGCATCGATTCCGCGCGGCAGGCGCGCGGATCCTGCTCGCCGATCTCGACGGCGACGGCGCGTCACGGGCCGCCGACGAGGTCGAAGGCCACGGCTTCGCCGCCGACATGGGCGCCGAGGCGTCGGTCGCCGCGATGCTCGACGACGCCCTTGCGGTCCACGGCCGAGTCGATGTCTTCGTCTCGAATGCCGGCATTCTCTCGGTCGGTGGGATCGACGCGTCCGAAGACGTCTGGCAGCAGGCGTGGCAGGTGAACTTCATGGCCCACGTGTACGCCGCGCGTCGCCTGGTGCCACCGATGCTCGAGCGCGGGGACGGCGCCTTCATCCTCACCGCGTCGGCTGCCGGTTTGCTCAACCAGATCGGCGCCGCTCCCTACGGCGTGTCGAAACACGCCACGGTCGCCTTCGCCGAGTGGCTGCATTTCACGCACTCCGACCAGGGGCTGCGAGTCGTCTGTGTCTGTCCGCTCGGCGTGCGCACCGCGATGCTCCACGACAACCTCGGCCGCGAGCCGTTGGCCGACCACCTGGCGCAGACTGCCGTCGAGCCCGAGACGGTCGCCGAGGCGACACTCGACGCCTTGCGGGACGGTCGCTTCCTGGCGCTGCCCGATCCACAGGCGCTCGACTTCTTCCGCCACAAGGCGTCGGACTACGATCGCTGGCTGGCGGGCATGAACCGCCTCAAGACGCAGCTCCTGGGCTGAGTCGCCCCGACGGGACTCATTGGCCGGTCGTGCTCGAGGCCCTGTGGAGCTGGGCGTGGCCTGTCGCGCTGGTGGTCGATCTTTCCGTCGCTGTGGTTAGGGCGGCCCGTCACTTGCGGCGCCGGGAGAGCTGAGGAGCTGCTCGAACACCACACGAGCGACACAGAGTCGCCTCGCTCCGTCGTCGGGTCGACGCATTGCCACAGTACCGTGGTGAGATGCGAAGACACTGGCCCTGGCTCTTGCTCCTGGCTCTCAACGCGCTCTTCCTTTGGGCGCCCTGGGGTACTTACCAGGCGGTCGTCGTTCACCATACGGCCTCTTCCGTTGGAGATGCCGCGTCGATCCGCCGCGCGCACTGGCAGCGTGGATGGGCGGAGGTCGCCTACCACGCCGTGCTGGCGAACGGCAGCACCGCCGTGCCTCGCGGCCATCTCGAGCCGACGTGGCGTTATCGCCTCGGGCTGTGGAGCGTTGCGACGCGCAGCCCCCGCTTCAACGTCGGAGCGCTGCATCTCGTCGTCGTCGGCAACTACGAGGACGCGCCGATGCCGGAGGATCTCCAGCGCGCGCTCGGCCATGCGCTGCGGGAGATCATCGCCCGTCATCGCATTGCAGACGACGCGATTCTCCTGCACCGGGACTGCAGCGCCACCGCCTGCCCGGGCCGTTTCGTCGACCGCGGCCGCCTCGTTGCCTGGACGCGGCGTGGCGACGAGGCACCGGCAACTGTGCGCGCCCAGCATGCCCGCGCCCTGGCGTCGCCGCACTTGCCGCCGCTCTGGTACTGCGTCGCCTGGCTGCTGGCGAATCTCGGGGCGCTCGCACTGTCGAGGCGCCGCTCCTGCGCGTCGCTGACCGAGAGTTCGAACGACGCCGCGATGGGTCTGGCTGGAGAGTGAGAGGGATCTCGGCCGAGGCCAGTCTTAGAGGTGAGGTGACGTACCTCCCCCAGACTTCAGCCATCGGCCGAAAGGACCTCTCCATGACGATCGACATCTTGGCTCGGCGCGCGCGGCGATCGGCTCTCCTCTTGACGACGCTTCTCCTCGGCCTGGGCGCACTCGGTGCGGTGTCGGCGGATGCGGCTGACCTCCAGGTGCTGAAGAAGGGCCTCGGCGACGGAGTCGTCGTCTCGAATGTCGCCGGCGTGACCTGCGGCTTCGACTGCGACCAGACCTATCCAGACGGCACCTCCGTCACCCTCACCGCGACTCCCGACGCCTCGTCGAGCTTCGTCCGCTGGCAGGGTGCGTGCACGCACTCCGCGACCACTTGCAACGTCCAGCTCAACAGCGATCGTGCGGTGGTGGCCGAGTTCGCCCTGACTGCGTCGATCCCGCAGATCACCAATCTCACGCCGTCGGCGCTGGACTTCTATCTCATGAACAACCCGGTCGTCGATCGTCCTTCGCGCTTTCTTGCGGCGCTGCCGCCGATCTTTCGTCAGAACTGGATCCTGATGTCGCGCTCCGAGAGCCTGCAGACCGGCACCGCCAGGCATCCGCGCATCCTGCTGCCCAACGCCGACCTCACGGCAGTGTTCTCGATCGGCACGGCCGAGCACGCCGCCTACCCCGGCGCGCATCCGCTGGCGATCGAGTACATGCAGTGGGACGCCGGCGACAAGAACTTTCGATTTCACGAGATCGTTCTCGGTTCGATCGGGCAAATGGACGCGGTTCCACCCCGCCTGCGCGGAGTCGCGACCGACGACTTCAAGTGCGCGAACTGCCATACGACGGGCAACATCTTGAACAAGACGTCGTTCCCAGGAACCACGGGTGTCACCGCCGGCGTCGTCCAGCCGCGCAACAAGCCGAACTGGGACACCTACGACAGCTGGGGCGGCATGCTGCCGTTCAACCGTGACCGGATCTACCAGGGTACGCTCGAGGAAACCGCCTTCCGCAGCCTGTTCAACCTGTGGAACTGGCGCGGCGATGCGGTCGCCGACGACACGCGGCAGATTCTCGAGCTGCTCGAGCTCCAGCCGTCGATGCCGACGCCTCCGGGCTCCCTCTACAGCATCGTCCGCAACCGGCCCGACATCACCGACGCGGGGCATCTCACCTTCTCGTTCAACTCCAATTCGTCGTTCATGTCGCCGCCACCTGGCATCGGCTACAGCTTCGGTGGCCTGCCGATGGCACCGTCGCTCGTGCTGCGCGGCGGGCCCTACCTGACGATGCAGACCCGCTCGACCTCGTCGTTTCCCAGCGACGAGGGGCGCGGCGTCCAGTTCTTCGACCTGCTGGGCGGACTCGATGGCATCCTCAACGGTCAGCGGATCGCCGACGAGCTGATCGATCATCGCTTCGCCACCGGCAGCGTGCCGGTCGATGTGCGGCCTTTGGCGCTCGCCATCGCCACGCAGTGCATCGTGGTCGACGGCGCGACCGGGACCGCGCGCAGCACCGGCAGCAGGCTGCTCAACGTCGACACCGCGTTCTTCGACGCGCGCAACGGCATGAACCTGCAGTCTGTTGTCGCCGACACCAGGGTGCGCCAGGAGAGCTTGCCGCGGCGCAAGGCGGACATCCAGAAGATCAACCTCGACCGTCGCGGCGACATCTACCTCGAGAGCGGTTCGACGACGCCGGGTCTGATCGGAGAGTACGAGTCCACGCCCGACTACTCGATCCAGCGGATTCGAAGCGAGGTCTTCCGCCGCCCCGTCGACGACGGCGTGCCGGCCGTCACCGTCGATCGCGAGTACGTCGACCGCGAGCACTATGACCGCAGCCTGGGCCGCAATGCGCGCATCGTTGGTCTCTACCGCTACTTCCTCGAGCCGCTCGGCGTTCCGGTCGACAGCTGGTCGATGAGTGTGCGCGGCCGCAAGCGGACCTACACCTTCGGCGACGTCTTTCGGCAGTACATCGACCAGCTGACCGCAGATCTAACCAATGATCTGACGAACGTGCGACCGATCGCAGGACTCTCGAGTCCGCCGCAGTGCAACGAGCTGATCGACGTCGTCAACAGCCAGTTCGCGGCGGGCCAGCTCCCGGCGCCCCTCGACCCTCCCACCTACACCGACGTGCAGCGGATCTTCAACCGTTCGTGCATCGAGTGCCACGGTGGTCTCAATTATCCGCCGTACGCGAACCACCCCGGGACTCTCGATCTGTCCGAGATCGAGACGCCGATGCAGCCCGGAGAAACCCGCTTCTCGCGCGCGTACGAACAGGCGGACACGAATGCCAGTTTCCTGCTCCAGCGGGTCACGACCGGCGGTGAAGAATGCCCCGGCGGCATGATGCCTTGCGGCGGCCCGGCGCTGAGCCAGGTCGATATCGAAACCCTCACGCGCTGGGTCGACGGTGGCACGCCGGGGACAGTGGGCGATCCGCACATTCAAACCGTCGACGGCGTGAACTACGACTTCCAGGCGGCCGGTGAGTTCGTGCTGTTGCGCGGGGAGGGCCTCGAGCTCCAGACTCGCCAGGTGCCGGTGACGACCGCCGGGCCTCTCGGGCCGAACGGCCATACCGGCCTCACCTCGTGCGTGTCACTCAACGGCGCGGTCGCGCTGCGGATGCGAGGGCACCGGATCACCTACCAGCCGACGCTCGACGGGCCGCCAAACCCGGAGGGGCTCGACCTGCGCATCGACGGCGAGCTGGTGCCGCAGAACAAGATGCCGCTGGTGCTCGGCTCGGTGCGCGTCGTGCAGACGCCGGCGTCGGGCGGCGTGCAGGTCGAGTCGATCGGCGGCACGAAGGTCACGATCACGCCGCGCTTCTGGCACCATCACCAGGTCTGGTACATGGACGTCGAGCTCGAGAGGGCGCGGGCCACCGCAGGCTTGATGGGATCGATCGCCCCCGGAGACTGGCTGCCGACCTTGCCCGACGGCACGGCCCTCGGGCCGCGCCCTGCAGTCCTCGAAGAGCGCTACCAGCAGCTTTACGGCGAGCTTGGCGAAGCCTGGCGCGCTACGGACGACACGTCGCTCTTCGACTACGAGCCTGGCACGACGACCGAGACCTTCTTCTACCCCGAATGGCCGCACGGCGAGTTGCCGTCCGACTGCACAGTCTTCGAGCGCCCCGATGGTGTCGAACCGCCGAAGGCCCTCGCGCCGATCGCGGTCTGGGATGCCGAGCAACTGTGTGCGGGCGTCGTCGACCCGGTGCGCCGGACGAACTGCGTGCAGGACGTGGCGACCACGGGCGAGCCCGCATTCGCCGACCAATACATGCTCACCGAGTCGCTGGTGTTGGAGCAAGCGCCGGAGCCGGTCAAGCTCGAGCAGCCGGATGACTTCGCCGTGCTCGGTGGCACCGAGGTGTCGCTCTCCTGGTGGCTCACTGAGGATCCCGACGGCGGTGATTCGTACGATCGGCTCTGCCTATGGCCGGCGACGGATACTCTGAGCTTCGACCACTGCCAGGCGATCGACGGCGATCCGATCGGCGGCCTGGTCAGCCACTGGGTGAGCAAGCTCGAGCCGGGCATGGCCTACTTCTGGAAGATCCTGGCTGAGGACGGCAAGGGAGAATGGAGTGAGAGCGAGACGCGTCGCTTCGAGCTGAAGAGCCAGTGACTCGCTGAACCCTTCCGTTGATCTCAACGCTCCGGCGTCGCGATCGACCGCCTGATCTGGCAGACTCGGGATGCCAGAGCACGGTTGATTGCGAGGCCTGCCGTTGCCTGAAGCCCGCCGAGAATCCAACCCGCGCCATGAGGAATCGATGCCGATGACCGAGCCAAAGCCATCGACCGAGTCATTCGAGACGGTGACGTTCGAAGCCACCGACGGGGTTCAGCTCGAGGGCACGCTCTACGTGCCGGAGGCGCCGCGTGCCGCGCTCCTGGTCAACTCGGGGACGGGGATTCCGCGCCGCTTCTACGGCCGTTTCGCGCGCGCCGCGGCGGATCGCGGATTCGCCGCCTTGACGTTCGACTATCGGGGCATCGGCGGCTCGGCGCCGGCCTCACTGCGGGGCTACGCCGCGCGCTACCGTGACTGGGGACAGCTCGACATTCCGGGCGCGATCGACTGGCTGGGCGCGCGCTTCGACGGGCTGCCGCTCTTCGCTCTCGGTCATTCGACGGGCGGGCAGCAGCTCGGCCTCGCCTCCAATGTCGACCGGCTGCGGGCGGCCGTCTTCGTCGCCGTGTCGACCGGCTACTGGCGCGGCATGCCGTGGGCGTACGGCCTCTTCACCTTGGCACTCTGGCGCGCCTGGCTGCCGGTGGCGTCGCGCGTGTACGGCCGTGCACCGCTCGGCAAGCTGCGCTTTGGCGAAGACCTCCCGGTCGGCGTCGTGCGCGAATGGGCGGCCTGGTGCCTCGAGCCTCAGTACATGGCGGCGTACTTCGACGACGGCGGGCACCGCCGGTCGCCCGACGGCGGAGCCTTCGGCCCGACCTACTTCGACCGCGCGCGTTTCCCGATCCGCGCGTACTACTTCACCGACGACCGCATCTCGACGCCGGACAATGTGCCGGCGATGCTCAGCCTGTACCGCGACGCCACCGTCGAGTCGCTGTGGATCGAACCGCGGCAGCTGGGCGTCGGCAAGGTCGGACATCTCGGCTTCTTCCGCTCCGACATCGGAGCGCCACTGTGGGACGACGCCATCGAGTGGCTGGTGGCGTGGCTGTAGCGAGACCGGGGTGCGCTCGTTTCGAGTAGCATGCGGTCTCACACTCAATCCCCGCAGAAGAGTTCTCTGAGCCAGTCAGGAGTCGCCCATGCTGTTCAGCCCGTCGCGCGCTCGGTGCGCGCTCGTCGTCGTCGTTTTCGGATTGCTTCTCGCCCCCGCCGTGTCGGCGGACGACTCGAGCCAGCCCGAGGTCACCTTCCAGGCCACCGAGCTCGGCACCGGTCTCTATGCGCTGATCGCGCACGGTGGATTCGGTGGCGGCAACATCGGGTTGCTGGCCGGTGAGGACGGCGTGTTCATGATCGACGACAGCTTCCCGCCGTTCACCGCGACGCTGCTCGAGGCGGTGGAGAAGACCGCCGGCGCGCCGATCGATTTCGTGCTCAACACCCACCTGCACGGCGATCATGCGGGCGGCAACCAGACCCTGGCGCAGAGTGGTACGACGATCGTGGCGCACGACAACGTGCGCAGCCGACTGCTCACCGACGGCATGTCGGCCGGCGCCGAGCCGACGCCGGTGCCGCCCGAGGCGCTGCCGGTGCTTACTTTCGACAACACCATGACCTTCCACCTCAACGGTCAGGAAGCGCATGTCTTCCACGTCGCCGAGGCGCACACGGACGGAGACGCGATCATCCACTTCAAGGACGCCGACGTGATCCACACGGGCGACGTGTTCTTCCACACGATGTTTCCGTTCATCGACGCCGACTCCGGCGGCTCGCTCGACGGATACATCGCCGCCCAGGAGCGGATCCACGAGGTCGCCGGCGACGCTACTCGGATCATTCCGGGCCACGGCCCGATCGCCACCAGGGCCGACCTGGCGGCGTCGATCGCGATGCTGAAAGAGGCCAAGGCGGCCGTCGCAGCGCTGGTCGCCGCCGGCAAGACGCTCGAAGAGACGGTCGCCGCACGTCCGCTCGAGAAGCACGAGGGCATGTCGTGGCAGTTCATCTCGACCGAGCGGATGATCGGCCAGCTCTACGGCGCGCTCTCGAGCGAGTGAGCCCGCGGTAGCACGTCGGGTCAGCCGAGGAAGTGCTCGGCGTGCCAGAAGCCGCGGTGCGGGGCACGCTCGCCCGCGGCGTACCACTCGTGCCACCACTTGGCCGCCTGCCAGATCGCCTCCGGGCTGCTGGCGCGGCTCTCGAGCCCGGGCGTGAGGTCGTAGCCGGAGGCGGCCGAGAGGGTCTCGACGAAGGCCGCCGAGGGAATGCCGTAGCCGTCGAGCAGTGGGTTCAGCGTGCGGCCAACGCCCCAGGCATAGCTCAGCCAGAGCACGATCAGCTCGACCGCGTCGATCGAGTCGCGCTGGGTGCGGAAGCGCCTCATCGCGGTCTTCATGTCCTGCAGGGCGACCGGGACGCGCAGCACGGCGATGTTCGGAAAGAGGTTGCGGCTCCGGTAGGCGGCGAGCTTGCCCGTCTGGATGCCGTTGTCCGACGGCGGGAAGCGGAAGCCGTCGGTCGGCTCGAGCGAGATCTCGCGCAAGGCGCCCTTCTCGGTACGCCCCGAACCCCAGAGCATGGCGACGTGGGACCAGTGGCTCGGGCTCATGTCGTGGCGCATGTGGCTCTGAGCGACGCGCAGCCGAAAGTGTGACTTCTCCCGACCGCCGAGGAGCACCAGGTAGGTCTGGCCGTCGGCGCCGTCCTCACCTTCGAGGATCTCGAGATGTCGATCGAGCCAGGTGAGGTTGGTCTCGTTGCCCTTGCGCTTCGACTGCTCGAAGGCCGGGCTGTCTTGTTCGGTGTGGGTGGCGGTGAGTGGAAGCATGGTCTCTCCTCGTCGGATCTGCTTGCTCAGTACAACACTCAGAGCGACGTTCAGTGCGACGGCAGCGAGTACGGGCCGACGACGACGGGCGGGTCCGTGCGTCGGTTCGGATAGTCGGTGATCGGGTAGTAGGTCACGGTCATCTCGAGACCGCCGCCGCGGCGGCGCAGGCCGAGCATCGCGACTTGGTTGCCCTTCTGCTTGTGCAGGCAGCGGCACCAGGTCCGCGGTCCGAGAACGTGCCGCGCCGGGCGCTGCGGTGGGTCCTCGGGATCGGCATGGCGCCACCACGGGTCGGGTTCGCGACCGAAGAGGCGCCGGACGCCCTCGCCGAGGCCGGACAGCTGGTCGCTGCCGACGGTGGTGACCAGGGAGGATGGGGACGAGATCACCTCGTAGAAGCGGACCCGGCCGCCCTCGCGGATCTGCGTCACCCGCCCCCAGTGCACGTCGCCGGTAAGCAGCAGCACCGGGCGCCCGGCGGCGGCGAGACGGTCGAGCTGCCCGAGGAGCGCGGCATAGTCGCCGTAGTTGGCCAGGGTGAAGTCGGCGATGTTGCCCTGGAGCTCGCTCATCGGCTCATCGAGCAGCGACTGCCCGGTGACGACGGCGCCGTAGAGACGGTCGGCCAGCAGCCGATCGACCCAGGCCTCGACGCGGTCGAGAACGCCATCCGCCAGGGTCGTCCTCGGCTCGTCGTTGCGCTGGGAGCGCTGGTCGAGCATCAGAATCGACAAGGGTTCGATGTCGAGCACGAGCTCGTCGCCGCGCGCCGCCGGGCGCGCCAACTGGTAGGCGTCGAAGAGCGCGTCGGCGGCGTTCTTCCAGCTGGTGCGTCCGTCGGAGGTCCAGGAGTTCTGGATGATCGGGCTGGCGTGCGGGAAGTTGTTCCAGTACTCGTGATCGTCCGGCGACGCGAGCGACGGTGCTGCCGCCAGGAGCCGCGCATAGCCATCGGTTCCGGACCAGTTGAGCGAGTAGTCGCGCTCGAAGCGACGGGCGAGGTTCGCCTCGTCGGAGGGGAAGTCGGCGATCGTCGGCAGGTCGAGATAGACCTGATCGCCCATTAGCAGGCTGAGGTGCGGACGCTGCGCCTCGGGGATCCGAGACACGGCGTCGCCGACCGCGCCGGCAGGATCCTCGGCCTGGTGGTAGCACGACACAAGGAGCACGCGCAGCGCGTCGCTCTCGGGGATCGATGCCGGCAGTGCCTCGAGCTCGAGCGCCGCGGTCCGGCCGCTCACCTCGAGTTGCAGACGATGGAGATGACCTGCACGCACTCCGTCGCCCGGGCCGAGCTCGAAGACGCCGGTGAAGCTCCTCGCGCCGTGGTCGTGCGTCGGCTGGAGACCATCCCCCCCGGCGTGCAGGGCGGTCGGCGCCACCGCGCGGCCGTCGAGCGACCAGCGCGGTGGGGTCGGAGCGGAGCCGAAGCTGCCGGCCCACACTCGTAAGTGCCCGGGAGGCGCCGCGCGCGGGTGGAGGATCAGCGGTTGCAGCGGTCGCTGGGGCTCGGCGGCGAAGAATCGTTGCAGCATGGTTGCTCTCTCGATCGAGCGCGTCTCGGCGGAACCGACACATGTCGAAGCGCGTCGAGACACGAGGAAACTCTGCGAAGAGCGACGAAGCGACGGGAAGAATGCTCTCGAGTATAAACGAAAGCTCTTCGGCATCGGCTCAGAGCTCTCACACCCGTTGTCGTCGGTGGGGATGCGCCGGGCATGTCACGCGAGCTCGACATACAGAACACTCTTCGTGGCATAGTGTCCTCGAGCATACAGAGTGTCCTCGAGCACGATAAGTGTTCATCGTGTCTCCAAGCACAGCGCGTCGGATCCCGGTCCGAGGCCGATTCGAGGACTCGAGCCTTGCGGTCTGCGGGAACCCGCCCCCGTCAACGCGTTTCTTGGAAGAGTCTTCCCTCCCGCCCGTCGACTCACGGAGTATTCAATGCCAAGAATGACCTGGTCTTCATCGTCTTCCCGACTCATCTCGGCCGCCCTCGGGGCGGCTCTCGTGCTCGCCGGCACCTTCGCCCTCGCTGGGCCGGCGTTCGCTGCCGGACCATCGCCGCTCGCCGGCCTGGAGCGGATTCCGGCGGGTGAAGCACCCGCGCTCGAGCCGCAAGGCTCCCGGATCCTCGAGCGGAGCTCCGGTGTCGTCGCGTGGCTCGACACCAGCGGACTCGGCGTGTCGGTGCCTGCCGGCCAGCTGCGCGAGCAGCCGGACGCCGCGGCGCGCGGTGCGCTCGAGTCACTGCGCGGTGCGCTCGGCCTCGGCGACTCCCTCGAGCTGGTGCACCATGCGACCCGCGTCGGCCCCTCGGCGACGGTCGTGCGCCTGCGCCAGCAGGTCGATGGCGTGCCGGTCTATGGCGCCGAGCTGGTGGTGGCGATCACCGCCCGCGGACGCGTCAGCTCGGTGACCAGCACCTACGCACCGAACGCTCAAGCCGCGCCGGCGGTGGCGGCAATCTCGTCCGACGCAGCGCTCGACGCGGCGCGCGCGTACTTCGCCGCGACGCCCGACTTCGCCAACGAGACGCTCTCCGAGCCGTCGCTCGTGATCTACACCGACTCCGGCTTCCCGCGTCTCGCCTGGCGCACCCTCACCGAGGGCTACGGCCTCACCGGCGACTGGGAGCTGCTGGTCGACGCGTCGACCGGTGAGGTCTTCCGCGTCGACGATCGCAAGGTCTATGTCGACGGCACCGGCGTCGTCTTCACCCCCGATCCGCTGTCGTCGGCCACCGCGACCTATGGTGACCCGGGCTTCGTCGACGGCAGCGACGCCGACACGCCTCAGCTCGCCGGCGAAACGCAGGTCGTGACCCTGCACGACATCACCGAGAACGCCGGCACCTTCTCCCTCACCGGGCCGTGGGCCGAGGTCACCGACCACGACTCACCGTTCAAGGGGCTGTTCACCCAGGCTTCGTCCGACTGGACGGGCAATCGCACCGACGACTCGTTCGAGGCCGCCAACGGCTACTTCCACATCGATGCCTACATGCGCTACCTCAACGACACGCTCGGCATCAATGTGCGTCCGTACCAGTACGCGACCGGCGTGCGCTTCGATCCGTCGGGCGCGGGCGGCGCCGACAACTCGTTCTACAGCACCGGCACCGGCCGCCTGACCTTCGGCGAGGGTGGCGTCGACGACGCCGAGGACGCCGACGTGCTGATCCACGAGCTCGGCCATGGTCTGCACGACTGGATCACCTCCGGTGGCCTGTCGCAGGCCCAGGGGCTGTCGGAAGGCGTGGGCGACTTCGCCGCGGTGTCCTACAGCCGTGGATTCCCGGGTCAGTGGACCGATGTCGACCCGCAGTTCAACTGGGTCTTCTCGTGGGACGGCCACAACCCGTTCTGGAACGGTCGCCGCACCGACTGGAACGATACGCGCGACTACCCGGGTGACCTCGTCGGCCAGATCCACACCGACGGCCAGTTCTGGGCCTCGTGCAACATCGACATCGTCGAGGCGATCGGCCGCGACGCCGGCGAGACGGCGCACTGGGAGGGGCTCGCCCGCACCGGCGGCGGGACCAACCAAGAGGCCGCCGCCCAGGCCGTGCTCGACGCCGCCGCCGACCTCGGATTCTCGGCCAGCGACGTGATGACGATGTGGACGATCTATGACGGCTGTGGCTACACGGTGACCATGCCGGACATCTCGAGCATCTTCATCGACGGCTTCGAGTCCGGCGATCTGACGATGTGGAGCTCGTCCGTTCCCTGACGACGGTCAGACGCCGACAGACCGCGATCGCAGACGGCGATCGAACGACGAGCCGGTGGGACCGCCCGCCGGCTCGTCGTGCGCATGGGCTCAGCTCAACGCGTCGCGCGGTAGGTCCGGCCATCGAACACGACGCGCGCCACTCCGCCGTCGGTGCTCTCGACGATCTGCAGCCGACCGTCGGTGGACGGCGCGCCGCGAAAGACGACCTCGGCATCGTCGGGCAGGCTCGGTCCGGGCAGGTCCGGCTGCCCGAGCCGAACCTCGGCGGCGTCGACGAGGGCACGGAAGGTGTCGTCGAGCGCGCGTTCGATCAGCCGGCGCGGCGTCAGCCGGCCCCAGACACCGAAATCGGCGTCGATGGTGACGCTGGCATCCGTTTGGTGCGAGTCTTCGAGCTGAGGCACGAACGACCAGGCGAGGATCCAGCGCGCCGGCTCGCCCGCGATGCGTCGCTGGACAAAGCCGGACGAGGTCGGGGTCACGACGGCGGTCTGACGCAGCCTCCGGCCCGAGACGGTCTGCTCGATCGAGACGGTCAGCGCGTCGTCGGCCTCGTCGATCCGGGTGATCTCGCGCAGGCCGGGCATCCACTCCGGCCAGCGCTCGACGTCGCGGAACAGGCGGCGGGCCGCCTCGGGCGGCGCCGCGAGCGGGGTCTCGAGGGTCACCTTCACGCGGTGTCGCCCCTGGTTGGCTCGAGGCGGTAGTCACGGCCTCGGTAGTGCAGGACGAGATCGCCCGCGGAGCGGTAGACGAGCGCCTCGTCGCTCCGCGCGTCGCTCGGCGCTGTAGAGGCCGAAGCCTGGTGCGCCTGCTCGGCCGCGTCGCCGAGCGCATCGAGCCAGGCGCCGGCCACGGCGCGGAGACGCCGGTGCCGCCCGATGGGCAGGAGCCGGCGGAGCAGGGGGACTTCGATCGAAAGCTCGAGCGTGACCGCATCGTCGCGCCAGCTCCAGCGCCCCTCGAGATCGGCGCCGGAGCGACCCGGTGCATGCAGACGCACCGAACGCCGGCCGACCAGGACTTCGAGGTCGATCGGGCGCGCGCCGGTGAGCGACGTCACGAGGCGCAGGCGATGAATGCCGTCGGCGGCGTCGAGAGGCTCGAAGCGGTCGACCGGCAGCCAGCGGGGCCAGTGGGTGACGTCGGCGAGGACGGTGCGGACGGTGCCGGCCGGCGCGTCGACGCGTCGCTCGAGGCGGACGGTGCGTCGCACGGATCAGTGCGATCCGGAGGCGTCGCCAGGGGCGCGTTCGTTCGAAGCCTCTGCATCGTCGGCCTTTTCTTCCGCGATGTTGTCGGCCTCGTCGTCGGTGTCCTGGCTGCCAGCGTCCCCGTCGTTGATGTCCTCGGGGGCCGGTCGGCGCATCGAGTCGAGGCGGTCGAAGAACGCCTCGGCGACGCGCCGCGGCGTGCGCAGACCTTCGAGGAAAGCGACCTCGAACGCCTCTTTGGCGGCGGTGCGCGGCGGCTGGCCGTCGCGCAGCTCGCCGAGCAGCGTCTCGAGGCTTTCGCGCGCGACCCGGAACATCGACTCGCCGAGCGTCGCCGCGGCGATGCCGGCGAGCAGCGGCTGGTCGGCCTGCTGCCAGGCGCGCGTCGGCTGGTCGTGCGTCGGCTCGTCGGCGGCGGTGCCGGAGCGAACGCGGCGCGCGATCAGGCCCACCAGTTCGAGCGCAAGTCGGGGCTCGGCGCGCAGCAGCGGCAGCACGTCCTCGCGCGACAGCAGGCCGCAGCGGGTCGGCTCGGTGGCGCGCACCGTGGCCGAGCGCGCGCCCCCGTCGAGCAGCGCCATCTCGCCGACGATCTCGCCCGGCCCGAGGCGCGCGAGCAGGCGATCGCCCGGCCCGAGCACCGCCAGCTCGCCATCGAACACGACGAAGAGGCCGAGGCCGGCGTCGCCGCGCTCGAAGAGCACCTCGCCGGCCGAGTAGTCGCGCTCGACCATGCAGCGGCCGAGCTCGCGCCGCAGGTCGGCTTCGAGCTCGGCGAAGAACGGGACATCGTCGAGGTCGAGGTGCTCTCGACCGCCGTCGTCGAGAAAGTCGTCGTCGAAGGTGTCGTCGCGGAGGGTGTCGTCGCCCAGGGTGTCAGTCATCAACCCAGCTCCTTGCGGAAGACCACGGTCGCCAGCGCGAAGCCGACGAGGAAGAAGACGGTGAGCGCGGCGAGCGCCGGCCACTGTGTCGACAGGTCGGCGCCGCGCAGCAGGATCGCCTTGACGATGCGCGCGTAGTGCGTGAGCGGCAGCATCTCGCCGAGCCACTGCGCCGGCTCGGGCATGGCGTCGAAGGGGAACATGAATCCCGAGAGCAGCACCGAGGGCAGGAAGAAGAAGAACGATGCCTGGGTCGCCTGGTACTGCGACGTGGTGAGCGCCGAGATCACCAGCCCGAGCACCAAGTTGGCGGCGATGAAGAAGACCGAGGCGATCGCCAGGTCGAGCAGCGAGCCGCGGATCGGCAGCGCGAAGAAGACGACGCCGGCGGCCAGGATCATGGCGATCTGCAGAAAGCCGATGACGATGTAGGGCAGGATCTTGCCGATCATCAGCTCGGAGCGTCGCACCGGGGTCGCGATCAGGAACTCGAAGGTGCCGTGCTCGCGCTCGCGCACGATGGCGAGTGAGGTCATCAAGATCATCGTCGTCGTCAGGATCACGCCGAGCAGGCCGGGGACGACAAAGAGCGAGGTGCGCAGCTCGGGATTGAAGTAACTCAGCACGGCGAAGCGCACATGCTGGGTGCGGTCTTCCTCGGCCGAGGCCGCGAAGGTGTCGCGCGAGCGCGGCGCGCGCAGGGCGACCTCGGTGTCATCGACGAAGAACGGCTGCAGGCGGCGATTCATCGTCTGCATCAGGCCGTCGGCCGAGGCGCGGACGGCGCGCGCGACCGTCGGATTCGTCGCGTCGACCCAGATCGACACCTCGACGCCGCTGCCGCGGTAGTACTGGCGTGCGTAGTCGGCCGGAATCGACACCACGGCCTCGACCTCGCCGTGCTCGAGGAGGCGCTGCGCCTCGAGCTCGGAGCGGGCGATGTGGCCGATGTCGAAGGTCTGGGTCGCCGCCAGGCGCCCGACCAGCAGACGCGAGACGCTCGAGTGATCGAGATCGACGACGGCCGTCGGCACGTGGCGTACGTCCTGCTCGATGGCGTAGCCGAAGATCAGCAGCTGCGCCAGCGGCATGGCGGCGACGAAGGCGGCCGAGAACTTGTCGCGCGCCAGCTGGCGCACTTCTTTGCGCGCGATCGACAGAATGCGGCGCAGCGTGAGCGCCGGGTGGAAGCTCATCGCGCCAGCCCTCCGGGGGCGCCGGGCGGTTCTTCATCGACCCTGTGTTCATCGACCGTGTCTTCATCAACGCTCAGTCGCTCGCCGCCGGTCGCTGCGACGAAGACGTCCTCCAGGCTCGCCTCCTCGGGCCGTACCGCGGCGTCGGCGAATCCGTGCTCGTGCAGAAGGCGCTCGAGCGCGGGCGCCAGCGCGTGGGCCGACGGCGCCTCGGGACGCAGCAGGACATGCGCACGGTCGCCCATCTGCGCCACGCTCGCCGCCTCGGGCCGGTGCTCCAGGACGTCGATCGCCGCCGCCACGCGCCCCGTGCGCACTTCGAGCACGCGGCCGTCGAGCGCGTCCATCAGCTCGCCGGGAGCGCCGAGGGCGACGCGCCGTCCGCGCAGCAGCAGGCACAGCCGGTGGCAGCGCACCGCCTCGTCCATGTAGTGCGTCGAGACCAGGATCGTGGTGCCATCGGCGGCAATCTCGAACAGGCGCGCCCAGAACAGGCGCCGAGTGCTCGGATCGACGCCGGCGGTCGGCTCGTCGAGCAGCAGCAGCGGCGGCCGATGGATGGTGGCGACGGCGAGCGCGAGGCGCTGTCGCCAGCCGCCCGAGAGAGTCGCCGGCCGCTGGTCGACCCGTTGCTCGAGGCCGTACGTTTGGAGAGTCTCGTCGACACGGGCGCGCCGCGCAAGCGCCGCGAAGCCGAAGACCTCGGCGGCGAACTCGAGGTTCTCGCGCACCGAGAGGTCGTCGTAGAGAGAGAAGCGCTGGGTCATGTAGCCGAGCTTCGGGCGCAGCGCCTCGGCCTGTCGCGGCAGGTCGAGGCCGAGCACCTGGATCGAGCCCGCGGACGGCCGCATCAGGCCGACGAGCATGCGGATCAAAGTCGACTTGCCGGCGCCGTTGGGGCCGAGGAAGCCGAAGACTTCGCCGGCGCCGATGTCGAGATCGACGCCGTCGACCGCGACCAGGGAACCGAAGTGTTTGCGCACGCCGCGCGCCGTCACCACGGGGGCTCGCGCGGCCGCCGTCGGTGGGGGAGGCGGCAGCGGCGGAAGCGGCACGATGCGGGTCGTCATGCTCCGGGTCCGGCGTCGCGCAGACTGAGCTCGACCCGTGCCGGCAGACCGGCGCGCAGATCTCCCGGGGCGTTGTCGAGCCGGATCCGCGACTCGTAGACCAGGTGCGCACTTTCCTCTTCGGTGAGCGCGTAGTGGGGCGTGAACTCGGCCTCCTGGCTGACCTGCTCGAGCACGCCGTCGAGCGCGCCGTCGAGACCTTCGACGAAGACCTTCGCCGGCGCGCCGCGCGGCGCGCGCGAGGCGACCCGCGCCGGGATCCACACCCGCACCCAGGGCGCCTGGTCGGTGACCACCACGGCCACCACGCCGCCGGCCGAGCTGCGCTCGCCGGCCTCGAACGGCAGCTGGTCGACGGTGCCGGAAAGGCGCGAGCGGATGGTCAGGTCGCGCACGCGCTTCTCGGCCTGCGCCACGCGCGCGGCGCGCTCGGCTTTCGACGCCACGGCCTCGTCGTGCGCCCGGCGTGCGCGGTCGAGCTCCTGCGCCGACACGACCTGAGCGCGGCGCAGACCGGAGATGCGGTTGAGCTCTTTCTGCGCTTCGGTGAGCGTCGCGAGCGCCGCCTCGGCCGCCGCTTGGGCGGCCTCGAGCTCGGCCGACGCGACTTGCATGTCGAGCGTGAGCAACACCTGACCGGCCTCGACGCGGTCGCCGAGCTCGACCTGGATCTCTTCGATGGTCTCCGACACGGGAGCGGCGATCTCGAGTGCCTTGCGCTCGACGGTGCCGACGAGAGCGACCTCGTCGTCGCGGTCGAGGCAGCCACCGACCAAGCCGGCACACAGCACGCACGAAAGAACGAGACTCACGACACGTCGACTTCGTTTCATGGTCGTGATCGTAGCAGCGCGCTCCGGCGCGAGACTCGCCAAAGGCCCGAGTTGAGTGAAATCGATATATTGAAAGCTCACTATTCATGCTAGGTTCGTTCAGAGAGTGTTCATTCCGTTCGCGATCCACGACCTCGAATCGAGCGACATCGAGCCCCGCATGCGCCTGCCGATGATTCCGCGCCTGGCCCGCCAGGGCTACGCGCCCGAGGAGGTCGACCGTCGCCGCGCGTGGCTCGAGGCGCAGACCGGCGTCGACCTCGCGCCGCTCGGTCGCCATACACTCGATCCGCGCAGCTTCCGCGGCAACGTCGAGAACCCGATCGGCGCGGTCCAGGTGCCGCTCGGTGTCGCCGGCCCGCTGCGCGTGCGCGGGCGGCACGTCGACGACTCGGTCTATGTGCCTTTGGCCACCACCGAGGGCGCGCTCGTGCGCTCCTACGAGCGCGGCATGCGGCTCATCTCCGAGGCCGGCGGCGCCCGCGTGCGCCTGTGGCGCGCCGGCAATCGGGTGACCCCGGCCTTCGACTATGACGACCTCGAATCGGTCGAGCGCGCGGTCGAGACGCTCGCGGAGCTCGAGCCGGAGCTCGCCGCCGCCGCCGAGGCGACGACCCGGCACGGTCGCTGGCGCGGCGTCGAGGCGCGTCCGCTCGGCCGTCGCCTGCTGCTCGAAATGCGCTTCGCCACCGGCGACGCGCAGGGCATGAACATGTGCGCCAAGGCGGCCGATGCGGCGGCCTCGCTGTTTGCCGAGGCGACCGGCGCGCGGCGCGTCTGGATCATGACCGGTCACGGCGGCGAGAAGCGCGCCGCGGGAGGCCTGCTCGCCGGTGGCGCGCCGGCCAAGGGGCGCCGGCTGACGGCGGCGGTGCGGGTGCCCGGTGCGATGCTGGCGCGCCTGCGCGTCGACGCCGCGCAGATGGCCGACCTCTGGCGGCGCACGGTGGTCGGCCATCTCGAGGCCGGCACGCTCGGCTACAACGGTCACTACGCCAACGGCCTGGCGGCGCTCTTCCTCGCCACCGGCCAAGACATCGCCAACGTCGTCGACTCGTCGACCGGCATCACCGAGCTCGAGGCGACGCCGGACGGCGACCTCTACGCGGCGGTGAACCTGCACAGCCTGTCGGTGGCGACGGTCGGCGGCGGAACCGGCGTCGGTACGGCGCCGACCTGCCTCGAGATGCTCGGCTGCCGCGGCGCCGGCAAGGCCGACCGGCTCGCCGAGATCACCGCCGCGGCGCTGCTCGGCGGCGAGCTGAGCATGGCCGCCGCGCTGGCGTCGGGCGATTTCGTCGCCGCGCACGAGGCCTACGGACGCAATCGTCCGCCCGAGGCCGAGACCGAGGCCGAGATCGACGGTGACGCGGAGCCGGGCTCGTGAAGCGACGGTTCCGCGGCCTGCGTCGACCGCCCGCCGAGCGCTACGACGTCGTGATCGTCGGCGCCGGCATCGGCGGCTTGCTCACTGGCTGTCTGCTGGCGCGCGGCGGCCTGCGGGTGCTGTTGGTCGAAGAGCACTACATGGCCGGCGGCTACTGCAGCACCTTCCGCCGCGCCGGCTTCACCTTCGACGCCGGCAGCCACTTCTACCCGATGCTCGGCAACCCGGAAACACGCCTCGGGCGCCTGCTTCTCGAGCTCGGGGTCGAGGTCGATTGGATCCCGATGGATCCGGTCGACGTCTTCCACTTTCCCGACGGCAGCCGCTTCGCGGTGAGCGCCGACTTCGACACCTATCGCCGCGACCTGGCGACGGAGTTCCCGCACCAGGCCGAGGCGCTCGACGCATTCTTCGCCGACGCCCACAAGCTCTATCTGCACGGTGTCCTGGCCTACTTCCGCGGCCGCGAGACGCCGCGCTTCCTGGAATGGCGCGAGCGCACCCTGTGGCAGGAGCTCGAGCGACGCTTCGACGACCCGAAGCTCCGGCTGTTGCTCACCGCCGACTGTCCGCACTGGGGGTCGCCGCCCGAGCGCATCTCGTTCGTCTTCGACTCGATGCTGCGCATGACCTACTTTCTCGGTAACTACTACCCGTGCGGTAGCTCGCAGGTTTTCGCCGACGAGCTGGCGCGTGTCTTCGAGTCGCTCGGCGGCGAGCTGTTGATGAGCACCCGCGCCGCGCGCATCGAAACGACGCACGCGGACGGCGCGGAGCGGGTCGCGGCGGTCGAGCTCGAGACGCTGCGTGGCAAGCTGCGCGGGCGCTACCGCGTCGAGGCCGAGCGCATGGTGTCGAACGTCGACTGGGGAGTCACCTTCGAGCAACTCCTCGCCGACTCGCCGGCCGCCGCGTCGTGGAACACGCATGCCGACGGGCTGCGGCCGAGCCATCCCTGCTACCTCGTCCATCTCGGCGTCGACGGCGTGCCGCGGGAGCGGCTGGAAGAGATCCAGGGCTATTGGTGGGATTCGTGGGACGTCAACCGGATGGCTCGCGGCGCGCTGCGCTGCAAAGTCTTCGTGCCGACGCTCTACGATCCGGAGCTGGCGCCCGCCGCGTCGGAGCCTAGCGCCGAGCGCCCGCAGGTGGTCATCCTGCAGAAGGTTTGGGCTGTCGACTACGACGCGGTCGACGATTGGGGGGCGCACAAGGCCGAGATCGAAGAGATCGGCGTCAGCCATCTCGAGTCACTGCTGCCCGGAGTGCGTGAGCGCATCGTCACCGCGCAGACCGCCAGCGCGCGGACTTCGTGGCATTTCACCCGCAATCACCACGGCGCCATGCTCGGCTGGGAGATGAGTCCCGATCAGCTGGGCGCCCGTCGCCCGTCGCCTGAAGGACCGGTCGAAGGTCTGACGCTGGTCGGCCATTGGACGCGGCCCGGCGGCGGCATCGTGCCGGTGCTCGAGTCGGCCGCGGAGGCGGCCGACCGCATTCTCGGCGCGAGCCCGACCGACACACGACGAATCGAGGAGTCGAGGAACGAACCATGGAAGGTAGCCTGAAGCACCCAGTCGGTGAGGATGCGGCGACTCCGCAGCGCGCGCGGCGACGTCGCCGCGGCCTGCTCGTCGCGCTCCTGCTGCTGGTCGCCATCGTCACCCTGGTCTTTACCTCGGTGCGCACACTCGAGCGCGACGCGCTGCAGCTGGCCGAGACCGGCCAGACCACGATCCGACTGCTCGACAGTCTGCGCGACGCGCTCGAAGAGGGCCGACCCGACAAGATCGCCGAGCACTACGCGCCGGACGCCCTGCTTGAGGATCCGGCGTCGTGGCGCGTCGTCGACCGCTCGACCCGCGACGGCATCGACGTGATGCGTTGGCAGGGCGACGCGAACGACACCGTCGACCCGCGGCAGGCCGCCGCCGGCTGGCTCGAGTGGCTCGGTGCGCCCGAGGACGTCGACCTGTTCAAGATCAAGCTCGATCGCATCCTCGCCTTCGACGACGACGGCGCCGGAGCCACCGTCCGTGCCTTCCTGTGGCGCCGCGAGCATCACGAGCGCGAGGCTGGCGCGCCGCAGGACGCCGAGGCGGCGGTGGCGCAGACTGCTTCCACCGCGACCCAGCCCCCGGCGACGCGCGAGAGCCGTGTCTGGATGCGTCTCCACGTCGGGCCGCCGGCCGACGATCCCGACGGTCCGTGGCGGATCGACGCGCAAGAGCTGCTCGACGGCGAGACCGTGGCGGGACAGGCCGTCGCGTTCACCGATGTCGCCGAGGCCGCCGGGATCGACTTCGTGCCGCGCCACAACCCGGCCTGGGAGACCGATGAGTGGTTTCCGAGAGCCTTCGGCATCGTGCGATACGGCGCTGGCGGTGTCGCCGCGGCGGACTACGACGGCGACGGCTGGGACGATCTCTTCTTCGGCGACGGTGAGAGCTCGCGCCTCTACCGCAATCGAGGCGACGGCACCTTCGACGACGTCACCGAGGCCGCCGGTCTGCCCAGTGACCTCGCCGGCGTCCACGTCGCGCTGCTGGTCGACTTCGACGAGGACGGTGACCGCGATCTCTTCGCCGGCGTCGCTACGGGACCGAACCGCCTGTTCCGCAACGAAGGGAACGGCACCTTCGAAGACGTCACCGAGGGAGCTGGCCTCGGCGGGGAGTTCAGCGTCGTCGCGGCGGCCGCCGACTACGACGGCGACGGTCTGGTCGACCTCTACATCGGTCGCTATCTCGATCCCCGCGTCGACCTTCCGACGACTCTCTTCTACACCCGCAACGGCGCGCCGAACAAGCTCCTGCGCAACCTCGGCGACCTGCGCTTCGAAGATGTCACCGAGGCCACCGGCACCGGCGACACCGGCTTGACGCTCGGAGTCGCCTTCGCCGACTACGATGGCGACGGCGACCAGGATCTCTACGTCGCCAACGACTTCGGCCGCAATACGCTTCTCCGGAACGACGGCCCGCAGAACGACGGTTCGCCGACCGGCGGTTCGCAGACCGGCGAGGGCGCGACCGGATCCGTGGTGTTCACCGACGCATCCGTCGGTACCGCCGACGCGCCGTCCGACGCCATCGACTTCGGCTACGGTATGAGCTCGACTTGGGCCGACCTCGACAACGACCGTGATTTCGATCTCTACATCTCGAACGTCCACTCCGGGCAGCGCTGGTACGGCCAGGCGGCGACGCTCTATCAGTACATCCTGACCAGTATCCGTCAGGGCACGATCGTCGAGGACCTGCCGCTCTACCGCGAGATCTACGGCTTCGCCGGCAGCGACTGGAACACTTACGGCGACCGTATGACCAAGGGCAACTCGCTGCTCGTCAACCACCTCGCCGACGAGGGGACGGGTCGCTTCGCCGACGTCGCCGAGGATGCCGGCGCCAACCCCTTCGGCTGGTACTGGGGCGCCGCCGCCCTCGACTTCGACCACGACGGCCGTCTCGACCTCTATGCCGCCAACGGCTGGATCAGCGCCGAGACGACCGCCGATTTATGACTGCCCTACATCTTGAGCGCGGTCGCGCACATCGATGAATACAAGCAGGGTACGTTCTACACCGAAGAGTTTCGCGGCACGTCGTCGTGGAACGGCTACGAAAACAATATGCTCTTGCGCAACGACACGCCGTCGGGCGGCGCGCTGCGCTTCACCGAGGTCGCGATGGCCGCGGGCGCCGACGACGTCTACGACGCCCGGGGCATTGCGGTCGCCGACTTCGATCGCGACGGTGACCTCGATCTCGCCGTGAGCCACAATCCCGGAGACGACGCCATGCACGTGGCGCGCGCGGTGCTCTACCGCAACGACCTGGCCGACGGTTTGTCGTCGATCGCTTTCGAGCTCGAAGGCACTGAGAGCAACCGCGAAGCGCTCGGCGCCGAGGTCGGCGTGCGGGTCGGCACGCGCTGGATGACGCGCTTGCGGGAGGCCGGCTCGGGCTATGCGTCGCAGCACTCGGCGCGGCTGCACTTCGGCGTCCGTGAGCTGGCACCGGGCGAGACGGTCGACGCCGTCGAGGTGCGCTGGCCGAGCGGCCGGGTCGACGCTTTCGGTCCGCTCGAGGTCGGCCGCGTCTATCGCCTGGTCGAAGGCCAGGGCGAAGGCGAGGGCGCCGAGCCGCTCGAGCCGGCGGTGCCGGCGCGACTCGGCGGGTCGTGAGCGCCGCGGGCGGTCGACGGATCCTGCTGCGCGGACGGACCGGCGGCGCGCTCACTGAGCGCGTCGCCGCCGGCCTGCGCGCGCTCGGCCACACGGTCTCTGTCGACGCGGGTCGCGTGCCGGGCCCCGAGGATCCGGCATCGGGTGAGGTGTCCGTCGACCTGCTCATCGAGCGGTCGCCGGACGGCTGGTCTCCGCCTGCCGAACGGTCGGCGGAGGACGGCGGTCACACCAGTGAGTGCTCGATCGTCGTCAGCAGCACCTTCGCGTACCTGCCGAGCGAACGGCACATCGGCCTCGCTCCCGAGGACTGGGGGCCGGCGCCGGCGGGCAGCGTCGCGCGCGCCTGGCGAGACGTCGAAGAACGGGCGCTGGCGCGGGGCTCATCAGTCCTGCGTGCCGCCCCGGTCGCGATGCGCGACGGGCACGATGTCTTCAGCCGTTGGCTTGATCGCCGCCTGGCGCCCAGCGCCTTCGGCTTCGATCCGCCGCTGCAGCTGCTCCACCCCGACGACCTGGTGTCGGCGATCGCGCATGCCCTCGAGGGCGGATTCGACGCGGCGCGGACGATCAATCTCGTGCCGCGACGCCCCGTCTTCCTACGCCGCGCGGTTTCCCTGGCGCGCCGACGTCCGGGGCTGCGTGTCGCCGTGCCGACGCTGCTGCTGCGGCGCCTCGGCCTCGGCGCGGCGGCCGACCTCTGGCGCTATCCGTTCACCGCGCGCGGCGAGCGCGCCACGTCGCACGGCTGGACGGCAAGCCACACCAGCCGCGACGCGGCGCGCGCCCTGCGTCGACCGGATCCGCGGCCCGCGCGCGATCGTTCGGCGGTGTCGCTGCCGGTCGAGCCCGGCGAGAGCGAACCGATCGACGATCCGTTCGGCATGGACAAGGCCTATATCGGCCGCTTCGAAGCGACGCTCTTTCGCGTTCTGCACGATGTCTACTGGCGCATCGACACCGAGGGGCTCGAGCACTTGCCGCGTCACGGTGGCGCTCTGCTCGTCGGCGTGCACCGTGGGTTCATGCCCTGGGACGGTGTGATGATGCTCGTCACGGCCCGTCGCCATGTCGGCCGTTTCATCCGCTTCCTGATCCACCCGGGGCTGATCCGCATGCCGGTGCTGACGCCTTACATGAACAAGCTCGGCGGCGTCGTCGCCTGCCGCGAGAACGCCGACTGGATGCTGTCGCGCGGGCGTCTCGTGGGCGTTTTTCCCGAGGGCATCCGCGGTGCCTTCCGCCTCTACCGCGACTGGCACCGCGTCGGCCTGCGCCCGGGGCGGATCGGCAGTGACGAGTTCGTCAGCCTAGCGCTGCGGCACGACGTGCCGCTCGTGCCCTTCGTTACCGTCGGCAGCGCGGAGATCTTCCCGATCTGGGGCAAGATCGAGTGGTCCTGGTGGCGACGGGTGGCGGAATGGCCGTTCGTGCCGTGGACGACGCCGGTGCCGCTGCCGTCGAAGTGGCATACTTGCATTCTGCCGCCGATCGACCTGAACGAGCGCGCGCAGGCGCTCGGGTTCGCCGACGGGCCGGCGGCGGCGGAGGACCGTGACCTGGTGCGCGCGCTCAGCGCCGAGGTGCAGGCTCTGCTGCAGGCGACGCTCGACGACCTGCGCCAGCGTCGGCGCCGGCTCTTCTGGGGTCGACTGGAGCCCGCGCCGTGACCCGAGGCGGGCACGGCAACGACGGCGTCCGGCTGTCCGGCGGACGCCTGCTGCCGCTCGTCGGACGCTGTCTGCAGGTGCTCGCCGTCGCCGTTCGCTGGCGCCTCGCCCTGCTGATCGATGCGTCACCGGTGGCGCGTCGCCTCGGTCATCGCCCTGTTCCGTCCGCCCGCCGCTTGCGCCGGGCTCTCGAGTCGCTCGGCGGTGGCTTCGTCAAGCTCGGGCAGCTGCTTTCGATGCAGCGTGAGCTGCTGTCCGAAGCCACGTGCCGCGAGCTCTGGAAACTCCTGGACCGCGTCGACCCGCTGCCCTTTGAAGAGATCGAGCAGGTCGCCTCCGCGGAGCTCGGCCGATCTCTGGCGCAGGAGTTCGACGCCGTGGAGCGCCGGCCGCTGGCGTCGGCGTCGATCGCCCAGGTGCACGTCGCGCGCCGCGCCGGTCGACGCTGGGCGCTCAAGATTCAGCGTCCGCGGGCGGTCGCCGACTTCGGCCGCGACCTGGCGGTGATGGCGGCGTTGGCCGCGGTGATTCGGCGTCTTGGCCTGCGCTCGGCCGGCTGGCTCGCCGACTCGTTCGAGGAGTTCGCCGACTGGACGGCGCGCGAGCTCGATTTTCGCTGGGAGGCGCGCTTCATGACCGAGATCTCCCGGCGCCGCGGCGCCGGTGCGGACGGGGCGCGCATCCCGGAGCTCGACGCGGCGCGCAGCGGTCGACGCCTGCTGGTCGCGGAGCTGCTCGACGGGCCGACACTGGTCGATCATCTGCGCCACCCCGATCGGGGTTGGTCGGTCGCTGGCTTCGATCCCGAGCGTTTCGCTCGCCGGCTGGTCGAAGCCTTCCTGGGCGACGTCTTTCGCCACGGCATCTTCCACGCCGATCTCCACCCCGGCAACCTCGTCATCCTGCCCGGGGCGCGCGTCGGCACGGTCGATTTCGGCATCGTCGGCCGACTGTCGCGCTTCGGTCGCCGGCACCTGGTGGCCATGACCTTGGCCTACACGCGCGGAGACGTCGAGGCGATGCTCGATCATTTCGAGCGTCTCGCGCGCTGCGACTCAGCGGCGGCGATGGCGCGCTATCGCGACGGCGTGCGCCGGCTGGCCGACGGCTGGTTCCAGCGTCGTGCCGGCCGCGTCGAGTTCCTCCAGCGCTTTCCGCAGGTGATGCTCGAGATGATGCAGCTGTCGCGCACGACGAAGGTCTGGCCGCAGCGCGAGGTGGTGCTCTACTTCCGCTCAGTGCTGGCCGCCGACGGTCTGGTCGCCCGCTTTGCGCCCGGCTTCGACCTCGAGGGCGCGATCCGCGCGTTCGCCGGCCGCCTCACCAGCGAGCAGGCGCTGGTCGACTGGCTGGCTCCCGAGCGCTGGCTGCTGCGACTCGGCGACGCGCTCGAAGGCGGCAGCGGCGCGCCGCGGCGCAGGGCCGGGGCGTGAGCATGCTCTTCTCCCGATCTCACGCCCTGCGCCGTCGTCTGCGCGCGCCGCTTGCCGAGGCCCTGGCTGGCGACGAGCCCCTGCTGCGCATCGCGCGCTCCTTCTTGGCCGGTCGTCGCGACCTCTTCACCGCCGCGGAGGTTCGGCGCCTCCAGGCGGTGGGTGAGCTCTCTCTCTTCGAGGACGCTTTGCTCGAGGACGATCAGACCGCGAGCGAGCCGACCGACGGTTCGACAGCGTCGAAGGAAACAACCGACGGCGAGGCGACCCTGCGTCGTCGCAGGCTCGTCGTGCCGGCGGAGCTGGTCCGGCGCCCACGACGGCTCGCCGCTGGCCTGCGTCCGGTTTGGCGCGCTGCCGCTCGCTCGCTGGGTGCACGCGCGGCGACTCGTCTCGAGCACGACGCGTCGTCGTGGCTGGCGCGCCGCGTCGCGGTGCTCGACACCGCCCGGGCGCTGGCCCGCCTGCCGCAGACATCGGTGCGGGTCGCTTCGCCGGTGCTGCTCTCGCGCTGCGACGCCCGCGACCTGGTCTACACGGCGTCGCCGCCGCTCCGCGGCGCGCGCGACCCCGAGCTCGCCTTCGCCGCCTGGCTCGCCCAGGCGTTCGAAGCCGGCTGGGTGATCGAGGGCCCGGAGTCGGCGACCTGGCGCCAGAGTCGTGGCAACACCGTCCAGGTCACCGGCGGCCCGGTCGTGCGGCTCGATGCGGCGACCAGCGGGCACCTCGAGCGCTACGTCGCCGCGGTGCTGCTCGAGCGGCGCGATGTCGCCTGCGACGCGCTCTGTCGCCTGCTCAACCCGCCGCTCAGTGCCTCGGCGGAATCCGTGGAGCGTCGGCTGCGCGACGCGATCCGCCAGCTGGTGCCCGACCGCGACCGCCTCGACGGCGACTGGAGCGATCGTCCCGAGAGCAATCTGCTCGGCCACTGGCGCCTGCTCACCCTCGCCGGCCTGCGGCCCGGCGTCGGCCTGCGGGCGTTCTACCGCGGCCTGGCGGCCTGGGACCGCCGCGGCGGTGACCTGCGCCGCGCCCACCAGCGCTGGCTCGCTGCCCGCGCCGCCGACGCCCTGTGCTCCGACGACCTCCGCTACGCGCGCCTCAGCGCCCTCGGCGAACGCGCCGCCCGCTGGCTCGACCGCCCGATCCTCGACTGAAGGAGCACACGGCGTGCGATGCTAGGGTTCCCACGCGGAACGCGGCCGTGGTGCGCGTTCGGCGGACGACGTGCCGACATCGTGAGTGCCTGGAGCCGTGCATGGATTTGAGCGAGCTGCAACATCGCATCGATGCCTGGGAAGATCTCCGGACGGAGTTCAAGGCTTGGCCGATTCCGAACGAGCGGCTGGCGGCGACCTTGGTCGCCTTCGCTAACTCGGAAGGCGGTGACTTGATCGTCGGTGTCGAGGACGATGGAACTCTGCAGGGCGTCGAGGATGCGGACGCGGTGTCGCGAGCGATCGACAACATCGCATTCAACAACTGCGTGCCTCCGATCACGGTCGAGCAGACAGCGATTCGGCTTGAAAGCGGCCGTCGCATTCTCGTCGTCAACGTCGAGCGGGGCGAGATGCAGCCGTACTGCACACAGAAGGGAAACACGATCTACGTCCGAACCTCGTCAGGGCGCCGGCCGGCCTCGCGGGAGGAGATCCTGCGCCTCTACCAGGCGAGCGGCAGCTTCTTTTACGACGAGAAGCCGCTGCCGCGTCTGACGATCGACGATCTCGACCTCGCCGCCTTCGACCACTATCTCGCCGATACGCTGCAGGACGAGCTGAGAGACGATCCGGAGCGCCTGCTGGTGAACTGGCGCCTGCTCTCGCGCGGCGGTGCGCCGACGGTCGCCGGGTTGTTGCTCTTCGGTCGGCATCCGCAGCGTCACCTGCCGTTCGCGCAGGTCAATGCCGCGCGCTTTGCTGGAATCGACAGCTCCTACGATCCAAGCGATCGGAAGGACCTGGCCGGACGCCTGGTCGACGTCATCGATCAAGCCGAGCGGTTCGTCGACCTCCATCTGCCCGTTCCGCAC
This sequence comes from Acidobacteriota bacterium, assembly GCA_039194425.1. Lineage (GTDB taxonomy): Bacteria > Acidobacteriota > Thermoanaerobaculia > Multivoradales > J023 > JAUIJL01. The sequence continues at coordinate 248,676 of JBCCVZ010000008.1, read as the reverse complement.
GAGATTCGCGACTTCGAGCCCGAGCCACGGCCCGAGCTCCCGAAGGTGGCGATTCGCGAGGCGATCGTCAATGCTCTGGCGCATCGCGACTATACGATCCCTGGCCCGGTGCGTCTCTTCATCTTCGACGATCGGATCGAGATTCACACTCCGGGTCGGCCGCCGAACACCATCGACGAAGGTGCGATGCGGGCGGGTGTCCATGTTGTCCGCAACCCGGCGATTTACGCGCGCCTGGCTGATCTCGGCCTTTCGACTCGAGCCGGCACCGGGGTCCGCCGCATGATTCGCCTGGTGCGCGAAGCGACGGGGCGTGAGGTGGGGATCGAGGTCACGCCGGCCGAGGTGATCTTCACCCTGCCGCGTCCACGAGCGTCCGGAGGATCGCAGCCGTGAGCTCGTCGACTCTCAAGAGCCTGGCCGCGCTCGGCGGCTTCCTCGCCGTTTCGTTCTCGGCCGCCGTACTCGCTTCGGCGTCTCCACCCGGTGCCTGGTACGAGACGCTCGCCAAACCGTCATGGAATCCGCCGAGCTGGGTGTTCGGTCCGGTGTGGACGCTGCTCTACATCATGATTGCGGTCGCCGCCTGGCGGATCTGGCTTCGCGGCGCGGACCGGGTGTCGGCGCTCGGTGCCTGGGGCGTCCAGATGGTGCTCAACGCGCTCTGGTCGTGGCTCTTCTTCGGTCTGCAGCGGCCCGACCTCGCGTTCGCCGAGATCTGCCTGCTGTGGCTCACGATCGTCGTCACCCTGGTGCTCTTCTGGCGCCGCGAGCGCCTGGCCGGAGCACTGCTCGTGCCGTACCTGGTCTGGGTGAGCTTCGCGGCGCTGCTCAACTTCACGCTCTGGCAGCTGAATCCCTAGGCTCGATCGCAGAGCTCAATCGGTGGCGCCGGCGGCCGACGGACACGGTGTGGCGGGACGAGCCTGCGAGATCTCGGCGCGCGCGCGTCTCGGCACCGGGCTGCGATTGTGCTCGAGATGGATGAGCACGACGGCGCCGATCACCAGCGTGCCGCCGACCAACGACGAGGCGCTCATCACCTCGCCCGCGGCCCAGCCGAGACCGAGCGCGATCACCGGATTGACGAAGGCGTAGGTGCCGACCGCCGCGGCCGAGGTCTCGCGCAGCAGGAAGAGGTAAGCCGACAGCGCGACGATCGAGCCGAAGGTGGTGAGGTAGAGGAACGACCCGAGCGACAGCGCCGAGACCGCCGACAGCTCGAACACCGACCACTCGCCGGCGACGGTCGCCGCACCGAGCAGCACGACCCCGCCGGCGAGCATCTGCACGGCGGCCGACATCCAGGGCGAGCGCGGCATCGCGGCGCCGCGGCTGAGCAGGGAGCCGATCGCCCAACACAGCGTCGAGAGCAGGAGCGCCGCCGCGCCGACGGGGTGGACGGCGCCTTCCGACGGGCCGACCAGCGAGGCGACGCCGACCAGGCCGAGGCCGAGCCCGACGAGCGTCCGCGGCCCGGGGCGGGCGGCGCCGAAAAAGGCGACGTCGAGCCCGACCAACACGAGCGGCATGGAAGTGATCATGAGCGCCGCCAGGCCCGATGGCACCAACTGCTCGGCCCAGGTGACGAGGCCCTGGGCGCCAGCGATCATCAGCACACCGAGGCCCGCGGCCGTGCGCACCTCCGGCACTGACGGTCGCGGCACGCCGGCGAGGCGCAGCGCGCCGTAGAGCAGCCCTCCGGCGAGCACGACGCGCCAACCGGCCATGAGCAAGGGCGGGATGGTCTCGATCGCGAAGCGGATCGCCAGGTAGGTCGATCCCCAGATCACGTAGATCGCGGCGAAGGCGAGAAGGACGGCCGGACGTAGGGAGGGGGTGGTGGTGCTCATGATGAACGCAGGATGACAGCGTCAGCGCGCCAAGTACAGTCACAGATAGAGCCAATTGACACCATAACAGTTCATCAAGTCTCCAACTGTACTAGGATGAGGGCATGTCGAGCACACCGTCCTCTCACGCTGCCCCGGTACCGCTCTATCGGCGCATCGCCGACGATCTCGAAGAGTTGATCCACAGCGGCACGCTGCCGCCCGGATCGCGCCTGCCGTCACTGCGCCAGACCAGCCGCCGGCGTCGCGTGAGTGTCACGACGGCGATGGAGGCCTACCGGCTGCTCGAGGATCGCGGCATCGTCGAAGTCCGGCCTCAGAGCGGCCACTACGTGTGTCTGGCAGCCGTGCGTCAGCCTCCCGAGCCCGAGCGCACCGCGACGTGCCGGGAGCCCGCCAAGGTCGACACGTCGCGTTTGATGGAGCGAGTTCTCGACGAGGCGTCGCGTCCGGGATTGGTGGTTCCCTTCGGTGCCGCCGTGCCGCATCCCGACTTCTTGCCGACGTCGCGTCTCAATACCTTGCTGTCGCGGGCGCTGCGGCGCGAGCCCGTGACCAGCCAGGTCTACGGCACAGTCCAGGGGCGTCTCGAGCTGCGCCGCGAGATTGCGCGCCTGGCCTTCGACGGCGGTGTCACGCTGACGCCCGACGAGTTGGTGATCACGACCGGTGCCCAGGAGGCGATCGGCCTGGCGCTGCGCGCCGTCACCAAGCCCGGAGACACAGTGGCGATCGAGAGCCCCACCTATCCGGGCTTCCTGCGGGTGCTCGAGAGCCTGCATCTCAAGGCGCGCCAGATCGCCACCGACCCGCGCGAGGGGATCTGCCTCGAGGCGCTCGACGAGGCGCTCGAGGATCGTCGACCGGGTCATCGGCTCGCCGCGGTGCTGCTGGTGCCGAACTTCGGCAATCCACTCGGTCACCGCATGGCTGCCGACGACAAGCTCCGGCTGGTGCGGCGTCTCGACGACGCCGAGGTGCCGCTCATCGAAGACGACACCTATGGCGAGCTACCCCACGTCGGCTCGCGCCCGCGCACGCTGCGCTCATTCGACGAGGTGGGCAACGTCCTCCTGCTCTCGTCGTTCAGCAAGATCCTGGCACCGGGGCTCCGCGTCGGTTGGCTGGCTCCGGGGCGCTACGCGGAGAACGTTCTGCGGCTCAAGTACGCCAACACGCTGGCTTCGGCGACTCCGACCCAGATGGCGATCGCGGAGTACCTCGCGGCCGGCCGCCTGCCGCGTCACCTGCGTGGCTTGAGACGCAGCTTCAAGGACCTCACCAGCCGCATGATCACTGAGGTTGGGGAGCATTTTCCGGCCGGCACGCGAGTCACCCGTCCGTCCGGCGGTTTCGTGCTCTGGGTCGAGGCGCCCGAAGGGGTCGACTGCCTGGCACTGCATCAGGCCGCTCTCGACGAAGGCATCAGCATCGTGCCGGGCCCGATCTTCTCGCCGTCCGGCCGCTACCGTCACTGCCTGCGTCTGAGCTGCGCCGTTCCCTGGTCCGACACCGTCGAGCGCGCGATCCGCCGGGTCGGCGAACTCGCGAGCGCGCAACTCGAGGGGGCGCCCCGATGACCGACACGAAATTCGAGCTCCGTCGACTCGGACCGCAAGACGCGCCTCTGCTCGAGGCGCTTTCTACCCTATTCGGAGACGTCTTCGACGAGGTCGACACCTACACCGGCGCGAGGCCGTCGTCCGAGTATCTCGAGCGCCTGCTCGCCGGCCCGACCTTCATCACCCTGGTGGCGCTCGACGGCGAGGTGGTGATCGGCGGCCTCGCCGCCTACGAACTGCCGAAGTTCGAGCAGGAGCGCAGCGAGATCTACATCTACGACCTGGGCGTTGCCGCGAGCCATCGTCGCCGCGGCGTCGCGACTGCGCTCTTGCGTCGTCTCACCGAGATCGCCGCCGACCGCGGCGCCCACGTCGTCTTCGTCCAGGCCGACCAGGGGGACGACCCCGCGACCGCGCTCTACACCAAGCTCGGCACGCGCGAGGACGTCCTCCATTTCGACCTGGACATGCCAGAGCCCGACGCAGGCTGAGGCCGCGGCGAGGTTAGTCGACGAGGTGCTTCCAGAAGACGACCTTGTCGCCGCCGGGCTCGTAGAACTCGCGGATTCGCGCTTCTTCGACGTAGCCGTTGCGGCGGTAGAAGGCGCGGGTGCGTGCGAACTCGTCGGTGCCCATGGTTTCAACGATCAGCACGCGCGCGCCGCGCGCGCGCAGGGTGTCTTCGAGGTGACGCATCATCGCGGCGCCGATGCCGGCGCTCTGACGCGCCGGCAGGACGCCGATCGCCAGCAGGTTCCAGGTGCCGTCGGTCATGCGCTCGGGCTCGCAGAAGCCGAATCCGATCGGCCCGTCGGATGCGTCCACGCCGGGTGGTTCGGAGCTCTCGGCGACGAACCAAAGGTCGTCCTTCGAGCCGTCGAAGTAGCCGGCAATCATGTCGTCGAGCATCTCGGGCGGGAAGAGACCGGTGGCGTCAGCGATCTCGGCGATGCGCGGCGTGTCGTGCGGCGTCGCGGGGCGCAGGGAGGGTTGCGAAGTCTTCATTGGGATCGATCCTTTCGAACCAGCGGACGAGGCGAGCTCGTCGCGCAAATTTTGAACAAGCGTCACATGCCGTGCCGACTCTCTGAGTCGGCCGGTGGGCTCGGTCGTTCGACCGTCGGACAGGATCGATCAGGACGTCAGCAAAAAGCCTCCGGGTTCTCCGTCGATGGCATCACGAGGCGTCGACCTGGTCGACGACGTGGCGCAGCGCCTCGGACGAGGAGCCGAGCGAGAAGTGAGTGGCGTCGACTTCGACGTGGCGCACTTGGGGTGACCAGTGGTCGATGCAGGCGCGCCAGGCGACGACGCCGTCGCGCTTCGAGTAGAGGGCGAGCACGGGCACCTCGAGCGGCGTCGCGTAGCGTTCGGCGACGGTCTCGCGGATCGAGCCGAGGTCGTAGCCGCGCACGCGGTACCAGTTGGCGACCGTGGTGTAGCTCGGTCCGCCGACCACCGGGCTGCCGAGCGTGACCAGCTGGCGCACCAGGTCGGGCCGCTCGCGCGCGGCCTCGCGCGCCAGATAGCCGCCGAGGCTCCAGCCGATGGCGACGATTGGCTCGCCGGCGCGCTGCGCCGCGTCGTCGAAGCGCTCGACGACTCGCGGCAGCAGCGCGGGTACGTTGCCGCCGTTGCGCCCGAGGCCCCAACTGACGGCGGTGTGCTCCCGCCGGCGGAGCGCCTGGGCGAGCACGCTCATGCTCAGCGGCGAGGCGCCGAGGCCCGGTAGAAGGACCGCGGTGCGCGGGCTCGGTGCCGGTCCGTTCGGCAGGCGGCGCCAGGTCGCGGCGAGGTGCAGCCAGTCGACCGGCGAGCGCAATTCACGCCACGGCGCGAACGGCCCTGGCGGGTCGATGGTCAGATCGGGGCCGGGACGGCGCAGCGCGGCGTCGGTCGGCGAGCACGGCGAGGACTGGGCGGAGGCGGGCATGGCCCAGAGCGTATCGCAGCGCCTACGATGCGGCTCGACCGGGGAACCAGAGTCGTCGTTCGTGGGTCTACGCGGTCATGATCTGGCAGAGACGAATCGGGAGACTCACCCTGGCACGTGGTCTCGCGGGCCTCGTGGTTGCGGTCTGTGTGCAGAGCGTCGCAGCGGACGAGCCGTCGGCCGATTGGGGCCGGGTCGATCGTCTCGTGGTCGAGAAAGAGCAGCGGCGGCTGCACGTCGAGGTCGACGGACGGCGTGTGGCCAGCCTGCCGATCGGTCTGGGTTTCGCTCCGACCGGTACCAAGCTTCGCGAGGGGGACGGTGCGACGCCGGAAGGCACCTATCGGGTGTGCGTGAAGAACCCTCAGAGCCAGTACTACCTTTCGCTCGGCCTCGACTATCCGAATACGGCCGACGCCCGACGCGGGCGCGCCGACGGGCGCATCGACTCCGAGCAAGCGCGAGCCATCGAGACCGCGATCCAGGCGGGCCGCTGTCCGCCCTGGGACACGCCGCTGGGCGGCACGATCTATATCCACGGCCGCGGCTCCGCTACCGACTGGACGCTCGGTTGCATCGCGCTCGACGACGACGCGATCGAGCGCCTCTTCGCGGCGGTCGCGGTCGGGACGCCGGTCGAGATCCGGCCCTGAGAGTGGCTGAGATCAGCGAAAGCGGACGGCGACGCGGAGCTGCGGCGCGCCGTCCGGGGCTGTGAGTGGCTCGAGCGTCAGCGACCACTCGTAGCGGGAGCACAGCTCCTCGACGATCGCGAGGCCGAGGCCGGAGCCCTCGCCGACGAAGGGACGTCGCAAGGTCTCGGGGTCCTCGAGCGGGGCGGCGAGCGGATTGGTGACGGCGATGTGGTCGGTGTCGGCGGTGAGGACGACGATGCCCGAGGCGCCGTGGCGCAGGGCGTTGCCGAGCAGGTTGTCGAGCACGATGCGCAGCGCCTCGGCCGACACCGGCAGGGCGAGGTCGGGGGCGATGTCGATCTCGAGGCTGTGCTCGCGGTCGGGACGACGGGGTAGCTGGTCGAGGCAGTCGTCGAGCGCCGGGCGCACCGGGGCGGCGACGCCGGGGGGCTGCTGCTCCTCGCGCGCCAGCCAGAGGAAGGTCTCGATCGTCGACTCCATCCGCCGCGTCGCGCGCTCGATGCGCTCGAGCGGTCGTTCGAGGGCCGCATCGTGCTCAGTCCGCGCGCGCAGCAGCTCGGTGGCGCCGCGAATCACCGTCAGGGGGCTGCGCAGCTCGTGGCTGGCGTTGCGCGTGAAGTCGCGCTCTCGCGCGGCGAAGGCGTGGATTCGTCGCGCCGCGGCGCGGGTGGCGCGGGTCAACGAGCCGATCTCGTCACGCCGTCGGTCGGTCGGTAGGGGGCGGTGCAGCCAGTCGTCGAGGTCCCAGCGATCGGCTGCTTCCGCGAGCTCGCGCAGGGGCAGCAGCACCTGGCGGTCGAGCCACTGCGCGAGGGCCATCGAAAGCACGACCAGAGCGGTGAGGAAGACGATGGCGGCCGTGCCGAAGTAGTGCAGCTCAGTGCCCTCGAGAGGCTCGAGAGACGAGACGTTGTAGAACACATAGAGGCAGCCGGCGGCGCAAGATCCAGGCGCGGGGCCGCGGATCGCCCAGGGGCTCGACCGATCGCTGAGCGGCACGATGGCGACGTGGACGTCCGAGACCGCGGACTCGAAAAGGCCGGGGCCGAGCTCCCGCAGCGGAATCTCCTCCATCGGCAGTACGCCTCCCAACCAATCGTCGTAGGCCGCGGGAATCTCCTCGAACGACCAGTAGGCCTCGAAGAAGCGTGCGGCGATCGCCGGTGCGCCAGTTCGCCGGGCCTCGAGGAGGCGCTCGGTTTCGAGCTCGAGCTGCCGTTCGAAGGTGGCGTCCTCGAGCACCAGGGCGGCGAGCCAGAGCGAGATCAGGAGCACCGGCGCCAGGGCGACGCCGAGAAGCAGGAGGGATCCGAAGACCCGTCGCCGCAACCGCCAGTGGCGGCGATCCGCCGTGGCTTCGTTGGCCGCTGCGGTGGGCTCGGTCTGGAGGGACACGGCTCAGTCGGCGGACACGAGCTGGTAGCCGTGTCCGCGGACGGTGTGGAGAAGAGCTCGATCGAAGGGCTTGTCGATCGCGCTGCGCAGCGCGTAGACGTAGCTACGCAGCACGTCGCTCTCCGGGCGCTCGTCGCCCCACAGCCGGGCCTCCAGCTCCTCGCGCCGCACCACCGCCGGCGATCGCTCCATCAGCAGAGCCAGAATGTCGAAGGCTGCACCCTGGACCTGGAGCGAATGGCCGGCTCGCTGGACTCGGCGCGCATCCGTGTCGAGCTCGAGGTCGGCGACTCGCAGAATCCGCCGAGCCGCCCGATGTCGGCGGTCGAGGGCGCCGAGGCGTGCCTCGAGCTCCTGGAGGGCGAAGGGCTTCACCAGGTAGTCGTCGACCCCGGCGTCGAATCCCTCGAGCTTGTCGGCCAGGGTGTCACGGGCCGTGAGCATCAACGCCGGCACGCTGTCTCCGGCCTCCGAGCGGAGCCGCCGGCAGAGGTCGAGGCCGCTCATTCCCGGCAGCATCCAGTCGACCACCAGCGCGTCGAAGTCCTGGGTCAACGCCAGGTGCATCCCCGAGACACCGTCATACGCGAAGTCGACGAGGTGGCCACGGGATTGCAGGTAGTCACCGACATTGCCGGCGATGTCCAGGTCGTCTTCGATGACGAGGATACGCACGGTCTCAGGCTACCTCAAAAGGTCCAGGAGATCCCGAACGACGGGATGATCCCGAGCCATGTCTCCGGCGACGGCTCATAGACCGGAGCGCCCTGGTCGTCGAGGAAGAAGTTGAGGCCATTGACCTCGAAGCCCGCGTCGTTCTCGTTGTTGTAGAGATTCTGGACGTCGACGAAGAGCTCGAGAACACTGCCCCGGAGAGGGACACGGCGCGACGCTCGGACGTCGAGGCGGTGATAATCGTCGAGGCGGTCCGAGCGCAGCTCGCCGATCACCGGAACAGCGATCGGTCGTCCCTCGTCGTCCACTCCCAGGCCCGCGGAGACCGGCGTCGTCGGCCAACCGGTGTGGTAGATGAAGACCGCGTTGAAGCTCCAGCGCGGAGTCGGGCGCCAGCCGAGACTCAGGTTGACGGCGTGCGTCTGGTCGCTAACTCGCGGGACGTCGCGTCCGTCGATCGTGTCTTCCGCCTCGGACCAGGCGTAGTTGATCCACCAGTCGAGCTTGCCTCCGCCGCGGCGGGCGAGAAAGATCTCGGCGCCGCGTGCTTCGGCCGCGGTGGGCGCGATCAGGATGCGGTCGTTGGCGGTCTCGGGGTTCAAGACGAAGAGCTGAAAGGCGTTCTCGTAGCGGGGGCGCAGGTCGTCCATCACCCGCTGGTAGGCCTCGACCTTGAGGTCCCAGAGGCCGCCGTCGGTGTCGAACGTGCGCTCCAGGCCGAGGATCCGGTGCTCGGCCTGTTCGGCCGGAAAGAACTGGACCTCACCGTCTTCCACCTGGAGCTCGTTCGGGCGCTGGCTCTGGTGGAAGAGGCCCCAGGCGAAGCGCGCTCGCCAGCCGTCTCCGAGCTCGACGAGGCCGTTGACGCGGGGAGAGACGTGGTTCTCGTCGGTCAGCGAGTAGTCGTCCCAGCGGGCTCCGGCCTCGACGACGAAGCGCGGAGTCACCTGCCAGCGGCTCGACAGGTACAGGCCCAGAGTGTCGCTCTCAAAGTCTCCGGCGAACTCGGTGATGCGCTCGACGCCGAGCGCGTCACCGACGGAGTCGATGTCGAAGAGCTCGTTGCGGTACTGGTACTCGGCTTCGTAGCGGCGGGCGTCCCAGCCGGCCTTGAGATAGAGCGAGTCGTCGAGCTGCCAGTTGAGATCCTGGCGCCCCTGGAGAATGTCGAGAGCTCGAACGTCGCTGATCGTGAAGTTCCGCTCGGGGCCCTCTTCGGTCGCCAGGCGGTCGCGATCGACCTGGCCGATCGCGGCCATCGACTCGAGGAAGGCATTCGAGCCGAGGAGCACGTTGTGGCGCGCCCACAGGTAGTCGTTGCCGTAGCTCGAGTCGGTCTGTTCTTCCTCGAAGAATCCGTCCTCGAACTCACGCTCGAACTCGTCGTTGGTGTCGGAGGACAGCAGCGCCTGGATCGTCAGATCCTGGGACGGTCCGAGATCGAAGGCCGCTTTTCCGATCAGATCCCAGTACTCGGGTCCGCTGCCCCGACTCACTTCGCCCTCTTCGTCCTCGTCGCCCACGATGTCGAGCACCAGGTCGAGCCAGCCGCGCCGCGCGGACACGAACCACGAGCCGGAGTCGAGGGTTCCGGAGGCGGAGCCCCAGGCGTTGAGCAGACTGATTCCGACCTCGTAGGCGGAAGAGGACGGGCTGAAGGTTTCGAGGTCGAGCACGCCCGCGCTGCGATCTCCGTACTCGGCCGGAAAGCCGCCGGTGTAGAGGTCGACGCCGGCGAGCACGTCGGGGTCGATGATGCTGAAGATGCCCTGGAAATCCTTGAGGTGGTAGGGCTCGAAGATCTCGAGTCCGTCGATCTCGTAGCGCACCTCGCGCGTCAAGCCGCCGCGGACGTTGAACTCGGCCGACGCGTCGTTCGACGTGACGCCCGGCAATACAGTGACCGCGCGCACGATGTCGTCGCCGAAATGCGGCAGCTCGAGCAGCTCTTCGGCCGACAACGCGACCGTCGACGCCGGCGCGTCGCGGCCGAGCGAGTAGCTACCGACGACGTTGATCGAATCGAGCGTCACCTCTGCCGGCGCCAAGACCACCTCGAGGGTCGGTGCAGCCGCTCCGGCACTCACCTCGACGGCGGTGCGGGCGATGGCGAAGCCCGGCGAGGCGATCACCACCTCGTAGGATCCCTCGGGCACCCGGCGCAGCGTGAAGCGTCCCTCCGCGTCGGTCACCACCGACTTGGTCACCAGCGGGTCGAGCCGGACTTCGGCGCCGAGCAACGGCACGCCGTCGGTGGTCGAGACCGTGCCGTCGATCGAGCCGAAGACGCGCTCCTCGTCGTCGGCCGCCAGCGGCCCGGAAACCAGTTCGGAGGACACAGTCCAAAGCCAGCTCGCCACGGCCACGAGGGCGAGGAAGTGAAGAAGGCGCGAAGTGTGCGTGAGCATGGTCGTCTCCCGGTCGGTTGAGGGGCGCCCCGAGCGAGCGCCGCGGCGTCCGGGAGACAGTAAGAAAGCGTGGGTGAAGCGAGCGCGCAGCCAACGTGAACGCAACGTGAATCCAGGAGCCGAAAGGGTAGAGTGCCGCCACCACACCGGCAACGACCCTGTCCCCCCAATGTCCCCAAGATGTCCCCAAGGAGCCCACGATGGATCTCGGTGCCTTTTCGATCAGCCTCGCCGTCCAGGATCTCGACGCCTCGCGGCGTTTCTACGAGGCCTTCGGCTTTGAGCCCGCCGGCGGCGACGCCACGCAGAACTGGCTCATCCTGCGCAACGGCGACCATACGATCGGTCTCTTCCAGGGCATGTTCGAGAAGAACATCCTGACGTTCAACCCGGGCTGGACCGCGCAGGCCGAGGCGCGCGCCGAGTTCACCGACGTGCGTGCGCTGCAGCGTCAGCTCAAAGACCGGGGCATCGAGCTGGTGCAAGAGTGCGACGAGGACGGGTCGGGGCCGGCATATTTCACCGCCGTCGACCCCGACGGCAATTCGATCCTCGTCGACCAGCACGTCTGATCGTACGGCGTCGTCAAAGGCGACGCCGTGTCAGCGGCGCCGTCTTCAACGTCGCGGTCTTCAACGTCGCGGTCTTCAACGACGCGGTCTTCAACGACGCGGTCTTCAACGACGCAGCGGTGACGCGAGGCTGCTGCGGATCGCGCCGCCGCCGATCACGACGCTGGGCGCCGAGAACGAGCCGCAGTTTCCCACCCAGTACTGCACCGTCGCCGTGCTACCGGTGGTTTCGACGTGGTTGGTCAGCAAGTCGAGGCGCCCGTCGCAGTTCCAGTCATAAAGCTGTGACATTCCCATGCCGTGCGCCGAGCCGCTGCCCGCGCAGGGCGGGCCGTCGCTGCACGCGTCGACGATCTCGCCGGTCGTGAGAGCGAAGTTGCCCATGCAGTCGCCGAAGGCGGCGTAGATCGAGCCCTTGTCGCCATCGTCGTCGGGTCCTCCGATCCAGTCAGTGCATTGGTCGCAGTTGATGTCGCCGAGGTCGCCCAGGTTTTGCGGCTGGTCTGGAATCGTACCGAGCGGCATCGAGGGGTTGAAGCCGAAGCCGTTGCCGGCCGCCCAGCGCAGGGTCGTGTCCGAGGCTCCGCCCGTGGCGTAGGAGCCGAAGACCAGGTCCGGCAGGCCGTCCTTGTCGATGTCGTGGGCGTTGTAGGTGCGTGTCGCGACCCAGTCGCCGAGCGTCGGGTTCGGAATCCAGGTGCCGTATTGGTCGACATAGGAGCCGCTGGAGAGCGCGGTCACCCCGAGCAGCGGTCCTGATCCGAGGATCGGACCGTTCACCGGTCCGTTCGCCATGTCCCAGGCGATGAAGTCGACCGGGCCGTCGAGGTCGATGTCGGCGCCGCCGAAGTAGCCGAAGCCCCAGAAGCCGGAAAGGTTGGTGACCCACTCGACTCCGTTGCACGTCGTGCGATAGCGGGCGTTGGTACCGGTGTCAGTCCAGATGACGTCGAGCAGACCGTCGGCGTCGACGTGGCCCACCCCGTTGACCTGGATGACATCGCCCGCGGGCAATGCGGCGATCGGGGTGATGCTGGCATCGAACGTATTCGAGCAGTGGTTCGAATGCGCCCAGATCTCATTGCCGGGCGTCGTCGTGGTGACGAAGAAGGCTCGCTGGTCGCAGCAGCGGGCGACGCCGTCGCCGTCGAAATCGTAGCCCTCGTCGATGTCGCCATCGAGGTCGTTGTCGATGCCGTCGCAGACTTCGGTCGGCGAGAACTGGGCCGCGGCGGGGACACAGAGCGCGAGCGGCAGGAGCAGCAAGAGCGAACTGAGCATCTGGGGGGAAGAGAGGTTGAGGGTTGAACGAAGGGGCTCGGTCAGTCGGGACATCGTCGTCTCCTTGGTGGTTTGGCGTCTCCGCGCTAGGGCGCGGGCGCTACTGCAGAATCAACACGGGCTCGGTCGCCGAGATGCTGGAGCCACCTCCGGTGTCGAGGGTGTACGTGAGGACGGCTTGGCTGCAGCCGGTCGGGAGCGAGGTGACGTGCAGCTGACTTCCATCGGTCAGCACACCGCCCGGCGCGACCAGCGTGTAGGAGATCCGGCTTCCCGAGCAGGTGAGCTCGAGCGTCGGCGAGCCGACGGTCTGTCCACCGCTGTCGATCTCGACGAAGAAATCACCGTCGTAGAGTCGGTAGGGGCAGGTCGGGCAGAGGGCCGACTGCGGTTGCGGCGTCGTGTAGGGCGCCCGGGCCAGGCCGTGGTGCTGGCGGTCGGGACAGAGCGCGTCGGGCGGGCTCTGGAAGGGCGACCAGCGGAGATCGACCTCGCCACAGGCCGCCGAGGCGCAAAGGGGAGTCACGCTGTACCAGTCGGCGACATCGACGTTCGGCAGCGGCGGTAGCGAGCCGACGGTCGACAAGAGCACGGGGCGCAGGGGGCAGCTCGGAGGTGTTTCCGGACAGTGACTCTGGGCCGCGTCGCATACCGCCTCGATCGCCGCGCACAGGCTGACCAGGCGCCGGTTCGAGCAACTGCCGCTCAGCGGGCAGAGATCGGCAGGGACGCCGAGATCGTCGCCGCTGGCCAGCACCCCGACAGCGAGCATCGGCATCTCCAGGTCGGCTCGATAGGCGGCGACAGCGGCGAGCGTCGACGACACGACCAGGGTGGCCACCGACGAGCCGGTGAGAACGGCGGCCGGTCCCGGGTGCACCGTCGCATGATCGCCGTAGGCGGTCCACTCCGGCAGGTCGCTGGTGATCGCGTCGGCGAGCGGTCGACGCAGGCGATCGGCAGCGGCGACGGCGAGCACCAGCGGCCGCGTCGTGCCGTCGCAGGTGACGGTGCGCTCGGTCCAGGCGGCGGGCAGCAGCGCCTCCTGCGGGAAGCTAGAGGGGTGACGGTCGCTCCGATTGCCGGCGGCGGCGACGGTCACCGTCCGCGGATCGCAGGCCGCGGCCTCGAGCGCGCGGTAGACGGCTTCGACCGGCGGAGACATTTCGGACGCCAACAGGGTCAGGTCTCCGCCGCCGTAGAGGGGATCCCAGGCGAGCGAGAGGTTGAGCACCAGGCGATCGTCTCCACTGGCGCCGATTCGCCAGTCGAGAAGCTCGTCGGCGACGCTCTCGGCGAGCTCGCCAAGGAGGCCGGCGAAGCCGCCTTCGACCGGGTGCCGCGGGCTGAGCGCGCGGCTGAAAGCGTCGACGGTGCGGTAGGCGAGCGCCAGGCGCGGGTGGAGGTCCACCGGGCAGGACGAGCCGCCGCACAGCAGGCGCTCGGCCAGCAGCCTCAGAGTGAGTCCGTGGTCGGACGCCTCGAGCATGCTGCCGCCGGTGGGCGAAGTGTCGAGCAGGGCGAGGCGCACGGTGGGGCCGCCGTCGTTGTCGGGCAACGGGCCGAGGTGACCGGCCTGCTCGTCGAAGAGCGCCGCGAGCTCCGGGCGAAGGGCATCACCGAGACTGCCCGCCGGCGCCACCGCGAGCAGGTCGGGCGCGATCGCGTCGACCACTCGGGGCGGGGCGGGGCCGCCGGTGGGTGGTAGGGCAAACTGATCGTAGGCGCCGTCGAGGCCGTCGATCGCGGCGAGGCCTTCCAGGTCGAGGTCGCCGATGCCGTCATGTTCATAGACACAGAACTTCTCGAGCGACGGCCACAGAGTTCGCGCGCCGGCGTCGAAGAGGGGACGGGCCGTCCAGCCGGTCGGCGGCTCGGCGAGCTGGCAGCCCGTCTGCGGGTCGTCGAGCCTGCTGATCCAGCGCCAGTAGACCTGCGCGTCGCTTGGCTCGAGCGGTTCGTCGACGCAGGCCGCGAATGCCACGTCGGCCGCGAGCAGGAGAGCCGGGACGGCCAGGGTGAGCATCCCGATTCGGATATCGACCTGTCGATGCATGCGAAGTCTCCTCGAGCTGTCGTGCGTTCAGCGCAGGCTCGATCGGGGTTCACCGCCGAGCCAAAATCCAACCGGCGAATCGAACACGGTCGATTCGTCAGTCGGTCTCGTCGAACGAAGGCCGCCGACGAACTAGTTGCGCAGCGGGGATGCGATCACGGCCGCGTTGGTGCCGCCGCCGATGACGACGCTTGCGCCACCGAAGCCGTCGCACTCCCCGGGCCAGTACTGGACGGTCGCCGTGCTCCCCGTGTCCTCGACGTGGCTGGTGAGGAGGTCGAGCCGGCCGTCGCAGTTCCAGTCGTAGAGCTGCGAGTAGCCGCGGCCCCACGACGGGCCGCTGCCGGGACAGCCGCCGACGCAGGCGTCGATGATCGGCGAGCTGGTGAGGCTCAAGTTGCCGTTGCAGTCGCCGAAGCCGGCGTAGACGGCGCCTCGGTCGCCGTCGTCGTCCGGACCGCCGACCCAGTCGGCACAGCCGTCACAGTCGATGTCACCCAGGTCGCCCCAGTTCTGTGGCTGGCCGGTGATCGTATCGAGCTCGATCGATGCATCGAAGCCGCTACCGTTGCCCGGAGCCCAGTGCAACTTGGTTTCGGAGGCGCCGCCGTCCGCGTAGGAGAAGAAGACGATGTCGGGCTTGCAGTCCTGGTCGAGATCTTGGGCGTTGTAGGTGCGGGTGGCGACCCAGTCACCGAGCACGGGGTCGGGATCCCATGAGCCGTAGTTCTCGGTGTAGGTTCCCGCGCCGAAGAGCGCGGTGACCCCGAGCTCCGGGCCCGGCCCCTGCACCGGTCCGGTGACCGGACTGTTTCGGAGGTCCCAGGCGACGAAGTCGACGACGCCGCTGTGGTCGAGGTCGGCGCCGCCGAAGTAGTTGTAGGTCCACTCGGAGTTCAACAGGCTCACCCACTCGCGGCCGTTGCACGTGGCGATGTACCGCCGATCGGTCTCCACGTGCGTCCACACCACGTCGAGAAAGGTGCTGCCCGTGATGTCGGCGACTCCGTTGACGCGGATGCGCTGGCCCGGTGGCAGCGACGCGAGCGGAGCCGGCGCGGTGTCGAAGCTGTTCGAGCACCGGTTGTGGTGCGCGAACAGCTCATTGCCACCGATGGTCATCGTGACGAAAAACGGGCGGCCGTCGCAGCAGCGGGCGACACCGTCGCCGTCCGTGTCGAACCCGTCGTCGACGACGCCATCCCCATCGTTGTCGAGTCCGTCGCACAGTTTCTCCGGCTCGTTGTCGGGGTCTTTCTCGGCCCAGGCCAACGGAACCGAGACGAAGAGCGCGATCGCGATCCATACGAGCAGTCGATTCATTCGAAACATGCTGTCTCCCTTGAGAAACGATTGAGCAGTCGAAGGACCTGGGAGAGGACGGAGTCGCTGGACTCCGCCATAGGCCGTTTGCTCGAGTCAGATGGATGCTTCTCTAGGGTCTTCACCCCATGGCAGAGAAATCTGACCAATGAATCGCGGAAAAGTCGCCCGACGTGTCAGCGAACGAGGAGGCGGAAGCGCCGCCACGATCCTTCGGGATGCTCGACGCGTCGCGCGAGCTGCGCCCGGCGCAGGGCTTCGGCCGGCTCGGTGCCCGGTCGGGCGAGCCAGGCGGCGTAGAAGCGCTCGGTGAGCGCCGCCGCCGCGGCGTCGTCGACCGGCGCGGTCGGCCCGAGCACCCAGTCGCTGCCGGCGAGGAGGAAGGCCTGGCCGAGGCCGAGGTGCATGGGAGCGTGACCGTCGCCGGTCGGAACGGCCGAGCAAGCCGAGAGGACGACGCGACGGGGTGGGCTCTCGAGCGCGAACAGATCGGCGCGGCCGAGGCGCCGTCCGTGGTCGAAGAGCAGGCCGGCGGGGCGCTGCAGAGTGCCTCGTGGGTCGATGTGGCCCGCCCAGTGCAGGAGGTCGACGACACCCTGTGCCCAGGCGCTGGTCACTGCGGCCGGCGTGGCATCGTCGGGTCCGAGGCGCTCGACCGCCCAGCCGGTGTGCGCGAGGTATCGCGTGACCTGATCCGCCTCCTGCGCGGCATGGCGCAGGCTGCGCCGTGGATCCTCGACGACGAGAGCCCGTCGCGTGAACATGTGCTCCGCGCCGTCGCGGGCGCTCGGCGGCCGCGGCAGATCGAGACCGAAGGTGACAGGCAGGTGCTCGAGCAGGAGGCCGCCGTCCAACGGCAAGGCATGGAGGTCGATCGACCAGAGCATGCCGTAGGGCAGGAAGTGCAAACTGTCGGCACGCCGGATGGCGTCCGCGAAGGGGGCGAGCAAGGCGGCCGCTGGGTCGCGCTCGAGCGTTCCGAGATCGAGCCGTCGAGCCTCGACTCGCCCGTCGAGGGCGGCGAATCCGACCCAGCCCGTGGGCAACGGGTGGTAGGTCAGCAGGAGCTCGCCGGGCCGTGGCGCGGTCAGGGGCCGATCTGCCGCCGTGCCGGGAGGCGAGCCGAACGCCCCGAGCACCGCCTCCTGCTCGACCGCGAGCTGTCGGCGGCGCTCCGCCAAGAGCTGCAGCTCGCGCCCGGTGGCGTCGGCCTCCGCGGCGACCAGGTCGTCGATCGCACGCCGAATGTTCGCGAGGCGCGCACGCTGCCGATGCCGGGCGTCTCGCTGTTGTGGTGAGGCGTCGTCGAGCTGTTGGCCGGCCGTCAGGTGGGCCAGAGCGCGGCGGCGGGCGTGGCGTGCAAGCTCGAGGGCGCGCGCCTCGTCCCCGGTCTCGAGCAGCAGGTCGAGATGCAGGCGGCTGCCTCGCTCGTAGAAGACGAAGGCCGACTCGGGTCCGCGCGGTTCGAGCAGCGGCCAGGTCATGGCGCGGCGGTCGAGGAGATCGTCGGCGTCGGCGAAGGCGGCGAGTGCTTCGTCGATGCGGCCGAGGCCGCGGAGGGCCTGGGCCCGACCGATCGCGGCCCGCCACGCGGCGTCGCTCTCCAAGCGTCGTGCGGCGTCCTCGGTGAGGGAGTCGTAGAGCGTGAGAGCGTCGCTGGCGCGTCCCTCGGCGAGGGCGAGCCGCGCCGCGACCTCAAGACGCCAGGTGACGACGAGGCCGTCGCCGATCGCGTCCGGGGCGAGCGCGTCGAGGTCCTCGAGAGCGTCTCGTGCCTCGTCGAGCCGACCCGCCTCGAGGTGGCCGAGCGCCAGGTTGATCGTGGTGTTGGCGCCAAGCGAGGCCGGACACTCGGCGGCCAGGTCCGCGGCGGCGCGCAGGTCGGCGCTCGGATCGGGCAGGGTGCCGAGGCGGACGTCGCCGTGGCGTACGGCCTCGAGGATCAACAGCTGGCTCCACGCCAGGTCGGTGAAGAGATCGGAGCGCCGGCACGGCCGCGTCAACTCGGCGGCCTGGCGCCGCAGGGTATCGACCAGCTCGAGCGCCCGCTGGTGGAGCCCGAGGCGGCTGGCGAGATGGGCCTGTGGTTGGCGAATGAAGACGAGGAACGGGTCGCGCAGGCGCTCGGCGCGTCGCTCGGCGTCGTCCAGAGTGCGGAAGGCCGTGCGCAGCTGGCCGAGTCGAATGTCCCAAGAAGCGCGGAAAATCGAAATGATCAAGGCAGAGGTCGCATCGCCGCGCGGCGCATCGGGCAGGGCGTCGAGCGCCTGCTGCGCCGCCACCGGGTCGTCGAGCGCGCTGTAGAGCAGGTGGTGTCGGCGGGCCAGCGCGTGAATGCGGGTACGGGGTCGGCTCGGGTGGCCGGCGCGGCCGTCCGCGAGCCAGGCGATTTGGCGGAAGAGCATGGCGGCCCGTTCCGCGTTCGGCTCGAGGTCGGCGAGGCCGGTGGCGAGGCGGATGCGCTCGGCGGTCGAGCGCGCCTGACGGAGCGCGTCGCGGAGGCGCCCTCGCGCCGCGTCGGGCTCGCTCGGCGTCAGGGCGTCGTCGAGCGCCGGCAGCGGCCGCCGCCAGGTGAGGGGGAGGCTGAA
Organism: Acidobacteriota bacterium; assembly: GCA_039194425.1. Classification (GTDB taxonomy): domain Bacteria; phylum Acidobacteriota; class Thermoanaerobaculia; order Multivoradales; family J023; genus JAUIJL01. The sequence goes on along the minus strand of JBCCVZ010000008.1, from coordinate 230,374 downwards.
GATCTCGCCGCTCGTCGGCGCGCGCAGCTGCAGCGCGTCGGCGTCGCGCTCGATCGCCAGACGCCAGAACCAGCCGCCCTGGACGCGCTCGGGAGCCGTCGTGGCGTGTGCGCCGCGCACCAGCTCGGCTCGCTCTCCCGACACGGTGCGGGCCCACAGGCGAAGGACCGGGTCGGACGGGTCGAGCTCACAGGTCGGATCGTCGGTCGGGCCGAGCACGTCAGTGCACCCGGCCCACTCGACGTGGAGCACGCTCTGTGGAGTCGGTTCGAGGGCAGCTTCGGTCTCGCGCGCGCCGGTCTCGAGGGCGCCGGTCCCGAGGGCGCCGGTCCCGAAAGCGACGGTTGTGAGCGCGGCAACACCGACGGCGAAGAGAGCGATCCGATGGCACCCTCGGTCGCTCGTCATCCTTCGCGGACAGGCCTTGAGCGAGATCGCGTCAGGGCTCCTCGGCACGGAGCATGGTCCGGCTCAGCAGTTGCCAGCCGTCCGGCGTCGTCGACGCGTCGAGCGTGTGGCGCAGGGTCGCCGCGTCGGGCAGAGCGTCGGGTCGCCCGACCGCGACATACAGAGTCTGGAGGCCCGGCACCAGCGCCTGCCATACCTCGGTCGGCGGATCCTCGAGGCGAATCACGCCCCGCGGACCGATGTGCAGGTGATCTTCCGCCGCGGCCCACGGCGTGATCTCGTCGCCGGTCTCGAGGAAGAGCCGAGCCGCGATCGCCCCGGTCGGCGCGCTCTCCGGTCGCAGGACGAGGCGCAGGCGTAGCCCCGGGACGACGGTGATCGTCGGTGGGTCGTCGGAGCCTCGCTGCGCATCGACTCCTTCGATCTGCAGGCTGTAGGCGGGGAGCGGAGGAGCGATGGTTTCACCCGGGACATCGGTCGACTCGGACGTAGGCATCCACCGAGGACCGACCAGCAAGGCCAGGCCGGCCGCGACGAGCAGACCGGCCGCCAGCGCCAGCCATCGTCCTGTCGTGGCGGTGGATCGCCGCGGGCTCGTGCGGGTCCACCGGGTCCTGCTCGGCCGTGCGCTCTCAGCCGACGAGGCAATGGCGCGCAGCCGCTGCTTGACGCCGTCGCGGAACGACGCGTCGAAGGTGTGCTCGCCGTGCTCCGCGACGATCTCGTCGGTGAGGCGATCCAGGCGGGTTTCGGCTTCGTCGCCGGCGTCGTCTGGCGGACGATCCAGTGGCGCTGGTTCTTGCAGACGCTCGCGCGCGGCCTCGGCCAGGCCACCCAGCAACTCGTCTTCCGTGATGCGCCTTCGGGGTTGACTCATCGTCCTCCTCCGACATCGGTGAGCTGCGTTCGGTGCTGCGTCGACAGTGCGTCCGCCGCGGAGCGTGCCCGTCCAATGGGGGGCTCGTCGACCACGACGCCCGCCTCGGCAGCGAGCACTCGCACCAGCTTGCGCAGCCGGCTCCGCCACGCGTAGATGGCGTCACGTCCGAGCCCGGTCTTGCGCTCGATCTCGGCGACGGCGCATTGCTCGACGAAGAGCAAGAGGAAGATCTCCCAGCCCGCCGGGCTGAGTCGTTCTTCCAGTCGATCGAGGAGCTCGTGCCAAAGGCCGCGCGCGACGGTCTCCCGCTCTGGATCGGCCGCGCCCGAGGCGCGCTCGGCGAGATCGTCGTCGGTCGGGATGGTTGCGGCATAGCGCCGTCGCTGCAAACGTCGCCCCGTGCGCCGTTCCGCGACGAGGCCGATGAAGTTCTCGAGCGACGCCCCTCGCTCCGGGCGCCACGAACGCAGGATTCGAGCGTCGTCGGCGAAGAGGTCGACGAACACGTCCTGGGTCAGGTCTCGCACCCACTCGCGGTTTCGCGCCGCGTCCTCGCGCCCGGCGCGGACCAAAGTGCGAACGACACGCCGGGCCAGCACAGGGGTCAGTCGTTCGATCAAACGATCGAGGGCCTCCTCGTCGCCGTCGATGGCGTCGTCGAGCAGGGTCTGAGTGGCCAAGAAGTAGTTCAAGAGCGTGCTCTGGTGGTGATCTGGTCGATCGAACCGATCAGGCCGAGTGTAGCCGAGCAGGGAACCGCTGCTAAGATCTGACGACGAATCCACCCGAGCCCAAGGAGCCGCAATGAAGTTTGTTCAGAAGAGTGGGACCTGGTCCGTGCAGACTGGCGGTCGCAGCGATACGCCGATTCTCGAGATGCCCAACATCACCAAGGGCAACACCTTGAAGGTGACTGCGACCTTCCTGGCCAAGACCGCGGGCCAGGCGAACAGCGGCTTCACGTACACCATCCAATCGACCAAGGGATCGGACGCGCAGGCCCTGTCTGCCCAGCAGAGCGTCGTGCAGGGCAACGCCGGCTTTCAGACGACGACGAAAACAGTCTTCTTCGAGGCGCTGATCAGCAGCCAGACCGGCGTCGAGGAAGTCGACTTCGAGGTGATCTTCAACGCCGGCGAGTTCGATGGCGCGGGTGAGATCAGCGACTTCTTGCTCACCGGCGAGATCGTCTCGCTCCAGGACTGAAGGGCCGGGGTCGCCTCCGGGCCGCCCCCCGGGAGGCCGAGTTGCAGGCGACCCGGTCGCGGTCGCTATCCCAGGCTCGTGCGAGCCGCTCGTGCGAGCCGAGAGGAACGGAGAACTGGAGGAAAGTCGCTCGCGAGAGGTACTCCGCGACGCGGAGCGTTCGGTGTGGTTGCGGCACCATGCCCTGCACTCCGTCGCCTCGCGGTGGGCACCGCGACACCAGCGCGGAGCGCCTTGCGCACGACGCCGCGCCGTGGCACCATCCGCTCCACATTCGAGCAGTTCAAGTCCATTCCAGGCATGAGGAAACCCTACTCCATGGACGGAAATCGTCGTCGTATGCTCAGCCTGCTGGGATCTCTCGGACTTCTCGGCCCCCTGATGATGTTCGCCGGCGACATGTTGCTCTACTATCGAAATGTCGATATGGAGTACTTCGGTCGACACTTCGCCGAAATCATGCGCGACCACGGGTCTGCGAGGCTCGCGGTGGGTGGGCTGCTTGGGCCGATCGCCGCGGTCTTCTACATGGCTTCTTTCCTCCTTGCGGTGCTGCTGATCGACCGAAGGCATCGGCGCAGCCGAATCGGAATTTTCGTGGTCTTCGCCCTGATGATGTCGATCGGAGGCGCCTACCATGCACAGTTCCCCATGATCGCATTCCAGGCCGACGCCGTGCTGGCCGGGGTTCTCGAGGCGGGGGATGCAGGGTTCGCCAAGGTGGCGGAAGGCTACCTCGCGCTGTATCTGTATCTCTATCTGGGCCTCGGAGCGATTGCCTGGCTCTGGTACGGGGTGCTCGTCGGTGCCGGACGCACACGGCTCCCTCGTTGGGCTGTCTTGCTGACCCCCTGGGTCTGGTTCTGGTTGAGTGGATTGGTGGCCGAGTTGCCCCAACCGCTGAACATCATCGTCGCGGGCGGGTGGTACAATCTGTCCTACCTGCCGCTCTTTTCGTTGCTCTTAATCGTTGCGTGGACCGCTGAGAATCGTCCGATGGATGTTGAGCCATCGGCGGCGTCAGGGTCGGCTTGATCGATCCCGGCAGTGCGACGCGTTACGGCCTCAATCCTCCCCGGCATCTGTGGGGTCACCGCCACCAGTGCCACCGCCGCTGCACGGGCAGGACACGGTGTACACCTCGAAGAAGGGCGTTTCCTGAAAGGTGCCGTCCGGACCGGAATCGTAGTAGGTGCCGGTGGGGCAGACCAACTTGGCGCCGGTCTCGGTTTGCAGGGCAGAGGTCTCATAGTAGATGTACATCGGTCCCAAGCAGCCGGCCGAGCTGATCGGCGCGAAGCTCAGGCCGAGAGCCAGGATTGCGGCCATCGCGAGGACGCGAACGATCCACTGGTTTCGAGAAGGCATAGAAGTCTCCTTGGCAGCTTGTGAAGTGACGCGGGTCGCGGGCTCTTGCGAGTCAGAGATTGTGACTATCTCACACCTCGGCTGCCATCCGTCGACTCCACGGGGGCACGGTTCCGACCGCGTCGGAACCGTCGGGGATTCATCAGAAGAGGCAGATGCACTGGCGATAGCAGGGATTCGCCGGGTTCAGGTCGCAGCCGCCGTCGCCGGGTCCACAGTACTGATCGCAGTCCGAGTTGGATTTGCAGCTGCCGACGCAAACGTCGCCGGTGAAGACGGGGGCTGGCTCACCGAAGGCAGGGGTCGCTCCAGGGATCGGTGGGCACTCGATCGTTTCGATACTCTCGACCTCGGCGGCCTGTGCGTCGGATTCGACGGTCGAAGTCAGGTCCGGAGTCGCCTGCAGGGCAGCAGGCGATTCGTCGGCTCCTGCCCACGTCACGAAACCCAGTGACAGCAGGAGAACGAGGGGGAACAGGAAGAGCTTCAGGGGTCGACGCATGATCAGACCTCCATTCGGGTTTGCTCCTTCGGCGAGTCCTCGGGAGCGATGAAGAGCCGCTGCTTCGTTCGCTCGGGCAGGTGCGGCCACCCGCCAGAGTATCAGATCGCACAGTGTGATTGCCTATTCCTGGTCATGCTCCACCATTGGCGATGTCCTCTGGAGGCATCGCTCGACTCCAAGGGTCGCCTCTGGCGAGACGTCCGGTACCGGTCTTGGGCGCCTCGTCGATGCAGGCTAGGATGGCCGCGATGAAGGGAATGAAAGCACTCGCGTTGGCCCTCGTTGCTCTCGTCGGCATCGGAGCTCTCGGTGTCTACCTCTCCATGCAAGGCCTCGGCGACCTCAGGACCGACAATGTGAGAGCCCATGGGCCTTCGGAAAGCGCGCAGCAGCAAGGGCGAGCCCTGCTGGCGCGTAGCCTGGAGGCAATGGGTGGCTCGGATCGTTGGCAGCAGCTGCGCGACGAGCCGGTCGAGATCTCTTTCGAGCACGACTGGCACCACTGGGTGCTCGAGACGTTCTTCATGCCCCTGGAGTTCAGCGGCCAGAGTCTGACGCTGTCGCTGAAGCCCGGGTCGCTCGACGTGGGTCTGAAGTTTCTAGATGGTGAATGGGCGGGGGAGGCCTGGGGCATTCTCGAGGGGGAGACCTACACTGTGGACTCCGCTGGTGTCGTTTCATGGGAGAGGGACGAGACCATCGAGTTTCACCTGCACGGCTACCGCTATTTCTTCTTCGTGCCGTTCCTTCTCTCAGACGCCGACCTGATTACCTATGCAGGGTCCCGAGAGCTCCACGGCGAGACCTACGACTTGGTCTATGCGACGTGGGATCGATGGGAGCCGCACGAGTCGGCGGACCAGTACTTGCTCTGGATCCATCGCGAGACGTTGCTGGTCGATTTCGTTCAGTCCACGGTCAGGGAGATGATGCCGCGGTCTATCGTGGCGCTCTCGCTCACCGACTACCGAGAGGTGCTCGGAATTCGGTTGCCGTTCAGCCTGAAGATCCTCGAAGACATCGAGGTGCTCGACGCTGGCATGCACCACATGAGGATTCAGTCGGTCGAGAGTGCGACGGAGGACGCTTCCAGTTTGCTGCGAGTCAGAGCCGCGCCCTAGAACGCGCGCGGACTCCTCAACCCCGCAGTCTGCCGAGCCGCCAGCTGCTCCTTGCGCTCTTCAGGCGAGAAGTCCGGCTCGTCGTCGGGTAGGTGCTCGCGGAGCCTGTCGAATCAGACCACGCGGGCTCGGGGGACGTTGGATGGCTTGAACTTGTATCTCTTCCGAAATCCTAGCCACCGAACGTACACACTGGAAGCTAGAAGAATTTGGCAAGTTCTCCAGCCAGCTTTGCCTTGGCCTCAGGGGCAATCGTGTCATATTGAAGATCGTCATAGCTTGCACGTGCGTCGAGGGCATGACCTAACTTCGGAAAGTAGAAAAACCGGAAGTTTTCCTTCTTCCAGACCTGCTTTGCGACCAACTCCACCGCTTTGGTGTTGTACGCAGGTGTTTGGTTGTCCCATAGACCCTGAAAAAATGCCACCTTGAACGAAGCCGATGCGAGGATGTCAGATGGCCGGGGATAGCGAGCTTCCTGCTCACGGAAAGCAGCCATCAGATCTCGGACTAACAGATTGGAGAGGCCAACCGCTTGAAACTCGAGGCGTGAGATCTTCCCGTCTGCATCGATATCTATCACAGCCATTTGACTCCGCAGCAATGCGGCAGCTGGAGTTTCCGCCTTCAGCTCAGTCCCGTCGACTTCGTCATCGCCACTTGCATCCACTTGCTCAAACAGATTTAGAGGCCGATACACGAGCTGTTCGAACACCAGAATGTCCACTGAGACTGCATAGAAGCCGAGCAGAGCAACCCCTTTGATTTCAGACATTTGGTGGGCGACCTGCAAGGCGACAGAGGTGCCTTCGCTAAGACCTAGCAGAAAGATGTCGGCTCCGGGAAACCGCTCTTTGACGAATCGAACGCTGTCCATCGCATCGCTGACGAAGAACTTGAGCGGGTTCTTGGCAAACGTTTGAATGGTTTTGCTGTCGAGAAAGGCGGGGTCTTCTTGCCCTTTCAAATCTAGTTGATACGATCGCTTGTTATAGCGCACCACGGCAAAGCCCGCGTTGGATAGTGCGTCACTTATCTCTTTGAATAGTAGGTTTTGCTTTCCCTGTTTGGTTACGGCCGTGAGGTCAAGATCCATCGATTGAGGACCCGAGCCGTGCAGCAGGATGATGACTTTCTCGACTTGATCTGTCTCTCCACTGGCGGGAAGACGGATCATTCCATCGACGACGAATCCATCGGCACACGTCAGTTGAAACGGTTCTTCACTTTCTTGGGCAGCAGATGAAGGTTCAGAGCCGGCCAAGAGAACGAATAGTGAGATTACAATCCTCAATCGAGTGCGCATCAGGTTCTCCATGTTGAGTGCATGAGGTCGATGCAGTGCGAAGAGCCTATCCCGCCTCCAGGGAGCGGGTCAACTAGACGGCGTGCTTCGTCGTCTAGGCAGCGCGGCCTATCGGTCACTACTCCCAGGCAAGATGAGGTGCATCGCACCTTGCTCCCCGCTACTTGCTCTGGATCCATCGCGAGACTGCGCTGGTCGACTTCGTCCAGTCTACGGTCAGCGAGATGATGCCGCGGTCCATCGCGGCGCTCTCGCTCACCGATTACCGAGAGGTGCTCGGAATCCGGTTGCCGTTCAGCTTGGAGATCCTCGAAGACATCGAGGTGCTCGACGCCGGCATGCACCCCATGAGGATTCAGTCGGTCGAAAGCGATTAGACTCGTTCGGAACGGTGGAGCAGCTGGCTGTCAGCCCGACATCTTCGCCATAGTCTTGGGCCAGGGGTCAGGAAACTGTCCGCCGGACTGCCAGTGCCGTATCTCCTCTTCAGTCAGAAAACAACGCTGAATCGCTTCAGAAAACAAATCAATCTGAGATTCATCACCGATGATCGTCAAGTGGCAGTGTCGATCGCCGAAACGGCCTGGCTCTTTGTCGAGCCTCTCTCTGAGAAGCTCGACTTCGTCTCTAGAGAGATTGCTCTCCTTTTCTTCAAGCACTCCTGCGCGCCAGTATCCTAAGAGTTCCAGGCTGATAGACCCCGCGGCTTGACTCCATAGCAGCGAAATCCTGTCGCGACTCGCAAGCCAAAAGAATCCTTTGCTTCGGTAGATCCGCTGGCCAAGGTCGTGTTGAAAGGTATCCCACAGACGTTGTGGATGGAACGGACGGTCATCTTGAACAACTCTAGTTGCCAAGTCATATGGGCGATCATCTTGGGATTCCAAGTCAAGAGCAGGTTTTAGCTCCTTGATCAACTGGGCCACCCGGAAGTAGTCGTAAGCAGGCATGCCCAACACTTCATCAATCGAGAGTCTTCCCCAGAGTACAGAAGTCACAGACACGAAGGGGTTGAGCGAATGGATCGATTGGGCGATGCCTTGAAGCTTGTCTTCTTCAACTCGGTCAGCTTTGGTCAAAACCAGGTGGCTGCAGAACATGACTTGTTCGACCAATAGGTTAGTCGTATCTCGCGTTTGGTTCTGCAGATTGTGCTGCATTCGAGGGAAGAGCTGCTGTCCATAGTCGTAATCCTGGGCCAGCATTGCGCTATCGACAAGTGTGAGCACGCCTGTCAGCTGAAGATCTGATCGTGAATGGAAGTACTCGATGAGAGGCATCGGGTGGCAGCTTCCAGAGGTCTCGATCAGAAGCAGGTCCGGCTGGTGATTCGACAGCATCTCCGCGAGTGCCTGGCTGAGCTTTTCTATTCCTTTTTTGCTGCTCAGAATGCAAGAATGAATTGATCTGAATCTGTGGTCCTCGTTTCCGAGAACTTCTGTATTGGCGATCAGCTCACCATCGACATCGAGCTCACTCATGTCATTGACGACGACACCGACAGACAGATCTTGCTTGCTCGACTGGACCAGCAGACTTCGTAGAAGAGTTGTTTTTCCCGAACCAAGAAACCCATTGAGGATCACGACCGGAGCCTTGGTTGTTGAGCTGAGTGTGTCTTTGGGGTATCGGGTAGTCATGATCGTCTGTACTCTGTGCTCAGTCAGGATGGTGAAGAAGTGAGGTTGACCGGAATTGAGGGGCGGTTGCGCCTCGGGTCCAACTCGTCGAAGGTGCCAGGGTGAGGACCGAGTGCTCGATCGGCGAGCGCCTGCTCCTTGATCGAGCCTGCCATGAACAGCGAACGCTGTGCTGTTGTTTCGCCGCGCATGCTGAATCCTATCCCGATGGGCACCAGCCTCGGTCCATCTTCGTCAGCCTGGCATCTCGAGCACCAGCGAAGAAGGTATAAACCCACGAGCCGCCGGTTTCGTCGAATCGATGAGTCGAATGATGCTCGACAAGTGCTTCAGCGATCAGTGCCGCAAGGCTTGGAGTCTGGAGCTGCCGCTGAAGAGCGTCAGCGTAGAGCTATTTCAAGGCAAGGAATCCTGGGTTCGCGGAACGCCTCGCATTCGCGGTCACGTTGGAGGCCGAGTTTAGGTGAATGCGCTGCTATGCGGCATGGTTGAGTGCATAGACGAAAGCTTCGATTCTCTCTCCACGCTCAGTCTTCACCAACACAGAGATTCGCTTGTAGCCAGTACCTTCATATTCATCGAGCATCGACCAGTGCTCTGCCAAGTGCTCTGAAGAGAGAACAAAGCCTTCAACCTCCTCTTCATCATCCGAGGGCACGATTCCAGGAAAACCCAAGTCGGAGCCCCACCCTTCGTCCAGCAGCCTTCCCCGGAGTGTTGCTGGTTCCCAGTGACCTGGTATACCTTCTAGAAGGCTGTGATTCGGCTTCCCTGGAGCGAGCGTTCCGTAAACAAATAGTCGTTCCATTGGTCCCTGCGTCGTTAAGTTCGTTGGCGTCCAACGTCTCGGTGAAGCTGCGAGAGTCGGACTCGGCGACGGCCGCCAGAGTTCCGTGAGGTGAATGGCACCTTACACCCTGGTGCGCCGAATCGCCGCTGGTGAAGTTGAACGCGATGTCGTCAGAGCAAGGAGTCACTCGGAGATACTCGGCGCATGACTTGTCAACTCGTGGTTTGCGAAGGCAGAACACGAGGCGTGGCCCTTCGTGCTTCAGTTGGGGCCATACACCTCGCGTCGATGGACTGCTGTTCGCCCAGCAATCACTCCGCGTTTTGGGGCTTCAAGAGACGACAACGCAACGCAGACTGGCGGATCGTGTTGTCGGCAGTAGCGATCAAGCCGATGGGTGCCGATGTCGAGTGTCCCTCCGGCATTGCATCCTGACACCCGACCTCGCCGGAGGGGCTCAATAGCCGCTCTACCCGCCCTTGGAGCTGGCATCTCGATTGCTTTCCAAGATTGAGGCTGTACACAGGGCCAAGGAGCTTTCGTATCGCAGTCAGAGCTCGCACCCAGAGCGAGGTTGGCTCTCGGGATCTTTGAGTTCTCGGCAGCGCACCTACGCCCAAACGACGTTGCAGAGAGTCTTCAACAAGCCACGAGGGGATTCGATCGTGAAGAAACACTATTCGCTACCTGCCACGGACTGGCCCGAGTGCTGACCTGTTTCCTGGTTCTGTGTTTGACCTCTTCCTTGTACGCAGAGGAGGCCAAAAGAATCGCGAGCCTGGAAGGCATAGGCTTCTACGAGCCCGACTTCGATTTCTCTTCGCTATCTGGAATTCCCGACTGTAGCGACTCTGCTGAGATCAAGACTTGGGCTCTTCAATGGCGTAGTAGTTCCAGATTCTTAACGATCCAATCAGAAGTTGCTCCGAAGCCTTCTGCCCAGAATCTCAGAACACATCTAGTTGTGGCGCTTCCTGTAGACGGCTCGCCAGAACCTTACGGATTAGCTGCCGTGGAGAACCCAAATGGTTCGATGACAGCGAGTTATCTTGACTCGGTCAATATGATTTCTTCGTCTGGCCAGCAGGCCGACAAGATGCTGTCATACCTTGTGGTGTTTGCTGCCGATGGTAGCTACTGCAGAGAGATGAAGATCTTCTCTTCTGCAAGCCTCCAGGATCAAGACGTCGATAACTCTTCCAAAGCCATTCCACAGAACTGCGACGATCTCATGGTTTCGAGCTACCTCATCAGAGTTGAAAACACACTTGGATTGAATATCCTTGGCGCCCTAGCGAGACCCGATGGTCTACCTTCTAGCATCTGGAGATTCTGGTTGGGCGAGCCCGCTCCTGCGGACCCTTACCTGGACTTGCGGTGGTTTGGCGACTTCAGCACGGGCTCCCTCAACTTCATGACAGAGAACCAAGAGTCTGCCGAGAGTAGGAGGCAGTCAAGCATGAGACTTCTCGCATCAACGGTTACGCCAATCAACAGCTTCTCGTGTGCGAAAGTGCTGAGGATCACTGGTTGAGCCGCCGCACTGATTCCGACCCATGATCTGGCGACGAACCAAACTCTCCGGGCGAGCCTCACAAGCCCGGGCTAGGCGACGCGACCCATCCGTCGACCCCTTGATGAGGAATCCCCGAGCTGCCAGTTGCGCTCAGTAGTCTCGCAGTGCTCTGCTCCCGGGCCGGTCGTCAAAGCGGTACGAGGATGGTCGTCGGGGTCCTTAGTCGACGACGGGACCTCTTGATGAGCTCGCGCGAGTTCGAGGACGAGGGACGGTCTTCGGAGCACCTCGCGGCCCCGAAGTTCGACCTAGGCGACGAGGCGTCGAAGTGCCGCACCGGGCGAGTTACTGGGACGATCCGTCCGGCTGTGGATCCTGAACGGGTCCTGTCTCGCCAACGGGATCGAGCCCTGGCGACTTCAGGTGCTCGGATAGAAATCGTTTCATCTTTCCGAGGGCCTGCTTTGATTCGGGAGAGTCCGGAAGCTGTGCCTGAAAAATGTGTGGCATGCCCTCATAGAGGTCGAGCTTGACCCACTGCCCGGCCGTGTCCAGCGCCTGGTAAAGCCGAACGAAGTTGCTGAGGAAAATCTCCTTCGTCCCTCCTTGGATCAGTGTCGGCGGATACCCCTTGGTGAAGTCGCCGTACACGGGCGAAACGTAGGGGTGCTTCTGATCTTCGGGGTCGGCGTAGGCGTCGGCGGAAGGTTTCAGGTGCTTTTCATAGACGTAGTTCGCCTCCGCCCTCTTCAAGGTGGAATAGGTGTCTCCGGTCTGGGTGATGTCGGCCCAGGGCGACCAGAGCGCGACCGCCGCTGGCATCGGGAGGCCCTGGTCGCGCATCTTGAGGACGGAGCCGGCGGCCAGAGCGCCGCCCGAGGAGGCGCCGAAGAGCGCGATGTCCTGGGGTGAATAACCTTGCTTCGCGAGCGCCTGGAGCACCGCCACGACCTCGTCCGTGACCTGATCGAACTGGGCCAGGGGCGCGACGGTGTAGTCCACCGAAACGACCCGAAGACCGGTCTCGTGGGCCACCAGGAGGCTCGTCCCCAAGGACGATCGAGCGCTTCCGACCGTGTAGGCTCCACCATGCATGAAGACCAACAGCTTGCCGTCGTCGTGCCAGCCTTTGGGCTTGATGTCGAGGACATCGACGCCACCGAGAGTCCGGCGGGCGATGGTGGGCTCGTAGCGCTGCACGGCGGCCTCGACCTTCGGCTCGAGGTGCGCTTCGATCAGCTGGTGAATGTGCTTCCAGGCCTCGACGTTATCGGGCGCGGGGAAGGCCGAGCCGGTGTTCGGATCTCGACGAGCCGCCAGGGCCTCCTGCCACTCCTTCGAAACGGTCTCGGGCACGGAGAGGAAAGACCTTTGCTCGGGAGCCTTGGCCGGCTCTTGTGCCTGGGTCGGGCCCACCATGCAGAGCAGCCACAGGGCTCCGAGGCGATGCAGGGTCTTCATGGCGGGACTCCTCGATCGGGGCGACGCTCGCCCGCGAGCAGCCCTTTGAGGATCTCCCCGATCTGCCAGTTCCGCTCGATCGACCCGAAATGCTCGGCTCCCGGGCCGGTCGCCAGGATCGGCACGAGCATGGCAGTGTGGTCCTTGGTCGACCACCGGATCTGGAGGTCGGGATAGCTGTCGTAGTCGGCGACGGCTGCCAGGCCGCCGGTCTCGTGGTCGGCGGTGAAGACGACCAAGGTCTCTGGGTGGGTGTCTGCGAACTCGAGGATCAGAGCCAGGGTGGTCTGGATCGCCTGCAGACCGCGGACGACTCTCTCGGAGTCGTTGCGATGGGAGGCCGTATCCGTTTCCTCGCTCTCGACCAGCAGGATGAAAGGCCGGTCATCGGCTGAGAGGTACTCGAGCGCGAGTTCGGTGAGCTGCGGGAGATTTGGGTCCGAGCTGAGGTCTTGGACCTCGTCTTCGTCGTAGAGCGCGGCGATCGGTCGGTCGATCGGTAGCGTTTGCGGGGCGGGGAGCGGCCGATCGAGAAGCAGGAAGCGCCGAGACAAGATCTCGACGGTCTCGGCGTAGTCTGGATTGTCGTCCTCGCCGAGGTCCTCCAGCTCACCGAAGAGCAGATCGAGCTCGCTCGCGGCGATCTGCGTCAGGATCTCTCGGGAGTTGCTTCTCGAGCGCGTGTGGGCGACGAAGGCGGCGGGTGTCGCGTCCCAGATGTAGGAGTCGGTGACGATGCCCGTCGTGAATCCCTGAGCTGAGGCGATCTCGAAGGCGTTGGTCAGGTGACCGCCGTCCTCGTCCTGGCCGATCACCGCCCAGTAGGTCGCAGTCCCGGTGGCCATCGCCGTGGCCGAGGCGCCGGAGTCCGTCAGCGGGCCATCGGTCGACTTCGTGTCGTGCCACCCCTTGACCTCGAACTCCTGCCATACCGCGGCGGTGTCGTCGGCCTGCTGCGTGTGCAGGGCGAGCGAGAGGTGGCCGAAGCCCATGCCGTCGGCGATGAACAGGATGATGTTCCGCGGTTTGGCGTCGTAGGTCCGGCCCTCGGCTTCGAGAATCGGCCGCGCGGGCGAGAACGCAATGTCGGCCGAGGGGCGAGAGAGCCTCAAGTCCAAGGCGTGGAAGAGCCCGACGGCGAGCAGGGAGACGAGGGCAATCGAGAGAATCGAGGTCTTGAGCCAGGTCTTCATGGTTCCTCGAACCTTACATCGTGCTCCCGACGAGGCCATGCCGACGGGTAGGTCGCCGCGACAGGTTCGCTCGAGCTCTCGACGCGACGGCACGCGGCTCGAGGCCGCGTCAGTCGCCGACGCCGTAGACCTGAGCGGTCGCAGCAGCGCCGCGGGCCAGGACCGACCCCACGACGCGCTCGCGCCATCGTCGCTCCGCCGCGGCGCGGACGTTCCTTGGCAGAGGGGAGAAGTGATGCGCTCTGGCTGTATTGGCGACGTTCTCGAGAATGAACTCGACCAGGTGCGCCACTCCGTCGCGCTCGAGCGATGCGTTGGGCAGATAGAGCAGAAGAGGTCGGCCGAATGCGTACTCGCTCTCGAAGGGCGTTCCGCCGGCGCTCTGCGGACCCTCACCCATGTCGATCGGCACCGATCTGACCGTTTCAGTCAAGGAGCTGTGAAAGGCCGAAGCAAAGCCGATGCCGTCGCTGCCGACACCGGCTCGGTAGACCGCTTCCTCGTGGTTCTCGTTTTGCCGCACGCGGTCTGCGAGCGATCCGTTGCCGTCGATGAACGCGATCAGCGCCTCGGTGGTTCCCGACCCTTGCTCCGGTGCCTCCGGACGAATCGGCAGATCGGGCCACGACGCGCGCACGTCGGTCCAACGCTCCGCCCCTCCGAGAAAGATCTCGCGCAGTTCTTCAGCGGTCAAATAGTCGACGAAGTCGTTGTTCGACGACACGAAGACGACGATTTCGTCGTAGGCGATCGGAATCTCCACGACCTGGTCGGAGAGAGCGAGCAGCTCGTCCTGGTTGATCGGACGGGACGCCCCGACCAGGTCTGCGTCGCCGCGAAGCATCCGTTGCAGACCGTCGCCTGTTCCGGTGCAATCGATCACCGGACGAGCCGCGGCATCTGGCTCTGTGACGTACAGCTCCAATAGCGCCTGGAGCAGAGGGCCGACAGTGTTCGAGCCGCCGATCCGTACCGTCGGCACGCTCTCGGCCGGGGTTTCTGCCCACGTCAGGCCGGGAGACCACGTCATGACCAGAGCGAAGAGAGCTCCTGTGATCAGGAGCTTGCGAACCGTGGGTGTCGGATACGAATGCATGGGACCCCTCCATCGCTAATTCAGAAAGCATTGAACGCCGGGCGGATCGGTGAGACTCGAGCACTCGGCTACAAAGCAAGATTCTTTGCTGCCGAGATGCCCGGCGACTGCTCATACAGATGGCGTTTCGCCAGTCGACATTTTCCGGATTTGGCCAGAAGACCTGCTGCTCGCGCCATGAGCGTGTGCTCAAGGTGCCGATCGTCGATCGCAAGAGCTCAAGACGACTCGAGGGCGGCTGATCTCGTGCCGGCGGAGTCGGCTCCCGGGGGATCTCCATGCATTGGAGATTCCACTTCATCGGGACGTGACGGCGGGACGGGAGGTCAGACCTTCCTCCAGACCGTCGGCCGTACGAGGATTCTGGGTCGACTCTGCCAAGACTCTGCCAAATCTGCCGGCTATGCTCGGTGCATGACGCCGACCGTATTGATCGTCGAGGACGACCGCAAGATCTCGCAGCTGGTGGCCAAGCACCTGACCAGCGCGGGATTTCGCGCCGTGGAAGTGCACCGAGGCGAAGACGCCGAGGACGCGGCCGAGCGCTGTGCGCCGGTGCTGGTGATTCTCGACATCGGCTTGCCCGGCGTCGACGGGCTGGAGGTGCTGCGACGGTTGCGGCGACGCAGTGACGTGCCGATCTTGATGCTCACAGCGCGCTCGACCGAGACCGACAAGGTGCTCGGCTTCGAGGTCGGGGCGGACGATTACCTCACCAAGCCGTTCGGCACGCGCGAGCTGGTGGCCCGCGTGCGGGCGCTGGTGCGGCGGGCGCAGGCCGGGGAGGCGACGGAGGCGCCGGTGACGCGGGGCGGGTTGACGATCGACCCCGGGCGACGAACGATCGAGATCGACGGTGAGCGCCTCGAGGTGACCACGCTCGAATTCGACGTCCTGCACTTTCTCGCCAGCCGACCGGGGCGCGTGTTCAGCCGCCAGGCCCTGATGGACCAGGTGTGGGGCGAGGGGCGGGTGGTCGACGATCGCTCGATCGACAGCCTGATCAGTCGCCTGCGACGCAAGATCGAGCCGGAGCCGTCGCGCCCGCGCTACCTGCAGACGGTGTGGGGCGCCGGCTACCGATTCGCCGACGACGCCATGTGAGCGGATCGTGATGCGGCCTGGGCACAGCCTGTTCTGGACCTTCGCGGGCGCCTTCCTCGCGGTCGTCGCGGTGGCGGCTCTGGTGCAGCTGTGGGTGCTGTCGGCGCTCGGCGAGCGCCTCACCGCCGAGCAGGTGGCGTCGGCGGCGCAGCGGCCGGCTTACCAGGTGAGCCTCGACCTTGCGCGGCGCATGCCGCCGATCGCGATCGGAGGCGTGCTGCGCGAGGCGGGCGCCGCCGATGGCACCTTCTTCCTCGTCTATGAGCAGGCCGACGGCAAGATCGTGCTGCCGTGGCGGGCGTCGCGCGAGGTGCGTCATCGGCTGGCGCGCTGGCTGCGGACCGGGGATGACCGCTGGCAGATCGACGACGCGCTCGACGAAGCCTTCGGCCGGCCGCGCGACGACGACGCGGCGCGCCGCGGTGCGGGTCCGCCGCGGCGTGGAGCGCCGCGGCCGCCAGGACCGCCTGATCTCGACGGAGGGCCTCCAGGACCGCCGCGGTTCGGGCCGGGGGATCGCGATGGCCGGCCTCGGCCACCGCGTGGCGACGAGGGTCGGCCGCCGCGCCCGGGTGTGGGCGACGACGCACCACCCGGCCGGCGTCCCGGCGATCGGCGTGCCGTGCGCGAGGTCGACCGGGGCGACCTGCCGGCACCCGGGCGTCTGCGCCTTCTCAGCCGTCTGCCCGTAGTCCGCGGCGACCGGCAGATCGGAACGGTGACCGTCGTGCATCCGCTGCGTCGTGGCTCGCTCTCGAGCCTCGGCGAGACGCCGGCTCTGGTGCTCTTCCCGGTCGCACTCGCCCTCGCGGCGGCCGGAGGGCTGGTGCTCTTTCGCTTGCTCACGCGGCGCCTCGAGCGACTCGAAGAGCTGGCGGCACGGATCGAGGCGGGCGATCTGGCGGCCCGCCTGCCCGATCCCGGCGACGACGAGATCGGTCGGCTCGGCGGCGGCCTGAACCGTATGGCGGCGGCGCTCGAGCAGGCGCGTGCGCAGGTCGACGCGTCGGTCGAGGAGCGTCGGCGTCTGCTCGCCGACATCTCGCACGAGCTGGCGACGCCGTTGACGTCGATTCGTGGCTACGCCGAGAGCTTGCTCGACTACGAACTGCCGCTGTCGCCCGAGGAGAGTGTCAGCTACCTCGAGAGCGTGCTCGATGAAGCACGGCGCATGGAGCTGCTGCTCGGCGATCTCTTCGAGCTCACGCGCCTCGAGGCGGGCATCTTCACTCTCGATCGCGAGCAGCTCGACTGGGCCGCGCTCTGCCGCCACACCGCCGCGCGCTATCGGCCGCGCTTCGAGCAGGCTGGCCTCTCACTGCGCTTTGCCAGCGTGCCGGAGGAGGTGTGGGTCGAGGCCGACGGGCGGCGCCTGGAGCAGGTGCTCGAGAATCTGCTGACCAACGCCCTGCGCTATGTTCCGGCGGGCGGCACGGTCGAGGTGCGTTTGACGGCGTCACAGCTCGAACGCGGTGAGACATCGGCGACTCTCGAGGTCGCCGACGACGGACCGGGCTTTCCGCCCGAGGATCTGCCGCATGTCTTCGATCGCTTCTACCGCGGAGACGCGACCTCGGCGGTGCCGGGCTCGGGCCTCGGTCTGGCGATCGTGAAGGAAATCGTCGAGCGTCACGGTGGATGCGTCGAAGCGGCGTGTGGCACACCCGGTGCGGTGCTACGGATCGTCCTGCCAACGGCGAGCCTGACGGAGGGGCCCATCGCCGACGGCGAGTGAGTGGGGTGCGGGGCCGGAGGCGGCGAGCCGGCGAGCGACTCGCCGCCCCGGAGTGACTCTCGGCTCAGCCGAGCACGCTGCACTGGTCGTCGGACGGAGTGCTCGAGCTACCGAGGAAGTAGATCGAGCTGCGGCTGAAGCAGCCGTAGTAGTAGCCGAACCCCGTCGACGGGGTGCCGGAGCGCTGCAGGCACTCGTTGTAGGCGATCAGGGCATTCGAGCACGGGGCGCCGCGGAGCGCCGCTTCGAGCAGAGCGCGCAGCCATGCCTGCCACGAGAAGTTGCCGTTGACCAGGATCTCGAAGAGACGCGCGGCGAGAGTGCCGCACTGGGCGAACACCTGCGTCCGCTCGAAGAGGCACGGCGCCGCCGCGAAGCCCTGGCTCGTGGGATCGACCAGGCCGTCGAACGTCTCGCCACGCACCGGCATCTCGAGCACGACGTCCGCGCCGAGCCGGTCGGTGAGATAGAGACCTTGGTTCGACAGGCTGCCGAAGAGCACGACGTGCTCGGCTGCGTCGAGACCGACGACGGTCACGTTGACGAAGTCGTCGCCGACGAGGCCGTACATCCGGAGCGAAACGATGCCGTGAGACTCGACGAGGATCGCGGGCGCGAGGACCCGCGTGTCGACGAAGGTGGAAACGGGCTTCAGCTCATCGACGACGCCGGCCGGTGCGGCCTGGGTCGCGGTGAGCGGTTGAGGCGCCTGGCTGGCGGCGGCGGGGCCGACCATCCACAGCGTAATCGCGGTCAGCAGAAGGACGAAGCGGGAAACGGACGTCAATCGCATGGGGGGACTCCTTGGGGGTTGACGGTGCGCCGTCACGCTCGGTGCGTGGACGGCGCTCGTGTTAAGAGATTTGTATCAGCGAATAAGCCCTTGTCCAAGCGATCGGCAGATCTTTTGCGGAAACTTGATCTGCGTTCACAGTGCGGCGTCTGAGCTGGGCATGCGCCCCCTTCAGAACGTCCGACGTAGCTCCTACCCAGGCTCTGTCACATCTCTACCCAATCTCCTGCCTACGCTCTGTCGAGCGGTCGACATCGACCGCCCACGAGTCGAAACACACCAGGAGATCACCATGAGAACCTGCCGAAACTCTTCCGGGCCCCGCCGCCTGATACCTCTGTCCATCGTCTCGCCGTCCGTCCTGCTTCTTGCTCTTCTCGTCGCGCTGTGCAGCCTTGCCGCGCCCGCCGCCGCGCAGCCTGGTGGTGGTCCGAACGGTGGTGGTCCAAACGGTGGTGGTCCGAACGGTGGTGGCACAAACGGTGATGGTCCAAACGGTGGCGGGCCGAACGGGCCCGACGTGCCGCCGTCCGACCAGACGCCGACCTCGCCCGTCCGCCGTCTGGAGCGCGACCCGACGCCGTCGCCCGAGCCGCCGCGTCCCGACAGCCCGTTCCGCTCGATCGATGGCTCCGGCAACAACCTTAGCCACGCCGACGTCGGTGCCGCCCACATCCAGCTCCTGCGCCTGCTGCCGGCCGACTACGCCGACGGCGTCTCCGCGCTCGCCGGCGCGACTCGACCGAGCGCACGCGCGGTGAGCAACAGCGTCTGTGTCCAGGATGCACCGCAGCCGAACAGGTTGCGCGTCAGTGACTACCTGTGGCAGTGGGGCCAGTTTCTCGACCACGACATCGATCTCACCGACGGCGTCGACCCGGCCGAGCCGGCCGATATCGTGATCCCGACCGGTGACGCATGGTTCGATCCGACCGGCACGGGCACCGCGCTGATGCCGTTCAATCGCTCGCTCTACGATCCCGAGACCGGCACGGCGGCCGAACCGCGCCAGCAAGTGAACGAGATCACGGCCTGGATCGACGCGTCGAACGTCTATGGTTCGGACACTGAACGCGCCGCTACCCTGCGGACGCTCGACGGCACCGGTCGGCTCAAGACGTCCGACGGCGACCTGCTTCCGTTCAATGTCGACGGCTTGGCCAACGCCGGCGGCCCGTCGCCGCTGCTCTTCCTCGCCGGCGATGTCCGCGCCAACGAGCAGATCGGCCTGACGGCGATGCACACGCTCTTCGTGCGCGAGCACAACCGGCAGGCCGGGCGCATCGCGCGGCAGAGCCCGCAGCTCGACGGCGACGCGATCTACGAGCGTGCCCGCCGGTTGGTCGGTGCGATGATGCAAAAGATCACCTACGACGAGTTCCTGCCGGCGCTCCTCGGGCCCGACGCGCTGGCGCCGTACGACGGCTACCGCGACCGCCTCGACCCGTCGATCGCCAACCTCTTCTCGACTGCCGCCTATCGCTTCGGCCACAGCACGCTGAGCCCGACGATTCTGCGTCTCGGTGCCGACGGGCAAGCGATCGACGCCGGGCACCTGGAGCTGCGGGATGCCTTCTTCTCACCGCAGCTTCTCGCCGAGCACGGCGTTGAGCCGATCCTGCGCGGCCTCGCGGGGCAGGTGTGCCAGGCGGTCGATCCGTATGTGGTCGACGATCTGCGCAACTTCCTCTTCGGCCCGCCGGGCTCGGGCGGCTTCGACCTCGCGTCGCTCAACATTCAGCGCGGGCGCGACCACGGGTTGCCGTCGTACAACGACGTGCGCGAGGCCTACGGGCTGGAGCGGCTGCGCGGCTTTCGTGCGCTCACCGACGATCCCGCGCTGCGTCAGCGTCTTCGTGCGGTGTACGCCAGCGTCGACGAGGTCGATCTCTGGGTCGGCGGGCTGGCCGAGCGCCCGCGTTCGGGCGCCATGGTCGGCGAACTGCTCTACCGCGTGATCAAAGAGCAGTTCGAGGTGCTGCGCGACGGCGACCGCTTCTGGTGGCGGCGCGCGTTGCCCGAGGGCGACCGCCGCCGCGTCGAGGGCTTGACGCTGGCCGATGTGATTCGGCGCAACACCGCCATCGGCGACGAGCTGCCGGACGACGTCTTCCACGTGCCGGCGCCCTGACCCCGTGCCCCGACGGGTCGACGAATCCTTAGAGTCCTAGCTGGCGACCCGGAGAGGAGGGACGGCAGGGGTGGCCTGGAGGGGGTGCGTGCCCGTCTCCGGGCCACCCCCTGTCGTTTGCCTCGCGTCGAGTTCGTCGACTCCGTTCCGACTGCCAGCCTGGAGGTGAACGCGAGTTCATCTCCAGGCCACTTCGGTGCCATCGAGGGCGGCTTATGGTCTCGACGTCCTGATCGACGTCGAGACTCGTTGTCTGAGGAGCCACTATGCCGTCTTCGTTGCGCCGCCCCCTCTCGCCAGGCCTCGCCGCGATCTCGCCTGGGATCCTCTGTGTCCTCCTCCTGGCCGGGTGCTTCTCCCAAACGGTAGAGGCACAAACACCGCGTGTTCTGCTGGTGGGTGACAGTTGGGCCGAGTTCATGTGGAGCAATCGCACGCTGCGCGAGGTCTTCGTCGAGAATGGACGGCCCGATCTGGCGGAACGCGGCGCGGTGACCGCGATCGGCGGCACCACCGCGGCTCAGTGGGCCGGCTCCCAGGGGCTCGAGCTGATCAGTGAAGAGCTCGCAGCCTGGCCGACGATCGATACGGTGCAGCTGACCGTCGGCGGCAACGACCTGCTCGCCGGTGCCAGCGGCGGTGGCTGGTATGTCGGCATCCCGCAGCAGGAGCTCGACGCGTTCACCACGCGCGTGGTCCGTGACGTGACGATCGTCGTCGACCATGCCCTGGCGCAGATCCGCCGATCGAGGTGGTGCTCAGCCTCTACGACTATGTGAACTTCACCGCGACGCAAGGCGGCCTCGAGTGCCAGCAGGCCTGGGCCGTGCTCGGTGAGCCGACGCCGCGCCAGATCAACCAGGCGCTGTCCGAACAGCAGGCCGCGCTCGCAGTGTTCGCGGATGCGCGTCCGCGGGTGACGCTGGTCGATCACCGGGGCCTGATGCAGTTCGCCTTTGGCTTTCCGGCCGAGGGAATTCAGCCTGGCGATCTGGTGCCCCCGGGCGACCTCGATCGCCCGAGCCCGGCCGCGTCGATGTTCCTCGGCGTCGATTGCATCCACCTGAGCGAGGAGGGCTATCGCATCCTCGGGCGCAATCTCTGGCAGTCGTACTATGCGCAGCGTCTTGGCGACGGGGATGGGGATGGCGACGGGGATGGGGATGGCGACGGGGATGGGGATGGCGGCGGGGGCGGAGACCCCGGGACGGTGCCGACGGCGCCCACCATGCTGAGTGCCACCCCGACGTCGGCCACGAGCGTGGCTCTCACCTGGACCGACGCCTCGGCCGACGAGAGTGCGTTCGTCGTCGAACGCCGGGTCGGGCAGCAGGCCTTCGGCGAAATAGCCCGACGTCCTGCGGGCACCAGGACCTGGACCGACCAGGGTCTCGAGCCGGCGACGACCTACGAGTATCGCGTCTTCGCGATCAACGCGCAGGGAGCCTCCGCTCGGTCGAATCTCGCCAGTGTGACGACTTTGCTGTCGCCGTCCACATGCACCGCGGACGAGTCGACGCTCTGCCTGCGGGACGGCCGCTTCGAAGTGCGCGCGCGCTGGACCGACTTCGAGATGCGGACGGGTGATGCGCGAGTGGTCACTCTCGACGATCGGCGCGCCGAAAGCAGCGACAGCGGGCTCTTCTATTTCTTCAGCAACGACAACTGGGAGCAGCAGGTGAAGGTGCTCGATGGTTGCGGTGTCAACGGGCAGTTTTGGGTCTTCTCGGCCGCGACCACGAACGTCGGCTTTGAGCTCGTCGTCGTCGACACCGTGACCGGTCGCCGCATCATCTACGAGAACCCTCCCGGCGTCGCCGCGCCAGCGATTACCGACACGGCCGCATTCCCCTGCTCGAGCCCTCAGCCCTGAACTCCTTGCAGGCGGCTCGTACAGGAGACTCCCGAGCGGAAGTCTGCCCGCTCAGTCGACGACGCCGGCCAGATCGTGAATGCCGTAGACCGGCGGAATCCCCGAGCGGAAGCGTCCGGCCAGGCTCTCGCTGTCGACTTGCAGGCGCCCGTTCTCGATGTAGCGCTCGCCGCGCAGGTCCTGGACCCAGCCGATGATCGCATCCATGGTCGGGGTCTCGAGCGCCATCTGCTCGGCCATCCACTTGGCGATGCACACGCCGTAGGAGATGTCGTCCGTGAAGAAGCGATGGTCGGTGTCGATCACCCAGTCGCCGTCCTCGAGCTGCTTCACCGGCGGCTTGATCGCGCCGAGCGTCTTCGAAGTCGTGAACGACTCGCGAATGTCGGTGTTGGCGCTTTGGTACGACAGCCGCTCGAGGCTCAGGTAGTCGAGCATGTGCTCGAAGTCGCGCTCGGGAAAGCGTGCACGGAGCCCCTCGCGGACGAGCGAGTAGTCGGCGTCGAGGTCGCGCATGATGTCGGCCGAGAGCTCGTCGAAGTCGCGGTAGAAGTACGGGATCGCGTCGCGGTTCGGCCAGCGCCCGCCGTCGCTCTGGAACAGCCCGTAGCAGCGCGACGGATGGATGATCTGGTTGTCGACCGAGAGGGTGAGCGAGAGGAACGAGTCGCTCTGCACGAACGCGCCACGGCCGAGGAACTGCGCGCAGATCGGGTGGAGGAAGATCTCGTCGAGCGCCTCGAAGCGGTCGCGCGGCGACACCGCCGCGACGTTGACCTCTTTGGCGCCGTAGGTGACGCCGACGCGGCCGTAGTCGATCACCCGGCAGATCCACGGGATCAGGCCGACGGCGAAAGTCGTGAGGTGGTCGAGGTCGTGCGCGGTGGCGATCTCGTCGACCATCCAGTGGAAGCCGGCCTGGCCGTAGATCGTACCGACGAAGACCTCGCCGTCGCGCCGCAGATGCGGCGCCAGCTGGTGCAGGGCCTTGCGGTAGGCGCAGACCGGCATGCACAGCACGATCACATCGCTCGTCGGGATGACCGCGGCCGGGTCGTTGCTGACGACGTCGATGCGGCCGTGGAAGGTCTCGAGCAGCTCGGAGTCGACCGACTGGAGCTGTAGCTCGATCGAGTCCGACCAGTCGTCAGGTCGGCGGGTGAGCACCTGGACGCGGTGGCCGGCGCCGGCGAGAAAGGGCACCAGCACGTGCGCGCTGGCGCCACCGCCGACGATCGTCACGGTGTGCGGGGCGTGGGGCATGAGGTCTCCTGCAGGTCTCGGGAGCTTGAAGGGTGCTCCACGAACCTAGCAGCGCGCGCTCGCGCCGAGACCATGCCGACGGGTAGGTCGTCGCCGACGGCCGTCACCTCGGGCGCTTCGGCTCGCTCTTGCCGCACAACCGCGGGCGCCGTCGACGTAGGCCCTGGTGAGGAGGTGGGGGGCAAACAGGCTGGCCGTCGGGCTGGCCGCTGGAGTCTTAAGCAATATAGGTTGACAGCGAGTGATACTTTGACCCATATGTCTGCGCGATAAATGCTACAGGAGGCGAACATCGGTGCGCAATCCTGTTTGACCTTCTCGGACCGAGAGGGTGAGATCAGTTAACCGACCAGAAAGGTCCCGAAGGATGACAACGCGAACTCGACAAGTGATCGCCGCGGCCGCTATGACTGCCTTGCTGGGCGGTGCCATTCCAGCCATTGCCCAGGCAGATGCTGGCGAGGTGCCAAAGACTACCCTGGACCTGAGAGACCAGGGTGGTCTCCTGGAAGGTTCAGCTTTCACCGACATCGGTCGCATCGATTTCGATGTCGACTATGCGCTTGCACAAGCCTACACGGTCGGCTACTTGATGAACGGAAAGCGAATCGAATGGTCAATCGATCTCGGCGGCGAACAGACTCTGACTCTCGAAGGGCGCGACCTGAAAACCGGCGCAGTCTCGAAGATGGAAGAGCGAGACAAGGCAGCGTTCGATCAGCTGCTCTATGCCTTCGAGCTCTATCGGCACAAGTTGGACGCAATCGAGGATCCGGCGAACAAGGAGGCGGTACGGATTCTCGTCAAGACCAGTGAGCTCCTCTCGACCTACGGCGTGGGGCTCGACTTGGAGGGGCAGACTCGAATTGATTCGGCGCGTGCGATCACGAGCCTGTGTAGTGCTGTCGGTACGTGGCGCAACGCGTACTGGGATGCCAACGGCACCAACAAAGTCAAGGCCTTCGTCGTCGGGGGGCATGGAGTGTGTAAGGGCCACTGCGGTGGAGGCTGTCCTTCCGGGGACAGGGAGTACACGCAGGACTGCTTGAACCACGACGCCTGCGTCGGAGAAGAGGGGGCTTGCGCGGCTTGCCCGGTCGGAGTCTGTGGCGACGAGTGGTGGGCGGCTTCCGATGACTACGTTTCAGCGCCTAGCTGCGATTGATTGCCGAGACAAGAGGAGCGCCTCGCGACACTAGGGGAGCTTGCAGCGAGCAAGCTCCCCAATGCGAATCGGTCCGGAGCCGTATACCGTCATGGCCTCTTTCGAGATTGTTCGGTCGCGCCGCTCAGCCGCGGGCGCCGTCGACGTAGGCGCGGGTGAGGGGATGGTGGGGGTGGTCGAAGAGGGCGGCCGTCGGACCCGACTCGACCAGGGTGCCGGCGCCGTCGACGAGCCAGAAGAAGGCGGTGTGGTCGGCGATGCGGCGGGCCTGGGCGAGGTTGTGGGTCACGATGACGACGGTGAAGCGCTCTCGGAAGGAGGCGATGAGGTCTTCGACGACGCCGGAGGAGAGCGGGTCGAGGGCCGAGCAGGGTTCGTCGAAGAGCACAATCTCGGGCTCGAGGACGAGCGCGCGGGCGATGCACAGGCGCTGCTGCTGGCCGCCGGAGAGGGCGAGGGCGGAGCGGTCGAGGCGATGCTCGACTTCGCGCCACAGGCCGACATCGCGCAGCACGGCCTCGATGCGCGCGGCGCGTTCAGCGCGGTTGCGGACGCCGTGCTCACGCAGCGGCAGCTCGAGGTTGCGCCGAATCGACAGCGGGAAGGGGTTCGGTTTCTGAAACACCATGCCGACGCGGCGACGGAGCGCGACGACGTCGTGGGCCGGGGCGAGAATGTCGACGCCGTCGATCTCGAGGCGTCCGGTGACGCGGCAGCCGTCGATCAAATCGGTGAGGCGGTTGAGCGACGAGAGGAAGCTGGTCTTGCCGCAGCCCGAGGGACCGATCAGCGCGGTGATCCGCCGCGCCGGGATGTCGAGGTCGACGGCGCGGTAGGCGACGTGGCCTTCCCCGGAGACACGCGCCGCGCAGTAGGTGCAGGACAGGTCGCGGATGCGCAGCGCGGGCGGTGTGTCGACTGCCGGAGGAGCTGCGGGATCCGAGCAGTCGCAGCCGGGGCCGCAGAGCACGCCGTCCGAGCCCGGGACGGTGTCGACGGATCGGAGTCGCCTCGAGACCTCGTCGGGTGCCGGGTCGGTGGCGGTGTCGCTGGGGCGGGCGGGATGGGTCTGACTCGTCATGAGGTTCTCGGGCTGATGGTGTCGCGGGCTTGGTCGTTCGTCGAGGAGATGCCTTTGTCTCTGGAGGAGAGTCTGCCGCGCTTAGGCGACCTGCCAGCGGGCGCGACCGAGGCGTCCGGCGAGCCAGGCCGCGGCGCTGTTGATCGCCAGCAGCAGAGCGACGAGCACCAGCGCCGCAGTGTACGCGTTGGCTTCGCCGCCGGGGACATTCATCGAAAGGTCGTAGATGTGGATCGAGAGCGCACGCCCCGAGTCGAGGAGCGAGCCGGGCATGCGGTCGACGTAGCCGCTGGTGAAGAGCAGTGCCGCGGTTTCGGCGAGGGCGCGGCCGACCGCGAGCACCAGTCCGACGAAGAGCCCCGGTGCCGCCGCCGGCAGCACGACGAGCCACAGCATGCGCCAGCGGCCGAGGCCGAGCGCCGCGGCGGCCAGGCGCTGCTCCTGTGGCACGGCGCGCAGACCCTCCTCGGCCTCGCGGATGAACAGCGGCAGCACCATGCAGGCGAGCGTCAGCCCGCCGGCGAGGAGCGAGAAACCGAGGCCGAGGACGAGGCTGAAGAAGGCGTTGCCGAACAGGCCGAAGACGATCGACGGCATGCCGGCGAGGATGTCGAGGCAGCGGCGGACGAAGCGACCGAAGCGGCTGTTCGCGTCGCCGAGCTCGGCGAGCAGGATGGCCGTGCCGAGGCCGATCGGCAGTGCCGCCGCCAGGCAGATCGCCAGGATCGCCAGCGTCGAGACCAAGATCGGCGCGATGCCTCCGGCGCGCCCGGCGGCCTCGACCGGCGCCATGAGGAAGTGCCACGAGAGACCACCGAGGCCATGGCGGAGTAGGTCGGCCAGCAGCCAGGCGAAGACGCCGACGATCGCCAGGACGGCGGCCGATGCCGCGGCGCCGAGCAGCCGGTCGGCGAGTCCCTGGGGTGGCGGCAGGCGATGGCGCGGAGCGGTCACGGGTGCGCCTCGGAGCCGGCGGTCGTGGCCTGCGCGGCGAGCACGAGCACGGTGACCAAGAGCGCCAGGACCAGGCCGCTGACGAAGAGCGCGGCACGATGCAGGTCGAGCGCGTAGGCCATCTCGAGGGCGATGTTGGCGGTGAGCGTGCGCACCGGGTCGAAGACGGTGCCTGGCACCTGCACGACGTTGCCGCACACCATGAGCACCGCCATCGTTTCGCCGAGGGCGCGGCCGACGCCGAGCAGCAGCCCGGTCCACAACCCCGACCGCGCCGCCGGCAGGGCGACACCGACGAGCGTGGTGGTGCGCGACAGGCCGAGCGCGCTCGCTGCCGTGAGCAGCTCGCGCGGCACCGCGCGCAGGGCGGCGTCGGCTGCCAGAGCGAGCGTCGGTAGGATCATCAGCGCCAGGACCAGGATGCCGGCGAGCAGGCTCGGGCCGGGCGGCTCGAGGCGACGGATCAGCGGCACCAGAACGACGAGGCCCCAGAAGCCATAGACCACCGACGGGATGCCTGCGAGCAGCTCGATCACGCGCCCCAGCAGCAGGGCGATGCGCGGCGGTGCGAGGAAGACGCAGACGACCGCGGCGAGAAGAGCGAGGGGCGTCGCCAGCGCCACGGCGCCGCCCCCGGCGGCGAGCGTGCCGACGAGCATCGGCATGAGCCCGAACTGTCCGCCGTCGGTGCCGCCGGTCGGATGCCACGACATGCCGGCGAAGGGTGCGACGCCGAGGGCACGGAGCGCCGGCAGCGACTCGACGAGGAGGAAGCCGCCGATCAGCAGCACGATGCCGGCGCTGGCGGCAGCGGAGACGCGCGCGGCGACGACCAGCAGGCGGTCGTCGAGGCGCGCTCGGTCCGCGTCAGGGCGCCAGCGGGACAAAGAACTGACCTTCGATCAGGTCGGCGACGGCGGCAGACCGGGCGTAGTCGAGAAGGGTGAGTGCGAGGCCCTCGGGCTCGTCGGCCGTCACCAGGTGCAGGGTGCGCGCGATCGGGTAGTCGCCGCGGCGCACCGCGTCGGTGGAGGCGGTGATGGTGCCGAGGTCGAGCAGCTGAATCGGCGTGCCCTGGGACGCCTCGAACTCTGCCGTACCGATCGACACGTAGGCGATGGCGTACGGATTGCCGACGACGGTCTTGATGCCTTGCTGGTTGTCGCCGATGATCACGTCGGCGGCGATCTCGGGCGCGGTGAGCTCGAAGTGGTCGAGGAAGACTTCAAGCGTCGAGCGCCCCTCGGCCTTCGACACGACCGTGATCGGCTCGTCGAAGGTCGACAGCTCGTCGCCGAGCTGCGCCCAGGTGTCGATGGCGCCGGTGAAGATCGCCCGCACCTGCTCTTCGCGCAGCGCGCTCGCTGGATTGTCGGCGTGGACGATCAGCGCCAGGCCGTCGCGCGCCAGCGCATGCCACTGGAGGTCATCCTCGCCGTCCTTGGGAGCGCGCGACACCATGCCGAGGTCGGCGAGACCCTGGCGCACGTCGGCGAGGCCGCGCGACGAGCCTCCGGTCTGGACATCGACGCGGGTGCCGGGATGCTCGCTCTCGAAGCGGCGCGCGATGTCGGAGATCACGGGCGCGATGGTGCTCGAGCCGGTGATCACCAGCTTGCTCGGCGCTGCGTCGGGTGCCTCGCCGGCGCAGGCGGTGAGCAGTGTGAGTGCGGCGACGGCCAGGCTGCGGAGCAGGAAGGGAAGTCCAGGGCGAGGCAGAGAAGGCACAATGACGGCTGCTCGGGGTCGTTCAGAGAATGCGCGGCGTCGAGCCACGTGGGGAACGAGGCACCGAGGATACGGCAGCGCGGCGCCTTTGGTTGTGCTCGCGCGGGCCGATTCGACCAAGGACTTGGCCGGATCAGCGGGATGGTGCGGGCTCGTCCTGTCGAATCGTCACGTAGCGATCGATGACGACGTCGCGGTGGATCGTGCGCCGGCCGTCGGGCCACAGGACCTCGACCGACTCGACCGCTTGGGCGTCGCCGAGGCCGAAGTGGAGGCGCAGGTCGTGCTGCGAGAGGTAGCTGGCGCCGCTTTGCACCAGGCGGCTCTGGCGCCGGGTCGTCTCTGCGCTACTGGAGGGTGGGGCATCGGCCGAAGGTGTATCCGACGACTTCGCGGGCTCGGCCGTCCGGGTCGTCACCGTGACGACTGCGCCTATTGCGTCGCGGTTGGGCGATGCGCCTTCGAGCGCGATGCCGAGCCAGTGGCCGGGGGCGCGGTGGCGGTTCATCAGCACCTGCGCCGGGCCGTCGAGATCGTTGATCACCAGGTCGAGGCGACCGTCGTTGTCGAGGTCGCCGACGGCCAGGCCGCGGCTCACCCGCGGCGTGGTGAAGAGCGGTCCGAGCGCTTCACCGACCTCCTCGAATCGCCCGTCGCCGTCGCCGAGGTGGACCAGCTTGCGCTGGCGATAGGGCGCCGAGGCGCCGAGCCGGGCCTGGTCGAGCTGGGGGTAAACGTGGCCGTTCACCACCACCGAATCGAGATCGGCATCGTTGTCGAGGTCGAAGAAGGCCGTCCCCCAGCCGACGTAGGGCAGGCTCGGGGCGCCGAAGCCGGCGCGGAAGGAGACGTCGACGAAGTAGTCGTCGACCGCCTGGTAGTACGCGTTGTACTCCTCGGAAAAGTTCGTCACCAGCACGCCGAAGCGGCCGTCGCCCTCGATGTCGCCCACCGCGACGCCCATGCCGCCCTGCTCGCTGCCGTCCTCGCTCACCGCCACGCCGAGCGGGAACGCGTCGTCTTGAAAGGTGCCGTCGCGCTGGTTGATGTAGAGGAAGTTCGCGTTGGCGTCGTTGGCGACGTAGAGATCGGGCCAGGTGTCGCCGTTGGCGTCGAAAAAGGCGAGGCCGAGGCCGAAGTGGCCGGTGGGATCGTCGACGCCGGCGGCCTTGGCGATGTCGGTGAAGCGATCGCCGTCGTTGCGATAGAGCAGATCGGGGGTGCCGGGCAGGCCGCGCGGTCCGCACTGCACGGCGATGCCGCGGTACTGGCAGGTCTTGCCCTGGCCGAAGGTCGGCAGATTCTCGAGGTCGATCTCGACATAGCGGCTGACGAAGAGATCGAGATCGCCGTCGCGGTCGATGTCGGCGAAGGCGCAGCCTGCCGACCAGCCGCCCGCCGTGACGCCCATCGTCTCGCTGACGTCCTCGAAGCGGATGCCGTGTCCGTCCGCGCGCGGATCGCTGACGTTGCGGTAAAGCACGTTGCGGCCGACGCCCGTGATGTACAGGTCGCGGCGGCCGTCGCCGTCGTAGTCGGCGGCGCACGCGCCGACTCCCCAGCCCGGGTAGGCGACGCCGGCCGACTCCGAGATGTCCTCGAATCGCCCGCCTCCGAGGTTGCGGTAAAGCGCCGAGGGCGCGCTGCGCGGCTCGGTGGCGGTGGCGACGGTGAGCGAGTTGACGAGGTAGAGATCGAGCCGTCCGTCGTTGTCGACGTCAACTAGGGCGACGCCGCCGCTCATCGACTCGAGAATGTACTTCTTCTCGGGCGCCGACTGCTGCTCGAAGGTGATGCCGGCGGCACGGGTCACGTCGTCGAACGCGATCTGTGCGAGGTCGTGTCGCGCCGCGGAGCTCGCGGTGGCGTCGGCCCGAGGAGCGGGCGGCTGAGCGTTGGCCTGGGCGGTGAGCAGCGTCGCGAGCAGGATGCAAAGCACCGTCGGAGAGCCAGTGGCGGAGATCATTCAGGACCTTCCTCGAGGTGTGGGGCGGTCGAGTCACGGGCAGTCAGCGGTGGTGCGCTCTGCAGGGCGGCGAGGCGCCTGTCGGCTTCGCGCAACAGACGGGTGTAGTCGTCGCGGTGGAGACGCGAGAGCTCATGGTCGCCGAGGCGCGCGTAGGCGAGGCTGAGCTGGTAGTGCACCTTGGCGGCGTCGTCGGCGGTGGCGAGTGCACGCAGGAACGCGTCGCGCGCCGCCGCATGCTCGCCGGCCTGCATGTGCAGCCGGCCGAGCACGAAGTGCGCGGTGGCGGCAGCGGATGCTGCCGTGACCGCCGGGCTGGGGCTCAAGGCGGAGTCCCCTGGGGCAGTGGACGAGGCCTCGCGGCTGGCGGCGAGCGCGGCCAGGGCGCTCCGGGCGTGCTGCTCCGCGGCGTCGCGGCGGCCGAGTCCCTCTTCGGCCTCGGCCAGCGCGGCGAGGGCCCGTGTGCTCTCGGGCGCGAGCGCGAGCGCTCGCCGGAGAGACGTCTCGGCTTCGGCGAAGCGCTTGAGCTGGTTGAGCGCCAGGCCGCGTGCGAGGTGGTGTCGCGCCTCGGTGGGATCGAGCTCGATCGTCCGCGCGAGAGACTCTGCGGCGCCGTCGAGGTCGCCGAGCTGAAGGCGCGCGACGCCGAGCAGGTAGGCGTGCTCGGCGACCTCGGGATGCATGCGCGCCAGGCCCTCGAGCGCCTGGAGCGCGGGGCCCGGGCGGCCGGCGCCGAGGTGCACCCGAGCGAATCCCGAGAGTACGTCTTCGGCATTGGGCGCCAGGTCGAGGGCTTTGCGCAGAGTGCCGGCGGCATCTTCGGCGCGTCCCCGCCCGGCCTCGAGGCGCGCGAGAGCGAGCAGCGCGCGCACTGAGCCGCCGTCGCCGAGCCGGCGCAGGAGCTCCTCGGCTTCAGCGTAGCGGCCTCCCGCGAGCAGCTGCTGCAATCGCTGCTCGAGTGTCGGCTCTTCGGGCGCGGCCGGATTCGTGGTCTGAGCTTCCGCTGGTGTCACCTCGTGCAGAAGCCAGTGACTCGACAGCGCGGCGACGCACAGGCCGACGACCCACGCTTTCGATCCTCTGCGGATCCCTGGTCTCGGCGGTCTCATCGCTCGGCCTCCACCGGGTCGCGCCCCTTGAGTCGCCGATACGTGTCGAAACAGGCGCGCGCCGCATCGCGGCGACCGAGGCGCTGATAGGCGAGACCGAGCTGGTAGTGGATGGTGAAGTCGTCGGGCTCGGCCGCCGCCGCGGCCTCGAGCTGGGCGGCGGCGGGCGCCGCGTCGCCGCGCCCGAGCAGAATCTTGCCGAGCAGGTAGCGCGCGTCGGCGTCGTCGGGCCGGGCCGCGACGACGTGGCGAATCTGCGCCTCGGCCGCGTCGTGCTCGTCGCGCAAATCGAGCACAGTGGCGTAGAGCAGGCGCGCGCGCAAGTCGTCCGGATGCCGCGCGACGGCCTGGTCGAGCGCGCTCACCGCCAGCTCGAGCGCGCCGCGGCGGAGATGGATTTCGCCCAAGCTCCGGTGCGCTCCGGCGACGTCCGGGTCGAGCGCCAGCGCGCGCTGCAGGGTTTCCTCGGCCCGCGGCCAGTCGCCGTCGCGCGCCGAGGCCTCGGCGAAGAGCACCAGCAGCTCGGGATTCTCACCTTTCTCGTCCTGCACGAGCGCGGCGAGGCGATCGAAGACGGCGAGCGCCTCGTCGACGCGGTCGGCGCGCACCAGGGCCTTGCCGTAAGCGAAGAGGAGCGATGGCGGCACCGGGTTCGCGGCGCCGGGCTCGCGGACGGCCGGGTCGTCGTCGAGCAGTGTGGCGGCGCCGGCCGGGTCGCCGGTCTCGAGGCGCGTCATGGCGAGCAGCCGGCGCAGCTCGCTGGAGGGCGCCGTACCGGCGCGCTCCCAGGCGGCCTCGAGGGGCGCGCGGGCCGCGTCGTGGCGACCGGCGCTGAACCAGGCGACACCGAGCGCGTAGCGTGCCTGGTCGGCGAGCGTCGCGAGCTCTGCCGCGTCGGCCATGGTGGGTCGGTGCCGCGTCGCGGCGAGTGCGTCGGTGAACTGGTGCGCGGCGCGTGCGTGGCGGCCGACGCGGGCCTGCAAGACGCCGAGGTTGAGGTGCGCCCGGGTCGCCGTGACGGCGACGTTGCGGCAGGCCTCGTCGCGTGCGGCGGCCGGCAGGCGGTCGAGTCCGGCTGTCGGGATCGGGAGCGGTGCACGCGCTCGCGCGCTCGTCGTTTCGTCGCCCAGGTAGCGTCGCATGCGCTCGCGCGACTCTTCGCCGAGCGCCGCCGTCTGCTCGCGTGCGGCATCGAAGTGGGGGCGCGCGTCGTCGTCGCGGCCGAGGGCCCGGAGTGCCAGGGCCAGCTGGTAGTGCAGGCTGGCGAGCTGGCTCGGTGACGTGGAGGTGGGGTCGGCAGCGTCGAGCGCCTGGCGCAGAGCGTCTTCGGCCTCGGTGTGACGGCGCAGGCCGAGCAGGGCACGGCCGCGGGAGTGTAAGGCGTCGACGCGGCTGCCGGGCGCATGCATCGCCTGCTCGAAATGGGGCAGCGCCGCGGCGAAGCGCCGAGTCTCGACCAGCGCGAGGCCGAGGAAGAGGTGCGCCAGCGGGTCGTCGGGCGAGAGCTCGAGCTCGGCCTCGAAACGCTCGATCGCCGCATCGAGCAGGCCGCGGCCCTGGTCGAGCAGATCGATCGTGCCGAGGTAGAAGTGTGCTTTGGGCGTCGTCGGGTCGAGCGCCAGAGCCTGCTCGAGGGCGGCGCGGGCCGGTCCGTAGTGCTCGAAGTCGCGCCAGGTGCGGCCGACCAGGACCCACGCCTCGGGCCCGGGACGCGCCGCGAGCACCTGGTCCAAGAGTCGCTCGGCCTCGTCGACGGCGCCGAGGCGCAGCTGGCCCGTGGCGAGAGCGAAGGCGAGCTCGGCGTCGTCGGGTGCCGCGGCGTGAGCTTCGGCCAGCTCCTGCACCGCGCCGGCGTCGTCGCCGACCGCCGACAGCGCCCGCGCGAGCAGTCGTCGCAGCGGCAGGTCGTCGGGACGACGCGTCAGCAGCTGCCGCAGGCGCTGGACCGCCGAGGCCGACGCCGCCTCGCCGCGCTGCAGCTCGACGGCGGCGCGCGCGATCGTCGCCGCGCGCTGTGGCAACGCCGCCGCCGCGGCGCGGCGGAAGGCGTCGTCGGCGCCCTCGAGATCGTCGTCGAGCGCGTCGCAGGCACCGAGCAGCAGCCACGCCTGCTGCAGCGCATCGCGGTAGCGACTCTCGGCCAGCTGTGGCTCGCCGACGCGCAGCGCCTGCTCGGCGGCCTGGATGCTCGCGCCGAGGGCCGAGGCCTCGGCGGCCGGCTCGGCGCGCGCCGGCCCCTCGAGGATGAGAAGCACGCAGAGTGTCGACGTCACCAGGACGACGCGGAGTGGGCTCAATCGTTTCACCGACGAGATGCTAGCAAACCGACCGGCGTATGCGACGAGTTTCGATCTGGTGGCGGCAAGAGGCCGGCTCGGCGATATGCTGCGCGCCGTGGATCCGTTGACGCACACACTCTTCGGCGCCGTTCTCGCCGACACCGGGCTCCGTCGGCAGAGCGCTCTGGCGACGGCGACTCTGGTGATCGGCGCCAATCTGCCGGACATCGACGTGGTGGCACACTTCGTCGACATGGACGCCTCGCTCGCCTGGCGTCGCGGCTGGAGCCACGGTGTGCTGGCGCTCGTCGTCTTGCCGCTGGCGCTCACCGCGGTGATGGTCGGCTTCGACCGCTGGCGCCGTCGCCGCGGTCACCGGGGCCCGCCGGTCGACGCGGCCCGCCTGCTGCCGCTCGCGGCTCTCGGCGTCGTCAGCCATCCACTCCTCGACTGGCTGAACACCTACGGGGTGCGTCTGCTCATGCCCTTCGACGGGCGCTGGTTCTATGGCGACGCCCTGTTCATCGTCGATCCGTGGCTGTGGTTGTTGCTCGGTGGTGCGCTGTTCCTGGGGCGCTCGAGCGGGCGGCGCGCGCTCGCCGCCTGGTCGGCTCTCGGCCTGCTGATGACGGCTGCCGTGCTGGTCGGCGCCGAAGGGCATCCGTGGGCGCCGTGGGTCTGGTTTGCCGGCGTCGCGACGCTGGTGGTGGTGCGGTTCGGCCGTGCGACGTCGCCGATGCGGCGCGATCCGATCGCGCGCGGCGCCCTCGCCGTCGCGCTCGTCTACATGGGTCTGATGGTGCTCGGCAGTGAGTGGGCCGAGACCGCCGCGGCGGACGACCTGGCGGCGGCCGGGGTCGCGACGACCGCGCCGCCGAGGGTTGGCCCCGAACGGCTCGATCCGTCGCTGCGGCTGGTCGTCGCGCCGGTCGATGGCGGCTACCGCGTCGGCACGATCCGACCGCTGCGCACTCCGCGTCTCCAGCTCGAACCGTACCTCGTGCCGGCGGTGGCGACCTCGTGGACGACGAACCCTTCCGGCTCGCCCGACGCCTCGTCGCCCGACGCCTCGTCGCCCGATCCTTTGGCGATCGTCGACGCCGCGCAGGCCGGGCGCTGTGTCGCGGGCTTCGTCGGCTGGATGCGGCTGCCGTTCGCGGTCGTCGACGAGGCACCGGACGGCTACCGCGTCCACCTGCTAGATGCCCGCTATCGTCGTGCTCCGGGCGACGGCTTCGGCGGCGCGACGGTGTGGGTCGGCGAGGATTTGGCGGCGGTGTGCGCGGACGAGTGATCGAGCGATCGTCGCGTCGTCGGCCGAGGGGGATTAGAGCGTCGGCAGAGCCTCGCGCAGGAGCTCGCGGCCCACTCGGCTGAGCGGTACTTCGGTCCCGGAGACGAGGATGGCGACGTGGTCGTCGGGGCCTCGGTGCTCGATCTCGCGAAGGTGCGCCAGGTTGATCAGAGCGGATCGGTGGACGCGCACGAAGAGCGCCGGATCGAGTCGCTCCCCGAACCATTTGAGCGACCGCCGGAGGACGTGCGCCGCGCCGGGGACGTGGACGCGGACGCAGTAGTCGTCGGCCTCGATCCACTCGATCTCGTCGACCGCGACGAGGACTGTGCGGCTTCGTTTCCGTGCGGTGAAGCGCTGGAGGTAGGTGGGGTTGTCAGGTGTCGACGGCGGTTCGGCGGCGCTCGGCAGCCCGTCGGCGATGGCTTCGAGCATGCGCCGGCCGAGAGTCGCCATCTCGTTGGATCGAAGGCGACCGCGTGCACGGTGTAGGGCGTTCTGCAGATCTTGCTCCGAGCAGGGCTTGAGCAGATAGTCGAGCGCCCAGGAGCGGAAGGCTCGGACCGCGTACTGGTCATAGGCGGTGACGAAGATCACGAGCGGCGGCTCCGGACCGAGTCGACGCACCAGCTCGAAGCCGTCCATTGCCGGCATCTGAATGTCGACGAGAAGAAGATCGGGCTGTTCTCTCGCGATGAGTTCGAGCGCCGAGAAGCCATCGGCCGCTTCGCCGACGACGCGGACGGTTGCATCCCGTTGCAGCAGGTTGCGCAACGCTTGGCGAGCCAGGGCCTCGTCGTCGACGATCACGAGTCGCAACATCTTCTCGTCAGACAGCTTCTCGTCAGACATCTTCTCGTCAGACATCTTCTCGTCAGACAGCTTCTCGTCAGACAGCTTCTCGTCAGACATCTTCTCGTCAGACAGCTTCTCGTCAGACGGCGTCTCGTCGGACGGCGTCTCGCCAGACGGCGTCTCGTTCGAGGGCGTCCCGTTCATGCCGAGCCCCCGTCGTCGGAGGACTCGGGAGCCGCGCGCCGTGGAAACCGCAGACGGACCCTCGTACCGCGTTCGGGCTTCGGCTCGATGTCGAGCGCCCAGCGGTCGCCGTAGAGTGCGCCGAGGCGGCGACGGACGTTGTCGAGGCCCAGGCCTCGAGAGGTCGGTGGATCCTCGGGGATCGCGGCGCGTGTCGGGTCAGCGAGCGTCACGACATCCGATCCGTCGTCCTCGACGTCGATCAGCAGGTTGCGGTCCGCGCGTGCGACCTCGACCGTGATGCGGCCGCGTCCCGATCCCATCTCGACTGCGTGGCGCACCGAGTTCTCGATCAGAGGCTGAAGCAGCAACGACGGCACGAGAGTCTGCTCCGTACCCGGCTCGATCGTCCACTCGAACGCGAGCCGGTCGCCGAAGCGGACCCGCTGGATATCGAGATAACGCTCCGTGAGCTTCATCTCGTCGGCCAGCGGCACCAACTGTCGACGATGGCCGTCGAGCGTCGAGCGCAGCAGCTCGCAGAGTCCCAGGAGCATTCGTTCCGCTCGTGCGCCGTCACCCACGCGGACCAGCGAAACGACGGAATTCATGGTGTTGAACAGGAAGTGAGGCTGAAGCTCCAGCCGCAGCGCTCGGAGCTCGGCACTCGCCAGCTCTTTCTCGAGATGCGCCGCGCGCAGCTGATCTCGATGCAACTGGGCGCGCGATCGATAGGCGTACGCGGCGACCAGAATCGCGCCGTAGAGAAACAAATCCAAGTGCAGCCACTGAAGGGCCTGCACCGCATACTCGGCAGCGAAGCTCGACTCTGTCGGTACCGGCCGGTAGGGATCG
Organism: Acidobacteriota bacterium; assembly: GCA_039194425.1. Classification (GTDB taxonomy): domain Bacteria; phylum Acidobacteriota; class Thermoanaerobaculia; order Multivoradales; family J023; genus JAUIJL01. The sequence continues at coordinate 193,576 of JBCCVZ010000008.1, read as the reverse complement.
AGGGCAAGCGAGACCGCGGTCATCGGAATCATCCGAACGAGACTTCCCGCGACGGCGGCGGAGAAATGGACACCGAGGAGATGAAGGCGACGCGTGGCCTCCAGGGGGAAGCGACTCTCGAGAGCCAGAACGACCGGCCCGAGCAGCATCCAAGTCGCGGCGCCGGCCATCTGCCAGACCAGAATCCGCCACCAATCGTGACCGTGGCCGCGCATGCTGAAGTAGAGCTGGTTGGCGACCATGAGCCCGAAGAACGACCAGATGGCGGCAGTTGCGAGCCAGAAGCTTCGCCGGGTCAGCAGGGGCGTGCCGTGCTCGGGCGGCTGCAGTGGGCTGCGATCCAGCCGAGTGTCGGGTCGCATAGCCGTCATGATCGCACGGGTCGTGTCGCATCGGATCGGGCACTCGGCCTCAGAAACGCCAACGGAGGGTTCCGGTGACGCTGCGCGGTCTCGTAGGGATCACCACCGCCTGGCTGAGGTATTGGTACGGCTCGAAGAAGTCTTCGTCTGCGAGATTGACGACCGACAGGCCCAGGCGCGCTGGACCGAGCTGAATCGAGGCCTGCAGGTCGAAGAGGAGGTAGCTCTCGGTCTCCAGTTGGTTCGGCAGCGTGATCTCGCGCTCGGTTCCGGCACTCAGGCCGAGGCCGACACCGACATGGCGCCAGCGCCCGAGTCCACGGTAGCGCAACGCGACGCGGCCACTGTGCTCGGGAACACGGGCAAGGCGATCGCCGACGGGAAAAGTCGTGTCCCGGGTGATCTCGGCGTCGGCGAAGGCGTAGGCGACGAGCAGTGACAAGCGCTCGTCGGGTTCCCACACCAGGTCGAGCTCGAGGCCACGCGCGCGCTGCTCGCCGGTTTGCACCTGGACGAACGGACTCGTCGGATCGGGTGTCGGCACATTCGACCGCACGAGCTCGTAGAGCGCCACCGACCCCTGAAGCCCGTGGTCGGGGGCGGCGATCTTGAGGCCGACTTCGGCATGCTCGGAGGTCTCGGGCACGGGCGGTTCGGCACCGTTGAAGAAGAGCACGCCTCGGAAGCCCTCCGAATAGCCGGCGAACGCGTCGACGTGTGCGCCGAGGTCGACAGAGAGACCGAGTCGCGGCGTCAGCTCGTCGTAGGTCGAATCGAATCCAGGACCTCCGCCCGGAGTTCGTTGTTCGATGCCGAGGCGCGTGAAGCGAAGGCCGGCGAGAACCCGGACGCGGTCGCCAAGCTCGACTTGGTCCTGCACGAAGACGGCCGCGGTGTCGTAGGTGTCGTCGAAGAAACTGGTGAGCTGAGGGATCTCGCCGAAGTCGAGGTCGGCCTCGGGGTCGGAGTAGTCGAGGACTCCCAGCGGCGTGAAGTCGAAGCCTGTCGCCGCCTCGTAGCGGGTGCGGTCGATCTCGATGCCAGCCAGAACCCGATGGCGCACGGACCCGGCCTCGGTGCTCCATTCGACGCGTGGGCTGAGCGTCCACTGGTCGACATCCGTCGGAAGCTGACCGCGGATCAGGGTGAACTCGGTCGGTCGCTCCGGGTCCGGCGGGAAAAGGGCGAGGAACGGGAAGGAGGAGTATTCCTCGAAAGAGCTCGCGTAGTGTCGAGCCTCCAAGGTCGCGTCGAGTCGTGGGGAGATCCGGTGCTCCAGCCGAGCAGTGATCAGCCGGTTCTCGATCACTGTATTCGGCGCGTTGGTGGCGCCGGAGAAGCGATCCGGGTCGACGCCGAAGTCGCCTCCGAGAGTGATCGACGCCGGCAATCCGGTGTATTCGAGAGTTTCGTTGCGACTGAGCTGACCGCGTAGAGTGAGCACTGTGCGCTCGCCGAATCGCGCGGACAGCGTCGGAAACAGCGAGTAGGACTCGCCGTCCACTGTGCGGAGGTGGCTACCAGCGTCTGTGACCTCGCCGGTGACTCGCAGCGCGACCGCCTCACCGACGGGTCGGTTGAGATCGAAGAACGCTCCAAGGGTTTCGAACTCGCCGAGACGCAGCCCGGCTTCGGAGCGTTCCGTGGGCAAAGGTGCCTTGGAGACGATGTTGATCATGCCGCCGAGCGGAGCGCCGATGCCACCGCCGAACAAGGTGCTGGACGGGCCCTTGAGCACCTCGACGCGCTCGACGTTGATCATCGACAGGGGATCGACCACCGGCGTCAGACTGAACGCCGGCAGGCCGTCGATGAAGATCTCGGCGGCGAAGCCGCGGACCAGCGGTTGTTGCAGGACGAGCTCTTCGGGCTTCGACGGGACGACGCCCGACACGTTGACCAGGGCCTGGTCGAGAGTGCGCACCTCTTGCTCTTCGAGCAGCCGGCGGGGCACGATCTGGATCGACTGGGGAATCTCCTCGACCGGGGTGCGAGTCCGCGTCGCGGCCGAAGTCTCGGGCTGGATCAGCGAATCTCTCGGTGCTTCGCCTTCGACATCGATCGAGTCTTCGACGATCCAGTCCGAGGTCGACGGCTCGGTCGCCTCGGCGTCGGCGGTGGTGGTGGGCTCTTGGGCGTAGGCAGGAAGGCTCGAGATCGTCAGCACCGTCAGCAGGACGGCCCGGACGACACGGGAGGACAGCGACGGCATGGTGCGGTCGACTCAGTCGCCGGCGTGGAGGCTGCGCGCCGACGCGGCGAACGGGTCGTTGCCCGGATCACGATTCCATATGTACTCGGTCCCAGTCGCGAGTTGCTCGGCCCTGGCCTCGCCGTACAGCCGGGCCACGATATGTAAGGCCATGTCCATCCCTGCGCTGACTCCGGACGAGGTCACGAGATCGCCGTCGTCGACCCAGCGGGCTTCCTCGATCCACTCGACGTCGTTCCCGGTCGTTCGCGCGTGATGAAAATGGAACTTGTTGGATGTTGCGCGGCGCCCGTCGAGAATGCCCGCTGCGGCGAGTAAGAAGGAGCCGGTACAGACCGAGGTGGTGATCTCGGCTTCTTCGTGGCGCTTGCGCAGAAAGTCGAGCATGGCGTCGCTCTTCTTTGCCACGAGGGTTCCGGCGCCGCCCGGCACCATCAGCAGATCAAGCTCCGGCGCCGAAGCGAAGGAATGGCTTGCGATCGTCTCCACGCCTTGCGCCGAGACCACCGGGCCGGCGGTCTCGGCGATCGTCACGAGCTCGAACTCGGGGACGTAGCCCCACATCTCGATCGGCCCATAGACGTCGAGGACCTCGAAGCCGGGAAAGAGCACGATCCCGACGCGTTGGCGCCGCTCGGGTGTCGTGTCCACGGCGGCTGCGGCCGCCTCCGCGTCCGGTACCAGGGATGGGTCGAGCGCGGCCTCGACATACGCCGCGACCCCGCGAGAGATGCTCGTGGAGTACTCCAGCCGATTGCTGAAGCCGTCGCCGTCGGCGTCGCCGTCGGGACCGAACAGGTTGCCCAGCGCGCGGGCCTTCGAGTACTCGCCGTCCAGTGGGGCGCCGAACGATCGGGTCATCGCCGCGATGAATTCAAACGAGCTCTCGGTACCGACCATGGCGTACCCTGCCACCACGGTCGCCGCCGTCGGGAACTCCTCGGACAGCGCTTCGACGTCGCGCGTCGCCGACTCGAGGGCTTGGGTCCATGCGACGACAGCGCGGCTCTGGATGTCGGTCGCTCGAGCGTCGCCTGCACCGCCGGCGAGCACCGTGGCGACCAGTGCCATCTCGGCGGAGTCGAGGAGACCGTTGGCCCAGCCACCGGCGCCGCCATTCCCATCGGTCGTTGCGGGGTCGAACATCAGGCCGGCGAGAGCCGCGTCGAAATCGATGGAGACGTCGCGGGACCTGTCGTTCTCGGCGCCGAAGGCGACGAGAGGTGAGCTGATGAAGACCAGGGCTGTGGCGAGAACTGGAAAGAGCAGGGGATTTCGGCTAGACATCGGTGTCCTCACAGGTCGTTTGGGGGCGGTGAGGACTAGGCTAAAGGCGACCACGAACCAGAGAGCCACGGTTGCAGCGGACGACCGGAACGCTGCAGCGAAACGGCGCGGCGAAGAGACAACGCGAAGTCTGTCGACTACGAAAGGGGCGTCACGCGCAGGCTGACGATGCGCACCGTGCCGGCTCCGTCGAGCCAGAGGCCGCAACCGCCCGGCGCGCCCGGCGCGATATGCCCGTGCGCCACCATGGTCCCGTCGACAAAGCCTTTGAGGTGTCGCCCTGCCGACGACACAGAGAGCTCGAATGGCCGATCTGGTTTGGTCGCCGCCTGCTCGTCGAGCACTTTCCGTGAGTCGCCGTCTCTGGCCTCGAGACGTGCTGAACCCGTGGCCGAGATCGTGAAGAACCCTGCGCTGTCGAGCGCTGTCGCATGGTGGACGAGCCCGATCGTACCGTCGAACGACGCCGCATCCACCTCGAGGTCGATCTGGACGTCGCCGAAGGTTCCCGGGAGCAAGAGCATGGCCCGGCCCTCGATGTCGAGTGGCAGTCCTTCGGTGTTCTGCTCATCGACGGTACCCGTGTCGTCGAGCGGGGTCACCGCGTCGAGCGACGAGCCGGGTGCGGCGCGCAGAATCGAGCCAAGCGCGGCGGTGTCGGCGGCGACGGGAGACCAGAGCAATGTCCCGTCGTCCGCCGCGACGAGGCGTGATTCGGGGGGGCCCCAGTCGGCGACCACGGGCGGGTCGTCTTCGGGCTCTGTCGTCGTGTCGCCAGGAGACTCGGGCGTCGAGGGGACGGCGAGGTCGGCGACCGGAGTCTGCACGCCGATCCCGTGCTCGTAGACCAGGGCTCCGCCCAGGATCGCTGTGCCGGTGAGCAGGGCGGTCGCCGCCACTCCGGCGACGACCAGTGCCCAGCGGGCGTTGAGCAGCCTGGGGGGGCCGTCACCGCGGTCGCGGGCTGCGACCGTGAGGCGGACCAAGACCAGGGCACCGACGGCGAGAAGCGTGTAGAGGCCCCAATCGCTGTGCCTGGCGATGTGGATCTGGGCGCGCGGCGGGACATCGCTCAGGGAGTCGGCCGCCTGTCGGCCGGCCCAGTAGGCGACCGCCGTCGAGATGATGCAGAGGGCGAAAAGGGTGGTTGCGGCGCGTTCCGGCCAGCGCTGTTTGGTCACCAGAGCCGCGGCCTCGAAGGCGAGGGCCACCGGCAGCAACACGATGGGGAAGTGCACCACGGCCGGGTGCAGATTCGGCAGCGCGTCGAGCGCCTGGAAGACCGGGTGCATCGGAGGTCTCGATCGTTCGTCAGTCGAGCGCGGCGATCGTCGCGGCGAACGGATCGCTGAATCGCGGATCGGTCAGAAACGTCTCGTCGGTGAGCGCGTGAAGAAACGCGATCAGATCGGCTTTCTCGTCGTCGGTCATCGGAAAGCCGGGGACGAAGCCGCTCTTCAGAGGGTTCCTGCGTCCGTCGCCGGCGTGCGGGCCGGATTCGATCAACCGCCCGCCGGAGGCGTAGGTCTCGATCACTTCCTCGAGGGTGGCGATCGAGCCATCGTGCATGTAGGGCGCCGTGACGGCGACGTTGCGCAGAGTCGGTGGCCTGAACTTGCCGCGATCGTCGGGCTCGTGGGTGACTTCGAAGGCGCCTTGATTGCCGTACGGATAGGCTCCGTCGCCAAGGTCGTAGAGCCCCGTGTTGTGGAACACTTTCTCGTCGAAGGCCGTCGTTTGGTGCACCGAAGCGACACTGAAGTTGAAGCCGCCGTGGCAGTGATGGCACTCGAACTCTTCCGACAAGAAGAGCTCCATGCCGCGCAGCGCGGAGGGTGACAGCGCATCGGCCTGACCGGAGTAGACGAAGCGATCGTAGGCCGAGTCGGCGGACACCAGTGCGCGAGTGAAGGACGCCAGCGCCTGGACGATGGTGTCCCAGTTCACTGGATCGACAACTCCTGGGAAGGCGTCCCGGAAGAGCCGCTCATAGACGCCTGCACGGCGGATGCGGTCCAGCACTTCGTCTTCATGGCCGGTGATGCCGAGCTCGATCGGATGCAGGCCGAACATCGGCGTCGGAATCTGGTCCTCGAGCAACTCGAGCTGTGGGTGAGCCCAGGTGAGTGACGCGTTGAACGCGACATTGACCAGCGCCATGGAGTTCCGTGGGTGGATCTCGCCAGTCGAGCCGCGGGCGAGCGCTTCGCCGTCGCTGAACGCGAGCTCCTGGCGATGGCATGACGCGCACGACTGCTCGCCGTTGCCGGAGAGTCGCTGGTCGTAGAAGAGGTGGCGACCGAGCTCGACCTTCGCGGCGGTCATCGGGTTGCCTTCGGGGACTCGCGGTACGGGGAAACCGGCAGGCAGGCCCCAGTCGTAGGACTGCGGTTCGAAGAGCGCGGTCACCAGACGCAGCGCCGATCGGGACGCGTCGGGGAAGCTCGGGAGCTCTTCCTCGGTCCCGAAGTGGGCATGCTCGCCATGATCGTGGCCGGCCTCTGCTGGATCGGGGCGAAGAGACGGAAAGCGCGCTTCCGCGGTGAGGCCGCCGATCCAAAAGATCGCTCCGGAAGCCAGAACGATCGCGGCAGGGGCAATGACGGCCGGCATCCGGGGCCGACGTCGTGGTGCACCGACGGAGCCCGAGGAGGCGGCCACGAGGGCGATGGCCGAGACGAGCTCGGCGACCTTCGAGATCACGGTCGGTCCGTCGATCGGCTCTGGGCTGACGGCGAACGGCGTGCGCACCCATTGCGTCAACACCCAGAGCACGACGGCACCGCCGCCGAGACAGAGCCCGGAGGCGCGCAAGGCGCCGAGTGTTCGGGGCACCCGACGGATCAGCGAGCCTCGGACGGTCGCCGCGACGGCGAGCACGGCGACGACCCACGCGACCTGAAGGACTCCCAGGAGGCCGAAGAAGAGCCCATGGGCCGGTGCGTGAGCAAAGTGAGCGGGAGCGATTTCGAGGTGAACGACTCCCGCGACGGCCATCGCGAGAGCGGCGAGCGCCAAGCGCGCGCCAATATCTTGCTCGTGTCGTGGCACGCTGGACATCATTCGCCGCGGGATCTGGACGCGAGCTTCTGGTCCGAGCAGTCCGTGGTGCAGCGGCCGGTGGCCAAGTCGAGTCCGAGGTTGGCGAAGACTTGGATGCAATCCGGATCGACCGGGCTCGCCATGCATCCCGGCGGGCGAGGCACGGAGCTCGTCACGTCGATCGAATCGGCGAGCGTCGCGAGATCGAGCACGACCGTGTCGCTCGCCGGGTCGAAGCCGTCGATCTCGATCGGCACTCGATTGGGGCGGGCACAGGGCTCGGTGGGTGCGGACGTGATCGAGGCCGACTCGCAGCCCGTGCTCCCAATGTGCATGAGATAGGTCGTGGTCGGCCGCGGCGAAGGTGTCGCCGCCGTGGTCTCGGCGCTGCTCGCCGCCTGGAGGGGGCTCTTGGTGGAGTCCGTTCCCTGGCTCGCGGGCTCCTGCACCGACTGGACGTCGGGGTTCCAGAACTCGACCTTCGAGAAGATGTACCCGAAGCGCCAGTTCCAGTACAACGCGTTGAGATTCAGTGGTGACGGAGACGTCGATGCATCGAGGTGGTTGAGTGCGTGCGGAACTCCAATCTCGAATCGCAATCCGGAATAGGAGCCGGCCGGCGCGATGCCGCGGACGACCTGATTCATCTGCCGGGTGCCGGTGTCGGAGCAGCGGCCGCTGGCGTCTTCGAAATCGAGGAGCGCCACGGTCTCGTGCTGCCAGGGCGTGTCCTGGTCGAGCTCTACGGCCGTCCAGGTGCCGTCGGTGTGCAAGAGTGAGAAATTCGACACGTAGAACCGGGCGTCCGCCAGCTCGACCGGAGTCTCGGTGGCTCCCACGCCGTCGAACACGACGTCACATTGCGCGGGCTCTGCGCCCATTCGTGCCTCGAAGACGATCTCCAACGACTCCGGTGCAGGCGCGGGTGGGGCGCATCCGGTCGTCAAGAGCAGTGCGATGGCGGGCGCCCAGACGCACCACCGAATCTCGAATCCTTGTACGGTCTCTCGTCCGACCTCGGTCATCTGCGAGCTCCTCCCGTCTGTGTGCCGATTGCCGAGAATAGTATCGAGCATCGGAGATCGCGGCCGATCGACAGCGTCGATGCAGCGAATGGGCCGATCGTGCAGTCGGGCGCTGGGCGCGAGAGCCTCGAGGTCGCGCCATGGTCAGTCGGCGTCGGCGGTGACCTCGACCGGCGAATCGCGATGCAGGTGCGGCGGCGGCGGTCCGGTGGAGCGGCGGACGACGAGCTCCGGCTCGACGGTTAGCACTGCCGGCGCCTCTTCGCCGCGCAGGCGGCGCAGGAGGACGTCGCCGGCGAGGCGGCCCATCTCTTCGAGCGGCTGGCGCACGGTGGTCAGGCTCGGGTTGAAAAACGCCGCGCTCTGAATGTCGTCGAAGCCGATCACCGACACGTCGCCCGGCACGTCGAGGCCGGCGTCGAGGAAGGCTCGCATCGCGCCGATGGCCGAGACGTCGTTGAACGCGAAGAGGGCGGAGAACTCGCCGCGCTCGAGCAGCCGGCGGCCGAAGGCGTAGCCCTCTTCGTAGCCTTCTTCGGGCGTGAACTTCTCACCGCCTTCCCCCGAGAGCTGCAGGATCAGCTCGGGAGGCAGCTCGAGATCGAACTCCGCGACGGCGTCGAGGATCGACTGCATGCGCTCCTCAGTGTCGGCGCTGCCCGGATGACCCTTGAACACCGCGATGGACCGATGACCGAGCCCGGCGAGGTGGCCGAGCGCCGCGTCCGCGGCATGGCGATGGTCGAGCACGACACTGTGGACGCCGGGGAGATCGTCGTGCCCTGCGACCGCGATCGTTGGCAGGTCGAAGCTCTCGGTGAGCGGCGTGTTGATCAGCACGAGGCCCTCGACCAGCCGGTCGCGGAACAGCGAGACGTACTTCTCGAGCAGCTCCGGGCGCGAGCGGTGGCCGGCGACCAGGTAGACGTAGTTGGCTTGGAGCAGTCGCCGCTCGAGGCCGGTGAGAATGCCGGCGTTGTAGCCCTCGCTCACCTCGGGCAGCAGGACCCCGATCGTATGGCTTCGCTGGCTGCGCAAGGAGCGCGCCAGGTGGTTCGGCCGATAGCTGAGCTCACGCGCGGCGTCGAGCACGCGCTTTTGTGTGTCGGCGGGAATCGCGCCGGCTTTTGGAGCCTGGTTGATCACCAGCGAGACGGTGGCGGTCGAAACACCTGCCCGTTGGGCGACATCCTTCAGCGTCACGCGCCTGTTCTTGCCAGCTTTGGTTTGTTCGCTCACAGCGCTCCAAGGGATTCAGGAAAGAAAATACGAGTCAGTGGATCGCGAGTCGGCAAGGATTCACCGAGCGAAAGGACTGTATCGCACGTGCTCTGCCGGGCAGGACGCCTGTGTGTCGATCGGTCGACAACCAGGGACTACGGGCCGCGGCGGCGAGGGTTCTTCGGCAGGCTGCAGCGAAGTTCCGCGCCGCGACGCGGCGCTTCAAGCCGCACTGCAGCAATCGTTCTGGTCTCGGACTCTGTGAAACGAACCCTTCATCGGGTCTTGACAATCAGAATTCGCTCAATGTACCCTGCTGTGTAGCCAGCTTAAACGATTAACTCGCGGCACGCCAAAGCTCACGTCGTGGCGTCTCGAACGACGGTCAGTCTGCGACCGCAGACTGAAACCATCCGTCTCGATTCATGCGACGCCGAGGCTTCGCGGGCTCATCCGGCCTTTGCGACCGCACTCCCCCGAATGACTGAGCGACGGAGACCCGACATGCGTACTCGTCCGATTCAGATTCTGCTGATCGCCCTCGTGGCCCTGGCGGTGTGCATCCCGGCTGCCTGGGCGCAGCGAACGTCCGCCACGATCCGCGGTGTCGTCAGCGACCCCGACGGCGCGGTGGTGCGAGGTGCCGCGGTCACGATCTTCCGCAGCGACACCGGATTCACGCGCAGCACCACGACCAACGACTCGGGGATCTACGTCTTCGGCGACGTGCCGCCGGGCTCCTGGCAGGTGGTCGTCGAGAAGGACGGCTTCAACGCGGTGGTCGTCGACGCGCTGCAGGTCAGCGTCGCCGACATCCGCACGGTCGATGTCGCGCTCGAGCTCGGCGCGGTCACTGACCGCATGACGGTGGCGGCCGACTCACTCAGCGTCGACCTGGTCGGCGGAGAGGTGGCGACCCTGGTCACCGGCGAACAAGTGCGCGAGCTGCCGCTGAACGGTCGCAACTTCGTGCAGCTGACCCAGTTGATGCCCGGCGTGGCGACGCCGCAGGGCTTCGACAACAAGAACAAGGGGCTGCTCAACGGTGTGGACATGTCGGTCTCAGGTGCCGGCGTCACGGGCAATCGCTGGATGATCGACGGTGCCAACAACAACGACATCGGCTCCAACCGCACCATCCTGGTGTATCCCTCGGTCGATGCGATCGAGGAGTTCAAGATTCACCGCAACTCCTACGGCGCCGAGTTCGGCGGTGCCGGTGGCGCGCAGGTCAACCTGGTGACGCGCGGTGGCACCAACGACTACAACGGCAGCGTCTTCGTCTTCGGCCGTGACGACTCGCTGAACGAGAAGGGCTTCTTTCTCCGCGGAACGGGCCAGGAAAAGGAGGTCGTCGACCGCCAAGACTTTGGCTATACCTTTGGTGGTCCGATCGTCAAAGACAAGCTGCATTTCTTCGCCAGCCAGGAGTGGAACGACGAGGAGCGCGGCATTATCCGCACCGGGTTCGTACCGACCGAGGCGGAGCGCGCCGGTGACTTCAGCCAGGCCGCGATCCCGGGCTGCTCGAACTCGACGCCGATCGACCCGCTGACCGGGTCGCCCTTCCCGGGCAACATCATTCCTGCCGATCGCCTCAGCCCCGGCGGCCAGAACTTACTGAATCTATATCCGCTACCCAACGTGGCGGTGACTGACGGCTGCCGCAACTGGATCCAGTCCGTGACAACGCCGATCGAGTGGAATCAGATCAACGCTCGGCTCGACTACAACCCCACCGAGACCACTCGCGTCATGGTACGCTACACCAGGGACGAGTGGATCAACGACGCACCCAACGCCGGCTCGGCCAACGGTCTGTGGGGCGATGACCCGTTCCCGGCGGTCGACTCGGCGTGGGATCAGATCGGCGAGTCCTTCGTCGCCCAGCTCAACAGCACGCTCAGTGACACTGCGCTCAACACGCTGCAGTTCTCCTATTCGGGCAACGAGATCGACATCGGACGCGGCGGCACGGATCCGGCGCTCAACGCGCAGATCAACGACTCCATTCCGGCGATCTTCGACGGCAAGACCGGTGGTGATTCGCGCGCGCATCCGGTGTTCTGGGGCGGCGGCGGCTACGACGTGCTGCAGAACATCGCGCCCTGGCAGAATGCGTCGGATCTGATCTCGCTGCAGAACGACTACCAGCAGGTCTTCGGAAAGCACTGGATGAAGGCCGGCGCCGTCTACCGCGACAACCAGAAGGACGAGTTCATCGGCGGCTCGTCGGCCTTCGAGTCGCCGCAGTTCTGGGGCTCGACCGGCGTCAACGGTTTCGGTCCCACCACCGGCAACCTGCTCGCCGATTTTCTGCTCCAGGACATGACGTTCGGCTTCCAGGAGAACTCCGCGCAGCCGGCACCCGAGCTCGAGTGGGCGGACATCGCGGTCTACGTTCAAGATTCCTGGACGGTGAATGATCGACTCACCCTCGACTACGGTGTGCGCTGGGAAAACCTCAAAGCACCCGAAGCGGTCGACAACCAGATCACGGCGTTCAACCCCGATGCCTTCAATCCCGCGTTCGGCAGCTCTCCGTGCAACGGCCTGATGCAGGTGCCGGGCACCGATCCGTGTGGTGCCGCGGGCTTCGCCGGTGCCGTCACCGGGCCGAGTGCCTCCTTGGTCGAGGACGACGAAGACAACTTCGCGCCGCGTCTGGGTGCGGCCTGGGACGTCTTCGGTTCCGGCAAGAGCGTCTTGCGTGCCGGCTTCGGCCAGTTCTTCCAGCGCGATCGCGTGAACATTCAGCTCGAGTTCGCCGGCAATCCGCCATTCACCCAGCTGCAGACGGGTATTCGTCGTCTCGACGACGCCCAGGAACCATGCCCGGGCTGCTTCCAGCTCGCCAACGGCGCGCCTCGTGTCGGCATCGATCCTGACTACGAGACGCCGTACAACCTGCAGTGGAACCTCACCTGGCAGCAACAGCTCTCGCCGAGCTCGACGCTCGAGGTCGGCTATGTGGCGAGCCGGGGCCGCCACCTGACTCGCCGCTCCGACATCAACCAGGTGCCCGATGGCGACAACAACGGCAACGGCATCCTCGATCGCCTGGAGTATGTGCGTGCTGGGACGGACGCGAACGTCCAGGGCTCGCTGCGTCCATTCTCCGCGTTCGGCGACACCTCGATCCTCTACTGGGAGCAGGACGGCGCCTCGACCTACGACTCGCTGCAGACACAGTTCCGCACCCTCTTCGGGCGAGGCTCGCAGATTCAGGCGTCGTACACCTGGTCGAGCTTCAAGTCCAACGATCCGCTGACCGATTCGGGCGCCGGCACGTTCTTCGGACAGGTCCTCGACCGAGACAACGAAGACCTTGACTGGGGCGACGCTGGACTACACCGCGAGCACGTGTTCAACGCCAGCGTGCTCTGGCAGCTGCCCGCGTTCGAAGGCTCGAATCGCCTGGTGCGCAGCCTCTTCGGTGATTGGACGGTCGGTGCCATCGTGCTCTACGCTTCGGGCCCTGCGCTCACCATCACGACCGGCAGCCTTCCGGGCATCGAAGGCCCGTACGGCACGGGCTTTACCGACAATCAGCGCCCGATCCGGGTCGAAGGCGAGCCGTGTGGCGGCTCGGGTTCGCAGGTGATCAACCCGAACGCCTTCACCCTCAACGGTCTGCGTCTCGGCGACACCAGTCAGGCGTCGAGCCTCGGCCAGTGTCAGGGGCCCGACTTTTTCCAGGTCGACCTCTCGTTCTACAAGAACTTCCGCATTGGGAAGAATCTTCAGGGGCAGTTCCGTGTCGAGTTCTTCAACATCTTCGACGAGGAGAATTTCGTCAACGTCAACACGGTGATGGATCCGTCGAGCGTGACGCTCGACGCGCCGCTCGCCGATGCGACGACAGTCGTCGACGCCGAGATTCCCAACACCTTCGGCCAGGCGACCGGTGCCCGCGACCCGCGGCAGGTTCAGCTCGGCCTGAAGATCTTCTTCTGACGCAGGACCGCACATGACTCGATCGTTCGCCCGAATGCTTGTCCACCTCGTTCCGAGCGCCGCCGCCACGGCGGCGCCCGGCACCCGCCTCGCCCGGTTTCTGCCGCTCGCCGCCCTCGTGGCCGGCCTCCTGGTCGGCTGTGGTGGCACCGCGACCGTCGACGGCGAGGCCGCCGACAACGCGACGCAGTCCTCTGCCGTGACGGCGGACGCGCGGATCCATCCCGAGGCGTGGCCTGCTCTCGAGCCGCCGCTGGCGCTCGATCCGGAGATCGAAGCCTCGATCGACACCTTGATCGCCGGCATGTCGACGGCGGAGAAGGTGGGGCAGATCACCCAGGCCGAGATTCGGCACGCCACGCCGGAGGACGTGCGCGAATATCACCTCGGCTCGGTGCTCAACGGTGGGGGCTCGCATCCGGGCGGCGATCGACGGGCGGCGCCGGCCGACTGGCTGGCGCTCGCCGACGCGTACTGGAACGCCGCGGCCGACGGCTCGGACGGCGCCGCGACGATTCCGATCCTGTGGGGAGTCGACGCCGTCCACGGGCACAACAACGTGATCGGTGCCACGATCTTCCCGCACAACGTCGGTCTCGGCGCGACCCGCGACGCCGACCTGGTGCGCGAGATCGCCCGCGCGACGGCGGTGGAGGTGACGGCCACGGGTCTCGACTGGAACTTCTCGCCCACCGTGGCGGTCGCGCGCGATTTGCGGTGGGGCCGTTCGTACGAGAGCTACAGCCAGGATCCGGAGCTGGTCGCGCGTTTGGGCGCGGCCTATGTCGAAGGAGTGCAGGGGCCGCTCGGCGCGACCGGCGACGAGGGTTTCCTGGGCGACGGTCGAGTGCTCGCCACCGCCAAGCACTACCTCGGCGACGGCGGCACCACGGGCGGCGTCGACCAGGGCGACACGGTGGTGTCCGAGGCGGAGCTGCGCGACGTCCACGGCGCCGGCTACGTGACGGCGCTCGAGGCCGGCGCGCAGACCGTGATGGCGTCGTTCTCGAGCTGGCACGGACGCAAGTTGCACGGTCATCGTGAGCTGATCACCTCGGTGCTCAAGGGTCGCATGGGCTTCGACGGCTTCGTCGTCGGCGACTGGAACGGACATGGCCAGGTCGCCACGTGCACCAACGAGAGCTGCGCGCCGGCATTCCTCGCCGGAGTCGACATGTTCATGGTGCCCGAGGACTGGAAGGCGCTGATCGAGGCGACTCTGGCGCAGGTCGAGTCCGGTGAGATCCCGATGGAGCGCCTCGACGACGCGGTGCGCCGCATCCTGCGCGTGAAGCATCGGTTCGGCCTCTTCGATCCGCAGCGTCGCGGCGTCGCGCCGTCGCAGCGCCCGTTCGCCGGCGAGGTGTCATTGCTCGGCGCGCCGGCACACCGAGAGATCGCACGGCGCGCCGTGCGCCAGTCGCTGGTGCTGCTCAAGAACGCCGGCGCCGACGGCTCGCCTGTGCTGCCGGTGGCCGCCGGCAGCCGCGTGCTGATCGCCGGCGAGGGCGCCGATGACATCGGCCAGCAGTCCGGCGGCTGGACGGTGTCGTGGCAGGGCACCGGCAACAGCAACGACGACTTCCCGGGCGGGACGACGATCGGTCGCGGTCTCGAGGAGGCGATCGTCGCCGCCGGCGGCAGCGCGATTCTTGCGCCCGACGGCGCCTACGACGGCGCGGCGCCCGACGTCGCGATCGTCGTCTTCGGCGAGCAGCCGTACGCCGAGTTCCAGGGAGATCGACTGGCCCTGGGCTATGGGCCGCAGCCCGATCGCGGGCTCGAGCTCCTGCGATCGCTGCGTGCCGAGGGCGTCGCCACGGTCGCGGTCTTCCTCACCGGTCGGCCGCTGTGGGTGAATCCTCATCTCAACGCGTCCGACGCTTTCGTCGTCGCCTGGTTGCCGGGCTCCGAGGGAGCGGGTGTCGCCGACGTGTTGGTCGCCGGCACGGACGGTCCGGCCCACGACTTTGCCGGTCGCTTGCCCTTCGCCTGGCCGCGGACGACGCTCGATGCACGTCCGGCGGAGCTCGAGAACCCTCTCTTCGCCTACGGATTCGGCCTTTCCTACGGCGATGACGGTGCGCTGCCGCAGCTTTCCGAAGAGGTGGCCGAGGGCACCGGGCCGGCACCGACCCACACCTATTTCAGCGGGGGAGCGGTCGACGGTTGGCGTCTCGACACGCAGGGCGCGGTGACGGTGTCGCCGGTCGATCGCCAGGTGCAGGAAGACGCGCGCGAGCTCGCCTGGACCGCCATGGGCGGTGTCGGCCTGCGCAGTGATCAGACGATCGACCTGCGTCGCGAGGCGAATGGTGGTCTGTCGCTCGCCTTCGATGTCCTGGTGGTCGAGCCGCCGGCCGGCGGGGTGCAGCTGACGATGGCCGGCACCACCGGTGCCGGCAGCGTACCTCTCGGCGACATGCTGCGCGGTCTCGACGGTCAGGATTGGTACCGTGTCCGCGTGTCTCTCTCCTGCCTGGACGCTGCCGGTGCCGATCTCTCGCGCCTCCAGGTCGCATGGGCGCTGCAGGCCGACGCGCCGATGACGCTGCGGGTCGGTGAGATCTCGCTCGACACCGCCGGCGACGGCGAGGCGCTGTGCCCGGGCGAGACCGGGACGTCGGGAGCGGACGACTCGGCGGAAGGAGACGCCTGATGACGAGCGTCCTGGGGAGCCTCGACTGGCTGCTGATCGGGCTCTACTTCGCGGCCGTGTTCGGCGTCGCATTCTGGTCGGCGCGGCGCGAAGAGACGCGAGAGACTTCTGCCGGCTATTTTCTCGCCGGCCGCAATGTCGGCTGGTTCGTCGTCGGTGCGTCCCTTTTCGCTTCCAACATCGGCTCCGAGCACCTGGTGGGCCTGGCGGGAACGGGTGCGTCGTCTGGCCTGGCGGTGGCTCACTTCGAGGTGCTGGCGTCGCTCATCCTGCTGCTGCTCGGCTGGCTCTTCGTGCCGTTCTACTTGAAGAGCGGTGTGTTCACGATGCCCGAGTTCCTCGAGCGTCGCTACTCGTCGGGTGCGCGCTGGTATCTGGCGGTGATCTCGATCGTCGGCTACGTGCTGACCAAAATCTCGGTCACCATCGCGGCCGGCGGCATCGTCTTCGAGACCCTGATGGGAATCGACTTCTGGGTCGGTGCCCTGGTGGTCGTGGTGGCGACCGGCATCTACACTGTCTTCGGCGGCCTACGCGCGGTGCTCTACACCGACCTGCTGCAGACCTTCGTGCTGATCGGCGGAGCGATCACTGTGACTTGGCTCGGCATCGGTCAGCTTGGCGGTGTCGGTGCGCTGCGCGAAACCGTCGAGCCCGCGTTCTTTGAGATCTGGAAGCCGTCGTCGCATCCCGACTTCCCGTGGACCGGCATTCTCTTCGGCGCGCCGATTCTCGCGGTCTGGTACTGGTGCACCGACCAGTTCATCGTCCAGCGCGTGCTGTCGGCGTCGGATGTCGACAACGCGCGCCGTGGCACCATCTTCGGCGGCTTCCTGAAGCTCCTGCCGCTCTTCCTTTTCGTGCTGCCGGGCGTCGTCGCTTACGGGCTGCAGCAGCAGGGGCGCCTGGAGCTCGAGCAGAGTGACCAGGCACTGCCGGCGCTGGTCGGCGCGCTGTTGCCGGTCGGCCTGCGCGGCCTGGTGGTTGCCGGCCTGCTGGCGGCGTTGATGAGCTCGCTGTCGTCGGTATTCAACTCCTGCTCGACGCTGGTCACCTGGGACCTCTACAAGAAGCTGCGCCCCGAAGCGCCCGAGGCCACGCTGGTGCGCGTCGGCCAGGTCGCCACCGGCGTCCTGGTGCTCTTCGGACTGGCCTGGATCCCGATGATGCAGTTCATCTCGGATCAGCTCTACGTCTACATCCAGAGCGTCCAGGCCTACATCTCGCCGCCGATCGCCGCCGTCTTCCTGGTCGGCATCGCCTGGCGACGGGTGAATGCGCGCGGCGCGATGGCGGCGCTCGTCACCGGATTCGTGCTCGGCATGAGCCGACTCGGCCTCGAGATCGGCCAGGAGTCACTCACCGGCGGCCTGCTGTGGCTGGCCGAGATCAATTTTCTGCACTTCGCGATCCTGCTCTTCGTGGTCTGCACCGTCGTCCTGGTCGCCGTCAGCCTGCTGACAGAGGCGCCGGACGAGGCGCGTCTCGGTGGCCTGACCTTCGCCACCGCGGACGCACCGGCCGACGTACCGGCCGACGAGCAGGTGCCCGCTGGGTTCACCACGTCGGACCCGGGCTGGCGCCGCATCGACCTCTGGCTGTCGATCGTTCTGGCCGGTCTGGTCGGCGTGGTCTGGTTCTACTTCGCCTGATCTGCCCTACGACCGGTCGGCGATCGCCCAGGCCTGCGGTTGATCGCCGACCGGTCTCAGGACCCGTTACCGGTGCGCGGAGAGTCTTCGCGCACCGGCGTCGGCCCGATCAAGCTCTCGCGTCGTGGCACGAGAGCAAGAACCGCAGGTGCCGCTCGACGACGTCGGGGAGGTCGTGTGCTTGCAGCCTGCGTTCGAGGGCTCGTCGTTGTGCGGGTGAGACTGGCGGCAGGCCTCCCGGACGTTTCGAGCCGAGGATCTGCAGCTCCGAGAGTGCGATGCGGCGGAGTTCGTCGTCCGAATCCTTGGCCGCGTCGAGCAGGAAGAGGGCCCGATCCCAGAGCGGCACCATCGATCGTTCGCGCAGCAGGACGCATCGCGCGGCGGCGACGTCGAAGCGGTCGTAGGCCGAGCGTGCCTGCTCCAGCGAGAGGTGCGTGTCGGCCAGCGCGGCCGCTGCCGAGCGCACGACTCGTGGCGAAGGATCGCCGAGAAAGCGCAGGAATCGCGGATGCTCGGTCGGTTCGACGAAGCTGCGGAGAGCGGTCACTGCCGCGGCGCGGACGCGAGGCGACCGATGGTTGAGGTGAGCCTCGACCACCGTGCGAATATCGGGGCCCGCCGTCTCGGACAGCGTCAGCAGCGCGCCCGCCCGTCGATGGACGGTCAGAGCCTCGCCATCGAGGGCCGAGCGGGCGATCTCCACCGGATCGACATCGAAGCGCAGCACGAGATGCTCTTGGCACCGTCGGCGGATCCAGCGCGAGCGGTCGAAGAGGAGGCGCCGCGCAGTCTGCTCGAGACGATCGTGCTGCGGTCCTTCGGCGAGGTCCAGGCCGATCCAGCGGATCGAGGTCAACGGGCTGTCGAGTAGGGTACCGAGACGCCGAGCGAGCTCGTCGCGCGGCGCTGTGGCGACGAGGTGACGCACCGCTTGGAGGCGAATCGAGGCGTCGGCGTGCCGCGAGGCGATCGCGGTCCAGCCGTCGACGGGCGGCTCGAGAGTCCGGCACCAGCGCAGCGCCGCGCGGGCGACCGCCGGACCGCCATGCTCGAGCCGATCGAGGAGTGCGCGGCGCCCCGCGTCGACCGACAGCGCCGCGGCGAGAGACGTCTCGACGTGGTCCCGATCGGTGCGCCTCCGGCTCATTCGTTGGTGAACGAGCGGCAGCACGTCGACCACCATCTCAGCTGGGCCACGACGCACCTGCGCATGCCAGAGCGTGGTGGCGCCGTCGCGGACCTCTGGCACCCAGTCGTCGAGGCGCAGGGTCAGCGCGGCGAGGCTCCGCGCCGTTGGCGCATCGTGGAAGGATTCGACCGCCCGCTGCCGCACATGCCCGTTGTCGTGGCACGCCATCACGACGAGGGCGGCGACCCGCGCGTCGCCGTCGGGCGGAAGACGATTGATCATGCTCGTTTGCGCGGAACGCGGAATCGTTCCCTGCATCGACAGCACGGTCGACCAGGCGTTGCGCAACCGAGCGTCGAGCAGCGTCCACCGCTCGACCGGCCAGAGCCCGAGGAGTCGATCCGCTGCTTCGGCCGCCGCTGCCACCTCGCGAGGCTCGGCCTCGGCGAGGAGCGGAAGAACCCGAAGCAACGCCTCGGGTTCTGTCGTTTCGGCGAGCCGACGGGCGGTCGATTCGATGTGATCGAGCCGATCTGCCCGCGCGGCGGTCGAGTCGAGCCATCGAAGCAGGCGGAACACAGTGGCGTTACTTGTCGGCGAAGGCCGGAGCGGCAAGCTCGAGCGTGTGCTCGCGCACATCGCCCGGCCACGAGTCGATGGTCTGCACGAAGTCGTCGCGGCGTCCGGCGTAGAGGGCGCGCAGGGCTTCCTCGTATCCCGGTCTGTCACCGGCCATCGCGAGCATGAAGCGGTAGGTCGCTTCCTGCGCACGGCGTTGCTCCTCGGCCCCGGCACCGTCGCGGCGTGCCTGGTCGACGAGCTTGCGCAGCGTGACCGAGGCGCCGCCGGGCTGGGCGGCGAGCCAGCGCCAGTGCCGCGGCAGCAGTGTCACCTCGCGGCCGACGACGCCGAGCTTGGGCCGGCCGCGGCGCTTCGGGGCGGGGCGCTCGGCATCTGCCTTCGCCTGCCGCTCTCGGTCGCGATAGCGCGCAGCGACCTCGTCGACACTGCCGCTCAGGTCGAGCTCGACAGGTCGGCTGGTCGCCGCGTCGAAGACCAGGATGCGCTCCTCGGGCCGGGTCTCGAGGTGACCCCGCAGACCGGTCGCGACTTCGGCGAGTGTTCCCGCGGCGAGGCGACGATCGGGGGCGAAGGCGATGAGGCGGGGCGTGGCGTTGGTGGCAGTGCTCGGGCTGGGTGTGATCATGGGATCGGCTCCGGGGTCGAGGTGTCTTCGAGTGAGCTCGATTTATACCCCGGTAATTTGAGCTGTGTCAATTCCATCCGGGTGAAATGAGTTGACATGCGATGTTTGTGTATTTAATCTCTGGCGACTGAACGATTCGCATCTGAATCTACATCGCCACTGCTTAGACTGGGAGGTCTACCGATGTCTGCACGAACTATGGTCCGAGCCACGACTGTCGCTCTCTTTCTCTCGCTTCTGATGGTCACTGCTGCGTGGTCGGAGGCTCCGCGTTTGGCTCTCGAGGACGGTGAAGAGACTGTCTTGGCGCAGGACCCATCGACTGCCGACCACGTTGGGACTGTCCTTGCCGCAGCGTCGACCCCGCAGAGTGCCGGGTGCAGCGTGTCGGTTTCCGGCTGCTTCAGCTCCGGCTCCGAGCTTCTTTGCTTCGCGACCGCAAGCGGAGGCTCCGGGTCCTACAACTACTGGTGGCTCTACAGCGGCCCCGGCGAGCTCTACCAGACCAACTCTTCCTCGGTCACAATCGGCGACTGTAGCGCTGGGACCGGCACCCTGTCGGTGAGCGTCAGGGACCGGAACACGGGGGCGTCGTGCTTCTCGGCGCCGTATCGGGTGACCTGCGGTGGTGCCTGCTGAACGCTGTGCAGTCCCCGTTCTTCGAACTCAACGAAAGGTCGATTCATGCCCATTCGCAACGTGTCCCCAGCCTTGATCGCCACGTCTCTGTTCGCTCTGCTGCTGACCCCCGCTGCTTGGACCGCGGCTTCTTCCGCTGACGAGCTGAGTGCTCCCTGGGAACACGAGTCCGCCTTCACCTCGCTCGCGACGTCCGCTACGATCTCGAAGAGCTTGTCCAGCGCATCGATCGCAACGCCTCAGAGCGTTTCGTGCGGCATCGGGGCCGAATGTTCGTCCACGATCTCCGGGGTCTATGAGTGCCAAGCCTGGGTCTCCCCAGCAGGCTCCTACAACTACTGGTGGATCTGGCGGGGCCCCGGGCAGCTCTACCAGACCAACGATCCATACGTCACGATCACAGACTGCTACAGCGGTATCGGTTGGCTCACCGTCGATGCGCTGGACCACAGCACCGGGGCAAGCTGTCGAACGACCTTCATAGTCGATTGTGATGACCGAGACGGAGACTATCCAGACGACTTCTGAGGAGAATCGATTCGGCTCGGCGTCTCACAGGAAGCGTCGCCAGCCGCGCAGCAGGTGCGCGGCGACGCCGAGCCGTTGCAGTCGCCCGAGCTCGCGAAACGTCTCGATCTGCGTGTTCGTGCCCGTGTAGGTTCGCAGCCGCGCCAGCCGTTGCCGCGCGGTGCGGAACTCATGGTGCACGACCACCATCGACGGTTCGTAGACCACGCTGAGGTCGGGTCGGCGTGCGGCGAGACGATGGACCATCTCCGAGTCGGCCGCGCGCCGCCATGGCTTGAACGGACCGAGCGCGTCGAAAATCTCGCGGCGAGCCGCCAAGTTGTTGGTGTAGCCGAAGCGGTGCGCCGGCCCGCAGCGACGCAGCACGTAGTCCGTCTTGGCGTTCTCGTAGGCGCCCAGGAGATTCAGCGGCCATGATGCGCCGCTTGGATAGCGGCAGCGCCCGAGCACGATGCCGACGGTCGGATCGTCGAGCGCCTCGCGAATCGATCGGAGCCACGTCGGTCCGGGTGTGCAGTCGGCGTCGGTGAAGGCGACGACGTGTCCACGCGCCGCCCGCAGGCCGGCGTTGCGTGCCGCGTAGGCTCCCGGGGTCGTCTCGTGCAGGAGCCGAAGTCGAGGGTCTCGGGCGGCGAGACGCTCGATACGCTGCGGCGCGTCGTCGGTCGAGGCATTGTCGATGAAGAGCAGCTCGACCTGCCGCTCGATCTCGTCGTCGGCGTCGACCTGCGCCAGCAAGGCCTCGGCACAGGCCTCGACCGTGTCGGCGCTGTCGAAGAAGGGGACGAGGACGGAGAAGTACGGCGCGTCGGCCATGGCGGGAGAGGGTATCAGCGCGCTGATGTCCTGCACCGCGCGCTCGCGCTCGACGCCGCAGCGTGCATCAAAACCCTGCCCGGGCCTGTGTCAATCAGCTCCAATCGGAAGAACCCGCGCTCGCGATGTCCTTTCGTTGATGACGATGATCGCTCCGTCGTCAATGAGGTCTTCGAATAGAGGGGAGAGGTTGATGTCGAGGAGCAGCTCCACTCAAGCGGTCCCGACGGCGACTTCTCGCTCCTCCACGCGCCAAGTGGAGTATGACAAGGCCGCAAGAATGTCTTGGCGCTCGAGATATGGATAGGCGCTCAAGACCTCATCCTCCGAGTGGCCCGCGGCCAAGAGGCCGAGAACTGTGCCGACCGTCAGCCGAAGACCGCGGATGCATGGTTTTCCACCCATGACTTCGGGATCTAGGGTAATTCGGTCGAAAGTGTCCACTGATCTCTCCTGGAGCTCGTCACAGCGCGGCGATCCTCGGCAACACTATATCCCGATGTCGGACTCTTCGGCGGCTTCCAGGAGACCGCAGACCTTCTCGTAGAGCTCGTGACGCAGGCCGGCCTCGGCGCGTCGGCGCTCGGTGGCGGTGAGGACGTCGTCGACCGTGGACGAGGGGCGAATCGCGCGCTCGACGTCGCCTTTCCAGGCCTGCTCGTCGCGGGCGACGACGCGCTGGCTGGCGCTGGTGCGGCGGGCGACGAGGTCGGGGCGGTCGGGGAGGCCGAGGGCGTCGACGAGGCGGGCGATCTCGGGTTCGGGATCGGCCGTCAGACGCTCGTAGAGGACGACATGGTCTTGGATCAGACGGTCTCGGACGAGACGATCGTCTACGCCATCGTCGGTCGAGACGCGGGCCCGTTCGAGGCGCTCGAGGGTGAGAGTGAGGCCGCGGTTCCAGCGGGCGACGCATTCATCAACGCCGTAGTGCCGCTCCCAGTGGGCCGATGCGCGGTGCAGCGAGGCGACGACGTCGAGGCCACGGCGGACGACGTGGACGATGTGCAGCTCGGCGTCGCGCGTGACTCGCTCGATGAGATCGAGGTGGCGCAGGTGGGCGGGGGTCTTCTCGAGCCAGACCGGGCGCTGGCGCTGCGCGGCGAGGGCGTCCAGCAGCTCGATCAAAGCGCGGGCGACGCGGTGAGTGAGCAGCGGGCGCAGAGAGGCGAGGCGTAGCGGTGGACGCCACCGGGCGCCGAGGAAGGGGAGCGCAGCGTCCTCGTTCTCGTCGTTTTCGGCCAGGAATGCGCGCACCTGGGGGGTCGGGTCGTGGATTAGCAGACTGCCGCCGACCAGGCGGGCGAGCGGCCGCGGCATGCGGCGAAGATCCGAGAAATGGCGGTCGAAGAAATGGCTCTCGGTCCACGACGCGACCTGCTCGTGCGCCGCGAGCAGGCTCTGCACCAGCGTCGTGCCCGAGCGCGGCACGCCGACGACGACGATGCGTTTCTCGATCGTCATGCGGGGCGCCGGGCGACGACGCTGACGAACGGACGCAGACTCGGTGCCAGGCGCTCGACAAGACCGACCAGGCCGCGTCCCCAGCCGCCGCGGAACGTTGTCGCCTCGACCTCGAAGCCGACCTGCGCCAGGAACTCCACGACCTCGCGCGCGGTGTATTCGCGGACGTGGCCCATGTGGCCGAGCGTCTCGAGCTTGCGCCACTGCGCGTAGAGGTCGGTGCCGACCGTTTGCGCGCGGTGGTGAACGAGGAGATTGCGCAGTCCGCGCAGCGAGCGCAGATTGGGTGTCGAGAGCAGCAACACGCCGCCTGGCCGCAGCACGCGCAGAATCTCGCGCAGCGTCGCGACGAGGTCGATGCGGAGGTGCTCGAAGAGCTCGTTGAACAGCACGCCGTCGAAGCTCACGTCGTCGTGTGGCAGTGGCTCACGCTCGAGATCGCAGCGCGCGACCTCGAGCCCGAGACCGTCGATGGCGTTGGCGAAGCGCTCGGGGGCGACGTCGACGGCGTGGGTGCGCACGCCCGGGAGCGCGTGCAAGGCGGCAGTGAGGAGAAGAGGGACGGCACCCGCCTCGAGCAGCGAGACGTCGGGCGGAGGGGGCTCGGCGTCGACCGCTGGCTCCAGGATCTTTCGTCTCAAGACCCACTCCTCGAGCAGCAGCAGGTCGAGCGCAAGACGCTGCCGATGCTGCCGCCGATAGCCGTCGAACCAGGTGTGCAGCCCCGCGTCGTCGGGCGCCAGCGTGGCGAGGCGCTCGCCGGCGGCGTCGATGCGCTCGAGCAGACGCGCCGGGGCGGCAAACGGCAGAGCGCCGGTCGTGGGCCTGGCCGGTCCGGTCATGGCACGTCCAGGTCGTCGAGCGCCGCGAGCAGCAGCCGGCGGGTTTCCTCGATCGCCGCCTCGTCGCCGTGCGGGTCCGGCGTCGCGACCACCTCGAGCGGTCCGGCGAAGACCGGGCGCCAGGTGGCGGCGGCGTCGGTGGCGGGCTCGCGCGGATTGAGAATCACGGTCGGCGTGCGCACCGGCTCGCCGTCGCGGTGTGGGCGATAGCGACTGTGCAGTCGGAAGCGGTCGATGCGCACGTCGGCGTGCGACTGGCGCGGCGTCAGCGGCAGACCGCGATGTCGACGGCGACGCCCCTGCCAGGCGAGGACGTGGCGTGAGGGCCTGGTCGCGAGCCAGCGCCAGAGCGACCGCCATGGGCGGAGCGTCGATGGATTGTGGTCGCGCAGCACGAGACCGAGCGCCTCGGCACGCGACAGCGCGTCGACCGGTCGGCGCAGGCCGTGGACCTGCGGCCGGACCGGAAGGCCGAGGACCCGCAGCTCGGCCCGGTTGAGCGCCATCGGCGCGACCAGCACCAGGCGGGCCAGCGGCACGCCGCGCGCCTCCAGCAGGCGCACGATCTCCACCGCCAGCGAGCAGCCGAACGAGTAGCCGGCGAGCGCGAAGCCGCCGGTGCCCTCGACGCGCTCGGGGAAGCGACGCGCCAGCTCCTCGACCGAGGCGGCGGCGAGAGCGTGCATCGTCGGCCAGCGGCCGAGGTTTCCTTCGGCGCGCAGGCCGATGCCGCGCAGGCCGTAGACCGGCCGCTCGCCGCGGAATCGCTCGGCCAGCGTGGGCGAGAAGAAGTGCGGGATGGCGACGATGAGGGGCGCGCCGGAGCCGCGCGGCTGCAGCGGGAAGAGATGCTCATAGGGCTCGCTGCCGGCGGCGCCTTCGTCCAGGACGCGGGCGAGCTGGCGCACCGTGGGATGCGCGAAGACGTCGGCAGCGGCGAGCGTCGCGCCCAGATCGCGCTCGATCGCCAGAACCATCTCGGCGACGAGCAGCGAGTGTCCGCCGTGCTCGAAGAAGTTGTCGTCGAGCCCGAGCGCCTCGGCGCCGAAGGACCCGATGCCGAGTAGGCCATGCCAAAGCGCCAGGAGAGCCTGCTCGGTAGTGCTCGGCACCGACTTGTCGGTGCCGACGCTGCCGTCGTCCGCCCCGACGTCGGCGCGCGGGCGCTCGACCCGGCCGAGCGAGTCGAGCGGACGGTCGTGCAGGGCACGGCGGTCGACCTTGCCGTTGGGCAAGCGGGGCAGGGCGTCGACGCGCACCGCCAGGCTCGGCACCATGTGGGCCGGCAGCTGGCGGCCGACAGCGCCGCGCCAGTCGATGGGAGAGTCGGCCGGAGCCGTCGAATCGCTCTCGAGGAAGGCCACCAGCCGCCGGTGCGACGCATCGTGGTCGAGTTCTCGGCCGTGCGAAGCCCCGCGCGGTGTGCGTGCGACGACCACCGCGTCGTCGACGCCGTCGAGGGCGCGCAGCGCCGCTTCGATCTCGCCCGGCTCGATGCGCAGACCGCGCAGCTTGATCTGCTCGTCGACGCGGCCGAGGAAGAGCAGCCGTCCGTCGAGCGTCCGGGCCATGCGGTCACCCGTTCGGTAGCGTGGCACGTCACCGTGGTCGAAGCCGTCGCCCCCTTGTGCGCCGGCCCCTTCTGCGCGGCCCTGGTCCTCGCCGCGCCAGTAGCCGGCGGCGACGGTCGGCCCGACGATCCACGCCTCTCCCGGCACGCCGGGCGGCGTCGGACGACCGCGGCGGTCGAGCAGGTCGACGCGGGCGCCCGGAATCGGCCGGCCGATCGAGACCGGTTCGAGGCTCCCCTCCGGTGCCTCGCTCGTCAGCTCGCCGACCGTCGCCCACACCGTCGCCTCGGTCGGTCCGTACTCGTTGAACAGCGGCACGCCGGGAAGCGCGCGTCGGTGCGCGTCGACGAGCGTGCGCGGACAGGCTTCGCCGGCGACGATGACCGCATCGAGACTGTGCAAGTCGCTCGGGTCGTCGCTGTGGCGCAGGATCTCGGCCCAGAGCGACGGGACGCACAGCAGGCACGTGACGCGCTGAGTGGCGAGCAGCCGCGCCAGCGCGCGCGGGTCGCGTGCCTCGTCGTCGCTCGGCAGCACCAGCGTGTCGCCGGTCGCCAGGGTCCAGAACAGGCCCGCGATCGAGCTGTCGAAGGCCAGGCTCGGCAGCAGCAGGAAGCGCGACGGGCGCAGGCCGAACTGGTCGTAGACCTGCAGCCGGGCGGCGGTCGACAGGCGGAGGTTCTCGTGCGTAACGACGACGCCCTTGGGGCGACCGGTGGAGCCCGAGGTGTAGAGCAGGTAGGCGATGTCGTCGGGGCGGGTCTCGTGACGCTCGACATCGCCCGGGGCATGGGCCGGCGCCTCGTCGTCGCAGGCGATCACAACGCCCGTGCCTGTCCCCGTCACCGTCCCGGTTGTCGCCGTCCCCGTCGTCGTCGGCAGACGCTCCACGAGGTCGGCGGTGGTGAGGACAGCCGCGACGTCCGCGTCGGCGAGCACGGCCTCGGTGCGTGCCGGCGGGTAGGCCGGGTCGAGTGGCACGTAGGCCGCGCCGGCGCGGTGGCAGGCGAGGACGGCGGCGAGCATGCGCGCCGAGCGTGCGAAGAAGAGGCCGACGCGGTCGCCGGCGCGCACCCCGGCGGCTCGGAGGCGCGCGCCGAGGGCGTCGGCGAGGGCGTCGAACGCCGCGGCCGAGGTCCCACCGTCGGCGTCGATCACGGCGGCCTCATCGCCGGAACGTGCTGCGCCGAGCCGCTCGTCGATGCGCTCCGGCAGCAGCGCCAGGTTCCGGGCCGCGGCGTCGAGCGCCGGTCCCCGCGCCTGTTCGTCGAGGCGCCGCGCGGCGTCGGAACCGAGGAGGTCGAGGAGAGACACGTCCGCGAGGCGACGGGCGAGGAGGCTGCGCTCGGCGTCGCTCGAGAGCGCACGCAGCAGCGCCTCGAGACGCGCGAGGAGCTCGTCGATCCACGCCGCGTCGTAGCGCGCGGTGCGGTACTCGGCGGCGAGCTCGAGACCGTGCGGTCCGTTGTGGACGAAGAGGGTGAGGTCGAACTTGGCTTCGCCGAGGTCGAGGACGACAGGCTCCGCGGCGAGCGACCCGAGAGCAGGCGGCGCGCTCGACTCCTGGTAGACGAACATCGTTCGCACCGGCGGCAGCTCGAGCTCCTCGGCCAGGTCTTGGAATGCGATGTCGGCGTTGGTGAGGTGGGTCCGTAGGGCGCGTCCGAACGCACGCAGGGCGTTGCCCATAGTCGAGTCTCTGGGCGACTCGTCGTCTCCGACTAGGCGTGGCAGCGCCACCGGATTGGTGAAGTAGCCGAGCATCGCCGCGGTTGCCGGGTGCGAGCGGGTCGACGCTGGGGTGACCACCAGGCCGTTGTCCATACCGTCCTCGGACTCGGTGGCGTCGGCGTGGCGGTGGAGCAGCAGGCGGACGGCGAACGCGGCGACGACGAACGGCGTGACGCCGAGGGCGGCAGCGGCGCGGCGCAGCGCGTCTCGTGGTGCAGGCCCGAGCCGGCGCACTCGCAGGCGGCCGGCTCGTTCATGGCCGGCCTCGTCGACGCGACCGGTTCGGGCGAAGGGGAGCTCGGCGGCCGGCGGAGGCGGTGTCAGTCGACGGCGCCATACGTCGAGGGCGCTTTGGCGCGCGTTTGGCCGCGGATCGCCCTCGGGCGTCGTCTCGTCGTCGGGCGAATGCGTCTCGAACCAGGCGACCCAGTCGTCGTACTGCAGAGCGGGCTCATCCGCGGGCAGGGCACCGGCACGCATCTCGTCTCGCGCGTACGTATCGGCGAGCTCGCGCCAGAGCAGCTCGAGCGAGCGTTCGTCGGCCAAGATGTGGTGCAGGACGAGGACGAGCAGCGGCGCGTCGTCGGTCGTCGGCGTGGTCGGGTCGTGCGTCGGTTCGACCCGGAGCAGCCGGACGAGCGGCCCGTGCTCGAGGTCGAAGGGGCGGCGGACCGCGTTGACGGCGGTCTGCTCGACGGATGCGCCCGGAGCCGCACGCACGCGCTCGAGCGATGGTGGATGCGATTCGGCGGGTGCGATCACCTGCTCGACTGCATCCTGGTGCGACGCGGCGGCGCGGAAGGTCGACCGCAGAATGCGGTGGCGGGCGACGACGTGGCGGAACGCGCGCTCGAGCCGGTCGGTGTCGAGCCCGTCAGCATCGAAGCCGTCCGCATCGAGCCCGGCTGCCTCGAGTCCGGTTGCATCAGGCTTGGTTGCCTCAAGCTTGGTGGCATCCAGCACTGTCGGTTCGGGCGGCGGCGCGGTGGGCAGGCGGAGGGCGCTCACCAGGTGGTAGGCCGCCGACTTCGGCGCCAGCCGATGCGCCAGCCACAAGCCACGCTGCAGGCGGCCGAGACGCGGCGTGGTCTCGTCCGGTCGACACGGAATCGGCGGTGCCTGGGTGGGCGCCGGAGTCGCCCGCGTGGTCGACTGTCCACGCGCGGCGCGCGCGGCCTCACGCTTGCGGCGGATCGCCCTCTCGAGGCGTGCGGCGCGGTCGTCCGTCGTCATGCGGCGGATTCTATGGTGCGCTCTGATACCTTGCCGCGAATGTCTGGCGCCGACCCTTCGCTGCGCGTGCTCGAGCTTGAGACCTTCGGCCGTGGCGGCCTGATCCACTACGCCTACAACCTCTCCTGCGCGCTCGCCGAGCGTGGCCACCGCGTGACGCTGTGGACGACGCGCGGCTACGAGCTCGACGGGCATGCGCCGCTGCCGGCGGGCCTGCGGCTCGAAACGTCGCTCGCGCGCTGGTCCCAGGGCGGTAGGCGCCGCGTCGGTCGCAGGATCGGATCCAGGTTCGGACCCGGCGTAGGACCACAGCTCGAGGCGCTCGTCGACGCCGTCCGGGTGGCCTGGTCGCTGCGTCGCCGGCGGCCCGACGTCGTCCACCTGCACAGCACCAACACCTCCGCGATCGCCTTCCTGGCCTGCCTGCGGCTGGCGGTCTTGCTCGGCTGGGCACCGCGCGCGACCCGCCTGGCGATCACTGCGCATGTCGTCACGCCGCACGAGCGCGGACGCCTCGATCGCTTCATCTTCGGCACCCTCTTTCGCCTCGCCGACCTCGTCGTGGCGCATTCCGAGGTCGACCGTGGACGCCTCGAGCGCGAGCTTGGCGTCGTGCGCTCGAGGATCGTCGTGCTGCCGCACGGCGAGTACGGATTCTTCGAGCGCCTGCACGGCGCGCCACCGACGCGGGCCGAGGCGCGTCGCGTGCTCGACCTTGCCGACGACGAGGAGGTCGCGCTCTTCTTCGGCTACGTGCGTGAGTACAAGGGGCTGGACCTCTTGCTCGACGCCTGGCCGTCGGTGGCCGAGGTGCGTCCGCGAGCGCGGCTGGTGATCGCCGGCGAGGCCGGACGGCTGCCGACGGCGCGTCGTCGCGAGCTCGAGGAACAGGCGCGACGGCTGGGTGCGCGTGTCCATTTCGGCTACGTGCCGTTCGACGACGTGCCACGCTACTTCGCTGCCGCCGATCTCTTGGTGATGCCGTACCGCCACATCAGCCAGTCGGGCGTGCTCTACCTGGCCCTGGCGCAGGGCGTGCCGGTGGTGGCGACGCGGGTCGGCGCCCTGCCCGAAATGCTCACCGACGGTGCGAGCGCGCTGCTCGTTCAGCCGGAGGATTCGACGGCTCTCGCGGCCGCGCTGGCGCGCGCGCTCGGCGACGCGTCATTGCGCGCGCGCCTGGCCGCCGGCGGACGCGAGGTGGCCGCGGCGCACTCCTGGCCGTCGATCGCGGAGCGCACGGCGGACGCCTTCGCGCGCCTCTAGCCTCTCAATCGGCGCGGCGCGCGCGCAGCGCCTCGCCCGCAAGCTGCACGAGCCGTCGTTCGAGGCCGCGGGGGCGGCCGCCCAGGTGCCACAGAGCTCCGGCGACGGCGGCGTAGACCAGGCCGCCGAGCGGCACCGAGAGCGCCAGCGACGCGATCGGTCCGAGGGCGGCGACGGCGGGAATCGTCTCGAGAGCCAGGAGGGCGCCGACCATCGCCAAGGTCGCCGCTGCCGGCCGCCGCAGCTGGGCCAGGAGCGCGCCGAGGCCGAGATCGACGGCGCGCCGCAGCATCCAGACGTTGAGCGCGGTGTAGGCGATGCCGGCCACCACCAGGCTCCAGATCGAGCCGACCAGGCCGTAGAGGAACGTGCCGGCGACGAACGTCGGAACGTGGATCAGTGCGTAGGCGGTGCTCACCCAGAAGAGCAGCCGGGTGTACCCGAGGGCGAGCATGCACGGCAGCGCGATCGACAGCGTGGCGCGCGCGCCGAGGTAAGGCACGAGGATCTGCAGCAGCGGCACCAGGTCGAGCCATTGCGCGCCGAGCACCAGCGGGACGACGTCATCGGCGACGACGGCGAAACCGCAGCCGGCCGGCAGACTGAGGCTGCCGACCACGTTCACCGACTCGCGCACCACGCGCCGCAGCTGCACCGGATCGGGCGCCAGCTCGGCGAACGACGGAAAGAGCAGGCGCTGCAGCGGGCCGATGAGCTCGCGCGTCGGCAGCACGCCGACGCGTTGGGTCATGAAGTAGCGGCCGGCGTCGGCGACACCGAGCAGCCGGCCGATGATCAGCTTGTCGGTCTCCATCGATAGCGTCGTCACCGCCGTCGTCAACGACAGCCAGCCGCTGAAGCCGAAGATCGTTCGCCACCGGGAGAGCTCGAGGCGTGGTCGGTAGGGCCGCAGGGCGTAGCTCAGCACCAGTCCGAGACAGGTTCCGACGAGCATGCCGACGACCAGCGCCCAATAGCTGCGGGTGGCGATCGCGATGCTGAGCGTGACTGCGACCGCGCCGAGCTTGGAGACGACGGTGAGCAGGGCCAGCTTGGAGTAGTCGAGATTGCGCTCGAAGGTGACGAAGCGCGGGTTCTGGAGACCGCCGAGCAGCGGGCTGAGCGCCAAGACGCCGAGGATCGCGGCGATGCGTGGGTCGCCGAGCAGCGGCGCGACGGCGAGCATCACCAGCGCCGCGAGCAGGCCGCGCAGGGCCGAGAGCGTCCAGGCGCTGTCGAAGAGCGCGCGGCGGTCGTCGCGGCTGCGGATCAACGCTTTCTGCACGTCGAAGGCGGCGAGTCCCTCGATGATGGCGACGAACGACGCGGCGATCGCGACCAGGCCGAAGTCGTCGGGCGAGAGCAGGCGCGCGAGGACGGCGAGGGCGAGGAAGTCGAGCATGCGCTCGATCCAGCGGAAGGCATAGAGCCAGCCGGCGCCGATGGCGGCGCGGCGAGCGGTCGAGCTCCGGCCGGGTGTCGACCCGTCGCTCATTGCGGCGTCTCACGCTCTGCCCTGGGCGAAGCCGAGGCGTCTGCGAGCTGCCGCGCCACCGCTCGCTCGGCGACGCGCTCGCGGCGGTCGGCGAGGTAGTGCCGACGCATCGCCGCGACGCGCTTTCGAAAGACCGAGCGGTGCGGTGGCGGGTCGAGGAGCCGATCGAGATGTCCCCGCATGGCGGCGGAGTCGTCGCGTCGCGGGTCACCGACGAGACCGAGCGACCAGTGCTCGACACGCATCGCGTTGCCCGCCATGTCAGTCTCGAAGCCGCAGTAGACCAGCATCGGCACGCCGTGCAGGACGCACTCGTCGATCGTGTTGATGCCGCCGTGGACGATTGCGACGTCGGCTCGACGCAGCACCCGCAGCTGGGGTAGCCAGCGCGCGGCGAGGACGCGCTCGGGCAGCGGGCCAAGCTGCCGCTCGAGCTCTTCGGGCTCGAACGTGCCGCCGAGGCTGATCAGCAGGCGCCAGTGCGGGCGCTCGTCGACGACGTGGACGAGCGCGCGCAGTAGCCGCCGGTCGGCGGTGAAGGCCGAGCCGAAGGCGGCGTAGAGCAGACGCAGCGACGGGTCGGCGCGGCGCGCGGCGAGAAGTTGCTCGACGCGCGCGTCGGTGGGGGTGCCTCCGCGCGCGCGCAGCATCATGGGTCCGAGATACGTGACCTGCGGAGGCGGCTCGTGTGGGAAGTCGAAGGCTCGGGAGTGCAGGCTGAAGACCGGCAGCCGGCGGTAGGTCCACGGGATCAGCCAGTGCCCGGTGTCGATCTCGCGTCGCAGGTCGACGCCGTGGACGCGCGCCAGGTGGTGGAGCAGGGAGGCGAGGTCGCAGCCGATCCGGCGCAGGCCTTGGGCGCGGCGACGCCAGGCCTTGCGCAGGCGCAGGGCGAGCCAGAGGAGAGCGATGCTCGGCCGGCTGCCGCGCCAGCCGATGCCGGGCCGCACCAGACGGTGCGGCGGCGGCAAGCCGGGACGGCGCCAGACGGCGCAGAACGAGTTGAGCAGCACGACACGTCCGCTCGCTGCCGGAAACCGTCCGAGGGCGACGACGATCTGCGCGTGCAGCTCGCCGTCGAGCAGCACCAGCTCGGGGTCGACCGCGCGGAGCGTCGCCACGAAGTCGTCGGTCGCCAGCGACTCCAGAGCGTCCGCACGCCGCGCGCCGAGGTGGCGCAGGCGGTCGAGCAGGCCGCGGCGGGCGTCGCGTACGGCGAAGTCCGGCAGGCGGCTCGGCGCCAGCGGTCGGTAGGCGAGCCCGAGCCGCTCGGCCGGGTCACGCGCCGACGACGGTCCGGCGATCGTCACCGCGTGGCCGGCTGCCGCCAGGCGCCGACCCAGCTCGACGGCCGGGTAGACGACGCTGCGCAGGCCGTCGGTGACGATCAGGAGTCGCGCCACGCCAGCCTTGCTCCTCTCAATCCCGCGGATAGCCGAGCTGACGGATCAAGCCGCTCCACCGAGCGTCGAACTCGCGCCGGACCCGCGGCGTGAAGTGGCGCCGCCACTGGCCGGCGGCCGGATTGCGGATATGCGGGTCGTTGTGGCGCCGCTTGCGCAGCGCATGGCGGCGCGCGAAGAGCGGCACCAGCATGCGCTCGGGTAGCGAGAGGCGGAGGAAGCGCGCGACATGGCGAAAGGTCTCGATCTCGTGGCCGAGGATCTCTTCGTAGCGCAGCACCAGAATGTCGGGATGGTCGACGGGCCAGCGCGTCATCGACTCGAAGTGCGGCGCGCGCAGCTCGAGCTCGGCGAGCAGCCCTTCTTCTTCGGGCAGCGCCTGGAGATAGCTCGAGAACGAGCCGCCGGCCGCGCGCAATCCCTCGGGCACCGCGGCGTTGGCGAAAGCCCAGTCGTCGTCGGTCGGCGCGTCGAGGGTCACCCACGGTTCGGCGCCGCGCCGATGGTAGAAGTAGGCCGAGACCACCAGGTCGCGCGGGTCGCGCACGAACCGCGTGATGCGGAACGGGCCGAGCGCCTCGAGATCGAGCGCGCGGTTGTTCACCGAGGCGACGCGAAGGTCGCGGTACGCGGCGAGAAAGGCGTCGAGGTCGCTGTTGAAGTGCCGGTAGCCGCCACTCCACGGCAGGCAGCGGTTGAGCACTGCGTCCATCACCCGCCGGAAGTAGACCGTCAGGCACTTATGGTATGAAGCGTGAATGCGGGCCAGGGTCGACACGATGATGCGGATGCTACACTCCGGCCTCTCGCCGAGCACGGCATTTTTTTCTCCTCGCACAACCCGACCCCTTCGAGACTGACTCTGCATGACACGACGAACGGTGGTCGTGGGCGCTGGCCCGGCCGGGCTCACTGCGGCTCTCGAGCTCGGTAAGCTCGGACAAGATGGTGTGGTTTTCGAGGCGGACGAGGTGGTCGGTGGCATTTCGCGCAGCGTCGACTTCGCCGGCTGTCGTCTCGACATCGGTGGCCATCGCTTCTTCACCAAGGTGCGCGAGGTCGAGGCGCTGTGGCGCGAGATTCTCGGTGACGATCTCCTGGTGAGGGAGCGGATGTCGCGAATCTTCTATCGCGACGTGTTCTTCGACTATCCGCTCAAGCCGGCCAACGCGCTGCGCGGTCTGGGGATTGTCGAGGCGGTGCGCGTGGTGCTCAGCTACCTGCGCGCGCAGGCCTTTCCGATCGAGGACGAGCGGACCTTCGACGCGTGGGTGAGCAACCGCTTCGGCCGGCGGCTGTTCGAGATCTTCTTCGAGACCTACACCGAGAAGGTGTGGGGCATGCCGTGCTCGGAGATCAGCGCCGCCTGGGCGGCGCAGCGAATCAAGAATCTCGACCTGCTGACCGCGGTGAAGAATGCCTTCCTCGGCGGCGGTCGACGCGATGGGGAAGTCGTCACCAGCCTGATCGAGCAGTTCCTCTACCCGCGGCTCGGCCCGGGCATGATGTGGGAGCGGGCGAGCGAGCTCGCCGCCGGTTACGGCCTCGAGACGCACCTGCGCTCGCGGGTCGTCGAGGTCGAGCACGAGGACGGACAGGTGACGGCGGTCACGGTCGCCGGGCCCGACGGCACGCGGCGCCGCGAGCCGTGCGCGTCGCTCATCTCGTCGATGCCGATCACCGGGCTGGTGCGCGCGATGCGGCCGGCGGCGCCAGCGGAGGTGCTGGCGGCGGCCGACGGTCTGCGCTACCGCGACTTCTTGATCATCGGCCTGATCGTCGAACGCGAGCATCTCTTTCCGGACAATTGGATTTACGTCCATTCGCCCGAAGTGCGCGTCGGCCGCGTCCAGAGCTTCAAGAACTGGAGCCCGGAGATGGTCGCTGACCCGAGCACGTCGTTCATCGGCCTCGAGTACTTCGTCAACGAGGGCGACGACCTATGGTCGATGGACGACGACGACCTGGTCACGCTCGGTGCCGCCGAGGCCGAGACGATCGGCCTCTTCGATGCCGACGAGGTGAGCGCCGGCACAGTCGTGCGTCAGCCGAAGGCGTATCCGGTCTACGACGACGACTACGAGCGCCACCTCGAGACGATCCGCGCCTGGCTCGATGGCTTCGACAACCTCGAGACGATCGGCCGCAACGGCCAGCATCGCTACAACAACCAGGATCATTCGATGGTCGCCGGCCTGTGGGCGGCGCGCAACATCGCGCGTCGGGCCGAGGGGGCCGACCCGAGCGCCGACTACGACCTGTGGTCGATCAACGTCGAGCAAGAGTTCCACGAGGAGAAACGCAGCTCGACCCGCGGCGACCGCATGGTGCCGGCGCGGGTGCCCGAGCGCGCGCTCGAGGACGTGCTGCGCGACGCCTTTGCGCTCTACGATGAAGTCGCGCTCGGCGGCGCGGTGGGCCTGACGGCCGCGCTCGCGCTGGCGGTCGCCACCGCGGTGCTGTTGTTGGGCGCCGCCGACGAGAGCTTCGTGCCGATGCTCTCGCTCCTCGGCCAGTACTCGTTCGGCTACGCGGTTTCGTGGCCGGGGCTTGCGGTGGGCATGGTGGAGGCCGGGCTCGTCGGCTTCGGCCTCGGCTGGTTCACCGCGCGCCTGATGAATCGCCTCGTGTCGGCCTTCGAGCGAGACCTCGAACGACGGCTGGCGACCTTGACCACGCTGGAGGATTGATGAGCCGGACACCCGATTCGACGACGAACGATCGACGCGAGCGCGAGCTGCTCTTGGTGGCGCGCACCGTGGCGCGCCTGCGCACCGCGATCGTCGCCGTGGTCAGCGGCATGGTGGCCGGCACCGGCCTCTGTGTCGCCACACTCTGGCTGGTGATCAAGGGGGGGCACCCGGTCGGACCGACCCTCGGCCTGCTGCGCGCCTACTATCCGGGCTACTCGGTGACCTGGAGCGGCTCGCTGGTCGGCTTCGTCTACGGCGCGCTCACCGGTGCCGCGCTCGGCTGGTGTGTGGCGACGCTCTACAACGCGCTGGCGTCGCGTCGCTCGGCCGCTCGGTGAGCCGGGACCGATCGATGGATCCTTCGGCGGTGAGCCTCGTCGTGCCGGTGGGCGGAGCGGCGCCGCACTGGCCGCGCGCGGCACGCAGCTTCGAGCGTCTCGATCCGCCGCCGGGCGAGATCGTCGTCGTCGCCGACGGCGTCGCGCTCGACGCCGCGACGCTGCCGGCGGGTGCGACGGTGGTGCAGCTCGAGCGCCGCGGCGGCCCGGCGCGGGCGCGCAATCACGGCGTCGAGGCGGCGCGCGGTGAGCTCGTCTTTTTCCTCGACTCCGACGTCGAGGCGCCGTCCGACCTGATCGCGCGGGTCTCGTCGTGCTTCGCGCCACGCACGGACGAACCGTTGCCGAGCGCGGTGATCGGCTCGTACGACGCCGCGCCCGGTGCCCCCGGATTCGTGTCGCAGTACCGCAATCTGCTGCACCACATCGTGCACCAGACGAGCGCCGAGCAGGCATCGACTTTCTGGTCGGGCTGCGGCGCCGTGCGCCGCGCCGCCTTCCTCGCCGTCGGTGGTTTCGACGAGGGATACGCCGATCCGAGCATTGAAGACATCGAGCTCGGTGCGCGTCTGCTGCGCGGCGGTCATCGCATCCGCCTGGTGAAGGATCTGCAGGTCAAGCATCTCAAGCGCTGGACCTTTGGCCAGATGGTGCACACGGACCTCTTCCGCCGCGCCGTGCCGTGGACGGAGCAGATGCTCGGCGCCGACGGCCTGATCGACGATCTGAACGTCAAGACGCGCGACCGCCTCGCCGTCGTCTGCGCCTTCCTGGCCGTCGCCGCGCTCGTCGTCCCGGTTTGCGCGGGCGCGCTGCGTCGCCGCGCCGTCACCGTCTCCTGCACCCTCGTCACCGCCTGCCTACTCGCTATCGTCGGCCTGTGCCGCGACATCTTCGGATTCTTCCTGCGCGCCCGCGGCCTGCTCTTCACCCTTGGAGTCTTGCCGCTCTACTGGCTCTACCTCCTGATCTGCGGCCTCGGCTTCGCCCTCGGCCTCGCCCGTCACAGCGGTCGGCAGCTGTTGAAACGTGTCACGTGACAGGATACAATATAGTGGATGATCAAGTCGTTCGCCGATCGCGAAACGCAATCGCTGTTCGTCACTGGAAAGGCTCGGCGCCTTCCTCCCGACCTCCTTCGACGCGCTCGAAGGAAGCTCGAGTACGTCGATCTCGCGACTCGTCTCGAGGATCTTCGGGTGCCTCCGGGCAACCGATTGCATGCGCTGGTTGGCGATCGAAAGGGACAGCACTCGATCTCGATCAATGACCAGTGGCGAATCTGCTTTCGTTTCCGCGAGGGTGATGCGTACGATGTCGAGATTACGGATTACCACTGAGGATTCTTCGATGAGCATCCCCAACTCGACGAAGCGGCAGGTCCGACCGATTCATCCCGGTGAGATGCTTCGAGAGGACTTTCTCCCCGAGTACGACTTGTCGGTCGCGAGACTGGCCGACACTCTCGGAGTCTCCCGACAGACTGTGAACGAACTCTTGCGGGAACGACGAGCCCTGTCTCCCGAGATGGCTCTGCGCCTTGCAAGACTCTTTGGCAATGCTCCCGAGTTTTGGCTCCGGGCGCAGCTCGCAGTCGATCTTTGGGAAGCAGAGAGAGCCCTTGGCGAGGTAGTGCAGAACATCGAGCCACTTCGGGTTGCTTGAGCCGGTTCTTCTCGAACAGAGTCGGCGCCTGCGCCGTACCAGTCGGCGTCATGAGCCTAACGAGAACTTCTCAGCCTTCGTCCGGCGACGCCGACTCGTCGACAGAGATCCACCATTCGACCGACATGTCGTCGGCCCTGCGCACGGTGCAGTCGATCGAGCGGCCCGACCGGAGCCTGTTGACGTACTACACGCTCTTCAGCCTGTGCTTCGGTCCGTTGGCGCTGATCGTCTTTCCCTACCTCTTCTTCCGCTTTCGTACGATGCGCTACGTCTTCGACGACGAGGGCGTGTCGATGCGCTGGGGCGCGCTCTTCCGTCGCGAGATCAGCCTCACCTACGCGCGGATCCAAGACATCCACCTGGTGAGTAACGCAGTCGAACGGCACCTCGGTCTGGCGCGGTTGAAGGTTCAGACGGCTGCGGGCTCGGCGACCGCCGAGATGACGATCGAGGGGCTGCGCGAGTTCGAGCTGGTGCGCGACGTGCTCTACGAGCGGATGCGTCGGCGCGGAAGGCGCGGAGCACTCGAGTCGGACCAGGCCGGCGGCTCTGTGTCGTCGCAGCATGCGGGGCTCCGCGCCGGTGACGTGCAGGCGGTCGTCGCGGCGCTGCGAGAGACCACCGACGAGCTGCGGAGCCTGCGGCGAATGCTCGCGCACGACGTGTCGGGCACCTCGACGGACGGCACCTCGACGGACGGGTCGACATGAGCGCGCTCGCCGCCGCGGAGACTGGATTGCTCGCACGCCTACGGGTCACCGCGCGGCCGACGCCGCCGCCGGGCGCCGGACCCGACCTGCGCATCTTCCGCGCCTCGAGGCGTCACCTCAGCTACCTCTATGTCGGTTGGACCCTCAATCAGCTCGGCGCGTTGATCGGCATCTTGCTCTCGTTGGCCTACTTCGCCGGCTGGGACATCCCCTTCTTGCCGTTCGATCCGGTGGCGGCTTGGCTCGGCGACGCGGTGTCGATCGGGCCCTTCGAGGTCGACCTGCGGCTGTGGATCCATCGCCTCGAGATCTTCGCGCTTTCGACCTTCGCACTCCAGGCGGCCTTCTCGGGCTGGCTGCTGCACCTACGCTGGCGGCTCCACTGGTACCTCGTCGGCGACGAGATGATGCGCATTCGGCGGGGCCTGTGGACCGTCCGGGAGCAGACATTCACGATCTCGAAGATCCAGAACATGTCGGTGCACCAGAACATCGTGCAGCGCCTGCTCGGCATCGGCAGCCTCGAGGTACACACCGCCGGTGGCGGAAGCGGCAAGCCGAGTGTCGACGGAGAGGACCCGCTGCACGTCGCCTGGTTCCGCGGCATGGACGACCCGTGGGCTCTCCGCGACGCCCTGCGTGAGCGTTTGGCGCGCTGCCGAGGTGCCGGCCTTGGCGACGAGGACGACGATCAAGACTCCGACGATCACGCAGCCGAGACCCAGGCGTCGAGCACGACTGGTGCGGCTCCGTCCGAGCTGCTCGCCGCCGCTCTGGCTCTGCGCGACGAAGCACGCGAGCTGCGGGCCGCGGCGACTTCGCGGCGTTGACGGCTCGTCTCAGACGCGCTCCAGCAACTGCTCGCGCCAGCGCCACTCGAGCCACCCCAGCCCGCCGACGAAGAGTGCCTCGAGGGAGAAATGTGCAAGCCCGAAAAGGCTCGCCTCCCCGCGCCAGACGAGCGCCAGAGTGACGCAAACGAGGGCCCAAGCGACGTTGGCGCCGGCGAGGGCGACGATCAGCGCCATCGGCCGTCGGCGTCGTCGCGCCAAGGTGCCCGAACACGACGCGTAGAGCAGGTTGGCGACGCCCATCGCGAGCAGCAGGCTCTGCGGCACGCGAAAGAGCTCGGCGAGCCAGCCGGCGAGGACGAGCATCGCCACACCGACCGTCGCACCGGCGAGGGAATCGACCCAAAGAAGTTGCCGACGCCAGCCCATCATCCCGACGGCTCCGTGTGTCGGATCAGCTCGTCGAGCTGGTGCGCGGGATCCGGTGGCAGGCCGAGGACCCGCGGTGTGTCGATGCCGGCGAAAAGACTGTCCGCGTCATCGAGCAGCACCTGGTGTAGCGCCTCGTCGACTCGTTCGCGGAACCGCTCGCCGTCGTCGTGTGCGGCTCGGCCGGATTCGGCGCCGAAACTGGTGATCGGCAACAGCACGATCAAGTCGAGCCGGCGCAGCACGTCGCGCGCCGCGGCGCCGAACAATGTGATGAGTTCCTCGCGTTCCGAGGGTGCGAGCCCCTCGGTCGCGCGCGCGTAGGCGAAATAGTCGACCGGACTGCGCTCGATGATCACACGCTCCCGGGTCTCGTTCTGGAGCACCCTCAGCGTGTGCTCGAGCAGCGCCGCCAGACCCTGCGCGTCCGGCCCCTCCGACGGCAAGAGCATGATGTCGTCGCCGAGCAGCTCGAAAGCCTCGGGTTCGCTCGCGTACTCCGGGCGTCGTGCGAGGAATGCAGCGATCAGAGTGCTCTTGCCGACTCCGTGGGTCCCACTGACTGCGATTCGCATGGCTTCGATCCTATTCTCCTCGACGGCTTCTCGCAGCTCTTGGACACGCTTTCTCGCCGCTGCGGCTCAGCACAGACGAATGAGGGCGCCGAGGCCCTGCGCGTTCATCGTCGTCACGAATCGGACTCTGTACAATCATTGACACAGTCCAGATTTCATGATGTACTTCCTCACGATGAATGGCGACGCCCACCAGCTTCTTCGCGCCCACGGCCTCTACGTCACGGCCCAGCGCCTGGCCATCCTGCAGGCGGTCTCGGCGCATCCCCACGCCACCGCCGACGAGCTGGTCGACGACGTGCGAACGTCGATCGGCACCGTGTCGCGCCAGGCGGTTTACGACACCCTCGGCGTTCTTGTCGAGAAGGATCTCGTGCGCCGCATTCAGCCGGCCGGATCTCCCGCGCGCTACGAAGACCGGGTGGGCGACAACCATCATCACTTGATCTGCCGCGACTGCGGCGTGATGTTCGACATCGATTGCGCGGTCGGCGAGACGCCCTGTCTCACCGCCGCAGATGACCACGGGTTCGAGATCGACGAAGCCGAAGTGATCTATTGGGGCCGCTGCCCATCGTGTCTCGCGACCGCCGCGCCGCCCGACGCAGACTGAACCTGTCTGCCCGACTCTCTGCATCGACCTCCGCGCAGCCACTTCAAGCTCACAACTCAAGACCGATCCGAGAGACACTGAGGAGTTCCTATGTCCTACGAGAACGCAGGCGAGAATCCGGGGAGCCCCGCCCCGACCATCGAGAGCATCGGCAAGTGCCCGGTGAGGCACGGCCACACGGTCGTAGGGTCGACCGCGAACCAGCGCTGGTGGCCGAACCAGCTCAATCTGAAGGTTCTCGATCAGAACTCGGCGCAATCGAACCCGATGGGTGACGACTTCGACTACGCCGAGGAGTTCAAGTCGCTCGATCTCGCCGCGGTGAAGGCCGATTTGCACGCTCTGATGACCGACTCGCAGGAGTGGTGGCCCGCCGACTACGGTCACTACGGCGGCCTCTTCATCCGCATGGCGTGGCACAGCGCCGGCACCTACCGCATGGGCGACGGCCGTGGTGGCGCGACGTCTGGCACGCTGCGCTTCGCGCCGCTCAACAGCTGGCCCGACAACGTCAACCTCGACAAGGCGCGCCGACTGCTCTGGCCGATCAAGCAGAAGTACGGCCGCAAGATCTCGTGGGCCGATCTGATGGTGCTCACCGGCAACGTCGCCCTCGAGTCCATGGGCTTCGAGACGTTCGGTTTCGCTGGCGGGCGTGAAGATGTCTGGGCGCCCGAGGAGGACATCTACTGGGGGCCGGAAACCGAGTGGCTCGGCGACCAGCGCTACACCGGCGACCGCGAGCTCGACAAGCCGCTCGGCGCGGTGCAGATGGGCCTGATCTACGTCAATCCGGAGGGCCCCAACGGCAATCCCGATCCGGTCGCCGCCGCGCACGACATTCGCGAGACCTTCGCGCGCATGGCGATGAACGACGAGGAGACCGTCGCGCTGATCGCCGGCGGCCACTCCTTCGGCAAGGTGCATGGAGCCGCGCCGGAGAGCCATCTCGAGCGCGAGCCCGAGGCGGCCGACCTCGAGATGCAGGGCCTGGGCTGGAACAACAAGTTCGGCGCCGGCAAGGGAGCCGACACGATCACCAGCGGCCTCGAAGGTGCGTGGACGACCAAGCCCGCGCAGTGGGACAACGATTTCTTCAAGCACCTCTTCGAGTACGAGTGGGAGCTGACCAAGAGCCCGGCCGGCGCGCAGCAGTGGACGCCGAAGAATCCCGAAGCGCAGGGAACGGTGCCCGACGCGCACGACCCGTCGAAAACCCACGCGCCGATGATGCTGACGACCGACCTGTCGCTGCGTTTCGACCCGGACTACGAGCCGATCTCGCGTCGCTTCTACGAGAACCTCGACGAGTTCGCCGATGCCTTCGCCCGCGCCTGGTACAAGCTCACCCATCGCGACATGGGGCCGGCGGCGCGTTTCCTCGGCCCGGAAGTGCCCGACGAGGAGTTGATCTGGATGGATCCGGTGCCGGCGGTCGACCACGAGCTGATCGACGCGGACGACGTCGCTGATCTCAAGGCCAAAATCCTTGCCACCGACCTCACGGTTCCGCAGCTGGTGCGCGCCGCCTGGGCGTCGGCCTCGACCTACCGCGGTACGGATCGTCGCGGTGGCGCCAACGGTGCGCGGGTCCGCCTCGCGCCGCAGAAAGACTGGGCAGCCAACGACCCGGCCGAGCTGCAGACGGTGTTTGCGGCGCTCGAGGGCGTCCAGAGCGCCTTCAACGACGCGCAGTCGGGCGGCAAACGAGTCTCGCTCGCGGATCTGATTGTCCTCGGTGGCTGCGCCGCGGTCGAAGCGGCGGCCAAGGCCGCCGGGCACGAGGTC
Organism: Acidobacteriota bacterium; assembly: GCA_039194425.1. GTDB lineage: Bacteria > Acidobacteriota > Thermoanaerobaculia > Multivoradales > J023 > JAUIJL01. Next base: position 151,227 of record JBCCVZ010000008.1, on the reverse strand, counting down.
GAGGTGCCGTTCGAGCCCGGACGTACCGACGCCACGGATGCGCAAACCGACGCCGACTCGTTCCAGTATCTCGAGCCGAAAGCGGATGGATTCCGCAACTACGTCGGCGGGCTCAACGGCGACCCGCGGTCGGTCGAAGAGCTGCTGGTCGATCGCGCCCAGATGCTGACGCTCACCGCGCCTGAGATGACGGTGCTGGTCGGCGGTCTGCGCGCCCTCGGCGCCAACGCCGGCGGCGCCTGCCACGGTGTCTTCACCCAGCGACCGGGCTCCCTGACGCAAGACTTCTTCGTCCACCTGCTCGACACGGGCGTCGAGTGGCGTCCCGCGGACGGTGCCGAGGGCGTGTACGAAGGGCGTGATCGCGCCTCGGGTGAGGTCCAGTGGACCGGCACCCGCGCCGATCTCGTCTTCGGCTCGAACTCGCAGCTGCGTGCCCTGGCCGAGGTCTACGCCTCGAGCGACGCCGAGCAGAAGTTCGTCGACGACTTCGTTGCCGCCTGGGACAAGGTGATGAATCTCGATCGATTCGATCTCGCCTGATCGCTGCGAATCGTCGTCACAACAGCCGGCCGCCGACCCGTCGACGCGGGATTCGGGGCCGGCTGTTCGCCTTTACAGCACACTGACAACCAGTTTTCGCGACCCGGCGAAATCCCGAACAACGTTCCCTTCACGCTTCCGCCCGGGCCGAGGTTTTCCGCCTCCGCCACGTGAAGAGTGCAAACATCCAATCCATCCCCGGAGTACCCATGCGTCGAATCCTCCAGTCGTCCGTGCGTCCGTTCTTCCTCGTCCTGTGCGTTGCTCTGCTCGCCGCCCCCGCGGCGCTCGCACACGATCATCCCAAAGAGCACGCGCATGATGTGGCCGAGGGCTGTAAGCATTTCGGTCCGCAAACCCCGCGCGACATCGACTCGAAGAAGGGCACGAACCCGGTGGTCTTCCCCGAGGCTCTGCCGTCGACTGCCCTCAACCTGTGCAACATGCACTACCACGTGAACGCCGAGAATCGCTCCGCGGCCTTCTCGATCCCGGCCGAGGGCGGTGAAGACGGCATCGGCGGCGGCTTCCGATGCGGCATCAGCGAGTCGCTGAGCGCCGACGAGCTCGCGGCGTACGAAGGCAATGCCTGCAGGAAGACGAAGCCGGGCGACACGATCGAGATGCACTGGGTCTACACTTCGTGCGAGGTGGCACCGGGCCCGGGTCTGGGCTCGTGCCTGTCGGACGCCTGCGCGAACCCGAGCCTGCGCGTCGAGACGCAGGTCTTCACCCTGGTGAACGACCGAGACGCGCTCGACTTCGCCGACTTCGCCTATGCCGGCGGCAAGGTCAACGGCAAGTACCAGCCGCCGGCCCTGCCGACCGGCACCGGCACGCCGGTGAACTTCCTCGGCTCGACCACCGGTCCGTCGTTCAGCGAAGAGACCTGCTCGCCGCTGCAGGTGTCGTGGAGCGTGCGCCCCGAGTGCGCCAAGCTCGACATCGCCTCGCTCAGCGCCTGGTGTGCGGACAATGTCTTCGACGAGTCGAAGGCGCACGGCGTGCGCGCCCTGGTCGAGAACCCCGCGCTGCTGTCCGCCATCGACTGACAGCCTCGACGGACGACCGCCTCTGACGGAGGCGGTCGTCGGTTCGCTCAGACCGTCACGCCCGGCGTTCTTCGATGCGTCGGGCGTGATGTGCGTTGTGGTAAAGCGTGAAGTAGAGCATCTCGCGCACAGTGAAGAGCCCCATCAGCGGATGCGGTAGCTGCAGCCGGTCGAGGTGCTTCTCGCTCCACCGGCCGATCTGCCCGTCGAGCGCAGATCCTGCCGCGCGCCAGCGGCTCATGATCAGCTCGCGCCAGGCGTCGGGCTCGAGGTCGGGTGTCTGGCTCGACGGTCCATAGCGTCCAGCCCGGGCTCCGGCGTCGAGTGTCTCCAGGTAGAGATCACGGATCGCTTCGAAGGGTCTCGAGCCCTTCCTGTTCCCTCCGAAGCGTAGCCGCAGCACAAGCTTCGGCAGCCCCATCGCCTGCGCCACCGGCCGCACCGACTTCGCCAGGTGGCGCATGTGCCCGGCCGGTGACCAGGCCTCGGCCTGCGGCGCGAAGAACTCGTCGGTGGTGAAGGCCTGGTCCAGGTAGCCAGAGATCTCTTCGTTCTGCGTCGCCAGAGCGCTGCGCAGCGTCGCAGTGTCACGCGGAGGCTCGAAGTCGAACATGCTCCGAGCTTACCCGACCTCTGATTCGTTCAGGTAGCGGCGGTAGAGCGGGCCGAGGTCGTCGGGGTGCCAGACGGCGATGCCTCGGGCGGCGAGCGCGTCGAAATGCTCGGGCTCGGGCAGGCCGTAATACGCCGCGCCGTCTGGGTCTTGCGGGACGGCGTCGAGAGGTTGGTCGCGCGCGAGACGCTCGATGGCGTCGGCGATCAAGCGACAGCCTGCCGGGTAGAGCTGAGCGATGTGCCAGAAGAGAGAGTGTGTGGGATCGACGGGAATCCGCGCGGTGGCGACGATCGGACCCGTGTCGATCATCGAGGAGTCGATCCGGTGGAGTGTGCAACCGACCTCGGCCCGGCCTTCGACCAGGGAATGGAGCGTGGTGAGAATGCCTTGATAGCGCGGCAAGAGACCCGAGTGGAGGTTCAATACACCCAAGCGCGGCACGGCGATCGCACGCTGCCGCAAGATGCAGCCGTAGCGAATCGACACCACCAGATCGGGACGCGACGCGACGAGGCGCTCGAGCCCCGAGCGGGTGTTCGTGCTCGCGAGAACCTCGGTCGGTGTGCCGAAGGCCGCGCCCAGCTCGCGGAAGGTGAGGTGGCGCTCCTCAGTCGAGTCCTGACGCTCGGCGAGAGGCGACAGAACCGTGTTGAAGACTTCCTGCTCGAGGAACTTCAGCTGTTGCAGGCCGTCGGGCGGCACGTAGCCAGCGCGTGGCTTGCCGACCGACTCCGAGAGACACAGCGTGACCTGGTGCTCCGCGAGCGCCGGCCGCAGCAGGTTGACCGCGCGGTTCGCGTGCAGGTCGCGGTGGGCGAGGATTGTGATCCTCATGTGTCGTGCTGCGAAGGAGGCCGACCACCGAGCCGTTGCGCGATCGGATGATCCTCGTTCAGCTGCAGCAGATCCCACAGGTTGCCGTAGAGGTCTTTGAACACGGCGACCGTGCCGTAGGGCGCCTCCTTGGGCGGGCGGACGAACTCGACTCCCTTCGCGACCAGGTCGTGGTAGTCGCGCCAGAAATCGTCCGTATGGAGGAAGAGGAAGACGCGCCCGCCCGTCTGGTTGCCGACGAACGGCTCCTGCTCGGGCTTCGAGGCGCGCGCGAGCAGGAGCGTCGTCTCGGTCGATCCCGGCGGGGCGACGACGACCCAGCGCTTGTTCTGCTCCGGCTGCTCGATGTCCTCGACCAGCGTGAAGTTCAGGGTCCGGGTGTAGAACTCGATCGCTTTGTCGTAGTCCTCGACGACCAAGGCGACATGGACGATGGCCTGTTTCACGGGCGGCGGACCTCCGGGCTGGTGGCTACGACTCCAGGAACCCCATGTCGCGCATCGTCTCGAGGGTGGCCGGATTCAAGTCGAACGAACGGAGCTGGTCGGTTCGTGCCCAGGCGAAGGCCTCGAACTCGTGGTTCAGCGTCGGGGTGTCGCGATCCGCTCGGCATGCGAAGAGCAGATAGATCAGATACAGCTGCTCGCGACGCCCGTCCGGATAGCGTTTCTCCCGCACATCGTCTCGAAACGAAATGGGCGTCACGTTCGACACCGTCATCCCGAGCTCTTCCCAGACCTCCCTGTCGAGTGCCTGCAGCATCGTCTCGCCCTCCTCGATGCCGCCCCCGGGAAGCCCCCAAAGGCCCGGGAATACACCGCGATCCGAAGGCATCTTGCAGAGGAGAATCTCGTCCCGGCTGTTGCTGATCACCGGGACGACGATGATGCGTCTCCTCGGCGTCATGGGCCGCTCGACCAGCGCGTGGTGTCCCCGGTCTCGAATCCGTCCATGAAGAGAACGTCGAAGTCGCCGCGCTCGATGGTGACGCCGAAGCCGGTGGCGGTGGCGTAGTCGACGGTGACCGCCAGGTTGTTGGCGGCATCTTCGAAGCGCTCGCCCGGCAGCCACATCGTGCCCGGATTGTCACCGTAGTTCGCCGGTGGCTCGTCGCCGTCGACGGCCCAGGACGGTTCCGAGCGGCTGGTGTCGACCTGGTGGATGATCACCGCGTCGCCGACGAGAGCCGGTTCGTAGACCCCCGAGCGGAGGCGTGCCTCGACGGTGTACCAGCGCGAGCCGTCGACCGGGATCACCGCGATCTGGTAGTTGGTCGCTCCGGCGAGGGCGGTGTGGTCGAGCTCGATGGCGGTGCTCGAGTCCGGCGGCGCTTCGAAGCGGCGGGCGGGCGGGAACCACCCGAGGCTGTCCTTGTGGTAGGCGTTCACATGCTTACCGAGCGCGCCGTACGTCGGGTCGGTCGCGGCGTAGCCGGTCGCCGAGCTCATCACGTCCCACGGGCTGTCATACGGATTGCCATCGCCGTCGAAGTTGTTGGCGTGCGGCAGGCCGAACCCGTGCCCCATCTCGTGCGCGATCACCGCCTCGGCGTTGAACGCCCACGGCGGGTTCCAGGTCACACGCCACGACTTGGTGACACCGTCGAGCGTGGCGAAGCGCGAGCCGCCCCAGGCGCAGCAGTCGAGCACGTCGTTCACCATGATGTTGATGCCGGCGAAGGGTGAGCCGCCGCGCGAGAAGTCGACGAAATCGTCGACCGCGGCGGTGCAGTCGTTGAACACGGCGCCCAGATTGGCGGTCGTGCCGGAGCCCGGCGTCGGCGCGTAGTCGGTCTGGTTGCCGGGCAGCGTCACCCAATCGACGGCGGTCGAGCCGACGACGTCGACCGCGTTGGCCGAGACCTCGCGCCAGTAGTGGTCGAGGCCGCCGGGAGCGTTGGCGTACATCTCCTGGAAGTAGGTCAGGCCGCGCGGCTCGGTGGCGACGTCGGCGAACTTGCAGAGCAGCGAGATCCACGGCTCCGAGCCGGTGACGGAACCGGTGACTTCGGCGTCGTCGGTCAGTCGGAGAGCGCCGACCCGCAGTGCGCCGTCGTCGGTGAACCGCGGTCCCTGGAGCGGCGAGTAGACGGCGACCCGGCGACCGTTCCAGCGGAAGACCCCGCCGCGCAGCTCGTCGCTCATCGCGAGCTCGGTGCTTCGGCCGCTGTCGTCGGTCACGACCAGCCGTCGGTGTGCCGGCTGCTCGGCGTCGGGACTGTCACCCCACACGATCGACAGCCAGCCTTCGAGCGGTGGGCTTGTCTCGTCGGCGGCGAGGCCGCAGGTCGAGGCGAGGAGAAAGAGCGTAGCGAAGAGAAGGAAGTGACGAAACATCGACAGGCCCCCCGGTGACGGTCAGTTCGTGAGCGAGTGTACATCTTGCTCTATCTCGAAGCGCGTGAAGCTGGCGGGAGTCCCGCAAAGGACCGGGTACCACGATTTCGGGACCGATTCTTGTTAGGCTGTGACCCGACAATGACGCCCGGTTCGTTACCCGCTTTTCGCTACCCAGTCATCGCTCGCGTGACCGCACGAGGAGACCATGCCCGATCCCACCACAGTCAGTCTCGAGAACTACGGCATCGAGGTAGAGGACGTCTTGCGCAACCTGGCGCCGGCCGTGCTCTATGAGCGGGCCACCCTGCACGATCCCACCGCCGCGATCATGAACACCGGGGCGCTGCGCGTCGGCTCCGGCGAGAAGACCGGCCGGAGCCCGGCCGATAAGCGCGTCGTGAAGAACCCCGAGAGCCAGGCCGACATCTGGTGGGGCGGCATCAACATCGAGCTCGATACGCACACCTTCCAGGTCAACCGCGAGCGGGCCATCGACTATCTCAACACGCGTGGTCATCTCTACGTGGTCGACGGCTTTGCCGGCTGGGACCCGAAGTACCGCCTCAAGGTGCGCATCATCTGCACGCGGCCGTACCATGCGCTGTTCATGCACAACATGCTCATCCGGCCGAGCGACGACGAGCTGAACGACTTCGGTGACCCCGACTTCGTGGTGTTCAACGCCGGTCGGTTCCCGGCGAATCGTCACACCACGCACATGACGTCGAAGACGAGTGTCGACGTGGACTTCGAGCGCCGCGAGATGGTGATTCTCGGCACCGAGTACGCCGGCGAGATGAAGAAGGGCGTTTTCACGGTGATGAACTACCTGATGCCCAAGCGTGGCGTGCTGTCGATGCACTGCTCGGCGAACGAGGGCGAGGACGGCGACTTGTCGCTCTTCTTCGGCCTTTCGGGTACCGGCAAGACGACGCTCTCCGCCGACGCGCACCGGCGCCTGATCGGCGACGACGAGCACTGCTGGAGCGACGACGGCATCTTCAACATCGAGGGCGGCTGCTACGCCAAGGCGATCGACCTGTCGGCCGAGAAGGAGCCGGAGATCTTCGCCGCGATCAAGTACGGCACGGTGCTCGAGAACGTCGTCTACGACGAGCGGACCCGCGCGGTCGACTACCACGACACGACGATCACGCAGAACACGCGGGCGTCGTACCCGATCGAGTACATCCCGAACGCCAAGATTCCCTGCCAGGGCGGGCATCCGAACCACGTCATCTTCCTCACCTACGATGCGTTCGGCGTGTTGCCGCCGGTGAGCAGGCTGTCACCCGAGCAGGCGATGTACCACTTCATCAGCGGCTACACCTCGAAGGTCGCTGGTACCGAGATGGGTGTCACCGAGCCGCAGCCGGCGTTCTCGGCGTGCTTCGGTGCGCCGTTCATGGTGTGGCATCCGAGCAAGTACGCCGAGCTGCTGGCGGAGAAGATGCGCACCCACCGTGCCGAGGCGTGGCTGGTGAACACGGGGCTGACCGGCGGTCCCTACGGCACCGGGGAGCGCATGAGCCTGAGGTACACGCGTGCGATCATCGACGCCATTCACGATGGCTCGCTGGCCCAGGCGGCGACCGAGGCGGACCCTGTGTTCGGGTTCGCGGTGCCGACCTCGTGCCCGAACGTGCCCGATGAAATTCTGCAGCCGCGCAACACGTGGGCGGACGTGGCGGCCTACGATCAGCAGCGGACCAAGCTCGCGCAGCTCTTCGCCTCGAACTTCGAGAAGTTCGCGGCCGAGGCGAGCGAGGAGATTCGCGCCGCGGGCCCGACGCCGACAGCCTGAGGCGAGTCGTGCGGTGCTCCCCATCTTGGAGTCCGGGGTGGGGAGCGCTCGGTCGCGACGGACTTTTGCTAGATCTCAGCTCCAATTGCAACCGGGCCGCGTCTCGATTAGATTCGAGCGACCGATCAAGGAGCTGTTGCGATGAAGAAGGCGAACCTCGATGTGTTCAAGGCCGCAGGGATGATTGATGATGAGAACGATCTTTCTGAAGAAGCGTTTGCTCTGATCGATCGTCTCACCCCCGAGGAAATCGAGCAGCTGATCGCCATCTGGAAGCGCCTCGGCAAGCCGAAGCCGCCAATCGGCCATCACAGCTTCATCTACTAAGCCGTCGATCGGCGGCTCGCGGCGGACGTTCGACAGGCCGGCTGTCGGTCGTCGCCGTCGCGTCCTCAGTCGAGCGGGCGACGCACGGCGAGGGACAGGTAGTTGTCGCCCTCGCGCACCATCAACCCGCGGTCGACGAGGGTCTGCAGCATGGCTTCGATCGCCGCGGTGGACCGCTCCAACCCGTCCCGGGCGAGATGGCGAGCCAGCTGGCCGAGGCTGCGGATCGTGTCGCAGCTCTCGTAGACGACGCGTTCGGCGCCCTCGAGCACCGTGAGCGGCGCCGCAGCGGCGGCCCGCCAGTCCCAGACCATCAACTCCTCGTCGCGCGGCACGGCGATCAGCGCGCCCGACCTCGGCTCGGTCTGCCATGCCTCGACAGCGCGGCCGAACTCGGCGGTGTAGCGTGCCGGGTCGCGGCCGTCGCGGTAGGCATAGTCGAACGAGTAGGCGAGGTTGGCCAATGCATCGTCGCCGACCGGATAGAGGTGGCGGTAGGCCGGTAGCGGTTCGATGTCGACGAAGCCGTGCGCGCTGCTCTGCTCGAAGTACGGACTGAATCGGTCGAGGCGCAGCGGTCCCGCGACCACCGGCGGCGTCAGGTGGGAGAGCCACGGGATCAGGCGCGTCATCGCGTCGTAGTCGGCGGGAGTCTCGTCCGGGAAACCCCAGAGGATGTTCCAGTACGGGCGGAGTCCCAGCTCCTCGCACCACTTGAGCAAGCGCAGGTTCTGCAGCAGGCTCACACCTTTGCCCATGGCCTCGAGAATGTGACTGCTCAGGCTCTCGATCCCGGGCTGGATCTGGGTGATGCCGGCCGCGCGCAGCTGACGCAGATGCGTCTTGCTGAGATTCGCCTTGACCTCGTAGAAGAGCTCGACCTCGCGACGCTCGGTGGCGAGGTCGGGAATGAAGCTCCTGAAGTACTGCATGTCGAGAATGTTGTCGACGACCTGCACGCGCGCCACCGGGTGACGCGCGAGGAGCTCGTCGAGCTCGCGCAGCGCGCGCGCTCCCGACTTGCTACGAAAGGCCATGCCGGCACCATTCAATCCGCAGAACGTGCAGTGCTGCTTCTCGCCCCACCAGCAGCCACGCGAGGTCTCGTAGGACAGCCAGGGCTCGACCTCGGAGTCCAGGGCAGTGCGTCGCCAGGCGGCGAAGAAGTCGCTGTAGTCGGGGATCGGCAGATCGTCCATGCGCGCCACTTTCGGGGCATGGGTGATCGGTCGTTCGAGCTCACGATCGATGGCCGACGAGACGCCCGCGAGATCGTCGACCCCCTCACCGCGGAGCACGCGCTCGACCAGGTCTGGGAAGACGATCTCGCCCTCTCCCGAGACGACCGCGTCGAGGAACGCGAACTGGCGGATCATCTCGCGGCCCATCGCCCCCTCGCAGTTGGCGCCGCCGAAGACGAGGAAGACCTCCGGCGCGGCTTCGTGCAGACGTCGCGCGAGCGCCAGCGACGCCTGCTGCTGCTGGAAGACGCTGGTGAATCCGACGATGCGGGGGCGCAGGCGCAGCACCGTGTCGAGGCACGCGTCGATGAAGGGTTGGATCTGCCCGCGCGCGGCCGCCAGACGATCGACGAGATCCTCGGGCGCCGTGTCTCGGCATCCCTCAGCGAGCGGATGCTCGGCGAGAAAGCGTGCGTCGTCGCATGTCCGTCCGGGGAAGGCGGCCTCGTGAAAGAGGTAGTCGCCGAGGAACGGGCTCGGCAGGGGCGCGCCCGAAGAGAGCCAGATGTAGAGCTCGGCCCCGATCCGCTCGGCGAACTCGAGGTTGAAGTAGAGCGTACGGCAGGTCGGCCCGTCGAGACTGGCCTCGAGCAGGCCGAGCGCGATCGACGGCCGCTCGACGTAGCCGAACGGCATGCTGATCAGCACGACGTCGATCGACTCGTGTTCGGGCGCTGCCTCGGCGTGTCGATTCGATGGCTCTGTCGTTGCCGAAGCGTCGACGGCTGGGCCTTCCACCGCATCGAGCATTGGGCGGATGCTAGCATGCGGCCGCTTCGCATCCGTCGCCTTGCCCGGCGGCTCGACCCGATGCGTGCGTTCCAATTCGGAGTGTGTTCGATTCGACGGAGGACAGTCGGTGCCCGAGACTCGAGATGTCGTCGTGATCGGCGGCGGACCGGCGGGCGCCACCGCCGCCGCCCTTCTCGCCCGCTCCGGGCTCGACGTCGTGTTGCTCGAGCGGGACGTCGCGCCGCGCTTCAAGATCGGCGAGAGCCTGGTCCCCGCGGTGCGGCCGACGCTCGAGCGCCTCGGGTTGATCGAGCGGCTGCAGGCGTCGGCGTTTCCGAAGAAATACAGCGTGCAGTTCTTCGCTCCCGACGGCCGCGGCACGCCGCCGTTCTACTTTTCCGAGACCAAGGGCGCCTCGGCGATCGAGGGCGACGAAGGGCAGACCTGGCAGGTCTGCCGCGCCGAGTTCGACGCGATGCTCCTCGACGTGGCTCGCCGCGAAGGGGCCGAGGTGATTCGCGGCGCGGTGGTGCGAGACCTTCTTCTGGAGGATTCCGTCGACGATGTCGCTGCGCGGCCGTTGAATCCGCGGCCATTGAATCCGCAGGCTTGTGGCGTGCAGGTCACTCTGCCCGGCGCCGGCGAGCGCAGGATCCGCTGCCGTGTCGTGATCGACGCCAGCGGCCAGCGCGCCGTCCTTTCTCGCCGCCTCGGCCTGCGCGTGCCCGATCCTGCGCTCCGCCATGTGTCGCTGTTCACGCACTTTCGCGGCGGCTTGCGCGACGAAGGCATCGACGAAGGTGCGACGTTGATCTTGCTCACCCGCGGACGGCGCTCGTGGTTCTGGTACATCCCGCTGTCCGACGACACGGTGTCGGTCGGCGTCGTGGGTCCGATCGCGCACCTGATCGAGGGACGTGGCGGGGATCCGCAGCAGGTCTTCGACGAGGAGCGAGGCCGCTGTGGCGGTCTCGCGCCGCGCCTTGAGCACGCCGAGCAGATCCGCGCCGTCGGCGTGGCGAGCGATGTGTCCGCGGTGTCGCGGCAGGCCGCTGGCGACGGCTGGGTGCTCTGTGGCGACGCGCTCGCCTTCCTCGACCCGGTGTTCTCGACCGGCGTGCTGCTGGCGTTGCGCTCGGGCGAAATGGTGGCCGACTGCGTCGTCGAGGCGCTCGCCGCCAACGATCCGTCGGCTGCCCGCCTCGGCGCCTTCGCGCCGCGCTACCTCGCCGGCCTCGAGACCCTGCGTCGGCTGGTTCACGCCTTCTACGCGCCGACCTTCCGCTTCGGCTATTTTCTGCACCGCTTCCCGCACCACCGCCGCGACCTGGTCCGCATGGTCGTCGGCGACGTCATCGACCGGGATTTCAGCGCTCTCTTCGCCGACCTGCAGACGATGGTCGACCTGCCGCCCTCGCCCCTCCGGGTCCCGTCGCCGACGACCGGCCTGGTCGTGGCCTCCTGATCGCGCGCGCCGATTTGGCTCGGTCGACGGGCCAAGTGATAGCCTTCAGTCGGCGCCGATCCCCGCCCAACCTCGACGACCCCTCCTCAGCACGGGTCCTCGTGAGGCAAAGGAGGGAAGACCTCCGGATCCTTCGACGACTTCGACATCTCGACTCTGCCGGGCCATGGGCCTCGCTGCTGAGGAGCGTCCCCGTGGGCTGGAGACTGGAGCGATCCGATGCCGAAGAACAAGGATTTCAAGCGGTTGGTCCGTGAGCGCATGGCGAAGACGGGGGAGTCGTACACGGCCGCGCGGGCTCAGCTGCTGGCGAAGCGCAGCCATGCCGGCGAGCGTCTCACCGAACCCGAGCTCGCCGAGCTGGCCGGCAAGTCGACCGCTGCGGTTGTGCGTGCCACGGGACACGACTGGAGCTGGTGGCTCGATCGGCTCGACGCTGCGGGCTTCCGCCGCAGCGAGCACCGGGAGATCACTCGCCATCTCGCGAGCGAGTACGAGATCTCCGCCTGGTGGGTGCAATCGGTGACTGTGGGCTATGAACGCATCGTCGGGCTGCGCGAGATCGGTCAGCGCCGCGAAGGCACGTTCGACGCCAACAAGAGCAAGACCTTCCCCGTACCTGTCGAGACTCTCTTCCAGGCATTCGAAGACGAAGGCGCACGCCAACGCTGGCTGCCGGGGATCGAATGGCAGATCCGCACGGCGACGGCGCCGCGTTCCATGCGTCTCGACTGGTCGGACGGCCGCCCGGTGGATCTGTGGTTCATCGCCAAGGGCGACAGCAAGAGCAGCGTGCAGATTCAGCACCGTCAACTCCCGTCGAAAGACGACATGGTCGCCGTCAAAGACGCGTGGGCGAAGCGTTTCGAGGCATTGAGCCGTTACCTCACTTGAACCGCTTGGACGTCGTTGGCCGGACAGAATGGACCGCCGACGCGGCCCACCCTCCATGCTCTATACTCCCGCCGACCGAGCGCTCGAAGTGACTCGAGCCGAAGACTGTCCACCGGGTGGGGGCGACTGAGAGCGATGTCCATGGTCCTGCAAGCGCGCGTCGCGGTTCTCGTTCTGCTGCTTTTCGCCGGAGGCTGCGCGACGACGCAGCTTCCCGATCCGCTGGCGGCGGGTTGGAACGGCGAGTCCGTGTGCGAGGAGCTTCACGACGATCGGTATCAGCGTGTGCTCCGGTGCACGTTCCCACCCTCTGTGGGACACGAGCGGCACTACCATGCGCGACACTTCGGGTACGTTCTGGCCGGTGGCCGGATGAAGATCACCGATTCCCGTGGAACCCGCGAAGTCGACGTCACCACCGGCGGAACGTTCTCGAGCGACGGCATCGAGTGGCACGAGGTCCTCAACGTCGGGGACTCGACGGCGGTCTTCTTGATCGTAGAGCCGAAGTAGCCCTCGAAGGATCCAGACGCCGTGCGGGGCTATCGATCCAGCCAGCGTGCGGCTTCGAGGACGTCGGGGACCTCCGCCTCATCGTCGAGGCTCTCGAGCAGCGTGCGCAGGTGCTCGATCGCCGTCTCGCTCGGCTGACCGTCGGCCGCCTGGTGACGAAGGAGCCCGAGGCAGGCGCGCAGCTCGAGCGAGCATGAGCCCTGCGCGCGGGCGAGCTCGAGGGCGTCGGTGAAAAGCTGCTCGGCGTCGTCATGCCCGAGGCGGCCCTGGATCTCGGCGCGAAGGCGCAAGACCTCTGGCAGGTAGACGCGCTCGTCGAGGGCCTCGATCAGCTCGGTGGCGGCGGCGAGTTGGCTGGCGGCGGTGTCGAGGTCGCCGCGGGCGAGAGCGATCTTGCCGAGCTGGCAGCAGTAGAACGAGAGGCCGAAGCGACCGCCGCTGGCGCGCAGCGTGTCGAGCGCTGTGCGTACGCGCTGCGCGAGAGGACCGCAGTCCTCGTCAGCGTCCCCGGTGTCGCCACCCTCGACAGCGCCGCAGGCCCGGAGCTCGACCAGCTCGAGAACGATCCTCGCCAGGCGCTCGGTGAAGAGCTCGTGCTCGAGCGACACCTCGAGGCCCTTCGCCGCGTTCTCTCTCGCGCCGTCGTAGCGGTCCATGAACAGAAAAAGCGCTGCCGAGTTTTCGTAGGTGAGAGCCTGCATCAGCGGCTCGGTCTGGCGCGCCAGCACGATCGCCTGGCGGATCAGGTCGAACGCCTGGTTCGACCGACCGCGGAGCCAGCAGTTCAGTGCCAGCAGGCTCCGGCTGATCACGGCGCGGCCACCGCTGATCGAGCGCGCCAGCGTCTCGCCTTCGAGGTCGCGGATCTCCGCGTCGATGCGCAGGCACTCTTCGTGGTGGTGTGCGGCTTCTGGGAGCGCGCCGCGACTGAACGCGGTCATCCCGGAGTGGAAGTGCGCTTCGAGATTCAACGCCGCGTCGTCGAGGGCTTGGGCATGCTCGAGGAATCGCTGCGACGCGGTGAGGAGGAGCGCGCTGTCGCCGGAGAAGCTGGCCATGCGCACCAGCCCGCGCAGCGCCGCTGTGAGTCGCTCGTCGTCGCCGGCGCGTGTCGCCAGCTCGTCGAGTCGGCGGAGTGCGGGGCCGATTTCCGGGGTCGCGAAGCCCTTCGCGGACGTGAGCGCCTGCACCTGCGCCGCGCGCAGCGTGAGCTCGAGCTCGCGGCGCGGATCCGAGGACGCGAGGCTGGCGAGCAGTCCTAGACCCTCGGCGCAGTGCGAGATCGCCTCGAGGTTGGCGCTGCGCTCGAGCGAGCCGGTGGCCGCTCGCGCCCAGTAGGCGACCGCTTCGTCGAGTAATCCGCCGCGCGCGCAGTGGTGGGCCAAGATCTCCGGATTCCGCTGCACCAGGCGGGGCAACGTGTTCTCGGCCACGCGCACGATCTCGGCGTGGAGCATCCGTCGATCGCGGTGCAGCAGCGAGTCGTACGCGGCGTCCCGCAGCAAGGCATGCTTGAACACATAGCGAGCGCGGCGACCCAGGCCGCGCCGCATGAAGATCCGCGCGTCGACGAGGTGCTTCAGCTGGGTCTCGAGCGCCTGTGCGTCGAGCGGCACGATCGCGCGCAGCACGTCGAGCGGGAACTCGCGCCCAATCACCGACGCATACTGCGCCACCGCTTTGCTGGCGCCGAGCCGATCGAGGCGCGCGGTGAGCGAGGCGCGTAGCGTGCCCGGCAATTGCATCTCGGGCGTTTCGTCGTCCGTCACCGTCTCGAGCACGCTGCGGGTCAGCTGCTCGAGAAAGAGCGGCACGCCGTCGGTTTTGTCGATGATCCGCTCGATGATGCGCGGCGGCAACTCGGCCTGTCCGATGATCTCGTCGATCAGTCGACGGGTGGGCTCTCGCGCCAGGGGGTTCAGATTCAGGTGCACGATGTCGGCACGGTGTCCCCAGGGCGGCGCGAAGCGAGGGCGAAAGGTCAGCACGACGAAAAGCGAGGCGACCGAGCGCTCGTCGATCAGCCGGCCGATCCATTCGAGGGTCGAAGGGTCGAGCCAGTGGAGATCCTCGATCACCAGCACGATGGGCCGGGTGTCGGCCAGCGACGACAGCAGGTCGGAGAGCGCCTCGAACACATGCTGCTTGCGCGTCTCCGGCGCCAGCGCCGGCTGGGGATACGCGCGCTCGAGCGTCGGTGAGAGGAACGGGGCGAGTCGTGGCAGTAAATCGTCGCTCGGCAGATCGAGGGCGGCGACACGCGCCTCGAGAGCCAGCGCCTGGTCTTCGACCGGCCCTTCGAGCGCGAGGCCGAAGATGTGGCCGAGCAGGGTCGTGATCGGATAGAAGGGAGAGTTCGCGGTCTCGGGAAAGCCCGCGAGCGTGATCCACTCGAGAGGCTTCGAGGCCAGCCGGTCGCGGAGCCCGGCGAGCAGCTTGGTCTTGCCGATTCCGCCTTCGCCGCACACCTGGACGACCCGGAACTCGTTCGCGATCACCTGGGAGACGCTCTCCTCGAGCAGCCGAATCTCGGTTTCCCGACCAATGGTCGGTGTCAGTGTATCCACCGGCCAATCAGGGGATTCGGGGAGCCTCGGATCGGTGCCACTGCGTACCGCGAACAGGCTCTCGCCGCGGTCGGTGGTGTCGAGCGCCTGGGTCTGGACGCGATCGGGAATCAGCGGCTTGGCGGCGGCGCTGACCACCAGCTGGCCGACTGCGGCGGTGCGCGCGATCTCGATCGCTTGATCGAGAATCACACCGAGCGCGGGCGGACGGTCGGTCGGCTCTGCCGGGGTGAAGGCGATCCCGGCGTGAAGACCGCAGCGCGCGCGGAGGCCGTGACTCGCCGCGAGCTCCGACGCCTGGTCGAGCAGGGCGGTGGCGATCGTCAGCGCGCGCCGAGCATCATCCTCGAACGCCTGGGGGTAGCCGACGCAGGTGACCAGCCGTGCGCCCGGGTCGTCGATCATCAAGCCGCGATGCTCGGTCGCCAGGGAGCGCGCTCGTTCCTGCAGCATGGGCAGCGCGGCGTAGAGCTCTTCGGGGTCGTCGGCGGAGAGCTCACACGAGAGGACGAGGAGTTGACGTCGCTCTCCGAACGAGGTGTCCGACGACTGGCTCCCGGCGGGTCGGGGGCGCGCGGAGGGCATGGGGACGATCGCGGTCGGCCCGAGAGCCTCGCGCGAGATGGCGGCGTCGACGCCGGGCTGTCCGGCAGGCGGCGAGGGCGCCTCGGACGCTCCGTCTGGAGCCCTCGCCTCGATCGCCGCCAGGCGCGTGGCGACGCGCTCGGCGTCGTTCGGCCGACGATCCGGCTCCTTCTCGAGCAGAGCGTCGACCAGCCGCGAGAGCTCTTCGGGGATCGATGGATCGAGCTGCGAGATCGAGACCTGGCGCACCGAGCAGAGGTTGTAGAGCGTCGCCATCACCGTCGGCCCGGCGAAGGGCGACGTCCCGGTGAGCAGCTCGTAGAGCAGCACGCCGAGCGAGAACAGGTCGGAGCGTGGATCGAGCGGGATGCCCATCGCCTGCTCGGGCGACATGCAGCGCGGTGTACCGGCCAGACCTTGGGTATGGCTGAGCGACTCGTTCACGTCGCCGTCGACCAGGTCTTTGGCGAGGCCGAAGTCGAGTACTTTGACCTCGCCGCGCGGGGTCAAGAGCACGTTCTCGGCCTTCAGATCGCGATGCAAGATGGCGACAGCGTGGGCCTCGCGCAGCGCGGTCGCGATAGCGCTGCCGATGGTGACCGCCCGTGGCCAGGGCAAGGGCTTGCCCTGGGTCAGCTCGCTGAGCGAGGAGCCGTCGACGAGCTCCATGGCGATCCAGGCATCGCCTTCGTGCTCGAAGATGTCGTAAATCTGGACGACGGTCGGATGATTCAGACGTGCCGCCGCCTGGGCCTCGCGCAGGAAACGCTTGCGCGCCAGGTCCGACATCGAGTGATCGGCGCGCAGCCGCTTGAGCGCGACCGGCCGCTCGAGAAGCATGTGGACGCCGCGAAAGACAGTCCCCATCCCGCCCTCACCGAGATGCTCGCCGAGCCGGTAAGGGCCGACTTGGCTGGCGGAGTCGGGGGTCTCCGTCGTCGACCGATCGTCGGAATGATCGTCCTGGTGCGGCAAGACCGTGAGCCTGCAATCGCGGGCTGGAGGTACGGAGCGAGGCGCTCCACGAGCGCCTCATGAGATCGGCCGGAGTGGCCGGAGAGTTCAAGAGCGACACGGAAAGCGTAGCATGCGTCGCCTGCCGGAAAAAGGTCGTCGCCCACCACTCGACTCGAGCGGTGCGCCTCGAGGGCTTCAGCTCTCGAGGATGAAAGTGACCTTGAGGGTGACGCGGTACTCGTCGATCGCGCCGTCCTCGACCGTCACTTCCTGGTCTTTCACCCAGGCGCCGCGAATGTTCTTCAGCGTCTCGTTGGCGCGCGCGATGCCCGCCTTGATGGCATCCTCGAAGCTTTCCTTGGACGAAGACTTGATCTCGGTGACGCGTGCGATGGCCATATTGCGGTGTCCTTTCGCTGGATGGAGTCTGACGGGATCGGCGCGGCGGCCGATGGTGGATTTCATCGAGAGTATCAGCCCAAGCGGGAGCCGGCGCCGTGCGCTGCCGTGGATGGAGGACATGTCGCCCGGCGGGAGGTGAGCAAGATCTGCGCTACGGAGCCCGGCCCGAGGAGCTATGCTCAGGCGCTACGACCAAAGGAGACGGGGTGATGATGGAGGTCTCGCGGCGCTTGATCCGAGCCATCGATACGCAGATCGAGGTGCTGGTCGAGGCGTCGGTCGACGACGTGTGGCGGGCACTGACGGACGACATCGGGGGCTGGTGGCCGCGCGAGTTCTACGCCGATTCGACGGCGCGCGCTTTCGTAGTGGAGGCGCGGGTCGGTGGACGGGTGTACGAAGACTGGGGCGACGGTGACGGTGCCTTGTGGGGCATGGTCGTCGCCTGCCGGCGTCCGCGCATTCTGCAGTGGGCGGGCGACTTGGCGGCCGATTTCGGCGGTCCGACCCGCAGTGTGACGTCGTTTCGCCTCGAAGAGCACGAGGGCGGGACTCGCGTGACTCTGCGGGACACGCCCTTCGGAGCCGTTGCCGACGACTGCGAAGAAGAGATCGAGGGCAGCTGGCGCTATCTCCTCGCCGACTGCTTGAAGCCGTTCGTCGAGGGCGACCGGCCCGACGAAGAGCCGGCGAATTAGCTCGTCGAGCAGATCTTCGGCGCGTCCCCTGCGTACCAGGGTTCGAACCGCCGGCCGATGGTGCACCGCGCGGTGAGACTCGACCCATCGGCCGGCACGACGAGCGGAGGACGCCATGGCTGCCAAGACGACGGGTCGAGAGATCGAACGCGAAGACCTCGAGCGGCCGCTGACCGCCGAGCAGTTGGAGGCCCGTCGGCGCGCCGGCTGGCAGGCCGTGACGGTCGTGTGGCGGCGCGAAGCCGATGCGGCGGCGTCGCCGCGTCGCTGCGAGGTGCCCTACGGGCTGCGGGTCGCCGCCGACCCACGGCACCTCGAAGACGATCCTGCCGAGATGGAGGTCCTGCGCCTGATTCTCGCCGGTGTCGTGCGGGATTGTCCGCTGTCGGAGATCGCCGCCGACCTCGACGCGCGGGGCTATCATCGACGCGACGGCGGCCGGTGGACCCAGAGCGACCTCTTCGAGATGCTGCCGCGGGTCGTCGACGAAGCGCCGACCATCTATGCGTCCGACGCCTGGCAGGCGGAGCGCCACAGGCTGCGGGCGGTGTGACGACGAGGAGTGTCTGATGCCTGAGCCGAACGAGGTGGTGAATCTGGTCGAGAAGCTGGCGCTCTTCGACGATCACTGGTCGCCGCGTGTGGTCGCCGAGCTGAACGACTACCAGCTCAAGCTGGCCAAGATCGAAGGCGATTTCGTCTGGCACGCGCACGACGACACCGACGAGGCCTTCTTCGTCGTCCAGGGCTCGATGGCGATCGAGATGCGCGACCGCACCGTGCACCTCGACGCCGGTGATCTCTTCGTCGTGCCGAAGGGCGTCGAGCATCGGCCCGTCGCCGCAGCCGAGTGCCACATCCTGTTGATCGAGCCGCGCGGGGTGGTCAACACCGGGGAAGCCGGCGGCGAGCTGCAGGCGCCGAACGACGTCTGGATCTGAGGCCCACGTTCTCTTTGGCTTGGCCTGGGTGTTGACGAATATATGCAAAATGCATAGAGTCATCGGGCAGTGAGATTTCGCCGAGCTCTGGTGTTTTCACCGGCTCGGTGAACGCATAGACCGAGGAGACCCCCGATGACCGATCGTCCGCGGCAGCAGCCGCTCAAGCCCGACATCCTGTGGATCCTGCTCGCCCTGGTCGAGGGACCGCGCCACGGCTACGGCATCCTGGTGTGGATCCGCGAAGAGTCCGGTGATGCCATCGAGATCGGCACCGGCCAGCTGTATCGCAAGATCAAGCGCCTGCTCGACGACGACTGGATCGTCGAGTGCGAGGTGCCGGAGGACGAGGCCGGGGGCGACGAACGGCGTCGCTACTACCGGCTGACCGCGGCGGGTCGCGCGAGAGTCGAGGCTGAGAGCCGACGCTTGCAGCAGATGGTGCGCCTGAGTCGTCGCTTCGGTCTGCTCGTGGAGGAGACTCCATGACCGGGCGCGGACGACTGCCGCGCCTGCTGCTGCGCCTCTACCCGCGCGCCTACCGAGAGCGCTTCGGAGCCGAGATCGCCGACGCGTTTCGAGCGCAGCTGCGGGCTGCGCGCCGCCGCGGAGTCGTCGCGTTTCTGTGCACGCTCGTGCGGGAGAGCATCGGCCTGGTGCGCGGTGGAATCGCCGAGCAGCTCGCCGCGCGCGACCATGACGGTGCGTCGCTGGCGCCGCTGGTGCAGGATCGGCCTCGCGCCGTCCAGGGTTCCGAGGTCGAGAGAGCCGGGGTCCGTCCGCGCGCGGGGTCGCTCGACGCCTGGCGCCGCGACCTCGGTCACGGCGTTCGGCGGCTGTGGCGCGACCCCGCGGGCTCCGCGGCGGTCGTGCTCACGCTGGCGCTCGGGCTGGCGGTGTGCACCTCCGTGCTCACGTTGGTCGACCACGTCTTGCTCCGTCCGCTGCCCTATCCGCAGCCGGAGCGGTTGGTGCGGGTGTGGGCGGCCGAAGACGAGGGCTCGCGCTTTCTCGATGCGACCTGGGACGAAGTGGCGGCGCTCCGCTCGGGCGAACCCGTGTTCGAGTCGCTGGCCGCCTTCTCGATCGCGCCGCGCGACCTGGCCGACGATGCCGCACGCCCGGCGCAGGTCGAGATCGCGCGCGTCTCCCCCGGCTTCTTCGACGTTCTCGGCGTCGAACCGGTGACCGGCCGATCGTTCACGGCCGAGGAAGAGGCCGAGGGCCTGGCGGTCGTCGTGCTCAGCCACGGCTTCTGGCGCACGCGCTATGGAGGCGGTGCGGTGCTCGGGCGCAGCCTGTCGATCCAGAGCCAGGCGCACGAGATCGTCGGCGTGATGGCGCCGGCGTTCGACCATCCGCAGAACGTCGCCCTGTGGCGTCCGTTCACCGCCGAGGAGAACGTCGACGACGATCGTGAGCTGCAGGTGATCGCTCGCCTGGCGGTCGGCGTCGAGCCCGCGCGTGCCTCGTCGGCGGCGACCGCGGCACTCGCTCGCCTGCGCGCCGAGCGCGGTGGCGACGACGAAGAGCTCACGGCCTGGGTGCAACCGCTGCGCGAGATGCTGGTGCGCGAGGTCGACGAGATTCTCTGGGCGCTGCTCGCCGGCGTCGCCGCGCTGCTGCTGGTCGCGGTCGCCAACGTCGCCAATCTTCAGCTCGTCCGCGGCACCGTGCGGCGGCGAGAGCTGGCGCTGCGCCTCGCTCTGGGCGCCGACCGCGGGCGCCTGGTGCGCCAGCTGATGGTCGAGAGCCTCGTGCTCACCGTCTGTGCCGGTGCGGTCGGCCTGGTGGCCGGGCAGGCGCTGCTCGCTCTCGTGCTGCGCACGGTGCCGGCGGACCTGCCGCGCGTCGCCGCGGTGCAGCTCGACGCGCGCGCGGCCGGCCTGGTCGTCCTCCTGACGCTCGCCGCCGGCTTCATCTTCGGTCTCGGCGCGGCCTGGCGCACCGTCGCGCGGGCGCCGCTCGCCGGCTTGCGCGGTGGACGCGGCGGCATCGACCGCTCCGATCTACGCCTGCAGCAGACGCTCGTCGGCGCCGAGATCGGCCTGGCGACGGTGCTCGTCCTCACCGCGATGCTCTGCTTCGGTGGTGTTGCCGCGCAGCTCGACGTCGAGCCCGGCTTCGACGCCGAGGGCCTGATCTCGATGGGGGTGAGCCCTCCACCGTCGGTCGACGACACGGCGCCGCGGCAGGACTTCTACGAGGAGGTCGCGCGCGAGCTCGAGTCGGTGGCCGGGGTCGCGTCGGTGGCTCTGGGCTCGAGCGATCCGGTGGCGACAGACGGCTTTCGCATGCCCTTCGAGCTGCTCGGCGCGGGGGCGCCGCGCGAGGCGCGCGCGGTGCTCCGATCGGTCGGTCCGGGCTACCTCGAGACCGTCGGCGCCCGCCTGCTCGAGGGGCGTACGCCGACGGCCGCCGATCATGCGTCGGCGCCGGGTGTCGCGGTGGTCAACCGCGCCTTCGTCGAGGCGTTTTTCGGTGGCTCTCTCGGTGCTTCCTCGGGCGACAGCGCGGTGTCCGATGAGAGCGGCGCGCTCGGGCGACGCATTCGCCATCCAGCGTACTTCGGGGATGAGCTGCCGACCGAGCACGAGATCGTCGGTGTCGTCGCCGACTGGGTGCCGGAGGCCTCAATCGAGCCACAGCCGTTGATCTTCGTGCCGTACCGCCAGCTGCCGTGGCCGCGCATGCGTCTCCTCGTGCGCGTCGATTCGATCCGCTCGGGCGGTGCCGAGGCGCTGGTCGCCGGGCTGCGGGCCCGCCTGTGGAGCCGCGATTCGTCGATGGCGCTCGACGACACCTGGCCGGTCGAAGCGTTGATCGATCGGCGCATGGCGCGTCCCCGCTTCCAGATGCGGCTCATGGCCGGCTTCTCGCAGCTCGCGCTGGCGCTCGCCGGGGTCGGGCTCTACGCCGTCCTCGCGTTCCAGGTCGCCCAGCGGCGCCGCGAGCTCGGTGTCCGCCGCGCTCTCGGCGCCGACGCCCGCGCTCTCGTCGTTTCGGTGCTCCGGCGCGGGCTGCTCATCGCGGTTCCCGGCCTGGTGGTGGGTCTAGTGGTGTCTGCCGGCGTCGCGCGCTGGCTCGAGAGTCGGCTCGTCGCCGTCGCGCCGTTCGACTCGGGTGCCTGGTTCACCGTCGTGCTGGTGATGCTGGGCACCGCGACTCTCGCCGGTCTCGTGCCGGCCGGGCGGGCGGCGCGCGTCGACCCGGTGGAGGAGTTGAAGGCGGACGGGTGATCGAAACGGTTCGCCTGAGACTTTTCTCTCAAAAGAGCGTATCCTCTTTATCAGCCCTCCGGGAGAGACCCATCCGCCGTGACCGGATCCCCACGCTCTGCGCGGGAGGAAGAGGATTCATGCTGCACTCGAGAACCGCCTGCCGCCCGTCGTTCCGCCTCGGTGGAACGCTCCCTCACACCGTCGCCCTCACCCTCGGACTCGTCCTCTGGCTCGTCGCCGCCAGCCCTGGGACGGCCGAGATCTGCTGGGCCTACACCGACAACGTGAACGCCAAGGTGCCGCTGAAGTGCGTCCAGATGGGCGATCCGACCCTGCCGTGCTCGTGGAGCACCGGCGGCGAGACCTGCAACACCGACTTCAACCCGAGCGACTGCTGCATGGCGGTGCACGACCCGGGCGCGACGCAGACCATCGGCGAAATGCACGTCGCCTGGCACGATTGCCTCGGGAACGTCGGCACCGCGGCGTCGCCGCCGCCGCCGAATCGCGGTCTGCGCTGGTACGCCTTCCACCGCCAGCTCGAGTGGGATTTCAACGAGTACCGCGAGGGCGTCGCGCTGCCCAAGCTCGAGTCACTCGAGTGGTGTCCCGGGATGAACATGCCGCACGGTCATTTCGGTGCCGGCATCGTCGGTCACCCGCTCGGCTGCGGCACCGGCACGAACCGTCCCGACAACGTCAACTGCACGACCTGTGTGCCGTTCGTCAAGTGCCTCTACCTCGACGGCGCTGGCGGCGCGACGTGCTCGGCGCCCCCGACGCCGACCTGCTCGACTGGGGTCGGCGGCGTGACCTTTCCCTACACTCAGCTCACCGATTTTCCCAACGTCGACGAAGTCGCCACCCTGCTCGACGACTACTTCCATGGCCAGATGCACGGCGCCGTGGCGTTCGCCGACGGTAGTGGCTACACCAACGATTGTCAGAACCCCAACTGCTCGACGCGCGACGGCATGTTCTGGCGCCTGCACAAGGCGCTCGACGACGTCGTCCGCGCCTGGCAGGAGCAGAACGCGGTCGACGTGACCTTGGTGATCGATCGCTCGGGCAGCATGGGCGCGGCTTCGGGCACCGGTGTCGGCACGCGGCTTGAGAACGCGGTCGAGGCGGCCGACATGTTCGCCGACTTGCTGGAGGAGGGACGCACCGACGGCCAAACCAACCGCCTCGGCATCGTCTCCTACTCGAGCAATGCCTCGAATCCGGCGCTCAACATGCCGCTCACCAACGTCGACGCGACGCTGCGCGACCCCGGCGGTCCCTTCGTCACCACGCTCAATGCGCTCAGCCCGGGCGGGCTCACCTCGATCGGTAGCGGCATCGTCGGCGCCATCGATCAGCTGTGCCCCGGTGGCACCTGCAATGGCTATGTTCCTGCCGTCGGCGAGAACGGGCGCAAGGGGATTCTGCTGCTCACCGACGGGCAGGAGAACCGTCCGCCGTGCCTCGAGGCGAATTGTGACGGCGTGGGAGGCGCCGAGATCGACTACACGACCCTCGACTTCACCCAGCTCTGCGCCGTCGGCCTGGGCTCCCCGGCGGCGATCGACGGCGACCTGTTGACCATTCTCGCCGAGCGCCAGGGCGGCATCTTCATGAACGACACCGATTCGACGGGCACGGACCTGAAGGACTTCTTCACCAAGTGCTTCGCGACCCTCACCGACGAGTTCATCGGCCTCGATCCGAACGGCGTGATGACTGCGACGCAGGCCGCCGGGCCGCTCATTCCCTACGAGTCGTGCGATGAAGAACGCATCACGTTCACCGGCGGCTGGAAGCCGAGCGTTCTGCCCGGCGACAAGCTGCAGCTGTTGGTCACCTCGCCGCTCGGCGACGCCTGGACGCTGCTCCCGGGCTGGGGCGAGATGAACACCGAGAACACGTGGGCCTTCAAGCGCGCGCCGCTGCCGTACCTCGGCCAGGCGGAGGGCACCTGGACGCTGCAGCTGGTGCGCCCGCAGCGCACCTTCGTCAACGGCTTTGCCAGCGACGCGTTCGCCGACGTCGACCAGGGCACACGCCTGGTCCGGCGCCAGATCCAGCGCCTGTGCCCGGCCGATCCGAGCGGCGAGCCGACGTGCCGGAACGTACTTCTGTTCGAGGATGGCGTCGACGCGGAGTCGGCCTACGAACGCGCTCTCGACGCGGAGTCCGGCATCACGGTGGGTCAAGTCACCACCGTCGGCAACTCTGCCGAGCTCGCGACGCAGCTGGTCCACGGGCAGTGGGATCTCGTCGTCTACGCGCGCCAGGTCGGGTCCGACAAGAAAGAGCCTTACGACGACGCGTTGATCGAGCACGTGTGCAGCGGCCAGCGGGCGATCCTCACCGATACGCGCACAGTGGGAGCGGTCGACCAGCTCTTCGCCTGTGCCAACGTCGAGCGTGTGCCGGGTCCGGTGGATTTCACGCTCTTCGATCCGTCCGCGGACTGGCCGTTCGCGACCCTCCAGCTCTCCGACCCGGGGCGCGGCGGCTTCTCCTACGCCCTGCGGCCGGCTGGCTCGTCGAGTTCAGGCACCCTTGCGGTGCAAGACGCGACCTTCCAGACAGCCACCGGCGGCGGTTTCGGCGCGGTCGTCGGCACTGTGCTCGCAGGCTCTGAGCTCAACTGGCACGCCAACGTGCTGGTGAAGGGCCTGACGCGTCTCTCGCCGTTCCTGCCGTTCACGACTCCCCAGACCGGCAAGCCGCTCCAGGCGGCGGTGCGCATCATGGCGCCGTACCAGCGGGCCGGCGGCTATCCCGGCGGGGTGATGACGGTCGAGGTCGAGCGGCCGATGGTGAGTCTCGCCGACTGGATGCGCCAGAATCCGGTGCCGACGTCTCCCGACGATCCGCGCTATGGCCAGGAGATTCCGAAGCAGATCCCGACGGTGAAGGAGGTCTTCGCGCTGAATGACGACGGCCGCGAAGGCGATCTCTACCCGAAGAACGGCACGTTCAGCGCAAAACTGCCCATCAGCGCCGCGGTCGACGGCCTCTACACGCTGCACTATCGCTTCGACTACCCGGTCGACAGCTGCATGGCGCGGCGGGAGCTGAAGCAGACGGTTTTCGTGGGGGTCGACGTCCAGGCGGCCTCGTCGCGGCTCGAACTCGTCCGCAAGAGAGCCCTCTCAGAGGGTCGGACCGAAGTGCTGGTAGAGCTCGACCCACGCGATGTGCTCGGCAATCGGCCACGGTCGAACCGCCGGCCGGCGGTCCGCTGCACCGCGCCGTGCGCGTGCGCCGCGGACGCCGTGACGCGCGACGCCGACGGCGTCGTCCGCGTGCCGGTGCAAGTGCCGGCCGGGCTCGAAGTCGGTGCCTGTACGCTCGAGGCGTTCGGCACTAGCTTCCCGCTGGGACTGGCGAGGGCCGGGCGGTGAAGGTCGCGGCGCTCGGGACGCTGGCGCTGGCCGTGGGGCTGCTGCCCGCGTTCGTGCCGGCTCCCGCGCCGGTCTCCGCCGCGCAGTCGGAGCCCGCAGCGGATGCCGCGGCGAGCGTCTCCCAGGGAGACTCTCGGGGAGACGTTCAGGGGGACGAGGACCGCCACGTGCTGGTCGGCGTCACCTCGCGCGGCTCGTGGCGGGTCGAGGTGCGTCCCGAGCCGTCGCCGATTCCGTTGAACGAGCTCTTCGCCATCGACGTGCGGGTGACCGCCGCCGACGATCCGAACACACTGGTCGAGCGCGCGGTGGTAACCGCGAGCGGCTGGATGCCCGACCACAAACACGGTGCCACGCTGCAGCCGCAGATCACTTCCCGCGGCGACGGCACCGCGCACGGAGTCGGCTTTCTCTTCCACATGCCGGGCCGCTGGGAGCTGCGCCTCGGTGTTGCGGTCGACGGCGCCATGGAGCGCGTCGCGTTGCCGATCGATCTCGAGCCATGAAGCCGACGGCCCCGCGGTGGCTCGGTCGAGCGGCGCTCGGCGGCCTGGTCGGCCTGGTCGCGGCGCTGTGCGGGCCTCCGGCCCAGGGTGCCGAACCGAGTGTGCAGGCTGCGCCGCCGCCGCGCGCGGCAGCGTCCTCCGCAACCGTGCTGCGGCTCGGGTCGCCGCTCACTGCTGGAGAGCGGCGGCAGCTGCTCAGCCTGTCGCCGGTGCCGCCGCCGCCGCCCGACCCGAGCAACCGCTGGGCCGACGATCCACGAGCCGTCGCGCTCGGTGAACGGCTCTTCTTCGATGCTGGTCTCTCGGGCGGCTCGGGCCTCGGAGGTGACTCGGGTCTTGCAGGACTCGCTGCCCGGTCGTGCGCTAGCTGCCACGACCCGACGAAAGGCTGGAGTGACGGCAAGCCAGTGGCCGACGACGGCATCCGTTTCCCGCGCAACGTGCCGACCCTGTGGAACAGCGCCCACAGCCGCTGGTTCACCTGGGACGGCCGCGCCGACTCGGCCTGGGCGCAGGCACTCGGCCCGCTCGAGAACCCCCGAGAGATGGCGGGCGATCGGGTCTCGATCGTCCGTCATCTCGCCGCCGATCCTGGGCTGCGAGGCGCCTACGAGGAGCTCTTCGGCTCGCTGCCGCCGCTCGATGCCCGTGGATCCGACGGCCGTGCGCGGTTCCCGCACGCGGCGCGACCCGTCGCAGACGATCCGACCGATCCCCTGCACCGCGCGTGGGCGGCGATGTCACCGGACGACCGACAGCTCGTCGACGACGCCTTCGTGCGCGTCGGCAAAGCGCTCGCCGCGTACCAGCGCACGCTGGTGACTCCCGAGGCACCGTTCGATCGCTGGGTCGAGGCACTGCGAGAGGTCGAGTCGGGAGGCGAACCGCCCACCGAGCCGGTCCTCTCCGCATCGGCCGTACGCGGCGCTCGGCTCTTCGTCGGCCGCGGCCAGTGCACTTTGTGCCACAGCGGCCCGACCTTCAGCGACGGCGAGTTCCACGACGTCGGCATCGCCCTCGGCGCCGGCGGCCGCATCGACCCGGGCCGCTACGGCGGCATCGTCGCCCTGCTCCAGAGCCCGTTCAGCCGCGTCGGCCGATTCTCCGACGCCCCCGAGTCCTTGGCGCCCGTCCGCTTCCTGCAGCTGCGCACCGAGCAGATGGGGCAGTTCAAAACTCCGACCCTGCGTCAGCTCGCCGACACCGCGCCCTACATGCACGACGGCCGCTTCGCCACCCTCACCGAGGTCGTCACGTTCTACTCGACCCGCGAAGGCGCCGCGGTCCTCGGCCACCCGACCACCCTGCTCCAGCCCCTCGACCTCGACGGCGGCGAGATCGCTGACTTGGTTGCCTTCCTCGAGAGCCTGTCGGCCAAGGTGCAGCCTGCGACTCGCTCTACTCTCTAGTGAGAGCGAAGGAACGATTGTCGTGCGCAGGCGCTCTTGTGAGGTGTTTGGCGCCCCCTTCTCAGGATCCCGTCATGAGGCACCGTCCCAGGCGGAGAGGTCACCGGTCTCGAAGCCGTCGGCGAAGATGCCGGTGTCGGCAGGAATGTCGAGCAGGCGTCCGAGAATGTCCCAGGACGGAGGCCCTGCGTAGGTCCAAGCCGCGAGAGCCGTGCCATCGCCGACTCCTACGGTAGCCGCCAGTTGGAGGGCGCTGCTTTCTGAGATGACCACCGAGGGTCCGAGAGGCACACCGAAAGCGTCGAACCTTTGCGCCCGCACGCCGTGGGGGCCGTCGGCGAGCGAGTTGCGCGTCCACACGACGAGGTAGTCACCGTTGATCAGCTGCACCACATCGCTGAGATCCTGACCCTCGGGCTGGTCGACTTCGAAGTGGATCTCGCCGCCGATCGGGTCGCCAGTGGCCGTGAAGCGCCGGGCCCGCAAGTCGATGTCGATGGGGAATTCGGCCGGGTTGGGCCAGACGGCGTAGAACATGAGATTGTGGTCGGAGGCTTCTGCGAAGACGTCCAAGAGCAGAAGCGCGAAGTTCGGAGAATCAGGACCTTCGGCGATGAGGAAGTCGGGCCCTGAAGGATTGCCTTCGGCATCGAAGCTCCGGCCGCGAAGATCGCCGTCGGAGGACCAGACTACGGTAAATTCATCATGATTGCGCATGGCGAGAGCCGGGCCAGTTTGGGATCCGACCACCTCGGAGTTGACCTGAAAGTCCTCCCCGAGTGGCGCTCCGCCGGGCGCGAATCGGCGAGCCTGAATACTCCAGCCCGAGTCGTCCCCTCCCGACGAGCTCAAGCTTTGCCAGGCGACGACGAAACCGCCATCCTGTGCCGCACCCGCGACCGGCCCCAGCTGATGGTGGTCGGCTGTGGTCTCGAGCTGGAACTCACCTCCGAGCGGCACGCCTGCCGAGTCGAAGAGCCGTGCCCGCGCGGTCCGCGTAGGCTCGGTGTCGCCGGCGTCGACGAACCAGCTCCACCAGGTCACGAGCAACTCGCCCGAGGCCAGGGCGGTCACGCTGGGAAACTGTTCGTCCTCGGGCGTCCAGGTGTTCACCTGGAAGTCCTCGCCGAAGGGCACACCGAACGCGTCGGTGAGGCGGATCTGGATGCTGGTCCCGGTGGGCAGGCCCCCGGTGTCGTCGCCGAACGATCCGTCACTCTGCCAGACGACGGCGAAGTCCCCGGACGGCAAGGCAGCAACGCTGGGAAACGCCTGCTGGCTGGGGGTGTATGAATTGAGCTGGGTCGCCGGGCCCGTCGGTACGACGGTCGTGGCGCTGCCGGCCAATTCTGCTGGCTGGGTCTCCTCGGAGTTGAGAACGACTCCGGTCCAGAGCAAGCAGATCGTGACGACGACGACGCCGAGAGTGCTGGGGGGGCTTGCAGGCCGCGTTGAACGGGTCATATCGCCGCTCCGTAGTCCGTGGATTGTCGGCGCATGGTAGCCCATGCCATGCTTTTATAGCAAGGCATTGGCAAGGTCGAGATTGACCCTAGGCAACGGCAACTGGGGAGCTTTCGTTGAGAAATCAAGGAGAAACGGGGCACGAGAGCCCTGAGGTAGGCCTCCCGGAGATGGTGTTTTCCTATAGTCTCCAGTAAGCCCTATGGAACGACCGGGCGCCTCGAGCCCCAGTCTCGAGGTGTTGCAGAAGCTTTGACGGCTGAGCGGCGTTGTTTTGCGGGAGCAAGCCTTTGCCTGACTATGGCGTGGCTTCGACGATTTCGGCGGCGCGGCGGCGCGGGGTCGATTGCGTCCAGAGGGTCTTCAGCCAGTTCGCGACCGCTTCGACCTGGAGCGCGACGTAGGGCAGTACGACCAGGGTGAGGACGGCGGAGGAGAGCAAGCCGCCGATGACGGTGAGGGCGAGGGGGTAGTAGAAGAGGCCGCCGACGCGGGAGCCGCCGATTGCCAGCGGCAGCAGGCCGATGACAGTGGTGGAGGCGGTCATCAGGATCGCGCGCAGGCGGTCGCGGCCGGCCTGTACGGCGGCCTCCTCGGGTCCGAGGCCGGTGGTGCGCAGGCGGTTCATGTGGTCGAGCAGGACGATGCCGTTGTTGACCACGATGCCCATCAAGATCAAGAGGCCGATCTGCGCCATGAGGTTGAACGGCGTGCCGGTGGCGACCAGCAGCCAGGCGGCGCCGGGGACGGCGAAGGGGATCGAGAAGAGGATGGCGAAGGGCTGCGCCAGCGACTCGAAGAGCGACGCCATCACCAGGTAGACGAGCACCAGGGCGAGGAGGAAGTTGGTCGCCA
Source organism: Acidobacteriota bacterium (assembly GCA_039194425.1). Classification (GTDB taxonomy): domain Bacteria; phylum Acidobacteriota; class Thermoanaerobaculia; order Multivoradales; family J023; genus JAUIJL01. The sequence goes on along the minus strand of JBCCVZ010000008.1, from coordinate 121,867 downwards.
TCTGCTGGCCCTGGTCGTCCTGCTCGAGAATGCGGCGGTTCCACGACCACGAGTAGCCGGTGGGGAAGGCGAAGGCGTCCATCAACGACTCGACCTCGGCTCGCGTCGCCTCCCAGTCGTCGCCGGCGTAGGTGGCCGACACCGCGACGGTGACCCGGCGGTTCTCGCGCTCGATCTGCAGCGGCTTCTCGACCACCTCGAAGGTGGCGATGTCGCTGAGCAGCACCGGCTTGCCCTCGACCTCGCGGAACTTCAGCGCCGCCAGGTCGGCGAGATCGGTGCGGTCCTCGAGGCGCAGCGCCAGCCAGGCGTCGACCTCGCGGCCCTGGTCGTGGAAGCGCGGCAGGCGGAAGCCACCGAGGACGAAGCGGAAGGTTTCGGCGATTTCGCCGGCGGTGATGCCGAGGCGCGCCGCCTTGGCACGATCGACGCGCACTTCGATCTCTTTCGTCGTGTCGCCGAACGAAGTGCGCAGATCGCCGACGCCGTCGAGCGTCGCCAGCCGTCGCTGCGCCTCGCCGGCCAGGCTCGCCAGAGCGGTGCTGTCTTGGCCGTAGAGCTGCAGGGTGAAGGCTGTGGTGCCGTCGCCCTCGTCGTCTTCGCGACCGAAGCGCAGCGTGAGGCCGGGAATCGTCGGGAGGCGCTCGCGTACCTTTTGGCGCAGCTCTTTCAGCTCGTCGTCGCCGAGGTCCCGGCGCGTGAGAGTGAGCGAGGTGCCGGCTTCGTCAGCGGCGAAGTAGCTGTAGATCGACTCGATGAGTAGTTCGTCGCGGTGTGGCTCGAGCGCCTGCTCGACCTGGGTCACGATGTCTTCGGCCTGGCCCTTGTAGACGAAGTCGGCGAACTCGTACTGGATCCAGATGCGCTCGTTGACCGCTGCTGAGAAGGGGCTGGCGTCGATCAGCTGGAGCGGGAAGGGCAAGAAGCCGACGACCAGGGCGACGGTGAGCAGGCCGAAAGTGACGGCGCGGCGGCGGAGCGTCCAGGCGAGCAGGCGGCCGTAGCGCTCCTCGAGCGCCGAGGTGACGGTGCGGTTCGGAGGGGTCCGGGCTCCGCGGTCGGTGTCGTCTTTACGGGCGCGTGCATGACGTGCGCCGAGCAGGCTCGAGACCAGCGGGATCAGCGTCAGCGACGAGACCAGCGAGCAGACGAGCGCGAAGGCGATCGTGGCGCCCATCTCGCCGAGCCACACCGTGAGCTCGGAGCGCGAGCCGACGATCAGCGGCAGAAAGACAATGAGAGAGGTCGCCGTCGACGCGATCACCGCGGTCGACACGGCCTGCGCGCCCTCGAGCGTCGCTTGCTTCGGATCACCGCCGAGTCGCTGGCGGCGGTCGATCGACTCGAGCACGACGATCGCGTTGTCGACCAGCATACCGACGCCGAGCATCAGGCCCATCATCGACAGCATGTTCAGGCTCTTGCCGAGGAAGAAGAGGACGCCGCAGGTGGCGAGCACCGAGAACGGGATCGACAGCGAGACGACGAAGGTCGAGGCGAAGCGGCGCAAGAAGATGTAGAGCACGAGCACCGCGAGCAGCGAGCCGATGAGGCCCGAGCGAGTCAGGCCGTCGACCGCCTCGGTGATCTGGTCGGCCTGGTTCTGCCACATGAAGATGTCGATGCCGGCGAGCAGCGGATCGTCCTGGATCTCGGCCTCGAGCATGCCGAGCACCGAGTGCACGACATCGACCGTGTTCGCCGTCGACTCCTTGTAGACCATCAGCGCGATCGCCGGCTGGTGGTTCAGGTGGCGGCCGTAGCGGATTGGCGGCTCTTCATACGTCACATCGGCGACATCGCCGAGGGTGAGCGCGGGCGCGCCCTCAGTCGCCTGCTCGATCGGCAGCGCGCGCAGCTCCTCGACCGACGCCAGCTGACCGAGCGCGCGGGCCGTGAAGCGCCGGCCGTCGTCTTCGATCTGGCCGAGCACGACGCGTGCCGACGAGCCGGTCAGGATCTCGATCAGCCGCTCGACCGAGACGCCATGGCGGCCGAGGTCTTCAGTGCGCAAGTCGACGAAGATTTCCTTCGGCTCGACCCCGCCGAGATCGACCCGGGCGACGCCGGGCAGCCGACGCAGGCGGTTGATCACCCGCGCCTCGAGCAGCTCGTAGTTGTCCGAGAGATCGACACCATCGGCCGAGATGCGTCCCTCGACCACCGGGATGTCGCTGGTGTTGAACGAGTAGATCGGAATCTCGCCGACGCCTTCTGGCAGCTGCGGCTCGACCTGCTCGATCGCCTCGCTCACCTGCATGCGCACGATGTCGAGATCCTCGCCCCAGGCGAACTCGAGCAAGATCTCGGCGCCGTCGGCGGTCGCGGTGGTGTGCATGCGGTCGATGCCGGAGAGCGTGCCGAGGGCTTCCTCGATCGGCTTGACGATCTCGCGCTCGACCTGCGCCGGGTTGGAGTCCGGGTAGGGGACCTCGGCGAAAATGAACGGAACGTCGACTTCGGGAAGGAAGGCGAGCGGCAGACGCACCATGGCGAGGGCACCGAAGACCAGCATGCTGAGCAGCAGCATGGCGGTGGTGATCGGTCGTTCGACGGCGAGGCGGGGCAGGCTCATGGCGAGGAGTCCAGTGCGGCGTGAGGCGGTGCGGCAACCGATTGGGGCCGATGTCGGAACGAAGTCTGGGGCGACGTCGTGTGCCGATCGATCGGTCCGCGTGCCGCCGGAGAGGACTACGCACGCCGTGACGAAACGTTACCGGTGGCTTGACGCCAAGCTGATACGTTCAGGCGGTTCGTCCAGTCAATCTCTCAAACCCGGAGCCCCCATGGGTCGCAGGCTCGTTCTCCTCGCGCCGATCGGCGCCGCCTTCCTCGTGTGGCTCGTCGTCTTCATCGTCGGCGACCTCTGGCATCTCTTCGCTGATCGCTGGTTCATGACAGTGACCATGGTCTTCGGCTCGTTCATCGCCGGCGCCAGCTCCGAGGGCGGTGGTGCCGTCGCCTTCCCGGTGATGACGCTGCTGTTCGAGATCCCGCCGCCGGTGGCGCGAAACTTCAGCCTGGCGATTCAGAGCGTCGGCATGGTGGCGGCGGCGTACCTGATTCTGGCGACGCGCATTCCCGTCGCCGGCCGCTCGATCCTGTGGGCGACGCTGGGCGGGGCACCGGGTGTGCTGCTAGGCACGCTGTTCGTGGTGCCGCACGCGCCAGCGCCCTTCGTCAAGATGCTCTTCGTCAGCTTCTGGCTCGCCTTCGGTGTCGCGCTGTGGGCGAAAAACCACTGGCTCGATCGACCCACTGCAGACGATCTGCCGGTGCTGGCGCGCGGCGAGTCGCTCACCTTCGTCCTGGTCGGGTTCTGCGGCGGCATCGTGACCTCGCTGCTCGGCAGCGGGATCGACATCGTCACCTTCTCCTACACGACGATGCGCTACGGCCTGTCGGAGAAGGTGGCGACGCCGACCAGCGTGGTGACGATGGCGATCAACACCGTGGTCGGCTTCTTCGTTCATCTGGTGGTGGTGCGCGACTTTGGCGCCGAAGAGATGGGCTACTGGCTGGTGTGCATCCCGGTGGTCCTGATCTTCGCGCCGATCGGTGCCTGGATGATCAGTCTGCGCGCGCGACTCTTCGTCGCGAAGGCGCTCTATGCGATCATCGTCGTCCAGTTTGTCGGCGCCTGCTATGTGCTCCAGCCGTCGGGCATGCTTCTCGTCTTCACCGTCGTCGTCTTCTTCGTCGGCCTAGTGCTCTTCGCGCTTTTCCTCGGCCCACCCACCCGTTGGCACGGGGGCAACGGCGCGAGCTGATACACAGCGGGCACTTCGATCGCATCGTGCGCCACCACAGCCCCGAACGACCGCGACCCGGTCGAGTTCGTTCCCGGATCGACCCCTCGTTGTCCGGCGCCCACACCGCCGGACTCACTGCCGCCAGGAGAGCTCATGAACGCCAAAGTCCACGATCTCATGACCCCGAGCCCGGTCACCACCGAGCCGCACCGCAGCGTCGAGCACGTGCGCAAGATGCTCGAGCGAAATCGCATCACGGCGGTGCCGGTGGCCGACAGCGACGGGCGGCCGGTCGGTATCGTGTCGGCCACCGACCTGCTCGGGGATCACAAGGACGGCTCGCCGATCTCGACGCTGATGACCGAGAGTGTCTACACGGTGCCGCAGTATGCCGACGTCAGCCTGGCGGCGCGCGTGATGCGCAACCATCAGATCCACCGCGTGGTGGTCACCAACGAGCAGAAGATCGTCGGTGTGATCAGCGCCTTCGACCTCCTGGCGCTGGTCGAAGACAAGCGTTTCGTGGCCAAGAATGCGCCGACGCCGTCGACGCGCAAGGGCGGCAAGCGCACCTGAGCCGCCCGCTGCGTCGCCTCGCGCTCCGGGAGGCGACGCTCAGGCAGGCTCGGGCGTGATCTCCAGCTCGTCGCCCGGAGATCCGTCCGTCGACACGGAGTCGGTCGGCGTCACGCCGAGGTCGGCCGCCAGGCGCTGACGGTCGAGCAGCGAGTAGACCACCGGAATCACCACCAGGGTCAGCAGCGTGGCGACGCCGAGGCCGCCGATCACCGTGATCGCGAGCGGTGCGCGCAGCTCGGCGCCCTCGCCCAGTCCGAGCGCCATCGGCGTCAGGCCGAGGATGGTCGTCGCCGTGGTCATCAGGATCGGGCGCAGGCGCCGCCGCCCGGCCTCGACCAGCGCGTCGGTCTTGCTCAGACCGTCGTCGCGGCGCAGGCGGTTCACCGCGTCGACCAGCACGATCGCGTTGTTGACCACGATGCCGGCGAGCATCACAGCGCCGATCATCGCCACCACGTCGAGCGAACGGCCGGTGACGGCGAGCGCCAGCACCACGCCGACGCCGGCCAGCGGCAGGCTGAAGATGATCACGAAGGGATGCAGGAACGACTCGAACTGCGACGCCATCACCAGGTAGACGAGGAAGATCGCGAGCGCCATCGCCAGCAGCATCTGGCGCAAGGAGTCGGCCATCTCCTCGTGCTGGCCGCCGAGCACGGCGGTGACGCCGAGCGGCAGCGGCTCGCTGCGCAGGATTTCGCGCACGTCGGCGGCGACGGCGGCCATGTCGCGATCTTCGACGCCGCCGGCGAGCAGCGCGGCGCGCTTCTGGCCGATGCGGCGGATCTCGCTCGGACCCTCGGCCAGGCGCACGTCGGCGAGGGTGCCGAGGCGGATCGGCACGCTGGTGCCCGGTCCCGAGGCGACCTCGCGTTCGACCAGCACGCCGGTCTCGGTGCGTTCCGAGATGGTGCGCATGCCGCCGACGGTGCGCTGGGCGACGATCAAGTCGGCGACATCGTCGACCGACGCCTCGCCTGGCTCGACGGCTCGGATCCGCACGTCGATCTCTCGGTCGCCCTGGATCACTCGCGTGGCGATCTCGCCCTGCACTTTGCCGCGCACCACGGCGGCGACATCGGCCAGGTGAAGATCGAGCTGGGCCAGCTGGTCGCGCTCGAAGCTGATCTGCAGCTCGGGGTTGCCGGCTTCCGCGGTCGACTCGAGGTCGACGACGCCGGCGACCGCGGCGAGGCGCGGCATCAGGCTGCGCGACGCCTCGCGCAGCGCCTCGAGGTCGTCGCCGTAGAGCTCGACCTCGAGCGGCGTGCGGAAGGTGAAGACCGAGGGCCGCTCGAAGGTGAGATCGACGGTGCCTCGCCGTGCGCCCGCGCCATCGCCGCTCGGTGACTCGTCGGGCGTGCTCGTGGAGTCGCCGGCGCCGCGCAGCAGCGCCGCGCGCAGCGCGTCGGCGACCGCGGTTTCGTCGGCCGGGGTCGCATCATCGGCCATGCGCACCTGGACGCGCGCGACGTTCTCGCCCTCGCTGGCGGCCTGCCCGCCCGAGGCCAGGCCGGCACCGCCGCTGATCGTCGACCAGGCGGCGACCCGCGCGTCGCCGTCGAGGGCGCGGCGCGCGACATCGAGGTAGCGATCGGTGGCCTCGAGCGGTGTGCCCTCGTCGAGCTCGACGCGGAACGAGAACTCGCCCTGCGACAGTGTCGGCACGAGGTCGACGCCGAGGCGCGGCACCAGCGCTGCCGCGCCGAGCACGGCGAGGAACGCGACGGCGAGAACCAGCGCGCGGTGGCGCAGCGCGGCGCGCAGCATCGGCGGGTAGGCCGTCTGGAGCGCGCCGAGGCCGGAGTCGAAGAGCCTGCCGATCGGGCGCACGAACCGGGTCGCCAACGCCCACAGCAGGCCCATTCCGTGGCGCAGCCAGCGCAGCGGCGCCGCGGGCGCGGTGACGAAGACTGTCCGGGCGATCCGCCGGGCGCGAGACGTCGTCTCAGCGGTCGCGTCGTTGGCGTCTCCGGCCGAGTCGACCTCTCGGCGTCCGCCGAGAGCCGCCATCGTCGGAATCAAGGTCAAGGACACCAGCAACGAGGCGACGAGCGAGAACGACACGGTGAGCGCCTGGTCGCGGAACAGCTGGGCCGCGACGCCGTCGAGGAAGACGACCGGCAGGAAGACGGCGACCGTGGTCAGCGTCGAGGCGACGACCGCCTGGCCGACCTCCGACGCGCCTTCGCGCGCCGCGTCGAGCGCCGACGCGCCGGCTTCGCGCCGGGCGTGGATCGCCTCGAGCACGACGATCGCGTTGTCGACCAGCATGCCGACGCCAAGCGCCAGGCCGCCGAGCGACATCACGTTGAGGCTGGTGCCGCTGCGGTACATCAGGAAGAAGGTGGCGATCACCGACAGCGGGATCGAAAGGCCGACGATCGCCGTCGAGCGCGCGTTTTTCAGAAAGAGGAGCAGCACGGCGACGGCGATCAGGCCGCCGAGCGCGGCGTTGCCGAGCACTTCGCGGATCGAGGCACGGATGAAGGCGCTCTGGTCGGTGCCGACGGCGAGCTCGACGCCCGCCGGCAGCTCTTCGCGCAGCGCGTCGAGGCGCGCATGCACCGCCTTCGCCACCTGCACGGTGTTGGCGTCGCCTTCCTTGAAGAGCGCCAGCTCCACGGCTTCGCGTCCGCCGTGGCGCGTGATCACCTCGCGCGGCGCATGGCCGCGGCCGACGGTGGCGACGTCGCCGAGGGTCACCGGCCGGCCACCCTCGCTGCGCAGCACGACGGCGGCGATTTCTTCGGGCGTTTCGAGCTCGGCGCGCGAGCGCACCAGGTAGCGCGCTTCGCGCTCGTAGAGCGAGCCGCCCGCCTGGCTCACGTTCTCGTTGCCGAGGCGGTCGCGGACCTCGAGCAAGTCGAGGCCGAGAAGCGACAGCTTGCCCTCGTCGACCCGCACCTCGATCTCTTCCTCATAGCCGCCGTGGACCTTCACCGCGGCGAGCCCGGCGACCGGCTCGAGGTCTTTCTTCAGCACATCGTCGGCCAGATACCGCAGGTGGAAGAGCGCGTCGCCGAGCGCGCCATCGGGTCCCGAGTTCAGTGTCGTCGCGGGATCCGTCGACTCGTCGGTCGAGGTCAAGTACAGCCGGAGGATCGGATCGTTCGACGGATCAAAGCGCAGCACCGCCGGCTTGTCGGCGCCGTCGGGCAGGCGCACCAGGTCGAGCTTCTGGCGCACGTCGAGAGCGGCGAAGTCCATTGCCCGGCCCCAGCCGAACTCGAGCGTCACCTGCGACAGCCCGGGGCGCGACAGCGAGGTCATGCGCTGCACGCCGCCGACCACGCCGACCGCTTCCTCGATCGGCCGCGTCAGCAGGCTCTCGATCTCGGCCGGCGCGGCGCCGTCGTAGCGGGTTTCGATGGTCAGGCTCGGGTACGAGAGCTCGGGCAGCAGGTGCACCGGCAGGCGGGTGAAGGCGACGACGCCGAACAGGGTCACGGCGACAGCCACCATCGCCACCGTCACGCGACGGCGCAGAGAAAAGTCGATGATGCGCATGGAGGTCTCCGGATGCGGCGAGCGTCAGCTCGCCTCGATCAGGCGGATCGCGGCGCCGTCCTCGAGGCCGCCCTGTCCGGCGACGATCACTTTCTCGCCCGCGGCGACGCCGTCCACCGCTTCGACGCGTCCGTTCTCCTCGAGCCCGAGGGTGATCGCGCGTCGCTCGGCGACCCCGTCGTCGGTGGCGACGAAGACGTACGCCTCGCGCAGCTCGCGCAGCACCGCCTCGCGCGGCAGCAGCACCGCTTCGGAGCGCGTTTCGCGCACGATGTCGACGCGCACGAAGGCGCCCGGGCGCACTGCCGCCGGCGGCCGCCGCGACTCGACCGTGACTTTCACGGTGCCGGTGGCGGTGTCGACCACCGGGCTGATCTGACGGATCGTGCCGTCGAAGGCGATCGCGTCGTCGGCGCGCAGCACCAGGCGCACCGAGCGCCCCTCGTCGAGCGCCAGGACGTCGCGCTCGGGCAGGTAGATGCGTGCGACGAGCGGCTCAAAGTCGGCGATGGTGAAGAGCGCGTCGCCGGGCCGGACGTGTTGGCCGAGCTGGATCGTCCGCTGCGTCACGCGGCCGGCGAAGGGGGCGCGAATGCGCGTCTTGCCGAGCAGCACTTCAGCCTCGGCGAGCTCTTGCTGTGCCACGCGGTAAGACAGCGCGGTCGACTCGAACTCCTCGTCGGCGAGCAGCTCTTGGTCGCGCAGGCGCTCGGCGCGCTCGAAGGCGTGGCGCGCGGTCTCGGCACGCACGCGCGCCTTTTCGACCGCGATCTTCTCATCGTCGGCGGCGAGCTCGGCGAGCACCTGGCCCGAAGTCACGAGGTCCCCCTCGTCGACGGTGAGCCGCGCGACGCGCCCCTCGGCCTCGGTGAGCACTTCGACGGTCTTCTCGGCCACCAGGTTGGCGGTGGCGGAGAGGTAGGCCGACACCGGGCCGCGCACCGCCTCGGTGGCGGCGACCGGAATCGCCACCGGAGTTTCAGTCTCGCCATCCTCGGCGGTGGTCTCGGCGGCTTCGGAGGTCTCGTCGGTCGTCTGATCGGCGCTATCGGACGGGTCGGCGCTCGAGCTGCGCCCCGTGAGCAGGACAATCGCCAGGATCGCGGCGACGGCGAGCAGGCTGGCGATGGAAAGGCGTGTCTTGGCGGCGGTGGTCATCAGGGGAATCTCCTCGGACCCGGCGGGTTCGGTTTCGGCGGGTTCGAGGAGAGTACGGCCCTCCCCTCGGTTTGTTACGTCGGCCCCGACGGCCGCGCGGACGGTCGAGCCACCGTGGTTGCGTGCTAGCATCCGCGCTTCGCCGATTCGTCCCATCGATTTGCACGAGCCCCGGAGCCGACGTGCCGACCCCGCAAGGACCGCCGCGGATTCACTCCTACGCCGAGATCCTCCAGCATCTCGGCGCCGCGCCGTCGCTGCTGCTCGGCAACGGCTTCAGTATCGGCGCGTCGCGCAGCTACAGCTACCAGGCGATCTACGACAGCACGCGCGACACGTTGCCGGCGATTCCGCGCGAGCTTTTCGACAAACTCGGAACCAGCAATTTCGAGCAGGTGATGCAGATCTTGCAGGACTCCTGCGAGATCAACGAGCGCTACCACGGTGCCGACATCGAGCCGCTGAACGAGAAGCTCCTGGCCGACCTCGAGGCGACTCGGCGTGCGATGGTCGAGGCGATCGCCCGCGACCATTTGCCGAGCCCGTCGGCGCTCGGCGAGGAGGTCGATGCGCTGGGAGCAAGCAAAGCAGGAGCGAGCAAGGCAGGGGGGAGCACGGCGGGGGAGAGCAAGGCCGACTACGCTGCCGGTTTTCTCGACCGCTACGCGCGCATCTTTACTACCAACTACGATCTCCTGCTCTACTGGCTGACGCTGCGGGTCCGCGACGCCGACGGATACAAGTATCCCGACGGCCTGCGCCGCCCCGATGGCGCCGACTACGGCGCGTTCGACCCGTCGATCGAAACGACGATGTTCTTCCTTCACGGCGCGCTCCACCTCTACGCCCACGAAGGCAGCGCGCGCAAGACCATCGCCCGCCCCAACCTGCGCCTCATGACCTTGATTCAGCGCCTGTTGGCGGATGGCAAGGTCCCGCTCTTCATCGCCGAGGGCACGCCCGATCAGAAGCGCCAGCGCATCGAAGCGAACACGTATCTGCGCAGCGGTCTCGACGCCCTGCGCTCCGTCGAAGGCGACCTGGTCGTCTTCGGCCACGGTCTCGGTCCCTCCGACGCCCACTTGCTCGACGCGCTCGCCGCCAACCCGAGGCTCGAGCGCCTCTTCGTCGGCCTCTACAAGGACCCCGAAACGTCGACCAATCTGCGCCTGCGCGCCGCCCTCGCCGCCCTGCGCGAGCGTCTGCCCGCCGGCCGTCGTCTCGAGATCCACCTCTACGCCAGCCACACCGCCCCGGTCTGGGGCCCGGTTCCGGCCGCTCGATCCGGCGAGTAGGAGGCGGAGTCGAGTAGACTCGAACGGTCGTCGAGTCGAATCGATCGTGCCCAGGAGCCGGAGACGCTATGAGAATTGATCTCAGCAAGCAGGACGAAGCCCGAATTGCTCAGCAATTGGACGCGGGCAGCTACGACTCGCCGTCTGACGTCGTCGCAGCAGGTCTTCGTCTCCTGGAGCAGGAGACCGAGTGGCTTCGCGCCGCGGCGGCCGAAGGCATTCGCGACATTGAATCCGGGCGCTATGTCGAGGTCGCTTCCGAGGCGGAGCTCGAATCGTTCTTCTCCTCTCTTCGACACGAGGCGGTCTCGGACCGTGAATCCGCTGCGTGACGCGCCTGCGGATCGCTGCGTCCGCTCACGATGATTTGCTCGAGATTTGGCGCTGGATCGACAAAGAGGATCCTAGTGCTGCGGATCGACAGCATGCCCGGTTCTTCGATGCATTTCGGCTTCTTGCCGAGCATCCGCAGGTCGGAACCTCGCGGTATGCACTCGGGCGTGGAATCCGCGGATTCCCTGTGGGTTCCTACCTGATTCTCTATCGGCTGGTGGATGCTGAGTCGCTCGTCGAGGTGCTTCGCGTCGTTCACGGCCATCGCCGAATCAGTCGCTTGCTCGTGTCGGGCCAAGACTAGGCGCTTCGAACCGCTCGGGGCCTCGGAGGCTGGGTCAGTTGGGGCCGGTTGCGGGCTCGGAGCGTAGAGAGCGGGCGAGCGCTGCGCCTTCGCGGCGGCGCAGATCGAGGCATGTCTCGACTTGGCCGGCGAGCTGGGCGAGGCGCGTCTCGACCCCTTGGACGTAGCGATCTTCGTGCAGGAAGAAGTTCCGGGCGTCGGCCAGGCGCTCGGCCGAGCAGCCGCTGGCCATCAGAGGCAAGAAGGAGAGCGCGATCGGGGGAAGGGCCTCGGCGAGCCGAGGGTAGTTCTCTCGCGTCCAGTCGAAGAGGGGGTCCGAGCCCTGGGACGCGCTGACGACTGCGGCGGTGAAGCCGAAGAACTCGTCGAGGTCGAGCGCTCGGGTGAAGAAGCCCTCGAGTACGCTGCGAAGCTCCTTGCCGCCGCGGTGGTGCGCGAGCGCGGAGAGCAACGCCCGCCGTTCCCCCCTGTCCTCGCTGGCCTGGACCTTTCGCCAGTAGGTGTCGAAACGGCCAGGGTCCTCGATGCTCAGCTTCAGCGACGCCTGCACCAGGGGACCGAGCTCGGCGTGTCCGCCCAGATAGGCCTCGCTGAGCTGGCGGGCTCGCGCGCGGACGACGGGATCGTTGCCTACTGCGCCGAGCGAGAAGAAGAGCGCCGCGCGCAGCTGCGCGGTGTCGTCCTCGCGCGCCTCGAGGCCCAGGCGGTCGAGAGCCGGTGCCAGGTTGCGGCGTACGTACTCGGCGAACGAATCTTCAGCGTCCGGCAGAACGATCGGCTCGAGGGCGCCGATCGCGCGCTGGACGGCGCCGAGCACGGTGGGTGACCGGTCGGTGGCCAGCTTGCCGACCAGACCGAGATAGGCGTCGATGTCGAGCGTGCCGGAGCGGAATAGGCTCCCGGCGTTGGCCAACAGCTCGGTGCGCTCTCGCGGGGCGAGCCTGTCCACTGCGACGTTGCCGAGCGCGGCGAGCGTGGCCGGCGGAATCCGCCAGCGGTAGTACCCGGTGGCGTCGGCGTTCGGGTAGAGCCGGGCGTCGTCCTCGACGCCCGATGGCAGCTCGAAGCTCTCCGCCGCCTTGTCGAGCACGAAGACATGCGTTTCGCCCTCGAGGTCGGAGAATCGGACGGCCACGGGCACGGTCCAAAGCTGCGCGTCGGCCGACGGAGCTCCGAAGCGTTCTTGGTGCAGATGGAGGCGGCCCTCGCGGATCTCCCCCTCGATCAGCGGATAGCCTGGCTGCTCGATGAAGGTGGCGATCGCCCGAGAGACCGGGCGGTCCGCCCGCCGGTCGATGGCGCGCCAGAAGTCGTCGGCGGATGCATTGTCCCAGGCGTGATGCTCGAGGTAGTCGCGGACGCCGAGTTGGAACGTGTCCTCACCGAGCCAGTGTTCGAACATGCGCAGCACGCGCGCGCCCTTGGCGTAGACCAGCGATGCATTGACCGAGAACGCCTCCATCGGTGAGCCGAGCGAGCGTGGGCGAACCGCCGGAGCCTCTGGATGGCGGTCGAGCTCGAAAGCCTGCTCGACCGCACGCTCCTCGGCGCTCCCGATGTCGAGCTTCGGGAAGAGATCGTCGACGATTTTGCGGCTGATCCAGGTGGCGAACGATTCGTTCAGCCATGCGTCGTCCCACCACTCGAGCGTCACCAGATCGCCGAACCACATGTGGGCGATCTCGTGGGCGAGGATCTCGGCCTGGACCTGGCGCTGGCGGAGGCTCGCCGTTCGGGGATCGAGCAGCAACACGCTCTCGGAGAAGAGCGGCGCGCCGGGATTCTCCAGGCCGCCGCTCGGGAAGCCCGGGACGGCGATGAGGTCGAGGCGGGCATAGGGATAAGGCCTGCCGAAGTAGTCCTCGAGCGCCCGCACGATCGGCGCCACGGCTCCGAGGACGACGGCATCCGGCGGCGAGGCGTCGGCGGCGGTGACGATGCGCGTCGGCACGCTGCCCCTGTCGGTCGAGACGGTCACCGGGTAGGCGACGAACGGACCGGTGGCGATCGCCACCCCGTAGCTGGGCAGCGGCGGGGTCCGCTCGAAGCGGACGATCTTGCGTCCTTCCTCGATCCACGTCTCTTGCACGAGGGCGGTGGAAATCGCCTGGTGCTCGGCGGCGACCTCGAGCGTCAGGTCGAAGGGAATCTTGAAGGTCGGCTCGTCCCAGCACGGGAAGACGCGCCGCGCGTCGGCGGGCTGGAAGACGCTGAACGTGTAGAGCTCGCCTCCACGCTCGACGCGGTAGAGGCCTTGAAGACTGTCGGAGAACGCCGACCGAAACTCGATCTCGAGCCGGTAGCGTCCTGGGGGTAGCGGCGACGCCGGAACGATGTCGAGCATCTCACCCCGGCGCGAATGCTCGGCCTCGAGGCCCGCTCCCGGACCGTGTGCTCCCGCTGCGTCGGCATCGTTCGTCGACACGTCGACGAGTGCCAGTCGGTCGATCGCGATGCCGGCGAAATGGAGGTTGAAGCCGGCGGTCGACGTGGGCACGTCGAGATCGATCACGGTCGATCCCGAGAGCTCTGTCTGTGTGGGATCGAGCGTCAAGTTCAGTTGTTGCAGCGTCGGACGTACCAGTGTTTCGAGTCGTTCGATCATCGGTTTGTCGCGCAGGGTGGGCTTGGGCGCCGAAGTCCCTCCGGCCGTGACGACCGTCGACCATGACACGGCGAGCACGAGGCCGAGGGGAACCGTGAGGCGGCGGCGCGGTCGCGAGGTGGTGCAGAGTCGTGTCATGAGGGTCTCCAGAGTCGGGGTCGTCTCGAGCTCCGAGGGCGAGCGCGTGTCTCTACGTTCAACGCCACGCTCCTCGCGCCGATTACATCCAGACTTCCTGGAGCCCGATCCTTTCGTGGAAATCCCCCTACAGATGGGATTTCGTTCGAGCGAAACCGCCCGTCCGGCGAGCCCGTCGCAGTGATCGAGATTCGAGACAAGACACTAGGCGATTTCAATGAGCCCTTCCAGAGTTTGCGTTCGATCGTGAGACGAAAGGTGGCCAGATCCGTTGATCGAATCGAACCAACACAAGGTCGCCCAGCGCACCTGCTGTCACGGCCCGACCGGACGGCGGTCTGGGCGACGAGTCACGACACCGAGGGAGATCAACATGTCTAGAGAGCTCATTGCGATGCCCGGGAATCCGCTGAAGCGCGTTCTCGACGAGTACGCCGCCGAGAAGGTGGCACAGCTCGACGAAGACGAGGTTTTGGCGACGCTGCGCGAGCAAGGAATCTCGAGCCTCGAGGACCTGGTGAGCGCATCGTTGGACCGGGCCCGGACCGGCGACCTGATTGGTCGCGGTGGCTCCGTGGCGAAGGACACATTCATCTTCACCCAGTTCATCTACAAGACTGAGGGACCGGGCCTGAACAACGAGATCCTGACTAACGTGGCGAATCAGCTGCGTCGTTTCTGAGCGTTCCGGACGATTCCGTCGGCGGGGCGGCGTGCGATGCGCCGCCCCGCCTCGTTCGTTCACGGTCACCCTGCGCAGCCAACTCGATTGAACTTCAGGAGCGCGACATGACTCACCAGATCGTTGCCGCCGGTTTGCCGGCCGGCGGAAGTTTCCAGCATTCGCCGCCGGCCTCGGCGATCTCCGGTGGCCAAGCCCTCGAGGCCAATGCCGAGGGCAAGGTCGAGACCAGAGTCGAGACGATGGCCGAGCGGGCTCTCGTCTGGATCGATGGCGTCCTCGACGAGTTCCATCCGTTTCGAGACGGTCGATTGTTCGAGATTCGACACGGGCAGAAGCTCACCGAGCTGGCCACGTTCTTGCGCTGCCGCGCGCTGCTCGCCAGCGACATCGAGCGGCCGGAGTATTGCCGCATGACGCGGCTGCTGCGCGCAGTGCAGCAGGATCCGCGGCTGATGGACCGCATGATGCGCTCACCGGCTGAGCTGATTCTCTACCTCGACATCTACATCGTGCTGCGTGACCTTGGGCACGAGGACGAACGCTCGCGGTCGCTACTGCAGCGGGTCCTCGATCGAGGCTTCCTCGACCACACCGAGAGGGTGCCGCACCGCATCATGGATGTCGCCGCCAGTCTCGAGATCGGTGAGTTTTCGACCTCGCTGCCGCCGCTCGAAGAGATCTACCGCCAGTCGATCCTCGGCGCCGACCCCGATGTTTGCCTGCTCGAAGAGAGCGCCATCTACGCCCTGACCCACGCGATCATGTTCCTGTTCGCCTTCGGCACCCGGACGCCGTCGCTCGACGTCGCGAAAGAAGCGGAGCGCCTGCGACCGACCCTGGAGGTCCTCTGCGTCCGCCACGCGCAGGATCATCAGTGGGATCTTCTTGGCGAGATCCTGCTCTGCGCCGCATGCCTCGGCTTGCCTTGCCGTGGCCTGCTCGCCGATGGCTGGGACGCGTTTCTGGCGCAGCAGCAGGATGACGGAGCGATTCCCGGTCCCGAGCGCGCGCTGCGTGAAATGTTTCCCGAGCGCGAGCCGGAAGAAGTGATGGCCGGTCGCTTCGCCGACCTCGATGCCGACCGGCGCGCGGCGGCCTATTTCGATCACTGCTACCACACCACTCTCGTAGGCATGCTCGCCGCGACTGTTTTCTCCCATCGTGCCCAGGGCGGCCGGCTCGAGCCTTCGTCACCATCCGTCCGGCCTCTGCCCGTGGCGGCTGCGCCGAGCCCTCAACCGACGCCGATGTGGCGCACGCGGCGAGGGTTCTCTCGTGCCCGGGTCGAAGAGGCGCTCGCCACGGCGTCGACCTGGATCGCGGCCTCCGGCGTCTTCGACCCGGTAGCCGACGTCCCGGCGGCGGCGCGCTGCCGCGGTCTGTTGGGCACCTGGGTCGCCGGTGCCAGCACCCTCACGGGCGACGATCTAGGGCTCTGGGTGTCTCGCTTCGGCGATGCCCTCAGCTCGGATCCGAGCCTCGACGAGCTGCCCTGGCCCGATCTGGTGGTGACCAGCGCGATCGCCGCCGCATACGGAGCCGACGTACCCGATCTCTATCGGCGCGCCGCTGCCTTGGCATCGGCGGTGCGGGGTGTCGTGGGCAGCCCGCAGGTCGGCGCAGGCGAAACCGAGTCACTGCTGGCTGCGCTCGGTGTGCTCGACACCTTGCGTCCGGTCTCTGCCCGCGAGGCGCTCGCGATGCTCGACTCGTTCGAGCTCACGGCCGACTCCGCCACCGTACGGCGTTTGATCTGGAGTCTCGATTCGGCGACTGGCTTCGGCACGCGTGAGCTCGAGGTCGATGCTGCCGCTCGCCGCCGCATCGTGCAGCGGGTGCAGGGCCTCGCCTGCCATGCTCTGGCAGGCAGCGACCTGGCGGCGGCCGCTCCCAGGATCCGTCTCCTGGTGCATCTAGACGCATGGAACGCGCTGGTGCCATGCCTCGAGACACTCTTGTTCCAGCAGACACCTGAAGGGAGCTTCGGTTTCCTCGGCCCTGAAGCGCACGCCTTGGCGCCGGATCGCGATCCGGCCTTCACCGACGCCGCGACGCGTTGGACGCTGCGCCTGCCGACCACGGTCGCCTGCATGGTGACCCTTGCGGAGAGTCTGGGCGGTTGGCGTCTGCATCGGGCGGTGCGAGAGCCGGCGAACCTGACGGCGCTACGCGAAAAGGCCTGAGGTCGTCGGGTCGTCAGGCGCCCGGTGCCCGGTTCTGACGAATCGCGGTCCAGTAGGATCTGGAGGTGACCTCTCTCCTTTCCTCGACCCCGTCATCCGACGCGAAGCGCCAGGGGACTCAGCGCCTCAGCGTCGGCTTTGGCCTCGGCGTGGTCTTGCTGCTCGCGGCGACGCTGCGCTTCGATGGCCTTTCCGAGCCGTCGCTGTGGCTCGACGAGATCTTGCACCTCGAGATGGTGCGGACGGCGGCGGCGGCGATGGCGGAGGCGCCGCCGAGCGAGTGGTTCGGGACGCTACCGCGGGATCGCGAGAACGGGCCGCTCTATTACCTCGGGCAACTGCTGGCGCTGTGGCTGGTCGGCGAGCCGCTCGAGGCGGCGGCACGACTGGCGCCGGCGCTGGCCGGCCTCGCGGCGGTGGCGGTGCTCTTCTTCGTCGGCCGGCGCGCGACGCAGAGCGCGACCGTCGGCCTGGTGGCGGCGGGGCTGCTGGCGGTCTCGCCGCTGCACGTCGTCTACTCGCGCGAAGGGCGGCCGTACGCGGCGGTGATGCTGGCGGCGGCGCTGCTGCTGCTGTGCGCCCTCGACGGACGCCGCTGGAGTCGGGTGCTGGTCTATCCACTCGGCCTGGCGACCGCCTGTCTCGGTGCCGTCGCGGCGCCGGTGCTGGGGACGGCGGCGGCGCTCGGCGGCCTGTCGTGGCTGGCGGCGTGCTGGTGGTCGTGGCGCCGCGACGGCGAATCTCTCGGTCGGGCCGGGCGCAGCGCGCTCGCGACAGGGCGCGGCCATGTCGCGCTCGCCGCCGGCCTCGGCCTGCTGCTGTTGCCGTGGCTCTTCCCGGAGGTGCAGGGCATTCGGGCAGTGCGTGGCGAGGAGGCGCGCGAGGTCGACCACGGAGGCGACCTGGCGATCACGACGCCGTGGTCGGAGCAAGCGCTCGATCGCTTGCTCGCGAGCCTCACCGTGTCGGGCCTCGACTCCGGCAGCGCGACCGCGGCGAGCTGGGTTTTCGTCGTGCTCGCCGTCTGGGGCGCCGTGGCGCTGCTTTGGCGCCGTTTATCGGCCGGCTCGAGGCGTTCGGGCGTCTGGGTCGCCGGGTTCTGCCTGCTGCCGATCGGTGGCTGGCTCGTTCTCTTGCACCTTTACGACCACTGGTACAACGTGCGCTACACCTCGGCCGGGCTGCCGGCGTTCCTCGTGCTCGTCGCCGTCGGCCTGGTCGACCCGATCGAGCGCCTGCTGCGCGTCGGCGAGCGGCTGCAGGCGCGTTTCGGCCGAGTCTCCGCACGGGAGCGCGCCTGGCGCCCGGCGCTGACGGTGGTGCTGGCGGCGCTGGTCGCGCTGCAGCTGGCGACTCCGGGCTGGCGGGCGGCGCGCGCCGAGCCGTGGCAGAAGCCCGACTGGCGGGGCAACGCCGACCTGGTGGCGGCGCTGCGGCTGCCTGGCGAGCCATTGATCACGCGCGATCCGTGGGCGGCCGTCTGCCTCGGGCATTACCTGCGTCGGCTCGATCCCGATGTCGAGGTGCACTCGGCCGACTACGAGCTGGCGCGCGCCGAGTCGCTCACGAGTCGGTACCCGCGCGCCTGGGTGGCTGCGGCCGGTCACCGTCGTGCCGCCTGGCTGGAAGGCTGGCTGCAAGGGCTCGACTTCGTCGCCGCGCGCCCGGGGGCCGACTTCCGCCTCTTCTTCCACTCCGACTTCACCGCGCTGGCGTCGGCTCCCGGCCGTGGCGGGGCGCTGCTCGCTGTGGTGCTCGCCGAGCTGGGCCTCGAACCCGGGGTCGACGAGCTCGCCGAATCGGAGCTGTTGCTCGGGCCCGGCTGGTCGTCGTCCGAGCGCCAGCCCGACGGTTTGACGTTTCGCTGGGCGGCGTCGGCACGCGCCGAGCTGGCGCTGGCGGCGCCGGTCGACCTCGCGGAGCGACCCGACGAACCTCGGACGCTTCGTCTGCGCCTGCGGCCGTTTCCGAGCCAGAACCTGCCGCCGCAGCAGGTGACCGTGACCGTGAACGGCGAGGTCGTCGACACGCTCGAGCTCGCCCCGGGTTGGCAGCAGGTGACGACGGCGCCGTACCGCAGCGGGCGTGCGCTCGACCACGTGGTCTTCACCTTTGCCTGGCAGCAGGCGCCGCGCGACGTCGATCCGTCGTCGGGCGATCGGCGCCGCCTGGCGGCCGCCTTCGATCGGGTCGACATGGGGTCGGCGGCCTCGACTCCGGAGGCGATTCCGGGCGGCGCGACATCCTCCGGCGGCGAGTCGACGAAGTGACTGGGTGCTTCGGCTAAGATGTCGCCGCGCCGGCCCCGGCCGGAGCTTTCGCATCGTGCCGCACCCCCCTGCACCCCTTCGGAGGACGCTTGGATTTCGACTGGACCGACGAGCAGAAAGAGCTACGCCGTGGCGCCGTCGAGTTTGCTGCCGGAACGCTCGTCGACGGGATGATCGAGCGCGATCGCGACGAGACCTTTTCTCGCACGCTGTGGCGAGCCTGCGCCGACTTCGGTCTCCAGGGCCTGCTGGCGCCCGAGGAGTGGGGCGGTGCCGGCCAGGATCTGCTCACCGCGGTGGCGGTGTTCGAAGGCATCGGCTACGGCGCGCACGACGGCGGCCTCGTCTTCTCGGTGGCGGCCCATGCCGCATCGTGCGAGGGCCCGCTGGGCGGCTTTGGCAGCGCGGCGCAGAAGGCCGAGTGGCTGCCGCGCCTGGCCGACGGCTCGGCGATCGGCGCCACCGGCATCACCGAGCCCGACAGCGGCTCGAACGCTCTCGGCGGCACGATGACGGCGCGGCGCGACGGGGAGGGCCCCGAGGCCGGCTGGATTCTCGACGGCTCCAAGACCTTCGTCACCAATGCGCCGGTGGCCGACCTGTTCATCGTCTACGCGCGCACCGGCGGCAAGGGCTTCGCAGGCCTCAGCTGCTTCCTGGTGCCGCGTGAGACTGAGGGGCTGACGATCGGTCCGGCGATGGACAAGATGGGGCTGCGCACCAGCCCGATCGCGCAGATCTACCTCGACGATTGCCGCCTGCCCGCTGACGCCGTTCTCGGCGAAGTCGGGTCCGGGGCGATGATCTTCAGCCAGACGATGGACGTCGAGCGTCTCTTGGTGATGGCGCCAGCGCTCGGCGCCATGGAGCGCCTGCTCGAGCGCTGCGTCGCCCATGCGCGGCAGCGCGATACGGGCAGCGGTCCGCTCGGCCGGCACCAGGCGGTGTCGCACGCCATCGCCGACATGGAGACGCGCCTCGAGTCGGCGCGCTGGCTGCTCTACCGTGCCGCCTGGAAGAAGATGCACCGTGGCAACGCCACGCGCGAATCGGCGCTCGCCAAGCTGGTCACCAGCGAGGCCTACGTGGCGTGCTGCCGTAGCGCGCTGCAGCTGTTCGGCGGCTACGGCTACATGGTCGACTACGAGATCGAGCGCGAGATGCGCGACGCGCTGGCGACGACGATCTATGTCGGCACGTCGGAGATCCAGAAGAACTTGATCGCGGGATTGCGAGGCCTGAGATGAGGCGGCTCGGGAAGTTCCGCTCGCGCGACGTCGGCCCGCTCGGTTTCCTCGGCCCGATCAGCCTCCTGTGTCTCGTTTGTCTCGTTGGAGCGCTGCCCGCGTCGGCACACAGCCTGGGCGAGAGCTACCTCTACCTCCAGATCCGCGATGACTCGCTGAGCGGACGCTTCGAGGTCTCGATCGGCGACTTCAACCATGCCCTCGGCCTCGAGGACACCCAGTGGGAGATCACTCCCGACGACTTCCAGCGTCACCTGGCGATCCTGCACCAGTACTACCTGAAGAACGTCACGTTCTCGCACGACGGCGAGACGGTGCCGATCGTGTGGACCGACGCCGGTGTGCTCGCCGCGCACCACGGCTACGCGCTTCTCTCCTTCGACCTGCCGTCGCTCGACGGCGCCGTGCCCGAGGTGCTCACCGTCGACTACTCGGTGCTCTTCGACCACGAGCCCGATCACCGTGGGTTCCTTCTCGTCGAGTCGAACTGGGCGACCGGTGTCTTCGCCAACGAGAACCGCGTGTCACTCACGTTCACGCCCGATGAACGACGCCAAGACTTCGAGATCACCAGCTCGGGCAACCTGCGCGGCTTCGCCACGGTGCTCGCTCTCGGCGTCGAGCAGGTGCTCGACGGCATCGAGCGCCTGCTGCTGGTGATCGCGCTGCTGCTGCCCCTGGTCGTGCCGCGAAGCGAGTCGACGACGAGCGGCTCACGACGACCGGTCGAGCATCTTGGTCCCGTCTTGCGTCGCGCTGCGGTCCTCGTCACCGTGTTCGCCGTCGGCCACGCGCTGGCGACGGTTCTGGTCGCGTTCGGCGCCGAGCCGCCGGTGCGTCTGGTGGGCGTGCTGGTCGCCGCCACGGTGTGGGTCGCCGCGCTCGACCTGCTGGTGCCGATTCTGCGCGGAGATCGTGTCCTCACGGCCGCGGTGGCCGTGTTCGGCCTGGTCCACGGATTCCGCTTCGCCGACGTGCTCGCCGACTTCCCTCTGCTCACCGAGCATCGTGGGCTCGTCCTGCTCGCCTTCGCCCTCGGCGTCGAGATCGGCCTGCTGGTGCTCGTCGGAGTGCTGGTACCGCTCGCATACTCCGCTCGCTGCGTTGCGCGCTACCGCACGCTCGCCCTGCCCGCGGCGGCGGTCTTCATTCTGCTGGTCGCAGGCGTCTGGCTGGTCGAGCGCCTGTTCGGCGTCGACGTGCCGATGTGGGAGTCGCTGCCGTCGTGGCTGCAGCGCATCGTGCCCTGAGGAGCTTTCCATGTCGCGCCTGATGCACCACTTGCTCGACGAGGCCGCCGCCCGTCGCCCCGACGGTGACGCCGTGCGCTGCGGCGGCGACGCGCTCACCTGGGGCGCCCTGGCGACGCGTGCCCATGGGCTGGCGCATCGGCTGCGCGCGCTCGGCGTGCGCCGGCACGACCGCGTCGCCGTCTTCTTGGCCAAGGGGCTCGACGTGTCGGTGGCGTTCTACGGTGTGCTGGCGACCGGCGGCGTGCTGGTGCCGATCGACCCGAAGTCGCCGCCGCAGCAGATCGCGCGCATTCTCGACGCGGTCGATGCGCGTCACGTGGTCACCGAGCCGCGGCGCGCGGGCGCGCTGGCGGCGGCCCTGGCACTCCTCGCCGAGGCGGGACGGCAACCGGTCGAGCAGGTCGTCGGCCTCGACGCCGACGGGCTGGACGGCCTGGTCGACGGGCTCGGTGTGACTCCCCCCGCATGCTTGCCGTGGTCGGTGCTCGAGCACGCGTCGTCCGCGCCCGACGTGCGCGTGCTCGAGGACGACGCGTCGTACGTGCTGCACACCTCGGGCTCCACTGGCATGCCCAAGCTGATCCGGCACACGCACGCGACGGCGCGGGCTTTCGTCGACTGGGCGGCAGACGAATACCGGCTCACCGCCGACGATCGGTTGAGCAATCACTCGTCGCACCACACCTGCTTCGCTACCTTCGACTACTATGCCGCGGCGCGCGCGGCGGCGACGACCGTGATCCTGACGCCGGCGGTGATGATGATGCCGGGCTCGCTGTCGGCCTTGCTCGAGAGCGAGGGCGTCTCGGTGTGGTACTCGGTGCCGACGGCGCTGGTGCAGCTGTCGCTCCGCGGCCTGCTCGACGAGCGCGACCTCGGTGCGCTGCGCTGGGTGCTCTTCGCTGGCGAGACGTTTCCGCCGAAACACCTGCAGCGGCTGCGCGCGCAGCTGCCGGCGGCGCGCTTCAGCCACGTCTACGGCTCGACCGAGGTCAATGTCTGCACCTACTTCCACGTGCCGTCTCAGTCGACGGCCGGCGGCTCCGATCCTGAGCACGAGGTCGATCCGGAGTCCGGCGGCGCCGGCCTGCCGATCGGTCGCCCGTGCGCGAACGCCGAGGCGCTGGTGGTCGACGATGAGCTCGAGCCGGTGCCGGACGGCACGGTCGGCGAGCTGCTGATCCGCGGCGCGACGGTGATGTCGGGCTACTGGGACGACGACGCGAAGAACGCCCACGCGCTGGTGCGGATACCGGCGCCGGGTGGCTTCGAGCGCACCTTCTTCCGCACCGGCGATCGTGTGCGGTGGCTGCCGAGCGGTGATCTCGCCTTCGGCGGACGCGCCGACCTGCAGGTCAAGGTGCGCGGACACCGCGTCGAGCTGGAAGAGGTGGAGGCGGCGCTGCTGCGCGTCGACGGCGTCGACGAGGCGGTCGTCGTCACTCTGCCCGACGGCGAGGGCAGCCTGGCGCTGCACGCCGCGGTGGTGGTCGCCGAGAGGTTGCAAGCGGATCCGGCCGCGGCGGACGGGATCGTCGGCGCCCTGCGCACCCTGCTACCGCCTCATGCCGTGCCGGCTCGCGTCGCGGTGCGCGATGCGCTGCCGCGCACGCCGACCGGCAAGGTCGATCGCCGCGCCGTGCGCCGCGACGCCACGAGCCCAGACACTGGAGAGACGACGTGACGACGACCGCATCGACAGCCGCTTCGGCACCCGAGCGCGCGACGCTCGAGGAGCGCCTGCTGGCCTTCATCCACACCGAGCTGCTGGCCCCCGGCGAGACGATCACGCGCGACGACGACCTGCTCTCCGACCTGCTCGACTCGGTCGCGGTGCTGCGCCTCGCCACCTATGTGGACGAGGAGTTCGGTTTGACGACGAAGCCGCAGGACTTCGTGGTCGAGAACTTCCAGAGCGTCGCGGTGCTGGCCGGCTACGTCGAGCGCGCACGCGCCGCGTCGGCCTGAACGCCACAGTTCGAGACCCGTCGTGCTCAGCCACAGCCAGCTGCAGATCGCGATCGGCCAGCGGCTGCATCCGCGCGCGCCGCTCTACAACATGGCCTTCGCCTTCGTCGTCGCGGCGGAGCTCGACGGCGCCCGCTTTCGCCGTGCCTGGCGCCGGGTCGTCACGGCCAGCGATGTGCTGCGACTGCGCGTCGTCGAGCTGCCGGGCGGCGGTCTGCGCCCGGCCGACGACGTCCCGCCGCCGCCCGACACCACGGAGCTCGATCTGTCGCACGAGAGCGATCCGCGGGCCGCATACCTGCGCTGGGCCCGGGCTCGCTGCCGCGAGCCGCTGGCGGTGGATGGCGTGCTCACCGGTCGGCCGCTGATCGACAGCGTCCTCGTCCACCTCGGCGACGGCGCCACCGGCTGGTACCTGAACCAGCACCACCTGGTGACCGACGCCTGGTCGACGCAGCTGCTCGTGCGCCTCGTCGCGCAGGCCTACGAGGACGACGCCGGCGACGAGACGCCGTACGGCCCGCTGCCGTCGTACGGCGAGCTCGCGCCGGCGCCCGGTGGGGTGGACGAGAGCACCGACACCGCCGCGCACTGGCGGTCGCGCCGCGCACGCGCCGGCCGCCGCGTGGCGCTCTACGGCCGGCCCGGCGCGGCGCGCGGCACCGCCAGCAGCCGCCACACCCTGGTGCTCGACGCCGCCCGCACCCACGCCCTCGACGCTCTCGCGCAGGGGCCGGGCCTGCGCTCGCTGTCGCCCGAGCTGTCGCGCTTCGCGCTCTACGCCGCCTTGGTCGGCGCCTTGCTGCACCGTGTCAGTGGCCAGGACGAGGTCGGCTTCGACGCGCCGGTCGCTGGTCGACCGTCGGCGGCGGCGAAGCAGACCCTGGGCCTGTTCATCGAGCTCTTTCCCTTCGCCGCCCGGATCGAGCCCGGCGACTCGCTGCGCACTCTCGGCGCGCGCTGTCTCGAGGAGGCGATGGCAATCCTGCGTCACGCTCGGCCAGGGCTGAGCTCGCCGTCGGGCGCCGAGGCCGGAAACGTGGTGCTGAACTTCATTCCGACCTCGTTCGAGCCCTTCGCCGGTGCGCCGCTCGAGGTCGAGTGGCTGCATCCTGGCCACGGCGACAGCGTCCATGCGCTGCGGGTCCAGGTGCACGACTTCGACGGCTCGGGACGCACGACACTGCACTTCGACGTCAACGAGGGCGCCCTGCCGGAGCGGCTGCGCGCGCGGGTGCCTCTCCACTTCGAGCGCCTGCTCGACGCCGTGCTCGCCGACCCGGACCGCCCGTTCGACGCCATCGACCTGCGCACCGACGACGAGCGCGCGGCGCTCGTGCGGTTCAATGCGCCCGAGGGGTCGGCGCGGGGAGCGACGTCCGACGACACGGTGATCGACCGATTCGTCGCGCAGGCCGCGCACACGCCCTGTTCGGTCGCACTGCGCTCGATGCCCGGCGGCGGGGCCGAGCCCGGCGCGGTGGGCGAGGAGCTGGACTTCGCCGCGCTGCACGCCCTGGTCGAGGGGCTGGCCGCGCGCCTGGTTGCCGAGGGTATGGCGCCCGGCGAGCGGGTGGCGATCCTCGGCCACCGCAGCCCGCGCACCGTGCTCGCCGTGCTCGCCGTGCTCCGCGGGCGCGGTGTCTACGTGCCCGTCGATCCGGCGTACCCCGCCGCGCGCCGCGCGCAGATCCTCGACGATGCGGGCGTGCGCTGGCTGTTGGCGGACGACACGGTCGATGCGTCAGTTGGCGAGGACGCTGTCGCGGCTTCGGTTCGCCGCCTCTCGGAGTGGCTCGACGCGCCGACGGCAGACCCCGACGCCGCGCTGCCAAAGCCGCCTTCGCCCGACGATCTCGCCTATGTGCTCTACACCTCGGGCTCGACCGGTCGACCCAAGGGCGTCGAGGTCGATCATCGCGCGCTCGCCGGCTACGTCGACTGGGCCGAGCGACGCTACGTGCGTGGCGACCAGCTCACCTTCGCGCTCTTCACCTCGCTCGCCTTCGATCTGACGGTGACCAGCCTCTTCCTGCCGCTGGTGATCGGCGGCGTGCTCGAGATCTATCCCCGCCCGTCGGGGCCGGTCGACAGCAGCTTGCTCGACGTGGTGCGTGCGCGCTCGGCGACGTTCGTGAAGCTCACGCCGGCGCACCTCGCGCTGCTGCGTCGCGCCGGGCTCGAGGGGACGACGATCCGCCGCATGGTGGTCGGCGGCGAAGACCTCAAGGCTCCGGTGGCGGCGGCGATCAGCACGCAGGCCGACGACCGGATCGAGATCCACAACGAGTACGGGCCGACGGAGGCGATCGTCGGCTGCGTCGTGCATCGCTTCGACCCGGGTGCCGACGGTGAGCGCGTGAGCGTGCCGATCGGCGCACCGGCCGACGGCGTGACGGTCGAGGTGCTGAGCGCCGCCGGAACGCCGGTGCTCGAGGGCGTACCGGGCGAGCTGTGGGTCGCGCGCACGGTCGTTGGGGACGGCGCCGACGGCGAGGATCGACTCGACGCGTTGGCGCGCGGCTACCTCGGCCTACCCGAGCTCACCGCCGAACGTTTTGTCGTCGGCGCCGACGGGCGGCGCCGCTACCGAACCGGCGACCTGGTGCGCTTCGTCGATCCGCGGACCCTCGAGTTCGTCGGCCGCGCCGATCGGCAGCTCAAGGTCGCCGGGCACCGCGTCGAGCCGGCGGAGGTCGAGGCGGCGTTGCTCGCCGTGCCCGGGGTCGCCCAGGCGGTGGTCGCGCCGCGTCGGCGCATGCTGGCGGACGCGGCGTCCGAGGTGACCTCCGAGGCGACGGTCGGAGATAGCTCGATCCGTCACTGCGTGCGCTGCGGTCTGCCGTCGAACGTCCCGCGCGCCCGCTTCGACGACGACGGTGTATGCAGCCTGTGCCGGTCCTACGACGCGACCCGCGAGCACGCCGCCGCCTATTGGCGCACGATGGACGACCTGCGCGCGCTGTTCGAGGCGTCGCGGCGCGAGAATCCGGACGCACGCTACGACTGCATGATGCTCTACAGCGGCGGCAAGGACAGCACCTACGCTCTCTGTCGCCTCGCCGCTCTCGACCTGGGGCCGCATGCGCCGCGCCTGCGCATCCTCGCCTTCACGCTCGACAACGGCTACATCTCCGACGGCGCGAAGTCGAACATCCGCCGCGTCGCCGAGACGCTCGGGGTCGACGTCGAGTTCGCCACCACACCGGCGATGCAGGCGATCTTCCGCGACAGCTTGGCGCGCTTCTCGAACGTCTGCAACGGCTGCTTCAAGACCATCTACACCCTCGCGGTGCAGCGCGCCGAGGCGCTCGGCGTGCCGTGGATCGTCACCGGCCTGTCGCGTGGCCAGATGTTCGAGACGCGGCTGACGCCTGAGATGTTCCGCGACGGCCGCATCCGTCCCGACGAAGTCGACGCCGCGGTGCTGGCGTCGCGCAAGGCCTACCACCGGTCGGTCGACGAGGTGTCGCGCTCGCTCGACGTTGGCCTGTTTCGCGACGACGCGCTCTTCGAGCGAATCCGCTTCGTCGACTTCTACCGCTACTGCGACGTCTCGATGGACGAGCTCTACGCGACCTTACGCGAGACCGTACCGTGGGTGCGCCCCGAGGACACCGGCCGGTCGACCAACTGCCTGATCAACGACGCCGGCATCTTCGTCCACCAGGCCGAGCGCGGGTTCCACAATTACGCCCTGCCCTACAGCTGGGACGTACGCCTCGGTCACAAGACACGCGACGAAGCGATGGCGGAGCTCGACGACGCGCTCGACGAAGAGCGCATCGCGGCGATGCTCGGTGAGGTCGGCTACACGCCGCGGCGCGCGGGCGAGAGCGAGGAGACCGTGCTCGAGGCATACTGGGTCGCTGCCGAGGATCTCGCGTCTGAAGACTCGGTCTCCAAGGATCCGGTCCCCGAAGACGATTCAGCTTCCGAAGACGATCTAGTCTCCGAAGACATGGTCCGTCGCCGGCTCGCCGCCGTCCTGCCGGCGCCTCTGGTGCCGGCGCACATCCGCCGCGTCGACTCCCTTCCGCTCACCGCCCACGGCAAGATCGACCTCGACGCCCTCGCTCGCCTCGGCGGGGATTCGCCGCCGCGCGCCCAATCGGCCGCCGCGCCGTCCGCCGCGTCGCATGCCGGTCTCGACGCGTTCGAGCCGCCGGACGGCCCGGTCGCCGAAGTCTTGGCCGCGCTGTGGTGCAACGAGCTCGGGGTCGACCGCGTCGGAGCTGGCGACAGCTTTTTCGAGCTCGGCGGCACCTCCCTGGTCGCGATGCGCGTCATGCTGCAGCTGTGCGAGGAGTTCGCGATCGACTTGCCGCTCGAATCCATTTTCGAGCACCCCGTGCTGCGCGACCTGTCGCGCATCGCCGAAGACCGCATCCTCGCCGACGTCGAGGAGGCGGACGGGGTCTGAGTCGACCGCCGCGCCGGCGGCGGTCGGTGCTGTCAGGGCCTTCAGATCACAGGCAGATCTCGTTCGAGCAGCAGCACTTGGGCAGATAGGTGAGGGTTTTTTCGAGTGTGACGGCTTCGGCGATCTCGAGCACCGCGAACGCGACGGCTCGATGGTTCTTCTCGTTCTGGTACCCCATCGACAGGCCGTCTCGGACCTGCTCGAGCTGATGCTCGTCGAGGCCGATCGGATCGTGGAGGACATCGAAGCCCTGCAGCTGCCGATCCTCACCGAAATCGGCGCGCACCATGATCCGGCCCGGCGGTGCCCCGAGGTCCTCGATCGGCGCCAGCCGGAGCTCGGGCATCGGGATCGCCCGGCTGTTGTCTTCGTGGCGCGGGTGCTCGACGACCAGGACCGTCGAGGCCTTCTCACCTGTTGCCCGCCGGAGCGCCGCGTCGAGCGGAGCCAGCTTGGCGTGGGCGAAGGTCGCGGACGAGGTCTTGCGGACCGTCACTGCGGGCTCCGCGTAGCCGCTCGGCGGCGTGAGGTCGACGAGAGCCCATTCCGCCATCACGTAGGTGACCGGCTCGCCGTGGTGCTTCATCGTCGAAGGTTCCGAACGCGTGAGCCGGTGGTCCGCGGGAACCTTGAGGCTCGGGGCGTCGTCGGCGAAGGCCAGCATGCTGACCTCGGTGGTCACGCCGCTGCAGGGTGGTCCCGGCGGGTCGGGCGGATTGTCCGGCAAGAGCAGGCACCCTGCGCTGGTGACTTCGGGGATCTCCCAGGCTACCAAGGCATTCGCCGTGCCGCTGAATCGGAAGCTGTTGCCGCTCCACGAGATGCTCAACGACATGCCGCTGCAGGCGCCGTGAGTGCATTCTTGGATGGCGCACTGGACCGCGGCGCCGCAGGTCGTCGAGAGGTGGCCGCTAGTAAACTCCAGCTTGTAGTTCGCGCTGGCTCGGTGCTCCGCGCCGCTGAGAATGATGCCGTAGTCGTAGCAGCCCTGATCGAGAAAGCTCGGTTCACACGTCGCCGTACAGGCGCCGTTGCAGGTCTTCTTGGTGCGCGCCTTGAGGATGACGGCATGCTCGCCGCTCCAGTGGTCGAGTTGCCCCGACTGAATCCGGAGGTGGCCATCGACGGTATCGGTGGTCGTCAGGCAGGTCATCTTGTGCGGTAGAACGCTCGGACGCAGCTCGGGCCGCGCCGCGAACAGGGCGTCGAACTGTCGATGCGGGGTCGCTTCGGCGGTTTCGAAGGCGAGGGTCTCGACCGGCGTCAAGACGTTGTCCTGGAGGTGCAGCGCCAGCTCGCCGTTCTCCTGCTGGCGCCAGAAGGCCGCCGCGCGGTAGGTGCGCGTGATGCCGTGGGCCTCGAGCGTGACCGTGTACGACGAGAGCGCCCTGGTCGTCAGCGTCTCGCGGGTGGCGCTCAAGGGTTTCGAGTGCGCCACGGTGTCGAGCCGATCCGCGGCGTCTGCGACCGAGAACGAAGGGCTCGCTTTCCAGGGGAACCCGGACTCCTCGTCCTGCCAGTCGGCGGTCACGTGCAGGAGCGAGTGCCCCTGGTCGACTGTCAAGACGGTCTTCTCGAGGCGCAGGCGGGGGCCGCCGACGGTGACCATGTCGGCCCACGGACGGCGCGCGAAGTCTCGCGCGTCGAGTGTCCAGAGATCGGAGACCTCGAGCGAGACCTCGTGGCCCGACGCGCGAAGCAGCCGCTCGGCGTTGGCGTAGAGCTGGTCGACGACATCGATCGCTCCCACCTCGTCGGCGAGCTCGGCGTCTCCCGTCAACTGTGCGATCAGCTGGTGCTCGATCGCGTGACTCTCGGTCTCGGCGGAGCTGATCGGCGCCGAGGCGAGCCATGCTGCCGCGGTCACCAGGATCGCCGAAATCCACGGTCCTCTCATCGTCATCGTCATCACGTCGATCTCCTCTGTCGTCTCTCGTGTGGGATGGCGGGCTTGGCATTCATCGAAGCAGACGACTCGCGGCGTGTCTTTCGCGGAAGCTTCGCGGAACCTTCGCCTCCTCCTCTGGACGGCGAGAAGCCCCGTGGATCCTGCGCTAGGATCTCGGCTCCAAGCGAGATCGGAGGCCCGGCGGATGAGCGAGAACCGGGACGCGGGCGCCGCCCTGTCGTCCGGCGGCTGGCTGGTCTTTCCCGAGAGCGGCGCTTTGCGGTGCGAGGATCGGGAGGCGAGGCTGACCCTCCTGCAGATGACGCTGTTGCTCTACCTGGTCGAGAACAGCCACCGGGTGGTCGGCAAGGAGGAGATCTTCCGGTCGGTCTGGCGCGATGCCCGCGTCGAGGAAGGAGCCCTGCCGCGCTGCATCTCCGAGCTCCGACGCGCCCTCGGGGACGACGCGCGCCGACCTCGATTCATCGAGACCTTGCCCAAGCGGGGCTATCGGTGGATTGCATCGGTCGAGCACCTCGGGACCGAGGACCCGTTGCCCGGCGCCGAGGACCCGTTGCCCGACGCCGAGGACCCGTTGCCCGAGGTCGCGCGCTCGACGTCTCCGCGAGCGACCGAGGCTCCGCGGTCTTTGCCGAACAGTCATCGCCTGGGTCGGCCGGCGCTCGCTCTGCTCGCGCTCGCCGGCCTCGCCCTGGTGTTCTTCATCGGTGTTCGGCGTTCGGACACCGTCGTCGGCTCGCCGGGCGACACCACGAGGACCGGTCGCTCTGTGGTGGTGCTCACGCTCGCCGACCTCGGCGCAGACCCGGAACGCGAATGGCTGGCTTCGGCGCTCGCCGAGCTGCTCACCAGCGAGCTGGCTCTGTCGCCGCACCTCAAGGTGGTGCCGCGGGCGGCCGTCCGGAGCCTGCACTCGGAGCTGGGGTTCGGCGTCGATCCAGAGCCCTCGCTCCAGACCCTCGAGCGAGTCCGGGCGGCTCTTGGCGTCGAGGCGTTGGTCACCGGCAGCTATCTAAGCGAGCCCGACCGGGGTCTGCGTCTCGACCTGCGCCTCTGGAGCCGCGACGTGGACGGAGGTTTCCATGCTGTCGTGATCCGAGGGTCTGAAGACGAGCTCTCGGGTCTGGTCGCGGCGGCCGGAGCTCGCCTGCGGCCGCTGCTGGGTACGCCGGACGTGGTCGACGTCGCCGCTGCCCCCTCGGCCCAGAACGCGGAGCTCTACTCGCGCGCCTTGGGCGCGCTCCGGCGCCAAGAGGCAGGGGACGCCAAGGAGCTGCTGGAAGCGGCGCTGACGCTCGACGACTCGGACCCTCTGCTTTGGCTGGCGCTCTCCGAGGCCTGGGAGCAGATCGGGTTCGAAGAGCGCGCTCGTGCGGCGGCGGAGAAGGCTGCGAGCCTCTCGGAACACCTGGCTCGAGAGCAGCAGCTGTGGGTCGAGGCCGAGGTCTTCAGGCGTCGGCGAGAGTGGGACGCGGCGATCGATCGATTCCAGGCCCTCGGGTTGTTCTCGCCCGGTACGCCGGAGTACACCCTGCAGCTCGTCCGCACACTCAATGAAGCGGGTCGAGCGCGACAGGCGCTGGCGGCCGTGCCCGCTGCCGTCACCTCCGCCTCGACCTCCGGAGGAGATGGGAACGACGCGCCGGATCCGCGCTGGCTGGTCGCGGTCAGCACGGCGCAACATCAGCTCGGCGACTACCAAGCTGCCGAGAACGCGGCGTCGCGGGCCGTCGAGTCGGCGGCCAGCCTCGGTGCGGCTCGCGTGCTTGCGGACGGCCGGCAGCGCCGCGCGCTCAGTCTCTACGAGCTCGGCCGGGTCGACGACGCGATGCAGGCGCTCGAAGCCGCGGAGTCGGTGTTCCTCGAAGTCGGTGATCGACGGCGCGCGGCGGTCGTGCTGGGAATCCGAGCTGGCTGGTTGCTCAATGTCGGCCAGTTCGAGACGGCCCTGCACACGGTCGACGCCGGCCTCGAGCTGCTGCGCAGCATCGACGACCGGCGTCACGAAGCGGCTTTGCTGCGGACTCGTGGGCGCATCCAGGCCAGGACCGGTCGCCCGGCCGAGTCTCGGATGTCGCTCGAGAGGGCTCTCGCGCTGAGCCTGGAGCTGGCCAATCCGCTGGAGATGGCACGAGCGCACAGCGCGCTGGCCGTGCTCGAGGCGACGGCCGGTCGCTACCCGGAGGCTGTTACCGGGTTCGAGCAAGCGCTCGCGATCTATCGCCGACTCGACGACCGCGACCGGATCGCCGTGCAGCTGCAAGACCTCGGTCGAGTCGCGATGCTCCAGGGCGACTTCGGGTCGGCGGTCACTCGGCTCGTCGAAGCCGAGCAGTTTTTGGCCGACAAGGGCGGCGAGCGACGTCGGCTCCGCGTCGCGCTGAACCTCGGGACCGCATGGGCGGTCGTCGGCGATCTCGAGTCCGCCGACCATCGCCTGCGGGAGGCGGCCAAGGGCTTCCGTCGGGTCGAGAACGATCTCCTCGAGGCGCAGGCGCTGTCGATCCTCGCCGAAGTGCTGGTCGATCGCGGTCTCCTCGACCAGGCGGCTCGCGCGATCGACGAGTCCGAGCAGCTGTATCGACGAATCGGTGATCCTATGCGGATGGCCGGCGCCCGCATTCCGCGGGTCTTGTTGCTCCTCGAACGCGGAGAGCATCGAGAGGCGGCCGACCTGGCCTGGCAGGTCGCCGATCCGAGCTCCCAAGCTCACGGCACCACGCGCGTCAATGCCTATCGCCTCGCGGCCGAAGCGTCGCTCGCCGTGGGCGAGCTCGATTTCGCGGGCGAGGCTTTGGCGGAGGCGGCGCAGGTTCTGGCCGGCGAGACGGTGTCGCCCACCGCCCTCGCTCGACTCTGGGTGCCGATCACCGAGGCACGGTATCTCGCCGCCCTGGGCCGCACGCAGGAAGCCCTCGAGCGCGCGACGACCGCGATGGACTCGGCGGCCTCCAGCGATGCCGCCCTCGTCCGCGCCGAGGCCGAGATCGTGAGGCGGACGATCGAGCTCGGTCTGGACGATCCAGAGGCGGCCACCCGGCGCCTGGCCCAGCTCGAAGCCGAGGCCGAGGCCAACGGCTGGCTGCGCCTCGCCCTCCGAGCCCGCGGCGTCGCGCCCCCGCGTCTCACGGAGAGCCCGCTCGGATAGAGCCGACGAGGAAGTCTCTTCCCTCAGTGAGCTGAGTGTCAGGGCGGTTGACAAGGTACACCCGGTTCGGGGGGTGGGTCGGAAGGGCGGGGTGCCACCCGGCGGGACGTTGGCGGGGAGGCTCCGGTGGGGCAAAATCGGCGGGCTTCATACAGTGGATGACCAAGAGGAGGCGCCATGAACCCGCTCGAGCTCGGCCGCATCGCTCATCCCACGGATCTGTCGGCAGAAGGGGATAGTGCTTTCGCGCATGCGCTGCGCCTGAGTGTCGGTGCGCATTGTCCTCTCGACCTGATTCATGTCGATCCCTCGCCGCACGCGGTGCAATCGGAGCGGTTTCCGTCGGCCGAGCGCTTGCTCACCGAGTGGGGAGTCGACACGGAGGCTCTCGATCTTGAAGTGACGCAGATCGCGGCTCTCGGTCGGAATCCGGTGCAACCGATTCTCGATTCGCTCGACGAGTTCAACGCCGACCTGCTGGTGGTCGCGACGCACCAGCGGCAGGGCCTCGAGCGCTGGCTACGGCGCGACGTGGCGAAAAGGGTGGCGCGCCATCGCGCGCTGCCGACGCTCTTCGTGCCGGTGGGAGAGCCCGGCTTCGTCTCCGCGTCGACCGGGCGCGTCAACCTCGAGCGGGTCTTGGTGCCCGTCGACTGGACGCCGAGCGGGCAACCGGCGGTGGACGGCGCGTTGACGATGGCTGACACGCTCGACGTCGCCGAGCTCGAGATGGTGATCTTCCACGTCGGCGAGTCGGTCAGCGACTTTCCGTCGATGGAGTGGCCGCAGCGTGACGGACTGCGGCTCACCCGCAGTCAGCATGCCGGGGATGTCGTCGACGCGATCATCGCCCGTGCCGAGGAGCTCGACGCCGACCTCGTGGTGATGGCGACGGCGGGTCGACAGGGTCTTGCCGACGCGCTGCGCGGCTCGACCACCGAGCAGGTCCTCCAGCGTCTGCGCTGTCCCCTGCTGGTGGTGCCCAACCTGGTGCCCGGCGGCGTACCGCAGGTGGACTGACCGACTCGACGCCGACGGGCGCGACTCGCCGCCTGGTCAGTCGTCGAGCAGCTCGGGCCAGTTGACGTCGGCGGCGGCGATGTGCCCCGCCCGGTCGGCCTCCCAGTCTTCGCCGATCTTGCGGTTGTAGTTGAGGTAGAGCTTGCCGTCGACGATCGCCCAAACCTCGGGGTCGGCGTCGGCGGTCTTGCCTTGCGCGACGGCCCAGGCGCAGTAGCCGCCGTACTGCGGCGCGTAGCGCGTGGGATCGGCTTCGAATAGCTCTCGATGTTCGGCGCTGGCGAATCGCCACGTGGCGCCACGATACGTCGTGGTGTGCTTCTTGGAGCCTTGGACCGGCGTGCCGTCGGTGAAGTAGGCGACCGGGTCGTAGCCGTCGAGCGCGAGGTCGTTGAACCAGCCCGTGTTCACGGGTTCGACGGCGGCCAAGTTTGCCGCGACGACAAGGGCCAGCGAGGCGGCCAGGATCAAGGGAAGTGCGAGGCGGAGGAACGAAGGCATGGTGGATCTCCCGCGGCGCGTGGGGACGGATCGCGCCGGTGTGTTCTCTCGCAATACGTCGACGCGACGGTCTCGGATCGCTCCTCGTCGGCCGACCGAGCTCACGGTCGGCAACCAACTACTCGGCGCGCAGGGCTTCGACCGGGTCGAGGCCGGCGGCGCGTTGAGCCGGCAGGACGCCGGCGAGCAGGCCGGTGGCGGCGGAGACGACGAGGGCCGCGACCGCGAAGGGGAGCGGTGTCTCGATCGGCAGCCCGGGAACCGCCAGCCGCAGCACGGCGGCCAGCGCGAGGCCGCCGAGCAGGCCGGCGGCGCCTCCAGCCAGTGCCAACGTCGCCGCTTCCAGCAGGAAGATGCGGCGCACCTGCGCGCGCCCGGCGCCGAGCGCGCGCAGCAGGCCGATCTCGTGGGTGCGCTCGCCGACCGCGATCCACATCGTCGTCAGGATGCCGATCATGCCGACGAAGAGTGAGATGCCGGCGATGGCGCCGACCGCCGCGGTGATCGTGTTCATCACGTTACCGAAGACATCGAGCATCGCCTCCTGCGACGTGACAGTGAAGTCCTCGTTGCCCCGGTGGCGCTCGGTGAGCAGCACGGTCACGCGCTCGACCAGCCGCTGTTGGTCGGTGCCCGGGCGGTGGGCTACGTGGATCTCGTCGAGCTCGCTGCGGTTCAGCAGATCCATCGCGGTCGCCGTCGGAATGTACACGGTGTCGTCAATGTCGAGACCCAAGAAGCTGCCGCGCGGCTCCATGACACCGATCACCCGGAAGCGTCGGCCGCCGATGCGGATGCGCTCGCCGAGCGCGTCCTCGGCGCCGAAAAGCTCGCGCTTCAGAGTCGGTCCGAGCACCGCGGTGGCGCGCCCGCGGCGCGGGTCGCCGGCGGGCCAGAACGAGCCCTGGCGTACCCGCAGATTCCACAGCGCCGGCGCGTTCGGCGTGACGCCGTAGACGTAGACGCTGCGGCCGCGTTCGCGTGCCTCGACGCGCGCGGTGCCGAACGCCAGGGGCACGATGCCGGTGACGCCTTCGAGCCGTTGCAGCACCAGAGCATCGTCGATCGTCAGCTTGTGGGTGGTGCCGCCGAGGATTCCCGGCATGCCGACAGTTTCGGACTTGCCCGGGTTGATCGACACGATGTTGGTGCCGAACTGGTTGAACTGATCGAAGATGTAGCGCCGCGTGCCCTCGCCGATCGAGGTCAGCAGCACCACCGAGCCGACACCGACCGCGATGCCGAGCGCCGACAGTCCCGAGCGCAGCCGGTGCGCCACCAGAGCGCGCGCGACGAAGGCACCGAGGCCGCTCACGAACCCTTCCTCAGCGCGTCGACCGGCTCCATGCGGGCAGCCCGCCGCGCCGGCAGCAGGCCGAAGAGCGCGCCGACCGAGATCGCCAGCGATAGCGCCGCTGTCACCGCCCAGAGCGGCGGAGCGGTCGGCAGGGCCGGCACCAGCCGCGCGACGACGAAGGCCAGGCCATAGCCGATGGCGAGGCCGACCAGCCCGCCGGCGGCCGAGAGCACCGTCGCCTCGACCAAGAAAACGGCAAGAATCTGCCGCCGGCCGGCGCCGAGCGCCTTGAGCAGACCGATCTCGCCGGTGCGCTCCGCCACCGACACCAACATCACGTTGAGGATTCCCAGCCCGGCGACGCCCAACGAGATGCCGGCGATCGCTGCGACGGCGAGGTTGAGCGCGGCGAGGATGCCAGTGAGCGCGCCGACGACCGAGTCCTGCGTGAGCACCG
The DNA here is from genome assembly GCA_039194425.1 of Acidobacteriota bacterium. Taxonomy (GTDB): domain Bacteria; phylum Acidobacteriota; class Thermoanaerobaculia; order Multivoradales; family J023; genus JAUIJL01. The sequence continues at coordinate 85,832 of JBCCVZ010000008.1, read as the reverse complement.
TGATGTCTTCCTCGTCGTGGCGAGTGGTGATCACCTCGACGACGCGCTCCTTCACGCGCTCGAGATCGGCGCCGGGCGTCACCGCGACCAGGATGCGGAAGAGCGAGGTGCGATTGAGCATCCGCATGGCGGTCGCCACCGGTACGACCACCACCTCGTCGAAGTCGACGCCGATCTGGGTGCCGGTCGGCTCGAGCACGCCGATGACGCGGAAGCGCCAAGCACCGATGCGCACGACCTCGCCGAGCGGACTCTCACCGGGAAAGAGCTCGTCGGCGACTTGCCGGCCAAGCACCGCCACCGCGCCGCCGCGCCGCGCCTCGCCGGGGGGAAGGAATCTTCCGTCGCCGACCGTCAGGCGCCGCACTTCGGCGAAGGTCGCAGTGCTGCCGACCAGCGCGACGTCGCGGCTGCGCGCGCCGTGCGACACCGTCTCCGTGCCGACCGCGACCGGCGCCACCCGGCGCACCGAGCCGATGCGTCGCTCGAGCGCTTCGGCGTCCGCGAGGGTGAGGTCGTTGGGCGTGCCGCCGACCCCGGGCATGCCGCCGGTGGTCTCGACCTTTCCGGGCACGACGATCAGCAGATCCGAGCCGATCGAGGCGAACTCGTCGATCACGAAGCGGCGCGCTCCCTCGCCGAGCGCGGTGAGCAGAATCACCGCACTGACTCCGATCGCGACGCCGACCAGCGAGAGCGCGGTGCGCAGGCCGTGGCGCGACAGGGCGCGCCAGGTGAAGACGACGGTATCGCCGAGGCGCATCAGGAGCCCTCGCCGTCTTCGTCGCCGTTGTCGGTCGAGGAACCCGCGTCGCCGACGGCGAAGAGCTCGTCGAGGCTGTGGATCTCCGCTGCCGGCATCCGGCGGGCGATGCGGCCGTCGACCAGCACGAGCAGGCGGTCGGCGCGGCGGGCGACGTTCGGGTCGTGGGTGACGACGAGCAGGGTGAGTCCGTCGTCGTTGAGGCGATCGAGCATGTCGAGTACTTGCCGGCCGGACGCTGTGTCGAGGTTGCCGGTCGGCTCGTCGGCGAGCAGGATCGCTGGATCCATCACCGTCGCGCGCGCCAGCGCCACGCGCTGCCGCTCGCCGCCCGAGAGCTGGTCGGGGCGGTGGTCGCCGCGCTCGTTCAGGCCCACCGCGTCGAGAGCCGCCAGCGCGCGCTCGCGCCGCTCGCGCCGCGGCACCTCGGCGAAGACCATCGGCAGCTCCACGTTCTCGACCGCCGACAGGCGGCCGACCAGGTGGAACGACTGGAAGACGAATCCGATGCGGTGTCGGCGCACGGTGTCGAGCGCCTTTTCGGACAGGTCGGCGACGTCACGGTCCTCGAGCTGGTACGAACCGGCGGTGGGTCGATCGAGGCAGCCGAGCACGTTGAGCAGCGTCGACTTGCCCGAGCCCGACGGTCCCATGATCGCGACATGCTCGCCGGCCGCGATGTCTTCGTCGACATCGGCCAATGCGTGCACCGGCCGACCGCCGAGGTCGTAGGTGCGGCAGATTCCGCGCAGGCGGATCACGATGGCGCCGGGGTGTCGGACTCGACCACCACCCGGGCGCCTGCTTCGACGCCCGCACGGTCGAGCGAAGTGACGATCTCGTCGCCGGCCTCGAGGCCGCCGCGGATCTCGGTCCAATCCCAGTTCGACAGGCCGATCTCGATCGGGCGCTCGACCAGCTGCTCGCCGTCGACCATCAGCACTCGATCCCCCTCGACCAGCGCCGCGGTCGGTATGCGCAGCACGCTCTCGCGCACCTCGAGGAAGACCTCGACATCGGCCGACGTCCCGGGCAGCAGCGTCGCCGCCAGCGCCGCGTCGTCGAGCACGGCTTCGACCTCGACCGTGCGGTTCTGCTCCTCGACGTCGAGCACGTAGGGCGCGACGCGCTCTAGCCGCCCGGCGAGCTCGTGGCCGGGCAGCGAGTCGACCGTGATCCGTGCCGGCAGGCCGGGCTTCAAAACGCCGGCGTCGACCTCGTCCATCGGCGCGGAGATGTAGATTGACGACGGGTCGATGACGTCGAGCACCGGCGGTACGGGGAGCGCGGGCGGCGACGGCGTGATCCACTCGCCGACCTCGGCCGACACCTCGGCGACGATGCCGTCGAATGGCGCCCGCAGCACCAGCATCTCGAGGCGGGTCGCAGCGAGGCGGACGGCGGCGCGTGCGCGCTCAACCGCGGCGCGCGCCGCGGTGCAGCCGGCCTCAGTGGTCTCGGCGCGGGTCGCCGCCTGGTCGAGAACGTCGTCGGACACAATGCCGTCGGCGATCAGGCTCTCGATCCGCGCATGCTCGCGCGCCGCGCGCCGGGCGGCCAGGCAGGCTTCGTCGCGCTGCGCGGCGACGGTCGCCAGGTCGCGCTCGGCGAGCTCGGCCTCGGCCGCCGGAAGGCGCGGATCGAGGCGCAGCAACACCTCGCCGGCCGTCACCCGGTCGCCTTCGCGGTGCGGCAGCTCGAGCACCAGGCCGCCGACCTCGGTCGACAGCTTGGCACGATGGCGCGCCTTCACCGTGCCCGCGCGGGTGTTGGTCACGGCGTCTTCGACCCGCCCTTGGGCGACCACGGCGGTGGTCACCGCCAGGGGATCGGGCGCCAAAACCGTCGCGCGCAGGGCGACGAACAGACCGACGAGAGCGATCGGAATGCCGAGGCGAAAAAGCCATCGAGTCAGGGATTGCTTCATTTCAGGACACTACCAAGTGGCTCGAAGCCGTCCGCGGTCCGTCGCAGCTTGGTCCATCCGGGTTGGGTGGACGCTACGACCGACCGCGCACGGCGGGGCGGGCGGAGTCGCCCGCGAGCCTCGGAGACCGGCAGATCAGAGCGCGTTGCGGATGCGCTCGTATCCGTCGCTCAGCTCGTGAATCAGGTTCTGGGCGGCGGATTTGACGCCGGCGGCGGAGGTGGCGCCCGCGGTCTCGATGTCGTGGCGGTGGCGCTGTAGCTCGCGCCATTTGTCCTCGAGCTCTCGCCACGAGTCGCGTGCCTCTGCCTTGCCGAGGTGGACCTTGAGCTTCAGCTCGTCGCGCAACTGCTCGAGCGCGCGAACGACGCCGTCTTGGGTCTGGGTCTGAGCGGTCATCGCGAGCCTCCCTTCGGGTCGAGACGATCTCAGCTCCAGGCTACGTCGAGTCGACGGCGAGCACACCATGCCGGTGGAGGGTACGGTGCGCATCGCCGCGCGGTCTCGAGCCACCCGGACGGGTGGCGGTGGGGTCATCGGGGCGCGTCGGCGGCGGCCACAAGCTGGCGCGCGAGGTCTCCGACGGGAGCGGCGCTGGGGGGTAGGGCTTGGCCGAGAAAGGCGTCGGCGGCGTTGCGGCAGGCGACGACTGTCGTGCGGTGGTCGGCGAAGTAGAGCGCCTGGCAGGCCGATCCAGTAGTCTGCCCGCTCTTGGCGAATCCCGGGCCGAACTCCGGGTCGTCGAAGCGGAAGAGCCCGAAACCGTGCTCGACCCCCGGCAGATCATCGATCGGCACGAAGCTCTGGTCGAAGAGCGACTGCTCCGCCGGATCGAGGAGGCGCCCTTCGACCAGAGAAGCGAGGAATCGAGCATACGCCGCGGGGGTCGAGATGCCCCAACCGGAGGCTCCAGCGAGGCCGAGATAGGCGTCGAGGCGGTACGTGTTGTTCGCCGGATGACCTTCGATGAACACTTGCGGGAAGACACCGAGCCCGTCTTCGGGAATGCCGAAGAGGTCGCTCCCTGACACGACGGCGTATTCGCGCGCGATCTGGCGCTCGGGTCGAGGTGGGGCGAGGAGAGAGCGCATCGGCGGTCGAAGGCCGAGCGGCCAGTTGATCGCCCACGACAGCAGCAAGTCGTAGGACACACCAGTGGCCCGCTCGGCGATCACTCCGGCCAGCGTATGGCCGGTATTACCGAAGCTAGTTTCGAAGTCCGTCAGGCTGCCGCCGCCTGGCGTCGCGTCGGGGGCGGCCAGCAAACCGTGAACCGTGAGCAGGTCGAAGGGCGTGTCGGTGCCCGGCGGAGCGACCAGCCGCGGCACGCCCAACGCGTCGAGCAGCGAGCCGATGATGAGCTCCGCGTTGTCGGGCGTGAGATTCTGATTTCGATCGAGCTCGTTGACGACGTCGTATAGGCCGTGATTTCCGTTGAGTAGCTGCCGCAGGGTGATGGTTCCGAGGTCGGGACAGGTACCCTGTGCCGGCTCGAAGGCACCACTCGTGCGACCGAGCGCGAAGAGATCGGTGGGACACCGTGGTGAGGCCGGGTCGGAGCCTACGGTGAGGAGCGTGAGCTCTCGTTCGTCGAACCAGCGGTCCACCGGTGCGTCGAGCCCCTCGAGGCCGAAGGCTCCGAGAGCCGCGAGCCGGACGACGATTACGCCGGTCAGCACCTTGGTGAGGCTGCCGAGATGATGCGAGGTGCGCGGCGTCATCGCCTTGCTGCGCTCGACATCGCGGTGGCCGATGGCGAAGCTAAAGGCGCCGCATCCTGCCTGCAGGATAGCGACGGAGTATCCCGGCGCGCTCGAGCCCCGGACATCGTCGAACAGTGCGGCGGCGGGGGAGGCGGCGGCTGCCGCCTCGACGATCTGTCGAAAGGTTTCCGAATCGGCGCAGTCCGGGCCGCCCCAATGGTGATCACCGGAGGCTGCCGGCAAGACTCCGAGGAGGAGGCCACAGCTTGCGAGGAGGCAGGCTATCCAGCGGCTCGCTGACACGGACTCTGTAGTCATGGGCACTCCCCCGTGGCGATGCGGCAGGTCCTCGATTCGCTTCCGTCGTCGAAGCGTCGATTGGACCTACGAGCGGCACTCGGGAGGCGTCCAAGACCAACCGCCACCGGCCCCGCGGAAGGGCCGGTGGCGGGTACGGAGTGCGCCGGGCTCAGCGCAGGGCGGTGGCGAGGCCGCGCAGGGTTTCGCCGAGAGCGGCGGCCCGTTGCGCGTCGTGCCCGGTGGCCTGCACTGCGTCGACACGCTCTGCGAGCGCGTCGAGCGAGGTGGCGAGGTCGCCGTCGGAGGAGCCGGCGGTGCGCTGCTCGTCGGCGCGTGTGAGCGCCGTGTCGAGGTCGGCGGCGAGCGGCTCGGCCAGCGCGTCGCCGCGCTGCAGCTGGTCGACGTAGGCGCGTGCGACCGCCGGCTCGACCGGCCAGGTGACATGGAACTGCTGCTGCGGGTTGAAGATCGCCCCCTGGTCGGCGATCGACGCGGCAGCGATCTCGTGCGCGCTGAGGTGCTCGCTCGGCACCAGCTCGAAGATGTCGAGGCCGCGCACGATCTCGGTGCCGTAGATGCGCCCGTCGTACCAGTAGGTCGACCAGTAGCCAGCGAGAATCAGCTCCTCGGCGTCCAGCGGACCGCGGTCGAAAAAGGCGATCTCGAACGGCTTCGACGTGTCGGTGAAGTCGATGATCGACAGGCCGCCCTGGTACCAGGCCTGGAGGAACAGGTCGCGGCCAGGCACCGGCACGATCGAGCCGTTGTGTGCGACACAGTTCTCCTGCTCCACCTGCGGCGCCGGGATCTTGAAGTACGAGCGGAACTGGAGCTCGCCGTCGACGATGTCGTAGATCGCGTCGGCACCCCAGGTCTGCGGGTCGAACGTGCGGCAGCGCGGCCGCGAGCCGCCGCCCCACTCGTCGGTGAAGATCACTTTGGTGCCGTCGTTGTTGAAGGTCGCCGAGTGCCAGTACGCGAACCCCTGGTCGACGACCTCGTCGATGCGCTGCGGGTTCAGCGGATCGGAGATGTCGAAGAGGATGCCGTTGCCCGAGCAGGCGCCGGCGGCGAGGCCGAGCTCGGGGAAGGCGGTGATGTCGTGGCAGTGGTCGGTGGCGTTGGTTTCCTGCGTGTCGTCGCCGTGGTCGCCGCCGCGCCACAGGCCGGCGAGAATGCCTTCCTCGGCGTCGGCGAAGACCTCCGGGCTGGCCACGATTCGCGCCTCGTGGGGGCGCGCGACCGGAATCTCGATCACGTCGATGCGGAACAGCGCCGTGCGCCGATCGCCGGGCGACTCGTCGAAGCAGCCGGGCAGCTCCTCTTCCTCGCGGATCGACGCGGTGCCCGAGTTGTAGACGACGATCGTGTCGGCGTCGTCCGGCGCGCCGAGGCCCGGGCCCGAAACCACCGAATGGGTGTGCGAGCCGCGGCAGGTTTGCACCGCGCCGACCTGCACCGGGCGGCGCAGGTCGCTGATGTCGAAGATGCGCAGGCCGCGGAAGCGCTCGGCGCTGACGTCGTCGCGCACGCCCTCGAGGCCGCAGTCGAGGCGCCCGCGGGTCTGCTCGACCGACATGATCAGGAGATCGCCGACGATCGAAACGTCGCCCTGGCCGCCTGGGCAGACGATTGAGCTGAGCAGTTCCGGCGGGCCGTCGCCGGCCAGGCTGTAGACGTTGAACCCGTGGTAATTGCCGACCACCAACACATCGCCAGAGAAGGCCATGTCGGTGTTGGCGAAGCTGAGCAGCGGTGAGCGGCCGTCGTCATCGTCGCCTTCGCCCTCACCCTCCTCGTCGTCTGCCTCGCCGTCCTCGCCGTCCTCGCCGTCTTCGCCGTCCTCGTCTTCAGGGCTCTCGGGCGGCAGGCCGATGGGATTCTCGGGATCGAAGAATCCGTCGGGCTTGGGCAGTGAGGCGATCAGCTCGAGATTGTGGATCGCCTCGCCGGCGTCACGGAAGCCGGGGGCGAGGCCGGCGCGCGGGTCGTCGGAGAGGCTGACGAGGAGCGCGTTCATGCGCTCGATCTCGGCCGTCTGGTCGTTGGTGATGTCGCTCGTGAACTCGAAGAGAATCGGATCGTAGGCCGACCCGGGCTGCTCGAGGAGCTCTTCCACCATGGTCACCGCGCCTTCGTGGTGGGTGATCATCAGCTGCAGGAACAGGCGATCGAAGGCGGTGTCTTTCGACGCCGCGAGGTCGGCCATCTGCTCCGGCGTCGCCATTCCGGCCATTGTGTGGCTGGTGTGCATGGCGTGATGAGCGGTCGGATCCGCGGCGTCTTCCCCACGTTCGAGCAGCCACTGCTGCATGAAGTCGATTTCGTCGCCCTGGGACGCCTCGATTCGCCCGGCGACGTCGATCAGCTCGGGCCGGTTGGTGCGCTCGGCCACCAGGGCCGCCATCTCGAGCGCCTGGTGATGGTGCGGGATCATGTCTTGCATGAACTGCACGTCGGCCGGCGAGTAGCTGGTGTCGGCGATCTCGATCGCCTCCGCGGCGCTGAGCTCGCGCGCTGGCTCGCCGGGCGCACCGGGCTGGATGATCGGTGCCTGGGCCCAGGCGTGGGGCGCGACCAAGAGGGCCGACACGACGCAGGTGACGACGGTCGCGAGACGGCCTCTGTGCGGCGAGTTCGAAGGAGTGGGGAAAGCGGTCATGGCATCGTCCTTGGTCTGGGATTGGATAGCGGAGGAGGCAATCTAGCAGACGATCGAGACTTGTGGTCGCCGGTCTGCGCCGCGCGCTGCGCCGGCTCGATCGGTCTCGCCGGGAGTCGTCTCGCCCTGGTAGGCTGACTGCTTCCTGAGCTCACTCCACCCAGGAGGTTTCCATGGTGTCGCGACCAACGTCCCCGAGTCGTCTGGCTTTGATCCTTCTCGCCTTTCTTCTCGTCGCTGCGGCGACGCCTCTCGCCGCGGGCCCGCCACCGGTGGTGGTCGACGAAACCAACAGCGACTGGGGCTTCCTCGACGAAACCGGCACTCCGATGAGCGGCTATGTCGAAGGTCCGGGCACGCCGCCGCTCGGCGGCGGTAGCGGCATGTTCGGCATCACCGATTCGGCGGACGGCGTCGTGCTCGGCACTCAGCTGCATGCCGGCCTGCGCCTCGCCGACATCACGGCGCTGTCCTACGCGACCTACCAGAGCGCGTCGCCGCAGGCCCCGGCGCTGCAGATGAACATCGACTACGACGACACCGACGCGACCACGACCTGGCAAGGACGCTTGGTCTACGAGCCCTACTACACGCAGACGATCCCGGTCGACACCTGGCAGAGCTGGGACACCCTGACGACGGGTGCCAACTGGTGGTCGAGCGGTACTCCGATCGTCGGTGATGCGTCGTCGCCGGCCGCTTGCGTCATTTCGAGCCCATGCACCTGGGCCGAAGTGCTCGCCGCCTATCCGAACGCAGCGATCCAGCAGGGAGTGCTCGCCGGCCTGTTGTTCAAGGCGGGCTCCGGCTGGCCCGCCGGCTGGACCGGCCACGTCGACCAGCTCGTGCTCACCGGCACCGGTGTCGACGTCATTTACGACATCGACACCATCGTGCCGGTGACGCTGCAGAGCTTCAGCGTCGACTGAGCGGCAGACTCATGGCCCGCCGAGCCCCGAACTGGCCCATCGCTTCATCGCGTTGCGGACATCGTCGAGGAAGATCTTGAGAGAAGGCTCGGCCTTGCCGGCGCCGAAGAAGTCCATCTCTGCCACAATCTCTTCGGCGAACTCCGCGCCACCGAGAGTCACGACGTTGCCCGCCTCGACCAGCGCAGAGCTCAGCATCTGCTTGTAGAGATCCCGATCGCATTTTCTGCGTGGCAGTGCGATGTGGGCGTCGGTCGCGTTGCGAAGCGCCCGTGGGTCGCAGAGGAACCAGCGCTCGACATGCGGATCGGGTACCGCGAGCGCCACGGTCGGAAAGAGCGATGAATCGATGATTGCTTCGATGTGCTTGCGTGCTCGAGTCAGGCCGTCGCAATTTGCGTCAATACCAATGATCAGAAGATCGGGCAGGCCACCCTTGGCCCCGAGGAGCGTTTGAAACACCCGGAGCTCGCCCAGCACCCGGCCGTGACCGCCGCGTGCGCTCCCGGTGTCAATCTGCACGTTGACTGCTTCTTGCGGGCGATGCGTCGGACGATCGCGGTGAGGAAGCGCTCGTGCGCGGTGTCCTCGCAAAAAAGAATCAGCTTGCGGATCACATCGGGCGCTGCCTTCTCAGGCATCGAGCAGACCTCGGACGATCAGCGCTTCGAGTACGTCCTCGTCGACCACGTCCTCGCCGCGCGCGCTGCGCAGCGCGGCGCGGATCTCTTGGTCATGAAAAAGAGGGCTCGCGTCCAGTCGGTGAAAGCGGGTGTCGGTGCCCTCACGGACGGCATGGAAGAGGGACACGCGTTCAGGCCGCTGGCGCGACATGGTGTAGATCGCACGACAAAAAAGCGGAGAGTGGCTGGTGAGCAAGACCTGGCGGGGGGCCTGGTCGCGCAGCGCCAGGGAGCCGAGGATCTGGGCGATCAGCTCGATGCGCCGTGGATGCACACCGTTCTCGGGTTCTTCGAAGGCAATGACAGGTCCGCTCCAAGGGTTGACCGCGACGCACACCAGGGCCAGGACACGAAGTGTTCCCTCGGAGAGGATACGGACGGAGAACGGAGTGCCGTCTTGGCGCACTTCGACATTGACCATTCCCTGCTGCATGTCGAGCTCAACGTGCAGCGCATCGACTGATGGGATCAGGCTTCGGAGGGTCCTCTCGACGGCCGCGAACGCTTTCGGCTTCTTCGCCTGCAGCCGGTAGAGGAACGGGCCGAGGTGCTCGCCCCGAGGACCGATGTCGTCGACCTCTTGGGGTGGCTGCGCCTGCCGCATTGCAGTTCTCGGATCTAGGTAGTAAGTCCGAACCGAGGCCAAGAGCTCCCGGGCTTGCTCAATCGGAGCATACTCACGTCCGCTGTAGCGCCGGTTCGACAGGCAGGTGTGATTCAGCGGCAGCTCCTCTTGCCAGGGATGAGCGGGTTTCGTGCGTCGGCGAATCCGCAGGCTGGCGTCGGCCTTCGAGATGAGCGGATTGCCGATCGCTCGCCCCTTCGAGCTCAGGCGGATCAGTGTTTCGTCGTGGATCGCCACTTGGCCCGAAGCCGGCGAGATCCCGAGCTCGACTGCATAGTCGAGCTGGCCGGGGCCGGTTTCGAGGATCGTCCGAAGGCGGCAGCGTGCTTCCTGCTGCTCGAGCAAGAGGGGAAGACCGCCTTCGGCAGGAAACGAGAACAGCTCGAGGGGCTGCCCTCGGATTCCCTTGAGTGCCTCGGCAGCGGTGCGGGCCGTCGCGAGCCGCGACAGCAGCACTACGGAGTCGAGGAGGTTGCTCTTGCCCACTGCGTTGGGGCCGAAGAACACGGTCAACGGCGCGAGTTCGATCGGCCCGGTGTCACGAAGTGACTTGAATCCCTGAACGGAAAGGTTCTTCAGCATCGCGAGCTAGCGTATCTCAGGACGAAGTCGACATGTCGGTGCACGGATCTCTCCGCGTGGTCTCGCCGAGCTCGCGTTCGAGCGAGGAGCGCAGCAGCTCGAGGGCCTCGCGATGGCGGCGCGCTCGCTCGAGCAGGAGGACGGCGACGACGATGAGAAGCAGTCCGTAGACGCCGGCACCGAGGGCGGCGGGGCTGCGCTCCAGCCAGGCGACGACGCCGGCGCCGGCCGTGAAGACGACGCAGCCGGAGAGTGCCAGCCGCGCGGCGACCAGACCCTGTCGGGCATCGAGCGGTCGACGCCGAGTCAGCACCCAAAGGTGGTACACGGCCCAGGCGCAGCCGAGGGCGACGAGCAGGCCGAAGGCGACGTGGGTACGGAAGGGCAGGCTCGGCTCGGTGAGCCAGAGCGAGCCGACGACGCCGAGCGCCGCGACGTCGACGAGCAGCGCGACGACATGGGCGATCCGGGAGCGGGTCGAGAGCTGCCGCTCGAGCAGGGCGCGAACCGCGTCGACGGAGCGTGTGCTCGGCGTGCTCGGGTTGGTGCGCGTCATCTCGGTCGCGGAGGATGCGGTGTGCGGTGTTCGGGACGTCATCGGGGGCTCCTTTGGTTGCGGGCGCCGGCGCTCGCCGGCTCTTCGCCCAGGGTCTCGAGCGCCTCGCGGAGCAGGCGCCGCGCGCGGTGGAGGCGCGACTTCACGGTGCCGAGCGGCACGCCGAGGCTGGCGGCGATCTCGGTCTGGGGCTGTTCGTCGAGGTAGAACAGAAGCACCACCTCGCGCTCGAACAGCGGCAGGCGCTCGAGGGCGCGCTCGATCGAGGAGCGCTGCACGAGCTCGTCGAAGCTCGCCTCGGCGCCCGCGTCGAGCGTTTCGAGGTCGAGCTCGGTCCGCCCGGCCGCGCGGTACCGAGCGCGCAAGCGGTCGGCGAGCACGCGGTGTGCGATGCCGAAGATCCAGGCGCCCAGGTGGCTGGGTCGGCGCAGGCGCGGCAGGCCCCGCAGAATGCGCAGCCAGCTCTCCTGCACGATCTCTTCCGCCGCGTCGTCCTCACCCGTCATGCGCCGTGCGTAGCGCCACAGGCGGGGATGCCAGGCGGCCACCAGCTCGTCATAGGCGGCGGGCTCGCCGAGCCGGCAGCGCACCACCAAGAGCTCGGTCGCCAGCGCATCGTGGTCTGTCGTCGTGTGCATCGTCGTCGCCTCCACCTAGGGAGTCGTCGGCGGAGCGTCGAGGTTCACGCGAACTACGGTGCGGGTCGGTTGCGGAGGCGACCGGCCCCGCCGTCAGCGTGTCGAGCTCGACGACGATGCGCGCGCTGCAGCGCCGCGATCTCGCGGCGCGCCACGCCATGGCACTGGGATCGAAGGGCTCGGTCGACCTGCAGACCGAGCCTGGTCTTCAGCGTGGACGGGGCGGCCGTGCTCAAACCGGCGACGAAGCGAGCGCCTGGTGCTCCATGGACACTACCGAGGCGAAGATCGGTTCCGGCCATGGCGTCCGGAAGACTCGACGCAAGGGCATCGAGCGAGCAGGTCTGACAGGACGAGTCGGGACGTGATCGTCCCGACTCGTGGTGACGAGCAAGTGCTCGGGCTCAGCCCTCGCCCTCGCCCTCGTGGTGGTGGTGATCGGAGTCCGCGTCGCCCCCTTCGCCATGGTGGTGCTCGTGCTCGTTGGCGTGGCCGTCGTTGCCGTGGTGGTGCTCGTGCTCGTCGGCGTGGCCATCGTCGCCGTGATGGTGCTCGTGCTCGTTGGCGTGGCCGTCGTCGCCGTGATGATGCTCGTGCTCGTTGGCGTGACCGTCCGCGCCATGGTGATGATCATGCTCGTTGGTGTGCTGATCTTCGGGATGGTGATGCGGATGCTCGCCGTGTGCGCCGGCACTGTGGTGGTGCTCGTGCTCGTCGGCGTGGCCGTCGTCACCGTGATGGTGCTCGTGCTCGTTGGCGTGACCGTCGTTGCCGTGATGGTGCTCGTGCTCGTTGGCGTGGCCGTCGTTGCCGTGGTGGTGCTCGTGCTCGTTGGCGTGGCCGTCGTCGCCGTGATGGTGCTCATGCACATTGGCGTGGCCGTCGCCGCCATGAGACTGCCCTGGGGTCTTCGGGGCGCCCTCGCCCTTTCCGGTCGTGCACGCGACCGCCGAGAAGAAGCAGAGTAACAACACACTGAGAAACGGGACGAAGTGACGATGACGCTTCATGGATCTTCTCCGTGACTTGGAATGAAATGTCGATCCGTGAATGAGTCATTGGGGGGCTTGATCGCGCCTCGCGGCTCGCCGACTTCACCCGCGGATCGTTGGCAGCCGCCGATTGTAGCGGATCGTACGGGCGACGCAAGCCTGGCCGCCCGGCGAAGCCAGGCAGCGTTTCACAGCCGACGCTCGAGCGCGACGGCCAGAAAAGTGACTCCTAGAGCTCTCTTGGGTTCGAGCTCGTGGACTTGCGGTTCGCTACTGCGATGGGTTCCCTGCCGCCACTGGAGTCGCGAGGCAGGCGCGCAGCTTCCGCTCGAGAGCATCAGAGTCCGGAACCTGCTCGCCTTCGATCACAACTTCCAGCCTCGAATCTCTTCGATAGCCACTCGGCCTCACTTCTTCCATACCGTCCGCGAAGTTGAAGCCCCACCATCCTTCGTTGGTCCGAAGCACGGCCTTGGTCCGTCGAGCACCTGGCAGTTGGGCCAACTCGCTCAGCAAGCACGAGACGCGTTCGGCGTCGAAAACGAGCTCGTCCCAGCAGATCCACCCAACCGTCGAAGTGATCGGCGATCGGTGAGATCGCAACACAATCGGACGCGAAGCGTCACAGACCACGCTCGTGACAGCGGATTCGGTGCCGGCATCCTGGTCGTGGGCTTCGTGATCCCGGTGGTGATGGTGATCGGTGCCGTGTCGATGACCGGCGCGAGGAGCCGCAGCCGTTCGGTCGGCGCTGAGGTCGAGGAGCGCGCGATCGACGCGCCCTTTCTCGACCAGTCCGACGAATCTCTTGGCTGGGAAGAGGGAGCTTGCCCAAGACTGGAACGACTCGAGCTGCTCGGCGGTCGCGTGGTCGGGTCGGCTGGCTAGCAGCACATCCGCAGCCTCGACTTGGTCCTGGACCTCCTCGCGGACCAGGGCTTCATCCAGCCGGGCGGGGTCGAGGAGGCAAAGAATGGACCGCACATCGACCGACTCGCGGATTCCGGGTCGGTCGAGCGTGTCCAGGATCCCGGACACGGCGGCCAATCCCGTGGGTTCGATCAGCAGACGATCGGGGCGCCGCTGGAGGAGAAGCACGAGGGACATCTCGAACAAGAATCCAGCGCTGCAGCAGATACAGCCACCCGTGACCTCCCGGATCTCCACACCGGGTGGCTGTCCCGGTTCGGCAGCCGACTCCATCAGCGCAGCGTCCAGCCCAATCAGACCGTACTCGTTGACGAGCACGGCCCACCGTTCGTCGGCGGGCCGGTGGTGGAGTAGGTGATTGATCGTGGTCGTCTTGCCGACTCCGAGAGGTCCGGCGATGAGGTTCACGGGGATCCGCTTGCGGGGTTTCTTGCTCATCGACCGCCGCAGCACTTCTTGTACTTGCGACCGCTGCCACACGGGCAGGGGTCGTTGCGCCCGATCTTTGGGCTCGCCCGGATCGTGGGTCTCTGCGGAGGACAGCAACTGCATCGCGAAACGTAGGCGGTACCACTGTCATGGGCTGAGGTTTCGTTCAGACGAGTCAAGGTGTTTTGCTCCTTCGTTCGCTGTGCTGTTCGAGGGTCGCTCGGGTGGCTGGGTCGGCTGGAGCTCAGGGCAGCGGCTCGCCTTCCAGCCAGGGCGCACCGGCGGCGAGGAGCTCTCGGGCCAGCTGGGACAGCTCGGTCTCGTTGCGCTCCAGCTCCGCGCGCAGGTCCGCCATCTCGCGGGTGGCGATCTCGAGACTCTGGCGATGGCTCGTCGTCGGACCATACGTCGAGAGGCCGACGCCGCGGGACACGGCGAAGAGCCGGTCGCCGGCGGTGAGCGGTGCCTTTTCGCCTGGTTCTCGCTTCGACCGCAGGCCGTTGAAGCGGCCCTCGAGCTCCAGGACGTCGCCTCGCAGCTCGTGGAAGCGCGGGTCGATCTCCAGCAGGTCGACCTGGGAATGCTCGATCACGCGGGCCATGCGCTCGACCTGGGTCATCAGCTGGGACAAGGTCACCTGCATGGCGGTGTGCTCGCGGACCGCGTCCTCGTAGCGGCGCCAGAACGCGGCCACCTCGTCGGGGCTCGATCCCTCCAGCGCGCCGCGACGCAGCGGCGTGACCTCGAAGCGTCGCGGCTCGGACAGCATTCGTGTCTTGCCGTCGGCTTGCACGGCCAGAGCGACTTGGTATGTGCCGGGCGCCACCATCAGGCCGCGGGGCGGCTCACCCCATTCCGGCGGCGGTGGCTCGACCAGCTCGACCGCATTCGGGGTCGGGTAGCGCAAGTCCCATGCGACCCGGTGGAATCCGGCCGTGGCCGGCCCGGGAACTCGTCGGACGATGCGATCTTCGGCGTCTCGAACGATGAGCCAGATCGTGGGATCGGGCTCGCGGTGCTCGGCCTCGACGGCGTTCCAGCCCGGGAAGGCGACGGCTTCGTCTCCCTCCAAGGCGGCCTTTTCCTGCTCTTGACGCCTCGTCTCGCGCGTCTCGAGATCGTCCTTCAGATAGTAGGTGATCGTCGCTCCGAACGGCGGATTGGGAGCCACGAAGTGGGCCGCCCCTTGGTCGCCGCGGCCCGGCTCGAACGCCAGGTGCGGGCGGGGGAAGTACCACCAGGCGTCTCGAGGAGCAAAGAGTGTGGCCTCCTGCTCGAGCTGCTCCTGGGAGACCTCGCGCAGGGGGCTGTAGTCGTCGAGAACGTAGAAGCTGCGCCCGAACGACGCGCCGACCAGGTCGTTCTCGCGGCGCTGGATGGCCAGATCGCGGAAGGAAATCGTGGGCACTCCGCCCTCGAGCTGAGTCCAGTGCCGACCGGCATCGATGGTGAAGTAGATGCCGAACTCGGTGGCGGCGAAGAAGAGCTCCGGGCGTTCGTGGTCTTGCACCAGTCGCCACACCAAGGTGCGCTCGGGCAAGTTGCCCCTCATCGACGTCCACTGTCGGCCCCGATCTCGGCTGCGCAGGAGATGCGGGCCGAACTCGCCGAACTTGTGATGATCCAGAGCCACGTACACCGTGTCGGCGTCGAAGAGGTCGGCCTTGATGTCGTTGACGTACGCGCCGGCCGGGACGCCCGGCAACGAACCGACTTCGATGGAGCGCCAGGTGCCGCCGTCCGGGGCATCCGGCTCGTAGACCTGGATCAAACCGTCGTCGGTACCGGCATAGACCAAGCCTTCGAGCAGGGGCGACTCGGCCAGTGAGGTGATCGTGTTGTAGGTCGACATCGCCAAGAGATCCCAAGCGTTGTCCCAGCTTTGCGTCTGGCCCATGATCGGCAGGGTCAGGCGCTCCTGGTTGCGGGTCAGGTCGCCCGAGATGGCCTCCCAGGAGTCGCCTCGATCCTCGCTGCGCCAGACCCGCTGCGAGGCGTGGTAGATGCGAGTCGGCTGGTGCGGGCTGACTAGAATCGGAGCGTCCCAGTTGAAGCGTTCCGGGCCGTCTCCCGGTCCGGGTTGCGGCTGGATGTCGACGATCTCGCCCGTGGTGCGATCCACCCGGGTCAGGTAGCCCTCCTGGCGCTGGGCGTAGACGATGTCGGGATTGCCCGGCTCGGTCGCTGGCTGGTGGCCGTCCCAGTCGAGGATGAGGCTCCAGTCGGAGTTCTGGATGCCGTGCACGTTGTCGGTGCGGGACGGACCACCCTGGGTGGCGTTGTCCTGGGTGCCGCCGTAGACGTTGTAGAACGGCTCGGCATCGTCGACCGCCAGCTTGTAGAACTGGGTCACCGGCAGGTTGGCCATGAAGCGCCAGTTTTCCGCCAGGTCGAAGCTCTCGTACAGCCCGCCGTCGGTGCCGACCAAGAGATAGTCCGGGTCATCCGCCCGGAAGGCCAGAGCGTGGTTGTCCGAGTGCTTCGACTGCTCCTTCATCCGCTCGAACGTCATGCCGCCGTCCTCGGACACTTGCATGCGGACGTCTGCCAAGTAGATGCGGTCGAACTTGTGGGGCGAGGCGTAGAGCTCCTGGTAGTAGTGAGGGCCAGTGCCTCCCGAGACTGTGTCTGAGCGCTTCTCCCACGAGGATCCTCGGTCGCTCGATCGATACACCGCTCCCGATCGCCGGTCGAGCTCGATCGCGGCGTACAGAACGTCCGGATTCAACGACGAGATGTCCAGGCCGATCTTGCCCATGCGCCCCTCGGGAAGGCCTCGAGTCAGCGTCTGCCAGGTGCGTCCACCGTCGGTGCTGCGATGGAGCGCCGTGCCGGGGCCACCTCCCATGTAGGCGGCGACGTTGCGGTGTCGCTGCCAGGTGGCGGCGTAGAGCCGGTCGGGATCCCGTGGATCGATGACCAGCTCGGTGGCTCCGACCCACTCCTCATCGCCCAGGACTTGCGTCCAGGTTGTGCCTCCATCGGTGGTCATGAAGACCCCACGGTCGCCACCGGCGCTCCACAGCGGCCCCTGGGCCGCCACCCAGACGGTGTCGGAGTCCTCGGGGTGGATCACGATCTTCGCGATGTGCTCGCTTCGTTCCAGGCCTTTGTGAACCCAGGTCGCTCCGCCGTCCTCGCTGCGATAGACCCCGTCGCCGTAGCCCACATGCCGGCCGCCGACATTCTCGCCCGTCCCGACCCAGAGAACCTCCGGATCCTGCGGATCGATGGTGACGCAGCCGATCGAGTAGGAGGGCTGATCGTCGAAGATCGGCGTCCAGGTGACGCCGGCGTTCTGGGTCTTCCAGACTCCGCCCGAGCCGACCGCGACGTACCAGAGATTGTCGTCGTCCGGATGGATGGCGATGTCCGCGATGCGGCCCGCCATCAGGGCCGGGCCGATGCTCCGGAGCTCGAGCCCCGCGAAGCGCTCGGCGGTGAAGAGCTTCTCGTCTCCGCCGGCGGCTCGGGCGACGGCGGGAGAGGTGAACAGGGCGAGCAGGAAGGCGCCGAGTGCGAGGCTGACTCTCAGGGAGCTGCCAATCCGTCCGGTCATCGTCTCGATCTCCTTGGGGCGCCGCGCAGTCTCCAGCGCCCTGTCTTCGTGCATGACGTGCTTCGTGCCTGACGTGGCGATGCCTGTCGCCGGCTTGTGGTGGGATGGTCGGTTCAGGGGCGGACCGGAGCCGTTCGAAGCGAGTCGAGCGTGAAGGACTCGATGACTCTGGTCGCCGGGCCGCTGCTCGCTTGGTTGCCGCCGATCACGAGCACGCGACCGTCGACGAGGACGGCGTCCGCGTGGCGCCTCGGCGTGATTTCGAGATCGAGCAACTCGAGGCGTCCGGTCTTCGGATCGTACCTGTGCACTGCGCTCATGCGTTCGTAGTCGCCGAAAAGGTAGATGTCTGTGCCATCCGAGATCGCGGAGAAGGCGCTGAGGGGATACGGCAGGTCGCCGCGACGCACCCAGGTCTTTGTCTCCGTGTCGAACACCAGGGTCGAGCGCAGGGCCGAACCATTGTAGCCACCGAGGGCGAAGAGCTGTCGACCGACGCTCACGACCGGCCCTTCCCGGGGGAAAGGCAAGTCGTCGAGCGGCTCCCAGGCGGTCTCGTCACGTCCGAGCCTCAAGGTCGCGCTGGAGTAGCCGCCCTCTTGCCGGAGTCCCCCGACCGCGTACAGGTCTGTGTCGACCTCGGCCATTCCAAGGGTCCGCAAGGGCTCTGGCAGTTCCGGCAAGGCGCGGAAGACTCCGGACTCGAAGTCGAGCTTTTCGCACGACGAGAGGCGAAAGCGCGAGAGCCCGACCTGGGTTCGTCCGCCACAGCTGACGAGAGCATCCCACGCCACGACGGAGTCGTGATTCGCCCTGCGGTGCAGACCGCTGCTGAAGTAGGTCGACTCGAGAGTCCTGGGATCGACGCGCTCGATCATCGAGACCAGACCCTGGTGCATGAAGTCGGGACCGTTGCGGTCCCCGCGCGGAGCTCCGCCGTACACATAGACCCAGTGGCCGTCCGTCGTCGCGCTGAGCCCATAGCGCGGAACGAGCAGCTCGCCTCGCGCGATGGCCGAGGGTTCGGACGGTTCGGCGTCGAGCTCTCGGTCGTCACCCAGGATCCGAACGAACCAGTCGAGGTTCTGCTCGAGCACGGCGAGCTCTGCCCGGGGCGTCCACGGACCGTGACCACCGTCGTAGGTTCGAACCTCGTGCTCGATGCCCGACTCGGCCAGAGCAGCCGCGAAGGTGCGGACCGGAGCGATCGGCACGCGCGGGTCGTTCGTTCCGTGCTGGATGAGCACCGGACGCCGCACGTTCTGGACATGGGTGATGGGTGAACGCTGTCGAACCCGAACGGCTCGATCGTCGGCGGGACCGCCGAACCAGTCGGCGAGCATGCCGCCGAGGCTGGTGGACTCGTCGAAGGCCGCGAGGTCCGTCATCGCAGCGCCCATCGACGCCGCGGCGAATCGGTCGCTTTGGGTGATCGTCCACGCGGTGAGATAGCCGCCATAGCTCCAACCCATCACGCCGAGGCGGTCCGGATCGGCGATGCCGCGGGCGACGAGCGCGTCGACACCGGCCATCACGTCCCGATAGTCCTGGCTGCCCCACTCGTCGTGCAGCTCGTGTCGGAACTGGCGACCATAGCCGGCCGAGCCTCGGAAGTTTGGCTGCAGGATGGCGAATCCGGCCGACGCCATCGACGCCAGCGGGTAGGCGGTCATGAAGGTTGCGCCGAGGTATCCGTCCGCCGCGGGGAAGGGTGGGCCGCCATGGAGCCGCACGAGCAGCGGAACCCGCGTGCCGTCCTCGTAGCCGACGGGGTAGGTCAACAGGCCCTCGACCTCGACACCGTCATCCGACGTCCAACGAGTCATCAGGGTGCGTCCGAGCGGAGCGGCCGGCGCGGGCTGAACCGACGAGATCTGCCTCATCCGGAACTCTGGCAGCTCGGCGACGAAGACCTCTTGCGGTTCGTTCCAGCGCTCCGAGGTGAACGTGATGCGGCGATCCGAGACGTGGGGTTGTCGGATCGAGCGGTCGTCCGGGCCGACGTATCGCGCCGGTCCGCCATCGAGAGGCACCGAGACGAGCCGGCGTGTCGAACCTTCGTACTCCGTTCCGAGCAGCGAGTCTCCGCTCGGATGCCAGGCCAGCAGATCGACGTTCCGATCGGGGGTCGGGGCGAGTGTGCTCAACGTGCCGTGTTCGAGGTCCAGCACGCGCAGCTCGGAGTCCATCATCCAGGTCGCGGCGCCCGGGCTTGCGACGAACGCGATCCGGCGACCGCGTGGGCCGAACCGAGGCAGCCAGGCGGCTCCGGGGCCGGTGCGGAGCGCGGTCCAGGTGCCGGACTCGAGCTCCAGCATCGCGAGTGCCTTCTGTCGCCAATCCAGGTTGTCGGTCGGCTGGTAGGCCGTCACGAGGCGGTCGCCGCCCGGCGCCCAGGAGAACCCCGCCACACTGCCGGGGAGGTCCCACCGGACTATCCGTCCGTCCGCCACGGCGACGGCCTGGAGCGTCCATCGCGCGGGGTTCTCCGAGTCTTCATCGCGCGTGGTGTAGGCGACCCACGTCCCGGTGGGCGACGCTTGATACCAGCCCACCGGCGAGTCCTCGGGTGTGATCGGTCTCTTGGCTCCGGTGGCGAGCTCGAAGGCGTGCACGCGCTCCCGCTCTTTCTCATCGGGTGCGCGGACGAAGAGCGAATCGTCGCCGGGTCCCCACTGGGCGTCTCGGCACGATGCACAGCGGTCCAACGGCACGCTGTCGCCTCGCCCGTCGGCCGGCGCCAGAACCAGTCGGGGGGCCCAGCGGTCGGTCTCGAGATCGGCGTGGGCCACTTCGAACACGACCTGCTCTCCGCTGGGCGAGAGCTTCGGGCTCGCCAACCGCCGCACCTCCAGCTGTAGCGACGGCGTCCAGGTCTCGCCCTGGGCCGGTTCGGCGGTGGGGGCGGGCCGGTCCGCGACAGTTTCGTCGGGGATAGGGGGCGCAGCGCAGCCGGCGATCCCGATCCACAGACTCGCGGCGATGGAAGTCCACATCGAGCGCATGGTGCCCTCTCCTTCCGCCCTCTCGAGAGCTCGAACGATTCCAGATTCGAAGGTGATCGGCCCGGTCAGTTTCTCGAGCGCGTTGGAGAGCTCCTGGACGATGCCCGAGACTGTTCCGCGAGTTGGTCCCGTCCATCGCGTCGGCGACCTTGGAAGCCGAGATGGGGGTGTCTCCGGGCCCGCAAAGGGAACAAACCGAGGGTAGTACAGCCCGGGCTGGATCACTTGTCGCAAAGACAACAGTGAGCTGCGGTCGGCGCGGTGTCTTCGCGTCGAGTCTGGGCGTCGCGCGTCGCCCGAGGTCGAGTCGGGCGACTCTGCCGACCCTGAGTCACAGGAGTCGGCGAGAGTCGCCCGATTTCGAGCACGGCGGAGCGATCGACGCCCGGCGCCGACCGTCTACGTGCTCATTGGCAGCCCGAGTGATAGGTCGATTTCGTGCTCGACCGACGGAAGGCGCCGCAGCCCAAGGCATTGCACGAACGGACCTGGTAGTAGTAGCCGGCTTGCGAACCGAAGTAGTCGGTTCGAGGCCCGGAGTAGACCCGGGTCGTGTTGCTGAACGAGCTCGAGGTCGAACGCTCGAGCTCGTACCTGGTGGTTCCTCCCGTCGCACGCCAGCTCACCGTGTGAAGGCCACGACAACGCTCCGACGTGATGCTGATCGAGAGCGGACGCCACGGAGGCGTCGGCACCATGCACGAGTTGCCGTCGATGAACTGAGTAACGTCGCTCTTCGAGCGATCCGAGTACCGAGACAGATGGCCTCCCTGGATTTGCGAGCACATGATCGTTCCGGTTCCGTTGCACGACGATGCCGGCGGTTGGACCTGGTCGTCGTGGGACGCGCCCAAGTTGTGTCCGAGCTCGTGCGCCACCAGCTGGACCATCAATGCATGATTCTGGCTGAGTCCGTACGACGAGCTCGGCGAGGCACAGATCACTCTCAAGAAGGCGCGACCGATGACGGAGCCCGCAAGGTTTCGCCCCGTGAAGAGGTGTGCGACATCGTGCGAGAACGTCGGCGGGTTCGAGTTCCATTCGTCTCTGAACTGGAAGAGCAAGGTTTGTGAGTCGTTGGAGGAGTACGGATCGTTCGAGATGGTCCAGGAGCGCATGAACGTGATCCCGAATCCGACACCGAGCTCTGGTGACGTGAGGCCGAGAACCTGATTGATGATTCCGGCCATCTGCGAGATGGTTTGGCTGCCGAACCGCTGTTGGTACTCGAAATCTGCTTCGAGCGCGATGTCAGCCTCGAACGCGGTCGTGACGAGGTGCGCCGAGCTTCCGGCGCGCATCTCTTCGGTGGCGACTTCGAGTGCGTGTGTGGCGTCGAGAGCGGCGGAACCACACAGTCCCCGAGCCCCGGCATGCACATCGTCTTCCCTGAACAGGACGACCTGATTCGACGGTGCCTCTGGGTCGAATTTGACCAACGGGTCGATGAAGAACCACTCATCGTCGGTTTTGACGAAGCCTTGGAGGAGATCCGGCAGGACCAAGAGCCGCACCTCGCTGTCGGGCTGGCCGACCAGGGTTCCGCGGTAGGTGCCGGTCGGCGGGGCGACCTCGAGCTCTCGCCCACCCTCAACGACTTCGACGGCCCGAAAGCCAGCTCTCAGGAGGTCGACGGGTTCGAGCTCCAGGTCGAATTGTTGCCCGCCGAGCGCCAGCGCCAGCCGACCGTCGGAGCGCACCTGCCGCTCGACGGCATCGAGCGAAAGATCGAAAGCCTGCCAGCTGGCGAGCTGTTCGTCGAGAGCCATCTGCGCTTCGGCCCTGGGCAAGAAGGCCTGACCGGCATGGGTTTCGACGAAGGGGACGGAGTGCGCCGCGCCGGGAAGAAGTGCGGCCAGAAGAAACAGCGAGAGGAGGACGGAGAGAGGGGTCTTTGAACAGAGCATGGACGATCTCCTCGGATGCGTTGTCGACGTGGAGCCCCTCGAATCGGCGCCGGGGAAGGATCGGTTCCGACGTCCCGGCGGAGGGGCTTTGGTCGTCATTACGCAAAGGCTCTTGCCAATACGCCACCCGAGGAGTGCAGCCTCGTCTTCGAGATCACGAGGAATGGATCGCGACGCTCTCGAGCCTCGGCGCCTTGACCGACCTCGAGCGCATCGGAGGATGGCCTCAAGCGACCGGGCGCTCGCGCGTCGCGCATGAGACGATGAGCGGGTGCCGGACACCCGCAGCCATCGCGGCGCGCATCCCCGCGACGCCGAGCTCTTCGGCGAGGACGGCGTCGCCGTGCTGCGGCGCGCGGTCGATGACCTGTCGTGGCTGCTCGATCGCGGCTACCCGGTGAAGGCGGCGGCGGCGCTGGTCGGCGACCGCCATACGCTGCGCACGCGCCAGCGCAAGGCGGTGCGGCGCTGTGCGGCCGCTGCCATCGCTGTCGCCGAGCGCCTCGCGCGCCGCGTCGAGCCGGTGGCGATGGCCGGGCGCGGCCTCGAGATCGACGGCTACAACGTGCTGCTCACAGTCGAGGCGGCGCTCGGCGGCGGGGTCGTACTGCGCGGCCGAGACGGCTGCTGTCGCGACATGGCGGCGATGAGCCGGCACTACAAGCGTGTCGAGGAGACGTTGCGGGCGCTCGAGCTTCTCGGCGGCTGGCTGGCGTCGCACGAGATCGCGCCGGTGCGCTGGTTCTTCGACCGGCCGGTATCGAACAGCGGTCGCCTGCGCGCGTCGATGCTCGAGCTCGCCGCAACGCGGCGCTGGCCGTGGAGCGTCGACCTGGTGGCCGATCCGGACAAGGTGTTGGTGCGGTCAGACGCCGTGATCGCCACTGCCGACAGCGCCGTGCTCGACGCGCCGGTCGCTTGGCTCGATCTGGCGCGTCACGTGGTCGCCGACTGTGTGCCGTCGGCCTGGACTGTAGATCTGGGCTGGCGCGGGGATCTGGGCTGGCGCGGGGATCTGGGCTGGCGCGGGGATCTGGGCTGACGCGCGGGACCTGGGCTGACGCGCGGGACCTGGGCTGACGCGCGAGTACCGAAGGCTAGACGCGCGGGAAGGGTCGGCCGTCGAAGATGCCGAGCACTTCGACCGCGCCGTCGTCGCGCACCCGGTAGCCGATGCGGAAATGGCCGTAGGTGAGGTGGCGCACGCCGGGCGGCTCGTGGGGATACCGCTGGCCGAGGCTCGGCTGCGCGCTGATCGACGCCACCTTGGCGACGATCGACTCGATGGTACGGGCCGCTGTCGCCGGGCGGTCGCGGGCGATGTACCGGTAGACCTCGCGCAGCGAGGCGACGGCCTCGTGAGTCCACAGCGCCTGCATCGCGTTCAGCTCGGGCCCGACGGGGAGTCGGTCATCGGATCCACGTCCGGCTTCGGCGGACGACTTCGACGTGCGAGATCGTGAGGCCGTCCTCGGCGTCGGCGAGGCCGCGCGCCATCATGCGGTGGAAGGCGAGCTCGCGCAGGATGTCGTCGAACGAGCTGTCGTCTGGCAGCTCGCGCACGACGCGCTCGACCCGGCGCTTGGCGCTCGCTTCACCCTCGGCGTCGAGCGGGTGCGCCGGCAGGCGCTCCAAGCTGTCGACCGCCATGGAGCGCCTCCGTCAGTTGACGACGCGGATCGATTTGACGCCGGAGAGACTGGCGCTCGCCGACACGTAGCCGATGCCGCCCGGGTTCGACGAGACGAACGCGACCATCTCGGAGTCGCTCGAGACCTCGGGTGGCGGCACGTTGCGCCCAGAGAAAATCTGGCGCTGCCAGTAATTCTTGATGCTGGCGACCGAGCGACCGTGGACGTCTTCGGACAGCGCGACACGCGTTTGCGACTGGCTGTCGAGATCTGCCGGCTCGACCGTGATGCCGTGATCCCAGCGCGACTTCTTCTTCAGGAGATAGCTCGAGAGCAGGTCTTTCGAGATCTGATCCGCGGGATTGCTCGAATTGACGATCACGCGGTAGCCGGGGGATTGCCCGAACGCACTCGGGCCAAGAATGAGCACTGCGCCGACCAGGGCGGCGACAAGGCTCACGACAAGGGTTTTCTTCATACTGCGACCTCTCCCGAGTGGTCAGAGGACTGGAGCGGTGGCGCGGAGAGTGCGGTGGAACAGGGAGCAGTCCGCGCGACGCAAAGAATACCGACTCGTTCCATGGGCAGTGGATTAGCGCCGTGGCCGGTGGTTTGATCACCGACGGGCGACGGGTCGGTTTGGAGATGCCGGTTCGAGAACCGGCGCGAACCCAAGAATCGTATCATGCGCCTACCGAGTGGTCGTACGGTCATTCTCTCGTCGTGCTGACTGCTGCCGGACCGACTGCCTGGATCGTTCCGCCGCCGAGGCATCGCCGTCCCCCGTAGAGCACGGCTTCCTGCCCGGGCGCGGCTCCGGGGTCGGCGTGTGCGAGGCGGATTTCGATGCGCGACGCGTCGAGTCGACGCCAGCGTGCGGCGGCGATGTGCGGGCTGTGCCGCACCCTCACGCCGACCGGACCGGGCGCGGGCGCCAGGCCGATCCAGCGGGGTGCGTCGACGATCAGCTGGGCCGCGGCGTAGCGCGGTAGCGCCCGGCGCTGCGCGACCCACACCGTGTCCGAGCACGGGTCCTTGTTCACCACGTACCAGGGGCCGGCCGGAAGGCCGAGGCCGCGTCGCTGGCCGAGGGTGAAGAACCAGTGGCCGCGGTGTTCGCCGAGCACCTGTCCAGAGTCGCGGTCTCGGATCGGTCCCGGACGCTCACCGAGATGAGCGCGCACGAAGTCGTCGTACGCGATGTCGCCAAGGAAACAGATCCCTTGGCTGTCCGGCCGGTCTCGGTTGGGCAGGCCGAAGCCGGCGGCGAGACGGCGGACCTGGGCCTTGGGCAGTCCGCCGAGAGGGAAGAGCAGGCGCGACAGCTGCGCCTCGTCGAGGCGGCAGAGAAAGTAGGTCTGATCCTTCACTGGGTCGACCGCACGCAGCAGGCGCGGCCGGGCCTCTGCGCCGTGCTCGATCAGGGCATAGTGCCCAGAAGCGACACGGTCAAAGGCGCCGCCGGTTCCTCTTGCGGTGGCCAAGTGGTCGAAAAACGCGCCGAACTTGATCCGGCGGTTGCACCAGATGTCGGGGCTCGGCGTGCGACCGGCGCGCAGCTCGTCGACGGCGTGGCGGACCACTCGTTGGTGGTACTCGCGCTGCAGCGGTACGACCTCGAGCGGCACGCCGATCTGGGAGCAGACGGTGCGTACCTGCTCGAGGTCGTCCTCCCAGGGGCAGGCGCCGAGGTGCGCGAGCTCGTCCTCGAGCCAGATCTTCAGGTAGAACGCGGTGAGCTCGTGGCCGGCGGCGTGCAGCAGGCGCAGCGCGACCGAGCTGTCGACGCCGCCCGAGACCAGGACGGCGATCTTCATCGCCGCGCTCCGCCCCGGATCCGGTCGGCGAGCGTCGGCAGAACGATCAGGGCGAGGGCCGCGGCGCACAGCGTCCCGGCGGCGACGGCGAGGCCGAAGCGACGCGTCGGGGGAAAGGCGGAGAGACCGAAGAGGCCAAAGCCGGCCGCCAGGATCACCGCCGCGGCGGCGATCGTCGGCCCCATGCGCGCGAGCGCCGCCCGCCACGGGTCGGAGGCACCCGCGGCATCGAGGCGCCGCACGGTCGCCACCAAGTGGATCATCGAGTCGACGCCGAGCGCCAGGGCGATGCTCGCCGCTGGAGACGAGATGAGGTCGAAGGGAACGCCGAGCCAGCCGAAGCCGCCGAGCACGGCGAGGGGGATTCCGACGAGCGCGGCGACCATGGCGCCGGCGATGCGCGGGCTGCGCGCGACCAGGAAGGCGACGAGCGTGAACAGCAGAAGCAGGCCGACCAGGCCGCGCACGACGCTGGCGCGCACCAGCTCGCCGAGGCTCGCCTGGAGCTCGTAGAGCCCGCCGACGCGCTCGACTTGAAGATCCGGAGAAAGGTCCGGAGAGAGATCCGGGGAGGGGTCCGCGGACAGGCCAGAAGAGCTGGCGATCGATCGCAGACGCTCGATCACCTGCCGCCGCGGCTCGGTGCGTCCGGCCTCGCGCAGGCGGAGCACGAAGAGCGCGCGGTCGCGCTCGGCGGTGACGAAGCCCTGCGCTACGCGGCCGAAGGTCGGGCCGTCGAGAATCGACAGCAGGCGCTCGACGCCGAGAAACGAAGCGAAGGGCACGCGCTGCGCCTCGGCCAAGAGCACCGGCAGCGACAGCGCGGTGCCGACGTGAGGATCAGTCTCCAGCGCCTCGTGGACGGCGGCGAGAGCTTCGAGCGAGTCCGCGTCGATCAGACTGCCGCCGTCACCGCGACGCACGACGAGCAGGAGGGGGCTCGAGCCGCCCGCCGCGTCGACAGCCTCGAGCCCGGCGCGCAGCGGATCGTCGGCATCGAAGTAGGCGAACAGGCTCGGGTCGGTGTTGAGCCGCGGCAGGCCGACGGCGAGGACGAGGAGCACGATCCCGAGAAGGCCCGCGATGACGAGCCGGGCGCGGGAGGGACCGCCACGGAGGAACCGCGCGACGCGGTGCCCGGCCGGAGCGCGGCCCGCGGCCGGGCTGCCGAGAAAGGCGGGCATGACGGCGTAGGCGGTGGCGAAGGCGATCGCAGTGCCGACGACGCCGGCGAAGCCGAGCTGGCGTAGGGGTGCTGCGCTGGCGGCGAGCAGGCTGGCGAAGCCCAGCAGGGTGGTGAGGGCGCTCCATGCCGACGCCGGCAGCGTGCGGCGGACGGCGTGTCCGGCCGCGTCGCCGACGGTGTGCTCCTCGTTCGGAGGATCGCTGTTCGTGTCGCTGTCGGCCGAGCGCAGGTTGGCGAGGTCGGCCGAGCGCAGGTTGGCGAGGTCGGCCGAGCGCAGGTTGGCGAGCAAGAAAAGAGTGTGCGAGAGCGTGAGCACGAAGACGATCGCCACCAGGTTGGCCGTCAGCAGGCCGAGAGCGGCGCCGAGCAGACGCAGGACGACGAGGCTGGCGACACAGGCGCCGAGGCAGGCGAGGAGGGCGCCGAGGACATGTCGCGGCGTGCGAACGAACGCGGCGAGGACCAGCGCGAAGAGCGCCAGTGCGCCGAGGCTGAAGACCCGCAGATCGCGCACCAGTGCGCGGCGGATGAGCTCGACCACCCACGGCACGCCGGAGACCGATAGGTCGAAGCCGGGGCGTCGATGGACGCGCAGCAAAGGCTCGATGCTCTCGACCAGCGCCCGCGGCTCGACCTCGGGCTCGAGCGTGACGAGGATCTGAGTGCGGCCCGGCGTCGTGCCGAGCAGTCGGCTCCACAGCGGGCTGTCGGCGCTCGCCGCGGGGGACGACGGACCGCGCAACAGACTGCGCACCGAGGCGACTCCGTCGACTGCAGCGAGGTCGTCGCCGAGAGCTCCGAGGCGCTCCAGGGCCTCGCGTGCCGGCGTGTCGTCGGAGGGAGAGCCGAGCTCGAGCGCCGGCGCGTCGACGACGAGCAGCAGCTGTTCGCCGCCCGGGAAGTCGCTCGCGATCGCTTGCGATGCACGCAGCTGGGGATCGTCGCTGGCGAAGAAGAACTCGCTCTCGACCCGCGGCTCGAGATCGAGCCGTGGAAGCTGCAGGGCGGCGATGGCGAGGAGCGCCAGCGCGACGCCGGCGAGCCCTCGCCGCCGGCGCGCCGCCTCGCGCGCGCCGGCAGGCCGCGCGGTGGACGGCGTGGTCATCGGCGGCGCGGCGGTGCTGCGGCGTCGGTGGTGGCCGCGGGCACCATCGGTCCGGGCTCGTCGACGTGGTAGCCCTGCACGTAGTCGATGCCGAGCGCGCCCATCATCTGCAGCAGGTCGTCGCCGTCGACGTGCTCGGCCACCGTGCGCGCCCCGATGACATGGCCGATCTGGTGGATCGACTCGACCATCGTCCGTCCGAGCGGGCCGGAGCGCGCGTCGGTCACGATCTTGCCGTCGATCTTCAGGTAGTCGATCGGTAGCTCGCGCAGGTAGCCGTAGGACGACATGCCGCTGCCGAAATCGTCGAGCAGCCAGCGCACGCCGCAGCCGCGCAGTCGCTCGATCATCGTCTGTGCCTGCTCGAGGCTCTGCACGGCGGCGGTCTCGGTGATCTCGAAGCCGATCCGGCTGCCGTCGATGCCGCTCGCCGCCAGCTCGTCCTCGACGTAGGCGGCCAGGTCGGGCACGTCGAGCGACGCGCCCGAGAGGTTGATCGTCACCGCCTCGGCGATGTCGAGCAGCTCGGGGTGACGCGCCAGCGTCTGCAGCGCGTGGCGGATCATCCAGCGGTCGAGATGAGGTGCCAGGCCGAAGCGCTCGACCGCGGGCAGGAACTCGCCGGCGGAGCGGATGCGTCCGTCGTCGTCGCGCAGGCGCACCAGGATCTCGTAGAGCGGTTTGTGAGGCGATGCCGCCTGGAGCGGCTCCAGGCGCTGCCACCAGAGGACGAAATGGTCGTCGTCGAGGGCCCGCCGCGCGCGCACCACCCAGCTCATCCAGCCGCGCTGACGGCGGATCTCCTCGGCGTCCTGGCGGTAGACCTCGGTGCGGCCCCGACCATGCTGTTTGGCCAGCTGGCAGGCGCGGTCGGCGGCGGCACAGTGGTCCTGCAGGCCGCCGAGGTCGGTCGCCACCGGCACCAGCCCGATGCTCGCCGCGACCTTCAGGCTGTGGGCCTGCCAGACGAAACGGAACTCGCGCAAAGCGGTGTGGATCTCGTCGGCGCGATGGCTCGCCTGGTCGAGGTCGCCGCGCAGCAGCAGGCCGATCTCGTCGCCGCCGGTGCGGGCCACCACGTCGGCGCCGCTGACGCTCTCGCGCACCAGGCTGGCGACCCACTGTAGGAGGGCGTCGCCTGCGGAATGGCCGCAGGTTTCGTTGACCAGCTGGAAGCGGTCGAGGTCGAGATGGCCGAGCACGAAGTCGTCGCCGGAGTC
Organism: Acidobacteriota bacterium; assembly: GCA_039194425.1. Taxonomy (GTDB): domain Bacteria; phylum Acidobacteriota; class Thermoanaerobaculia; order Multivoradales; family J023; genus JAUIJL01. The sequence goes on along the minus strand of JBCCVZ010000008.1, from coordinate 56,683 downwards.
GATGGCGTCGAGCAGGTGCTGGTCGAACGATTCGCGGTTGAGCAGGCCGGTGAGGGCATCGAACTGCGCCGCCCGGCTGAGCTTGTGGGTCATCCGCTGGCGATCCCCGACATCGCGCAGCACCAGCGCCGCGCCGCCGTCGTCGAGCGGCAGCTGCCGGCCCTCGACGATCAGCTGGCCGCCACCGAGTCGGCGCGTCAGCTGGGTGCCCTCGACGAGGGTCAGGCCGTCGCCGCGGCGACGAGGTCCCGCGAGATCGACCTCTTGGTCTTGCTCGTCGGTGAGGTCGACGAGATCGTCGATGCGATGGCCGATCAGCTCACCGCGGGCGATGCCGAGCAGCGCCGCGCCCGCCGGGTTGACCTCGTCGATGCGTCCCTCCGCGTCGAGCAGGATCACGCCATCGGCCACTGCTCGGAGCGCCGCGGTGAGGCGCCGGGCGTGGGCTTCCGAGTCGACGCTCGCTGCGGCGGGCGACGTGTCGGGCGGCGAAGGATCGGACGAAATGGTGTCGGTCACGTCTGGACGGCGCGGTTCGGGCGGCGAGATTGCCGGCCCAGTGTACTGCAGTCGCGGCGGCTGCTGCTCGGGGGACTCATTGGAGCCCCCGGGCAGCCGGCGGCATGCGTTCAGCGCGGAGGCTTGGTGCCCGGCGGACGCTTGCGCGGTGCCGGTCCACGGGGCGGCGCTGGCGGCGCTCCGTGCTGCGCCTTGAGGCCCTTGAGAATCCGGTAGCCGAGCCACGAGGCCAGCACGTGCTCGGGGAGCGGCGCCAGGGTCACCGAGATCTGCAGACGCTCGCCACCGCGCAGCGTCGTGTAGGTGATCTCTCGTCCCGGCACCATGCTGTCGTACACATCCTTCAGCTGAGTATAGGTCTCTTTGCGATACGGAATGCCCTCGAGCTCGAGCAGCACGTCGCCGACGCGTAGGCCGGCTCCGGCGGCCGGGCTCTTGCCCGCCACATCGGTGACCACCCACCGGCCCTCGTCGTCGGTATCGAGGATCACGCCGACCCAGCCGCGCGTCTTCAGATGATCGACGGTCTCCTGAACGCAGGGTGCGCACGACACGTCGCAAGGCTCACCGGCGGCTGCCGGCGTCGAGCCGGCGGCGAGCGCCAGGGGGAGCGCGACGAGCAGGCTGCAGGCCAGCCCGGAGCGACGGAGAGCGGGGCGCGGTCGGCGGAGTGGCGAGGAGAAGCGCATGGCGGCATCCTGGAACGGAGGCGGTTGGATGAATTGCCGGTGGCGTGGTGTCATTGGCAGCTCGACGTCATTGGCAGCTCGACGGAATTACTGGCAGCTCGACAAAGGCTCGTCGAAATCGCAGTCGGGCGACGGAGCGAAGGAGTCGAGCAGGCCCGGCAGGGCGCCGAGCTCGCCGAGGCCGATCATCTCATCGTGGTCGAGGTCGCCAGCGAGGTCGGTCGTCGGCGGCGGGCCGGCGTCGCTCGGCGTGAGGCTAGACGGGTCGACGACAGAGCTCGGTTCGGACACGGTTGTGGCGGAGTGGAGGGATCCAGAGTCGTTGGCGGTCCGCCCGGCGGCCGAGGGCGTGTGGGGTGCCGCTTCGGTCGGCGGCTTGGCCGAGTCGCCGACACAGGCACTGAGCGCGAGCAGAAGCAGCAGCGTGATTAGACGGGTACCCGCGCGATGGTTCGGCGCTCGCGGGCATGGCGACCGCTCGCGGCGGTCTCGCCTGTTCGACATACGCTGGCGCTCCGTGGAGAGTTTCTTCGGTCGTGGATCGGCGGCTTCGGACTCGTCGTCGAGATCTTCTCGCCGACGACTCATCGACATCATCGCCGCCGCCGAGCACGACATCTCGGAGAACTCTATCGCCGGCGTGCTGGGCGCTTGCGCACGCGGAGTAACGATCGCGTAAGGATCCCGACGCGAGCCGCTCCGCGCACGCCGGAATCGCGCGGAGCGGCTTGGCGCCTCCGCGGCGGCGTGCGTACAATGAGCGCATGAGCGACGCGCACTCGGAGACCGTGTTCGACAAGATCCTTTCCGGCGAGCTTCCGTGCTACCGCGTCTACGAAGACGCGCACGTGCTGGCCTTCCTCGACATCGGGCCCCTGTCGCCCGGGCACACCCTGGTGATCCCAAAGGAGCGCAAGGCCCAGGTGCATCTGCTGAGCGACGAGTCGGCGGCAGCGATCGGCAGGGTCTTGCCGCGGCTGTGCCGTGCGGTGCTTCGCGCCACGGGCGCCACGGCCTACAACCTGTTGCAGAACAACGGCGCGGAGGCGCGCCAAGAAGTGATGCACGTGCATTTCCACATCATTCCGCGCATTGGTGAACGCGGGCTGAGCGACCGCTGGAACGCGGGCTCGCTCGATGCGGCCGAGGCCGAGCGCCTGCTGACCGCGATGCGCGAGGCGCTCGACGACGAGGCGGGCCTCGAATCGTCCCTTGAAGACCCGTCCCTGGAAGACTCGTCGCTGGAAGAAACGGCGGAGCCGTCGACCTGAGCGCCGCGACCGTTCACCCGATGCGGCGTCCGCGGCGCCGCGACGGCCATCGCCCCTTCGCTCCACGGCTCGCCGCCTCTCTGGTCGGCCTGCTGCTCGCCGGCCTGCTGGTCGTCGGCTGCCGATCCGAGGAACCCACCGGGGCGACCGTGGTCGACCTGGTCGCCGAGCTGCCGCATGCTCGTAGCGCGACGACGCGCGCCCGCGTGCGCCTCGCCGATCCACAGAACGGCGACTTGCTGCGCGGTGGCTGGAACCGCAACGCCGCTGCCGACGGTGCGTTCTTGTGGGCGCTCGGGCCGCGCGCCGGTGTCGATGTTTTTGTCGACCGAGTCGTCGACCGGACGCTGCGCCTACGCTGCGCCGGCGTCGCGCTGCCGCCGGGCGAGGCACCTCGCCTGACGCTGCGGATCGCGGGCGAGGCGGTTGGTAGCCAGCCGTTGCCGCCGCCCGGCGAGCCGCAGCCGATCGACTTCGAGGTGCCCGCGGCGGGCTTCGAGCTGGGCGTGAATCGGCTCGAGCTCGAGGTTTCGCGCTGGCACGATCCGTCGAATCCGGCCGACGGGGTGGTCGACGATCGACCGCTCGGCGCGCGCTGCGAGGCGCTCGAAATGGTTGGCGCCGTCGCCTCGGTCGGTGCGCCGCACCGCGAGACGGTGGCCGAGCGGCAGCGCCTGGTGCTGCCCGCCGGCTCCGGTGTGCGGTACTTCCTCGAGCCGCCGGCCGGGGCCCGGCTCGAGCTGTCCGGCGTCGAACGCTCCGGCGCGACGCTGGCGCTGCGCGTGGTCGACGAGACTGGCCGCATCGTGGTCGAGACCGACGTGCGCGGCGGCGGCAGCTGGCCGCTCGGTGACACGTCGACGAGGCTGCGGATCGACCTCGTGGCGGCGCCCGAGCCCGACTCGCTCGGCGGAGTCTTCACGCGCTGGTTCGACGACACCGACGCTCCGCGGGTGCTGCTCGAGCGCGCGCACGTCCTGCGGGGCGGCCGGGTTGCAGCGGCGGGTGGCGCCGCTGGCGCGGCGCACGAAGAGCGGGTGCCGGCTCCGGAGGAGCCGCCCGAGGAGATCGCCCGCGCGGCCGGCAGCGACAGCCCGGCCGGGTCGCGTGCGCCGGTGTCCGGCGTCCTCGTCTACCTGATCGACACCGTGCGCGCTGATCACCTTGGACTCTACGGCTATCATCGTCCGACCTCGCCGGAGCTCGAGAAGCTGGCGCGCGAAGGGATCACGTTCACCGAGGCGCGCGCCCAGACTTCGTGGACGCGCACCGCCGTCGCCTCGATCTTCACCGGCCGCCTGCCGTCGGGCCACGGCGTCGACGACCGTGACGACGTGCTCAGCGACGATCTCGTGACGCTCGCCGAGGTTTTTGACGACGCCGGCTGGACGACGGTCGGCGTCGTCACCAACGGCAACGCCGGGCCGCGCTTCGGTTTCGCCCAGGGCTTCGACGCCTACCAGCACCTGCGGGAATCGTTCAAGCGGCGCGAGGTGCACCACCTGGCCGACGATGTGAACTCCTGGATCCTCACCTGGCTCGACGGCTACCTGGCGTCGCATGGCGGTTCGCAGGGTGGTGCAGCACAGGGAGACCCGCCGCCCTTCTTCCTCTACGCGCACGCCACCGATCCACATGCGCCCTACACGCCGCGCCCGCCCTTCGACGACCTGTTCGCCGCCGGCGTCGATCCGACGCTCGGCGAGCTGGCGACGGTGCGCGAGATCACCAGCGGAAAGCGCACGGTGACGCCCGAAGAGCGCGACGGCCTGGTCGATCTCTACGACGGCGAGCTCGCCTTCGTCGATCGCGAGATCGGCCGCCTGGTCGACTTGCTCCGCGACCGCGGCGTGTTCGACGACCTGCTGCTCGTGATCGTCTCGGACCATGGCGAGGAGTTCCTCGAGCACGGCGGCTGGGAGCACGGCAAGACGCTCTACGAGGAGCAGCTGCGCGTGCCGCTGGTGATCAAGCTTCCGGGCGCGGAGGCGGCGGGTCTGCGGATCGACGGGCGCGCCGACCATGTCGACCTCCTGCCGACGGTGCTCGATGTCGTCGGCCTCGAGCCGCCCGCCGGCCTCGACGGGCAGAGTCTGCTGCCGGCCGTGCGCGCTGTCGCCGCCGGGCGCAAAGCGAGCGAGCGCTGGCCGTCGATCGCCGAGCTGCGGCTGGGCGAAGACGAGCAGCTGAGCCTGGTCGACGGTGACGAAAAGGTGATCGTCGAGCAGGCGCGCGGCGCCCGCTTCTTCGCTCTCGACGCCGACCCTGCGGAGCTCGACGACCGCGGCGTGGCCGAGCCGTTCGCGGCCGGGGTGCTCGAGGAGCGCCTGCGGCGTCATCTCGCCGCGGCCGAGGCGCGGCGCCCGCAGCCGGTCGAAACCGAGCTCGATCCCGAGACGCGCGAGCAGCTCGAGGCGCTCGGCTACGTCCAGTAGCGGGCTCGGTCAGGCGCGCGTCATCGTCGGTCACGCTTCGGTCCGCGCTGTGTCGCGCGCGCGGCGCGCGGCGGCGCCCGGGCGTAGGGTGCAGGCTCGGACGAAGCCTTCGGCGAAAGGACCGAACGGCCGCCGTCCGCGACCACCCAGGAGACCCTGATGAGCACCGATACGCCGCAAGCACCGAGCCCCTCCGCGTCTTCGACCGGCATCGCCTCGATCGGCATCCAGCTGCCGTCGTTGGCGCTCCCGGTCACCACCCTCGCCGAGCTGCGGGGTGTCGATCCGGCGAAGTTCGTCCACGGGCTCGGCTGTTCCGAGATCGCGCTGTGCGACCGCGGTGAGGGAGTCGTCGAACTCGCCGTCGGCGCGGCGCGACGGGCGCTCGAGCGCTGGGACGGCGACCGTTCGCGGATCGGCCTGCTGGCCGTTGGCACGGAGAGCGCGGTCGACATGAGCCGGCCGCTCTCGGCATGGGTCGCCGACGCGCTCGATCTCGCCGGCGCCGTGCGCTCCTACGAGGTGAAGCACGCCTGCTACGGAGGCACCCTGGCGCTGCGCCAGGCGGTCGAATGGCGCCGTGCCGGCGCCGCCCTCGACCCGTCGGGCACCCCGCGCGCGGCGCTGGTGGTCGCCGCCGACGTGTCGCTCTACGAGCCGGCGAGCCCCGGCGAGCCGACCCAAGGCGCCGGAGCCGTCGCCTTTGTCGTCGACGAGGCGCGGATCGCCGAGCTGTCGACGGACTCGTGGGCCTGGAGCGAGCCGGCATTCGATTTCTGGCGCCCGGTGGGCGAGGCGTATCCGCGGGTCGACGGACCATTCAGCCTCGACTGCTACAAGCGCGCCGCCGAGCGCTGCGTCGGTGCCTACCTCACGTCGCGCGATCTCGAAGGCGACGGCGCCGCGGCGCATGCGGCGCTCGACGCGCTCAACTTCTTCGCCTTCCACGTGCCGTTTCCGAAGATGGTGAAGAAGGCAGTACGCCACGTCGGCGAGACCCTGGGCTGGAGCGAAGAGCAGGCGGACGCGCTCTTCGAGTCGCAGGTCGTGCCGACGCTCGGCTGGAGCCGTCGGGTCGGCAACAGCTACACCGCCAGTCTGTGGTTGGCCGTCGCCGAGGGGCTCGCCGGCGCTGCCGCCGGCACTCGCTCGTTGGCCTTCAGCTACGGCTCGGGCTTCGGTTCCGAGCTGGTCGAGCTGACCGCCGGACCGGCAGCGTCGGCCGGTGCCTGGCGCGCGGACGTCGAAGCCGACGTCGCGTCGCGACGGATCCTCGATGGTGCGGAGTACCTGGCGCTGCGCGCTGCCGAGCAGCCGGCGGTGGCGGCGGCTGTATCTTAGTCGCCTCGAGCCCGGCCTCTCTGCGCCGCCGGGCTACGCGCTCGGGAACGCGTCGTGGCGGCGAACACCCCAGGCCTGCCACAGGTGGCGGCGACCGTGGGCGGCGAGGAGGTCGAAGCTGGCGCCGACCGCGAGACGGAGCAGCGGGAAGAGCGGCGAGCGGATCTTGAGTCGGCGGAGATCCAGCGCGCGCGCCTCATGGAGCGCGCGCTGCAGGCGCTCGCTCTCGTCCCGGAACGCGGCGCACACGGCGTCCGCCTCGAGCTCCGACGGCGGTACGACCGCCGGCGGCGCCGGCAGGCGCAGGCGCGGCGGGGGTTCCATCCAGGCGATGAACAGGCGCTCCGCCAGGCTCCATCGAGTCGCACCGGACGCTGTGCGGTGTCCTCGGTCACCGCGGGCGACGGCAGTCTCGATCGCGCGCTCGATGCGGCGACGATAGGGCCGGTCGACGCGGGCGAGATGGTCGAGACACTGGCCGATCGACCACGAGCGGTCATGCGGCGCCCAGTTGAACGCGGAGTCGTCGAGCCCGTCGACGAGCGCCTCGAAGTCGTCGCGCACGGCGCGCAGCTGACGCAAGCTGTCGTCGAGAGGCGGCGGCAGGGGCGTCGATCCACGGTCGTTCATGGCCGCAGGCTAGCACGGGTAGGATGACGATTCGGGCGTCGTGCGGCGCGCGCCGAGGCGCCGCCCCGACGTCGCCACATTCACGGCACATCGCGCAGACAGGCTCGCTGCATGACCACTGCTTCCCGCCCCGCGACCCATACCCTTCCACCTACCGGCCCGTCGACCGCGGCGCCCCGTGCCACGGCACCGCAGCCTCCCGTCGATCTCGACGCGCTGCGGGCGCGGGCCGTGCCCGGCGTCACCGTCGGGCCGGTCGACACGCGAGGCCTGAACAGCTGGATCGAGGTCTCCGCGAGCGCCGTGGCGCGCAACCTGACCTTCTTCCGCTCCCGGGTCGGTGCCGAGGTGGAGCTCTCGTCGGTGGTGAAGTCGAACGCCTATGGTCACGGTCGGCGCGAAATGGCCCTGCTCGCCGCGGCCCAAGGCGCCGACTCGTTCTGTGTCCATGCGCTCGAGGAGGCGCTCGATCTGCGCGCCTCCGGCTTCGCCCAAGACATCTTGATCATGGGTCATGTGCCGCTGCAGCGGCTCGACGAGGCGGTCGAGGGAGGCTTTCGCCTCGTGCTCTACAACCGCGAGAGCGCCGAGCGCCTGGCTGCGCTGACCACGTCGAACGGCCGCCGCGTGCGGGTGCACCTGAAGGTCGAGACCGGCACGCACCGCCAGGGGGTCGACGGCGCCGCGCTCGACGCGCTGCTCGAAGTTCTCGCCCGCCACCGTACGCCGCCGGACGACCCCGAGGCGCCGGGCCTCGACGTCGAAGGCGTCTACACTCACTTTGCCGACATCGAAGACACCACCGACTCGTCGTACGCCGAGCACCAGCTGCAGCGCTTCGGTGGCGCGCTCGAGCGTCTGGCGGCCGCGGGATTTCGCCCACGCTGTCGCCACACGGCCTGCTCGGCCGCGTCCCTGGTGCTGCCGTCGACTCGTTTCGACATGGTGCGGCTCGGCATCGGGCAGTACGGCTTCTGGTCGTCGCGCGAGACGCTCGCCTCGTATCGCACCCGCCACGGCGCCGGCGCACGCGACGCCCTGCAGCCGGTGCTTGCCTGGAAGACGCGGATCAGCCAGCTCAAGACGGTGCCGGCCGATGCCTACGTGGGCTATGGCTGCTCCTGGCAGGCGACCCGCGAGACGCGCCTGGCGATCCTGCCGATCGGCTATGCCGACGGCTACGACCGCCGGCTCTCCAGCAGCGCGCATGTGCTGGTCGCCGGCCGGCGAGCCCCGGTGCGCGGCCGAGTGTGCATGAATCTGACGATGGTCGATGTCACCGACATTCCCGGGGTCGAGTTGGAAGACGAAGTCGTCCTTCTCGGGCGCCAGGGAGAGAGGACGATCCATGCCGACGAGCTGGCCTCGATCGTCGGAACGATCCACTACGAGATCGTCACCCGCCTCGGTGCGCATCTGCCGCGCATCATCGTCGGCTGAGCACCCGCGTCGGCCGATCGCGCGCCAGGTCGACCAGAGCCCTAGGCAAGTCGAGGAGTTCAGTCGCGTCGAGCCCTTGCTCCGCCCAGGTCGATTGAATAAACTGACGTGTGTGGCCTTCATCAGGCCCAGGGAGAAAGACGTCCTTCAAAGAGTCGACGTGGAAGAAAGGCGATCGATTGTGACGAGCTCTCGCGACGAAGGGCTCGCCTTCCGCGGCGTGGCGGGAGAGAGTCGAGCAGAGCTGCCGAAGTCGAGTCCCGGGCCTGGTCTCGAGGTCGACTCGTCGGAGCTCAGTACGCATGCCGAGGCGATTCTTCGCACCTTGGGCTACATGCGGTCCAACCTGGCGGATCCGATCGACGTGGCGGGCCTTGCCGACCTGGCGCTGATGAGCCAGTTCCATTTCCTTCGCACCTTCCGCGAAGTCACGGGGGTGACGCCGGGGCAGTTTCTGGCGGCTCTTCGGGTCGCGGCGGCGAAGCGCATGTTGATCGCCTGCGATCATCCGATTCTCGATGTCTGTTTCGAAGTCGGGTACACGAGCCTCGGCTCGTTCACCACTCGCTTCACGCGCATGGTGGGTCTGGCGCCGGGACGCTTTCGGCAGCTCGGCCGAGCTTTCTACGCCGATCTCGAAGCCATGCTCGAGGTCGTCGCCTCGTGTCCCGTTCCCGACGGTTGCCAGGTCCTCGATGCAGACGTCGAGCGCTCGCCCCGCGACCGGGTGGTGTTCGCCGGCCTGTTCGACGTGCCGGTGCCGCAGGGACGCCCTCTCTCCTGCGCCGTCGTTCTCGACTCGGATGCGAGCCACTTCCGCCTCGCGCTGCCGAACGAGGGCACGGTTTTCCTCTTCGCTGTCGCGATGAGCGCCGAGTCCTCGCCGCTCGACATCTTGATCGGCGGTGAGGCGGTGACGGGCGTGGCCGGCTCGGGTCCACTCGAGATTGGCGACGACCCAATCCCGCGACAATCCCTCCACCTGCATCCCCGTCGTCCGTTCGACCCGCCGATTCTGCTCGCCCTGCCGCTGCTTCTGCACGAGAAGGCGGCCGAGCTCGGGCATGTCGACGACATCGAGCACGAGTAGCTCGTCCCGGAGCCGTCATGCGATCGATCTCATGGTCCGCCGCCGCGTTCGCCCTTTTCGCCCTGTCGGCTTGGACGACGCCGATCGCCGCCGACGACGCGGTCGATCGGCAAGCCCTGATCGCCGAGGCCGAAGGCTTCCTCGCGGCGTTCCAGGCCAAAGACATGGAGCGTGTCGGCTCGTACTTCGCGCCGGGAGCACGGGTCCAGCGCGCACGCCTCGCCGCTGGCGGTGCGCCGACGATCGAGTCCTTCGACGCTCCGACCTGGCTCGCAGGGGCGGGAGCGTCGATCGCCGGCATCCAGGGCTTCGAGATCCGCACCCTCGACACCGCCGTGGCCGACTTCGGCGCCGGCGCCACGGTGACGATCCACTTCCGGGCGACCGGTGATGTCGGCGTCGGCCGCTTCGTCAACGACGGCGTCGACTCGTTCTCGTTCGCGCAAGTCGACGGCGCCTGGAAGGTCCTGCTCTACAACTCGATGGAGAAGCTGACCTTCTTCCCGGCGCAGGACGACGCGGCCTCGGAGTGACTCAGGGCGCGCTTTGCGACCATCTCGACACGTCGCCCGATTCGAATCCGTCGCTGAACAGCCCGGTGACCCAGAGCCTCTGGCCGACGGTGCGGGTGCCGCTCCCGTCGCCGGTCCACGAGTGCCAGACCGCCATCAGCACTCCGTCGTCGCCGGCAGCGATGGCTGGATAGACCTGGCGATTCGAGGTGCTGGTGTTGACGCGGAACTCATCGCCGACGAGCCTGCCGTCCGCGAGGATGCGGCGTCCCCAAATCTCGTCGAAGCTGCCGCCTGAAACCGCCTCGCCGTCCCAAATGGCGACGTAGCCACCCATGCCGTCGGCGGCGATGCTCAGGTGTTCTTGGTCGCCGGGCGTCGTTTGGTTGAGCTGGATCTCCCCGCTGGTGGCAGTCCCGTCGAGGGCGAACAGACGCGCGATGACGGCCGCATTGGAGCCGTCCTGACCGTCGCTCTCCCAGACGATGATGAAGGAACCGTCCGGCTGGATCGCGACCACCGGATTGTTTTGATTGCCCGCCTCGGTGACGTTGGCCAGCTGCTCGCCGGCGAGCGGAGTGCCGTCGCCGGCATAGCGCCGGTAGACGACGCCGCGGAAGTCGGAATCGACGTTGAGGCTCTCCCAGACCACCACGAAACCCGACGGCAAGGCGGCGATCTCGGCATCGTTCTGCCACCCCGAGGTCGTGGCGTTGACTCGAAACTCGTCGCCGGCCTGGCCCGCGCTGTCGTAAGCACGGCCGTAGATGCCCCCCGCGCTGCCGTCCTGCTCTTCACTCTCCCACACGACCATCATGTGGCCGTCGCCGTCGAAGGCTGCGAAGGCGTACTCCTGGTGATTCGTCGTCTCCTCGTTGATCCGGAACTCGTCTCCCACCCGGTCTCCCGAGGGGCTGAAGCGTTGGGCGTACGAGCCCCATCCATCCCCGTCCTGCTGCGAGCTGCGCCAGAGGATGATGAAGGATCCGTCGGGCGCCATCTCGATCGAGGACTGGCTCTGGTGGCTGGTGGTGTAGGTGTTGACGATGAACTCGTCGCCCAGCTGAGATCCGTCCGCGTCGTAGAACCGCGCCACGACCGCGTCGCCGTCCCCGTCTTGACCGACGCTTTCCCAGACCACCACGGACCGTCCGTCGGGCGCCATGGCGACGTCGGGGAAGGACTGGTTCTCGCTGGTGAATGAGTTCACCTGAAACTCGCCGCCGAGCAGCGCGACACCGGGGTCGGCGAGCGTCGGTCCGGTAGGCGCTATGAAGACCCAGGGAAGGCAGAAGGCCAACGCGCGGAAACGGACGTCGGTCATCACGGTCGACATGCTCGAGTCTCCAAGGTCGGTGGCGGTGGGAGGTGGGTTCCCTCGATGAGACATGCGTAGGAATCCGGGGGTTCTGACGACGCGTCCTGCATCGTCGATCAAAGGTCGGCTGCACGCGGCGCAGAATCCTGCGCATGTCCCTTGGGGGCGCGAGACTCTGCGACGACGCGGGGTTGACCGGGGGCTCGACGAGACGAAAGCATGGAGACGATGGATCATCAGCGAGTCATGGCGCTAGTCGACGCCGCTCTCGATCTCGACGTTTCGGCGCGGCAAGCCTTTCTCGGCCGGGAGTGTGCGGGTCGGCCCGCGCTCCGTGCCGAGATCGAGTCGCTCCTGGCCGAGGAGGACGAGGCGCTCCATGCCGACTTCCTCGATGTTCCGGCGGCGCTCGAGATTGGCGCATGGCTCGACAGCGGACACCGTTCCGGTCCAGGGCGAGGCGCCACCGGTCGCTCGTTGACGGCCTCGGATCGGGTCGGTTCGTATCGTGTCCTGGAGGAGCTCGGCCGAGGCGGCATGGGCACGGTGTATCTCGCCGAGCAGCACGAGCCGATTCAGCGCCGGATCGCGCTCAAGGTGATTCACGGGTTCGGCACCCGCTGGGGCAGTCGGCGGTTCGCCGCCGAGTGTCGGGCGCTCGCGCGACTCAAGCATCCGAACATCGCTGCCGTCTACGACGCCGGGGTGGCGGACGAGGGGCGAGCGTTCGTCGCCATGGAATGGGTCGAGGGCTCCCACATCACGGACTGGTGCGATCGGCGGAAGCTGTCGATCCGCGACCGCATCGAGCTCGTCTTGGGTGTCTGCGCGGGCGTCGGCCACGCGCATCAGAAAGGCCTGGTGCACCGCGACCTCAAGCCCTCCAACGTGCTCGTATCAGACGTCGACGGCGAGGCGGTGGCCAAGGTGATCGACTTCGGCATCGCCCGCTCCCTCGACGACTCCGAGGTCTCGACGGCGGGAGCTCTCGAGGGTCCGAGCGCGGAGCCGCCCCCGGACGGGGCCCGATTCTCGGTCCCCGGATCCTCGGCCCCCGGATCCTCGGCCCCCGGAGCCTCGGCCCTCGAACATGACCTGGAGCTCAGCCGGAGCTTGCTCGCGGGCTCTCCGATCTACATGAGCCCCGAAGCGGCCGCGCCAGTCGATCGGTCCGATGTCGACACTCGATCCGACGTCTACTCTCTCGGCATCCTGCTCTACGTTCTGCTCGTCGGCAAGCCGCCCTTCGAGGTTCCCGAGATGGGCGTTGGAGCTCTGCTGCGCAGAATTCAGACCACCGACCCGCTGGATGCGAGCCGGCGCTGGTCAGGCCTCGACACCGAGCAGCAGGTGCGGCTCGCAGCATTGCGCGGTGTCAGCCCAGGCCGCGTCGAGAAGAGCCTGCGAGGCGATCTCGACGCCATCCTGGGCAAAGCTCTGGCGCGCCAGCGAGACGAGCGCTACAGCGCGGTTTCGGAGCTCGCGGCCGACCTTCGGCGCCATCTGAGCGATCAGCCGGTCGAAGCCAGAGAGCCCTCGTGGGGCTATCAGCTGCTTCGCTTCGCGCGCCGCAATCTGGGCACGGTGACCGCAGTGGCCGCGGTCGTCGGGGTGCTGATCGTCGGCGTCGCGGCCACCACTCTGGAGGCTCGGCGCGCGAACCTGGAAGCCGAACGAGCTCGCCAGGCCTTGACCGAGGCCGAGCAGGTCTCGGACTTCATGATCGGCCTGTTCGAAACGGTCGATCCGGACCGAAGCGCCGACGACCCGGAGTCGGTGGATGAGCTGCTGGCGCGAGCCGAATCGACGATCGACGAAGAGCTCGCCGATCAACCCCTGGCGAAAGCGCGGTTCCTGCAAACCATCGGAAGTGTCGCGTTCAACCGGGCGGATCTCGAGCGTGCTGCGGGCCTCTACGAGAAGTCCCTCGATTTGCGCAGGCAGCATCTGGCTCCAGGGCATGCGCACGTCGTCAGGTCCCTCGGCTCCTTGGGGGTGATCTACCGTCGGCAAGGGCGCGAGGCCGAAGCCGAAGCTGCGCTCGTCGAGGCCATCGAGCTCTACGAGAGCTCCGGCCAGCCGGAGATCGCGCCGTACGCGGCGACCCTCTCCTGGCTGGCCAACCTGCACTATCAGCAGAAGCGATACGAGGACGCCGCCGCCGGGCACCGGCAGGCTCTGGAGCTCCGGCGGCAGGAGGTGCCCGAGAGCCCGGGTGCGATTGGAGAATCGCTCAACAACCTGAGCCTGGCGCTGCGGGACCAGGGCCGTGTCGCTGAGGCGAAGCCCCTTCTTCTCGAGGCGGAGTCTTACTTTGTGCGTGCGTTTGGCCCCGAGCATCCTCTGGTCGCCAGCTGCTGGTTCAATCGAGCCGGGATCGAAGAAAAGCTCGGGAACTGGCACGAGGCCGAGGGTCTGCTGACGAGGGCGGCGGAGCATTTTCGTCGCATGCACGAACCGCATCACTATCGAACGGTCACAGCCGACCGCGAGATTGGAGCCCTGTGGAGCCGCTGGCATCGTTTCGACGAGGCGGCGGAGCATCTGACCAGCCTGCTGCAAACCCAGCGTTCGGTGCCCGAGGGTGACCGGCTCGAGATCGCGCAAACTCAGAGCCTGCTGGGACGGGTTCTCCGGCATCGCGGGGATCTGGACGCTGCCGAAGGGCTCCTCCGCGCGGCCCTCGGCACCTACACCGAGGTCTTGGGCAGCGATCACTATCTGACCCAGGGCGCTCGCCTCGAGCTGGCGGTCCTGACGGCGCGGCGAGGCGAAGGCACCCAGGCGGCGGCCGAGCTCAGCGTGCTGTTGGCGGAGCGGGAAGCGACCCACGGAAGGGAGCACGCCGGCGTCGCGCAGATCGCGTCCGCGCTCGGTCGAGTCCTGTACGGGGAAGCTCAGATCGATGCGGCCGACGAGGCGTTCAGTCGCGCTCTCGGCATCCATGGCGCGGCTGGCAACGAGTCCTCGGTGGAGGCCGCGAAGGACCAGCTCTGGCTCGGCCGAGTCCGCCTCGAGCAGGGACGAGTGGACGACGCGTCAAGCCTCCTCGAGCGCTCTCGGGACCTCTTGCGCCAGCTCTTGCCGCCGGAGCATCCGGATCGTTTGGCCGCCGAGGCCGACGCCGAACGGGCTCGCGACCTCAGCTCGCCGCCGGATGCGGACTCGGCGACGGCGACGTTGGGGGCGATTGCCGGCGCATCTCGCGCCGTAGCCAGAGGCGGGCGAAACGCCACTCTCGGTTGACGATCGCCGACTTGATTTCGAGAAGCTCGGCGATTTCCTCCGTCGTCAGGCCGCCGAAGTAGCGCAGCTCGACGATCCGCGCCTGGCGTTCCCCGACCTCGGCCAGCTTGTCGAGTGCCTGGTCGAGCGCGAGCACATCGATGGCCGTCGGGCTGCCCTCGCTCCCTTCCTCGCCGCCGACGTCGTCCACCAACTCGAAGGGGATCTGCTTGTCTTTCGGAATGCGCTTGCCCGCTTTCTTGCGCCGCGCATGGTCGATCAGGACCCGGCGCATGGCGATCGCGGCAGAGGCGAAGAAATGCCGCCGATTCTCCCACGCCAGATCCTCCTGGTTGAACAGGCGGAGATAGGCCTCGTGGACGATGTCGGTGGCGCGCAGCGTATGGCTCGGGGACTCGCCCTTGATCAGCCCGGAGGCGATCTGACGGAGCTCGGAGTAGACGAACGAGACGAGCTCTTCGAGGGCTCCTTCGCCGTGATCCTCGAGCTTCTGAAGAAGCAGAGTGATCTCGCCGCTTCGATCCTCATCCATCGTTCATGCTCTGATCTCTCGCCGTCTCGTCCAAGCCTGGCGCGATCGCACCGAACGGCCGCCGGTCTGTCAGCGGCCAGAATCTTATAGCCAAATCTGCAGACGACCGTTGACCTATGCTCCGTCGCGGCGGCGCGCGCGAGTCTCTGCCGAGGAGCGCTGCGTATGGGCTCCACGCGGTCGACGGCTGGCGGAGCCGCCCTCAACAGGGCGCGCTAGGACACTAGAGATCGCTGCGCCAGGCCCAGGCCGAGCGCAGGCCGATCAGGGTGAATACGCACGACAGGCCGAGGGCGACGACGACCAGGATGCCCAGGTAGCCGTTCGACGGCACCTGCGACAGGCTCATCCAGCCGAAGCCGATGGCGATCACCAAGAAGTCGATGAGGATCGCCGGGCCGACGTCCGTCACCGCGGCCGCCGACGGATCGGCCTCGCCGCGATCGATCGCGCGGCGCCGCGCGGCGACCAGGTGCACGGCGTAGTCGACCCCGACTCCGAGCGTGATGGCGCAGAACATCGACGTCGCGACACCGAGCGGAATGCCGAGCCAGCCCATCGCGCCGAACACACAGACGACCGCGAGAATCACCGGAGTGATCGCCAGGATCGCCCTCCCGGGCGCGCGCAGGAGCAGGACCAGGGCGAACAGCGATCCAGCGAGAGCCAGCGAGAGCGAAATCACCTGCGAGCGGACGATGGCCGGGATCATCGCCTGCGACACCGCCACGTCGCCGGCGATCGACAGCTCCACCGCGTGGCTCTCGAACCCCGACCAGTCCGTCATCTCCTCGATCAGCGCCTGCGTTTCGCGGTAGTTCGCGTTGCGCAGAAAGACCGAGACCAGGGCGCGGTCGAGATCGTCGTTCACCACTTCGCGCCGCCGGTGCTTGCCACGAACGAGATCGAAGAATCGGTAGACCCGGCCCACCTTCACGACATCGTCCGGAATGCTCCAGGTGCCGTCCTTGCGCGCATGCCAGAGATGCGACACCGCGCTCAGCTGGCTCGCCGGACCGAGCACGCCCCCGACCCCTTCGAGGGATCGCAAGTGGTCCTCGAAGCGGCCGACCTCGCGCAGGAGCTCCGGGTCGAGCAGCCAGCCCTCGCGCCCATCCCCCTCGGGCGGCACGCCGCTGCCCTCGACGGCCAGGTGGATGAGCAGGATGTGGGTGCCGAGCAGCTGGTCGGCGACTCGATCGCTGTCGCGGCGGAACTTGGAGTCGGGGGCGAAACCGTCGATCCAGCCGTCCTGCACGACCAGGTGGGTGATCCCCGAGCCGAGCCCGAACGCCAGCGCGAGCGAAGCGGCGAGCGCGCGCCCGGGACGGCGGGTCACCCAGAGCACCGGCTTCAGCATCGTCTCGCGGCCGGCGAGCGAGCGCCGCGCGCGCAGACGGTCGGGGCCGAGCAGGTGCAGGATCGCCGGCGACGCGCAGGTCGAGAAGACCAGGCAGTAGAGGATGCCGACGGCGGCGAAGGCGCCGAACTGGCGGATCGGCTCGATCGGCGAGGCGATGAACGAGGCGAAGCCGAGGCTGGTGGTGAGCGAGGTGGTGAGAATCGGCGGCAGGATCTCGCGATAGGTGCGCTGCAGCACGCCCGGTCCGGCGCTCGCCGATCCGCTGCGCGCCAGGAGCTTTTGGTAGTGGGTGACGAGGTGGATCTCGTCGGCCAGGCCGAGGGAGATCAGGACGAGCGGCAGCACGCCGCTGGTGAGGGAGATCGGGACTCCGAACCAGCCCATCAGCCCGAATGTGAAGGCGAGGCAGGCGCCGACCTCGATCAAGCCGAGCACCATGCCCCAGAGCCGACCCAGGAGAAGCGCCATCAGCAGCGCCATCGACACCATCGAGAGCGGCAACAGCCGCTGCATGTCCTCGAGGATGTGATGGCCGAGCAGTGCCTCCGCCGCCGGCGCGCCGACGACGCGCAGGTCGACCAGGTCGTCGTCGAGCGGCTCGAGCTGCTCGACGAGCTGGCGATAGAGCAGGCCGCGATCCCCGATCTCGGCGACATCGGGAACGCCCAGGAAAATCGCCGCCGCGCCGCGATCGTGCGACACCAGGGTGCCGTCGAGAACGCGCGGCGCCGCGATGTCGGCGCGCAGCACCTCAAGTAGCTGCTCGTTGTCGGGTAGCGGGTCGAGGAACGGGCGAAAGCGCAGCGTGCCGGGATAGACGCGGTCGCGGCGTTCGGTCGCCAGGCTGACCACGTGCTCATCCTCGACGCCGTCGAGGCCGTGAGCGATGTCGGTGATCTGGATCAGCCGCTCGAGGACCGCGGGGTCGAAGATGCCGTCCGGGCGACGGCTCTCCACCAGGACGACGAGCTGATCGCGCACGCCGAAGACGTCTCGTACCTCGGCGTCGAACTCGACGATCGGGTCGTCGGGCGGCACCATCGATCGGCCGTCCATGCGTAGCGTCAGGTGACGCCCGCCGCTGGCGGCGGCCAGCGTCAGCAGCGCGACGAGCAGCAGGGCCGTCCACGGGCGGCTCTGGATCGCGGCGACCCAGCGCTCGGCCAGGCCCTTGTGCTCGGCCAGGCCCTGGTTCCCGCTGTCCGGGGACGACAGGGTCGACATCAGAGTGCGTCGAGCTGCCAAAGGAGGAACGACAGGACGTCCGTCAGCTCGTCGAGACGATGCTCGGCGGTGACGCCCTCGCCGCCGTGCCCGACATCGCCGTGGTGGCGTAGCACGACCGGGCGCTCGGGCGTCGCCAGAGCCTGCATGCGCGCGGTCATCTTGCGTGCGTGCAGCGGCGCGACCTGGGTGTCGCCGTAGCTGGTCTCGAAGAAGTAGGCGGGCTGCTGGGGCGCCGACGGATCGACGTTGTGGTACGGCGAGTAGGCGACGAGATGCTCGAAGGCGTCGGCGCGATCCGGCGAGCCGTACTCGGGCAGCCAGAAGCGCGCGGCGAGGAACTTGTTGTAGCGCAGCATGTCGAGCAGCGGATGCGTCGAGACCACGGCGCGGAAGAGATCCGGACGCTGCACCCCGGCGGCGGCCACCAGCAGGCCCCCGGCGCTGTGACCCCACGTGGCGAGCCGCTCGGAGCGCGTGTGGCCGGACTCGATCAGGGCCTCGGCGACAGCAATCAGGTCGTCGATCGAGCGCTGCTTGGTCTCGCGGACCGCGGCCTGGTGCCACGTGTCGCCGAGCTCGCCACCGCCGCGCACGTTGGCGACCGCCCACACGCCGCCTTGCTCGACCCACCAGGCGATCTCGGGCTGGTACGAGGGCGTCAGGCTCGTCGCAAAGCCGCCGTAGGCGCTGATGATCGTCGGCCGGGCGCCGTCGATCTCGAGATCGCGCCGATGGACCACGAAGTAGGGCACGCGGGTGCCGTCCTTCGACTCGGCCCACAGGCGGCGGCCGACGAAGCTCGACGGATCGAGCAGCGGTGCCGCGCTGCGCCAGACCGAAAGATCGTCGCGCTCGATGTCGTAACGAAAGATCGTCGGCGGCAGGTGGTAGGAGGAGAAGGTGAAGAAGACGACCGGGTGATCGGAATGGCCTGAGAAGCGCTCGAGGCTGCCGATGCCGGGCAGCTCGACGTCGCCCAGACGGCGGCCGTCGAGATCGAAGATCACCAGCCGCGAACGAATGTCGTCGAGATACTCGACGAGAAGCTTACCGCCGGCGGCGAAGACCGTCTCGATCACCGCGTCCTCGTGCTCGGGTACGATCTCGCGCCAGTGCTCCTGGCCGGGAGAGTCGAGAGGGGCCGTGAAGATCCGCCCGCGCGGCGCCTCCCAGGTCGTGTGGATCACGAGCCGGTCGCCGGCGACCCCGCCGTAGAAGGCGGAGGGCACGTCTTGGACGACGGTACGACGCTGCGACACGTCGTGACCGAGGGGCGCCGAGGCGTCCGCGCCGTCGAGGCGGTCGAGCGCGAGATCGATCTGCTGGGTCGTGCCGGAGACGCCGTGATGCACCAGGTAGACGCCGTCGTCGCTGGGATTCGGCCACACCACTGCCGCCCTGCCGTAGCTCTCGCCGAAGACCACCGGGTCGTCGGCAGGATCCGTGCCGAAGCGGTGGTAGTGGACGCGTGAGCCCTCGCCGTCCTCGCGCTCGCGGCCGTAGTAGGCACCGCCGCCGTGTGGCGCGAGGGCGATGCCGAAGTAGAGACCCGTTGGCAGCTCGTCGTCGAGCAGCGTGCCGCTGGCCGTCTCGACGAAGCGGATCGAGACCTCCGCGGCGCCCTGGCGTCGAATCGAGAACGCGACCAGCTGCCCGTCCGCCGACATGGCTTCGACGTCGAGGCTGACAGTGTTCGGCGCATCACCCGCGGCGACCTGGGCCGGCGAGACGAGGACCCGCTCGTCGCCGTCGGGGGCGCTCAGGTCGCCGTGCCGGACGACCAGCGACGGCGTCGAGCGACTGCTGGTGACACGACGGTACACGGCGAGATCGCCTCGCACCCGAGGCAGGCCCGTGCCGGTTCCGGCGAAGAGGCGGCGGAGCTCGCCGCGCCGCGTGCCGCGTTCTGGCAGGACGTCGAGCAGGCGATCGGTGTACCGGTTCTGGGTCGCCGCCCAGACGCGGGTCTCGGGCGTCTTCGACCGCTCGAGCCAGCGGTAGGGGTCGACGATTTGTCGGTCGTGCAGCGTGTCGACCACTTCCACCACCTCGGTGCCCGGCGGCGGCGGGACCCGAAGCCACGGCGCGAGCGCGTCGATACGCTCGGCGTCGGGGGCGTCGCCGTGCAGGAAACGGACGGCGAGCTCGGCGATCCGCGGCGACGCGGCCCACAGATCGTCGCTGTGGCCGGCGCCTTCGACGACGACGTGGTGGCTGCGGGACAGGGTGCGTGCGACCTGCTCGGCGTTGCCCGCCGGAGTGCGGGCGTCGAGACTGCCGCTGATCAACAGGACCGGGACGTCCGACTGCACGGGCTCGAACGAAGCCGGTGCCGGCGGCTCGAGCCCGAGCGCGTCACACAGCGCACGATTGGTGAGATTGAGCTGTCGACCGACGACCGAGGTCTCGACCTCACGGTCGATCCGCTGCTGGCGGTCGGCCGGGCCAGAGGCGGCGCAGATCGCGGAGTACGGCATGACGTGGCCGAGCCAGCGCTTGCGTTGGCGCAGAATGAACGAGGCGATCGGGGTCAGGTCGGCGCGCTCGAGGGAGACGGCGAGCTCGCGCAGCATGGCGAGCTCGGCCGCGCCGGCGAGATGGTCGGTGATCACCAACTGCAGGTCGAGAGGGCCGACTCCGAGCTGCACCTCGTCACCGGTGAGGACGTCGATGGCGGTGGTTGTGGTCGCGCTGGCCTCGAGCGCCTCGAGCCGGGCGGCGAGCACGTCGTGCAGCGAACGTTCGGCGTCGAACTCGATCCGTGACAAGACCTCGTCGGCCCGGCGAGGAGACTTCAGCACCTGCTCGGGACCGAGCACCCCGAGCAGGATCGCGCGCTCGACGCGGGCGCCGTGGCGGCGCAGTACCTCGAGCGCGACCCGGGTGCCGAAGCTGGTCGCGACGAGCGAGATCCGCTCGCTGCCGAGCGCCCTGCGCAGCGCGTCGACGTCATAGGCGATGGCGCGCGGACCGTAGTGCGCGAGACGAATTCCGCGCCGGTCCATCTGCTGACGGCAGAGCGTGGCGGCGTCGAGGATCGACGCATCGACCTCAGCCTGGTCGAGCGGCCGGTCGGCGGGGTGGCTCCACGTCTTGCCGCACACCAGCGTCGGGCTCGAGCGGCCGGTGCCGCGTTGATCGAGCAGCACCACGTCGCCGACGGCGCGCAGCGCCAGCAACATGTCGGCCCGCGCGCCGCGGGCGGTGTCGATGCCCGAGCCGCCCGGCCCGCCGGCGAGATAGACGATCGGGGAGGCCGGACGTGCGCTCGTCGTCGGCAGCTTGACGTAGGCAAGGCGCAGGCTGGAGCCGGTCGGGTCGTCGGGGTCCTCGGGAACCTCGACCGTTCCTTCGAAGGCGTTGACCGAGCGGCCGTCTAGAGTCGTCCAGACGGTCGCTGTCTCGGCGGTCGTCGTCGACGGTGCGGCGTCGTAGGGCCGCGCGGCGACGACGGCGGGAAGGAGGAAGGTGGAGAGGACGAGCAGGCACCAAGAGCGGAGCGGCGAACGCATGAGTACCTCGTGAGCGGTCAGTCAGTCGTCTCGCAGGCAAACCATCGGGTCCACCTGCGTCGCGCGTCGCGCCGGCCACCAGGCGGCCAACAGGCAGACGCCGGCCATCAGTGAGACGGCCGTGGTGTAGGTGATCGCATCGGTCGGCTCGACATCGACCAGCAGACTGTCGACCAGGCGGGCGAGCCACCAACAGCCGACCAATCCGAGGGCCAGGCCGAGGCCGGCGACAGTCAGCGCCTGGCGCACGATGAGCCAGCGCGTGCTGAGGCTGTCGGCACCGAGGGCCATGCGCAGGCCGATCTCCCGCCCCCGGCGAGCGACGAAGACCGACAGCGAACCGTAGAGACCCACCGCCATGAGCAGCAGGGCGAGGACAGCGAACGCCCCGAGCAGCCCGGTCTGGAAGCGGATCGGCGCCAGGCCCCCGGCGGTCTCCTCGGCGAAGCGGCGCGCCGGCGTCACCGGCAGGGTCGGGGCGGCGCCGCGGACAGCCTCTTCGATGCGGAGCAGCATGGTGGCCGGGTCTGTCTGCGTCCGCACCAGGATGCGGGTCTCGGCCCACGGCGCCTGGAAGGTCGACACGTAGAGTGCCGGCACATCGGGTCGTCCGCGCTCGACCTGGCGCACATCGCCGACGACCCCGACGATGCGCCGGGCGCCGGCGGGAATACGACCCACCGAATCACCGTAGTCGAGGTCGATCTCGATCTGGCGGCCGACGGCGGCCGACGGGTCGCCGAGCACCTCGCGGGCGAAGGCCTCGTTGACCACCACCACGGCCTCCGAGGAGGTGGTGTCTTCCGAGCCGAAGGCGCGGCCGGCGAGCAGAGGGATCCGCAGCACCTCGAAGAAGCCCGGGCTCACCGGTCGGATCGAGGCCTTGCGCGCGGCCGCATCCGGCGAGCGTTGTTCACCCACCAACGTGTATTCGTGGTCGATGCGGTATCCGCCGGTGAGCGGCGGCGCCACTGCGGTGGCCACGCGATCGACCTCGGGCAACGCCTCGAGACGGCGCATCAAGTCGAGCGCGAAGCCACGCACCGTAGCTTCGCGCACCACCTCGGCCGGCAGCGAAACACCGGTGGCGACCACTGACTCGGGCTCGAATCCGGTGTCGACGCCGCCGAGCGTGGTGAGACTGCGCACGAAGAGGCCGAAGCCGACGACGAGCACAAGGGTGACCGCGACCTGGATCGCCACGAGCAGGCGTCGCGCCGTCTGCGCCGCGCTCGCGCGCACGCCCGAACGGAGCCATGCGGCGAGTGAGTCGCGACGCCGCACCAGGCTCGGCACGAGGCCGATCGCCAGCCCGCAGAGCAGGCCGAGGCCGACTGTGGCGGCGAGCTCGGCCGCGCCGTAGCGTGCCTCCTCGAGCCGATGGATCGAGCGCGGCCCATAGTGCACCAGCAGCTCGGTGCCGATGCGCGCCACCGCGGCGCCGAGCAGACCGCCGGCGAGGCCGAGCAGCGCGTTTTCCCACAGAGTCGTCCGCAGGACCTGGATCTGGCGCGCGCCCAGCGCATAGCGCACGGCGGTTTCGCCGCGCTGGCTCTCGGCGCGGCCGAGCTGCACCATCGCGAGATTGAAGCCGGCGAGAAGAAGCGCCGCGAGCACGGCGAGCTGCAGAATCACCAGGCGATTCTCGAATCCGCGGACGACGGTCGCCGCGAGCGGCTCGACCGACAGCTGCAGGCCTTCGTTGGCGTCGGGAAACTCGCGCTCCAGGGCGCCCGACAGGAGAGTCGTTTCGGCGCGCGCCGCGTCGACGTCGTGGCCGGCGGCAAGTCGGCCGACACCCATCAAGAAGCGCATCTGGCGCGGCGTCTCGGCGCCGAAGCGGCCTGCTTTCCAGATCTGGCTCGGCCGCGTGGCCGGAAAGCGGAAGCCCGCGGGCATGACGCCTGCGATCGTCGTCGGCTCGTCGTCGAGCACCAGGGCCTTGCCGACAATGTGTGGATCGGCGCCGAAGCGGCGACGCCACAAACCGTCACTGAGCAGGACCTCGATCGGTCCGTCGGGCTCGGCGCTGAATCGGTGTCCCAGGGCCGGGTCGACGCCCAGGACGTCGAGGGCGTTGGGGTACACGACGATGCCCGACAGCCGCTCGACCGGCTCGAGGCTCGACGCGTTGAAGGTCCAGGGATGGTACGCGGTCACCGCGTCGAGGCTGTCGATCGAGTCGAGCTCGGTCAGGTCGAGTGGAGACAGAGGATTCCATCCGCCGCTGTCGAGCTGCCAGGTGATGCTGGTCAGCTCGTCGGGGTGCTCGTAGGGAAGCGGAGCGAGAAGTGTGGCGCGGACGACACCGAAGATCGCGAGGGTGGCGCCGACGCCGAGAGCCAGCGTCAGCACGACGACGGTTGAAAGCAATGGGTGGCGGGCCAGGGTCCGAGCCGCCAAGCTCAGTTCTTTCGCGATCTCGGCCATCCAGCGTCTCCTGGGACGAGCGGCCGGGTGCCGGGACACGCGAGGCCGCGAAGGCAAGGCAGAAGGCGTTTACAGAAGTGTATGACGAATGGTTCTCGTCTCGAAGATCCGCGCCGAAGCAAAAAAAGAGACCGGCCGAGGCTGGTCTCTTTTTCATTGCGCGGCGGACCGGAACGACCCGCCGAGCGATCGACGACTCGAAGGTGTCGTCAGTTGGCGTCGGGCTCGATCGGGAACGGCAGCTCCGGGCAGAAGCAGGCGGCCGGGCGGACGCTCACGTCGACCGGGGTGATCTCACCGGCGGCGCTCATCGAGGAGACCGACTCCGGAAGCAGCGCGGCGACGATCTCGGCGGTGTCACCCTTCTTCATGGTGAAGACCGAGTTGCTCGGCGGGAACTGCGTGATGTGGCCGGAGGTCAGGCCGTAGAGGCCCTTGATCTCGCCGAACGGAGTCTCGAGCGTGTAGGGCATCGCGAATTGTGCGTGCGCCGGGAAGTCGTTCTGGCCGGCGACCTGGAAGGACTTGACGAAGCTCTCGTCGCGCATCGGCGAGTCCTGCTCCATGCGGAAGTGGAGGTCGCCACCGAGCAGCTCGGAGTAGCCCTCGGCCTGCCAGTCGATGATCTCGAGGTCGACACGGCGCACGCCATCGGCGTCGACGTAGGCTTCGCCGGTGCGCAGCTTGAGCTCGGCCTCGCAGGTCACGACCTCGGTGCGGTCGCCGACGACAATGTTGAACGAAGGCAGCGAGTTGATGGTGTAGACGTCCGGCTGCGGGAACTCGGTCTGCATCTCGGCGGCGATTGCCGGGACGGCCAGCAGGGCGATGGCGAGGGCGAAGCACAGTCTCTTCATGGCGGACTCCTTACATATGAGGTGTCGTTCGGTGAACTTGTGTCGCTTGATCGATCGCGCGGGCTGTTCGAAGCCAGGATCCGTGTCGGAACTCATGATCTTCTGTTCAGCGTGAAGGCAGAGTAACTGGCTGTCTTGACTCATGCTTTCTCGAAAGTTGCCGAATCGACTGGAATCTCGATCTTGTCTTCAGATCTGCAGATCTTTTACTTGACATGTCAACTAATGATCCATAGAGTAATCCCATGAAGACGAGGACACGACCCCCACGACCCTCGAGATCCCCACGGTCCGAACGACGCAGCGTTCTGCAGGAGGAGATCCAGCAGACGCGGCCGTTTCGGTCTCTGAGCCAAGAAGCGGTGCTCGGGCTGTTTCGCAGCACCGACCAGCTGAAGCGCGAGATCGCCGCGACGATCGAACCGACGGGAGTGACTCTTCAGCAGTACAACGTGCTGCGGATCTTGCGCGGCGCCGGCGAGGGCGGCTTGCCGACCCTCGCCGTCGCGGAGCGCATGGTCGAACGGACCCCTGGCATCACACGTTTGATCGACAAGCTCGCGGCCAAGAATTTGGTGTCCCGCGAGCGTTCACCCGGCGACCGGCGCTGCGTCGTGTGTCGCGTCACCCCGGCCGGGCTCGAGCTCCTCGGTCGCCTCGACCCGGCGGTCGACGCGGTCGACGATGTGCTCGAGTCCGTCCTCGCCGACGCCGAGATCGAGACCCTGATCGAGCTGCTCGATCGGCTGCGCCGCGGCCTCGCCGGTCGAGACGCCGAAGCGCCCTGAACCCACCACAGACCGATTCAACTCAACCACTTTCGACTCGTGGAGCCCACTCATGCTGCAACGCCTGATCGCAACGTCTGACGACTTCGGACCACTCGTCGCCCGCCTCGCCGCTGGCATCGTCATGTTCCCGCACGGCGCCCAAAAGGCGCTCGGATGGTTCGGCGGTGGGGGCTTCTCGGCCACCGTCGAGAACATGTCCGGCATGCTGCCGGTGCCGATCGTCGTGCTCGTGATCCTGATCGAATTCGTCGGCGCGATCGCCCTCATCGTCGGTGCCGTCGGCCGCCTGGCCGCGCTCGGCTTCGCGGTCGTGATGGTCGGTGCCATCGTCACAGTGCACGCCCAGTACGGGTTCTTCATGAACTGGTTCGGCAACCAGCAGGGAGAGGGCTACGAGTACCACCTGCTGATGATCGGCCTCGCCCTGGTGGTGATGATCCAAGGCAGCGGAGCCTTCTCGGTCGATCGCGCCCTGCAGTCCCGCTGATCTCTGCTCGATCCCTGCTCGATCCCTGGCCGATTTTCGGTTCGGTGGCGCAGCGCTCCGGACCATCAACCCAACGACAACTCTGAGGAGTTCTTCGATGAGCGATACCCAGACCCTCGACCAAGCTCTCAACGATGCGATTCTCGGCGGCGATATTCTCGGCGCGTTCGAGACCTACTACGCCGACGACGTCGTGATGGTGGAGCCGGGAGGCAACCGGCGCGAAGGAAAGGCAGTGAACCGCGAGTACGAGGCGCAGTTCGTGGAGTCGGTGCAAGACTTTCACGGTGCCGAGGTGGTGGCCTCGGCGGTCGCAGGCGACGTGTCGTTCTCCGAGTGGACGATGGACATCACCTTCCGTGACGGGAACCGCAAGACGCTCGAGCAGGTCGCCGTGCGCCGCTGGCAGGACGGCCGCGTCGTGCAGGAGCGCTTCTACTACGACACGGCCGGCTGAGCGTCGACCTGCCGGCCGAGACCAATCCGCCGGGCGATCGCGCGGCGTTCTCCGCGCCCGCCGTGGCCTTCGCCGCGGCGGGCGCGTGCTATCGTCGGGCGGTCGCATCACGCTGGTTGGCCGCCGCGCTCGGCCGGAGCTCACATGGCAGATCGTCGCATTTATCGGGTCGTCTTTTTCAGCCAGGGTCAGGTCTACGAGATGTACGCTCGGCAGGTCTCCCAGGGTGGGCTCTACGGCTTCGTCGAGATCGAAGACCTGGTCTTCGGTGAGCGAACCCAGGTGGTCGTCGATCCGTCCGAAGAGCGCCTGAAGAAAGAATTCGAAGGGGTGAAGCGCTTCTACCTTCCGATGCACACCGTCTTGCGCATCGACGAAGTGGAGAAGGAAGGGGTGAGCCGGATCAGCGAAGGGGAAGAAGGCTCGGGCAAGATCGCAGCGTTCCCGGTGCCAGGATTCTCGCCCGATGGGCCGCGCCGGACGTGAGTGGGCCGAGGGTCGTCCAGGGCCGGCGATGGATCCCGCGACGAAGGCTCGCTCCACGCGTCGGCGGGACGACTGGCTGACACCGAGCCGGGTCGGCTGGCTCGGCCCGCTGCTGATTTTCTTCGTCTTGGCCTCGATGATCGGAGGCCTGGCGCGCTGGCAGCAGCACCAGCACGAGGTCGAGCTGTTGCTGGGGACGGAGCGGACGGCCGACCGCTTGGCCGAGAGCCTCGAGGACTTGATCACCACCCGGCTGGGAGCCGTCGGCGCCCTGCGCGACGACTATGCCGCCGGCAGGCTGGCGGACGCGCCGGCTCTGCGCACCGTCGCCGGGCACCAGATTCGCAGCTTTCCGGGCCTGCTGGCGATCAACTGGGTCGAGCCGGGCGGCACGATCGGCTGGGTCGTGCCCGAGACGATCAATCGAGACGCCCGCGGACGCAACGTGCTGGAGAGCGAGAACGCCGCGCCGGCGTTCCTGCGCGCACGCGCCAGTCGCGACGACCAGGTGACGCAGGCGCTGACGCTGTTTCAGGGTGATTGGGGGTTCGCCAGCTACTTCCCGATCGAGCGAGACGGCGAGCTGATCGGCTTCTTGAACGGCGTCTTTCGTTTTCGCGAGCTGCTCGCCGAGGCCATCGACCGCGAGGTTTCTGCGAGCTACCGCCTGGCGCTGCGTGGCGACGGCCTCCTGGTGACTGAAGATCTCCCGACCGGCGCTCTCGGCGTCGTCCACGAGTCGTTCGAGGCCGGCGGCCGTCATTTCGAGCTCTCGATCGCGCCCCGAGCATCGACCCGGGCGCGGGGGTTGCCGCCGGCGGGTCCGCTGCTGCTGGCGCTCGGGCTCGCGGCGCTGCTCTCGCTGGCGACCCGTCAGGCGCTGACCCGCGGCGCCGAGGCGCGCGGCCAGCGTCGGCTGCTGCGCGGTCTGCTCACCAGCTTCCCGGTGTCCGCCTTCCGGCTCGACGCCGACGGTCAGCTGGTCGGCTCGCTGGGCGGTGGGCGAGACGCGGCGCAGGCCCACGATTCGGTGACCTCCGACCCGGCGACCTCCGACCCGGCGACCTCTGACCCGCCGACGTCCGGCTCGGAGCCTCCCAGCTCGGTGACTTCTGGCTCGGTGACTTCTGGCTCGGTGACTTCCGGCTCGGTGCCTTCCGGAACGAGGATTCCCGACGCGGAGACTCTGCTGTCGGCCGCTGGAGATCGGATCGATCGTGCGCTCCACGGCCTGCCCGCGCGGTTCGAAGTCGTCGGCGGGCAGGCCGGCGGGCACCGCGGCTGGGCCTATGAGCTGTTTCTCGATCCCGACCCGCAGCACGGTGGGGTGCTCGGCTTCGCGGTCGACATTGCCGACCGCAAGCGCGCCGAAGACGCTCTGCGCCGCAGCGAGAGTCGCTATCGCCGCTTCTATCGTGAGGCCCCCTTCGCCTTCTTGTCGCTCGACAGCGATGGCGTCATCGAGCTGGCGAACGCGCAGGCGGCGGTGCTCACCGGGCGAGGCGACGACGACCGCGCGGCCGACAGGCTCTGCGGTCTGCCGCTGCTCGAGCTCTGTGCTCCCGGAGAGGACGGACGCGAGCGGGTTGGTGCATTGCTTTCCGCGGCCGGCGCGGGCGAGTCGGTGCGCAATGTCGACGTACACCTGCAGCGCCTCGACGGCACGTCGTCGTGGGCTGGCCTGTCGCTGCAGGCGATCCCCGGCGACGGCGTCGCGACACGCGGCTGCCGGGCGATCCTGGTCGACATCTCGAAGCGCAAGCAGCTCGAAGCCCGCGTGCATCAGGCGCAGACCATGGAGGCGATCGGACGGTTGGCAGGAGGCATCGCGCACGACTTCAACAACCTGCTGACCGCGATCATGGGCTACGCGCGGATGGCCGGCGCGCGTCTGCCCGCCGGATCGCACGCCCACGACGATCTCGACGAAATCGAGAAAGCAGGCCGCCGTGCGGCTCGCCTGGTGTCCCAGCTGCTGGCCTTCGCGCGCCGCCAGATGGTCGAACCGAAGGTGCTGGAGGTCGACGCGCTGCTGCGCGACATGGACCCGATGCTGCGTCGGCTGGTGCGCGAAGAGGTGAGCCTGGTGAGCGATCTGCGCGCCGCCGACGCGCGCGTGCGGATCGACCCCGGGCAGCTCGAGCAGGTGATCGTCAACCTCGTCGTCAACGCGATGGAAGCGATCGACGGCACCGGCCTGATCTCGGTCGAGTCACGGGTCGAGAGGGAGCCAGGGATCGAGGAGCCGGGGATCGAGGAGCCCGAGCGTGGCGAGCACGTGGTGCTCCGGGTCGGCGACACCGGCGCCGGCATTCCTGCCGAAGTGCTCGAGCACGTCTTCGAGCCGTTCTTCACCACCAAGGAAGATGTCTCGGGCACCGGCCTCGGGCTGGCCACCGTCTACGGCATCGTCGATGCTGCCGGCGGCGAGGTGCGAGTGGCCAGCGGGCCGGCGGAGGGCA
Source organism: Acidobacteriota bacterium (assembly GCA_039194425.1). GTDB lineage: Bacteria > Acidobacteriota > Thermoanaerobaculia > Multivoradales > J023 > JAUIJL01. The sequence goes on along the minus strand of JBCCVZ010000008.1, from coordinate 27,588 downwards.
CGGTGGTCACCGTCCGGCTGCCGCGGATCGAGGCGCCGGTGTCCCACGTCGGCGCCGCACATCGTGGTATGCCGCCCCCGGCTCGTGGCGCGGCGCTGGTGCTGCTGGTGGAGGACGAGGCGATCGTGCGTCAGCTGGCGCAGGAGCTGCTCGAACAGCTGGGCTATCGTGTGCTCTGCGCGGTCGACGGGGTCGACGCGCTGGCGCGTGTCGAAGGACGAGAGCACGAGCTCGACCTGGTGCTCAGTGACGCGGTGATGCCGCGCCTGGGCGGCGAGGAGTTGGTGCGTCGCCTGCGGCACCTCCATCCGCAGCTGCGGGTCGTCCTGACCTCGGGCTATACCGAGAGCCCGGGCTTGCAGGAAGAGATCGAGCGCGGCGAGATCGTGTTCCTACCCAAGCCGTACACGCTCGAAGAGCTTGCGGCGGCGGTCGAGGCCGGGCTCGGCGAGGCGTCGAGCGCGCGGACCGCCGCGGCGCCCTGAGGTTCGGCTCCCTGTCGCCGCGTCAGCGGTCGCCGCCGTCGCTCTCGGCGCTGCTCCGGGCGGCCGCTCGCGGCCGACGTCGCAGCAGCGACAGGAAGAGCAGGTCGAGGCAGAGCACGGCGACGGCGGTGGCGATCAAGGTGCCGCTCGAGGCGGCGAAGAGCTCGCGCAGTCCGTAGCCGAGGCCGCGCCACGACGCGCCGAGCAGGCCGGCGCCGGCGAGTAGGGTCGACTGCGCGAAATCGGCGAGAGTCGCGCCCAGGCCGTCGCCTGTGGGAAGACCGACGAGCAGGAGCGCGGCGCCGAGCGCGCAGGCCAGCAGCGCCGCCAGCGGCAGGCGCCATGCGGCATCGCCGCGGCGCGCTCGTGGATGCCAGGCGGGGGTCGGCAGCGCGGCGACGACCTGCTCGCTGAACCCCGCGCGCACCTGCACCGTGTCGGCCGCGAGCGCGGCATGCAGCGACTCGAGGTGCTCGCGCTCTCGGCGTAGCGAAGCGTCGTCGGCGAGTGCGGCGTCGAGGAGCGAGCGCTCGTCGGCGCTCAGCTCGTCGCCGTCGAGGGCGCGATCCAGAGAGCAGATCAGGGTGTCGCGATCGGTGATCATCGGGATCCTCGGTACGAAGCGACTCGGGCCTTTGGGCTCGGTCGGGTGAGAGCGGTCGGCGTCAGTCGGTGATCTTCAGACGGTGATCTTCACTCAGACGGTGATCGTCAGTCGGTGAGAAAGTCGGCGAGGCGTTCCTTGAGCATTTGGCGGCCACGAAAGAGCTTGTTCTTCACCGTGCCGAGGGGCATTGCCTTGAGCTGGGCGATATCGTCGTACGACAGCTCCGCGTAGTGACGGAGACTGATCAACTCGCGGTACTCGCCGGGAAGCTCGTCGATCGCTCGACGGATGGCGAATCCGCGCTCGACGTTGCGGGCGTCTTGATAGGGCGTCGGGTCCGTTCCGGGGAGCTCCCAGTCGCCGCCGTCGCCGTCCGGCTCGTTGCGGTGCATCGACACCAGCTTGAGTCGGCGCTTTCGGATCCGGTCGATCGCGGCGTTCTGGGCGACGCGGAAGAGCCAGGTCGAAAAGCGGTAGCGCGGGTCGAATCGGTCGAGAGCTCCATAGATCTTGACGAACACCTCCTGCGTCAGGTCGTGCGCGTCGTCCTCGTTGCGGAGCATGCGATGGAGGTAGCTCACCAGGCGGTTCTGGTACCTCACCACGAGCTCGGTGAAAGACGTTTCGTCGCCGTCCAGGGTCGCCGCAACCAGATCTTCGTCGGTGGGTTGCATCGCTCCTTTCGACATGGTCCGGTACGCAGGGGGCGGAGAAAGGTTTCGTGACCGGCGGCGGTCAGTCGGCCAGGCGCCGTGCACGCAGGATACGGTCTCCCTCGCGCAGGGTTTCGATCCGATCGAGGCCCTGCACGACGCGGCCGACGATCGGATAGGCGGCGTCGAGGTGAGGCTGCGGCGCGAGCGTGACGAAGAACTGGCTGCCGGCGGTGTCGGGACCGGAATGCGCTATGCCGACGATGCCGGCGGCGTCGTAGCGCGACAGGCCGAGCTCGTCGCGCAAGGTGTAGCCGGGGCCGCCCGCGCCGTCGCCCCGCGGGTCGCCGCCCTGGACGACGAATCCGGGCACGACCCGGTGGATCTCGAGGCCGTCGTAGAAGCCTGCGTCGGCGAGCTGGAGCAGCGACAAGCAGGTGAGCGGCGTCGGTCGGCACGGCAGCTCGAGGACCACGGAGCCGCGCTCGGTGGTGAGCTCGAGACGCTGCGGGCGCCAGGTGCGGTGGACGATCTCGCGGTAGGCGGCGACGGTTCGGCCGCCGGCCGCGGCGCCGAGCTCGGGCGGCTCGCGGTCGAGCGCGTCGAGCGCCCGCGCCGCGCGGCGTCGTACCAGCCAATCGCGGTCCTCGGCGGCGGTCTCGAGCACGGCGACGGCGGCGCCACGCTCGGTGGGCGTCGCCTCGGCGCGCTCTCGCAGCGCGTCGACGGCCGACAGGCGGGCGTCCGGCTCGAGGTCGGCGTCGGCGGCGCGATACGCCTCGGCGAGCAGATCGACATCGAGCGTCGGCTGCTGGACGAAGCGCTCCAGCGCCGCCACGCGCACCGATTGATCCGGGTCACCGAGCGCCAGCGCCGCCAGGCCGGCGGCGTCGGGCGCGTCGGCCTCGAAGAGCACGGCGAGCGCGCCGCGGCGCACGCCGGCATCGGCGTCCTGTCGCAGCGTGTCGAGCAGCGGTCGCAGGCCGAGCAGGCCGGCGGCGCGGGCCGCGGTGGTGCGCACGTCGGGTCGCGGATCGTTCGCGGCTCGGCGCACCAGCGCCTCGGCGCGCGGATCTTCGCCTTCGGCGAGGGCGAGCAGGGCGCGTCGCCGCAGCCACGGCTCCGCCGTGACGTCGTCCGCTAGGGCGACGAGGCGCTGGCCGAGCGCGTCGTCGAGCAGCCAGGCGGCGGCGGCATCGACGGCGGCGGCGCGGACCTGCACCCGCTCCTCGGCTCGCTCGTCGAGCAGCGCGACCAGCCGGTCGCGCCAGGGGTCGGGCGGCGCCGCGACGCCGCGCTCGACCAGGCGGGTGCCGGCGTCGAGCGCCTGGATCACCGCGCCGGCGTCCGGGTCGTCGAGCATCGGCGTCAGCAACTCGAGATCGCTGCGTCCGCCGACGCGGCCGAGGCCGCGCGCGACCAGGGCGCGGATCCACGGGTCGGCGTCGTCGACCAGGCGGCGCAGCGCCGGAGCTCCCTCGGGACGCGGGGTGCGCGCCAGCGCGTAGACGGCCTGCGCGCGCAGCGCCGCGGGCAGGGCGGGTTCGGCGAGCGCCTGCTCGGCCCAGCCGACGACGCCCGGGCCGTCGAAGCGGTAGAGCGACGGCAGAAGCCGCGGCAGCAGCTCGGCCGCCGGGGCCTCGACCAGGCGCGTGATGACGCGATCGAGCGGTACGCCGGCGAGTGCCAGCCCTTCAACGGCGCGCAGGCCGACGCTGCGATCTTCGTCGACCACGGCGCCCAACAGCGGAGCGATCGCGGCGCCGACGCCGAGGCGTCCGCCGGCTCCCTCGCCGCGCGCCAGAAGACCGAGGCCGAAGGCGGCGGCGCGGCGAACGCTCGGCTCGGCGTCGCCAAGCAGGGTCTCGAGCAGAGCGACGCCGCGGGGATCGCCGATGCGCCCGAGGGCGAGGGCGGTCTCGGCGCGCAGAGAGGGCGTGCCATTGGCCGCGCCGCCGAGCGCGACCGGTTCGTAGACCTGGCGGTCGACGAGCAGGAGCAGCAGCGCGCGCTGCTCGAGCTCGGGTCCGTCGATCGCCGGCAGGCCCGCGCTCGCCGCGCTGGCGCCCGACGGGCCGGCGCTCCGCGGAGTCGCTGCGGGTCCGGATGATCCCGTGGTGCCGGTGCAGCCGCCGAGCAGAGCAGTCGTCGCCAGCAGCACGAGGAGAGGGCGGAGGCGGCGCGTCGACATGGCCGGCATCCTATCCGACGCCTGGGCCGCTCGGGCCGTGGACCGGAGGCGTCACGAGGCGGGGTACACTGCGCGCCGATGTCTGCCCCCGAACGCCTCGTCGACCACCTCTCGTTCCACGATCTGCACCGCGGGTTCGGCCGTTTGCGCGTGCTCTCCGGGGTCAGTGGAGAGGTCGAGGCGGGCGGTGTCTTGCTGGTGGTCGGCCACAACGGCTCGGGCAAGAGCACGCTCCTGCGCTGCCTCGCCGGCCTCATGCGGCCACAGCGCGGCACCATCGCGTGTCGTCTCGGTGGCCGCGAGCACGGCATCGACTCGCGGCGTCGCGCCCTCGGCTACCTGTCGCCCGACCTGGGGCTCTACGCCGAGCTCACGACGCGCGAGAATCTCGATCTCTTCGCGCGGCTCCGTGGCCTCGATCCGGCGCGCGGTGGTCGGCTGCTCGACCGCTTCGGCCTGCCCCAGCGGCGGCTGGCTTCAGCACTATCCTCGGGAATGCGGCAGCGTCTGCGCTGGTGCTTCGCGCTGCTCGCCGCGCCCCGCCTGCTGCTGGTCGACGAGCCGTTCGCCAATCTCGACCGCCGAGGCCGCGACGACGTGCTCGAGCTGCTCGAGGAGCGCCTCGCGGACGGCGCGCTGGCGGTGATCGCAGATCCCGACTTGCTCGAGCTGCCGCGAGTGCGCACGGTCCTCACGCTGCGCCTCGGGGCTGCGTCGTGCGCGGAGGAACGGTCGCGCGCTGAGGAGCGAGCGTGAGCGGCGCCGGCTTGCCGCCGCGTGCGCCGTCGTGGACGGCCGAGACGCTCGCCCTGTTCGGCAAGGAGTGGCGCTGTGAGCTGCGGACCCGCACCGCGCTGTCCACCATCGGCCTCTTCGCCTTCACCACCCTGGTCACGGTCAGTCTGACCCTCGGCCCGATCGGAGCCACCGAAGAGATGCGGCCGGCGGCGCCGGTTCTGCTGTGGCTGATTCTGCTCTTCGCCGCTGCGGCAGGCCTTCCGCGCTCCTTCGTGCAGGAAGAAGAAGCGGGCACCGCCGACACGCTGCGGTTGGTCGCCAGGCCCTCGTGTCTATTCTGCGGCAAGGCGCTCTACAACTTCACCGTCCTGCTGCTCCTCGAGGCGTTGGTGACTCCGCTCTTCTTCGGAATCTTGCGCGTGCCGGTGGCCGATCCGCTCGGCTTCGCCGCCGCGCTCGTCGCCGGCGGCATTGGACTCGCTGTCGGCAGCACGTTGATCGCCGCCATGGTGGCGCAGGCGCGAGTGCGCGGCCCGCTCTTTGCGGTGCTCGCTTTCCCGATTCTGCTGCCGCTGTTGAAACTGGCGGTCGACGCCAGCCTGGCCGCGGCGTCGGGCGCCGGCGCCGGCGCCGCGCTCGAGCTGGCGTGGCTCTACGACGCGATGTTGACGATCGCGGCGCTGATGCTCTTCCCCCTCGTTTGGCACCCCTGAGCGCCGAACGATCGCGCGGGGACCTCCCCCGAAGAGTGGGGACGCGGGCCGCGAGTTCCGTTAAGATGGGCTCACGATGAGCAACGCCCTCCGCTGGTTTCTCTGGCTCTGGATCGCAGGCGTCACCGTGGCCGGCCTGTTGGCGGCGCCGTTGGCGCAGGGCTTCGCCGGCCGTGCCGGCGACGCGCCCGAGTCCAGCCGGATCGTGTACTTCCACGTACCGCTGGCGGTGACGTCCTTCGTCGCGTTCCTCGCCGCCGCCGTGTGGAGCGCGCTCTACCTGTGGACGCGGCGGCCACGGCACGACGACGCCGCGCATGCCGGCGTCGAGGTCGGTCTGGTGTTCTGCGTGCTGGCGACGGTCACCGGTGGAGTCTGGGCCGAGGTCCAGTGGGGCGCGTTCTGGAACTGGGACCCGCGCCAAACCAGTATCGCGCTGGCGATTCTGTTCTACGGCGGCTACCTGAGCCTGCGCGGCGCCGTCGAGGATCCCGACACTCGGGCGCGACTGGCCGGCGTCTACGCCGTGCTCGGCTTCGTCGTCGCCCCGTTCCTCTTCTTCATCATGCCGCGCACCGTCGGCACGTCGCTGCATCCCGAGCCGGGCGGCGCGCGCATGGACGCCAGCATCCTCTGGATCGTCCTCGCCGGCATCGCCGGCCAGACCGCGCTCTTCTTCTGGTTGCAGTCGCTGCGCCGACGCATTCTGAGCTTGCGCCGCACCGATCTCCGGTTCGGCGCCTGAACGCACCCGCGCCGCCGCGGCGCGACGACAGGAATCCCACGAGAGGGCAACACGTTGTTCCAGGATGGAAACCTCTGGCTCGCCGCCGTCAACCTGATCATCTGGACCGGCCTGTTCCTCTATCTAATGAGCCTGGAACGCAAGATCGGACGTCGAGAAGACGAGCTCGGCTTCGAGCCTTCGGACGCCGACAGCCCCCCACCGACCGCTGAATGATCGACCGTCGAGAAAGAGACGAGCGATGAACGACACGACCCGCAAGACCCTGACCTACCTCCTCGGCGCCACCATGCTCTTGGTGTTCGCGGGGTTCTCCTACTCGAAATTCACCTCGGCGCTCACGCCCTACGTGTCCTACGAAAAGGCGATCGAGTCCGAGCGCGCCGTGCAGGTCGCCGGCGGCCTCGAGCAGGGCAGCTCGATGTACGACGACACCGAGGGCCTGCTGCGCTTCACCTTGGTCGACCCGGAGCGCCCGGGCGAGACCATGCGCGTGCGCTACGAGGGCCTGAAGCCGGCCAACTTCGAAGACGCGATCTCGATCGTCGCGATCGGCCAGTACGACGCCGGTGCCGAGGAGTTCGCCGCCAACGATCTGCTGGTGAAGTGCCCGAGCAAGTACCAGGGCGTCGAGGAGTACGACGAGAAGAGCTACGGCTCCGAGTCGGCGCCGAGCGTCGAGCCCGCGATGATGACGACCAACACCGCCGCCTCGAGCGGCTGATCTCGAGCCCTCGACCGCGTCATGCTCGAAGCTCTCTCCCACCTCTACCTGCCCGGCGCACTGACTCTCTGGTGCGCCATTTTCTTCGGCGTCGCCACACTCTGGGGCTATGCGCGCGCCCTGCGTGACGACGGCGCGTCGCTCGGCTTCGCCCGCTCCGGCTACCTCTTCTTCACCCTCTCGATCCTGCTCGCCGGCGCCGTGCTCTTCCTGGCGTTGTGGCGGCGCGATTTCCGCATCGAGTACGTCCAGCAGTACTCCGGCATGGAGCTCGCCGAGCACTTCCAGCTCGCCGCGTTCTGGGCCGGCCAGAAGGGTAGCTTCCTGATCTGGTTGATGTGGGGCGCAGTGCTCGGTTTGCCGCTTCTGAGGACCGCCGGGCGCAGTGAGCCGACGGTGATGAGCGTCTACCTGCTGACGCTGTTCGGCCTGCTCTTCATCCTGGTGCGCGAGAATCCCTTCGTCATGCTGCCCGAAACGCCGATGGACGGCGCCGGGTTGAACCCGCTGCTGCAGGACGACTGGATGGTGATCCATCCGCCGATCATGTTCATCGGCTACGCTTCCGCCGCGGTGCCCTTCTCCTTCGCGTTGGCGGCGCTCTGGCGCGGCGATTTCTCGACCTGGGCCACGCGCGCCTTCCCGTGGGCGCTGGCCGGCTTCCTGGTGCTCGGGCTGGCGATCATGCTCGGTGGCTACTGGGCCTACGAGACGCTGGGTTGGGGTGGCTACTGGGGCTGGGATCCGGTCGAGAACGCGTCGCTCATCCCGTGGCTGATCGGTGGTGTGTTGATCCACGGTCTCTACCTCGAGCGCAGCCGCGGACGCTATCGGCGACTCAACCTGGTGCTGTCCTGCCTGCTCTACCTCTCGGTGCTCTACGGCACCTTCCTGACCCGCTCCGGCGTGCTGGCCGATTTCTCGGTGCACAGCTTCGTCGATCTCGGGATCTCGGGCTGGCTGGTCGCGCTGATGGCCTTCTTCTTCTTCGCCTCGATCTTCCTGCTGGCGACGCGCCTGCGTCATGTGCCGACGCGCACCAACGAGGATCCGATGCTGTCGCGCGGCACCGCGCTCGTGCTCGCCACGCTCACGCTCGGTGCCTCGGCGCTCGTGGTCACGTTCGGCACCTCGGCGCCGCTGATCACCGGCTGGTTCATGGAAAGCCCGGGGCAGGTCGGGCCGGAGTTCTACAACACGGTCAACATGCCGCTGGCGCTGATGCTGTCGATCCTGCTCGCCACCGTACCCTTCCTCACCTGGCGCGGCGTCGAGCCGGGCAAGCTGCTGCGCCGTCTGGTGCCGAGCTTCCTGGCGGCGGTCGCGATCACGGTCCTCGGCCTGATCATCGGCCTCGAAGAGGTCTTCCACGCCGTGTTCCTCTTCCTCGCGGCGTGGGCGTCGACGGCCAACTTGCATCGGGTCATCGAGTTGGTGCGCGATCGTGGGGTCGTCGGCATCGGCGGCTACCTGTCGCATGTCGGTGTCGGCGTCATGCTGATCGGTGTCCTCGCCTCGGGCGCCTACGACCAGAGCGCCAAGGTGACCCTGCCGCAGGGCGAGGCGGTGGCGGTCGACGACATGTCGTTCACCTTCACCCGCTTCATTCCGCGCCAGGGGCGTGAGAAGGAGCGGATGGAAGTGCTTGTCGAACGCGGCAATGATCGCTTCACGCTCTACCCGAAGCTCTTCGTCAACGACCGGACGCGCCAGCTGATGGCCAACCCGGACATCCGGACGACGCCGCTCCAGGATCTCTACGTGTCGCCGATCCAGTACCTGCCGCCACAGCCACCGCGGGTCGACGAACGCGTCGACATGGCGCAGGGCGAGCGCGTGCGCATCGGTCCGCTCGACATTCGCTTCATCGACTACCAGGTCGAGGGCGGCGATCCGCGGGTGGCGCTCGCCTCCGGGCGTTCGGTCGAGGTCGGCGCGGTGCTCGAAGTCTCGCGCGACGGCGACAGTCAGCGCCTCGAACCGATCTTCCGCTTCCGCTCCGACGGCCGGGTCGAAACGCCGCCGTTGGAGCTCGCGCAGAGCGGCACCTTGGCGCTCACCGGCATCGACCCGAACTCGGGCCGCATCCAGCTCGACATCCTCGGCGTCCAGGCCGACGAGCTTCCGGCGCGCCTGTCGATCGACGTCACCCAGAAGCCGCTGATCCAGCTCGTCTGGCTCGGCCTGGCGATCATCCTCACCGGTGGCGGCCTGTCGACGCTGAAGCGCTTCAAGACGGTGCGCAAGCTCGACGAGCAAGAGGCCGCCGCGGCCGCAGTGGGGTGAACGTCGCGAGCCCCCTGGCCGTCGCGGGGGGCTCAATTCGGTCCGATCCGTCGGGCGCGGCTAGACTGCGTCGGGCTCGGTTGCGTCGGGCTCGGCGGCCGGCGCCTCCGCGCTGTCGCGGGTCTCGGGCGCCGCGTGCGACGCGGGACGCGTGAAGGGGTAGGTCGACCAGACGCGCGCGGCGGTCGCCAGCGGCATCAGCAGCCACGGCGCGTTGGCGAGCAGCACGATGCCAGGCTCGGGTGTCGCATGCTCGCCGAGCATTTCCTCGAAGAGGATGATGGTGACGTTGGCGAACATCAGACCGCTCCAGATCAGGCTCGGATTCTTGATCCAGTCGCGGCCCTTCCAATAGGCATACAGCGCGAAGGCGTAGAACGGGCCGAAGAGCAGGGAATCGATCCAGATCGTCGCCCGCCACCAGGGCGGCCTGGCGAGCAGCACCGGGTCGTAGGTATGGCCCCACCAATGGACCATGTCGACGAAGAAGGGCGGCGGCCAAAGCGGGTACTCGAAGTTCGACGGGTCGGCGATGATCAGCTGCTCGACGTCGACGATGTAGGTGATGTACGTCAGGTTGAGCAGCCAGAACCCGAGGTAGAGGAAGTCGATGCGGCGCTCGCGCAAGGGAATGGATTCGCGCATGGGGGCCTCGCTGGGACGTTGCGGTCGAGGGCGGCGAGTGGACCGCACGAGCTTCCCCCGAGGCCGTTGCGCGATCTACTCCGGTCTTGCGGTGCGCGTCTGCTCCCGGTCGGTGGACGGATCCGCGCACAACCACCGAAGCGGGGAGCCGAGCCATCGTGCCGGCTATGCCCGGGGTAGCGCGAGACCGGCCGAGTTCAATGCGCGGATCGAGACGGGCGCAACCCCGGTCTGGGGACCAACGCCTGCAGCGTAGCGGAGCGCATTCAGGGGCAAACGTTGGCTGGTGAGTTGTTTGGTGGGCGGCCGGCTCCAGGCACCCTCCAAGTGCCTACGGCCGGACGACGCTGAATTCACGGCATACGACGGAAATGCCCTCTAGATCCTTGGATTTGTCCCAAGTACAGAGATGCGAACTCGCAAAGAGAATGTGATGGATCTTGGGCTTGCTCGTTTTGTCTAGGCAGTGAATGCGAGACTTCCACCGTCGGATGTCATGGCTGATCTCTAATCGATACACGTCGTAGATCTGGATCGGAGGCTCGAAGGAGTATCCGTTTCCTGTGGTCTCATACTCGAACTGTAGGACGCCGGCCATGTGGACGGTCCAGTCGCTCCACTGGTGGTTCTCGTCGGGAACCTCGAGAGTGACCCGAATGGAATCGAGACCAGGGCTGATCTCGAGTGTCTTGAGGAGTGAGTCATGGAAGTCGTGACTTTCGAGTGGTCCTAGGATCTTCGGTTTCTTCACGGCTGCCGAGCCTTCTGGGGTCTATTGCGCGGGGATCTGTGCCGCGGCGGCGTCCTGAAAAACTGAGCCCTCTGAGTCACGGAGACTCCGCGGACATCGCCTGGAGCAGGCGACGCGCGGTGTCTGCCTCGCGCGAGCCGGGCGGGGCGACAGCGAGGGCCTTCTCGAGCGACTGGCGGGCGGCGGCGAGGTCACCGCGCTCCCAGGCGAGGCGTGAGCGCTCGATCCAGGCGGTCGACCAGCCCGGGGCGATCTCGGTCGCTTGGCGCATTCGCTCCGCGCCCGCGGCGACGTCGCCGGCCTTCGCCTCGAGCTGGCCCAGGCGCAACAGGACGGACGCGCTGGTGGTGCCGGCGTCGACGGCTCGGACGAGGATCTTGCGTTCGGCCGTCTCACCGCCGGTGCGGGCCTCGATCTGCGCCAACGTCAGCCAGGCGTCGGCGAATCGAGGGTTGATCGACAGAACCTCGTCGATCTCGGTGCGGGCTTCGGCGAAGCGTCCGAGGCCAGCGAGCGCGACCGCGAGGTGGAAGCGGGTGAACTCGAGGCCGGGGTTGGCGCTGACGGCGCGCCGGAACGCGGTGATCGCATCGTCGGTGCGGCCGGCGTCGAGCAGCGCGGTCGCCAGCTGATTCATGAACGGCACGTTGCCAGGGCTGTCCTCGACCAACGCCTCGAGCAGAGCCACGGCTTCGCGGACACGACCCGAGGTGCGCAGCTCCTTGGCGCGCTCGTAGCGTTCGAGGAGCTTCAGGCCGTCTTTGGGGTCGAGTCCCGAACCCTCAGTGCTCCATCCCGACAGGTAGCCGAGCTGTGCCACCTCGCGCGCCAGCTCCGGATCGATCGATGCGCCGGAGCGCCGCTCGCCGGTCGTTTTCTCGAACCGACGCAGGGGGCCCTCGAGACGCCGCGCGACGCGGCGCTCGTCATCGACGCGGTTCTTTGCCTCGGCGGGGTCGGCGATGACGTCGTAGAGCTCCGGGCGCGGTGCGTCGATCAGTCGCCAGCGGTCGAGAGTCAGAGCGCGCAGCGCGCTCCAGCCGTAGGCGGTGGCGGGAAGCAGAGTCTCGGAGTAGATCCCGAGCCCATCGTCGCTCGGCGGGTCGAGGACCCCGGGGAGAACCGGTCCGGGGAGCGCCTCGGCGGCGTCGGGGGCGGCCAGAGCGAGCAAGGTCGCCGCCAATCGCCGCGTCGCGACCGCCTCGTCGACGACCGCGGGCTCGATGCCCGGGCCGGCGAGCAGCAGAGGCACGCGCAGCACCGAGCGATAGAGCAGCAGGCCATGGGTGCGCTCGCCGTGCTCGCCGAGGGCTTCGCCGTGGTCGGCGACCACCGCGACAATCGTGTCGTCGTCGACCGTGTCGAGAATCCGTCCGAGCTGGCGGTCGACATACGTCACTTCGGCGACGTAGCGCTCCAGCTCGCTGCCCCCGCCGGAGTGCCCGGGCGGCCGATACGGGGCGTGCGGATCGTAGACGTGGAGCCAGGCGAAGTACGGTCGCCGGTCGGCCGCGCGTTCGGCCAGCCATCCGAGCGCGCTGTCGACCACCGCCTGCGCGTCGCGCTCCGGGTAGCCGTACTCACCGACGCGCTCGGCGAGCATCTCGTCGTCGTAGAGTGCGAAGCCACTGTCGAGGCCGAACCGTCGATCGAGAACCTTCGAGCCGACGAAGGCCGCCGTGTCGTAGCCGCGGCGCGCGAGCTCGCCGGCGAGCGTTGGAATCGACGGAGCCAACGCATCCGTGGCGTTGTCCCGCACGCCGTGGCGTGGCGGCTCGAGGCCGGTGAGCAGCGAGGCGTGGGCCGGCAGCGTGAGCGGGGCCGCGGTGATCGCATGCTCGTAGCGCACGCCGCGAGCCGCCACAGCGTCCAGATGTGGAGTCGAAACGTTCGGAAGAACGACAGGTGCATCGGTCTTGCGGACACCGCCGTTCGTTGACGCGTTTTCAATGTAAGCCCCGAGTGCATCCGCTCGTGTCGTGTCGAGGCTGATCAGCAAAATGTCGGGAGTCCGCGAAGTCTGCGGTTTCGTCTCGACATCGAGCGAAGCGTCCGGCGCAGACGCCGACGTGGTTTCTCTCGGCGACTCACAGACGGCGAGATCCGGTGTGGTGATTCCGAAGAACACGAAGACGCACAGCCAACCCAACAGCCCCGGGTGGACTCGATGGAGCCCACGGGCTCGACGGTGACCGGATGTGGAGCATGCCATGCGAGAAACGCTAGCACGACCGGTCCAGCGACATCGGCCGAAGATGAGCCGTGAGGACGCGAGGCCCTGTGCTAGGCTCATGGTTCCGTTGACTGTCATTCAGCGATCCCACAGCCACGAAACGGGCCGGCTCCAGACCGATCCGATTCTCGGCACCGGCGGTTCGCCTCGCCTTACTCGCCCCCGTTGTCGACCGCGTTGTCCCGGGCCGCTTTTCGGCCTCGGGACCCACGTCGGCCTGCACTCACTCGTCTGTGTTCCGCATTGGTCTGATGTACGAAGGTTCTGAAACGCTCAGGAGACGAAAAGAATGACGAAGACCCATTGGAGCCGCCTCGGAGTGGCGGTCGCCATCCTGCTGCTCGCCGCTCCGCTGGCCGCCGTGCGCCATCCGGACTCGACGCCGCTGCACGAGCTCAGCTACTCGAGCCCCGATCTCTACATCGGCACGGGCTACATCTCGGGCGCCGATCTCGCGGCGCAGGGGCAGACCGCGGCGGTCGACGCGCTGCAGGCCCTCGGTGTCAGCCCGCAGGGCGCCTACCTCGATCCGCGCAGCGGCCGCTGGGGCACCTTGATGCCGGCGACCCCCCTCCTTCCCGGCAACGCCACCACCCTGGCGTGGTCCGACGTCGCCGCGGCCGCGCCGCGCGACAACTCCGAGCTGGAAGGCATCGCCTGGGACGCCTTCTACGGCTGGCTCTCGGCCAACGCCGGTCCGCTCGGCCTCGACATGTCCGAAGTCGCCGCTCCGGCCAAGGTGGCCGCGCAGCGTAACGGACAGCTCATCCACATCTACGTGCCGCGCAAGGTCGGTGGTCTGACGGTGCGCGAGAGCTTCCTCACCGCCGTGATCAACCACGGCAACCTGGTGCTCTTCGGTGCCGTCAAGTGGGGCGATGTCGCGACCCCGCGCCTGCCGCAGTTCGACACCGCGGCCGCCAGGCAGACGGTCGACCAGCACCTCGGCTCGCTCGCCGGTCAGCTCGAGTGGACCAAGCAGGAGCTCGTCTACGTGCCGGTCGCCAAGGGCGCCGACCCGCTCCGCGTCAGCGTCGGGGACGGCTACGGCTATCGCCTGGTGTGGTCGTTCCGTGGCTCCCAGCCCGGCGACGCCGCCTTGTGGGAAGCCATGGTCGACGCCAACGACAACAGCCTGCTCGGCTTCGTCGACCGCACGCACTACGCGTCGACCCGTGAAGTGGTCGGCGGTGTCTACCCGGTGTCCAACGACGGCGTGCCGCCGGACGGCGTCAACATTTCGTTCGGCATGCCCTTCGCCGACATCGCCAATGGTGGCAACGACCTGTTCACCGACCGCGGTGGCAACCTCGCCGCCTGCGTCGACGGCTCGATCGAAACCACCCTCCAGGGTCGCTACGTGATCATGGACGACCAGTGTGGCGCGATTTCCGAGTCGACCACGGGCGACGTGCTCGATCTCGGCACCAGCGGTGGCACCGACTGCACCGTGCCGCCGGGCGCTTCGGCCGGCAACACCCACTCGTCGCGCTCCGGCTTCTTCGAGCTCAATCGCGCGATGTCGATCAGCCGCAGCTACATCCCGGACAACACGTTCTTCAACGGCGAGTTGACCGCGATCATGAACATCAACCAGTTCTGCAACGCGACCTCGGGTGGTCCGACGGTGCGCTTCTATCGCCAGGGCGGTGGCTGCGCCAACACCGGTGAGATCGCCGGCGTCTTCGACCACGAGTTCGGTCACAGCATCGACTTTGCCGACGTCAACCCGGCCGTCTCGAGCCCGGGTGAGGGCATCGCCGACATCTACGCCGCGCAGTTCCTCCACACGTCGTGCATCGGCCGCAACTTCCGCCTCGGCAACAACTGCGGCGGCTACGGCGATCCGTGCACCTCGTGTGACGGTGTCCGCGACATCGACTGGGCCAACCGTGCGTCGAACACGCCGCACGACCTCGCCTGGATCGACGCCAACTGCGGCAGCGGCGGCGGCACGCCGTGCGGCGGCTCGACCCACTGTGAAGGCGCCGTCTACGCCGAAGCGGTCTGGGACCTGTGGCAGCGCAAGCTGTCGGCGGCGCCCTACAACTTCGACTCGCGTCGCTCGGCCGAGCTGACCTCGCTGCTCACCTGGGGCGGCGCGATCAATGTCGGCAACTGGTACAACTGCACCGACGGCACCGGCGTCGGTGACGGCTGCAACGCCGACGGTGGCTACCTCAACTATCTGGCGGCCGACGACGATGACGGCAACCTGATGAACGGCACCCCGCACATGGGCGCCATCTTCTCCGCCTTCGACGATCACGGCATCGCCTGCCCGACGCCGGCCGTTGCCGACAGCGGTTGCGCTAACACGCCGACCACCGCGCCGACTCTCGTCGCGACACCGATCGACCGAGGCATGAACCTGACGTGGAACGCCGTCGCCGACGCGACGACCTACCGCGTGTTCCGTACCGAGGGCGTCTTCGGCTGTGACTTCGGCAAGGAGATCATCGCCGAGGTCACCGGCACCTCGTTCGTCGACACTGGCCTGAGCAACGGCTCGGACTACCACTACACCGTGATTCCGGTCGGACCGAGCGCCTCGTGCTACGGCCCGGCGAGCTCGTGCGTCACGGCGGCGCCGGCCGGCGGCGCCAACCTCGGACTGCCGGGTCTGCCGCCGCAGATTGTGATCCAGTCGGGTGACGGCGACGACTTCGTCGACTCCTGCGAGGCCGTGACCGTGAACTTCGCGGTCGACAACATCGGTTCGGTGACCGCGTTCAACGTGCGCGTCGACGACGTTCGCTCGCCCTCGCATCCGCACCTTGACGCCGCGATCACCTTCCCGGCGCAGGTCTCCGCCAGCATGGCGCCTTGCGATCAGGCGACCGGCTCGTTCGACTTCCTGGCGTTCGACGTCGACTTCAACGACGTGATCACCTTCGAGGTCGACGTGACCAGCAACCAGATGGCCGGCATCGTGACCACGCAGACCTACCAGATCGGCTTCATCGAGAGCGATCTGCAGGCGGTGGCGAGCCAGACCTACACCTTCGAGGCCGACGAAGAAGGTTGGCTGGTGGCCGACGGCACGTTCGACCGCACCGACGCCTTCGGCGGCGGCGACGGCACGAGCTTCGCGTTCGCGTCGTCCAACGGCGTCGACAGCGTGTGCGACAAGATCCGTTCGCCGGGCTTCATCCCGAGCGCCTCGACCACGATGACCATGTGGACCGAGCTCAACATGGAGACCGGCAACTGGGATCGTGCCAACGTCGCGATTGTCGACGGCTCGGGTACCCGCACGGTCGTGGCGCCGGACGGTGGCCGCACCTACAACACCACGGGCAACCCCGACTTCGCCGCCTGCAACGACGGTGAAGACGGCTGGGGCGCCGTGCTGAACACCTGGGCCTCGAGCTCGTTCAGCGCCGGCGCTCTCGGCTCGTCGGGCATCGCGGGTGAACTGGTGCAGGTCGAGATGACCCACGGGACCGACGTTGCGGTGGTCGGCACCGGCTTCCGCTTCGACCAGGTCACGCTGACCAACATCGAGGTGCAGGTCGAGGATGCGCAGCCGAACTGCGCGACGCCGATCCTCTTCGGTGACGACTTCGAGCTGGGCAACCTGTCTCGCTGGTCGAACACCGTGCCCTGATCTCGAACGTCCGTTGACCGATGCCTTGGGGTGTCGGGTTTCGAGCCGCCGGCGCGCGCCGGCGGCTCGTTTCGTTCTCGGGCCAGCGACTCGTCAGCGACGCTCGTCGAGCACGACCAGCGACGAGGTCGGCCGGCGCGTCGCAGAGTCGTCGGCCGGACGCGGTCGACTGCAGGCCGCGCTGCCGCTGGCACAGTCGGAGCAAGGGGAGGCCCCCGCATCACGTCGTGGCACCATCTGGCGCACCAGAACCCAGGCTGCCCACAGCGCGGCGCCGGTCACGATGAGAAACTGCCAGTCGGTCCAGGGCATCAGCTGATTCCGACGGCGTGCAAGCCGTGGAACGTGACGAAGGCCGCGATCCACGCCAGCCCCGACATGTAGACGAGCTGCAGGACGGCCCAGCGGAGGCCTCCGGCCTCGCGCCGCGTCAGTGCCAGGGTCGGCAGACACTGCATCGCGAGCACGAAGAAGACGAGCAGGCTGGCGGCCGTCGCCGGCGTCAACAGCGGGCTCCCGTCGTCCCGGGTCGCCGAGCGCACTCGATCGACGACGCCCTCGGAGTCGTCCGGATCGCTCTCGAGCAGCACCGCCATGGTCGACACGAAGACCTCGCGGGCCAGAAAGCTGGTCAGCACGCCGACGGTGAGCTGCCAGTCGTAGCCGAGCGGCGCGAACACCGGCTCGATCGTGCGGCCGATGCGGCCGGCGAAGCTCTGTGCCTGGGTGTGCCGCGCTGCGAGCAGGTCGGCGTCGGCCTCGAGCACCGCCGCCGCCTCGGGATCGCTCGCTGCCACCGCCTGGGCCTCGGCGCGCAGTGCCTCGGCCGCGGCCGGCGCTTCGCTCTGCGGGTAGGCCGAGAGCCACCACATGACGATGCAGATTGCGACGATTACCGTGCCGGCCTTCTCGAGGAAAGTCTTGCCTTGGTGGATCGCCGTGAAGAGCGCGGTGCGCAGTGACGGCAGCTTGTACGACGGGAGCTCGAGCATCATCGGACGACTGCGTCCGCGCAGCAGGGTGCGGCGGAAGAGCCAGGCGCTGGCGAGCGCGACGCCGGCCCCGAGCAGGTAGCAGCCGGCGAAGGCTAGGCCGCCGAGCAGCGGCCGGTCGCGGAACAGCAGGCCGATCAGCAGTACGTAGACCGGGAGACGCGCGGAGCAGCTCATGAACGGAGCGACCAGGATGGTCGCCAGGCGGTCGCGGGGATCCGGGATCAGGCGCGTCGAGACGATGCCCGGCAAGGCGCAGGCGTGGCTCGAGAGCAGAGGCACGAAGGCGTGGCCCGGCAGGCCGAACCGGCACAGGACGCGGTCCATGACGAACGCGGCGCGCGCCAGGTACCCCGTGTCCTCGAGCAGGCTGATCAGGAAGAAAAGGATGCAGATCTGGGGCAGGAAGACGACGGTTCCCGCGACGCCCGCGACCACGCCGTCGACCAAGAGGTCGCGGATGTCGCCGGCCGGCAGCAGAGCGCCGAGCCAGCCGCCGAGGTGCTCGAAGGTGAGCTCGATCAGGTCCATCGGCACGGTGGCGAAGGCGAACACGGTCCAGAACAGGCCCGCCATCACCGCGACGAACACGGCGACGCCGAGCAGCGGGTGGGTGAACGCCTGGTCGAGACGCTCGGTGACCGTGTCGGACTCGGTACCGACAGCGTCGTCGCCTCCGACGCTGGCGGCGACCGCGGCGGCGGCCCAGGCGGCGAGGCCGTCGGACTCGGGCACACGCGGGCGGAGCGTGTTCTCGAGCTCGCCGTGCAGCACGCGTCCGACGAGGGTGCGGAGGTCGTCGAGCCCGCGCCCCTGGCGCGCGACGATCGGTACCACTGGACAGCCGATTGCCGCCGCGAGGCGCTGGGGATCGAGCGACAGACCGCGACGCTGCGCCAGATCGACCATGTTCAGCGCCACCACCGTGGGCAGACCGAAGCCGAGAAGCTCGCCGACCAGGCGCAGGTTACGCTGCAGGTTGGTGGCGTCGATCACCACGAGCACCGCGTCGGGTCGGCGGTAGAGGCCGGCGCCGCGCAGCACATCGCCGCTGATGCGGGCCTCCGGCAGCTCGAGATGCAAGCTGTAGGTGCCAGGCAGGTCGATCACTTCGACCGGTGCATCGAAGCCGTCGAGGCGGCAGCGTCCGAGACGCGCGTCGGTCGTGGTGCCGGGGAAATTGGCGGTCTTCGCGCGCAGGCCGCACAGACGATTGAACAGAGTCGTCTTGCCTGTGTTGGGGTTGCCGAGCAGGGCCAGGCGGCGCTCGGCCGCGGTCGGCGGTGCTTCAGCCGGCGGCGCGGCAGCGGTGGCAGAGGCCGTCATGAGGCGTCGGAGGTCATGGGAGCCGTTCCAGGAGGGATGGGAGGCGATGCGGCCGAGGTCCGACGCGCGGAGGGTTCGGGCAGGGGCGGCTCAGGGATCGGGGATCACGAAGAGACGCCGCGCCACTGCGTCGGAGAGGCCGATCCGGGTGCCGCACACCTGCACGATCCACGGATCGCCCGTTTTGCACAGGCGGAGGCGGCTGGACTCACACAGGCCGAGCGCCGCGAGCAGCTGCCGATCGACGCCTGCCAGCTCGGAGCCGAGCAGCTCCCCGCTCTGACCGCGGTCGAGTTCGGTGAGCGGGACCGCGGTCAACATCGAGGGGCGGTCGGATCGGGAGGATGGGTTCGCAGACGCTGGGTTCGCAGACGCTGGGTTCGCAGAGTCCATAGACGAGCTCTCGGGGGTCTTTGGGGGAGGGGCCGGGCGCGCGAGCGTCGGAGACGGTCTCGTCTCGGGTCGGAACCGACCAGTCGTATTGAGATTGCGTCTCAATAGAATCCTAAAATCTTAGCATGGGCTCCGAGGCGCACGCCATGGCCGCCTGCCTGGCCTCGTCGCCACGTCGCGCTCAGAGCTGGACGTCGTGCGCCGAGGCTCCGCGGCGCAGGAACAACGCTCTGCGCCGGCTGATACCGTCGAGCCAGATCGGAACGAAGGCCACAAGGTCGGTGAGGCTGCGGTCGAGCTCGCTCATCAGGCGCTGCATTCTGCGCGTGAGCTCGCCGTGGAAGACGAGCAGATCGCGGACGTTCTGCTCGCGCTCGGGGCGGCCGTCCGGGCAGCCCTCCTTCACCTCGTGCGTCGCGCGCCGCCCGGTGGCGTAGAGCTCGAGGATCACACGGCACCGCGTGGGTGTCTCCTCGGTGTAGCGGTCGATGATCTCCATCTCGTTGAATCGGATGCCGCGCAGGGCCAGCGTGCTGCGTAGCTTGGGGGTCAGGTCGTCGATCAATTGCTGGAGAAATTCACGCGTCCCGGCCCAGTCCGACTCGAGAGGCAGCGTCTGCTCGCGCCGCAGTTGCTCGATGAGATGGCCGAGGTGCCGGCGGCGATCCTGCTCGAGCGTGCGAAGAAAGTCGTGCAGCTTGGTGACCGTGACGTGCAGCCACTCGGCTTCCTCGACATCCTGGGGAAAGCGCCGCGAGAGAAAGTAGTCGGCGTCGTGGTTCTGGCTGCGCGGGTCGCTCGCCATCAGCAGGCCGAACGTGTCCTGCAGGAAGGCGTGAATCTTGCCGATCGACACGCAGAGCAGCTTGCGCACCTCGAGCATCTCGTCGGGAGACACCTCGTGCGAGAAGCGTTCGAGGTCCGCGAGCACGGTGTCGGCGAGCAAGGTGAGCGCGACCTCGGCGTCGGCGCGTGCCTGCTCGAGCGTCGGAATCTTCGATGGCTGCTCGAGCAACGGCGCCAGCTGGGTGAGCATCAGCTCTGTGACCTCGCGCACCTTGCGCCAGATTTCGAGCAGGCGCTCGGGGGAGCAATGCAGAATCGCATAGTTGCTCTCGAGAACTCCGCCGAGCAGACGGATGCAGCCGAGGAAGGCGCGAATCCGAGGGTTCTGCCAGTGGGTTCGCTCGTGCGACCAGGTGGCGACGGAGACGCCCCGGGGCAGCTCGAGCGGTCGGTCGTCGCCGAGACTGGGGTGGCCGGTCATCGCGTCGTCGTCTCTCGCTCGTGTGCCTTGACCTCGTCCCAGGCCGCGTCGAGCCGCTCCAGGCCGACCTCGGCAAGCACCTCGCCGGCGTCCGCGATCCGTGCCTCGACGCCGGCGAAGCGGCGCCTGAACTTGCGATTGGCGCGGGCCAGCGCGGCCTCGGGATCGACCTCGAGGTGGCGCGCCAGGTTGGCCACGGCGAAGAGGAGATCGCCCACCTCTTCAGTGACCTGGAGTCGGTCGCCGTGTGCCGCCGCCTGCTCGACCTCGGAGAGCTCTTCCCGGATTTTGGCCACGACACCCGTCCGGTCGGGCCAGTCGAAGCCGACGCCGGCGGCCTTCTGGGTCAGTCGATACGCGGCGAGCAGCGCCGGCAGCGAGGTCGGCAGGCCGTCGAGCAGTGAGGCGTCGGCGGCGCGCTCGGTGGATTTGCGACGCTCCCAGGCGCGCGCCACCGCTCGGGCGTCGGTCGGCGGGTCGTCGCTCTCGCTGTCATCCGCGGCGTCGTTTGCAGCATCACCGAAGACGTGCGGGTGACGCTCGATCATCTTGGCGTAGACGCCGTCGACCACCGCAGCGAGTGTGAGCGCGCCGGCCTCTTCCCCCAGCCGGCCGACGAAGGCGACCTGGAAGAGCAGGTCTCCGAGCTCTTCGGCCAGTGCGGCGGGGTCGTCGGAGTCGATCGCGGACGCGGCTTCGTGGGCCTCTTCGAGCAAGTAGGCGCGCACGGAGTCCAGGCTCTGCTCGCGATCCCAGGGGCAGCCGTCCGGCGCGCGCAGACGCGCCACGAGTCGCCGAAGCTTCTCAAGGTCTGGGGCCGGGAGGTGATCAGGTGCGTCGAGTGAGATCATGTCGCTCCGGAGCGGTCGCTCGCTGCGTCCGTGATGTGGATAAAATATCGTGGTTGCAGGATACGACGACAGGATGACGACGCCCATGACACCGGATGCCCGAGGCGCTGGATGCCCGGGAGACGATACGTTCGGGACACAGGATGCCGGGGCGATCGCCGCGAGGAGATATGGCTGAGAAGAACATCAAAGTGACCGACCGGCGCATGTTCACCCCGGACGGTGAGCTGCGCGAAGAGTATCGCGATCTCGAGAGCGCGTCGCCGCCCGAGGCGCGGGACACGGCGCCCGCGCGCGAGCCCGAGCCAGCGCGTCCCGAGGCCGGGCCGCAGAGCAGTGAGCAGGCGCCGGCCGGACGCTCCGCCGGAGGCCGACTGCGCGAGTTCCTCGGCGGTCGAGGAGGAGGCCGCGAGGCGCCGGCCGCGGAGCCGCCCGCGGCGGAGCCGGAACCCGTCGACGAACCACCGAGCGCGTCGTTCCGCGACCTCGTTGGCCTGCTCGCTCAGAGCGCCTCGGTCTACCTTCAGCAGGCGGCTCAGCTGCAGGTCGACCGGCGGGCCGAGGCGATCGAGATGGCTCGTCTGCACGTCGACCTTCTGCACGTGCTGCAGCACAAGACGGCGGGCAACCTGGACGCGCACGAAAAGGCCCTGCTCGACGATGCGCTCTATCAGCTGCGGATGGCGTTCGTCGAGTTCGGATGATGCCTCGATGACACGGTGCGCGCGATTCGTCCCGGCGCTCGTCTGTCTCGTGCTCGGCTGCGTCTGGGCACCGGCGGCGACCGCGCAGAGCGAGCTCGGAGGGCTCGAGCTGACGGCTCCCGTGCGTCAGCAGCTCTACCGCGTCCAGGATGCGTGGCAGCGCTGGACGCGGGCGCACGTCCAGGGGGACGAAGCGGCCGCGTCCGCGGAGCTCGAGCAGATCGAGCTGATCACCGCGCATCTCGGCATGGAACGGCAGCCGGACCTCGCGAGCGCTGCCGCTGCCTATGGTCTGCGTGCCGCCGACGCTGGGGACTTCGAGCGCGCCGAGGCGGCGCTCGAGGCGGCGCGGCGCCTCGACGAGGGACGGCCCGAGACCTTTTTCGCGGCGTCGTCGATCGCGCGGGCTCAAGGTCAGTACGGCACCGCGATCTCGGAGCTGGCGCGTGGCTATCTGGCGCTGCTCGAAGCGCCGCGCAGCCGCGACTTGTGGCTCGACAATCTCGCGCTCTGGGTGCTCTTCAGCCTGCTGCTCGCCGGTGGGCTCTTCGCCGGCCTGCTGATGGCGACGAAGGGTGGATCGCTGTTTTACGACCTCGCGCGTCTCTACTCGCCGCCGCTCGGCCGCGCCGCGGCCGACGCGCTGACCGTCGCCCTGCTGATCTGGCCGATCTTGCTGCCGTCGGGCGTGCTCTGGCTGGTGCTCTGGTGGTCGGTGCTGCTCTGGGGCTACGGCTCGACGAGTGAGCGCGCGGTGCTGATCCTCTGCTGGCTGGCGCTCGGCGCGACACCGGCGCTCCTGGCACACCAGCAGCGCTCGGTCCAGCTCGCTCTGGTGCCACCGGCACGGCTGATCGACCACCTCGCCGCCGATCGTCTCTACGGCGCCGTCTTCTCCGACCTCGAGGTGCTGCGTTCGCTCCTGCCCGAGAGCCCGATCGTCACCGAGCTTTCCGCCGACCTGCACCGACGTCTCGGCCAGTGGGATCACGCGCGGGCGATCTACACGGAGCTGACGCAGCGTCCGGACCGCCCGGCGCGTGACACCGCGACGGCGTACACCAACCTCGGGGTCTACCACCACCGCAACGGTGAGTACGAGACTGCGGTCGCTTACTTCAGCCGCGCCGCCGATGCCGACGCCGGCCTCGCCGAGGCGCACTACGGCCTCGCGCAGGCCTACGCCCAGCTCTACGAGTTCGAGAGCAGTCACAGCGCCATGGCACAGGCCAAGGCGCTGGCGCCGGACCGTGTCGATCGCTGGAACGCCGTCGGTGACAGCACGGAGGGGAGCGCAGTTGCCGTCGACGGCGGCCTGCGGCGGGTAGGCGAGCTGAGGCAGGCCTTGGCCGAGCTCTGGCGCCAGCCGACCGCGCTCGCATCGCCGCTCGACTTCTGGCGCCGCTTTCGAGCGCTTTCGCTCTCGCTGGGATTGATTCTGCTCGCCGTCGCCATCCACCTGGTCCGACGCCAGGTCGGCTATCGCACCAGCTACTTCGAGGTCTCGGCCGCCGAGCGGGTCGAGAGCCGTTGGGTCAAGGCGTTGGTTCCAGGACTGGCCTCGGCACAGCGCGAGTACGGCGGCTTGGCCTTCGGCGGCATTCTGCTGCCGGTCGCGCTCGCGATGGCCGCGGTCATGCGGTCGATGGGCTTCCGGCAGCCAGTCGCCTTCGATCCGGGGCCGTGGCCGGCGGTGACGCTGTGCCTCGTCGGTCTCGTATTCGTTCTGCTCACCCGCCTGGCCGTCGCTTCGGCGGAGACGTCATGAGCGAGGCCCGCGAGCTCAACCTCGACGGCGATTTGCGCAGCATCCAGCTGTCGAAGATCCTCCTGGTCGTCGCCTCGTATCGTGCCAGCGGCATCCTCACCGTCCAGGGCGAGGACGACATCGTCGCGGTCTCCTTCGTCGAGGGCGCGATGGTCACCGCCGATGCGCTGAATCAAACGGTGGAGGAGGGGATCGGCCGCGTGCTGCAGAAGCAGGGAGTGCTCTCGGCCGACCAGTTCGCCACAGCGTCGCGCGACTACCAGGGCGGCGCCGCGGGCAGCTTCGGCGATCTCCTGGTGGAGCGCGGGCTGGTCGATCGCGCGGCCCTGCTCGAGGCGCTGCGCATTCAGACGCTGCGGCTGATGCTTCAGATCCTCACCTGGCGTCAAGGCGAGTACAAGTTCTACTCGGGTGACGAGGTCTCGTTCGAGGACGGCTTCGTGCCGATCACGGTCTCCGAGCTGCTGATTCACGCGGTCGAGCGATTGGGTGAGAAGGTCGGGTTGATCGGCCAGCTGCCGGACATCGAGCGCACCTATCGCCGCGTGCCGCCGCGCGGGCAGGTGCAGGTGATGAGCGAGGACGGCGACGGCGGGGTCGGAATTTGGATCACGCCCGATCAGAAGGGCCTTCTGCTGCGGCTCGACGGCCGCCAGTCGGCCGCGGAGGTCGGCCGTGAGCTCGGGCTGCGGACCGCGGAGACCCAGTACGGTCTCTACCACCTGCTGCAGTTCGACCTTGTCGAGGCGGTCGGCAAGGGGGCGTCTGCGCCGGGCGCCGACGAGTCGGTGTTCTCGCTCAACACTGCGGACCTCGGGCTCAGGCCGCCTGCCGGGGAGCGCGCGGCCGACCCGGCGCTGGCCGAGGTCACCATCGACCCGGCCGACGACACCGCGGTGCGGGCCGAGAAGGAGCGGCTGAAGGCGGAGATCTTCATGCCGCCGTCGCCGGGCGAGATCGAGGCGCGGAAGGCGCACGAGCAGACCCAGGAGACGCGGGTGCCGGCCTACGCCGGAGCCTTGTTGCGCTGGATCGGGCCGGCGCTGGCCGTGCTGCTCGCCGTCGGCCTGGCGGCTGGGTTGGTGCTGCGCCCGTCGAGCATGCTCCTGCCGTTCTCGTGGCAAGAGAATCAACGCTCGACGATCGACCGCCAGATCCGGCAGTCGGTGTTCCAGCGCATCGATCGCGCGGCGCGCACCTACTTCTTGATGGAAGCGCACTATCCCGACCGTCTCGCCGACCTGGTGTCGTCCGGCCTGGTGTCGGACTCCGATCTCCGGGATCCGGCCGGCTATGAGCTCGACTACGCCACCGACGCCTTGAGCTATCGCGTGCGGCTGCGCTCGGGCAACCAGCAGATCGAGGGCCTCGGCGCCGCCGAGGCGATTACCGGCGACTTCTTGGTCGATCCGCAGTTCCTGAGCGCCGCGGCGAACGCCCAGGCGCCGCTCGTCCTCCTCGACTGAACCGGCGCGCGCGGCTGCGTCGGCTGCTCGCAGCGCGCCCGTCGAGCTGCGCGCTGGACGTAAGTCCTGGGCCGGAATAAATCTGAGCCTTAATTTGTCATATCCTTCGACGGAGCGATCTGACAGTCGTTCGCTAAGATCGTGTATGATCGTCCCGCGGCACGACGAATGACGGCGCGTCGAACACCGCGCGCGCCGAGACGATATCGACGCATCACAGACATCGACACATCAGACACGGACCGCGGCCCGATCGACTGTCGACCGACGCGGCCATGCACCAGCAGGAGGAGACCCTCATGGGCAAAATCATCGGTATCGACCTGGGAACGACCAACAGCGTCGTCGCGGTCATGGAAGGCAGCGAGCCGAAAGTGATCCCGAACTCGGAAGGATCGCGGACCACACCGTCCGTCGTCGGCTTCGCGCAGAGCGGCGAGCGCCTGGTGGGCCAGGTCGCCAAGCGTCAGGCGGTCACCAACCCGCACAACACCGTGTACTCGATCAAGCGCTTCATGGGCCGGCGGCACGACGAAGTCGGCGAAGAGACCACCATGGTGCCGTATGAAGTGGTGAAGTCGCCGAAGGGCGGAGTGCGCGTCAAGATCGAGGGTGACAAAGAGTTCTCGCCGCCCGAGATTTCGGCGATGACTTTGCAGAAGCTGAAGCAGGCGGCCGAGGATCATCTCGGAGAGAAGGTCACCGAGGCGGTGATCACGGTGCCGGCCTACTTCAACGACTCGCAGCGCCAGGCGACCAAGGACGCCGGCCGTATCGCCGGCCTCGAGGTCAAGCGCCTGGTCAACGAGCCGACCGCGGCGGCTCTGGCCTACGGTCTCGACAAGAAGACCGATCAGCGCATCGCCGTCTACGACTTCGGCGGTGGAACGTTCGACATTTCGATTCTCGAGGTCGGTGAGGGTGTCGTCGAAGTGAAGGCGACCAACGGCGACACGCACCTGGGTGGCGACAACATCGACCAGGCGGTGATCAACTGGCTGCTCGCCGAGTTCAAGAAAGAGCAGGGCATCGACCTCGGCCAGGACGCGATGGCGTTGCAGCGTCTCAAGGCCGCGGCCGAGGAGGCGAAAATCGCCCTCTCGAGCGCGCAGGAGACCGAGATCAACCTGCCCTTCATCACCGCCGACTCGTCCGGTGCGAAGCACCTCAACGTCAAGCTCACGCGCTCGAAGCTCGAGCAGCTGGTCGAGGAGCTGATCGACCGGTCTTTCGGCCCGATGCGCCAGGCGCTCAAGGACGCCGGCATGGAGCCCAAGGAGATCGACGAGGTGGTGTTGGTCGGTGGCCAGACGCGCATGCCGATCATCCAGCGCAAGGTCGAGGAATTCTTCGGCAAAGAGCCGCACCGCGGCGTCAACCCGGACGAGGTCGTCGCGATCGGCGCCGCGATCCAGGGTGGTGTGCTCGCCGGTGAGGTGAGCGACGTCCTGCTGCTCGACGTCACGCCGCTGTCGCTCGGCATCGAGACGCTCGGTGGTGTCAACACCCGCCTGATCGAGCGCAACACCACGATCCCGACACGCAAGAGCGAGGTCTTCTCGACCGCCGCCGACAATCAGACCTCGGTCGAGGTGCACGTCGTTCAGGGTGAGCGCGAGATGGCCAAGGACAACCGGACGCTCGGCCGCTTCCACCTCGTCGGCATCCCGCCGGCGCCGCGCGGCATGCCGCAGGTCGAGGTCGCCTTCGACATCGACGCCAACGGCATCGTCAACGTTTCCGCCAAGGATCTCGGCACCGGCAAGGAGCAGTCGATCCGCATCGAGGCGTCGAGCGGTCTGTCCGAGGACGAGATCGAGAAGATGGTGCACGACGCGGAGTCGCACGCCTCCGAGGACGCCGAGCGCCGCAAGGCGGTCGAGGAGCGCAACCAGCTCGAGATGCTGATCTACAGCACCGAGAAGGGGCTCAAGGAGAACCGCGACAAGCTCTCCGACACCGATGCCGGCGAGCTCGACAGCGCGATCGAGGAGGCCAAGAAGGTGCTCGACTCGGACGATGCCTCCGCGCTCGAGGCGGCGCGTGAGAAACTCACGCAGGCATCGCACAAGCTCGCCGAGCAGATGTACCAGCAGGCGCAGGCGGCGGGTGGACCCACCGCCGGTGCCGAAGGTGGCGAAAGCGCCTCGTCGGCCGACGAGGACGTGATCGACGCCGAGTACGTCGAGAGCGACAAGAGCTGACGCACCCCGGCGCGCCGTCCGCCGAGGAAGCCGCCCGGCGGCGCTCCGCGGCGCCGCGGCGCGCCCCGCCACGCCCGCGGAAACCCACACCAAGGCCCACCAGCCATCCAAGAAGTACCATTGCCTTCGATTTGAACCATATTTTCTTTTCACAGGATGTAGACTGACTTCACATTAATAACTTGAAGTTACCCTACCTACTGCTATGGCCGCCATCTTGCTTCTTGTAGATCAAT